>NZ_JPME01000092.1 GCF_000732605.1 Lacrimispora celerecrescens | reverse complement strand
TCTTTCCGAAATTCAAGCTCTGGGACATTCCCTGCATATTTAGGTCCTCAATACACACTGCATCGTAGACATTGGTTATCTGTCTTGACAGCTTATGTAAAAAGTCTTTTCGTTGATGTGATACCTTTTCATGCAATCTGGCTACCCTGATTCGCTGTTTATTACGGTTTTTACTTCCAATCCGGCATTTCGATAACCTTCTCTGTTCCTTTTGTAACTGCTCCATGCTTTGACGATAGTAGCGGGGATATGCTGCAGTCACTCCATCAGAAGAAACAAATAGCTCTTTCATGGAAAAATCCAGTCCTACAACATTTTCTGCCTTTACTGGCTGGATCACTTCTTCGTATTCAAAAAGGACAGAGACAAAATATTTTCCTTTGGGTGTTTTTGATACTGTCGCAGATTTAATAGCATAGTCTTTTGGTACAGGTCTATGCTGTTTCAACTTTACAAATCCGATTTTTGGAAGTTTGATACGCCCCTCCTCCATACGAATACTGCCTTTTTGATTATTGGTCGTATAACTGTCTTGATGTCGATGTTTGCTTTTGAATTTAGGAAACCCTGACTTGGGGGAACGGAAGAAATTACGATATGCTGCTTGTAAATGGAGCTGGGCATTGGCAAGTGCCAGACTATCTACTTCTTTCAGCCATGGGAATTCTTCTTTATACTGTGCAGGCGTATTGCTCAGCTTTTTCCCTGTCTCATGATAATAGTCAATTTTATCACCCAGCATTTTATTATAGATAAATCTGACACAGCCAAAGGTCCTGGTCAGTAAATTCATTTGTTCTGCATTAGGATAAAGTCTGAATTTATAAGCTTTATTCACTCTTCTCACCCTGGCTTTCGATATACTGCTTAAGGACAGTTAAGGGAGCTCCACCAGCAGTTATCAGGCAAAAGCTTTGACTCCAGAAATATTCGTTCCACAGTTTCTGACGAATTTCCGGAAACTCTTTCTTAATCAGTCGGCTGCTGGCACTTTTATAAGCATTGATGAACTTACTGATTTCGGTTTTGGGATGGGCACGAAATAAAATATGGATATGGTCTGCATCATGATTCCATTCCATAAGTGTTATATGGTAGTTCGGTGCGATGTACTCAAAAATCTCCTTCGCACGAGACGATATAAGGTTATCAAAAACCCTACGCCTATATTTTACTACTAATATCAAATGATAATTCAGTAGAAATACCGAATGAGCATTGTTATCTAAATCATAGTATCACCAGCCTTTCATTCTATTCGACTGATTATATTATACCACAAAACATATTTATATCAAGAATTATAGCGATTCATCCACCACCTT
>NZ_JPME01000091.1 GCF_000732605.1 Lacrimispora celerecrescens | reverse complement strand
TATAAAGTGCCAGCAGCCGACTGATTAAGAAAGAGTTTCCGGAAGTTCGTCAGAAACTGTGGAACGAATATTTCTGGAGTCAAAGCTTTTGTCTGATAACCGCTGGTGGAGCTCCCTTAACTGTCCTTAAGCAGTATATCGAAAGCCAGGGTGAGAAGAGTGAATAAAGCTTATAAATTCAGACTTTATCCTAATGCAGAACAAATGAATTTACTGACCAGGACCTTTGGCTGTGTCAGATTTATCTATAATAAAATGCTTGGTGATAAAATTGACTATTATCATGAGACAGGGAAAATACTGAGTAATACGCCTGCACAGTATAAAGAAGAATTCCCATGGCTGAAAGAAGTAGACAGTCTGGCACTCGCCAATGCCCAGCTCCATCTACAAGCAGCGTATCGTAATTTCTTCCGTTCCCCCAAGTCAGGGTTTCCTAAGTTCAAAAGCAAACATCGACATCAGGACAGTTATACGACCAATAATCAAAAAGGCAGTATTCGTATGGAGGAAGGGCGTATCAAACTTCCAAAAGTCGGATTTGTAAAGTTGAAACAGCATAGACCTGTACCAAATAACTATGCTATTAAATCTGTGACAGTATCAAAAACACCCACAGGAAAATATTTTATTTCTGTTCTTTTTGAATATGAGGAGGTAATCCAGCCAGTAAAGGCAGAAAATGTTGTAGGACTGGATTTTTCCATGAAAGAGCTATTTGTTTCTTCTGACGGAGTGACTGCAGCATATCCCCGCTACTATCGTCAAAGCATGGAGCAGTTACAAAAGGAACAGAGAAGGTTATCGAAATGCCGGATTGGAAGTAAAAACCGTAATAAACAGCGAATCAGGGTAGCCAGATTGCATGAAAAGGTATCACATCAACGAAAAGACTTTTTACATAAGCTGTCAAGACAGATAACCAATGTCTACGATGCGGTGTGTATTGAGGACCTAAATATGCAGGGAATGTCCCAGAGCTTGAATTTCGGAAAGAGCGTTCACGATAATGGCTGGGGAATATTCACTTCAT
>NZ_JPME01000090.1 GCF_000732605.1 Lacrimispora celerecrescens | reverse complement strand
TTAGTAGTAAAATATAGGCGTAGGGTTTTTGATAACCTTATATCGTCTCGTGCGAAGGAGATTTTTGAGTGCATCGCACCGAACTACCATATAACACTCATGGAATGGAATTATGATGCTGACCATATCCATATTTTATTTCGTGCCCATCCCAAAACTGAAATCAGTAAGTTCATCAATGCTTATAAAAGTGCCAGCAGCCGACTGATTAAGAAAGAGTTTCCGGAAGTTCGTCAGAAACTGTGGAACGAATATTTCTGGAGTCAAAGCTTTTGTCTGATAACCGCTGGTGATGCTCCCCCGTCTGTCCTTAAGCAGTATATCGAAAGCCAGGGTGAGAAGAGTGAATAAAGCTTATAAATTCAGACTTTATCCTAATGCAGAACAAATGAATTTACTGACCAGGACCTTTGGCTGTGTCAGATTTATCTATAATAAAATGCTGGGTGATAAAATTGACTATTATCATGAGACAGGGAAAAAGCTGAGCAATACGCCTGCGCAGTATAAAGAAGAATTCCCATGGCTGAAAGAAGTAGACAGTCTGGCACTTGCCAATGCCCAGCTCCATTTACAAGCAGCATATCGTAATTTCTTTCGATCTCCAAAGTCAGGGTTTCCTAAGTTCAAAAGCAAACATCGACATCAGGACAGTTATACGACCAATAATCAAAGAGGCAGTATTCGTATAGAGCATGGACGTATCAAACTTCCAAGAATCGGATTTGTAAAGTTGAAACAGCATAGACCTATTCCAGAGAACTTTTGCATTAAGTCTGCAACCGTATCGAAAACTCCCACAGGAAAGTATTTTGTTTCTGTCCTTTTTGAATATGAGGAAGTGATCCAGCCAGTAAAGGCAAAGAATGTTGTAGGACTGGATTTTTCCATGAAAGAGCTATTTGTTTCTTCTGATGGAGTGACTGCAGCATATCCCCATTACTATCGTCAAAGTATGGAGCAGTTAAGCAAGGAACAGAGAAGGTTGTCTAAATGCCGGATTGGAAGTAACAACCGTAATAAACAGCGAATCAAGGTAGCCAGATTGTATGAAAAGGTATCACATCAACGAAAAGACTTTTTACATAAGCTGTCAAGACAGATAACCAATGTCTACGATGCGGTGTGTATTGAGGACCTAAATATGCAGGGAATGTCCCAGAGCTTGAATTTCGGAAAGAGCGTTTATGATAATGGCTGGGGAATATTCACTTCATTACTAGACTACAAGCTGTCTGAACAGGGAAAGAAACTGATAAAAATTGATAAATGGTATCCGAGCAGTAAAACCTGTTCTTGCTGTGGAAAAGTAAAAGAAGAATTGTCTCTGTCGGAACGCATGTATCAATGTGAATGCGGTTTCATATGTGACAGAGATGTAAATGCTGCACGCAATATCAAGAAACAAGGAATATTAGTATTGGCATAAACAGCTAAGAGAAACCGTGGGGCACACGGGGATAGC
>NZ_JPME01000089.1 GCF_000732605.1 Lacrimispora celerecrescens | reverse complement strand
GTTGAAATTCCTGTACCGCATATTATCAGAACTGTGGGGACACAGAACCGAAGAAGAACCCGGGAATGAAAAGACCGGGGCAAGCACTGGACTGGCTGGAATGGCAAATCCACCCAGCAACAGGAAGGTGTGACGCGTACCGAACACAAGTAGGGAAGTCTTCGTAGGGGCTGTCAAGAAAAGCCGCTATTGTGTAATATGTGCCCGTACCGTAAACCGACACAGGTGGATGAGGAGAGAATCCTAAGGCCGGCGGGAGAAGCATTGTTAAGGAACTCGGCAAAATGACCCCGTAACTTCGGGATAAGGGGTGCCTGGGAAACCAGGCCGCAGAGAATAGGCTCAAGCAACTGTTTAGCAAAAACACAGGTCTATGCAAAACCGAAAGGTGAGGTATATGG
>NZ_JPME01000088.1 GCF_000732605.1 Lacrimispora celerecrescens | reverse complement strand
GAAGGTGCGGCTGGATCACCTCCTTTCTAAGGAAGAAGAAGTAAGGGTTTTATATACTGTTGAGTCTTAAGTTTTCAAAGAAATAAAAAAAGAATATGGAAACACCAAGAAGACAAAAGATTTCTGGTGCCGATGCGCTTAGGGGAGACACCCGTTCCCATCCCGAACACGATGGTTAAGACTTAAGCGGCCGATGGTACTATGCTGGAGACGGCATGGGAGAGCAGGTGGGTGCCAGATTACTTTAAAAAAATTCACTCTAGCGAGTGTTTTATATAGAACGGACATGTTCCAATGGGCGGAGGGAAAAGCGAAGCCTGTGCTAAAGAATGTGTTAACCTGATTCAGCAGGGCAGTGCTGTTTTATATAGCTGGTTTTTACCAGTGATTCGTGGGTTCGAGTTGATCGAGCAAGCGAATGACTGATAAACTTCAGTCAGGTGATGCCAAAGGAAAGCATGTAATGTTTCTGATGACATCGTGTATGTACCTTGAAAACCACATATTGAAATATATCTAGATAAAGTCTTTATTATAAAGACAATATCAAGACATCCGAGGTGTTACATCTAACGATGTAACCAAACAAAACTCGTTAAAGTAACCGTAACGTACGGTGAAATAACAAACCTAAGACCAGAGATACAACGCTATGTATCTTAGATAAGTAGCCCGCACCCGCAGGTGAACATCGAAT
>NZ_JPME01000087.1 GCF_000732605.1 Lacrimispora celerecrescens | reverse complement strand
CATCTAATACATAATCAATTATGTGACATACTCCCACCACTTAGCACCACATTTGGGATCAGCCAAATGCTTATGCTAGAAGTGAGGGCTTCTTGCTCAAGTAACCTAACGGTTACAGTATCAACAAGCTATCCCCGTGCGCCCCACGGTTTCTTTTAGCCGTTTATGCCAATACTAACATTCCTTGTTTCTTGATATTGCGTGCAGCATTTACATCTCTGTCACAAACGAAACCGCATTCGCATTGATATATGCGTTCCGACAGAGACAATTCTTCTTTTACATTTCCACAGCAAGAACAGGTTTTACTGCTCGGATACCATTTATCAATTTTTATCAGTTTCTTTCCCTGTTCGGACAGCTTGTAGTCTAGTAATGAAGTGAATATTCCCCAGCCATTATCATGAACGCTCTTTCCGAAATTCAAGCTCTGGGACATTCCCTGCATATTTAAGTCCTCAATACACACCGCATCGTAGACATTGGTTATCTGTCTTGACAGCTTATGTAAAAAGTCTTTTCGTTGATGTGATACCTTTTCATGCAATCTGGCTACCCTGATTCGCTGTTTATTACGGTTTTTACTTCCAATCCGGCATTTCAATAACCTTCTCTGTTCCTTTTGTAACTGCTCCATGCTTTGACGATAGTAGCGGGGATATGCTGCAGTCACTCCATC
>NZ_JPME01000086.1 GCF_000732605.1 Lacrimispora celerecrescens | reverse complement strand
GTTGTGCCCCACGGTTTCTCTTAGATGTTTATGCCAATACTAATATTCCTTGTTTCTTGATATTGCGTGCAGCATTTACATCTCTGTCACAAACGAAACCGCATTCACATCGATAAGTGCGTTCCGACAGAGATAATTCTTCTTTTACGTTTCCACAGCAAGAACAGGTTTTACTGCTTGGATACCATTTACTAATTTTTATCAGTTTCTTTCCCTGTTCAGACAGCTTGTAGTCTAGCAATGAAGTGAATATTCCCCAGCCATTATCGTGAACGCTCTTTCCGAAATTCAAGCTCTGGGACATTCCCTGCATATTTAGGTCCTCAATACACACCGCATCGTAGACATTGGTTATCTGTCTTGACAGCTTATGTAAAAAGTCTTTTCGTTGATGTGATACCTTTTCATGCAATCTGGCTACCCTGATTCGCTGTTTATTACGGTTTTTACTTCCAATCCGGCATTTCAATAACCTTCTCTGTTCCTTTTGTAACTGCTCCATGCTTTGACGATAGTAGCGGGGATATGCTGCAGTCACTCCATCAGAAGAAACAAATAGCTCTTTCATGGAAAAATCCAGTCCTACAACATTTTCTACTTTTACTGGCTGGATTACTTCCTCATATTCAAAAAGAACAGAAATAAAATATTTTCCTGTGGGTGTTTTCGATACTGTCGCAGATTTAATAGCGTAGTTTTTTGGTACAGGTCTATGCTGTTTCAACTTTACAAATCCGATTTTTGGAAGTTTGATACGCCCCTCCTCCATACGAATACTGCCTTTTTGATTATTGGTCGTATAACTGTCTTGATGTCGATGTTTGCTTTTGAACTTAGGAAACCCTGACTTGGGGGAACGGAAGTAATTACGATATGCTGCTTGTAAATGGAGCTGGGCATTGGCAAGTGCCAGACTATCTACTTCTTTCAGCCATGGGAATTCTTCTTTATACTGTGCAGGCATATTGCTCAGCTTTTTCCCTGTCTCATGATAA
>NZ_JPME01000085.1 GCF_000732605.1 Lacrimispora celerecrescens | reverse complement strand
CTATTTTTGTAGTATAATGTAATCAGTCGAATAGAATGAAAGGCTGGTGATACTATGGTTTTAGATAACAATGCTCATTCGGTATTTCTACTGCATTATCATTTGATATTAGTAGTAAAATATAGGCGTAGGGTTTTTGATAACCTTATATCGTCTCGTGCGAAGGAGATTTTTGAGTACATCGCACCGAACTACCATATAACACTCATGGAATGGAATTATGATGCTGACCATATCCATATTTTATTTCGTGCCCATCCCAAAACCGAAATCAGTAAGTTCATCAATGCTTATAAAAGTGCCAGCAGCCGACTGATTAAGAAAGAGTTTCCGGAAGTTCGTCAGAAACTGTGGAACGAATATTTCTGGAGTCAAAGCTTTTGTCTGATAACCGCTGGTGATGCTCCCCCGTCTGTCCTTAAGCAGTATATCGAAAGCCAAGGTGAGAAGAGTGAATAAAGCTTATAAATTCAGACTTTATCCTAATTCAGAACAAATGAATTTACTGACCAGGACCTTTGGCTGTGTCAGATTTATCTATAATAAAATGCTGGGTGATAAAATTGACTATTATCATGAGACAGGGAAAAAGCTGAGCAATATGCCTGCACAGTATAAAGAAGAATTCCCATGGCTGAAAGAAGTAGATAGTCTGGCACTTGCCAATGCCCAGCTCCATTTACAAGCAGCATATCGTAATTACTTCCGTTCCCCCAAGTCAGGGTTTCCTAAGTTCAAAAGCAAACATCGACATCAAGACAGTTATACGACCAATAATCAAAAAGGCAGTATTCGTATGGAGGAGGTCGGTGATGGGGTAGATAAAATTGTGGCTTATGAATACAGCATACAATCCTTTGAGGCGGTGGTGTCATTGTTTAAGCAGTGCGGCTGAAGACTTAGGAAATTC
>NZ_JPME01000084.1 GCF_000732605.1 Lacrimispora celerecrescens | reverse complement strand
TCTCAGTCCCAATGTGGCCGGTCACCCTCTCAGGTCGGCTACTGATCGTCGGCTTGGTGGGCCGTTACCTCACCAACTACCTAATCAGACGCGGGTCCATCTCATACCACCGGAGTTTTTCACACCGTACCATGCGGCACTGTGTGCTTATGCGGTATTAGCAGCCGTTTCCAACTGTTATCCCCCTGTATGAGGCAGGTTACCCACGCGTTACTCACCCGTCCGCCGCTAAGTCAATTTCAATTCCATCCGAAAACTTCCTTGAAATCGCTTCGCTCGACTTGCATGTGTTAAGCACGCCGCCAGCGTTCATCCTGAGCCAGGATCGAACTCTCAAATTAAATGATGTTCAATCCGGGGTCAAAATCAACTAACTAGCTAATTTATTTCCCGTTTTACTTGTTGTTTGGTTCGTATACAATTACTTGTATTTGTTCTGAAATTTTCTCATTCAAAGCCATCAAACATGGCTTATTTTATTAGAATTTTCAGGGTTTTACATACTGTTCAATCTTCTGTTTTCAAAGTGCTTTTTCTGTGTTACTGTCTCAGC
>NZ_JPME01000083.1 GCF_000732605.1 Lacrimispora celerecrescens | reverse complement strand
ATTTGCTCCTCCCCGAAGCTTTTCGCAGCTTATCACGTCTTTCATCGGCTCTTAGTGCCAAGGCATCCACCCTGCGCTCTTATTAGCTTAACCAATTCGATGTTCACCTGCGGGTGCGGGCTACTTATCTAAGATACATAGCGTTGTATCTCTGGTCTTAGGTTTGTTATTTCACCGTACGTTACGGTTACTTTAACGAGTTTTGTTTGGTTACATCGTTAGATGTAACACCTCGGATGTCTTGATTTTGTTTTTATACTTTGACATATAAAAACTAATCTAGATATATTTCAATATGTGGTTTTCAAGGTACATGCGTGATGCAATCAGAAACGTTATCTATGAAAGCTAACTTCTCAATTACACCAAATGGAGATGGAGAGATTCGAACTCTTGACCCCCTGCTTGCAAGGCAGGTGCTCTCCCAACTGAGCTACACCCCCAGAAACTCGGATGTGGGTCTACCCTATAAAGGCTATCCCTATATTCTTTTATCATTATCACCTGGTTTTGTAAACCAATGGGCTTAAGTGGACTCGAACCACCGACCTCACGCTTATCAGGCGTGCGCTCTAACCAGCTGAGCTATAAGCCCATAAATAATCTGGCACCCACCTGCTCTCCCATGCCGTCTCCAGCATAGTACCATCGGCCGCTTAAGTCTTAACCATCGTGTTCGGGATGGGAACGGGTGTCTCCCCTAAGCGCATCGGCACCAGAAATCTTTTGTCTTCTTGGTGTTTCCATATTTTCGTCTAACTAGTAATGCGTGTACAACGGAATGGAAATGTGTGTTGAAAGCTTGCTTTCATAAGCACATTTGTATTCTGTTGTATAAGCGGCACAGCCGCGACCGAGCGAACTTGTTCGCGAGGTTACACATTACGAAACTTTGAAACATAAGACTCAACAGTATATAAAACCCTTACTTCTTCTTCCTTAGAAAGGAGGTGATCCAGCCGCACCTTCCGATACGGCTACCTTGTTACGACTTCACCCCAGTTATCAGTCCCGCCTTCGGCAGCTCCCTCCTTACGGTTGGGTCACTGACTTCGGGCGTTACCAACTCCCATGGTG
>NZ_JPME01000082.1 GCF_000732605.1 Lacrimispora celerecrescens | reverse complement strand
TCATGAGACAGGAAAAAGCTGAGCAATACGCCTGCGCAGTATAAAGAAGAATTCCCATGGCTGAAAGAAGTAGATAGTCTGGCACTCGCCAATGCTCAGCTCCATTTACAAGCAGCGTATCGTAATTTCTTTCGTTCTCCAAAGTCAGGGTTTCCTAAGTTCAAAAGCAAACATAGACATCAGGACAGTTATACGACCAATAATCAAAGAGGCAGTATTCGTATAGAGAATGGACGTATTAAACTTCCGAAAATCGGATTTGTAAAGTTGAAACAGCATAGACCTGTTCCAGAGAACTTTTGCATTAAGTCCGCAACCGTATCGAAAACTCCCACAGGAAAGTATTTTGTTTCTGTCCTTTTTGAATATGGGGAAGTGATCCAGCCAGTAAAAGTAGAAAATGTTGTAGGGCTAGATTTTTCCATGAAAGAGCTATTTGTTTCTTCTGATGGAGTGACTGCAGCATATCCCCGCTACTATCATCAAAGCATGGAGCAGTTACAAAAGGAACAGAGAAGGTTATCGAAATGCCGGATTGGAAGTAACAACCGTAATAAACAGCGAATCAAGGTAGCCAGATTGTATGAAAAGGTATCATATCAACGAAAAGACTTTTTACATAAGCTGTCAAGACAGATAATCAATGTCTACGATGCGGTGTGTATTGAGGACTTAAATATGCAGGGAATGTCCCAGAGCTTGAATTTCGGAAAGAGCGTCCATGATAACGGCTGGGGAATATTCACTTCGTTACTAGGTTACAAACTGTCTGAGCAGGGGAAGAAACTGATAAAAATTGATAAATGGTATCCAAGCAGTAAAACCTGTTCTTGCTGTGGAAAAGTAAAAGAAGAATTATCTCTGTCGGAACGCACTTATCGATGTGAATGCGGTTTCGTTTGTGACAGAGATGTAAATGCTGCACGCAATATCAAGAAACAAGGAATATTAGTATTGGCATAAACAGCTAAAAGAAACCGTGGGGCACACGGGGATAGCTTGCTGATACTGTAGCCGTTAGGTTACTTGAGCAAGAAGCCCTCACTTCTAGCATAAGCATTTGGTAGATCCCAAATGTGGTGCTAAGTG
>NZ_JPME01000081.1 GCF_000732605.1 Lacrimispora celerecrescens | reverse complement strand
ACCCCCCAAGGCTAAATACTACTTAGTGACCGATAGCGCATAGTACTGTGAAGGAAAGGTGAAAAGGACCCCGGGAGGGGAGTGAAAAAGAACCTGAAACCCTGTGTTTACAAGCTGTGGAACCACGTTTAAGGTGGAACCGCGTACTTTTTGTAGAACGGTCCGGCGAGTTACCGTTACTGGCAAGGTTAAGCACTTAAGGTGTGGAGCCGAAGGGAAACCAAGTCTTAATAGGGCGAATAAGTCAGTAAAGGTAGACCCGAAACCGGGTGATCTACCCATGTCCAGGTTGAAGTTTCCGTAAAAGGAAATGGAGGACCGAACGCACATCCGTTGAAAAGGGTGGCGATGAGGTGTGGGTAGGGGAGAAATTCCAATCGAACCCGGAGATAGCTGGTTCTCCTCGAAATAGCTTTAGGGCTAGCCTCGTATTAGTCTGCCGGAGGTAGAGCACTGAATTTCCTAGGGGCGTCAAAGCTTACCAAAGAATATCAAACTCCGAATGCCGGCCAGATGATGTACGGGAGTCAGACTGCACGAGATAAGTTGGGTAGTCAAAAGGGAAAGAGCCCAGACCACCAGCTAAGGTCCAAAGTGCGTGTTAAGTGGAAAAGG
>NZ_JPME01000080.1 GCF_000732605.1 Lacrimispora celerecrescens | reverse complement strand
ACCCTGGGGATAACAGGCTTATCACTCCCAAGAGTTCACATCGACGGAGTGGTTTGGCACCTCGATGTCGGCTCATCGCATCCTGGGGCTGTAGTAGGTCCCAAGGGTTGGGCTGTTCGCCCATTAAAGCGGTACGCGAGCTGGGTTCAGAACGTCGTGAGACAGTTCGGTCCCTATCCGGCGTGGGCGTAGGATATTTGAGAGGAGCTGTCCTTAGTACGAGAGGACCGGGATGGACTGACCTCTGGTATATCTGTTGGCTATCAAAGCCATGGCAGAGTAGCCAAGTCGGGAAGGGATAAACGCTGAAGGCATCTAAGCGTGAAGCCCCCCTCAAGATGAGATATCCCATCGCAAGAGTAAGACCCCTTGAAGACGACGAGGTAGATAGGGCAGAGGTGGAAGCATGGCAACATGTGCAGCTGACTGTCACTAATAGGTCGAGGGCTTAACCAGGTTGGTTTAGGTAAGAGGAAAGAACGGATGAAGATAGATATGTAGCAATGTGTGGTTTTGAGGGTATATGCAATAGCCTTCAAAAAGGTTTGGCCTGGTGGCTCAGCTGGTTAGAGCGCCGCCCTGTCACGGCGGAGGTCGTGGGTTCGAATCCCATCCGGGTCGTTTGTAAACTAAATTTGTATATGGGATCTTAGCTCAGCTGGGAGAGCATCTGCCTTACAAGCAGAGGGTCATAGGTTCGAGCCCTATAGGTCCCATTCAGTATGCAAAGCAACACGCATGAGAAGATTTGTGCCGATGTGGCTCAATTGGCAGAGCAGCTGATTTGTAATCAGCAGGTTATCGGTTCGAGTCCGATCATCGGCTTGCATCACTTTAATAAAATATGGATGGGTTCCCGAGTGGCCAAAGGGGGCAGACTGTAAATCTGTTGCGACACGCTTCGATGGTTCGAATCCATCTCCATCCATTTAGTGATTAAAATCTTAATCACTGCATATACTA
>NZ_JPME01000079.1 GCF_000732605.1 Lacrimispora celerecrescens | reverse complement strand
CTGTTTAGCAAAAACACAGGTCTATGCAAAACCGAAAGGTGAGGTATATGGGCTGACGCCTGCCCGGTGCTGGAAGGTTACGAGGAGGGGTTAGCGGCAACGCGAAGCTCTGAATTTAAGCCCCAGTAAACGGCGGCCGTAACTATAACGGTCCTAAGGTAGCGAAATTCCTTGTCGGGTAAGTTCCGACCCGCACGAAAGGCGTAATGATTTGAGCGCTGTCTCAACAATGCACCCGGTGAAATTGAAATACCAGTGAAGATGCTGGTTACCTGCGCCAGGACGGAAAGACCCCATGGAGCTTTACTCCAGCTTGATACTGGGATTCGGTACTGCATGTACAGGATAGGTGGGAGGCAGTGAAGATAGGACGCCAGTCTTATCAGAGCCGATGTTGGGATACCACCCTTGCGGTATTGGATTTCTAACCTGCAGCCATGACCTGGCTGGGGGACAATGTCAGGCGGGGAGTTTGACTGGGGCGGTCGCCTCCGAAAGGGTATCGGAGGCGCTCAAAGGTTCCCTCAGAATGGACGGAAAC
>NZ_JPME01000078.1 GCF_000732605.1 Lacrimispora celerecrescens | reverse complement strand
CTGAACAAGAAAGCAACACACAAAGCACTTTGAAAACAGAAGATTGAACAGTATGTAAAACCCTGAAAATTCTAATAAAATAAGCCATGTTTGATGGCTTTGAATGAGAAAATTTCAGAACGAATACAAGTAATTGTATACGAACCAAACAACAAGTAAAACGGGAAATAAATTAGCTAGTTAGTTGATTTTGACCCCGGATTGAACATCATTTAATTTGAGAGTTCGATCCTGGCTCAGGATGAACGCTGGCGGCGTGCTTAACACATGCAAGTCGAGCGAAGCGATTCAAATGAAGTTTTCGGATGGATTTTGAATTGACTTAGCGGCGGACGGGTGAGTAACGCGTGGGTAACCTGCCTCATACAGGGGGATAACAGTTGGAAACGGCTGCTAATACCGCATAAGCACACAGTGCCGCATGGTACGGTGTGAAAAACTCCGGTGGTATGAGATGGACCCGCGTCTGATTAGGTAGTTGGTGAGGTAACGGCCCACCAAGCCGACGATCAGTAGCCGACCTGAGAGGGTGACCGGCCACATTGGGACTGAGACACGGCCCAAACTCCTACGGGAGGCAGCAGTGGGGAATATTGGACAATGGGGGAAACCCTGATCCAGCGACGCCGCGTGAGTGAAGAAGTATTTCGGTATGTAAAGCTC
>NZ_JPME01000077.1 GCF_000732605.1 Lacrimispora celerecrescens | reverse complement strand
ATCAGAATGCCGCGGTGAATACGTTCCCGGGTCTTGTACACACCGCCCGTCACACCATGGGAGTTGGTAACGCCCGAAGTCAGTGACCCAACCGTAAGGAGGGAGCTGCCGAAGGCGGGACTGATAACTGGGGTGAAGTCGTAACAAGGTAGCCGTATCGGAAGGTGCGGCTGGATCACCTCCTTTCTAAGGAAGAAGAAGTAAGGGTTTTATATACTGTTGAGTCTTAAGTTTTCAAAGAAGTAAAAAAAGAATATGGAAACACCAAGAAGACAAAAGATTTCTGGTGCCGATGCGCTTAGGGGAGACACCCGTTCCCATCCCGAACACGATGGTTAAGACTTAAGCGGCCGATGGTACTATGCTGGAGACGGCATGGGAGAGCAGGTGGGTGCCAGATTATTTATGGGCTTATAGCTCAGCTGGTTAGAGCGCACGCCTGATAAGCGTGAGGTCGGTGGTTCGAGTCCACTTAAGCCCATTGGTTTACAAAACCAGGTGATTATAATAGAATATAGGGATAGCCTTTACAGGGTAGACCCACATCCAAGTTTTTCGGGGGTGTAGCTCAGTTGGGAGAGCACCTGCCTTGCAAGCAGGGGGTCAAGAGTTCGAATCTCTCCATCTCCATTTGGTGTAATTGTGAAGTTTATTATAACTAATAGCGCTTCAGATTGCATCACGCATGTACCTTGAAAACCACATATTGAAATATATCTAGATAAAGTCTTTATTATAAAGACGATATCAAGACATCCGAGGTGTTACATCTAACGATGTAACCAAACAAAACTCGTTAAAGTAACCGTAACGTACGGTGAAATAACAAACCTAAGACCAGAGATACAACGCTATGTATCTTAGATAAGTAGCCCGCACCCGCAGGTGAACATCGAATTGGTTAAGCTAATAAGAGCGCAGGGTGGATGCCTTGGCACTAAGAGCCGATGAAAGACGTGATAAGCTGCGAAAAGCTTCGGGGAGGAGCAAATAT
>NZ_JPME01000076.1 GCF_000732605.1 Lacrimispora celerecrescens | reverse complement strand
ATTGTTGAGACAGCGCTCAATCATTACGCCTTCGTGCGGGTCGGAACTTACCGACAAGGAATTCGCTACCTTAGGACCGTTATAGTTACGGCCGCCGTTTACTGGGGCTTAAATTCAGAGCTTCGCGTTGCCGCTAACCCCTCCTCGTAACCTTCCAGCACCGGGCAGGCGTCAGCCCATATACCTCACCTTTCGGTTTTGCATAGACCTGTGTTTTTGCTAAACAGTTGCTTGAGCCTATTCTCTGCGGCCTGGTTTCCCAGGCACCCCTTATCCCGAAGTTACGGGGTCATTTTGCCGAGTTCCTTAACAATGCTTCTCCCGCCGGCCTTAGGATTCTCTCCTCATCCACCTGTGTCGGTTTACGGTACGGGCACATATTACACAATAGCGGCTTTTCTTGACAGCCCCTACGAAGACTTCCCTACTTATGTTCGGTACGCGTCACACCTTCCTGTTGCTGGGTGGATTTGCCATTCCAGCCAGTCCAGTGCTTGCCCCGGTCTTTTCATTCCCGGGTTCTTCTTCGGTTCTGTGTCCCCACAGTTCTGATAATATGCGGTACAGGAATTTCAACCTGTTGTCCATCGACTACGTCTTTCGACCTCGCCTTAGGCCCCGACTTACCCAGAGCAGATCAGCTTTACTCTGGAAACCTTAGATATTCGGCCTGGAGGATTCT
>NZ_JPME01000075.1 GCF_000732605.1 Lacrimispora celerecrescens | reverse complement strand
GAATAGAATGAAAGGCTGGTGATACTATGGTTCTAGATAACAATGCTCATTCGGTATTTCTACTGCATTATCATTTGATATTAGTAGTAAAATATAGACGTAGGGTTTTTGATAACCTTATATCGTCTCGTGCGAAGGAGATTTTTGAGTACATCGCACCGAACTACCATATAACACTTATGGAATGGAATCATGATGCAGACCATATCCATATTTTATTTCGTGCCCATCCCAAAACCGAAATCAGTAAGTTCATCAATGCTTATAAAAGTGCCAGCAGCCGACTGATTAAGAAAGAGTTTCCGGAAGTTCGTCAGAAACTGTGGAACGAATATTTCTGGAGTCAAAGCTTTTGTCTGATAACCGCTGGTGGAGCTCCCTTAACTGTCCTTAAGCAGTATATCGAAAGTCAGGGTGAGAAGAGTGAATAAAGCTTATAAATTCAGACTTTATCCTAATGCAGAACAAATGAATTTACTGACCAGGACCTTTGGCTGTGTCAGATTTATCTATAACAAAATGCTCGGTGATAAAATTGACTATTATCATGAGACAGGGAAAACACTGAGTAATATGCCTGCACAGTATAAAAAAGAATTCCCATGGCTGAAAGAAGTAGACAGTCTGGCACTTGCCAATGCCCAACTCCATTTACAAGCAGCGTATCGTAATTTCTTCCGTTCCCCAAAGTCAGGATTTCCTAAGTTCAAAAGCAAACATAGACATCAGGACAGTTATACGACCAATAATCAAAGAGGCAGTATTCGTATAGAGGATGGACGTATTAAACTTCCGAAAATCGGATTTGTAAAGTTGAAACAGCATAGACCTGTTCCAGAAAACTTTTGCGTAAAGTCCGCGACCGTATCGAAAACTCCCACAGGAAAATATTTTATTTCTGTCCTTTTTGAATATGAGGAAGTGATCCAGCCAGTAAAAACAGAGACTGTTGTAGGACTGGATTTTTCTATGAAAGAGCTATTTGTTTCTTCTGATGGAGTGACTGCAGCATATCCCCATTACTATCGTCAAAGTATGGAGCAGTTAAGCAAGGAACAGAGAAGGTTGTCTAAATGCCGGATTGGAAGCAGCAACCGTAATAAACAGCGAATCAAGGTAGCCAGATTGTATGAAAAGGTATCCCATCAACGAAAAGACTTTTTACATAAGCTGTCAAGACAGATAACCAATGTCTATGATGCGGTGTGTATTGAGGACTTAAATATGCAGGGAATGTCCCAGAGCTTGAATTTCGGAAAGAGCGTTTATGATAATGGCTGGGGAATATTCACTTCATTACTAGACTACAAGCTGTCTGAACAGGGAAAGAAACTGATAAAAATTGATAAATGGTATCCGAGCAGTAAAACCTGTTCTTGCTGTGGAAAAGTAAAAGAAGAATTGTCTCTGTCGGAACGCATC
>NZ_JPME01000074.1 GCF_000732605.1 Lacrimispora celerecrescens | reverse complement strand
ATGAAACCACATTCACATTGATACATGCGTTCCGACAGAGACAATTCTTCTTTTACTTTTCCACAGCAAGAACAGGTTTTACTGCTCGGATACCATTTATCAATTTTTATCAGTTCCTTTCCCTGTTCAGACAGCTTGTAGTCTAGCAATGAAGTGAATATTCCCCAGCCATTATCATGAACGCTCTTTCCGAAATTCAAGCTCTGGGACATTCCCTGCATATTTAGGTCCTCAATACACACCGCATCGTAGACATTGGTTATCTGTCTTGACAGCTTATGTAAAAAGTCTTTTCGTTGATGTGATACCTTTTCATACAATCTGGCTACCTTGATTCGCTGCTTATTACGGTTGTTACTTCCAATCTGGCATTTAGACAACCTTCTCTGTTCCTTGCTTAACTGCTCCATACTTTGACGATAGTAATGGGGATATGCTGCAGTCACTCCATCAGAAGAAACAAATAGCTCTTTCATGGAAAAATCAAGTCCTACAACAGTCTCTGGTTTTACTGGCTGGATTACTTCCTCATATTCAAAAAGGACAGAAACAAAATACTTTCCCGTGGGAGTTTTCGATACGGTCGCGGACTTAATGCAAAAGTTTTCTGGAATAGGTCTATGCTGTTTCAACTTTACAAATCCGATTTTTGGAAGTTTGATACGCCCATCCTCCATACGAATACTGCCTTTTTGATTATTGGTCGTATAACTGTCCTGATGTCGATGTTTGCTTTTGAACTTAGGAAACCCTGACTTGGGGGAACGGAAGAAATTACGATACGCTGCTTGTAAATGGAGCTGGGCATTGGCGAGTGCCAGACTGTCTACTTCTTTCAGCCATGGGAATTCTTCTTTATACTGCGCAGGCGTATTGCTCAGCTTTTTCCCTGTCTCATGATAATAGTCAATTTTATCACCGAGCATTTTATTATAGATAAATCTGACACAGCCAAAGGTCCTGGTCAGTAAATTCATTTGTTCTGCATTAGGATAAAGCCTGAATTTATAAGCTTTATTCATTCTTCTCACCCTGCTTTCGATATACTGCTTAAAGACAGTTAAGGGAACGCCACCAGCGGTTATCAGACAAAAGCTTTGACTCCAGAAATATTCGTTCCACAGTTTCTGGCGAATTTCCGGAAACTCTTTCTTAATCAGTCGGCTGCTGGCACTTTTATAAGCATTGATGAACTTACTGATTTCGGTTTTGGGATGGGCACGAAATAAAATATGGATATGGTCTGCATCATAATTCCATTCCATGAGTGTTATATGGTAGTTCGGTGCGATGTACTCAAAAATCTCCTTCGCACGAGACGATATAAGGTTATCAAAAACCCTACGTCTATATTTTACAACTAATATCAAATGATAATGCAGTAGAAATACCGAATGAGCATTGTTATCTAGAACCATAGTATCACCAGCYTTTCATTCTATTCG
>NZ_JPME01000072.1 GCF_000732605.1 Lacrimispora celerecrescens | reverse complement strand
ATTTGACCTCGACGGTTTCTTCCTTACTTTTTTATGTGACATACTCCCACCACTTAGCACCACATTTGGGATCTACCAAATGCTTATGCTAGAAGTGAGGGCTTCTTGCTCAAGTAACCTAACGGTTACAGTATCAACAAGCTATCCCCGTGTGCCCCACGGTTTCTCTTAGATGTTTATGCCAATACTAATATTCCTTGTTTCTTGATATTGCGTGCAGCATTTACATCTCTGTCACAAACGAAACCGCATTCACATCGATAAGTGCGTTCCGACAGAGATAATTCTTCTTTTACGTTTCCACAGCAAGAACAGGTTTTACTGCTTGGATACCATTTACTAATTTTTATCAGTTTCTTTCCCTGTTCAGACAGCTTGTAGTCTAGCAATGAAGTGAAAATTCCCCAGCCATTATCGTGAACGCTCTTTCCGAAATTCAAGCTCCGGGACATTCCCTGCATATTTAGGTCCTCAATACACACTGCATCATAGACATTGGTTATCTGTCTTGACAGCTTATGTAAAAAGTCTTTTCGCTGATGTGATACCTTTTCATACAATCTGGCTACCCTGATTCGCTGTTTATTACGGTTTTTACTTCCAATCCGGCATTTCGATAACCTTCTCTGTTCCTTTTGTAACTGCTCCATGCTTTGACGATAGTAGCGGGGATATGCTGCAGTCACTCCGTCAGAAGAAACAAATAGCTCTTTCATGGAAAAATCCAGTCCTACAACATTTTCTGCCTTTACTGGCTGGATTACCTCCTCATATTCAAAAAGAACAGAAATAAAATATTTTCCTGTGGGTGTTTTTGATACTGTCGCAGATTTAATAGCATAGTTATTTGGTACAGGTCTATGCTGTTTCAACTTTACAAATCCGACTTTTGGAAGTTTGATACGCCCTTCCTCCATACGAATACTGCCTTTTTGATTATTGGTCGTATAACTGTCCTGATGTCGATGTTTGCTTTTGAACTTAGGAAATCCTGACTTGGGGGAACGGAAGAAATTACGATACGCTGCTTGTAGATGGAGCTGGGCATTGGCAAGTGCCAGACTATCCACTTCTTTCAGCCATGGGAATTCTTCTTTATACTGTGCAGGCGTATTGCTCAGTTTTTTCCCTGTCTCATGATAATAGTCAATTTTATCACCAAGCATTTTATTATAGATAAATCTGACACATCCAAAGGTCCTGGTCAGTAAATTCATTTGTTCTGCATTAGGATAAAGTCTGAATTTATAAGCTTTATTCACTCTTCTCACCCTGGCTTTCGATATACTGCTTAAGGACAGTTAAGGGAGCTCCACCAGCGGTTATCAGACAAAAGCTTTGACTCCAGAAATATTCGTTCCACAGTTTCTGACGAACTTCCGGAAACTCTTTCTTAATCAGTCGGCTGCTGGCACTTTTATAAGCATTGATAAACTTACTGATTTCGGTTTTGGGATGGGCACGAAATAAAATATGGATATGGTCTGCATCATGACTCCATTCCATAAGTGTTATATGGTAGTTCGGTGCGATGTACTCAAAAATCTCCTTCGCACGAGACGATATAAGGTTATCTAAAACCATAGTAT
>NZ_JPME01000071.1 GCF_000732605.1 Lacrimispora celerecrescens | reverse complement strand
CTTCATATAGGAGCCAGCTTAGGCCGTGTGGCGGCAGGCCTCTCCATTGCCCTCCTCATCGGTATTCCTGTTGGGATTTTCATGGCCTCCTCTGCCATTGCAAACCGCATACTTCACCCACTGGTGTACTTTTCCTACCCAGTTCCCAAAACAGCGCTGCTTCCGGTCTGTATGCTTCTTTTAGGGCTTGGCAATGGCTCTAAAATCCTCATCATTGTCCTTACCACGGTATTCCAAATCATTGTAGCTGTCCGCGATGCAGCGGAGCATATTGATCAGGGAATTTATTATGTGGCAAAAAGCGCAGGCGCTCATAAAAAAAGTATTTTAAAGGATATCACCCTGCCTGCGGTATTGCCGGAGCTGTTCACCAGCATACGGATCGGTACAGGAACATCCTTAGCCATCCTTTTAATTGTAGAAGCCTATGGAACCCGCTGGGGAATGGGCTACTATATATTGGACGCATGGTCCAGGATTAACTATATTCAGATGTATGGCGGCATTGTCATCATGTCGGTGGTAGGCGCAGCATTATTCTGGATCTTAGATGGAATTCAGTGGGCGATGTGTAAGGGTACGAGGTAAC
>NZ_JPME01000070.1 GCF_000732605.1 Lacrimispora celerecrescens | reverse complement strand
GGTCTTACCTTACTGACTCATTCGCCCTATTAAGACTTGGTTTCCCTTCGCTCCACACCTTAGTCTTAACCTTGCCAGTAACGGTAACTCGCCGGACCGTTCTACAAAAAGTACGCGGTTCCACCTTAAACGTGGTTCCACAGCTTGTAAACACAGGGTTTCAGGTTCTTTTTCACTCCCCTCCCGGGGTCCTTTTCACCTTTCCTTCACAGTACTATGCGCTATCGGTCACTAAGTAGTATTTAGCCTTGGGGGGTGGTCCCCCCGAATTCCCACAAGGTTTCTCGTGTCTCGTGGTACTTTGGATCCTGCTCGCTGACTATTGTTTTCCCATACAAGGCTTTCACTTTCTATGGCCGGTCTTTCCAGGACCGTTCTGGTAACAAATCGTCTCACTTATTGCAGTCCATAACCCCAGTATGCACGCATACTGGTTTAGGCTCCTTCCATTTCGCTCGCCGCTACTTTGGAAATCGAGTTTTCTTTCTTTTCCTCCGGGTACTTAGATGTTTCAGTTCCCCGGGTTCCCGACGTATGGCTATGTATTCACCATACGACAACTGAGGTTTGCTCAGTTGGGTTCCCATTCCAGTATATCTCCGGATCAAAGGATATTTGCTCCTCCCCGAAGCTTTTCGCAGCT
>NZ_JPME01000069.1 GCF_000732605.1 Lacrimispora celerecrescens | reverse complement strand
GTAGACGGGCACATACCAACATAAGGGCGGACTGACCATCAGGGAACGTTCCTACTACTTTTGTACGTCTCTTTATTTCGCGGTTCAGACGTTCTATGGTATTGTTTGTTCTTATCCGATTCCAGTGTTCATAAGGAAAGCTCATGTATGTTAATGTTTCTTCCACTCCATCTTCCAGCTTTTTAGCAGCCTCTTTAAGCTTCATCGTACGAAGTTCTTCTATCACCTGTCTTGCTTTTTGGCGTGCTGCTTCCTTGCTTTCCTGGGAGTGGATCGCTTTCAGCATTTTGGCTACATATTTCATGCGGCTTCGTGGCGTAACGGAAAATATATTTCGGTAGAAGTGTACGGTGCAGCGCTGATATTTGGCATCTGGAAACACTTGTGGAATTGATTCAAGCATTCCAAGGTTTTTGTCCCCGACAATTAAACGGACACCTTTAAGGCCTCTGCTTTTTAGCTCAATCAGGAAGTTTTTCCAACTTTCCCCATCTTCCTTCATTCCCTCGGAAACTCCTATGATTTCGCGATATCCTGCCTCATTGACACCTATAGCGATCAGGATAGAGACATTTTCGTATTCACCACCCCAGCAACGTTTTAGAAAGATGCCATCGACAAATACATAAGGATAATTCCCTCCGTTTAACGGACGGTTTCTCCATGCTTCGATATGCTCATACGCTTTTTTATTTAAGTTGCTGATTGTTCCAGGAGATACCTTGGTTCCCCAAAGAGCTTCGGTGATATCTTCCACACGGCGTACCGATACGCCGGCCAGATACATTTCGATAAGCGCTTCTTCAACGGAGCATTCTCTCCTACGATAACGTTCAATAATAGCAGTTTCAAAAGGAATCCCTTTAAGCTTTGGTACGTTAAGTTTTACTTCGCCAGACGTAGTAACCAGACTTCTTTTGTAATGACCGGACCGGTACCCTTGGCGATCTCCGGAACGCTCGTACTTCTCGGCGTTGACCAATTCATCTGCTTCTTTATCAAGCAGAGCATTCAGTGTTTCTTCTACGCTGGTGCGAACTAAATCTTTTAGTTCTGTTTTGATTAATTCCTCATTTAGTTGTATAATGTTATCAGACATGTTTCATAGCCTCCTTAGTGAGATTTGGTGTGGTAACTTTATTTTACCAAGTGGCTATGGAACATGTCCATTTTTTATTT
>NZ_JPME01000068.1 GCF_000732605.1 Lacrimispora celerecrescens | reverse complement strand
CAACTTTTGTAACCAAGTAGTTAACTTTTGTAAACGAAATGCAGCTTTTTCACCTTTTTGTAAACGAAATGCAGTTTTTGTAAGCGAAACGCCATTTGCTTTTTGACTTTATCCGCGTTATGATAGAAAAAACTGTATGCCAAACAGAGCACAATTCTCTTCCGCATTTTTTTGTAAGCTGAGAATCGCCCCCTTATTATGCTTTATTAGTTATCCTTTGGCGGCATTGTTTTTTATTTTTTGAGAAGAGCGGGTTTTAGCATGATGTCTTCGGCGGCTACCGGATGACATCCTAATTGCTCTAAAACTTCTTCTCCATGATAAAAGCTGAATGCTTCGTATGGGGTACGGTCATTCAGCTTTTTCCTTTTATAGGAATTAATGTGATTCATCATCAGGGTAATATCTTCCTGGCACAGATGATCAAAGCTACTTCCCTTTTTCAATACCCGGCGGATCAGACTGTGATTAACTTCAATTGCCCCTTTTTGATATGGACGCCCTGCATCACAATAATAGATCCAGGTTCTGTTTCCCATGGTATTATCGTTCTTTCGTTCGATTGCTCTGGGGTTTGAAAACTCACTGCCATTATCTGTAAGGATTACCGGAAACAGCTTCTGGAATTGTTTTATTCCCAGTGTTTCATTTAACTGATTATAAATGTCTATTACTGATTGTGAGGTATTGGCATCTCGTAAATAAGCCAGCATCAGGCTGGTATCCACAAAGTGAATAGTCAGCAGACATTTCCCGCCTCGGTTACCAATGACAGAATCCATCTGGACAATTGGAGTATCCGGATGACTGGATATATGGGCCTGAAAATCTGCATAATTACGTCCAATCCGGCACCCCCTGTCCACTTTAAACTCAGGCTTTTTATAACGTTCTCGAAATGTTACCTTTCTGGGCAGATCAATATTTCGAACATCCAAAAGGCCGGCATCGATATAGTTATAGACTGTTTTTTCACTGCACATTAATTCATTCTTATAGGTCGCATAGATTTGATGGACTGACTGCCCCTGTCTGATCAGAGGAGTAATAATTGCATTCAGTCTGGCAATCTCCGCTTCGGAAGTACAGAGCCCGCTCCTGGCATCTGACAGGCGTTTATGGGATTCTATGTGAGCTCTTTCTGCCTCATACATATGTTTCATCAGAGTACACTTGCTTAACTGTTCACAGCCATTACAAACATAGGGAGCATGATATCGGGAAAGACAGCGTTCTTCCAGAAAATCAAAACAGACCTCATTGCACTTTTGGCAAAACCGACAGTAGGAAGCAGAATTTCTGCTGCACTGCCTGCCACATAGATTTTTACGTTTACAAAACCCCCTGTTCCGGCACGGATTGTAAGGAGCCCCCGGATAGCCGGAGGCCAATTCAAACATGTGGGAACGGACTTCCCTTGAAATCG
>NZ_JPME01000066.1 GCF_000732605.1 Lacrimispora celerecrescens | reverse complement strand
TCCATCGTGCAGTGCCTGGAGAATACGGGACTGGTTTCAGTTCCTCTGCCTGTTACCAATAAACCCGGCGGCGGAGGCCGGATCAATATGGAATATTTAAATGAGTTGCTGTTAAGAAAGAAAAACAACACAAAGCACTTTGAAAACAGAAGATTGAACAGTATGTAAAACCCTGAAAATTCTAATAAAATAAGCCATGTTTGATGGCTTTGAATGAGAAAATTTCAGAACGAATACAAGTAATTGTATACGAACCAAACAACAAGTAAAACGGGAAATAAATTAGCTAGTTAGTTGATTTTGACCCCGGATTGAACACCATTTAATTTGAGAGTTCGATCCTGGCTCAGGATGAACGCTGGCGGCGTGCTTAACACATGCAAGTCGAGCGAAGCGATTTCAAGGAAGTTTTCGGACGGAATTGAAATTGACTTAGCGGCGGACGGGTGAGTAACGCGTGGGTAACCTGCCTCATACAGGGGGATAACAGTTGGAAACGGCTGCTAATACCGCATAAGCACACAGTGCCGCATGGTACGGTGTGAAAAACTCCGGTGGTATGAGATGGACCCGCGTCTGATTAGGTAGTTGGTGAGGTAACGGCCCACCAAGCCGACGATCAGTAGCCGACCTGAGAGGGTGACCGGCCACATTGGGACTGAGACACGGCCCAAACTCCTACGGGAGGCAGCAGTGGGGAATATTGGACAATGGGGGAAACCCTGATCCAGCGACGCCGCGTGAGTGAAGAAGTATTTCGGTATGTAAAGCTCTATCAGCAGGGAAGAAAATGACGGTACCTGACTAAGAAGCCCCGGCTAACTACGTGCCAGCAGCCGCGGTAATACGTAGGGGGCAAGCGTTATCCGGATTTACTGGGTGTAAAGGGAGCGTAGACGGCACTGCAAGTCTGGAGTGAAAGCCCGGGGCTCAACCCCGGGACTGCTTTGGAAACTGTGGTGCTAGAGTGCAGGAGAGGTAAGTGGAATTCCTAGTGTAGCGGTGAAATGCGTAGATATTAGGAGGAACACCAGTGGCGAAGGCGGCTTACTGGACTGTAACTGACGTTGAGGCTCGAAAGCGTGGGGAGCAAACAGGATTAGATACCCTGGTAGTCCACGCCGTAAACGATGAATACTAGGTGTTGGGGAGCAAAGCTCTTCGGTGCCGCCGCTAACGCAATAAGTATTCCACCTGGGGAGTACGTTCGCAAGAATGAAACTCAAAGGAATTGACGGGGACCCGCACAAGCGGTGGAGCATGTGGTTTAATTCGAAGCAACGCGAAGAACCTTACCAAGTCTTGACATCGGAATGACCGGGATGTAACGATCCCTTCCCTTCGGGGCATTCCAGACAGGTGGTGCATGGTTGTCGTCAGCTCGTGTCGTGAGATGTTGGGTTAAGTCCCGCAACGAGCGCAACCCTTATCCTTAGTAGCCAGCAAGTCAAGTTGGGCACTCTGGGGAGACTGCCAGGGATAACCTGGAGGAAGGTGGGGATGACGTCAAATCATCATGCCCCTTATGATTTGGGCTACACACGTGCTACAATGGCGTAAACAAAGGGAAGCAAAGGAGCGATCTGGAGCAAACCCCAAAAATAACGTCTCAGTTCGGATTGTAGTCTGCAACTCGACTACATGAAGCTGGAATCGCTAGTAATCGCGGATCAGAATGCCGCGGTGAATACGTTCCCGGGTCTTGTACACACCGCCCGTCACACCATGGGAGTTGGTAACGCCCGAAGTCAGTGACCCAACCGTAAGGAGGGAGCTGCCGAAGGCGGGACTGATAACTGGGGTGAAGTCGTAACAAGGTAGCCGTATCGGAAGGTGCGGCTGGATCACCTCCTTTCTAAGGAAGAAGAAGTAAGGGTTTTATATACTGTTGAGTCTTATGTTTCAAAGTTTCGTAATGTGTAACCTCGCGAACAAGTTCGCTCGGTCGCGGCTGCGCCGCTTATACAACAGAATACAAATGTGCTTATGAAAGCAAGCTTTCAACACACATTTCCATTCCGTTGTACACGCATTACTAATAAGACACGAAATTTCTGGTGCCGATGCGCTTAGGGGAGACACCCGTTCCCATCCCGAACACGATGGTTAAGACTTAAGCGGCCGATGGTACTATGCTGGAGACGGCATGGGAGAGCAGGTGGGTGCCAGATTACTTAAAAAAATCACTCTAGCGAGTGTTTTATATAGAACGGACATGTTCCAATGGGCGGAGGGGAAAGCGAAGCCTGTGCTAAAGAATGTGTTAACCTGATTCAGCAGGGCAGTGCTGTTTTATATAGCTGGTTTTTACCAGTGATTCGTGGGTTCGAGTTGATCGAGCAAGCGAATGACTGATAAACTTCAGTCAGGTGATGCCAAAAGAAAGCATGTAATGTTTCTGATGACATCGTGTATGTACCTTGAAAACCACATATTGAAATATATCTAGATAAAGTCTTTATTATAAAGACAATATCAAGACATCCGAGGTGTTACATCTAACGATGTAACCAAACAAAACTCGTTAAAGTAACCGTAACGTACGGTGAAATAACAAACCTAAGACCAGAGATACAACGCTATGTATCTTAGATAAGTAGCCCGCACCCGCAGGTGAACATCGAATTGGTTAAGCTAATAAGAGCGCAGGGTGGA
>NZ_JPME01000065.1 GCF_000732605.1 Lacrimispora celerecrescens | reverse complement strand
AATATTTCTGGAGTCAAGCTTTTGCCTGATAACTGCTGGTGGAGCTCCCTTAACTGTCCTTAAGCAGTATATCGAAAGCCAGGGTGAGAAGAATGAATAAAGCTTACAAATTCAGGCTTTATCCTAATGCAGAACAAATGAATTTACTGACCAGGACCTTTGGCTGTGTCAGATTTATCTATAATAAAATGCTGGGTGATAAAATTGACTATTATCATGAGACAGGGAAAAAGCTGAGCAATACGCCTGCGCAGTATAAAGAAGAATTCCCATGGCTGAAAGAAGTAGATAGTCTGGCACTCGCCAATGCTCAGCTCCATTTACAAGCAGCGTATCGTAATTTCTTTCGTTCTCCAAAGTCAGGGTTTCCTAAGTTCAAAAGCAAACATAGACATCAGGACAGTTATACGACCAATAATCAAAGAGGCAGTATTCGTATAGAGAATGGACGTATTAAACTTCCAAAAATCGGATCTGTAAAGTTGAAACAGCATAGACCTGTTCCAGAAAACTTTTGCGTTAAGTCCGCAACCGTATCGAAAACTCCCACGGGAAAGTATTTTGTTTCTGTCCTTTTTGAATATGAGGAAGTGATCCAGCCAGTAAAAGTAGAAAATGTTGTAGGACTGGATTTTTCCATGAAAGAGCTATTTGTTTCTTCTGATGGAGTGACTGCAGCATATCCCCGCTACTATCGTCAAAGTAATGAGCAGTTACGTAAGGAACAGAGAAGGTTGTCTAAATGCCGGATTGGAAGTAACAACCGTAATAAACAGCGAATCAAGGTAGCCAGATTGTATGAAAAGGTATCACATCAACGAAAAGACTTTTTACATAAGCTGTCAAGACAGATAACCAATGTCTACGATGCGGTGTGTATTGAGGACCTAAATATGCAGGGAATGTCCCAGAGCTTGAATTTCGGAAAGAGCGTTCACGATAATGGCTGGGGAATATTCACTTCATTGCTAGACTACAAGCTGTCTGAACAGGGAAAGAAACTGATAAAAATTGATAAATGGTATCCGAGCAGTAAAACCTGTTCTTGCTGTGGAAAAGTAAAAGAAGAATTGTCTCTGTCGGAACGCATGTATCAATGTGAATGCGGTTTCATATGTGACAGAGATGTAAATGCTGCACGCAATATCAAGAAACAAGGAATATTAGTATTGGCATAAACAGCTAAGAGAAACCGTGGGGCACACGGGGATAGCTTGTTGATACTGTAACCGTTAGGTTACTTGAGCAA
>NZ_JPME01000063.1 GCF_000732605.1 Lacrimispora celerecrescens | reverse complement strand
GTTTGCTCTACCGACTGAGCTATCGAGGATTACTGAGGCATATACCCTCAAAACCACACATTGTTACATATCTATTTTCATCCGTTCTTTCCTCTTACCTAAACCAACCTGGTTAAGCCCTCGACCTATTAGTGACAGTCAGCTGCACATGTTGCCATGCTTCCACCTCTGCCCTATCTACCTCGTCGTCTTCAAGGGGTCTTACTCTTGCGATGGGATATCTCATCTTGAGGGGGGCTTCACGCTTAGATGCCTTCAGCGTTTATCCCTTCCCGACTTGGCTACTCTGCCATGGCTTTGATAGCCAACAGATACACCAGAGGTCAGTCCATCCCGGTCCTCTCGTACTAAGGACAGCTCCTCTCAAATATCCTACGCCCACGCCGGATAGGGACCGAACTGTCTCACGACGTTCTGAACCCAGCTCGCGTACCGCTTTAATGGGCGAACAGCCCAACCCTTGGGACCTACTACAGCCCCAGGATGCGATGAGCCGACATCGAGGTGCCAAACCACTCCGTCGATGTGAACTCTTGGGAGTGATAAGCCTGTTATCCCCAGGGTAGCTTTTATCCGTTGAGCGATGGCAATCCCACTTTATACCACCGGATCACTAAGTCCTAGTTTCCTACCTGCTCCACCCGTCGGTGTCGCAGTCAAGCTCCCTTATGCCTTTGCACTCTTCGAATGGTTTCCGTCCATTCTGAGGGAACCTTTGAGCGCCTCCGATACCCTTTCGGAGGCGACCGCCCCAGTCAAACTCCCCGCCTGACATTGTCCCCCAGCCAGGTCATGGCTGCAGGTTAGAAATCCAATACCGCAAGGGTGGTATCCCAACATCGGCTCTGATAAGACTGGCGTCCTATCTTCACTGCCTCCCACCTATCCTGTACATGCAGTACCGAATCCCAGTATCAAGCTGGAGTAAAGCTCCATGGGGTCTTTCCGTCCTGGCGCAGGTAACCAGCATCTTCACTGGTACTTCAATTTCACCGGGTGCATTGTTGAGACAGCGCTCAAATCATTACGCCTTTCGTGCGGGTCGGAACTTACCCGACAAGGAATTTCGCTACCTTAGGACCGTTATAGTTACGGCCGCCGTTTACTGGGGCTTAAATTCAGAGCTTCGCGTTGCCGCTAACCCCTCCTCGTAACCTTCCAGCACCGGGCAGGCGTCAGCCCATATACCTCACCTTTCGGTTTTGCATAGACCTGTGTTTTTGCTAAACAGTTGCTTGAGCCTATTCTCTGCGGCCTGGTTTCCCAGGCACCCCTTATCCCGAAGTTACGGGGTCATTTTGCCGAGTTCCTTAACAATGCTTCTCCCGCCAACCTTAGGATTCTCTCCTCATCCACCTGTGTCGGTTTACGGTACGGGCACATATTACACAATAGCGGCTTTTCTTGACAGCCCCTACGAAGACTTCCCTACTTGTGTTCGGTACGCGTCACACCTTCCTGTTGCTGGGTGGATTTGCCATTCCAGCCAGTCCAGTGCTTGCCCCGGTCTTTTCATTCCCGGGTTCTTCTTCGGTTCTGTGTCCCCACAGTTCTGATAATATGCGGTACAGGAATTTCAACCTGTTGTCCATCGACTACGTCTTTCGACCTCGCCTTAGGCCCCGACTTACCCAGAGCAGATCAGCTTTACTCTGGAAACCTTAGATATTCGGCCTGGAGGATTCTCACCTCCATCTCGCTACTCATTCCGGCATTCTCTCTTCTTAACACTCCACATCTCCTTACGGTAATGCTTCTGTGCGTTAAGAATGCTCCTCTACCAATGTATATTACTATACATTCCACAGCTTCGGTGTCGTGTTTTAGCCCCGGACATTTTCGGCGCAGGACCTCTCGACTAGTGAGCTATTACGCACTCTTTGAATGTGTGGCTGCTTCTAAGCCAACATCCTAGTTGTCTGTGAAATCCCACATCCTTTTCCACTTAACACGCACTTTGGGACCTTAGCTGGTGGTCTGGGCTCTTTCCCTTTTGACTACCCAACTTATCTCGTGCAGTCTGACTCCCGTACATCATCTGGCCGGCATTCGGAGTTTGATATTCTTTGGTAAGCTTTGACGCCCCCTAGGAAATTCAGTGCTCTACCTCCGGCAGACTAATACGAGGCTAGCCCTAAAGCTATTTCGAGGAGAACCAGCTATCTCCGGGTTCGATTGGAATTTCTCCCCTACCCACACCTCATCGCCACCCTTTTCAACGGATGTGCGTTCGGTCCTCCATTTCCTTTTACGGAAACTTCAACCTGGACATGGGTAGATCACCCGGTTTCGGGTCTACCTTTACTGACTCATTCGCCCTATTAAGACTTGGTTTCCCTTCGGCTCCACACCTTAAGTGCTTAACCTTGCCAGTAACGGTAACTCGCCGGACCGTTCTACAAAAAGTACGCGGTTCCACCTTAAACGTGGTTCCACAGCTTGTAAACACAGGGTTTCAGGTTCTTTTTCACTCCCCTCCCGGGGTCCTTTTCACCTTTCCTTCACAGTACTATGCGCTATCGGTCACTAAGTAGTATTTAGCCTTGGGGGGTGGTCCCCCCGAATTCCCACAAGGTTTCTCGTGTCTCGTGGTACTTTGGATCCTGCTCGCTGACTATTGCTTTCCCATACAAGGCTTTCACTTTCTATGGCCGGTCTTTCCAGGACCGTTCTGGTAACAAATCGTCTCACTTATTGCAGTCCATAACCCCAGTATGCACGCATACTGGTTTAGGCTCCTTCCATTTCGCTCGCCGCTACTTTGGAAATCGAGTTTTCTTTCTTTTCCTCCGGGTACTTAGATGTTTCAGTTCCCCGGGTTCCCGACGTATGGCTATGTATTCACCATACGACAACTGAGGTTTGCTCAGTTGGGTTTCCCCATTCAGATATCTCCGGATCAAAGGATATTTGCTCCTCCCCGAAGCTTTTCGCAGCTTATCACGTCTTTCATCGGCTCTTAGTGCCAAGGCATCCACCCTGCGCTCTTATTAGCTTAACCAATTCGATGTTCACCTGCGGGTGCGGGCTACTTATCTAAGATACATAGCGTTGTATCTCTGGTCTTAGGTTTGTTATTTCACCGTACGTTACGGTTACTTTAACGAGTTTTGTTTGGTTACATCGTTAGATGTAACACCTCGGATGTCTTGAT
>NZ_JPME01000062.1 GCF_000732605.1 Lacrimispora celerecrescens | reverse complement strand
CTTACAAGGCATGCCCGTTTTGATCATCATGGCAAGGAGGAGATCGTCCTTAAGACGGCCATGAGCGGAGCGGTTGACTTACCGGATTGTGATTATGAGATGATTCAGCTTTCCGGGGCATGGTCCAGAGAGCGGTACTTAAAGAGGCGTCCACTGGAACAGGGAATCCAGTCTATTTACAGTATGAGAGGGATCAGCAGTGCAGAGCACAATCCATTCCTGGCGCTTGCAAAAAAAGAGACAACGGAGAACAGCGGCCAGGTATATGGCTTCAGCCTTGTATACAGCGGAAGCTTCTTAGGTCAGGTGGAAGTCTGCACCCATGATACCACCCGTGTTCTTATGGGAATCCATCCGGATACCTTTGAATGGCCTTTGAAAGCGGGGGAATCGTTTCAGACTCCGGAGCTTGTGATGGTTTATTCGGAACAGGGGCTTTCCTTAATGAGTCAGACTTTCCACCGTTTATAC
>NZ_JPME01000061.1 GCF_000732605.1 Lacrimispora celerecrescens | reverse complement strand
TCCAGTATGTAATTGATGTTGCCGATGGAACACTGCAGGATTCCTTCTGTTACAGACACCAGTTCAAATTCCCTGTGCCAGTGCCAGTCAATGCACTTGTTATCGAACTTTCCTACATCTTCGTAATAATATTGAAATGGAAAGGTGGAGGAACCGTGAGAGACAAGCTCCATCATGGATTCGTCAGTGAGTATTTTCGTGCTTTGCATAGAGCGTTCTCCTTTGGTTCGTCAATTGCAAATCGAAATGCAACCCTTTAAATCTAATTTAGAGTGAAAATCAATAGTTATTATTATTAGCTGGGCGGTTGCATCCCGGTTTACAAGGCTGTTTGGTATGGCTTTTTTTGTTGTATCGTTCCACGATTGCCGCTATAGTTGATTCATTGGCGGCAGTTTGGAGGATATATGACGAAATTCTTTACTTATGAAGAGCGACTGATTCTTCAGAAACATTTAAAAAATAATCATTCCTTTAAAGAAATCGGACGGGAACTTATAAAGCATCCAACCACGATTTCAAGGGAAGTCCGTTCCCACATGTTTGAATTGGCCTCCGGCTATCCGGGGGCTCCTTACAATCCGTGCCGGAACAGGGGGTTTTGTAAACGTAAAAATCTATGTGGCAGGCAGTGCAGCAGAAATTCTGCTTCCTACTGTCGGTTTTGCCAAAAGTGCAATGAGGTCTGTTTTGATTTTCTGGAAGAACGCTGTCTTTCCCGATATCATGCTCCCTATGTTTGTAATGGCTGTGAACA
>NZ_JPME01000060.1 GCF_000732605.1 Lacrimispora celerecrescens | reverse complement strand
TTAACTGTACCTTTCATTATGATACCTCCAAAATGAATAAAAAAGTTGTACTGTTACAGGATATCTGTAACCTCCCTAAGAATAGCATAAAAAGGGAAAGGTGTCAAACGTTTTCCGTCTTAAAAATCAAGAAATCTTCATTAAAAAATAAAGGGGAAATAAGTAGTAAAAACGGAGAAATTTGTGGTAAAATGGGAAAAGATTCTTTTGCAAGGATAAAAAGGTGAAAGCAATGAAATTTAAGAATTTGTGGGGGCATTTCTGCACAATCAATATACATAAGATCAGAGTCATGATAAATTGTTTTCGTGTGGGTCTTATAAAACAGGGGCTGCTTCATGATTTGTCAAAATACAGTCTGGAAGAGTTTATTCCAGGTGTTCTTTATTATCAGGGGACAAGAAGTCCGAATGCTGCGGAAAGAGAGGACAAGGGTTTTTCCAGAGCCTGGCTCCACCATAAAGGCCGTAACAAGCATCACTACGAATACTGGATCGATTTTACCACAGATATGTCGGAAGGTCTGGTAGGCCATAAGATGCCCCTAAATTATGTCATCGAGATGATGATGGATCGGATTGCGGCATCAAAAACCTATAAGGGCAAGGATTACACCGATGCATCGCCTTGGGAATATTACATGCACGCAAAAAACTACATGGTCATTGCTCCTGAGACAAGAAAATTGCTGGAGGAGCTTCTTTTGATATTGAAAAATCAAGGGGAGAAAAGGACATTTTCTTATATCAGATACTTGTTGAAAAAAGGAGAATACTAACTTCCCATTATATAAGGATTCATACAGAACGCTCACTATATATT
>NZ_JPME01000059.1 GCF_000732605.1 Lacrimispora celerecrescens | reverse complement strand
TCCCCCCTTGTCTTTACTAAATATCCCGATACAAAGCTTCAAAACATAGGCATGTACCGGATGCAGGTGCTGGATTCTAAAACGACGGCCATGCACTGGCAGAAACACAAGGACGGGGCCGGTATTTACGAAGCATACCGGAAGAAAGGCTGTCCCATGCCCGTATCCGTTGCACTTGGATGCGACCCGGCTGTGACTTATGCTTCCACAGCTCCTCTTCCGCCGAAGCTGGACGAGATGATGCTGGCCGGATTCTTAAGAAAAAGGCCGGTAAAAATGGTGAAATGCATTACCAACGATCTCTACGTGCCGGAGGATGCGGAATTTGTCCTGGAAGGCTATGTGGATCCACAGGAAGAGCTGGTTTGGGAAGGACCTTTCGGAGACCATACCGGATATTATTCTCTGGCAGACTGGTATCCCAAATTTCATATCACCACGATTACCCACAAAAAACATCCGGTCTATCCTGCCACAGTAGTGGGGAAACCTCCCATGGAAGACTGCTATATGGCAAAAGCTACGGAACGCATCTTCCTTCCCGTATTAAAAACAGCGATTCCCGAACTGCGGGATATCCATTTGCCCTTTGAGGGAGTCTTCCATAACTGCGCCGTAGTATCAGTGAAGTCATCCTATCCAGGCGCCGCCAGAACCGTTATGAACGCTATATGGGGCATGGGACAGATGAGAACTGCAAAGATGATTGTGGCAGT
>NZ_JPME01000058.1 GCF_000732605.1 Lacrimispora celerecrescens | reverse complement strand
ATGATTTGGAATACCGTGGTAAGGACAATGATGAGGATTTTAGAGCCATTGCCAAGCCCTAAAAGAAGCATACAGACCGGAAGCAGCGCTGTTTTGGGAACTGGGTAGGAAAAGTACACCAGTGGGTGAAGTATGCGGTTTGCAATGGCAGAGGAGGCCATGAAAATCCCAACAGGAATACCGATGAGGAGGGCAATGGAGAGGCCTGCCGCCACACGGCCTAAGCTGGCTCCTATATGAAGCCAAAGCCTACCGTTTACCATGTGACTGTATTTACCATATACTGTCAGAGGTCCCGGAAGCACCGGAGTGGACAAAAAGGCGGCCAGAAGGAACCAGAATAGATTGACAAGCAAAAAACCTTTTATAAAGACCCACAATTTTTTTCTCATATCTCATCCGCCTTTATGATATTCTCCGTAATCTGCTGTTCTAGCGACCGATAGGCTGCTTCTTTGGGACTCTTCACGCCTTGCCATGGGTTTTCATTTAAAAAGCTGAAGTGGCCGCCACGTTTCATAACTGCGATTTTATGGGCAAGGTAAAGGGCGTCTTCCACCCGATGGGTGACAATGATTGTGGTGGGCTTTTTTTCCTTCCAGACCCGCAGAAACAGCTCCCTTGCCGCCAAGGCTGCCGCAATATCCAGAGCAGCGAAAG
>NZ_JPME01000057.1 GCF_000732605.1 Lacrimispora celerecrescens | reverse complement strand
AATGACCGAAGGAAATAGCGGCTTTGGCCGTTACAACAAGGGCGGTGTAAACGAATTTCTGGCTTATGCCCCCATTGAGGGGACCGATGGCTGGAGCTTCGGCCTAAAAGCTCCTATGACTGACTTTATGGGAGCAACCGTAACCGGAATCATCATTTCGGTTATACTGCTCATCGCAGCACTGACTGTGGCCGGAATCATATCCGTTGTCCTGGCTGGAAAAATCGGAAATCCCGTAAATGCCTGCGCTGAACGCTTAAAAAGACTGGTACAGGGTGATCTGGAATCCCCAGTTCCTGTAATAAACAACCAGGACGAAACCGGTGTGCTGGCAGGAGCTACCCGGGAACTGGTAGACGGGTTAAAGATGATCATTGGAGATGTGGATCATATTCTCAATGAAATGGCAGAAGGCAGCTTAACGGTTTCTTCCAGCTGTGAATCCGCCTATGTAGGAGGATTTGGGGGAATCTTACAGTCTATGACCCAGCTTCAGACCAGGCTTAGGGATACACTCTTAAGAATCAATCAGTCTTCTGAGGAAGTAGCCTCCGGCGCGGAACAAGTTTCCGCAGGAGCGCAGGCCCTCTCCCAGGGAGCAACGGAGCAGGCTAGTTCCGTGGAAGAGCTGGTAGCTACGATAACCCTTATTTCTTCTCATGTAGATTTAAATGCCAAAAATGCAGAGGAAGCGACTCTCCAGGCAAAGGAGACTTCCTCCCAGTTGGAAAATGGAAAAGAACAGATGAAGAGAATGACCGATGCAATGAATGAGATCAACCAAACCTCCAATGAAATCGGTAAAATCATAAAAACCATCGAAGATATTGCCTACCAGACCAATATCCTGGCATTAAATGCAGCGGTTGAAGCCGCCCGTGCCGGAGAAGCGGGGAAAGGCTTTGCCGTTGTTGCCGACGAAGTGCGCAATCTTGCTTCCAAAAGTGCAGAGGCCTCAAAAAGCACGGCTATCCTCATAGAAAGCTCCGCCCAGTCGGTACAAAAGGGCACGGGAATCGCCGGGGAAACAGCGGATTCTCTGGAACGGATCGCGGCTTCTTCTGAAAAAATGGCTTCACTGATATATGATATTGCCGCTGCATCTCAGGAACAAGCAAGCTCCATTGCCCATGTGGCACTGGGAATCGACCAGATATCCGGCGTTGTGCAGACCAATTCCGCTACGGCAGAAGAGAGTGCCGCCACCAGCGAAGAGCTCTCCAGTCAGGCTCAGATTTTAAATGGCCTGATGGATCAGTTCCGGTTCTAATTAATATAAAACCGCTTCATAATGAATGATTCAAGCCAATTAATAATCATCATTCATTATGAAGCGGTATTTTTTTATGCAGATATTCACTCTACCAGCTCAAGGGCCAGTTCTTTGTCCGAATAAATAATCCTATAAATTCTCTCCTGTCCGGAAACCCCGAAGTATTTTTTCAGCAAATGTTTTGCTTCCCCATCGCTTTCAACCGATTAAATTTTACACGTAAGCATCTACCATATTGACTAAAATCGGAAAGATAACTATAATTATTAGTAATTCCATATTCAGGAAATTTAAGAAAAGATATAATATTACATAATTATCAAATATTATGTCAAATCCGACATTTATCCAAAAATTCATGGAAACAAACATCTTATGGCAACATAAATTCAAACATGGAGGAACATTGTATGTTAAAAAAACGAAAGGTAGGAAACCGGCTGCTTACTGCATTTCTCATCGTTGTATTGTTTTCAGGCTTAGCCGGAACCATCGGGATTCTGCTCATTCGGACCGTTAATGAGAAATATCATGCTGAATTGCAGGATTATGGATTTGCCCAGGGCGATATCGGAAGCCTGGGACAGGCGTTTCAGGCTCACCGCGCCACAATTTTATACATAATATTTTCGGAAGATCCTGCTGAAACTGCTCATCAAAAGGAAATCCTAAACAAACAAATTGAAGTGATAAATGAGAAAATGCAGCTGGTACAGGGGAAGATGAAGACAGACCCGGAAAAGAAGCTTTACAGCGAACTTACAGAAAAGATGAAATCCTATGAGGCGATCCGCAGCCATACCATTGAGCTCGCATCAACATCTCCACGGGAAGCCATGACTATGTTCCGAAGTCAAGCAGCTCCTCTGGCATCGGAGATTGCAGATACGATCAATACTATGCTATCAGATAAGTCCTCAACCGGTGATTTAAAGTCTGCCGAACTCTCCCGCCAGACCTCCATATTCATCGCAATTATGGGCACCATCATCCTCATTTCCATTGTTACATCCATCATCATTGCAATCGCCATTACTAAGGGGATCACTCATCCTATTGACGAACTGAAAATGGTTGCGGACCGGATGGCCCAGGGTGATTTAAAATGCCTTCTGAATTATCGTTCGGAAGATGAACTGGGACATCTTGCAGATAGCATGAGGACGATGATGGGGCGTCTATCCTACTATATGGATTATATCTCCACCACCACAGGCCAGATGGCCCAGGGAAACTTTGATATTCCCTATGACCCGGAGGAATTTAAAGGGGAGTTCCGTTCCGTACAGCTCTCCATACAGAATCTTACTGACTCCTTAAATGATGTCATGGCTAAAATAACCCAATCTTCGGACCAGGTGGCATCAGGGGCCGAACAGGTGGCAAGCAGCGCCCAGGCCTTAAGTCAGGGTGCTACTGAACAGGCATCCTCTATTGAAGAACTGGCCGCCACCATCAATGATATTTCCAATAACATAAACCACAATGCGGAGAATGCAAAGGAAACAAACCAGCAGGTGAGCAATACCGCATCAGAGATGGAATTTGGCAGAACTCAAATGCAGGATCTGACTAATGCCATGGAGGATATCAGCAATGCATCCTCAGAAATAGGAAAGGTAATCAAAACGATAGAGGACATCGCCTTCCAGACCAATATCCTGGCACTTAACGCAGCGGTAGAAGCAGCAAGGGCAGGAGAGGCAGGAAAAGGCTTTGCAGTTGTGGCAGACGAAGTCCGCAACTTGGCTAATAAAAGCCAGGAAGCTTCCAAAAATACTACCGCATTAATTGAACACACCCTGGCATCCATTGAGACTGGAAATCATATTGCAAAGGAGACTGCAAAATCCATGGACCGCATTGTCCAGTCTTCCAAAACAGCGGCAGACTTGGCATACCAGATCTCCTCTGCATCAAAGGATCAGGCATATGCAGTAGCCCAGGTAACTCAGGGAATTGACCAGATATCAAGCGTGATTCAAACCAATTCCGCCACATCAGAGGAAAGTGCTGCCGCAAGTCAGGAAATGGCCGGGCAGGCTCAAATGCTAAAGCTATTAATTGGAAAGTTTCAATTAAAAATCTAAAACAAAAAGGTGTCCAAAAGCCGAAATTCAGCTTTTGAGACACCTTTTATATTTTTCATATATATTCAGGGTTTTGTAAAACGGCGGTTATGTAGTCAGGCCAAACCGTTCCTCCATAATGGATCTAAGCCTGTCTACTGTCTTTCCGGCATCAAGACCGTTTTCATCAATGGTTATGTCCGCATATTTCTCATAATAAGGGACCCGCTCCTCATATAAGTCTCTTAGGGTCATTCCATCCTTTAACACAACTCCCCGGTCAACCAGATTCCCAAGCCGTTCTTCCACACTTTCATAGCTAAGTTTTAAATAAACCACTGTACTGATCTCTTTTAGATGCTCCATAGCTTCCTTTCCATAGATCACGCTTCCTCCCGGGGCAATGACGCTATGGCGGACATTAAGGCCGGCATTGATCCTGTTTTCCACAGTCAAAAAGCCCTCCTGGCCCTCCTTTGCGATAATATCCTTTAAAAGGCGGCCTTCCTGCTCCTGGATTACAATGTCCACGTCCACAAAAGAATATCCAAGGCGTTTTGCAAGCAAAACACCCACTGTGCTTTTACCAGAAGCCGGCATACCGATCAGCGTAATGTTATTAAGCTTACTCGTCATTTGTTTTTCCTCCTGCCCGACGGCTTTTTTCCTGCCCTTTTCACAGAATAGCCGAAACTTCCAAGCTTTTTCCCAAGTTCAAAATATTCCCCATGAGAATAGGATATAAGTCCTGCATCGTTTAAGTGGAACTTCCCTTTTTCATCCATGTACCGACTGTTTACGGTCACTCCAACCACCTCTGCTAAAAACAGGTCGTGGCTTCCTAAGTGCTTGATTTCTACAACTTTGCAGGCTATATTCACCGGGCATTCCTCTATTCCCGGTGCTTTTACATGTTCCACGGAACAGGGCGTGAGCCTCATTTCCGCAAATTTATCCACATCCCTGCCGGATTTCACCCCGCAGTAATCGGTAGCCCGCGCCAGATCCTTTGTCACTAAATTTACCACAAACTCTCTGGTTTCTTTTATGATATCATAGGAATGCCGTTCCGGGCGGATGGATATGGACAGCATGGCCGGGGTGGAACATACAGTTCCTGCCCATGCCACGGTAATAATATTAGGTTTTTCGCCTTCCCTCTGGCAGCTCACCATAACCGCCGGAACCGGGTAAAGCATGTTTCCCGGCTTCCAGGTAACCCTGCTGTTATTTACAGGTTTTTTATTTTCATTGGTTTCTTTCTTCTTCATTGACGACAGCCTCCTATTCCTGAACTGCCAGCATAATTCCAGGAATCAGCTGTTTTTTTCTGGATACCACGCCGGGCAGACTCACGATATGGTCTTCCGCCGTCCCTTCTTCTTCCTCTGCGCGGAACGCTCCCACAACCAACTGCTTTGCTCCCTGGCCTTCGCATAACAACACCGTAGATTCTGTGAGAATATTGGTAAGCATGAAGAACATCATGTCCACACCATGCTCTTTCCTTGCTTTTTTCATGTAAGACGGCATCCGATCCTTCAGCTCCTCCAGCTCATTGGCGTTTAAAGAGCTGATCTGTCCGACTCCAAAGGACACCTTCCCAAGGGTAAATTTCTTGAAATCCTGATAAAAGATCTCTCCGTCCGTCTTACCCTTTAGGTTACTTCCTGCCGCGAACATGGAGGACGCGTATTTTTCTACCTGGATCCCTGCAATATCCGCAAGGGTAAGAGCTGCCTTTTTATCAGACTCCGTACAGGTAGGGGAACGGAATAAAAGAGTATCAGAGATAATGGCGCTGCATAAAAGGCCCGCAATCTTCGGCTCAATTTCAACGTTATTTTCCATATACATCTGAT
>NZ_JPME01000056.1 GCF_000732605.1 Lacrimispora celerecrescens | reverse complement strand
GGGGGCTTCCAGCATTGTGGCTGCAGAGGCTTTTAGTGTAGATGATCCGTACCATGAGAATCTGGCTCTGGAAAAATGCAAGCAAATGAATCTTCCGGGAACGGCTACCAACGAAATATCGAAGCCCTGGATATGACGAATTATCTGTGCAGGATTTGTATGGGAGAATTACGTCAGGAAATTAACAATGGGAACCTGGACCTATCCGTTTACCGCTATCTAAGCATCATCAAAGGAAAAACGGCGGCGCTTTTTGAAGCATCTTTTCACGGCGGTGCCATGCTGTCCACAACGGATGAGAGAAAACTCCGCATGTACCGGAAGGTCGGCAATGATGTAGGCATGATTTTTCAGCTTATGGATGACTGCATTGATTATGAGATGGACGAAATGGATGCGAAGAAAAACGTCCGATCCGATTATGAAGAAGGGGTTGTCACTCTGCCTCTTATCCATGCCATGAAGCAGGATGAGAAGTTTGTAAAGCAAGTGAAAAACGGCCTGGTTTCGGCTAAGGAACTCTATGACAGGGTTTTAGAAGCCGGCGGAACCGCTTATACAAAAGCAATGGCTGGCAGATATTATACAAAAGCAGTAACCACCATCGAAAATCTTAATTTATCCGAGGCCAAAATGGCCAGGATCATGACCGTGGTGGATAAATCTTATTATGGTATTAAAAAATAATAATAAAGCAACATAAGGAGGAGTTTTACTATGAAAAAACGTGTTTTAGCTTTAGGCTGCGGTCTTATGGCGGCAGCAACTATCCTGGCAGGATGTTCATCCAATTTAAAGCAGGCTCCAACCACTGCAGCACCGACAGAGGCAGCAACAACAGAAGCACCTACCACCCAGGCTGAGGCCACCACAGAAGCTGCAAAGACAGAAGCAGCAGGCGGCGCTCTCTCTACCGGTTATGCAGCAATTTCTTCTATCGGCAAATCCACAGATGCCGGCGAAAAAGATGGTCTTGCAGAAGTTGATACCATGTTCGCAGCCGTATTAGTAGATGGCAGCGGTAAGATTGTAGACTGTAAAATCGATTCCGTTCAGACCAAAGTGAACTTCTCCAAAGAAGGAAAACTGCTTACAGATCTTGGAACCGTTGTGGAATCCAAGAATGAGCTGGGAGAAAAGTATGGTATGAAAAAAGCTTCCGGTATCAGCAAAGAGTGGAACGAGCAGGCTGATGGCTTTGCAAAGTATGTAATCGGAAAAACAGCTGATGAAGTAAAAGGAATTGCCGTTTCTGCAGATGGTGTTGCTGATGATGCAGACTTAAAGGCTACCATTACCGTTCATATCGGAGATTTTATCAATGTTGTTGAGCAGGCTGTTGCAAATGCTAAGAGCGCAGGCGCTCAGACAGGCGACAAACTGGGCTATGGTATCGTTACAGGTATCAGCAAGTCCAAAGATGCTGCTGCAGATGCTGCTGGCGTAGCTCAGGCATATTCTACCTACACAATTGCTAGCTTTGGCGCAGACGGTAAGATTACAAGCTGTGTGATTGACGCTTCTCAGGTTAATGTAAACTTCGACGCTGCCGGTAAGATCACCAGCGATTTAAAAGCTGCTGATTTCAAGACCAAGAATCAGTTAGGTGAAGCCTATGGCATGAAAAAAGCTTCCGCAATCGGAAAAGAATGGAATGAGCAGGCTGCTAGCTTCGCAGCTTATGCAACTGGCAAAACAGCAAGTGAGATCACCGGTCTTGCAATTGATGAAAACGAAGGTGCTCCTACTGATGCAGACTTAAAAGCCAGCGTAACCGTTGGTATTGGTGACTTCCAGACAGGAATCTCCAAGGCAGAAGCAAATGCAAAATAAAAAAGCAGTAAAATTTTTAATAATTGCCGGATCTCTGGCAGCGCTTACTATGCGGCGGTTTATACCGCCGCCATAGGAGCTAAAAAGGATCAAAGGTTTCATGCCGAGTTCTTAAATCTCTTCGATACCGTCACCCAGATCGTAGGATATGCAAAAAATAAAGAGGAATTTACCCAAATTGCCACGGACATTCACGATGAGCTGGAAGTATACCATGAGCTATATGATATTTACAATGATTATGACGGCGTGAATAACATTAAGACCATCAATGATAATGCCGGTAAAAATCCCGTAAAAGTTGACCAGAAGATTATTGATATGCTGAAAATGGCGGAGGAAGCCTATGAAAAAACAAACGGCAAAGTAAACGTAGCCATGGGAAGTGTTCTGTACATCTGGCACGACTATCGCACAAAAGGCATAGAAACCCCTGAAACCGCCCAAGTTCCTCCTATGGATAAACTGAAGGAGGCAGCCCTACATACGGATTTTTCAAAGGTCATCGTAGATGAAGATTCCTCCACTGTATACCTGGAGGATCCTGAGATGAGTCTCGATGTAGGAGCCATTGCAAAAGGCTACGCCACGGAGCAGGTAGCAAGGTCTATGGAAGCCAAGGGAATTGATCATGTTCTCCTCAGTGTAGGAGGCAATATCCGCGCCATCGGTATCCGGGCAGATGGAAAGCCCTGGAAACTGGATATCCAAAATCCGGATCTTGACAGTGAGAAAAAGTCCATAGATACGTTGAATTTAGACGGCTATTCGCTCGTCAGCAGCGGCGATTATGAAAGGTATTACATCGTGGATGGGGTGAGATATCACCATATTATTGACCCTGTCACCCTAATGCCTGCAGCATACTTCCGGGCGGTCTCCATTGTATGCAGAGATTCCGGTTGGGCTGATGCGCTGTCTACCGCTATATTTAATATGTCCTATGAAAAGGGACTGGCTATGATTGAGGATATGAAGGGTGTAGAAGCAATGTGGGTTCTGCCGGATAGCACCATTAAAACCAGCAGCGGCTACGAAGCGTACCGCAATCATGACCGTTAGGAGGCCATATGTCATACCGAGGACTACAGGGTTTTATTCATAAATTGGAAGAGAGAGGGGAACTGATCCGTGTGACGGAGAAAGTATCCCCTCTCCTGGAAATAACAGAGATTACAGACAGGGTCTGCAAGGCAGAAAGTACCAACGGCAAAGCGCTTCTGTTTGAACATGTAGAGGGCTCTCCCTATCCGGTGCTGATGAACGCCTTTGGCACCGACAAGCGGATGGCCCTTTCTCTAGGCGCGGAAAGCTTAGATGATATCGCAACGGACATAGGTGCCTACCTGGATTTCGGGAATTACTCATCGTTTTCAAAGCTGATCTCCTTTGCACCAAAGCTGCTGCGCCTGTTGTGCTGCTTTCCTCTAAAGAGCCGGTTTCATGTTAAAAGGCCCGACTGCCAGCAGGTAATAGAGAGAGAGCCAGACTTGGGGCAGCTGCCGGTTCTGCATTGCTGGCCTCTTGACGGAGGCCGTTTCTTTACACTCCCCCTTGTCTTTACTAAATATCCCGATACAAAGCTTCAAAACATAGGCATGTACCGGATGCAGGTGCTGGATTCTAAAACGACGGCCATGCACTGGCAGAAACACAAGGACGGGGCCGGTATTTACGAAGCATACCGGAAGAAAGGCTGTCCCATGCCCGTATCCGTTGCACTTGGATGCGACCCGGCTGTGACTTATGCTTCCACAGCTCCTCTTCCGCCGAAGCTGGACGAG
>NZ_JPME01000055.1 GCF_000732605.1 Lacrimispora celerecrescens | reverse complement strand
ACTTATCGTCAGTGCCTCATGGACGGGTGCTTATTTCTGTTCATGGAGTTTACCTGTATCTGACGGAAGGTGGACCAGCGCTGGCTTTAGGACTGATCTTAAAGGCGCTTGCTGCCTTAAGTGCCATGTACATGCTGGTGCTTTCCACTCCTGCAAGTGAGATCATCTGCGTGTTCCGGAAGCTTCATGTTCCCAAAATAATTCTGGAGCTGATGAACATGATATACCGGTTTATCTTTTTGATGATGGATACCCAGTGTTACATGAAGCAGGCAGCCGAGTCAAGGCTGGGTTACTGCGATTTTAAGACTTCATGCCGCTCCTTCGGTAGCACGGCGGGAAATTTGTTCGTGGTTTCCTTAAAAAAGGCTAATACCTATTATGATGCACTGACCGCCCGTTGTTATGACGGAGAGCTTTTGTTTCTTGAGGAGGAAAAAAAGGTAAAGGGATGGCAGCTTTGGACGGCGGCCTGTTATTTTATGGTCCTAATTTGGGTGCGTCTGGTGGTTTAACCTGTTTATGGAACAGTAACAACAGAAGAAGGAGGTGAGGGAAGATGGAGGAAATTCTTTTGCAGGCAGAAGACCTGTGCTATTCTTATGGACAGGGCAAAGAAGTATTAAGGGATATCAATATCACCGTGAGAAAGGGAGAGAAAATCGTGGTTCTCGGTTCTAACGGTGCTGGGAAATCCACCTGCTTTCTTAATTTAAACGGGGTATACCGACCGGATTCCGGAAGGATTCTTTACCGTGGGAAAGAGATTGGGAAAAAGGATTTAAATGAGTTGAGAAAAAATGTAGGAATCGTCTTCCAGGACGCAGACAATCAAATCATTGCTTCCACAGTGTTTGCAGAGGTGTCCTTTGGCCCTATGAATTTAAAGCTTCCAAGAGAGGAAGTGATGAAACGGGTAGAGGATGCACTGGAATACATGAATTTAGGTTCGATGAGGGACCGGCCGCCTCACTATTTAAGCGGGGGAGAGAAAAAGCGTGTCAGTATAGCGGATATCATTGCCATGGAATCCGAGGTTGTTATTTTTGACGAGCCAACGGCCTCTTTGGATCCGGTCAATGTGGAAATGCTGGAAGGTGTTCTGGATAAGATGAATGAAATGGGGAAAACTCTTTTGATTTCAACCCATGATGTGGATTTTGCCTATCGTTTTGCAGACCGGGCGGTAATTTTTGCTGGGGGACGCATTATTGCGGACGGCCCGATAAGAGAAGTGTTCGAGGATGATGAAGTATTAAATCAGGCTAATTTAAAAAAGCCGGTTCTTTTTGAGGTTTATAACAGCCTGGTGAGTCACCACATTTTAGAAGTAGGCGGCCCCACCCAGAGATGCCGGAGAGCTGGAAATGCTCTTGAAAACACAAAAAAATTGACAGGAATGTACTAAACAGCTACAATACTAACGTATCATGTGAAAGGTGCCTGTGAAAATTCTCCGCAGGATAATAGGGAAAAGGGTGCAAATCCCTTACGGTCCCGCCGCTGTAAGTGTGGAGCAGAGCTCAATAAATCACTGGGAAACCGGGAAGAAGAGCTGTTGTGAAGATACACGAGTCAGAAGACCTGCCTTTCGCTTTGCGACGCATCTGGTTACGAGCGATGACCGGATGCCGGGAAGTCTTTTTGTTGTACAAAGATTTACCCTGTGAGCGCCGGTCTGATGAGTGGGAATCATCGGAATTTGGTGCTTATTTTATTGGAACACCCTTCGGGTATACCTTTATACCCAAAAAGCTGGGTGGGAAAACGGAAAGGAGAATGAAAATGAGTAAGAAAGAAAAAAGAGTCATGAAACTAGTTATCGCATTTGCTCTGGCCTTTGGAATTGTTCCAAGTGCTTATGGAATGCACATTATGGAGGGATATCTTCCTGTGGGGTACTGCATTGCCTGGGGAGCTGTTTGTGTGCCATTTTTGGCAGCAGGATTTTTCTCCATCAGGAAGAGGCTTCAGGAGAACAGGAAAACCATCACCATACTGGCTATGTCGGGAGCTTTTATTTTTGTCATATCATCCTTAAAGATCCCGTCTGTAACCGGAAGCTGTTCCCATATGACAGGAACTGGCCTTGGAGCCCTTTTATTCGGGCCGTCTGCGGTCAGCATTCTGGGAATGATCGTGCTGATATTCCAGGCCATATTACTGGCCCACGGCGGTCTTACGACGCTGGGCGCCAATACTTTTTCCATGGCAATTGCAGGACCGTTCGTGTCTTTTGGAATTTATAAATTATTAAAAATGTTGAAGGTAAATAAACTGGTCAGCATTTTCCTTGCCGCGATGATCGGCGATCTGTTTACATATTGTGTGACTGCCATTCAGCTTGCGCTTGCTTATCCTTCGGAAACAGGCGGCATCTTTGCTTCTGCTGTTAAGTTTTTAGGAGTATTCGCTCCGACTCAGCTTCCTCTTGCAATTATTGAGGGAATCCTAACCACAGTGATCATCATCACCCTCGAAACTTATGCCCTTCCGGAGCTTAAGGCAGTTGGATTTTCAAAGGAGGTTCAGTAATATGACCAGCCAAAACAAAAAGATCGTAGCAACTCTTCTGATTTTAGCCTTTCTGATTGCAGCGGTTCCCCTTTTTGCTATAAAGGGAGCCGAATTCGGCGGTTCTGATGATGCTGGAAGCCAGATGATATCGGAGATTCAGGGAACGGAATATGAGCCATGGTTTACACCGATCATGGAAACCTTTATTGATGGGGAACTTCCCGGAGAAGTAGAAAGCCTTCTTTTTTGTATACAGACCGGTATCGGAGTAGGTGTCCTGGCCTTTTTTATGGGACGGTTCGTGGAACGGAAGAAGTGGCAGGATAAAGCAAAAGGTGAGAGAGTGAGATAATAAGATAGGATAAGAACCTGATCGAGGGTGTCTTAAAGGAAAAACACCTTTGAGACACCCTCGAGTTGTAATGTTATTAGAATATCTCAAAAAAAGTGGATTCGCCAACGGGAAAATGATATACTAGTTCTATCTTTTATAAGAGGTGAAAAACAATGAAAAAAATGATTTCTTGGAATGTAAACGGCCTTCGCGCCTGCGTGGAGAAAGGCTTTTTGGATTATTTTAACGAAGTGGATGCAGATGTATTTTGTATCCAGGAAAGTAAGCTCCAGGAGGGACAGATCGAACTTGAACTTCCCGGGTATCATCAGTTCTGGAATTATGCGGAAAAGAAAGGTTATTCAGGGACTGCCATATTTACGAAGGAGATGCCTTTGTCAGTGGCTTATGGAATCGGCGTAGAGGAGCATGACAAGGAAGGCCGGGTGATTGCAGCTGAATATCCGGAATACTATGTGGTTACCTGTTATACCCCTAATTCCCAGAATGAGCTTGCCCGACTTCCTTACCGGATGACATGGGAGGAGGCTTTCTTTGCTTATCTAAAAAAACTGGAAGAGAATAAGCCGGTGATTTTCTGCGGAGATTTAAATGTTGCTCATAAGGAAATCGATTTGAAGAATCCTAAAACCAACCGAAAAAATGCAGGCTTTACCGATGAAGAAAGAGAGAAGTTTACTCTCCTTTTGAAAAATGGTTTTATTGACACATACCGTTATTTCTATCCGGAGTTGGAAGGCGTTTACTCCTGGTGGTCTTACCGGTTTAGCGCCAGGCAGAAAAATGCAGGCTGGCGTATTGACTATTTCTGCGTTTCAGAAAGCTTAGAGGACAGGCTTATAAGTGCGGATATCCATACCCAGGTCCTAGGCTCCGACCACTGCCCTGTGGAGCTAGTGATCCGTTAGAGAGTACCAGACAGGAGAGAACGATAAGGAATGAATTTACTGACCATTGAACATTTAATAAAATCATATACAGAACGTCTGCTTTTTGATGATACCAGTTTCAGTATCAATGAAGGAGATAAGATCGGGCTGATCGGCATTAACGGAACCGGGAAATCCACATTGCTTAGGATCGTGGCAGGTCTTGAAGAGCCGGATCAGGGGACCGTGGTAAAGGGACGGAATTTAGATATCCGTTTTCTTTCCCAGAATCCGGTTTTCCATGAAGGCGATACCATTTTAGAAAGCATTGTCCGGGACAATGAAGGGCATGAGCATGTCTGGGATTTAGAAAGCCAGGCAAAGGCCATGCTGACCAGACTGGGATTTACGGACTTTGATTCTAAAGTGGAGACCTTATCAGGGGGACAGAGAAAACGGGTGGCATTAGTCAGTGTCCTTCTTGGGAATACCGACTTGCTGGTCCTTGACGAGCCAACCAACCATTTAGACAGCAGCATGGCGGACTGGCTGGAGGATTATTTAAAGCGCTTTAGAGGCGCGCTTTTGATGGTAACCCATGACCGGTATTTTTTAGACAGCGTTACCAACCGGATTGTGGAGCTGGATAAGGGAAAGCTTTACAATTATCAGGAGAATTATGAAGGCTATTTA
>NZ_JPME01000054.1 GCF_000732605.1 Lacrimispora celerecrescens | reverse complement strand
CCGATGGGTGACAATGATTGTGGTGGGCTTTTTTTCCTTCCAGACCCGCAGAAACAGCTCCCTTGCCGCCAAGGCTGCCGCAATATCCAGAGCAGCGAAAGGCTCATCCATCAAAAGCAGTTCCGGATTCATCAGAAACGCCCTTGCGAGAGCCACACGCTGCGCCTGGCCTCCGCTTAACGTACCCGGATAACGCTCTAAAAGCCCGTCTATCCCCAATTCTTTACACAGGCTTGTTAGCTGTGCTTCTATGTTACTGGTATTATCCCGGATTTTGGCCGTAAACAGGCAGTTTTCTTTTACTGTCTTCCATGGCAGCAGACCGTAGTTCTGGGGGATCAACCCGATCGAGCACGTTTTGGGGTTGAGTCCGGTTCCGTCTAAGGTGATGGATCCCGCATAAGGCAGAATGCCTGCCAGGGCGTGAACCAAGGTGGATTTACCGCAGCCGGAGGGACCTGCGACAGCCAGAACCGTTCCGGTTTCCAGTTGCCAGGACATCTGGTCAATTACCCTATGTGTCCCGCCTTTCCCATATGTGACAGAGATATCTTTCAGTTCCAGCATCTGGCTCCCTCCGTTCTTCTTTTGTTTTATTTCAATTCACCGTTTAGCTGCTCTGGCTTTAAATCCGGGCTGCATAATCCCTTCTTTGCTGCCCATTCCACAGCAGCCTGTAAGTCGGCAGCCTTTGGCAGTTCATTTTTCCGGTATACAGGCAGCTCAATATTTCCGGTGAGTTCCTCAGGATAGCCAGCTGCCTTTATAACCGTTGCTTCGTACTCTGTCAGCGGCGTGTTATTAAGATAATCAACGGCTTCATCGTATGCCTGATACATCTTTTTAATCGGATCGGACTTTTCGTCAATGGCTTTCTTTGTAAATGCAGATACAGCAGGATACAGCCCATCGGTATTGGCGCTTCCAAGGATTACTGCGCCATCCTTAATTGCCAGGGTGGAGAATGGCTCCGGCAGAAGGACCAGATCGATCTTACCGTTTCGAAGCATTTCAAGCCTGTCAGGGATCCGCGGTACCACCTGCTTATCTAAATAGGTATCATCTAAACCGGCATTGCTCAAAATATAATCCAGAGAATACTCGATTAAGGTGTTTTCTGAGATTGCAATGCTTTTTCCCGCTGCGTTCTCCAGGGATGTGATTCCTGTATCCTTTCCTGCGAGAAGGACATAATCTCCGTCCGTGCATCCGGTGGCTTTTACGTCCAGCCCTGCATTCTGATACATGCAAAGGCCGATGAAGTCAGTAAATACTCCGTCTAATTTCCCTGCCTGAAGAGCCGCATCACGGTCCTTTGCAGAAGAGAATACCTGCATGTCCAGCTGGAAACCATACTTTTTGTCAAGCCCCTGTTCTGTTATGATTGTAAGAGGTACGATATCGGAAGAATACATGACTCCCAAATGAACGGTGGTATCAACCGGAGTCTTTGCCTTACCGGCACATCCTCCCAGGATAACCGCCGCTGCACAGCTAAACAATGCCGTAAGAATTCCTGTGCGGCTTAATAAATAATGTTTCTTAGGATTTTTTTCTGATTTTTTCATATACTCTCCTTTGGTTTATATATTCCCTTTATTTCTTATTCTTCTTCTTTCCACCTGGCGTACCGGTGGTTTTCCACTCCCAGGCAATCAAGTACCCGGCCGGCCATAAAGTCCGCTATATCATCAAGGCTTTTTGGCTTTTGGTAGAAGGCCGGCATAGCGGGAACGATAAATGCCCCGCACTCTGCCAGAGTCAGCATATTTTTCAAATGAATCTGGGACAGGGGCGTCTCCCTTGGCATTAACACCAGAGGACGCCTTTGCTTTAGCGCCACATCGGCGGCCCGAGTCATTAAATCCGGTGTAATTCCTGCCGCAATGTGGGCCAGCTTTGACATGGAGCATGGTGCGATGATCATACCGTCCGTCAGATGGGATCCGCTGGCAGCAGCGGAAAACAGATCGTTGTTATCTTCCAGGATAAGCTGACCGGTAAAACGATTCTTAAAATCATCGATCCATTCTCTTGCCTCTCGACCGGTTTCGTAGGCCACGACCTTTTCTCCTGTTCCGGTCAGGATGAGCCGTACCCTGGCTCCGCCTTCAAGCAGGGCTTCTACGATCCGTAGACCGTAAATGCTGCCGCTGGCGCCTGTTATTCCAACTACATATTGTTTCATAGTCTGCTTCATTCCCTTTCCATTGCTTTATAAGTATACATCCAGAGTTCCGAAGACCAAAAGCACGATGCTGGTGATCTGGCTGATGCTGTATGACGCAATATTGACATTCTCCAGACGATCCGGTGATACCAGCCGATGTTGAATTACCATGAGGACTGCGATGATTCCCAGGCCAATTCCGTAAAGCAAACCAAACTGGGGATAGAGCAGTACCCCGGAAATACACAGGCAAAGCAGTGCGGCACAATGGAACAGAGTACTGATCCATAATCCGCCTTTCACGCCAAATTGCACCGGAATGGAGTGAAGGCCGTTTGCCTTATCAAATTCATAATCCTGAGAGCCGTAAATAATATCAAATCCTGCAGTCCAAAGGCAGTTGGCAGCGCCAAAGAAAAGCGGTATCAGGGAAAACTTCCCCGTTACCGCCAGCCAGGCTCCAACGGGTGCACAGGCGCATGTAATGCCCAGAACCAGATGGCAGGTCCAAGTGAATCTTTTCGTGTAAGAGTAGATAGTCATCAAAAACAGAGCCAGGGGAGACAGGATAAGGCATAGCAGGTTTAAACGGGAGGCGCTGAACACCATGACCAGAAAGCAGACTGCCACCAGGATCAAAGTTTCATTTTTTCCTATCTGTCCCTTGGGAATCTGGCGGCTTGCTGTTCTGGGGTTTTTTGCGTCGATCCTGGCATCCACCACCCGGTTTAAGGCATTGGCACCTGTTCTGGCGCTTAAAAAGGCGAGTGCAGCCCAGAATACCACCTTAGGGTCCGGCCGTCCGCCGGAAACAGCAAGCAAGGATACTGCGGCAAAGGCCAGGGAAAAGATGGTATGGCTGAACATGACCAGCTTCCCGTATTCATTTAATTTATTTATTATTTTTCCAATGATCGATCCCATAAGCACTCCATTTCGCTGATACCTTTTTTTTTGATTTCATCCGCCATCACAATATCTTCCGGCCAGGGACGGGAAAGTCCTTCTTCCAGACGCTTTCTTGTAGCATCGAAAGCCGCCCGCCTGCCATCCGTAAACATATCTCTGGTGACATCTATATTATTGAAGACCCGCCACATGACTGTGGAATGATCCGTCGGATCTACATCCTCGTCTACAACTAAAATGAGGGAAGCCTTTTTTTGTTCCAGCATGGCAAGGGCTTTTTGTCTGCCGCCCCAGGGCTGTTCCTTGCGGATTGGTACGATTTCAAGCGCACCTTCCGTAAAGGCATCTTTTCCTCTGCTGGTGGCATCTATGCCAAGCCTCCCGCCATACAAAGGATAATCAGAAGAGTGATCGAGGGCATCTAATGGCCCTTTGCTGACCACAAAATCTTCTTCTGGATGAGCATAGCGCAGGACTTCCTGCCAGACAGCTGACGCATCACTTGGATCTATGGTTTCATCGACTGCCACAATCATCTTTGCAGTTCTCATCTGTCCCATGCCCCATATAGCGTTCATAACGGTTCTGGCGGCG
>NZ_JPME01000053.1 GCF_000732605.1 Lacrimispora celerecrescens | reverse complement strand
ATATTCCCTTCCGGCATACTTAGTCAGCAGAAGCTTTCCGTTATAAGTGACAGCCACAATGACTGCTGGAGCAATCTTTGGATAAACGGTATTACCGCATGAGGAACAGACCATGGACCTTTCCTTCTTGCTTTTCATCATTGGAGAACCACAGCAGCCGCAGAACCGGTTGGAGCCGTAAAAGCGGTGGAGCTGTTCTGCAGAAATAGCTGCAAAAGACACCCACATGGGCTTAAGATCCCTTATGATGCTTGTTTCGTAAAAGATAAGAGAATCTGTTTCTGTCAAGGTGACTACGGTTTCATCTATAAGAAAAAAATCCATCTGGTCAATAGAAAAAAGATAGTCAGAGCAGGACATAGCTTCCTTGCTCTGGCTTTTTAAGTTTGCAAATTGAGGGATTTTTTTAGTATCCTTATGGTCAAGGAGTAGACGGCCATCCTTGAAGTAAAGAAAATAGCTGTCTATGCCAGGTGTTTTTATATGAAATTCGTTATGGAAAACATGGGGAAAAATATCCTGAATCATCTGTAAGTAACACCGTTCAGTGAGCCGAATGGTAACTGAACTTCCTTTCTGATTATTTGTATTGGAGCATTGTAACTATTTTAAGTTTCAAAATGTTTCCTGTCAAGACATAAGAAAATGTTAACGACAAAAAGCCGGCGCTTTTATGGGCGCCGACCGGTCAAGAATCTTTATTATTGCTGTGAAAGGGCCTTTCGAATAGGAATTCCGGTGGTAACAGCAATCACCGTAAGGATAATGTCCTTGGGAACAAATGCCACTATGGAATAGGAAAATACGGCTGATACCGACATATCTCCAGATAATGCCGCCCATTGAAGGCCTCCTATGGCTTCATCTAAGAGGGTACCAAGAATTGGGAGCAGAAATATAAGGATCGTGTTTAAAAGTTTACTGCCGGTTTTCGGCCTGATGCCGCAGAGGAGCACCATAATAAGCCAGCCCCATTTGTAACCGCCGGTAAGATCCAGCAAGAATTGGATGCCTCCACGAAAGTTTGAAAAAACCGGCAGGCCCACAGCACCTAAGAGGATGTAAATAAGAGTTGATAAAAAGCCAAGCCTCCATCCTAACACAGTTCCTATAAGTGCCACTCCAAAAATTTGGATGGTAATGGGAACCCCTGTTGGCATGGGGATAGATAATTGGGAAATTACGGCAAGGACAGCCGCAAACATCCCAGTCAAGACCAGTTCTTTTGTCGTTATCCGGCTTACGGATGAGTTCTTTGTTTGAAACGATTTTACTGTATTCATGAGATCAGACTCCCTTATATAGTATAAAATTCTATTGGAATGGTAACATATGTTAGGCTTATTGTCAACCTAAAATAATAACTGGTTAACAATGCGGAATGGTTACAAAGAATTTTTTTTAAATCCAGGAAAATATAACCAAACTGTAACCAACAGAAGATATACTGAATAAATAGAAAATACAGCTTCTGGCTTATCAATAGATTTTAACTTAAGATAGAAATGAATAGGAGGATAAAGTATGAAAGGTGCAGTGAAGAAAGTGCATCGCCTAAAAAGGGTAATTGCCTGGTTGCTGACAGCTGCGATTGTTTCAGGAAATATATCGCAGCTGTCAGTTACTACCGCATATGCCTCAGAGACTGCAGAACGAAGAAGTATAACTTCGTCCAATGCAGGGAAAGCATCTCCGTCGGAAGCAACTCCGTCCGAAGCGGCAAGGATCATTGACGTCCAAGTCACTCAGTCAGCAATTGAAAAAGTTCTAAAAAAGGATTTTGACAGAAGACCGGAATTAAGGGAAGATCTGATCCCTTTTGAAGGGGATCAAAAGGATTTGATCATAGGAAAATTATATGAAGAGCTGGAGGGAAAGACTCTGGTGCTCCAGAAAAAAGTTGGAAAAGCCATGTACTTGGTGGTGGTATCCGATACCTTGGAGGGAGAACCATTTTTCGAGGCCGATAAATCCGAACGGATCAAGCAGGAATCAATCCTTAAGAATATTCAAATTATTGGTGTAAATGGTTATAAGGACCGGGACTGTGAATTCAGACTGCGGATCATGGGCGATGACTTAATGATCACAGACGCACAAATGGAAGAATTTGCGGTGATAGGGGAAAGTTCAAAAACTTCCGCACAACCATCCTCAAAGGGGAAACAGTCCGGAAATTCCGGGAGCTCCGAAAGTGCCGGGACCAAGGAAACAGCTGCTGTAACAGAGGAAGAGACCAAGGCTCAGGAGACCGCTGCGGAAGAAACTAAGACCCAGGAGACCGAGGCTCAGGAAAACAGTGAGACGGAAGAAACACAAATCCAGACAGAGGGTGTGAAAGAGTCTGAGACGGAAGAACATTCCAGGGAAGCCGTAGAGAAGTCCGAGGATACAGTCAAAGACGGAGATTCCAATTCTGAAAGATCCGAAAAAGATTTTTCTGTAAGCAGCCTGGATATTAATGGAATTTCAGTATCAAGGCATGAAGTTCCTGTGCTTTTCAGTACTGTAAATACACGGGCAACAGCTTCTGAAGCAGACGTTGATGATTCCGGCCAGGAAGAGGCTGATCTTGTTTCTGTAGGGGATACAAAGATTCTGTCTGAAGAGGAGCGGGCCGCCCTGATGGGAACGGATGTGGCAACTTTAAATGGTGAGGAAAAGAAGATAAATCTATTCTCATTTCTCAGCCAGCCATCCTTTGGCATGGTAGTTCACAGCTATGGAATGACCCTTTTGAGTACAGAGGTAGACAGTGAAGGAAAGCTTAGTCCTTATGAAACGGCTTTGACTTATTATGGTCCAGATGCTGTGGATAAGAAGGAAGCAGTTGAAGTAAATCTGTCACAAAGCAAAACCGGTACCATAAAGGCAGGAATTTTATATACCTATACCGTCACCTATACTATGCAGGCAGCCCCTCTGTATGAATATGCTGCAGGAGGAAAGCTCTCCCTGTTTGACTCCTATGAGAATGCAAAAATTCTCTTTACTGTACCTGACGGTATTACCATAGAAGAACAGCCTGGAAAAATAAAGCTGATATCTTCTGATGGTGAGGGAAAGGTTTATGAAATCAGCGTAGGAGATGAGCAGAATGTAATCCGTCCAGGCAAATCAGACAGTATAACTATGAATGCTTTTATTGACGGAAACGGAAAAAGAGCGGTTGGTGAAGATTTTACACTACCTCAGGACAGTGTGGCCTTCTATGCTGACGTTAAAGTAGCAGATAAGACAGATAAAGAACATGTGACTTATCCGGGAAATATTGAAACAATTACTTATGCGGAGCAGCCGGCGGACACCACATTGACTCTTGTGTCCGATGATGCATGGCATATTAAAAAGAGTGTAAGTCCTTCAGCTAACTCTTATACGGTGGTAAAAGACAACGCAGGAAATCCTAAATAAT
>NZ_JPME01000052.1 GCF_000732605.1 Lacrimispora celerecrescens | reverse complement strand
CTTATGGAATGAGACCCCAGCAGATTGCTGCATATGAAGATGAGAGAGAAACGGTCTGGAGCGCCTATAATTACTCAGGCAGCGTTTCCCGGATATTCTTTGGTCTGGTCTGTGCCGTAGCGATTGCAGCCTTTTTGCTCTCCTGTTTTGATCCGGACCTCCCGGAGTACAGCCGGATATTACGAACGCCTTTTGAAATCGTTGGGGGAGTCATCTGTGGAGGTGTATTTTTTGGCACAGGCCTTACCAATCTTGTGGCAGTAACAAACCGTGGAGACTTGTATGATGCTCTTATGCGAGCCAATTTTCTACCGCTGGTGGCGGGAATTATGATAAAGCTCTGGAACCTGATGTGGTGGTCCATTCCATTTGCCATTGTCTACTGGGCGGTATTATGTGTGCGTGACGTCATTCATATCGGCATGAAACGTTACTTTCATGAACGGACTTTGTGCGGCTGGTTTTGGCAATGGATGAGAAATCTTTGCCGTAAGGTCTATAATTTTGTGGGGAATATCAACCTGCAGGAACGGTCAGACCGGACCATTTTCCGCATTGTTGGAGTGAATTTTATCATTCTGTCTGTCCTTTGCAGTCTGTGGTTTTTCGGAATCGGTGCATTGATTCTTTATTCTATTATTTTGTTTATTGTAATGAGAAAGTACTACAGGGATTTAAGTGACAAATACCAGATTCTTTTAAGAGCTACAAACCAGATTGCAGAGGGTAATTTAGAGGTTGCCATAGAAGAGGATTTAAGTGTGTTTGAGCCATTTAAGAAGGAAATACAGAAGATACAAAGCGGGTTCAAGGTTGCTGTCGGCGAAGAGGTGAAAAGCCAGAAGCTTAAGACCGATTTGATCAGTAATATGTCACATGATTTAAAAACTCCTTTAACGGCTATTATTACTTATGTAAGTCTCTTGAGGGATGATAAGACGACACCGGAACAGAGGAAGGCCTATATTGATATTCTGGAACAGAAGTCGATGCGTTTGAAGGCGCTCATAGAGGACTTGTTTGAAATCAGTAAGGCGAATAGTAATAACGTGACGCTGAATCTGGAGGATGTGGATATTGTCAGCCTGTTAAAGGAAGTCAGCCTGGAGCTAAGTGATAAAATTGAGGAAAGTACCATTGATTTCAGATGGAATCTGCCGGATGAAAAAATCGTTCTGCCTCTGGACAGCCAGAAGACTTATCGGATATTTGACAATTTATTGACGAATATTATTAAATATGCAATGCCTCATACCAGGGCGTATATTGATATGAAGAAGGAAGGGGGTTATGTGGTCACTACTTTGAAGAATGTTTCGGCTGCAGAGCTTACCTTTAATCCGGATGAAATAACGGAAAGGTTTGTCAGAGGGGACCAGGCACGGAACACGGAAGGTTCCGGCCTTGGAATGGCGATTGCAAAAAGCTTTGTGGAGCTGCAAAACGGCAGGCTTCAAATAGAAGTGGAGGCTGATTTGTTCCGGGTGATTATACGGTGGCCGATTTCTCAGGATTAATTGCTGCATGAGGAAACTATTCCTAAACTTCTTGAAAACGGGGAAAGAACTGTTTATACTATAGGTAAACGTACCAGTTACTGGCGGATGAGTTTTAGATGAGAAATAACTTTTGATATTTCTTTCCGTTTGTAAGCTGGGGAGAAAATTAGGAAAGAGAGGTTACGGTTATGATAATACAGAGCAGACGGGTCTGGATTGCTGGACAGTTCATCCCGGCACAGCTTCAAGTGGAAGGTGAAAAGATTAAGGCAGTCCTTGAATATGGTGAGATGGCGGCTGATCAGGATTACGGGATGATAGGATTGTTCCGGGATTTATTGATATTCATACCCATGGAGCTTATGGTTATGATACCAACGATGGGGAACCGGAAGGATTGCGGGAATGGATGAGACGGATACCTGAAGAGGGAGTGACTTCCATCCTTCCGACTACTGTGACCCAGATGCCGGATGTGCTGACAAAGGCGGTTGCTAATGTGGCAGCTGTGGTTGAAGGCGGATATGAAGGGGCTGAGATTCTTGGAATCCATTTTGAAGGGCCTTATCTGGATATGAAGTATAAGGGGGCCCAGCCTCCGGAGGCAATCGCGACTGCCTCTATTGAACAGTTTAAAGAGTATCAGGAATCGGCTAAGGGGTTGATTAAATATATTACGCTTGCGCCGGAGCATGATGTTAATTTTGATTTAACGAGATATTGTAAGGATACTGGTGTGGTGGTGAGTATGGGACACTCGTCTGCGACTTATGAGCAGGCGCTTATGGGGATTGCCAATGGGGCTACCTCTATGACTCATGTGTATAATGGCATGACACCTTATCATCATAGGGATCCTGGGCTGGTTGGAGCTGCGTTCAGGGTGAGGGATATTTATGGCGAGATCATTTGTGATGGGTGCCATTCTCATCTGGCTGCGCTTAATAATTATTATGCAATTAAGGGCAGGGACCATGCGATTATGATTACGGATTCTCTTTGTCCAAAGCATTGCGCCGCTGGAATGGATTTTCAGCTAGGTGGGCATAGCATTGAGATTAGGGAGAATGGCCTTGCTTATCTGAAGGGGACGGATACGATTTCGGGTAGTACGCTGAAGGCGAATAAGGGGCTGAAGATTTTGGTGGAAGAGGCTATGGTGCCTTTTGATTCGGCTTTGAATTCTTGTACGATTAATCCGGCTAAGTGTTTGGGTGTTGATGATAGGAAGGGCAGACTGGTTGCTGGGTATGATGCGGATTTTGTAGTTCTTAGAGATGATTATGATGTGGTTCAGACTTATTGTAGAGGTGGGGCGATGTTGTAGGAGAAGTGAGATAGTAAAAGATTGAGTTTGATTGTGCTGCCCGTTAGTCCGCAGTGCTCAAGCTCGAATCCGCTTCGCTACTTCTCGCTTGACGGCTGTCGCCGTATGTCCTCAAAATCAAAAGAGCCCATAAGAATGCTGGCATTCTTATGGGCTCTTTCAATTTTGATGACGCACTGCTCGTAGCTTTACAATATCCGTACATTCTTCAAGGCTCCGGTTTTTGAAAACTCTGTCCATTCACAAACATTTACTGCATGATCCCCAATTCGCTCTAAATATTTTGCTACCATTAACAAATCAATGCACTGATCGATATGCTCGTTGGAATGCTTCAATAAATCGACTACATCATTCTTCACCTTATCGAATAATTCATCAACCACATCATCCTGTTTTTCAATCTGCTTTGCAGTCTCCAAATCCTGATTGATAAAAGCTTCGATGGAGCAGCGGACCATTTCACGGGCGGCGGTGGCCATGGAAGGGATGTGGCGGACTACGTGGTAAACGTGTTCGCCTTTTATGCGTAGGATGAGTTCAGCGATGTCGGATGCGTGATCGCCGATACGCTCTAAGTCCGTAACCACTTTTAAAGCGCTGGAAACCACTCTTAGATCGCCTGCAACAGGCTGCTGGCGTAAGATGATGGAGAGGCAGCGGGCCTCGATGGAACGCTCTAGGTCGTTGATGGTACGGTCTCCTTTTATGATATCCTCTGCTTTTTCAAAATCCTGGTCTTCAAATGCCACAAAGCACTGTTCAATGGAGGTTTCGACCATTCGCCCCATTTCTTTTATGTCATGGTTTAAAAGGCTTAACTCATGCTCATAATTAACTCTTGTTGTCATTGCTTTTTCTCCTTTATTGTTCTATATAAAATGGATCAGCCGAAGCGTCCTGTGATATAGTCTTCGGTTCTTTTGTCCTTAGGGGCAGTGAACAGCTCGGTTGTGGGAGCGTATTCCACCACCTCTCCTACAAGGAAAAAGGCGGTATTATCTGCGATTCGGGTTGCCTGCTGCATGTTGTGGGTAACGATTGCAACTGTGTACTTTTCTTTCAGCTCATCCATCAGGTCTTCGATTTTCAGGGTTGAGATAGGGTCTAAGGCTGAGGTGGGCTCATCCATAAGCAGTACTTCCGGCTCAACTGCCAGGGCGCGGGCGATACAAAGACGCTGTTGCTGGCCGCCGGATAGGCCGAGGGCTGATTTTTTTAAACGGTCAGATACCTCATCCCAGAGAGCTGCTCCTTTTAAGCTTCTTTCCACTATATCGTCAAGCTCGGATTTATTCTTTATACCATGGATTCTTGGGCCGTAGGCTACATTGTCATAGATGCTCATTGGAAACGGGTTTGGCTGCTGAAATACCATACCGATTTTTTTTCGTAAAAGAGTGGTATCGACCCGGGGATCATAGATGTTTTCTTCGTCTAAAAGAACCTCTCCTTCTATTTTTACGCTTGGAACCAGGTCATTCATTCGGTTTAATGTCTTTAAGTAGGTAGATTTTCCGCAGCCGGAAGGGCCGATAAAGGCTGTAATTTTATTTGTGAAGAGATTTAGGCTTACATCCTTCAGCGCGTGATTCGTTCCATAATATAGATTTAAATGGTTGGTTGTAATTTTTACTGTATTGGTATTCACGATTCTTTGACCTCCGTATTGAATTTATGAGACAGAAATTTTGCAAGTCCGTTTATTGCCAGTACGATGACCAGAAGAACAACGGCAATTCCGAAGGCCTGGCCGTATTTGGCCTTTTGCATGCATAAGTACAACTGAATCGTCAGGGTACCGCCCGATTCAAATATCTTCCCGAAGAAGTCCTTTGGAAGGAGGTAGCCGCTTCCTGCCGTAAAGAGAAGGGCAGCGGACTCTCCCACGATACGGCCGATGGCCAGGATAATTCCTGTCACAATGCCTGGCATGGCGCTGGGAAGCAGAATGGTCCGGATCATATACCATTTGGTTGCACCGATGCCCAGTGCACCAGAGCGGTAGCTTTCCGGAACGGTTTTTAAGGCTTCCTGAGTGGTTCTGGTAATAAGGGGAAGAACCATGATGGATAAGGTTAATGCACCGGTGAGGATGGAATAGCCAAGGCCCAGGGTGTTTCCAAAAAACACATAACCAAAAAGTCCGAAGATAATGGAGGGGATACCTGCCAGGGTCTCTGTGGTGAATTCGATGATTCGTACCGCTTTTCCGCCCTTTGCATATTCGTTTAAGTAAATGGCTGCGCCAACGCCTAAGGGAGTGGCGATTAACAGGGTAATGACAACGACATATAAGGTGTTAACAATATTTCCGACGATACCAAAGGTTCCTTTAATGGTACTTGGCACAGTGGTCAGAAATTCCAGGCTTATTTCGGGAATGCCGCGAACAAACACATAGCCCATGATTCCGACCAGGACCATAATAGAGATGGAAGCGCATAAGTAAATAAGAAACGTTAAGAAAGAATCGGAGATCCGGTTTTTCTGGTTATAAATGCTATGTGTTACTGCGGATTCTTTTTGAACAGGAATAACGATATCATTTGTCATGGCTTTCCTCTCCTTTCTTTAACAGGTTGTTAAGGGTAATGTTAATGAGCATGATAAAAGCAAACAGGACAAGACCTATGGTAAAGAGCACCTGTTTGTGGAGCCCGGCGGAATAAGACATCTCTGATACGATCGCAGTAGTAAGGAAACGGACCGAATTAAAGGGAAGAGGCATATTTACCGAACTTCCGGACACCAGACTGATGGCCATTGCTTCACCGATGGCCCGGCCTGTTCCAAGGACAATCGCGGTAATGATACCGGATTTTGCTGCCGGAAGGACCGCACTAAAAATCGTCTGGATCTTTGTAGCTCCAAGAGCCAGGGAGGCACTCCTAAGGTGCTGCGGAACAGCACGGAGCGCTGATTCACTGATGTTGATAACCGTAGGAAGAATCATTAAGGCCAGCACTAAAACAGCGGAGATCAGATTCGCACCTCCGGTAAACTGGTGAGTGGTGGATCCTGCAAATATTTTTAACTCTATTTTATACATTAATGGGTTTAAAATCAAGATACCAAGCAACCCATAAATAACGGAAGGAATACCGGCTAACAGCTCTACTGCCGGGCGCACGATGTTGGTTAATCTTTCAGGGGCAACTTCAGCCAGGAAAACGGCAGTCATAACGCCAATGGGAACGCCGATCAGGATCGCCAGAGCAGTTCCTATGATAGAGGTCAGAATGACATAGAGGATACCAAAGCTTGGTGTAGCGGCTGCCGGCATCCAGATGGTTCCGAACAGAATATCCAGAATCCCCACCTTAAAAAGTGCCGGCGTACCGCTTATGATCATGTACAGAGTGATAGAGGCCACAGCCAAAACGGCAAAGAAGCCACAGACAGTAAAGATCACTTCTGCAGCATGCTCGACTCCTGATTTACTTCCGTGGCCACCAAATATGGAATAAGATTTTGGTCGCATATAACAGCTCCTTTCAAAACGGGGACGTAGCATAATCATCCGGCTGCGTCCCCTGTAAATATTATCGTTATGCAGTATAAGAAGAATTTCTTTTCAATTAGTTTGCCGGGATTAAACCAACGGCTTTCACTAAATCTTTTCCTTCATCTGAATAGATGTAGTCAAACAATGCCTTCACCAGATCACTCTGCTCAGATATCTCTCCTTTGGTAGCCATAACGAATGGACGGCTTAAGAAGTAGGAACCTGCCTTGATGTTTTCCGGAGTTGGTTCTACGCTTTCCAGCTTCATGGTCTTGACGGTATCATCAAGAACGTCCAGAGATACATAGCCAATGGAGCCTGGAGTGGAAGCGGCCTTTGCCATAACTGCGCCGGTGCTGTCCAGCTCATTGCTGTATTTGCATGCATCTTCCAGCTTTAACAGTTCTTCAAAAGCAGTTCTTGTACCGGATCCTGCCTCTCGTCCAATCACAACGATCGGCTGATCGGCTCCGCCTAATTCCTTCCAGTTGGTAGTTGTTCCGTTGTAAATGTTGATCAACTGGTCTTTTGTTAAATTATCAACGGTATTGGCCGGATCAGAGACAACGGCGATACCATCGATTGCAACGATATTTTCAGCAACACCTTTTGCTTTTTCTTCATCTTTTAAATTACGGGAAGAGTTACCGATATCTGCAGAACCATTGGTAACTGCTTCGATTCCTGCGCCAGAACCTACAAATTCGGCCTGTACGGTAACGCTCGGATATTTTTCCATAAAAACTTCACTTAAAGCGGTTGCGAATTTCTCCATAGAGGTAGAACCAACCATGCTGATAGAACCCTTTAAATTAGTGGCCGTATCTTCTTTTGCGGTTGTCTCGTTAGCGGTTGTCCCACTTGTAGTGCCAGCCTCGGTTTTGGTATCAGGAGCCTGTGTCTCAGCATTTTTGCTGCCGCAGCCAGCTAAAGTACCCATTGTAAGAATAGCCATTCCAGCTAATGCAAGAACCTTAATGTAATTTTTTTTCATATTTACTTTCTCCTCTTTTCTCTTTAAAATTGCTTTCGCTTACATCATGGAGTATATCAGCCGTAAAACTTTTCTGATATCATGTTTTAGTATAGAAAATGTAAAGGTTGTGTAAATCCTTTCAGATCTATTTATTTCCTATTAATAGTATTTGCAGGATGGGAAAATGAAATTCCTATATTTTAGTTAAGAAGGATAGCCGGCATAGAAAAAGCTGTTATAATTACAAAAAACAGCCTTTTGTTTGCAAAAATTCACGGGATGGACTGGACAGAATGGGAGGAAATATGGTAAATTGGAACGTGCGCTTATTTTATAGTAGAAATATAAATAACATTCCGTAATTTAAGAACGGATACAAAGGATACGAGACAGGAGGGCGTTTTCATGGGAGCATATCAACTGAAAGTCACGATCAAAGGCAGCAAGCCGCCGATTTGGAGAAGGGTTCTGGTACCGCAAGGGATAACCTTTGGAAAGTTGCACCAGATGATTCAGACAGCATTCTGCTGGTCCGATGAACACCTGTATGAATTTGAATTCCGTTCTGAAGGGGTTCGGGTAGTTCCGGGATCAGAGGATAGGTCCCAGAAATTTCAATACCTTTTAAGTGATGAAACCATTGACAGTCTGGTATCCGGTACCAGCAAGTTTACATATACCTACGGCATTGACAAAAACTGGGAATTAAACATCCAGGTAGAAGATGTGGTGGATGATTATAAGGAAAGCTGTGGACAGGTTGTCAAATTCAAAGGAGATTGTGTCCCGGAAAACTGTGGAGGCATCGCCGGGTACTATGATCTTTTGGAGTCAGGTTCAAAAGAACTGAAGGAATATGACATGTCTGCAGTCAATAAACGTCTGGACCAGAGTTCTGATGTTTCATCGGAAGAAGTTCATATAGCAGAAGTTTATGATTGCTATGATAAAGGCAGTATTCTTGAGATTGCAAAAAGACATGGTATGAATGGACTTTCCAAATTTAAAAAAGAAGAGCTGGTGGAACGAACACTCGCTCATATTCTGGACCAGAAAGTAATGAGCCGCTATTTCCTTTGCGCTCGTGATTCAGAAATAAATTTATTTGAGCAGTTGGCGTCAGAGGATTTTAAAGTACCATCTTTTGAATTGGAAGAAATGGATTACCTTTACGCAGGAGGCTATGTAACTGCAGGACCTGACAGTCAATTTTTGGTTGCGGAAGAAGTTTTAAAAGCATATGAAGCGATAAATACACCAGAATTTAAAGAAGAACGTGAGCGTCTCAGTAAAATCGGAGACTATCTTTGCGCGGCAAATTCCCTGTATGCCGTCACTCCACCGCCGGTCCTGTTAGAATCCTTTAATAAATATGAAGATAAGAAACTTTCCTTGGAAGAACTGTTAGAAGCCTATGAACTTCTTCAGTCATACCGTCCTGAGGTCAGATACATTGACGGAAACTTTGTGGATGGGGCACTGGCAGAGCAGAAAGGCATTGAGGAATTTCAGCAGATGCAGAAAAAAGTTCCTTATTATATCCCTACCCAGATGGAAATCCGTTTTATGGCGGATAATGATGGCTTTTTAATGACAGGAGAATTAAGCCTGCTGAGCAAATTCCTGACGGAAGAAATGAACGTCCCGGATGAAAGGATTCCATATTTATTACGCCAGGTGCAGGCAGAGATCAGTATGGGAGCACAGCTTCAGGAAGTAGTGGAAGGAATAGAGGCTTCCGGGATCATATTTGAATCGGAAGAGCATTTGGAAAAATTCACAAGCATTATCACAGACGTATGGAACCATACAAGGATGGTACTAAACAGAGGCCATAAGCCATACGAAATGGTAATGAAGGGCTTAGAGACAGTATCTGCCCAGCGCAAGAATCCTCCGAAAATCTATCCAAACGATCCCTGCTCCTGCGGAAGCGGAAAGAAATATAAGAAATGCTGTGGTAAAAGAAGCTAGATATTCTATCCTGTGGTTCCACCCTTTTCCGGGGCGGAACCACATTTTAACCTCATCAAGTAAGTCACCCACTTCAATGCCGAAAAGGCATAAGTAATGGGTGGGGACTTACTTGTGTCAGAAGGGGTGCAAGCCCCTCCTGACAAGCTGCGAAAGCAGCTATGAGGTTATGAGCAAGTAGCGAAGCGGATTGCGAATATCCAATTGACTTATTCCAAAAGTCGTGAAAGTCATGTTTTTCAGGAAAAATAAAAAAGTTTGAAATAGTTGTTGACATTTGTCGAATGCTTTGGTATGATATAACTCGCCGCTGAAAACGGCGGCAAAAACTTCTTCTAAAACACATCGATGAGCGATGAGAAAGTTTTGAAGAAAAATAAAAAAGTGGTTGACAAAAACAACCAGTTATGATATCCTATAAAAGTTGCTGCTGAGACAGTAACACAGAAAAAGCACTTTGAAAACAGAAGATTGAACAGTATGTAAAACCCTGAAAATTCTAATAAAATAAGCCATGTTTGATGGCTTTGAATGAGAAAATTTCAGAACAAATACAAGTAATTGTATACGAACCAAACAACAAGTAAAACGGGAAATAAATTAGCTAGTTAGTTGATTTTGACCCCGGATTGAACATCATTTAATTTGAGAGTTCGA
>NZ_JPME01000051.1 GCF_000732605.1 Lacrimispora celerecrescens | reverse complement strand
AATGCATGCTGGGCTGCATGGCGGAGGAAACAAATATTGGCATTACTGCCGCTGCCAGTCTGGGGGCTGCGGTAAGAAACATAACCAGAGCGGATCTGGATGCAACTTTTTCCCTGTCCAATCTGCCTTTTGAGGGCGGAATTGGAACAGAATGTACAAAGACCCTGGTGCTCCCGGAGGAACCTGGCTTCGGGTTTATCGGTTTAAAATAACATGGCTGGTGGTATTGCGGCATAAGGGCTGCGGTACCACCATCTTACAATGGAGGTATAGCTTATGATCAATGATATTTCATGGGCAAAGATTCCTTTGCCCGATGATATTTTACGTCTTAAAAATGCAGGCTGTTTAGAAGCGGCAAAAGCAGCCATCGGCCATATGCTTTCTGGTTATCTGCCGGAATGCATGAGAAAGCGGCTGGAACTGGAAAAGGAAATCATAGGTATCCTGGATGAGAATGAGTATCCCTATAAAAAGCAGGAGGCAGCGGAGCTGTTAAGCCGGACGTTCTCAGACGTCATGGAAGGTGAACTTGATGAGCTGGTAAGGTCCTCTGCGGCTGACTGGATTTATATCAATGGGGAGATTCATTTCCATAAATTATTTTTGGATAATATCATAAAGACCAGACCTGATTACCAGATGAGGCTGAAGGCAAGGGAAGAGGATGATGCAGGAATCCTGCGGCAAAAGATGCTGAATGACAACGTATCCTATATGAAAGAACATGGAAGCAGAAAGGCTAAAATAGTCATAAGGGCTTCCATCCGGATTAACAAAGAGTCTGAACGGGTAGGAGAAATGGTAAGAGTCCATATTCCTATCCCTCGCAAATGCAGCCAGGTAAAGGATATCCAAATTCTTGAGGCTTCTCCGGAGATTACTGCAATCGCAACGGAAGATGCAGAGCAAAGAACTCTTTGCTTTGAAACGGAATTAAAGCCGGATCAGGAATTTTATGTCAGGTACAGCTATTTAAATTCCATGGATTATGTGGAGGTGGACCCGAAGAAGGCAGTGGCTGCCCAACCGGAATTTTATACAGAGGAACAAGCGCCCCATATTCTATTCACTCCCTTTCTAAAGGAAATTTTGGAAGAAATACGGGAAGGGGAGGATAACCCTGCCCTTGTTGCAAGAAAAATCTATGATTTCATCACTACCAGGGTAAAGTATTCGTTTGTGCGGGAGTATGCAGGGCTTGATAATATTTCCGAATATGCGGCAAAGAATCTAAAGGGGGACTGCGGCGTCCAGGCCATACTTTTTATCACTCTGTGCCGTATGGCCGGGATTCCTGCCAGATGGCAGTCGGGCCTTCACGCATCCCAAGTATATACCGGCTGCCACGACTGGGCGGAATTTTACATAGAGCCGTATGGCTGGCTGTATGCAGACCCCTCCTTTGGCGGCAGTGCATACCGTATGGGGAAGGTGGAGCGCTGGAATTACTACTTTGGTAACCTGGATATTTACCGCATGGCAGCCAATGGAGGCATCCAGTCAGAATTCATACCTCCCAGAAAATATTTCCGGGCAGACCCTATTGACAATCAAAGGGGCGAAGTGGAATATGAAGACAGAGGACTAAGCTTTTTGGAGTTTCAGGCAAAACAGGTGACTGAGCTTATAGAAGACTGGCAGGGTAAAACAGATGAATAGAATAACAGAGGAAAACAAACATAAATTTGAAGCATTGGTGGAGGAGATCATGACCACCCAGAGAGCGGCAGGGCTTGCAGTAGCCATTGTGGACAAGGCAGGCCAGGTGCAGTATGAAAAATACTTTGGTTACCGTGATGAGGAGCAGAAGCTTCCAATTGATAACCAGACGATTTTTGGACTCGCCTCCATAACAAAATCCTTTACAAGCCTTGCCATCCTTCAGCTGGCAGAAAAGGGAGTGTTAAGACTGTCTGATCCCGTCAGCAAATATGTTCCGTCTTATACAAACAAAAACCAGAAAGCACCGGTGAAAATCTGGCATCTGCTCTGCCACAGCGGCGGTTTTTTTCCTCTGTCCCGGATCTTGGTGGAAGAGGTAGCAAAGGATATGGGCCTTCAGGAGTCTGAAAAAGGAGACCTGGCTTATGTGAACGCCCTTGCCGAGGAGGGAATAAAAAGAGTAGCCTCACGCCTGGATGATCAGACGGACTTAATCGGGCTGCCTGGAGAACTGATGAGCTATTGCAACGACGGTTTTGGGGTTCTGTCCGATATCGTGAAAAATTATGGGGACCAGCCCACCTTTGCTGATTATTTAATGAAGCACATCATCGCTCCTTTGGGAATGGAAAGGAGCTTCTGCGACTTTATAAAGCCAGCTAAAGATGAAAATGCTTCTTTACTTTATACAACGGAAGACGGAGTGCGCAGAGCGACCAGGGATTATCATGACAATGCCTTTGTTTTAAACGGCGGCGGTGCCATGAAATCCACTATTTCAGATATGCTTAAATACATTTGCATGTACCTAAATGAAGGAAAGGGATTAAACGAAACCAGGGTTGCTTCTCAGTATTCCATAAGGGAAATGTGCAAGCCGCGGCAATATTACAGACCGGGAGGCTGGTATTGCTATGGATTGTGCAGGAAGTCCATGGAGGGGGCAGAGGTCCTTGAACATGGAGGAAGCCTTCCCGGCGTGTCCTCCAACATGTCCTGGTCCTATGATAATGAGGTCGGAATCATCGTCCTTTGCAATACCATGGATGTATCTGCCGGAGTGATTGCAGACGGGGCTATGCGCATGTATCTTGGGAAAGACCCTGTTCTGCCACAGGTGAAATATCAAGAATATGAATGGTGCGAATCATTTATAAGGTCAGTATCAGGAGACTATGTTATGGGAGAAGGGGAAAGTTTTACCTTGAGCCTGTCAGAGGAAGGGAAGCTGGCCATGACAATGAATGGAAATAAGAAAGAGGTATGTACTGTAAGCCCTCATATTGCCATGATAAAGGGTAGGTATTCTGATGGATTTGTACAGATTCTTTATGATGAGAAGCGGGGAATATGGGGGGCCAGGTGCGGGAGCAGGATCTATCCAAAAATCTGAAATGGATTGGAGCAGACCGCTGATATGCATAAGTAAATCATATCAAAAGGGAATATTATCAGACGTTATATGAATTAAAATATTCTTATTACATCATTGAATAATTTGGTAAAAGATGTTAGAATATAATAAATCATTTTACAGAGGTGCTAAATGCATTCAATGTAATCTGATAGAGACAAATCAATAGAAAAAACAAAGAAAAAGGAGGCGTAGATTTGTTAAATAAAGAAATTGTTGCAAAAATAAACAAGCAGATCAATTTTGAACTGTATTCGGCATACATCTATCTGGATATTGCCAACTATTATGCGGACAGTAATTTAAACGGTTTTGCAAACTGGTTTAAGATCCAGACACAGGAAGAGCGGGATCATGCTATGCTCTTTATGAACTATTTACTTAATAATGGAGAAAAGGTGGTACTTGAAGATATAAAGGCTCCTGATCTTGTTTACACGGATTTTCGCCAGC
>NZ_JPME01000050.1 GCF_000732605.1 Lacrimispora celerecrescens | reverse complement strand
AACGCAGGCAAATAGGTTTCAAACATATCTTGTTTTGTCACCTCAGCATTAAAGGAATGGCGTATATCCTCTGGACCTGAGTGGACTGCAAAATGTTTGGCGCAGGCTGCGGTCTTCATATAGCTTTCGTCATCCCCCTGCAGCCCTTCAATGAAACGAACTCCCATACGTGAAGTCAGATATGGATCTTCTCCGTATGTTTCATGTCCCCTTCCCCAACGGGGATCCCTGAAAATATTAACATTGGGGGCCCAAAACGTAAGTCCCTTATAAATATCCGTATCTCCGTATTTCTGCTGCATATGAAACTTTGCCCTGGCCTCTGTGGAAACTGTATCAGCAACTTCAAAAAGCAGCTCCTCGTCAAAGCTTGCTGCCAATCCAATGGCCTGAGGAAACACCGTAGCTACACCGGCCCTGGCCACACCATGAAGGCCTTCATTCCACCAGTTATATCCCTTTATTCCCAACCTTGGAATCGCCGCTGCACTGTGTACGGTCTGTGATACCTTTTCCTCCAGCGTCATTTTCCCTACCAATTCTTTTGCTTTTTTCCGGTATTCCTTCAGTTTATCCTGATTCATGGAACTCACCTTAACCTTTCCTTTTAAACTTATATCCTGACATTCCCTTGCCTTTTTTTCCATGACTCCATCATAGCATTTCATAACGAATCAGGCATCCCACTTCTTGCTTCCAATGGCGCACATATTGCTTTTTCTACAAAAAATCCTCTTACAAGAATACTCATAAACCTGGTATTCCCATAAGAGGAGCTGTAAACTTCCCTTTGTTTTTATTCTTCCGATTCATACATCTGCTGTTTGATCTTCCTGTAATCGCTTGGTGAACAGTGCTTTATCATCTTAAAGGTACGGTTAAAAGCGCTCATGGATGAAAAGCCCGAACCCATAGCAACATCCGTAATGCTCATTTCCCTGGTATTATACAAAAGCTCCTCCGCTCTTTTCACTCGTTTGGAGTTTAAATATTCATAAAAGGTCATGTTCATATACTGTTTAAATATTCTGGTAAAGTGATATTTGGAAAATCCGCAAATTCGTGCCACTTCCCCCAATGTCAGATTTTCCATGAAGTGCTGGTTGATATAAGCGCTGGCATTCATGACAGCTTCAAAATATTCCTGCTGCTTCAAGGCATGGATCTGCCAACCGGCCCCATCCTTACATACTTTATTTCTCCCTAATTCCACATAGATCTCAATCAGTGCCGCATAAATGGATGCCTCCCGGAAACCGTTGCTTCTCTGATATTCCTCAATAATCTTATCAAGTTTCTTCTTAATATGCCCATAAAGAGAATCTCTGTCCTCCTTTTTTAAGAATATGGCCGGGGGAATTATATGCAGCAAGGTTTCCATCTCCTTTAAATGGTAAAGAAGAGCCGCATCAAACTGTAAAATATAACGTTCTCCCTGAGAGGGCGCCTTTAAGGAATGGATCACGCCGGAATGGATCAGAATGATATCTTCTTTTTCAAGGAGAAAATGTTCCTCCCCTACGATTACCTCATAACCACCCTTTATCGGCATGATCATTTCAATTCCTCCATGCCAGTGTTCCGGATAATCCTCAAAATTCTTATTATGATATAGTCGAAGTCCTAATGAGCATTCATAATGAATCGTCTCATGCATTCCGTTTAAGATTTCAATCATAAAATTCCCCTTTTCGATGTCTATTCCCGAGTCAATCCGAATTTATAATGATTTGTAAAGATTAAAGAATTTTGCATAAAATATTGCCTGATTTTTCTCTGCCATACTAGTTTTAAAATTCAAATTTCCATTGACGCATTGGTTAATTCACACTATAATTTAATGTGTCATTGTGCATATATTTCCAACTTTAACATAAAAAGGAATTTACGGAACAGAAAGAAGAGACTGCGTTTTGGTCTGTTGAGGTGAACGAATTGATTTATCTTCCTATTGAGAAATTGACTGAAGGTATGGAATTAGCCCGAAACATCCCGGGAATAAACCCAATGCTTCCTTTTGCGGTAACCGGCTTCAAGCTGAGTGAACGTATGATCGGCCGCATGAAAACCATCGGAGTACAAGGGGCTTATATCTGCACAGAGATCACGCAAGGCATTGAACCCGAAGATTTTGTAGAACCGGAGTTAAAAGCCAAAATGCTGACAAGCATCCGCGATGTCTTTGACCAGAGTTTGAAAAAATTTACCTTTCAGTCCAGCAAACAGGTTTACGAGGAGATCGCCAAGGTGGCCGAATCCGTTGTTATGAATGTTCTGAATAAGGACAAGTATCTCTTTCAGATGATAGATATCAGAGATTATGACGGGTATACTTACTCCCATAGTCTTTATGTAGGCATTTTAAGCGTTTTATTGGGAAAGTACATCGGACTTTCCGTTTCCAATCTTAATGACCTAGCCCTCTGCGGCCTTCTTCATGACATTGGAAAAACAGATATTCCAATTGATATTACCAACAAACCGGGCCCCTTAACCAAAGAAGAATTTGAAATTATGAAACAGCATCCCAGCCTTTCCTATAAAAAACTAGGCGACCACATCGTAATTTCCCAAGCAGTTCTGCAGGGGGTTCAAACCCACCACGAAAAATTTGACGGAACTGGGTATCCCTTTGGCCTTACAGGCAAGGATATTCCTCTTTATGCCCGGATCCTGGCTATTGCAGATGTATATGATGCTCTCAATTCCACCAGGCCATACCGGAAAGCTTGGTCTCCCAGACGGATTTTTGACTATCTTACCAGCTGCTCCAATACTCATTTTGACCCGGAACTGCTGACAGCTTTCCTTCATTGTGTTTCCGCATATCCCATCGGTACCATTGTCCTCCTTAGTGACGGGAGTTCCGCAGTGGTTAAGGATAATACGCCAGGATTTTCTCTGCGCCCCATTATCCGCTTCATCAGTCCTCCTCAAAAGGCAGGCAGAGAAGTGGACTTATCATGCGAATTATTTAATCTGACTATCATCGACGATGATGAATGTTGACAATCCTTTTCCCCATCAGCATGGGACGGGCTTTTTTACTCTACATAAAAACCCGCCCCTACTAATCAACTCCAAATCTGGGTTTCTGATTCCACCATCAGACCGCTTTTTAGAGCCTGCTCCATAAGTATCCTCACATAGGCGTCCTGCAGCCCCTCGGATAGAGGATAAACCTCCACGCCCCCCTCAATAAACCGTCTCATTCCAAGCATAAGAGTTCCTATGGCCGTTTCATCCTGAGAAAGCCCATTGATCCTTCCTAACTCATAAAACGGATTTCTATAAAGTAGCTCCTGTTCCATGTAGATTTCTTTGATTCCATTTCCTGTTTCAAAAGGTTTTTGAATAATCTGTAATTCTCTTGACCGGTTGTCTTCTCCTACATAACGAAGCGTCCAGTCATCCAGTTCCCCTCTTGCTCCCTGAACATTTAAATGACGGCTCCTGATACTGGAATGGTACTGTATACCATTAAAATCATAAAAGGCTGTTTTTCCCCCTTCAAATTCAAAGGTCAGCCTGACCCGTTCTCTTTCACTTACCCTGCCGTCTTCAATAAGCCCTTGCCTGGAATCCGTCTCCACTACCGGATAACGGTATTTCTTTCCATACACTTTCATGTTTTCCAAACCAATTCCTAAAAGCCGTCGGATGAGGCTGGCTCCATGGTAGTCATGAACTGCAGAGATATTAACCATATATGGATCACCAAGATACCCCCGCTGTGCGATCTCAATAGCCGCATGAAAGACCGGGTATTCAAAATACTGCTCCGCAACCTGTATCCTGGCTCCTTCCTGGGTATGAAGACGCCAAAGCTCCTGCAAATCTTCTAATTCCATAGCAGCCGGTGTCTCACAAAGCACTGGATATCCCTTCAGTGCCCATTCCCTTGTCACTTGAAAGATGGAATCCTTATTAACAGCCACTACAACGAAATCCGGATTTTCTGATCGACATTCCTCTGGGCTTGTCACGGCTTTGATTCCGGTTTCCTCCTGCAGCCACTGAGCTTTTTCTTTTGTTCGGCAAAGAAATGCTGCCAGATGAAAACAATCCGGATAAGCTTTGGCAATCCTTGCATAGAACTGAGATCTCCATCCGGAGCCTATTACAACAAAATTAAGTGGTTTCATAAATAATACCCCCTAGCTACCTGTAATTCCTCTCGTTTTCCTGCTCCAAAATAAAGGTAAGAAGTGCTTTGCATCCTTCATATACATCATCATAGGTACGGTCAAAGTCTCCGGTATACCACGGATCTGCGATATCCCTAGGATGAGGAGAGAAGTCCAAAAGCCGTTTTACCTTTCCTTCCGGGTCTCCGCCCAGGATTCTAAGCATATTTGTCACATTCCTCTGTTCCATACCAATCAGATAGTTATATTGGTCATAATCCTTCCTGGATAACTGTACTGCATGTTTTCCAGCCGTGGATATTCCATATTCTTTAAGCTTTTCTCTTGTTCCACGGTGCACCGGATTCCCGATTTCTTCCGTACTTGTGGCTGCTGACGCCACATAGAAGCGATCGCCTAAATGCTCCTTTTCTATCATATCCTTCATAACAAACTCCGCCATGGGTGATCTGCATATATTTCCAAGGCAGACCATTAATATACGGATGACATCCTGTCCTCTCTTCATTGCATACAGCTCCTTAATTCTATAAAAGACTTAAAAACAAAAAAAGCGCAAACCCATACCTGGATTTACGCATTATAATTCTGTGCTATGCACCATAACCTGCTGCATATACCCTCAAAACCACACATTGTTACATATCTATCTTCATCCGTTCTTTCCTCTTACCTAAACCAACCTGGTTAAGCCCTCGACCTATTAGTGACAGTCAGCTGCACATGTTGCCATGCTTCCACCTCTGCCCTATCTACCTCGTCGTCTTCAAGGGGTCTTACTCTTGCGATGGGATATCTCATCTTGAGGGGGGCTTCACGCTTAGATGCCTTCAGCGTTTATCCCTTCCCGACTTGGCTACTCTGCCATGGCTTTGATAGCCAACAGATACACCAGAGGTCAGTCCATCCCGGTCCTCTCGTACTAAGGACAGCTCCTCTCAAATATCCTACGCCCACGCCGGATAGGGACCGAACTGTCTCACGACGTTCTGAACCCAGC
>NZ_JPME01000049.1 GCF_000732605.1 Lacrimispora celerecrescens | reverse complement strand
TCCCTGGAAGGGGTTTCCTCTCTCCTGCCCGGCTTTTCAGGGCATATAGGGATCCCTGGAAGGGGTTTCCTCTTTCCTGCCCGGCTTTTCAGGGCATATAGGGATCCCTGGAAGGGGTTTCCTCTCTCCTGCCTTAAGGCGTTCCTCCCAGAAATACCTTTTGAGGCTTAAGAAGCTCCTTCTCCCTGTCAGGTACGTAAACTCCAATAAACTGGTTCCTGCTGTCATATACCCTTATAAGTCCGTCAGGTAACCGGGAGTCTCCTTCCGCCTGGTTCCTGTAAAAGGAGTTCCCATTGTGCACCAGCTTGTCAAAATCCTGTTTCATCTTAAGTGCCGGATATTCCGAAAACATCTTGTCCACAGCAAGGATATGGTTCTCCAAGGTTCCGTCATCCCGAAGTTCCTCGATCTGTGTCAGGGTCAGGCTGTCCTTTAAGCAAAACCCGGAAACCTGAGTGCGGAGAAGGGATTCCATGCACCCTCCGCAGCCAAGCTTTCTCCCGATGTCATAGCAAAGGGTCCTGATATAGGTTCCCTTGGAACAAGTTACGGTCATAGTAACCCGGGGCAGCTCGATCCGGTCCACATGGATGTCCAAAATCTCCACAGGCCTGGCTTTCCGCTCCACTTCTTTTCCGGCTCTGGCCAGCTCATAAAGCTTTTTTCCATCTACCTTTAAGGCAGAATACATGGGTGGGATTTGATCGTAATGACCAAAAAAGCTGAGTACGGCTTCCTTCACCTGGGCCTCATCTGCCGTGACCGGATATTCCGCCAGAATTTCTCCCGTAGTATCCTGGGTATCCGTTTCCCTTCCCAGAAGCAGGACCGCCTCATAGGTTTTGGTCTTATCCGTCAGCATATCGCAAAGCTTTGTTGCCTTTCCCAAACATACGGGTAATACGCCCTCTGCCATAGGGTCCAGGGTTCCTGTATGTCCTATCTTTTTCTGCTTTAAAATACCTCTCATTTTCGCCACAACGTCATGAGAGGTAAATCCTTTTTCCTTGTATACATTGATGATACCGTCTGCCATAGATCCGTCTCCTAGTTAAGCTGTTTTGCAATCTGGTTTGACAGATTGTTGATCACATCATGAACGCTTCCTGCCATAGTACAGCCGGCTGCCTTTTTATGACCGCCTCCGCCGAAATAAACGGCAATCCTGCTCACATCAAGATCCGTGGTGGAGCGCAGGCTCACTTTATACTCCCTGCAGGAGACTTCATACATGAATATGGCACATTCCACACCCTCTGTGATTCGAAGCTGATCAATGATTCCATCCATATCTGCACCGGTAACACCGTAAAAATCCATTTCCTTTTTGCTTATGGCACTGAAAATGCAACGGTTGTCATGAAAGGTTATGCTCTCTAACAGGGCCCTTCCCAGAATCTGATTCTGGATATAGGTCTTCCGGTAAAAGCTGTCATCGATAATCTTTGAAAAGTCAATTCCCTTTTCCATCAGCTTCCCTGCAATCTCCATGGTTCTTTTTGAAGTGCAGTCATATTTAAATACTCCGGTATCATGGATGATGCCAGTATAAATGCATTCCGCTATTTCCCTGGTAATCTTATTCTCATCTAAGAGGCCATAAAGCACCTCGCAGGTGGAACTGGCATCATCCTGTACTATATTCTCTTTTGCGTATCTTAAATTGGTAACGTGGTGATCCACACAGAGACTCTTTTTTGCGGTATTTAAGAACTTTGCTGCCTCTCCGAACCGGAGTGTATCGCTGCTGTCAAGGCAAATACAGAGGTCATATTCCTTATCCTCTGAAAAGTCACTGACAATGTGGTCAAAATTCCTGAGATAATCAAATTTGGAAGGAGGGATTTCAAGATAAACCACCGCCTCCACTTCCGGATGATGCTTTTCCAGATAGTTGTAAGCTGCCAAACAGGAACCAACGCAGTCCCCATCCGGATGAACATGACCGATGATTGCTACCGTTTTTATATCTTCAAGCACTGTGTCAAAAAAACTCACAAGGGCACCTCCCTAATCTTTGATATCTTTTGTTACCTCGTCTATCAATCTGGACATATTTACTCCATACTCTATGGACTGGTCCAGGATAAACTTGATCTCCGGTGTATTGCGAAGGTTTACTCTCCTAGCCAATTCACGGCGGATATAGCCTTCTGCACTCTTTAATCCTTCAATGGTAGCCTTACCGGCCTCTTCATCTCCCAGAATACTGATAAATGCCTTGCAGTATTTTAAATCCGGGGTAACGGAAACGTCAACCACGGTAGTCATGGGATGGATTCTTGGATCTTTGATTTCCAGACGGATAATCTCGCTTAACTCCCTCTGGACCTCCATGTTGATTCTAGTATTCTTTATACTGTTTTTACGCATGTTATTCCTTTCGCTTTTTGTCCGCATTTTCAAAAAGACCAGCCCGCAGTTACGGGCTCATCTTTTTAAAATTCCAGATGCAGGTTCCTAGCGGGGAACCTCCACCATGGCATATGCTTCAATCATATCATCTTCCTGGATATCATTAAATTTCTCAAATACAAGGCCGCACTCATAACCGGTTGCAACTTCCTTTACATCATCCTTAAATCTCTTTAAGGAAGCCAGAGGACCTTCGTAAATCTGATCACCGGCACGTGTGATGCGGACGCTGCATCCTCTTTGGAATTTCCCATCCATTACGTAGGAGCCTGCAATGGTACCTACTCCGGATGCCTTAAAGGTCTGGCGCACGATTGCGTGGCCGATGATCTTTTCTTCAAATACAGGATCAAGCATGCCCTTCATCGCTGCCTCTACATCTTCTATAGCCTGATAGATTACCTTGTAAAGTCTCATATCAACTTTTTCCCGGTCTGCTATGGATTTTGCAGTTACATCAGGCCTTACATTAAAGCCGATGATGATCGCATTGGATGCGGATGCCAGGGAAACGTCAGACTCATTAATTGCGCCTACGCCTCCATGAATCACCTTTATCATAACCTCTTCATTAGACAGCTTCACAAGGCTCTGCTTTACCGCTTCCACGGAACCCTGTACATCTGCTTTCACGATAAGCGGAAGCTCCTTGATGTTGCCGGCTTTGATCTGGCTGAATAAATCATCCAGTGATAACTTAGCCTTTGTATCTTCCAGTAATTTATTCTTACCTTCGGAAATAAATGTCTCAGCAAAACTTCTTGCTTCTTTTTCATTTTCGGTTCCAACCAGGACTTCGCCTGCATTTGGAACATCGTTAAGTCCTAAAATTTCTACCGGAGTGGATGGACCTGCTTCTTTTACTCTGCGGCCCTTGTCATCCATCATGGCACGGACTTTTCCGTAGCAGGATCCTGCGGCAACCGTATCACCTACGCGAAGGGTTCCCTTCTGTACCAGTACGGTAGCAACCGGTCCCTTGCCTTTATCAAGCTCAGCCTCAATAATCAGACCTCTTGCCCGGCGGTTCGGATTTGACTTTAATTCCTTTACTTCTGCGGTAAGAAGGACCATTTCTAAAAGTTCCTTTATACCTTCCTTTGTATGAGCAGAAACCGGTACAAAGACGGTGCTTCCGCCCCAATCCTCGGGAATCAGTTCGTATTCAGATAATTCCTGCTTTACCTTGTCAATATTGGCACTTGGTTTATCAATCTTATTAATGGCAACAATGATCTCAACTTCGGCCGCCTTAGCATGGTTGATCGCCTCTACGGTCTGTGGCATTACGCCGTCATCAGCTGCTACTACAAGAATTGCAATATCGGTAGACTGAGCGCCTCTCATACGCATAGCGGTAAAGGCTTCGTGTCCCGGAGTATCCAAAAATGTGATATTCTCTCCGTTTACTTCAACGGTATATGCACCAATATGCTGTGTGATTCCGCCTGCCTCTCTGGAGGTTACATGGCTTTGACGGATCGCATCAAGAAGTGACGTTTTACCATGGTCAACGTGGCCCATAACGCATACTACCGGCGGTCTGGAAACCATATCTGCCTCATTTTCATCAGCCTCTTTTAAAAGCTCTTCAATAACATCTATTTTAATTTCCTTCTCGCAGAGAACCTCATAACCCATGGCGATCTCTTCCGCCTGGTCAAAATCGATTTCCGTATTAAGAGTAACGATTTTACCCTGTAAGAACAGCTTCTTTACAATGGCAGACGGCTGAAGCTTCATCTTCTCAGCCAGTTCCTTAATTGTCATGATATCCGGAAGGGTAATGGTTTTTATCTCTTGAACCTTAGGCTCTGCATGCACCGGAGGCTGTACCGGAACTTTTAACGGCTTTCCGCCCTTACCCTGTGCTCTTTTCTTAGCCTCGTCATCTTTATCTCTCTTATCAAATCTGTCATTTTTATAATTGTTCTTAGTCGCTCTGTTGCTGGTAGGTTTTGCCTGGATCGGAGTATCAAAGGAACCTGTCTTTGGAGCAGCATCTCTGCCCGTACGTTGTCCCTGTGGCCTTGCACCACGGCTGTCCTGACCGTCACGGTCACGGTTGCCTGATAGCCGCCTCCCTGTGGTCTTCCGTCACGGTTGCCCTGATAGCCGCCTCCCTGGGGTCTTCCGTCACGGTTGCCCTGGTAGCCTCCCTGGCCCTGTGGTCTTCCGTCACGATTGCCTGGTAGCCTCCCTGACCCTGTGGTCTTCCGTCACGGTTGCCCTGGTAGCCTCCCTGGCCCTGTGGTCTTCCGTCACGATTGCCCTTTGATGAGGAAATCGCCTCCCTGGCCCATGAAGAGCTGGTAAAGTCAGGGGTCCTTCTTAACACCGGAGAAAAGGTGGAAGGGTTTTATGGA
>NZ_JPME01000048.1 GCF_000732605.1 Lacrimispora celerecrescens | reverse complement strand
TCCTGAGCCAGGATCGAACTCTCAAATTAAATGGTGTTCAATCCGGGGTCAAAATCAACTAACTAGCTAATTTATTTCCCGTTTTACTTGTTGTTTGGTTCGTATACAATTACTTGTATTCGTTCTGAAATTTTCTCATTCAAAGCCATCAAACATGGCTTATTTTATTAGAATTTTCAGGGTTTTACATACTGTTCAATCTTCTGTTTTCAAAGTGCTTTGTGTTGTTTTTCTTTCTTAACAGCAACTCATTTATTCTATCACAGCGTTTCTGTTCTGTCAACACTTTTTTTATTTTATTTTTTCACTGTTTTTCGACAGCTGGTATATAGTAACACATCTTTATTTCTATGTCAACTACTTTTTTCACTGCCTAGAAGTAAAAAATAATCACTTGGAAATGAGCGGAGAAAGAGGGATTTGAACCCTCGCGCCGGTTGCCCGACCTACACCCTTAGCAGGGGCGCCTCTTCGGCCTCTTGAGTATTTCTCCGTAGTTCATAATTTCCTTATGATTGGTCTTTCAAGTAAAAACTTTTCCAGACGCATTGACAATTATACAAGATATATTTCGACTTGTCAACCTATTTTTTGATTTATTTCTTCCTGTATTTTGTCGTGTACCATTTCCGCGATCTGAATGGTTTTCATCTTCTGATAATCCTCTGCATAAAGCGGCTTTAAGAAACAAATCTGCACGGTTTGTTTTCTTGAAGAGTTCTCATCAAAGGGTTTAAAACAATCGATCAGTGCAACCGGCACAATGGGACATTTGGCATTTACGGCACTTTTAAAGGTTCCTCCCTTGAATGTCAGCAGTTTATTTCCTTCACGGCTACGGGTTCCCTCCGGGAAGATCACATAATTCTTTCCCATTTTCACATGTTCCGCCATCTTAGTTATTATTTCCATGGAAGCCCTTATATCCTGGCGGTCTATGGAAAAGCCATCCAGTGCCTTGATTACCTGTTTTACTAAAATAAGTTTGGCGGCTTCTTTTTTAACAACTATACTAAAAGGTTTGGGACAAGCTTCCATAAGAGCCAGTACGTCAAACAATCCCTGATGGTTGGGAAACAGGATGAAGCCATTTTCAGAAGGCAGGTTCTCAACCCCCTGGACCTCTACCTTAATGCGCCCTGTTCTATTTACTGTTTTCACTACGTGACGGAGATAATCATAACGCTGCTCATCAGTGTGGGTATCCTTCGGAAGTCCCATCCTCCATATACGATAAAACCATACTGGAACACGAAAAAGATTTCTTACTACCATATAGAAGATACGATTCATATTTTTAATCCTCCCTGTATCTTTCTATGGCTGTTTCATATAGATTGTTTCCTTTGCTGTCTATAACAACCACCACCGGAAAGTCTTTGATTTCCAGACGCCTTATGGCCTCTGTTCCCAAATCTTCATAAGCAATTACTTCAGAGGCAAGGATACATTTAGAAAGAAGAGCCCCGGCTCCTCCCACGGCCGCAAAATAAACGGACTCGTTTCTTATAATAGCATCAATGACTTCTTTGCTTCTTTTCCCTTTACCTATCATTCCCCCCATACCCATATCCAGAAGAAGGGGAGTGTATTTATCCATACGGCTGGCCGTTGTCGGTCCGGCGGAACCGATGGGGCGTCCTTCCCTGGCTGGGGATGGTCCCATATAATAGATCATGTTTCCTTTTATATCAAAGGGAAGACTTCCCTTTTGGTCCAATGCTTCTTTCATTCTTTTATGAGCGGCATCCCGGGCAGTATAAATAGTTCCAGTCAGATAAACATAATCTCCTGCACTTAAGCTCTTTGCATCTTCCCTGCTGATCGGTACCTTTATGTGATGATCCATGGTTTCCTCCATTCTTTGCTCCCATCATTATATGACTCTGTGTGCATGTCGGTTTACATGACAACAGATATTAACTGCTACAGGCAGTCCGGCTATATGAGTCGGATAGGTCTCAATATTTACGGCCAGGGCGGTGATCCTTCCTCCCAGACCACCGGGCCCGATTCCAAGTTTGTTTATTTTCTCAAGCATCTCTGACTCTAAGTCTTTTACATAAGAAACAGAAGATCGTTTCTCAATATCCCTGGTCAAAGCCTGCTTGGCTAATTGGGCACATTTTTCAAACGTTCCGCCGATTCCCACTCCAACCACCATGGGGGGACATGCATTTGGACCGGCTTCCTTAACGGCAGTTAATATGGAATCCTTGATGCCTTCCAATCCATCCGCGGGCTTTAACATGAATATGCGGCTCATGTTTTCACTTCCAAACCCTTTGGGGGCAACTGTAATATCTAACTGATCTCCGCTCACAACTTCATAATGGATGACTGCAGGGGTATTATCTTTTGTATTGATCCGTTCCACCGGCTCCACGACAGATTTTCTTAAATACCCTTCTACATATCCTTCTCTTACTCCCTGATTGATTGCATCGGTAAGGTTGCCGCCTTCTATATGCACGTCCTGTCCTATCTTTACAAATATCACTGCCATCCCAGTATCCTGACAAATGGGGATCATATCTTCTCCCGCTATTTTTAAGTTTTCCTTCAGCTGGCAGAGTACCTGTCTGCCCAGGGGGGAAGTTTCTTCATCCACCGCCTTAAGAAATACCTTCTCCATATCACTTGAGAGTACGTGGTTGGCTTCTATACACATTTCTTTTACGTTCTTCGTTATTTCTTCAATTTTAACTGTTCTGATCATATATTCCTCCAGACATGCAGGCACCTTTATTTTATTTCATCATAAATGATTCTTATTGTGAAATCAAGTTCAAACACAAAATAAGGCAGGGGATGCTTGATTTATCATTCCCTGCCTTAATTAAAGGTAGCTTGATTCACTGAAAGGTTCAGTAAGCGGCCGATTTTCTTTTAATAAGAAAATCATGCCTTAGAATCAAGACGATTCCTGATTAATTTTTCCTGAATATCTTTTATCGTGATCTCTTCCATTCTTCTTCTGCAAAGTTCATTTAAATCCCCATAAATTTCATCCATAACTCCGGACATACCGGAAGCAATCATACAGGGAGTATCTACATTTCCGGATTTCCAGGAAGAAGATACAAAGGTAACATCCAGAGCTTCACAAATACTTCTTAAGTTTACTTCAGAGGAATCTTTGGCAAAATGATAGCCGCCCTCCAGCCCTTCCTTCGTTGTGATGATTCCGGCTTTTTTTAATTTCGCCATCACCTTTCTTACCCGGGCAGGATTGGTGCATACATTGGAAGCCAGCTCCTCACTGGAAATGGTGACCTTCCTCTGGTTTAAATAAACTACTCCATGAACCGCTACTGCAAACTCACTTGTCATATGATTCCCCTATTTCATAGATATAATTTTCTTAGTGAAGTCAAACATCATACCGACTAAACTTAGAAAATCAACCGTTCGATGCACCACTTGGTAAATCGAACTTCCTTGATCTGTAATTGATATAGTTTCAGTTTATATTTTATCAATTTGCAGGATCATTGTCAAGCGTACTTCCTTACCTTCATGGAATTCAGCGGTTTTAGGATAATCCAATGTTTGCTATCAAATCTTTCAGCTGCTCAATTGCACGGATTTCATCTTCTCCTGCGGCTGTTATTGTTACCCGTTCTTCATGTTTGACTGCTAATCTCATAATAGCAAGTGGATTTTTTAGATCAACCTCCATCTCTTCTTTCTTTAATAAGATAAGAGAGGAAAATTTCTTGGCTGCTGCAGCCATATCTGCTGCCGGCCTTGCATGAATCCCCATAGCATCCTGAACTACAAATTCAAACTGCTTCACAAAACACCTCCTGTTAAGCCAGATCCTCGCCGCCCGATGCAATCACTTTTTTCATCCATGCATAACTGTCCTTTTTGATTCTTTTTCCTGTTCCATTTCCATAATCGTCATAATCTACATAAATAAAACCATAACGTTTGCTCATTTCACAGGAAGAGCAGGAAATAATATCGATCGGACCCCATGCATAATAGCCTCTTAGGTCTACCCCGTCGCGAATGGCTTCCTTCATCTGTTCAATATGGGCCCGAAGATAGTCCACTCTGTAGGAATCATGAATTTCTCCATTTTCTACTTCATCGTAATATCCCACTCCATTTTCAGTTATATAAATAGGCTTTTGATATCTGTCATAAAATTCATTTAATAAGATTCTTAGTCCAATGGGATCGATGGTCCATCCCCACGGGTTTGCCGGCAGCTCTTTGTTCCTGTATGCCTCATTTCCCTTCTCATAGCTCTCCTTTGAACATATCTGAGTATAATAATATGAAAACGAGAAAAAGTCAGCCGTATTTTTTAAATCCTCTTCATCACTGTCTTCAAATGTAAGCTTAATATTCCAATCCTCAAAGAATCGGTATGCATAGCCGGGATAATATCCCCGAAGCAATACATCGGCAAAAAAATACTCCATCTGATTGTGTTTCAATGTTGCCAACACATCCTCAGACTTGCATGAGGCAGCATACTCCGGCCCGCCGCACAGCATCATGCCGATCTGCATTTCAGGATATTTTTCATGTGCATATTTTGTAGCCCTGGCACATGCCACCATCTCATGGTGGACTGCCTGATATTTTGCAGAACGGAGATCATCAACCGTATCTTCCGCGACTCCAAGGTGATTAAAGGACTCATGACCGATCAAATTAATTTGATTGACAATAATCCAGTACTTTACCTTACCTGCATACCTATCGAATACTGTTTTGCAATACTTTACGAAAAACTCAATGGTCTCTCTGGAGTACCAGCCTTTATATGCAGTGGTTAAGTGAAGAGGCATCTCATAGTGAGAAATGGTGATCATTGGTTCCATGCCGTTTTTAATGATCTCATCAAATAATTTATCATAAAATTCAAGTCCCTTCTCATTTGGCTGTCTGTCATCACCATTTGGATAGATTCTGGCCCAGTTAATGGAAGTTCTGAATGTTTTTAATCCCAGCTCAGCCAGCATTTTTAGATCCTCAGGATAGGTATGATAAAAATCAATGCCTCTCCTTTTGGGGAAATTTTTATCATTGCTTTGTAAGGCTTCTTCTATATATGATCTGGTTATTTCCCCATTGGAACGCTTTTCAATGGGAAGATCTTTTTGAAACTCGTTAATATCTGCCAGGCATAGGCCTTTGCCGTCCAGGTCATAAGCGCCCTCCAGCTGATTTGCCGCTACGGCGCCTCCCCACATAAAATTTGATGGAAAACCTTTTGGTACTCTCTTCATGATGTTCTCCCTTCCTTCCCGATTTTATAAATCTATTCCTGATTTTCCAGGCGTTTCAAACGCTTTTCCCAACTTTCGAAGATTTTGATCATTTGCTTTGCAATATTGATTTCACTGTATATGGTCATTAACGTATCCTGTGCATGGGCGAAAATCAATGAATACTCTGTTTTTTCTCCTCTGGTTTCTCCCTGAATGGCATCTGTCTGGATCCGGTGTGCCTCAGTAATCTTCTTCTGCGCATCCTTCATTTTTTCATTGGCTAAAATAAAATCCTGATCGGCAATGGCTGTTAATGCCTCTTTGCACAGTAAACGTGCGTCTCCTGCATTCATAATAATGCTCATTGCAGATTCTAGTGTCTTTTCATCCATGTCTTATCACCCTTCTTATTACTTATTTCTTTTCCTCGGCTCTTTTCTCTGCTTCTGTCTCCTGGTTGTCATAGATACGGAAAAAAGGATACCATATGACAGTTGAAATCAATGCGCAGACAGCCATTAAAATAACGCCTTTGATACTTCCCGTTGTCAGCCATGTGGAAATAGGAAATGGACAATACCACATATCAAATACTCTGGTAGGAATCGGTGCAAATGGAATTACCTTTGTAAAGATCCAGACTACCGTAGGAAGTACGATACCCATCAACCACATGGGAATCATCATAATTGGATTCCATGCAATGCATCCGAATACGACCGGCTCATTAATATTAAATATTGCAGGTACAAAACAGGCACGTCCCAGTGCTCTCAATTTATTGCTCTTTGCAAATATGAGCATAATAACTAACGGCAATGTGCAGCCGATTCCACCGATCCATAAATATGCAGAGTATACCGTAGGATCAGTGACCAGGTTCAATGTCTCATGATTGGCCGTTCCGGCCGCTGCCATAGTAACGTTGGCGGTAATTGCCATGAGCATCGCCGGTTTGTAAACTGGGGTAAGAACCCAGCTTGAAATTCCCAGAGAATATAAAAAACAAACAAGCAAAAGAGAAAGTACAAATCCCCAGGGAGTCTGCATAACATTGGAGATCGGCATAAATAATGACAGTAAGATATTATAAAGATCAATACCAAGTAAATCTACCAAAATCCAAAGAGAACAAACGATGATACCAGCCGGCAGCATTAAATCAAACCAGGCCCTTACAAAATCAGGTATAACGGAATCCTCTTTAAAAAATGAGAACTTTCCGAAAATCCCCATTATAAACCCTGTAAAAGCACCTGCTGTAATCGCTACAAACATACCTCCGGCTCCTAAAGATGCATGCTGGAACCCAGCTTGCCCATCCTTGATCACCTGAGGAGAAATAATAATTAAAAATGCTACTACACCGGAAAGCGCTGCAATAATTCTCTGTCTGCGCAGACGTTTCTTTTCCATTAAGTTAAATGGTATTAAAAATGCTACAAATAATGATAGCAGCCCCATTGTCCAACCAAACGGAGTCCAGAAATTCGGCCACCATTCCCAGCCAAATACTTCTCCAGGGACAGTTAAAAAGCAGAATATTGATCCTAACAAAATAAACGGAAGCACCTGCATAATAGAATCTTTTAAAGTGGTAACCCATACATTGTTATTAATTTTGTTCATCTTTGGTGCGAAACTATGCTCTAACCAATGAATTAACTGTTTCATCCTTCTCCTCCTCCTTATTCACTCAGCCCATTTCACTCAATAAATGCTCCAATGCCATATCCCCATTTAATGTGGAATAATACTCCGGCTTCATTAAGATGACTTTAACAGCCTTTCCACCTGTATATTCTTCAATTTCATCCATGATATAAGCCAGGTGAGGTCCTACCATCAGGGCATCAATTTCATCAATATAGTTTTCTATTTCACTTTCTCCTCTGGCCTTAATATTAACCTCCATTTTTTTGGCTGCCGCTGCCTTTCTTATATTAGCTGCCATAAATCCGGAACTTGCACCAGATCCGCAAACCAGTAAAACATTTAACATAAATAAAATCCTCCTTTATCTGTATAATAAGATTTATGAGATCATGAAAACATCATTTTGCTTTCACAATGTACTTGATGTATTCATTATGACTTTATTCCACTTATAATTCCACCAGACATTTGCACATGGAGCGTGCAAAACTTTGGTGGAAAAATCCTTTCCAGACTCTTATAATAGACAGAAGGAGGATTTTTACTATGGGGCAAAAACTATTAAAATTGATTCGTATCTTGCTGATGCACACAAACGATATGACTGCTTCTGCTTTAGCTGCTGAAATGGGGGTATCGGAGCGAAGTATAAAAAATTACATTTCAGAAATCAATGACAACCATCCTCAGACCATTCTTTCTTCCAGGAAGGGGTATACGATAAAAGCAGAGGCCGGAAGAAAAATACTAAATGACTCCGGCACTCACATCCCACAGTCTTCCCAGGAAAGAATGGTTTATATTATTAACCTTTTGATCAAACAGGAAGACGGCATTGATGCATATGACTTGTGCGATACCATATACATCAGCTACTCCACTTTAAAAAATGAACTGGGAGCTGTAAAAAAGAAGCTAAGCCAGTTTGATTTAAAGCTTTTAAATCAAAAGGACAATTTGTCTATTGATGGTCTGGAAAAGAACAAACGACGTTTGCTCAGTTCTATTCTATACGATGAGTCCAACATTAACTTTGTAAGTTTAAAAACAATTCAACATGTTTTTCCAGATATTGAAATTGAATATATAAAAAATACATTGCTGAATATTTTTGATAAATACCAATATTTTGTTAACGATTATTCTCTGATCAATATAGTCCTGCACATTGCCATAGCCATTGATAGAATTAAAAATCATAACATTAATACTCAGGATGTTAAGGAACTGGCTCAGATACGGCTTCATGAATATGAACTGGCAAGCCAGGTCACGAAAGAATTGGAGAATCATTTTAATATCACATATAGTGAGGCTGAGATTTATGAACTTGCTCTGCTGCTGATTTCCAGGGCCACCACCATTGATTATAAAAGCATAACCACTGCAAATCTGGAGGACTTTATTGGCAAGGAATGCTTTGACCTGGTGGAAGAGATGATCCAGTCAGTAAATGCTTATTACTATATTGATTTATCGGAACCTGAATTTCTGATTCGCTTTGCCATTCACATTAGAAATTTACTTCAAAGATCAAAGAACCAGCAGTTTTCAAAAAATCCTTTAACAGATGAAATTAAAACTTCCTGTCCTTTAATTTATGACGTCTCCGTATATTTATCTGGTATCATCAAAGACCGTACAGGAATTATCATAAACGATGATGAAATTGCTTATATCACTTTTCATTTAGGAAGTACGCTGGAAGCACAAAAAAGTCTTAATAAAAAAGTAACTGCTATTTTATACTGCCCGAACTATTATGATTTAAATATTCGTCTGACAGATACCATCAATCAGCACTTTTCCTGTGAAATGCTGATAACCAACATCATAACGGATGATACGGCTTTAGAACAGGTTCCTAAATGCGATTTTATCATGTCAACGGTACCTCTTCATGGCTTTTATGGGGTGGACATCGTCCATATCGGAATGTTCTTTACAGATAAGGACATTTCTGTGATTAGAAATAAAATTACATCCGTGAGAATCAATAAAAGGAAAGCAACCTTTAAAAATTATTTGGAGCAGCTGATTATCCCTGAATTCTTTGAAAGAAGAAATGACTTGAAAACAGAGGGGGATGCAATCGAATATCTAGCCGGTAAAATGCATCGTCTAGGTTATGTAAACGAAACATTCCGGGAAGATATCTACATGCGTGAAAAACTTTCTTCCACTGCCTTTCATGATTTTGCAATCCCTCATGCAATGAAAATGCATGCAGATAAGACAGGACTGAATATATTGATTTCGGACTCTCCTGTCTCATGGAATGGAAAACCCGTTTTCCTAATTATCATGATGTGCTTTAATAAGAATGACCGCTACATTTTCAATGAAATCTTTGAGCCTCTCACCATGATGCTCACTGACAGGGAATTCATTAAAAAATTGATTCAGGTCAAAGACCATGAAACCTTCATTCAAATGCTGACCGATAACCTGGAAGTAACGTTCTAATACCGAATTTCATAACAGACCACAAAAAAAAGTTGTCCAGGCTTTTTATGCTGGATAACTTTTTTATGGATTATCTTAAATTATTTTTCCTTTATACGGATAATAACACTCTTAATTACTTTATCATCCATTTCTAAAATGGAATAGTAATTCTTTTCATCCTCCAATTCCAACGGAAGCTGAGATTTATTTGGAATAAAACCAAGTATTTCTATCAGATATCCTGACAATGTATCACAGGAACTTTCTATTTCCTCATGAAGCACCTCATCTAAATCATACAGGGATATGCTTCCTGCCACTTTATAAACATGCGGTTCCACTTCAATCAGTTCCGGCTCCCAATCATCATATTCATCCGGGATATCTCCAACAATTTCTTCTATTAAATCCTCCATGGTGATAAGACCGGAAACTCCTCCGTATTCATCCACCAGGATGGCCATTTTGGTTTTATTTTTTTTCATTTCCAGAAATAAATCATCTGTCTTTTTATTTTCCGGTATAAAAAAAGGCTTCTGCATGATGGTTCGGATATCAATACCCGCCTGATCATACTTATTCATTTCTATGATAAAATCCTTCATGGATAAAATACCGATAATATTATCAATTTCTTCTTCATAAACCGGAATTCTGGAATGCCTGCTGTCCAGTATCTCATTAAGGACCAGCTCCATGGGCTTTTTAATATCCACTGCCACCATATCCTGTCTGGGAATCATGATTTCTCTGGCTCTTTTATCATCAAAGAGAAAAATAGAAGTAATCATATCCTCTTCGATTTTATTGAACACTCCGCTTTCACGCCCCAGTTGGAGCATAGAACGAATCTCTTCCTCAGAAATTTCTTCCTCCAGATTTTCCGTTTTCATACCAAAAAGCTTTAAGATTCCATTGGTTGACTTAGAAAGCAACCTTATGAACGGAGCCATGACTTTTGATACGAAGTAAATAGGGCGTACAGCGAATAAGCTGAACCATTCCGCCTTTTGCAATGCAATCCGTTTCGGTACCAGTTCTCCAAATACCAGGTTAAAGTAAGACAGGATAATGGTTACTGTCACCATGGCAATACTCCTGCTGTAGGGAATTCCCAAAGTAAACATCTTTTCTCCCAATACCTGTGATATTCCAGTTGCAGCGGATGCACTGGAAAAGAACCCGGCAAAGGTTATGGCTACCTGGATGGTTGAAAGAAAACCGGTTGAATCCTCAGAAAGCCTTTGAATCAGAGCTGCCTTCTTATTTCCGCTGTCAGCCAGCATCCGGATTCTGTTTTTGTTGACTGATACAACAGCCATTTCCGCTCCTGCGAAGAATGCATTCATTAAGGTCAAAGCAATTAATAATAATATCTGTGCGGCTATCTGCGCCGCGCCTGGGTCACTGTCCAAGCTGGTATTCCTCCTTTTTTAGGACATGTTTTGTCCATGCAGGGTATTCCTGCTAAATTTCAATAAGTAAAAGACTTTGAATGCAGTAAAATTATATTTCTGCAGTCAAAGTCTTTTACTGAATTATTGATGGTAGATATTATAATATAAAAATTTAAATATTACAATATCATTGGTGTTAAAATTTTATTCCTCTTCTGAAGCATCATCCTTTTCAGCGATTTCTTCTGTAATCTCTTCTGTGATTTCTTCTGTAATCTCTTCATCCTGGATATCCAATTCTTCCAGGCCTTCTCCGTCGGACTTGCTTCCGTCATCCCGTACCTTAGCAATGCTGGCAACGGTTATATCAGAATCCTGATCAATGTTCATTAACTTCACTCCGGAAGTATTTCTGCCTATCACAGAAATATCATTGACAGAAATACGGATCACGATGCCTTCCGTTGTGATTAAAAGGAGATCGTGGTCATCCTCAACCAACTTGGCTCCTACGATATCACCGGTCTTTTCTGTGATTTTATAACACAGAACGCCCTTTCCGCCTCTCCTTTGAGGAGTAAATTCTTCAATAGGGGTACGCTTGCCCATACCGTTGGCAGATACAATCAAAAGCTTTGGTCCCTGGGACTCCATCTGCATGCCAACAACATCATCGTCATCATTGAGCTTCATACCGATAACACCCATAGATACACGGCCTGTGATACGGACATCCTTTTCATGGAACCGGATGCACTGGCCCTTTTTAGTAACCAGGAAGATATCCTTCGTATTGTCGGTTGCCTTAACCTCAATCAGTTCATCATTTTCCCGAAGGACAATGGCCTGGAGACCGTTCTTACGAACATTGGCATATTCCATCATTGGTGTCTTCTTTACCATTCCGTTCTTGGTTGCCATGAATAAGAACTTGTCATCGTCATATTCCTTCATAGGAATGATAGCCGTAATGCTCTCACCCGGAAGCATCTGCAAAAGGTTTACAATGGCAGTTCCTCTGGAGGTTCTGCTTCCTTCCGGAATCATATAGGTTTTTAACCGGTAAACACGGCCTGTATTGGTAAAGAACATCAGGTAATGATGAGTTGTTGTCATCATCAGATCCTCGATGTAATCCTGATCAATGGTCTGCATTCCCTTGATTCCCCTGCCGCCTCGGTTCTGGTTCTTGAAGTTGTCTACAGACATCCTCTTAATGTATCCCAGTTTTGTCATAGCAACGATGGTGCTTTCATCAGGAATTAAGTCTTCCATGGACATATCGAATTCGTCAAATCCGATGGAGGTTCTTCTGTCATCACCGTACTTTGCGGAAATGATGGTTATTTCCTCCTTGATCACTGCTAAAAGCTTTTTCTCATCGGCAAGGATGGCTTTTAATTCTGCAATTCTTTCTTGCAGTTCCCTGTATTCATTCTCAAGCTTTTCTCTTTCCAGACCGGTAAGAGCTCTCAAACGCATATCCACGATTGCCTGAGACTGGACATCACTTAAGCCGAAGCGGCTCATGAGTTCTGCCTTAGCTAACTGGACATTTGCGGACCCACGGATGATTCGGATGACTTCATCAATATTATCCAGGGCAATGAGCAAGCCTTGCAAAATGTGGGCTCTTTCTTCCGCCTTATTTAAATCGTAGCGGATTCTTCTGGTTACCACTTCCTTCTGATGATCCAGATAATAATTTAACATCTGAAGGATGTTTAAGACCTTTGGTTCCAGAACGCCGGAACTGTTTTTAACAAGAGCAATCATGATCACGCCAAAGGTATCCTGAAGCTGGGTATGCTTGATCAACTGATTAAGTATTACATTGGCATTGGCATCCCGGCGGAGCTCAATACAGATCCTCATACCGGTACGGTCAGACTCATCTCGTAAGTCGGTAATGCCGTCTATTTTCTTATCCTTTACAAGTTCTGCGATTTTTTCAATGAGACGGGCCTTATTGACCATGTATGGAAGCTCGGTAACAATAATCCGGCTTTTTCCGTTTGCCATAGCCTCAATATCGCTGACACCCCTGACACGGATTTTTCCTCTTCCTGTCCGGTATGCTTCTTCAATTCCCCTTTTTCCGAGGATGGTTGCTCCAGTTGGGAAGTCAGGTCCTTTGATGATCTCCAGGATTTCTTCCATGGTGGTTTCTCTGTTTTCTTCCACCTGATTGTCAATAATATGAACGACCGCATTAATGACCTCTCTCAAGTTGTGAGGAGGGATGTTGGTAGCCATACCAACGGCAATGCCTGAGGTACCATTTACCAGAAGATTGGGATAACGGGCCGGAAGAACATCCGGCTCCCTCTCTGTCTCATCAAAGTTAGGGCTGAAATCAACGGTATCTTTGTTGATATCCGCAAGCATCTCCATGGAAATCTTACTTAAGCGGGCTTCTGTGTATCGCATGGCAGCCGCGCCGTCTCCATCCACAGAACCGAAGT
>NZ_JPME01000047.1 GCF_000732605.1 Lacrimispora celerecrescens | reverse complement strand
CTGTGTTGTTATTCAGATTTTGCTTTCACCTTTTTATCCTTGCAAAAGAATCTTTTCCCATTTTACCACAAATTTCTCCGTTTTTACTACTTATTTCCCCTTTATTTTTTAATGAAGATTTCTTGATTTTTAAGACGGAAAACGTTTGACACCTTTCCCTTTTTATGCTATTCTTAGGGAGGTTACAGATATCCTGTAACAGTACAACTTTTTATTCATTTTGGAGGTATCATAATGAAAGGTACAGTTAAGTGGTTTAACAACCAAAAGGGTTACGGATTTATTTCCGACGAACAGGGTAACGATGTATTTGTTCACTACTCAGGTCTTAGCATGGACGGCTTCAAGTCTTTAGATGAAGGCGCTGCAGTAGAGTTCGATGTTGTAGACGGAGCTAAGGGACCACAGGCTACAAACGTTACCAAATTATAATCATTGACTCATCAGTGTACCTTTTTTCAATATAGGAAGAAGTTATATTGTTTCACATGATTACGATTAGAGCCATCCAGTGGATGGCTCTTTTTGATGACCTTGCCTTATGACTTATCACGCAGACTTTCTAAATCTTCTATTGTAAACTCATAATTCTTATTGCAGAAATGGCAGTTCACCTCAATGCTCTTCCCTTCGTCAATCATTTCCTGAAGTTCTTTCCTTCCGATGCTGATTAACGCCTTTTCCACTCTGGCTTTATCACAGTTGCAATAAAATTGGGTAGGCACCTGCTCCATCAGATCCAGACCGAACTCTCCAAGAATATGTTCGAGGATCATCTCCGGTGTATCTCCCTGATCCAAAAGATCTGTGATCGAGGTAATTTCTCCAAGCTTTTTCTCCAGACCTCCAATGATTTCCTCAGAGGCTCCCGGCAGAAGCTGCAGGATAAAACCACCGGCCTGTTTTACGGTGTTGTCCTTATTCATTAAAACACCCAGTGCCACTGATGATGGCGTTTGCTCTGAAGAAGCATAGTAATAAGTCAGATCTTCCGCAATCTCACCGCCCACCAGGATCGTCTGTCCAATGTAAGGCTCCTTGAGGCCGATATCTTTTATTACACTTAATACTCCCTCTCCTACTGCACCGCCTACATCCAGCTTACCTGCCTGATTGGGAGGAAGCATGACTCCAGGATTGTAAGCGTATCCCTTTACATTTCCTTTTGAATCTGCAGTCACTGTAAGGCCTTCTATCGGACCGCTTCCCTGAATCTTTAAGGTCAGTAAATCATCTTCCCCCTTCATCATAATGCCCATCATGCTTCCCGCAGTTAAAAGTCTGCCTAAGGCAGCCGTAGCTACAGGGCTTGTATTATGAGCTTGTCTTGCATGTTCCACCAGTTCCCTGGTAGTAGCAGCAAAAGCACGGATCTGATGATCCCCTGCCGTAGCTCTGACAATATAATCAGCCATATTATAATTCCTTTCCGCGTTCTCTTGCTATGATATAAATTCTTTCACTGGTATCCTTTACGGGATTTTGGGTAAAAGCATCAAAAGCTGACACAAAATCCATGCCGGCCTCATTGATCGCCAGCTTTACCTCTTCCAGATAATATGCCCTCTGGTAATGATTCTCCGTGTATTTCCGGTATAAGTCTTCCTCCTGCCTGATAAACAGGGAAAGATCATATTCGTTAATCTTGGATTCCTTATCATAATAATTATCCCAGATAAAGCTGCACTCCTCCCGGTCTTCCGCAATGGTAGATTCCCCCATAAGGGTTTCATATTTATATATGGTGTTCAGATCAAATATAAAAATTCCTCCTGGATCCAGATAATTATTGACCAGCCGGAAAACTTCCACCATATCCTCATATTCCAGAATATAATTCATGCAGTCGCAGATGCTTAAAACAGCCCGTACCGTGCCGTAAAGCTCAAATTCCCTCATATCCTGCATAAGATAAAGAATGTCTTTTCCTGACTTTTCCCTCTTATCCATGGCTATCTGCAGCATGTCTTCGGAGTTGTCCACTCCTATCATATCATATCCCCGTTCCGCAAGAAGCTCCGTTAGGCTTCCCGTTCCGCAGCCAAGATCAAGAATCAAACCATCCCTGATCCCATATTCATTCAGCAGACCAGTTACGTATTCACACCAGTCCTTATATGGAATGTTGTCCATAAACCGGTCATAGACCTCTGCAAAGCTAGTGTAGGCTTCCATTCATTTCCTCTTTCTTGCTCATGCATGCGAGCATTCATGAAGGTATTCAAAAGCAAAGCAGGTAACTCATAAAGAGGTACCTGCCTGCCTTCCTGTCTCTTTATCCTGCTGCCAGGGCAGCATTCGATTACTGGTTGGATCCGCAGCACTTTTTATACTTCTTGCCGCTGCCGCATGGACATGGATCGTTTCTTCCAACCTTTGCTCCCTTAACAATGGTTCCAGAAGCTTTCTGCTTTTTATAAAGCTCTTTTTTCTTCTCTTCTGACAGTATTGTATCCCACTCCGGAAGACTATAGAGCCATTCTGCTTTAGCCTCTACCATATTATAATACAGCTTTTCTGGATCGATCTCTATCTTTACCACGGTCTGCTCGTCCATGGTTTCAATAGGATTTTCATATCCTTTTAAGCTTTCATTGATTCCATCTAAAAATCCGGTCATCGTCTGGACATCTGTTCCATATCTCTTTGCCAGATCCTCTACCGTTCCCTCAACCACTTCTTCTGGCTTGGAAAGAATATGCTCATAGATTCCCTTTTCTACTTTGAAATACTCGGTCCATAATTCTTCTTTTCCTTTATCATCCAGCCCATCGCCGTATGCCAGGTTTCTCCAATTTTCTAAAATAGCCATGTTCAAACCATCCTTTTGTTTGTTATTCATGAAGGCAACGAGCCAAGATCAAGCGGACTTGATTTTGACAACTGCCAACGGAGCCAAATAACCCCTAGCTTGCTGTAAGGTATTTGACTTCCAGTAGTACTCCAACAAACAGTATATAACATCTTTATATATTTTGCAAAATGTTTTTTCTTATTTTACAATTCTATGCGTTTCTTCTCATATACTTTTGTTATCTTGCAGCTTATTTCTGCTTAAACCCAAAAGCTTCATCATAAGGTTCACACTTCCGACATTGTAGCCACTGCATCCGTAGACTGCCTTCAAGCCAGGATCCGTAACAATTAAAAGAGGGAGCTTCTCCGGATCCACATACATTCTTCTGGCCAGTGGTTCTACCGTATCATCAAAGCTTATGTAACCCACCTTTATTTGAGGAATTGCTTCCAAAACTTTACTTAAGGTACGGTTCTGCAGTGACATATCATTTTGCAACAAGAAAATGATTTGTGCATCAAGGGATTTTAAGTCATCTTTTTGTTCCAGCATTTCGTTAAGAACGTGCTCGGTTGGTTCCTGACCTTCGGACAAGATGGCAAGTATATTGCTCTTTCCTTCCATAAGCACTGATGCCGGAACTGTCTTCTCTTTCTCATTTTCCTCTTTTACGGTCACTTCAAAATCATCCAGCATGTTATCAACCAGCATATCTTCCAGGCTTCCGGCCCGCAGACGCATGGTTACAGACTTTTCTTCATCCTTTTTTAATTCAAAGACATACTCGCTGGCGTTCTGGTTTCCGCTGGGAAGACGGACAGAGGTGACCAGACGGTAAATACCCGGCTCTAAATCCAGTTTCAAAACGCCGCCGGAAAATTTAACACCGGTATAATCCAGAGTCGCAAACTGGCCATCTTTTAGCCTTCCAATGGTCCAAGTCTGGTAATAGGTCCACAGATTGTCTGTTTCCCCACAGAGTACCAGCTTTCCTGACTCTTCCGACCTGTCTTTTACGAGCTCATCTGCACCTGATATTGATACGAATCTTCCTGCTTCATAAACCTCAGCTTCCAGATTCACCGGGTTTATCCGGGCCGGAATACCAAACGTCCTGCATATCGATGCAAATAATATCTTCTGGCTAAGTGGATTGCTCTGCAAAAGCTTAAGGCTTCCTGCTGGAGTGGAGCAGATTGTCTTGTAGTCAAGCTTTGATTCAAAACCAATGTTCTGCTTCACATATTTCCAAATGGTTTCAGGGTTCTTACGGAATCCTTCCTTTTCTTCCTCATTGAAAAATTCCTCAATAAATCCCCGGTAATCCGTCATTTCCTCCAGCAAAATCCTTGGACAAAGAATGTACTTTTCATAAATATCCAGATTCCCGTTCTCCTCCCATTTCTTACGATACGGGGAGGCCCCTGCAAGATGACTTTCCAAAATCTCTGCCCTGGCATCCTTATAATCCTTGACAGTCAGACTGTTAAGCACGGCCTTGCGGTCCGGATTTTGATCCTTGGAAAGGAATTTATAAATCTCTTTAAAATTACCGGCGGACAACCGTAGGATCTCTGTTTCATCAGGGTATGAGGAAGCCTCTTCCGCATTAAAGTACCCTGCGATCCTGCTTTCCCGCATCTGATTTGCCTCATGGATCCGTTTTCTGTTTCTTTCCTTTTGTTCCTTTGTAAGCGTCACCGGATTTACAGGGTAATCCTTTGGGGCTCTGACGTCCACATCCACCCAGACATTTTTTTCGGTTTTCTCATCTTCCTTCTTTAACACCAGAACCGTCCCGTCTCCATCCTCTGGAGAAATCCACGCCTCGCAGCATAATCCCTCCTTCATTGCACGGACATGTACATCTCCAAGACCAACCGTAAGGGCAACCTTTCCATTCCTGTCTGTATATAAGTTTACCACGCTGCAATATTCCGCCATATTGAGAATTTCAAAAGAAACCTGGACATTTTCTGCAGGATTTTTATCCTCATCAAGCACCTGGATCTCATATGATTTGGTCATGGCATACGTTGCAGTCCCATTATAATAAACCAATAAGTCTTCCTTCCCCAGACATTCTGTCTCCGAATCACCGGAATAATCAGAAAAGGTTCTGGTATGTACCAGCAATGCCCTGGAGGAGGCATTGGTAAACCACCCTTTATCCAGCACTTCTTCCGGCTCACAGGCTCCCAGGAAATGCCACTTTCCCTCCACAAACACTTCAACCCATGCATGATTGTCGTCGCAATGAGCCCATCTTGGGGTGTACACCTGTCTTGCAGGGATTCCCACACTCCGGAAAGCCGTTACGGCAAACGTGGATTCCTCCCCGCATCTGCCCTTTCCGGATTTATAAACAGTCACAGGAGATATGGTTCTGTTATCTGAAGCTTCATAGGTTCCATTCTCTGCGCACCAGTAATTGATTTCCAGCACCGCCTCCCTTACGGAAAGTCCTTTGATCCGGTCAATCAATTTGTCATAGAAAAATCTTCGGCAGTCTTCGATATTCTCCGTATTGACCCTGTAATATAAAATGTGATGGAGGAACATATCTTCCGGAATCTCCTGACACCATTCCATTTGATCGTAAACCATGATGGAATGCCTTACAAATCCAAGAAATACGGTAAAATCATACTCGCCGGAATCCCGTAAGGGCATTGTCCCATATAAAAATTTCATGAGTACCTGTTCCCTGGGAGTGCAACCTTCCATCGCCCTCTCGATTTCTGCCTTAAGACCTCCCAGTAAGGGAAGTCTAAGCTCATATTTTTCCTGGGCATATCTCTGCAAATGTTCTGAAAACATGACTAAATTCTCCTTTGCGAAAAATTAATTATTCTTTCCGACTCAGACGGTCCGGCAGAAGCTATTGAATGGTAACTCCTGCTGAGTAAAGTTTTCTGGCTGTGGCCTCATCCGGCATGGAGTCCGTAATGATTCCGTCTATGTCATCAAAATGAGCAAATTTATAAGAATCATTAAAATAGAACTTATCCTTTTCCATCACCAGATATTTATGTCTGCTACTGGCAATGGCCGCCTTTTTTGTCAGGCCATCCTCCACTCCTAAGGTTGTGATGGAATTGTCCGTAAGGTCCAGTCCGCAGGTTCCGATGAAGGCCCTGTCAAAGCTATACTGTTTGATGATCTCAATGGCAGCTGCCCCCATAAAGCCGTTTACCGTGCGGTACATGATTCCTCCGGTTCCAATGGAAGTGATGTCCGGATTCACAGCCAGTGTCTGCATAATATCAATCATGTTCGTCACCACGGTCAAACGCTTGTGGGATTTGGCAAGCTGTTCTGCCACCATGATATTCGTGGTAGAGATATCCAGAAATATGGTTTCATTGCTCCTGATCAGTTCGAAAGCCTTCTGGGCAATTAATTTCTTTTTCTCTATATTTGTATCTCTCCGGTCTATTACATCTCGTTTCAGAGGATAATCCTGGGATAATAAGGCTCCGCCATAGGTACGTTTCAGCTTTCCGGCATTTTCCAGGTTTTTTAAGTCTTTTCGTATGCAGTCCTCCGTCACCTGAAAAAGGGCGCTTAAATCCTTGACCTTCACCATGCCCTGATCATGAAGGAGTTGTAAAATCCTGTCTAAACGTTCTTCCGTAAACATGCCTTCTCCTCCATCAGCCTTTTTGCCCGGCGAATCTGCTCTTCTTCTGTACGGAAAATATCGTACTCCCCAATTCCCGGAATTCCCATATTTACATTTTCCTTCCGATAGATCATGCCGCTGTCCACGATCACCTTACCAGACATGTGAAAACACCGGGCATCTATCTCAGCCATCAGGCAGGCAATTGCTTCTACATTGACTCCGCTGCCTACCAGAATATCGATCTGGCCGGCTGCCTGCTCCATCAGTTCACCTAATAGCTTTTTTCCTTCCATGCAGGTATTCTGCTGGCCGGAGGTCAGTATGGTATCCGCCCCTGCCTCAATGGCCTCTTTTAAGCTTCTGTAAGGATCCCGACATACATCAAAGGCTCTGTGCAGGGTCATGTTGCCCGTTCCGGCCTTTTCTCTAAGCACTTTCAGCCGTTCCATGTCAAGATCTCCGTCCGGTTTTAAAAATCCTACAACAATCCCATCTGCGCCAAGATCCCGAAACATCTGCGCATCCTCTGAGATCATCTGAAATTCATGATCTGTATACAGAAAATCTCCATACCGGGGCCGTATCAGAACGTTGATTGGAACATCACAGGCTTTGCGGATCTGCTTAAACTGACTTACGCCAGGGGTCGTTCCCCCAATAACCAGATTTGCACAGAGCTCCAGCCTGTCGGCGCCTCCCTGTACCGCTGCTTTAGCGGATTCCACAGAATCCACACAGACCTCCAAGATATAGTCTTTCATTCTATTCTCCTAACCATATTTTTTTGTTGCCGGCATCCTACATTGCCTTGTGACAGGCTGCAAAATGCCCTGGCCTGACTTCTTTCATTTCCGGTGTTTTTTCCTTACACAGCTGCTCTGCATAAGGGCAGCGGGAAGCAAACCGGCAGCCTTCCTTCAAATTAACAGGATTTGGCAGGCTTCCCTCCAGCATGATCCGGCTGCGGCTCTTTTCCACATCAGGATCAGGGATTGGAATTGCGGAAAGCAATGCCTGGGTATAGGGATGGAGCGGAGCCTCAAACAGGCTCTCACTGTCTGCCAGTTCCACCATGGCCCCCAGATACATAACACCGATCCGGTCACTGATGTGCTTAACCATGGAAAGATCATGAGCGATGAACAGATAGGTGAGCCCTCTCTTCTCCTGCAGCTCTTTCAGCAAGTTGATCACCTGTGCCTGAATGGAGACATCCAGTGCAGAAATAGGTTCATCACAGATCACAAATTCCGGATTTACAGCCAATGCACGGGCAATCCCCACCCTCTGACGCTGTCCGCCGGAAAATTCGTGAGGGAAGCGGTTTGCATGCTCTTCGGAAAGCCCAACTGTTTCCAGGAGTTCAAGCACCTTCTTTGTCCGCTCTTCTCCGCTTAAAATACCATGAGCATCAATTCCTTCCGCAACAATATCTATGACCTTCATTCGCGGATTAAGGCATGCATAAGGATCCTGGAAAATCATCTGCATCTTTCTTGTAAATCCATGACGCTCCGCCGACGGCAAACTGCCGTTAATTTCTCTTCCGTCGTACACGATCCGGCCATCCGTTGGCTCATACAGCTGGATCACGGTCCGGCCAAAGGTAGATTTCCCGCAGCCGCTTTCTCCCACCAGACCAAGAGTTTCTCCCTTATATATATCCAGGCTGACATCATCCACTGCTTTCAATATCTGATTTTTTCCCACCTGGAAATATTTCTTCAAATTCTTTACTTCTAATAATGGTTTATTTTCTGCCGACTTCATGATATCCTCCTATTCCCTGAAAGCCTTTGCCCGCTCATCAAGAAGCCAGCAACGCGCATGGTGGCTCTCGCCGCAAAGCATATCCTCGGGAGGATATTGTCTGCAGACCTCCATGGTTTTTGTACATCTGGCTGCAAATGGGCAGCCTTTTGGCGGATCCATCAGATCCGGCGGAGTCCCATGAATGGCCGTCAGCTCGCCGCCTTTATGGGAAGCCTTTGGTATGGAAGCCAGAAGTCCCTTCGTGTAAGGATGTTCCGTCTGATAAAACAACTCACGAACATCAGCGCTTTCCACCAACTGGCCTCCGTACATGACGGCAACCCGGTCCGCAATATTCGCTACAACTCCCAGATTATGGGTGATAATAATGATAGAGGTTTTAATTTTCTTCTGTAAATCCTTCATTAAGTCCAGGATTTGGGCCTGTATGGTTACATCCAAAGCCGTGGTCGGTTCATCTGCAATCAAAATCTTTGGATCACAGGCCAATGCCACCGCGATCACGACTCTTTGCCTCATACCGCCGGAAAGCTGGTGTGGATACTGGTCAAACCTTGTTTCCGGATTGGAGATTCCAACCAGAGAAATCAACTCAAGAGCCCGATCCTTCATCTGTGTTTTAGTCATGTCCTTCCGGTGTTCTTTTAATACCTCCACAATCTGCTTTCCTATGGTCATAGTAGGGTTTAATGAGGTCATGGGGTCCTGAAAGATCATGGAAATATCTGATCCCCGTATCGTCTGCATCTGCCGCTCGCTGTACTTTGAAAGATCCTTACCTTCTAATAGAATGCTGCCTCCCACGATCTTTCCATTCTTAGGAAGCAGGCCCATAATGCTTTTCACGGAAATAGATTTGCCTGAGCCGGATTCTCCTACGATTGCCAAAGTCTCCTGTTCATCCAAATAGAAGCTTATCCCCCGCACTGCCTGGACTATGCCATGCTGCGTCTTTATATGTACCTGCAACTGATTAACTTCCAATAATCTGCTCATGATGTCTCACCTACTTTCTCATTCTTGGATCCAGAGCATCCCGCAAACCGTCACCAAGAATGCTGAAACATACCATAATCAGGACGATCACGATTGCCGGGAAGATCAATACGTGGGGAAAATTGCGAAGTACCTGGTAACCGTTATTGATCAAAACTCCCAAGGATGCTTTCGGTTCCTGCATTCCAATGCCGATAAAGCTTAAAAATGCCTCCGTAAATATAGCGGATGGGATGGTAAACATGGCATTGATGACAATAACTCCTACCGTATTGGGAATTAAATGTTTCCATATGATTCCGGCCGTACTGGTACCCAGCACTCTGGCCGCCAGCACAAATTCCTGATTCTTAAGCTTTAATATGGATCCGCGGACCAATCGTGCCATATTCACCCAGCCGGTAATGGAAAGAGCCACCACAATCGTCCAGATACCCGCTGGCATAACCATCATTAAAAGGATGACGATGATCAGATGAGGGATTCCTACCAGTACTTCAATGATTCGCTGCATAACGGCATCCACTTTCCCGCCGGCCAAAGCAGAAACTGCTCCATAGGTCACTCCCAACGTCAAATCCAAAAGCGCTGCCACAAAAGCAATGAGCAGGGAAATGCGGGTTCCCATCCACGTCCTGACCCAAAGGTCACGACCGAACTGATCCGTTCCGAAGAAATGTTCCATAGAGGGAATCTGATAAATGATATCATAATTCGTTTCTTTATAAGAATACCTTGAAAACTCCGGCGCCAATATTGCAAGTAGCCCGATTGCAATTAATGTAAACAGACAAACGACTGCTGCCTTATTTTTCTTTAAACGAAGCCAGCCATCCTGAAGGGCTGTTAAATTAGGTCGGGCAATATGTTCTTTCTCCGATTCATCCACATATGCCTTTACAAATAATTCATCCATGCTTAACCCTCCTTACCGGCTGCCAGACGAATCCTGGGATCAATGAGGGAATAAGCGATATCAACGATCAGCACTACAAAAATATAAAAAGCGCTGTAAAAAATCGTGATTCCCATGATCGTGGAATAGTCATTAGCCTTTATGCTGTCTACAAATAAGCTGCCGATTCCAGGGATGGTATAAATATTCTCAACAGCCAGAGAGCCTGTCAGCAGATTTACAACAATAGGTCCCAGAATCGTCACCACCGGAATAATTGAATTCCTTACCGCATGGCGCATGAGCACCTTCATTGGGCTAAGTCCCTTGGCTTTGGCAGTGACAATGTAATCCTGCTCCAACACTTCTAACATCTCAGTCCGGATAAACCGGGCGATCATGGCAGTCGCAGAAAAGGATAAGGCAATGGACGGAAGAACCGAACATTTCCAGTCAGTCCAGAAACCAACAGGCAGGATTCCCCATTTTAAGGCCACATAATACTGCAAAAGAGCCGCAGCTACAAAATTAGGTACAGAAACCCCAAGGACAGCTACAATCATCGTGAAATAATCAATTCCGCTGTTATGCCTCCACGCCGCAATAATTCCCAGTGTCAGGCCGACAGCCAGACCGATCAGTACCGCCTGAAGGCCAATCAAAGCGGAGGGACCAATCCTTCCTCCGATTACGGTAGATACCTTCTGTCCAGTATAGGTAAAGGATGTTCCGAAATCTCCATGCAGGATATTTCCCATATACTTTACGTATTGCCGGGGTACGGACTCATTCAGCCCGTACTGCTCTAAAATAGCTTGCTGCTGCTGAGCGGACATCATATTAAAGCGCTCCGAATCAAATGGAGAGCCTGGCAGCTTCTTCATCAGAAAAAAAGTAGCTGTTACTATAACCCATAATGTCAGCGCCAGATATACCAGTCGCTTGCAGATATATTTTATCATGCTGTGTCCTCCTTTGCATTCATATTCTCATGAGCTTAAAAAAGAGCCGCCCTTTTCCAATTTTAAAAAGGGAAGGACGGCTCTTCTCATTTCCCGCATTCCTTTGGTCAGTTCAAACCTCTGTCCGCTGCGGCTTACTCAAAATAAGCGTATTTAAATTCCACATCTGGACCGAAAGGATGATTGATCAATCCTTTCACATTGGATTTTGTAAGGGTTGCGGAACCTCTATGATACAAAGGTGCAACGATCACATCCTCATCAATTAGAAGATTCTCCGCCTGCAGCAGCATATCCAGGCGCTTTGCGTCATCGGTTTCAACTCTTGCGTCGTTAATCAGCTTATTGTATTCTTCATTTTGATAGGAGCCACGGTACGGAGTGCCGTTGGTCCATAAATCAAGGTATGTCATGGCATCATCATAATCAGCGCCCCATGCGGTAGATGCAAACATGTAATTATCATTATCCATTAATTCATTTCTTGCCTGAACCGTCTTGGTATCGATTACAATATCAATGCCTAAATTCTTATTTAATTCACTTTGTATGTAAGTTGCAACCGCTTTTGTCACAGAATCATCTCTTACCAGCAAAGTCAGAGTTGGTGTTTGACCCAATTCCTTACAGCCCTCTTCCCAGTACTTTTTAGCCTGTTCCGGATCAAATTGGCAGATATTTCCGTTTAAATCGCGGAAGCTTTTGCTTTCATTTCCATACATGCCTTCTGCAATCAGACCAGCACTTGGAGCAGAGCCATCAGCAAGAATTGCTTTAACTAAAGTTTCACGGTCAATAGCCATAGAAACAGCCCTGCGGATATTCTTGTTTGCCATAACCGGATTGCTTAAGGAGAACTGCAGATATTCGGTTCTGAACTCGCTCTTAGAACTGAATTCCGGATTGTTCTGATAAGCAGCTACGTTGGCAGAATCAAGAGCCACCTGGCTCAGTTCATTGGCTAAATATGCATTAAGAGCTGCAGATGCATCCTTCATAACTCTTACCTGAGCATTTTCAACCTTCACATTAGCCGCATCCCAGTACTTATCATTCTTTTTCAAAGTAGCCCCTACCGCCGGATCATAGCTGGTGATAACATATGGTCCGCAGTAAATCATGTTCTCTGCACTTAAACCATACTGATCACCTTTTGAAGTAACATATGCTTCATTTAACGGGAAGAACTGACAAAGAACAGTTAAACGGGAAAAATAAGGGGTAGGAGCTTTTAAAGTCACCTGGAAGGTCTTGTCATCAAGGGCCTTTACTCCCACTTCTTCTGCACTTGCTTTGCCTTCGTTATACTCCGCACCGTTTACAATATAGTCTGTCATGATGAAGCTGTAGCCATTAGTAGCTTCCGCACTCATCTGCTTTAACCAGGCAAATACAAAATCATTTGCTGTCAAAGGAGTTCCGTCGCTCCATTGCAAGCCGTCTCTCAAATGAAAGGTGTATGTAAGTTTATCATCGGAAACATCATAGCTTTCCGCAAGTGCTGGCTGCGCATCATGGTTTTGGTCCAGACGAAGCAGACCTTCAAATGCGTTATTGTTCACCTTGGAAGACTGATTGTCAGAAGCAGCCCATTGTACCAGGGTTTTGATCTCAGCATTTGCATATACACTAAGTATCTGATCGCCGGTTGCCGGAGCCTCCGTTTTGTTAGAAGCGGCTTCCGTTGACGCCGCACTTTCGGAAGATCCTCCAGTGGTGGGACTGCTGTTAGATCCGGTAAATCCACAACCCGTCAGCGCACCAATAGCTAAACAGGCTACAGTGCCTAAAGCTAATACTCTTTTTTTCATTTTTCCCTCTCCTTTTAATATTACTTTTCTTGTTTCATCTTAATTCATCGGCATTTCGCCTATGAAATTATTTGAATTATACATAATTTTATAATTTATGTCAATATTTTATTATTATTTCATCCTGTTTTGAATTGTTTTAATTTTGCATTGATATAAATTCATGTCCAAGAGTCATTTCAGCAAGTACTTCCCGTATACACCAATTTGTTTTTTTCTCTGGAAAAATCCAAGAAAGATACGCCAGAGGATGCATCATCCTCTTCCGCCCTCATTGCACGGTTGTATATCTCCAATGCCTTCTCTACGGTGATCTCATTGTCATGATAATAATATAGAGTAGCTTGCGTATGGGAAACTACCCGTTCAATTAACAGCCTTGCATCCTGGTTTTCAAATAAAATTTCATTTAAGTTGTTTCTTGTGATCATCATACGCGAGTCTCCTTTCACATTAGAACAAATGTTCGTTTCATGATTAAAAATTAAAACCACATCAAGTGATTTTCTAAAAATCTCTGCTATCTGAATAATACGGCATCAATTTCCTGAAGGTCAGGCAACAGGAATTTCGTCCGCCACCTGTTTCTGTTGGTTTTAAAACAGATAGAACGTGGATTGTAAAGGTGAATAGCCAAATGCATTATAACAAACTTTTATACAGTGGATTTTTTTCATTTGAAGAATGAGCAATTAATAATTTCAGAAACAGCAGATATCCTTACTTAACACGTTGAGTTATTTGACCCTATGCATATTATAACACAGATATGCCGCAAATGCAAACATATGTTCTTTTTTTGTAAAATTTCTATGCATGCCAACTATTTTTTAACGAAGGTACTAGATACCTCCAACTATCAGATTCAATAATTTTGAGTAAACGTAAAAAGAGAGGCATAGGCATTGGATAATATCTCCAATGCCCCATCTTCTACATACTTATAAAACCTTGTTATTTCAAAACATACCTGCCACCAAAGCTTTTTTTCTCTATAATGCCACTTAGTCCCTTAGTACTTTTGATGGAATACTTGTTTCCCTTTGAAAAAAAGCCAGAAATATCTTCTAACTCAAAATTTTCACCTAATAAATTTTGGGTCTTTAGTTTACCTGTAAATGTTTCCGTCAGCTCACCCAAATCCTCATCAATAAACCCACTTTCCCGGTAAAGATGGGTCTTTGCACCTTTGGACTTAAAATAAAATTCCATTACGATTTTCCTCTCTGGTTTTAATTTAAATCTAATTTCAAATATACCAAATTATCCATCGGACTATTATTATATGATTCAACTTCATAAAATCCAAGTTTCTTATATAAACGTATTGCTCCTTCCAAAAATGGCAGTGTGTCCAGTAGAATGCTTTTATAACCTATTTCTTTTGCATCATCAATAATTTGTTCTACTAGTTTATTTGCAATTTTATTTCCTCGGAATGCAGGTTTAACATACAATCTTTTCATTTCACAATTATCATCATCTATTTTTCTCAAACCAATGCAGCCAACTGCTTCATTTTCAACTTTCACTATGTATAATCTACCATTTGGTTGTCCGTATTTATCCGCCAAATGTTCAAGTTCAGAATCGTAATTTTGAATTTTTAAATATTCAGCAAAATCAGGGTCGTTTTCAACCAACATATGAGTATACTCTAAAAACAATTCTTTAATTTCTCTGATATTATCATAAGCAACTGTGATTTCTGTTTTCATATTTAAAAATCCTTTCACTTTCTATTTTATATATGAAGAATACAGCAAAACTCGCTAAATATCAATGTTAAATTTCGTTTGTTAAATCATAGTTTTAAAAGAGAGATTTGTCACGATATCCACTTGGCTACATCGGAATTTGACTATGTAAGCCATAATCTCTATCAATCCAGCCCGTACGCCAGGTTGAAGACAGGACAGTGGCATCTGCATAAAAATCGCTTTAATAAAATCACCCCTTTATTCAATGAACAGTTTCATCGTATTGGCTCTCAATAATCGTTATTAGGTGAATTAGAATCATCGTCTGTTATTTCAACATCGTCATATCTGTCCTTCATTGCATTAGACATTGCAATTGCCTCTTCCTCTGAAAACCCCAAATCTACCCATGCTTGTACCTCTTCGTTCAACATCGTTTCTTCCTCCAATACAACGTCCTAAATTATTTGTGACTCACAATCATCGCAGCGATATACCCCAATCCAAAAATCACACCGGCAACCAGCCACGATAAGGCACATTTGATTATTGTCATCGTCGTCATTGCAGACGTCAACGCTCCTGCCTTTGATGCTGAAACACAAACCATGATGGGCTTAATGAAAAGAGTCCAATAACCAATATAAGCAGCCAAGATTATTCCGATGAAAAATATTCCAATAGACACATAACCTCGCATAAATTCACCTCCATATTAACCCCTATTATATATTATTCCCATTATGCCCAAAGGGAACATTATTATCATTCAGAAATCTCCGGTTTAAAACTAATTCCGATAACGACTATCAGCGCACATACACTCTATGGCGGGCTATTACGCTCACATGTCACGGCTTGTATGTATGACTATATAGACGTATCTGAAAGAGAAAGGGCAGATGGAAATCTGTCTTTTTCTTTTTTTTATTCTATTTCATTTGAAAGATTTATTTAATCCTACGGCCACTCCAATTCCAAACACAATGTAAATCGACATATCAGGTACGGTAAACCACACATTTACTTTCACACACATTCCTCTTTTTTCTTGTAATTCTCTATTGACTTATACTAATTATTATGTTATGCTAAAATAGTATTTTAATAAAGTCTTGATTTCGCATATATATGTAAGTCATTATTCTATTGATGATTTACTTATATATGCGATTTTTAGTTTTAGAACTAATATAGTATTAATTTAAGGAGGTATCTTTCATGTATAAGGGTACAGTAAAATGGTTTAATGCACAAAAAGGATTTGGTTTTATCAGCGACGGGAGAGGCACAGAATATTTCGTTCATTTTTCAGGCCTTGCTATGGACGGTTATAAATCATTAGAAGATGGTCAGTCGGTAACATTTGACGTAGCAGAAGGTAATCGTGGCCCACAGGCTGTTAATGTTCGTCTTGCATAAACCAATTGATAAAAAAGACTGCTTATAAGTGGTCTTTTTTATTTATGTCTTCTACCACAATTTCTTTCAATATTTTCTCGCAGCTCCTTCGGTTCAATAACTTCTTCCCACTTTGCATCTGCTACCACGTTTTACAATATGTGATATAGTATATAATGTCAAAAGTACCCGTTAAGAATACATTCTCAACAATATAATTAGGGGGCAAAACAATATGCGATTAAATTTAAAAAAGCTAGTAGACGAAAAGTATCCGCATAACACTAGCGCGTACTTGGGGAAACCAATATAAATCAATTTGCGAAATCCATAGGAATAGGACGAGATGCAGCTGAAAAAATTTACGAAGGTGAAACAACTCGCATTTCATTTGATACTCTTGAGGCGATTTGCCGTGAGTTAGAATGTACCCCAAACGATATAATCGTTTCAGACGATCCAACAGTTAGCAGGCTTCTCTTATATGTTGATAAAATGAAACAAGACGCAAAGAAAGACGATAGTGAATAAATCTATCGTCTTTCTCTTCTATTGATGAAACAGTTCTTTCAATCGCATCAATCTAAGATCCTTAGCCAGTTGCAATTTTTATATCAAAAAATCTTCCGCTAAACATCTAAACAAGCGCATAATTGCTTAGCCAACCCCCATAATCTTCTCTATAAAATATTGAGTATTAATAATAAACCACATTTGGTTATCAAATCTCATAATAGTCCAAATAGATAAGCCTTGGAGATTATACTTTTCCACCAATCCGGCTCTTGAATCAAAACTTCTTGCATCTTTAAACCATATTACATGCTGAATCCCATCACTGTCTGTATAATTGAAGTAGGGTGATTGTGCTGCATCATTAAATTGTATAGGTATACCCTTTTCCGCTGCAATTTGTACAGCACTATTATTGGTTATTATAGTAGCTTCTGTGGCGCCAGGAACATAGGGAAGTGTCCAATCATAACCTAGAGTGGTAACTCCTAGAAAAATTTTTTCAGAAGGGATAATATTAACCGCATAATCTAACAATTCCGTTAAAAAATCAACCGGATAAATCGAGATTGGGTAACCGTAAGACCTTGCCCAATCATATGAGGCAAATATAATTCCATCTACAAATTCAGTCAGTTTTGAATAATCTATTTTTTCAAAACTAACGTTAGGGGTATTAATATTTGTAGCCGGTGTTATAGTAATCACTATTCTGTAGCCTTCCGAATGAAATCTAGCAGAGGCTTTTTTTAAATATTCTACATAGTCATTTATGTTGCCATAGGTGATGTTTTCGACATATATATTAATACCATAATAGCCTTTAGCCTTCAGTGTTTGAAGAACACTGTCAATAAGGTGATCCTGTACAGTAGGATTATTTAAAATATTATTGGTCACTTCACCGCTAACTATGCCCTCTTCCGATATAGTGGAAATAAACATCATAGGCGCAACACCATAGGTTTTAGCCAACTTGATAAGTTCAGTTTCGTCAGCACTGGAGATAATTTCGCCCTCACTTGTAGTCCTATAATCGAATATGGTAAGATAAGATAAAAAAGGAAGTGTTTTTAATAAGACAGATTTATCTATATAAGGAAAGGCATAACCGCTAGTGGCAATCGTTCTTGATTTATTCGTTTGATAGCTTATGACTATGGATTCACCGATGTACAAAGATTCTCTATCTGAAAGATAGGGATTATTTCTTAATAATTCCATTGATGTCGTGCCATGCTGCTTTGCAATACTCTCCAAAGTATCACCAGCCTGGACGGTATAGAGTGTTTCAGGTTGAACAATCACAATTGTTTGTCCTACTGCTAAATTGCCAGGGTTTGTAATTCCGTTTTCCAATATTAGTCTATCAACGGGGATTTTGTAATACTCTGAAATGGAATTGATTGTTTCACCGGGTTGGACAATATGTATGACCATGGATTTCCTCAAATGATCTTATTAATTCTATTATATGCTAATCCTTCCTGTTCATAACAATATAGTATAAAAAATTTAAGTATCTCAATCAAATACGGGGCTAAGGCAATCATTGTTGAACAGTCCATTAATGGCTATAATTTTTAATCCTTCGGACTGCATATCTTTGTCCAATACCTCCCCGATCCACACTTCTCCGTCTCCAATCATAATCCCCTGCGAATTAGCAAAAAGGCTCTCACAAGATGCAGCCTCCAACGCCTTTTTATACTCCTCATTAAGCACGAGATCCGTGTTTGCAAGACTTTCTACATCAACGTATTCTACACCTTGTATTGTAATCGGATAAGCAGTCATCTTAGAAATCGCTAACCAGTCATCGTTCAAAATACTTGTCTTTACCGCTTTAGCAAACGCTTCCACCTCTTGTTTTGATTTAGAAGTAGACACGCTATAATAGTCCGCATCATCGGAATTTAGGCTTTTTTCACTTGTCTCATCATAGTGACCTTCTTCTGATGTTTCACCAACGACGCTTTCTATCGTCTCCTCGATTATAATCGGGCTCTCTTCCGTTTCTCTTTGGGAAAATTCAACATTTCTCTCTCCATTGGAGCACCCCACTAGAGCCACAGCAATAAATGTGGTTGCCAATGTAAATACATATTTTTTTAACATAATTATCTCCATATTTAATTTGCTATTATCAACCAACAATTTCGCAGCCTCTGGCTTTTATATAATCTCATCATGCCTCATATAAATCTGAACTTTCATCCTATATCTGTTCTAAAGACCGTCACACTTACTTGATTTTCCCATCTATAATTGCATTTGCCTTTTTATAATCTATCTTTTTAACATATAAGATATATTCATATTCCAGCTGCAAGTTTTCCCCAAACGTCCCTGTTCTTGCTCTGGAACCTGCATCAAAAGGTGATGGACTTTTTCTATTAATCACCTTGATTGAATATTGTATACTATATTGTGCCATTAGCTCTCGAATCTTGGCCTGTCTTTGCATACCAAAAGTAATTATCAATTCTTTACGGTTGAATATTGTAATCATTCAATTATCAAAGATCAATAAATTCTAATTTACTTATTAAAATGATTGATTCAATGTAATAAAAAAACTACCAATATGATTATTGATAGTTCTCTTAATATGAAAAGCCTTAAATTGCAAATAAAAACACCTCAGAAAATGATAGCGCGTCTATTTTGAGCTATTACAGATTCCCAATCTAATTAATATTGTTTGCTTAAATAATACCAACTTTTTTAAGAAGATATTGCGCGTTGGTTGTTTTCGACACTCCTTTTTTCATTTTATAATCAAAAAGAATATCGTTATTAGAATATCGTTCATTAAAACAATAATTTTTAATACGCCGGTATGGGCTTTCTAATTTACAAACCTCTAAATCATGTGTCGTAATGATACCGCATATTCCAAGTATATGAAGTTTTTGAAGAACTCCTTCAGCTCCTTTCAACCTGTCAACAGAGTTTGTGCCTCGAAAAATTTCATCAATCAGGAATAGTAGATTCTCATTCACCTGCGCTACATCTATAATTTCTTTAATTCGCTTTAGTTCCGCATAGAATGTGGAAATTTCTTCTGTTAACGCATCCGCTATACGCATAGAAGTCATTACTTTCATCATGGAAAATGTCATTTGATCTGCACATACATAACTTCCGGTACTCGCTAAAATCATATTAATTCCCACAGTTCTCATAAATGTTGTTTTTCCAGACATATTGGAGCCGGAAATAATTAGAATATTATTGTTTAGTTCCAAATCATTACTAACCCTATTTTTATTGTTTAAAAGGGGATGTCCTAAATTTTTAGCCCTAATGGTATTCGGCTGTGTGGAAATTATAGGAAGGCTGGTAACTGAGCAATTACGGGGCAGATTTGCCAAACTCAACAAGCTTTCCAATTCTCCTATAGCTGAAAACCACATAGCCACTGAATCACCATGCTTTCGTTTCCATATATCTAAATCCACGGCATTTTTATAATCCCATAGCCATACAGCATTCAAAAAGAGACAAGCAATTCCATTTTGTCGTTGACTGATGTTACTTGATATCTTTGATAAATCTTGTATTGCCTCTTTAGCCGAGTGCAAAATTGATTTGATGTTCTTTAACTGAGAAGAACAAAATTCCTTTTCAACAATTTCCCGAATAACATCATCATATTTTAATATTTTATAAGGGATTTTCCTCATTATTCCTACATATCTATTTGCTTTAAGAAAGCCAATTCCCCAAAGTATAAGTTGAAACAAAATCAAAGAGCTTGTAACAAGTATACCGTATCTGTTCTTTGTTAATATAGAAAAAATGATTGACCCACAAGTGAGTACACGGAAAATATCCAACAAGCATTGTAAAAGCTTACTTTTGATGAAAGTGTTTTTACACTGCAATTCTGAAATAAGCGTGGGAAATGACCTATCTATACCGATTTTTGAAAAGTAATATTCTAAGTGACTACTCCAAGGATAATCATTGCTCAATTCTGAAATAGACTCTTGCCTCATTTGCATATCTTTTTGTGAATAATTAGGATTCAACAAGTCTTGAGCAAACCTTAATCTTCCATTATAAGTATTTGTACTGTTCAAAAACTGAAACAAGGAATACCTGCCCACAATATCTAAATCCATTGCATAGTTGTGGTTGCAATCAATAAACTCTTCCCCAATGTCATCGAATGTTCTCCATTCTCCTGACACGCGGCACAAGTTCCTTTTTGCAATAGCAATAAGGCCCGCCTCATATGCGATACGTTGAAATAGTTTTCTATGATAGATGCAAGCAATAATAAAAATAACCGCTTCTACTAACAACAATACAATAAATTTTAATGGGAAATAATTTGTCCATGCATTATAAATGGTATACCCTAACATAACTATCCAAATCAATTTGAATCTTCCTACTATATTAGCTAATTTATCGCATTCTTCGTGCTCTGATTCTCTTTGTCGTATTTCAAGTTCGTATTTTTGATACATAAGTAATGGTCTCCATTATAATGATTCAATTATTATATTTTATTATACGAGATAATAAGTAAATATAAAACATTATTTCCATTTTTTCCTGCCCTGCTTGCCCTGTCCCTTTTGCACGCTCCCCTCAATGCAGGGAACAAACTCACTAAATGTTCCGGCGTCAAGCCACGCTCCACTCGCAAATTTTCAATTTTTCCTGTATCGTCAAGGCTGTATTCATAACTACCCCCACCTTTCCCCCGTTTCAGTTTTATCCTCATTTTCATTATACCATACCTTTCCAAAAGTATATACTTGGATTAGTTCTTTCATCAATAAAATATCAGTTTTACTGCATTAAAAAACTACTAACTTAATATTTCATAGTTAGTAGTTATTAAATTGATATCAAATTCCTTTGTTATTCCAGATACTAGCTAAAATATCTTTTAATACCAAAAAAGCGTCTGTATCATTATATCCATATTCCTTTTTCAAATTATATAGCATTTCTCTTATTTTAGGAATATAATCATTAACATTAACCTCTAGCTGGTAAGTTGTTAAAATCGGATACTTTTCACCCCACACCTTTGTCCAATCAATTTCGTGTTGCTTTTCTTCACTGGTCTTTTCAATAACCTGCTGTATTTCCTTTAAATCAATATCGAACTCTATCAGCTCATCTAAAGATAAGCCATATATAGTTGCCAACTTTTTTGATTGGCGTATGTCAGGAAGCGTTTCGTCGAGTTCCCATTTTGAAATAGTTTGTCTACTTACTCCCAATTCTTCTGCAACTTCTTCCTGTGATAGCCCTCTTTTCTTTCGTGCATTGAACAAATTACTTCCTAAGTTCATCAATTCCACCTCCAAATTTAATATAAGATAAGTATATCAGTATATAGAAAGAAATCTACCACTAAAGGTCTGCACTTATGCACTTTTTCTTAACATTCTTTAGAGTTGAATTTTGGTTTTACTGCAATCTCTACTAACTATCAATATTAAGTTATCAATGTACAACTAATTTTCTATTACCATTACATGCGATATTCAGTTTTATTGTACGATAACGTTCTTCTTCTCAAAATAGTTTTAGTATCAGGAAGATGATCTGCATCATATTCACCTTCATCATATTTTTCTGGATAATCACACATAATTCTTCGTATTTCATCCCTTACCCACTTTGGGATACTATCTGGAATTACATATTCATTTTTGCCTGCAAATTCGACTTCTAGTAATCCTCCGTTTACACTCATGCATAGAGTAGCCCCAAGTAGTGCTAAACTCTCTATCGTTCCATAACTTAACTTATGGTCATGATAATTAAATAGTTTCACAAACTGACACCATTATACATTATACTATAATCAGCACAGCAACTAAAGGAGATTAAAGAAGCTATGAAAAAACTGTTTTTGGTTTCATCTTTTAAGGATGTAGTTAACATATTTACAGATTTTGAAAAAGACTTGAGCGGCAAAACTGTAACCTTTATCCCTACCGCAAGCAAAGTGGAAAAGGTTATATTTTATGTAAATGCGGGTAGGAAAGCACTCGAAAAAATCGGTTTAACCGTTGACGAACTAGAAATAACAACTGCTACAACTGATGAAATAAGCTCTAAAATAAAAAACAATGATTTTATTTATGTAACGGGTGGAAACACATTCTATTTATTACAGGAATTGAAAAGAACAGGTGCAGATAAATTAATTATTGATGAAGTCAACTCTGGCAAACTTTATATCGGTGAATCTGCCGGAGCAATGGTTGCATCAGCGAATGTTGAATATGCAAAGGGAATGGATAGTATTAAAAAAGCACCGGACTTAGAGAGTTTCGATGCTTTAGGTTTTGTAGAGTTTTATACTTTACCACACTATAACAATCCCCCTTTCAAGAAAGCTGCACAAAAAATTATTGATACTTATTCTTCTACATTAAACTTAACCCCAATTAGTAATAGTCAAGCAATATCGGTCAACAATAATGAAATGAAAGTAGAAGGCATCTAAGGTCAAAATAAAGCGCATACAAAATATCGCTGCAAAAGAGGAAAAAGAATAAAAATTTTATAAGGGAACAGTGGTTTTGAGAAATATTGCCCAAAGCCTCTATTAATAATCTGTATATATAGATTATATCATAATTTGGAAAATGTTTGAAGTTAATCATTTGGGCAACAGCTTGGCAACAGTTTTGCCATTTAAACTCCGATCAAAAAATGAGAGAAGCCATATAAACACTAGTTTACAGGACTTCTCTCACTAAAAAGGGGAGGATAAGTATTCACTCATCTTTGGTATAATCCTATTATGACCTGTTCCGGATGTTTTATTCATATAAAGCAAAGATTATTTTTTCTTATACCGTCTCCCCAAAATATCTTTCCATTTTCTCATTTAATCCTTTTAAATAAATCCTTTTAAGGGAAAGCATGGCTTCCTCCTTTTTTTCCGGCTCCTTTTTTATCTTTTCTTCCAGAGCATTGACCTCTTCCTGACATTTGCAGATCTGGTCTCTCAGCATGGAACGGCTTGGCTTCTTCATCAGGGCCGGTAAATCAAGCGTTCTTATGAGGAAACGTGTCACAGCTTCCTCTGCCTTTTCCTCATTCTCATAGATTCTGTCAAAAAAATCACAGACAGCATGATAAATATTATGGTGATCCTTGGATGCTTCTTTCGCTCTGCCGCAAACAGAAAAATTTCCATCCCCTATCATGAAACAGACTGCGTCTGCGTTCTCCTTATCCAGGCTGAATTTACTCTTTTCAATTCCGTCCTGTTCCACCCCTTCATTAATGATATCAAAAATATACCATTTGAATTCGCTGATTTCAGCCGTTTTTTCAAGCGCTTCTAACCCGCATCTTTTCGTATCTTCCATTCCTTCTCCTCTTTTCTGCAACCTATATTTTTTAATATTTTTCCTGAAAGCCGGCCTTTTCATTATATCGAAAGTTTGCTATAACCTCAATCATAAAATAAATTCAACTGCAATAATATCCTTTGATATGCTGTCAGTTTAAATATTTGTTAGCCTTTCAAACAACGTATTGATGTCGATTTGACCATACCCCCAGATATTGTTGGGATAAGTAATCCCGCTGCTTCGCTGTGCTCCACGTATAAGCAGGCGGTTCACATCGTTTCCGGTGATGTTGGTATAGTTTCCCCTTGGAATCGCCCATTCAAAGACCATAGCAACAACTCCCGCCGCCTGAGCTGCCGCTGATCCGCTTCCTGTTATGCTGCCATATAGGTTTCCCGGAACTGCGCAGGTGAGCTCATATCCCGGTGCTGCGATATCTGGCTTGACGAATCCGGTCCTTGTATAACCTCTTCCGGATTCAGGCAGTATGGTATCATTAAACTGATTATATGCGGTAACTGTCAGAGGGTTGGTGGCGTTTGCCGGAGAAGTTATGGTAGTGTCCGGATTGGAATTCATAAAAAAGGTGTCTTCTGAAATTAAGTCTCCTGACGGCAGCCAGGCGTGAAAAGAAAATGGCCCATTATCAAGGTTCTGCACCCGGATGCTCCAGATCCCCGGAAGCGGATCCTGAAAACGCATCAAGATCAGCTGGTCCCCGGTTTCTTCTTCAAAAATATAATTATTGACCCATATGACGCTTGGATTAAATACGAAAGCAAATCTTCTGCACTCTCCCAGGGCCGGATAAACCTGCCCCGTTGTCTCTCTGTTTGGAGCGGTTATTTCTATGGACAGCCTTGCCGGAGCAAACGGCCATAGTTCAATAGAAAACAGTTTGTCATTTTCCCCAATTCTTAATTCAAAACTATTCTGGTAGGGTTCCGCAGTGGTGCTGTTAAAATAATGTCTGCGTTTGTTTGCTTCATTACCGGTACTCATGGTTATTGCTGTATGAGGCTGCTGCGCCAGATAATTGGTAATGAAGCTGGTGGCTCCTCGTCCGTCATGGCTTGACTGGTTTGTTCCCATTGCAACGCATATGACAACAGGGCGGTTCAGCTTTTGAGCAACGGTAGTCACATAAGTGATCCCAATAATTAAATCCGACTCCTGATAGCATTCAGCATCCGGGGGAGTAAAAAAGATTTTTTTTAGATTATTCTTTGCCTGCTTTAATTTTACGACCAGAATGTCGGATTCCGGTACAACACCGCTGAATGCCTGCTCAAGGCTCGGTTTTCCCGCAATAATACTTGCGATTGCGGTTCCGTGACCATTGGTATCCACAGAAGGGACTAAGGACAATGGATTTTCCGACTTAAGCGCAACATTGATATACTCCCTGGTGTATTCAGTGCCGTACGTAAAGCCCTCCGGCGGTGTCCCATCCTGTATGGTCTGATCCCATATGGAAAGAATACGGGTCGTTCCGTCATTATATAAAAATGCCTGATGCCGGTAATCAATTCCGGTATCTATGACAGCAACGATCACTCCCCGACCGAATAAAGCCAGATAAGGGTTTCTCTGAACCGTTCCGATACCGGATTTTTCAAGGCTGACGGTGGAGCTTAGGGTCAGCAAGGAAGGAAACGCATTATAAGGATAAGTTCCCAAGTCGCAGGGATTCGCTGAATCAACAGGGATATGAGCCAAAGAATGCCTTAAATCCATAGGTGTTATATTATCTCCGGTATCATATGTGGGAATCATTACATTACTGATGATCAAGTCATAATAATTTTCATCCAATATTTTTTGCATGATCAGGCCTCCCTGTCTATACTACTGGCACATATGATATATTTTATGCAATCAGACCTCTATTATGAGCATAAGAAGAGAAGGGATACAGGCAACGCTCATATCGAAGGTATTACTGCATAAAATATATCATATGTCTTAAGCAGATCTTATCAGGGAGATTTAATTATGGAGAAAATATTGGACAATAATTATTACGACTTGATTATAAGTAATTTATTAGTTCCTTCCTTTGGAGTCAGTGATGATGTTACATTGCTGAATGACAGGTTTTCCCTGCTGCATGTAGCCAAAAAAAATATGCAGCCATGTGATCTCGGCCAAAATCCTTACCATGTTTTTCCAACCCTCTATACCATTACTTCTGACGTCACCCCTCCGGTGCCCGGCATGGTAAGTGTTGCTCCAGAAAATGATCATACCTTATTCGGGCAGGGAGTAATTATCGGCATCGTAGACACCGGTATTGATTACAGGCATCCTGCATTCCTAAATAAGGATAAAACGACCCGGATCCTTTCCATATGGGACCAGACCATACAAGATGGATTACCTCCCAATGGATTTACTTATGGTACGGAATATACCAAAGCTTCTATCAATGACGCACTGCATTATGAGAATCCTCTTTCCACCGTTCCTACCACTGATACAATTGGCCACGGTACGGCCGTGGCAAGTATCGCTGCCGGATCCCCAGATACGGTAAAGTCGTTTAGCGGCGTTGTTCCAAATTCAGAATTGGTTGTTGTGAAATTAAAAGAAGCCAAGTCAAATCTTAAAATGATTTTTTCTGTACCGGAAGACAAATTTTGTTTTCAGGAATCAGATATTGTTTTAGGAGTGCGCTATTTAATTACTGTAAGTCAGCGCTTGAAACGTCCACTTGTCATATGCATTGCTTTAAGCAGCAGCCAGGGCAGCCACGATGGAAGGGGGGTTTTGAGCACCTACCTGGAGAGTCTGGTTCAGCAGCCTGATCTGGGTGTCTCCATATCAGCTGGAGACGAGGGAAACAACGGCAGACATTATTTTAACAGAACCATTTCTGCGCCCCACCTTAATGATTTCCAGATGAATATAGCAGGAAGTGACAAGCAGTTTTTCATGGAACTCTGGGCACACATTCCCGGACGGCTCTCTATTGAAATTTCCGCACCTGACCGGGAAATGGTCTCATCGATCAATCCTTCCTTCAATGATTGCCATAAATATGTTTTCCAGAACAGCCAGAGCATCTTATGGGTAAATAATATGATCTTTGAAAGGGAAAGCGGTGATCAGTTAATTTTATTGCGGTTTGAGAATCCTCTTCCTGGGATCTGGTATTTCCGTGTCCGAAACATGGAGGATGAACCTTTTACTATTAATGCATGGCTGCCCAGCGGTGACTTGATATCAGACGGGACCTTTTTTTTAAATTCCAGTCCGGATATTACCATAACTTCTCCCGGGAATTCCAGACGTACCTTAACCGCAACCGCCTATAATCAGCTGACCTCCAATATCCTGGATGAATCAGGGAGAGGTTTTACAAGAAGCGGCTATGTCAAACCTGATGTTGGTGCTCCAGGCTATCAGATTCCTTGTGCGGTTCCCGAAAATCAATACGGAACCTTAACAGGCACCGGTGCATCTGCCGCCATTGCGGCGGGTGCAATAGCCATCATTTTTGAATGGTCCCAGAACAAAGGCAACTTCACTTATATTACCGGTGAACAAGTCAACCGCATAATTATAAGAGGAGCACAACGGAACCCTGCCTACAGCTATCCCAACAATATATGGGGCTTTGGGCAACTGGATGTAAACCGTGTATTCGAACTCTTTTCCTCGCTCGTATAATTGAAAAATAAAAGAAACCAACGAATGTATTGGTTTCTTTCAAAATCCGGATTCCTATCAATTAATCTTCCTGTGCTGTTTCCGGTTGTCCATTCAGCTGGCTTGTACAATTTGGGCATCGGGTTGCGCTTACATTGATACGACTAAAGCAATATGGGCACTCCTTGTCCGTAGGAGCAGCAGGTTCCGCCTGCTGCTTCTTTCCTCGCAGGGAGTTTATCACCTTTATCATCATGAAAATAACAGAAGCCATAATTAAAAAATTAATAACTGCCGTGATAAAGGAACCATAAGCAAATACCGGACCAAGTGCCTGTGCAGCCTGTAGTGTGGAAACATCCGCACCTTGCGGAGCCGCATACAGAAGAACGAATTTATTGGTGAAGTCCACTCCCCCGGTAATCACTCCGATCAGAGGAGATATAATATCTTTTACCAGGGAATTGACGATCGCCTGAAAAGCAGCACCGATGATAACACCAACTGCCAGATCCACCACATTCCCGCGTAAAACAAATTCTTTAAACTCAGCTATAATACCTTTTTTATTTCCCATAAACATGCCTCCTCTCTAACAGATTTAATAAACCTGTTGGTTGATTTTGGAATCATCATATCATAAAACAGCAGATTCTGCAATTCGTGAAACAAAAGCAACTGGTTGGATGAATCGAAAAAAGCGGGTCCGGAATACCGGATACCCGCTCATCCTGCTATCAGCCTCGCCTATCTTTTGCCAAACCTGCAACATGGATCATTGCAGCCATCTCTGAATCCTTCACAATATGCTTCTCTTTTTGCTTCAGCACAAGGATCTACATTGCTTTTGTTACAGCATCTATTGTCACGGCAATTATTCCAGTTGTTGCAATTATTGTTGCAATTGCAGCCACCAGACCAAGAATTTGAACATCCCATATCATATACCTCATCTCTTAATGATACTATATAATATGGGATGACCAGACAAGATGTGAATCATTCAAAAATATACGGATTCTCTCACTTATAATTCCCTGATAATATTGATTTTACGGCATTCTCAATTTCTTCATAACCGGTACATCTGCATAAATTGGATTGCAGCCATTCCTCTATGATCGGATCATCAGCGTCTGGCTTGTGCATGGCCAGCGCATGGCAAACCATCAGAAACCCGGAAGTACAATAACCGCATTGAAATCCCCAATTTTTTATAAATGCATCTTGTATCGGAGCATTCTTCAGCCCTTCCACTGTGGTTATTCTATGACCGACTGCTTCCACCGCCAGCATCAGACAGGATTTGACCGGCATGTCATCGACCAATACCGTGCAGGCGCCGCAGTCTCCGTTCTCACAGCCGCTTTTGGCTCCGGTTAAAGACAATTCCTCCCGTAGAACATGAAGCAGAGTATAGGCTGGTTTGACCATAACGGTTTTATCCTCACCATTCACATTAAGAACAATAATACTATTACCTGATAAATGCATACAGCCCCTCAATTCCTGAAAGGATCAGCCGATCTTTTCAAAATTACTAAACATTTCCTGAAGCATATTTTCTAATACAAATTCTTTATATTCCCTGCTTCCAGATAAATCACCTTTGCAATCACTGTGGGCCAAATTGATTATTTTATTGATTTTTTGCTCCACGTTGTATAATTTATGGTTTATGATCCTTTCGGATAAAATAATGGGGTTATCGCCATACCCGGTAATCGCCGTTTTAATGGCCTTCTCATTTTTCAGAGCCACCATGGTGATTAATGGATAATCTATTTTCTCCTGTTTCGTTCTTTTTACATGATTGTAAGGCAAACTCAGATCATTTTCTTCTATCAATACAGATACCAGAAATTCTCCTTTTTTTAGCTGCAGTTTTCCATTGAACGCCTTTGAAAACGGCAATTCGGCTAAACCACCCTGTGTCATTACCTGCAAGGAACAATCACTGATCATCAGCGGCAAGGCTGCCTCACGATATTTAATTGTGCCTGCCAGATTGCCTCCTATGGTGATTTTCCCCTGGATCGTGTGATCTGCAATTCTTTTTATCGTTTTGGACAACAGGGGATATGCATTGCATTCTGCAATGTTTGTAAGGGTTTGTGCGGCACCAATCCTGAATTTCCCACCGCTCACCTCAAGCTGGCTGCATTCAGGTATTCCTTTTAAATCAATGACCGAATCAAATACTATCCCCTTTACCCTGGCCATACTGATAATTTCCGTTCCTCCCCCATAATAAAGAGGTTTTTTATTATTTATAAGCAAATCTTGATAGCATTTAAATGCTTCATCCATGCTTTCTGGTTTATAATAATCGAAATCAAAAGGAATCATCGTTTCAACCTTTCCCTCCATATGAATTCAGGCGTAATGGGAAGCCGGTTTACATCAATATGAGCTGCCAATGATATGGCATTTGCCAATGCGGCAGGTATTCCAATAATGCCGTGCTCTGCAATGCCTCTGGCTCCATATGGCGCATCTATTTGAGGTGTCTCTACAAAATCAACTACATATTCCGGATTTTCTCCATACCGAATCATTTTATAGGTACGAAAGCTTGTATCTTCTACAATTCCATCTTCATTATAGACAAAATCCTCACTGGTACCAAGTCCCAGCCCCATGCACATTCCGCCCATAACCACACCTCTTGCAGTCTTAGGATTTATGACCTTGCCTGCATCTATCACAGTGGCCGCTTTTAACAGCCGGTAGGTATGCAGCCTGGTATCATATTCAATTTCAACGGCCTGGGCACCTACCGTCCAGCTCCGGCCTGGCGTTCCCCGTCCCGATGCCTCAGCCAGAGGCGTAAGATTGCCCATGACATAGCTGCCCCGTCCAATTACAGGCCCCTTAAAAGAATTGCCATTGGAAAATTTGTAGCCTTTCACCAGGTCCTTGAACATGATATAAAGCTCAGGATCATGTTTTACAAAAATCATCTTATTCTCAAAATCCAGTTCTTCCGTCGGGCACCGCAGGGCAATTGATGCAAGATTCATCAGCTGGGATATGGCATCATCCGCCGCATTCAATATAGCCCGTCCAACCAGATAGGTGGTCATACTGGCAACGGTTTTCCATAAATACGGAGTTGACTGGGTATTTACATCCAGCTTTACATAAACGTCATTGACGTTGATTCTCATTTTCTCCGCTAATATCTGGGCCGCAGTTGTCTTCATTCCAGGCCCTATTTCAGTGGCACCACAATCCAGATTTACACTTCCATCCGTATTAAAGGTTAGAACGGCGCTTGCGCCTGCATCTGTGGGTGTATCTGAGGTCTTGATTAAGCAGCTGATCCCTTTTGCTCTGACCAAACCGTTCTCTTCTATGATCCGGGCTCCTTCCTCCCAGTTCATGATTGCTTTTAGTCTCTCTAGGCATTCTACCGCATTCCCTGTATTGCTGGCGGTGACTTTGACCTGGGTGGGAGTTAAATCTCCGGCTTTTACCAGGTTTAAAAGCCTTAGCTGAAAAGGATCCACCCCTGTTTCGACTGCCAGTTTATCCATCATTCTTTCCAGGCAAAAGGTATGTGCCTCATGTCCGAATCCGCGGAAAGAGGTGATATATGGATGGTTTGTATAAACGCTGTAGCAATCGCACTCAATATTTGGTATCCGGTAAGGTCCGGCACACTCCGCAGCAATTGCTTTTGTTATTTTAGGAGAAATATCAGAGTAAGCGCCGGTATCGATCTGGAATGTCATTTCAGCAGCCATAATCTGCCCGCTTTTTTTCGCTCCGATCCTAATGGTTCCTTCTAGCCCCAAATGACATGGAGAAGTGACCATATCTTCTTCTCTTGTATTTGCCAGGTTGATCCATTTTCCTTTCACACTCATTGCCGCTATTACCGCAAGCACCTCTGGCTGTATACATGCTTTTCCACCAAATGCACCGCCAACAAAGGGAACCTGGACTACGATCTTTCCCTCCGGAATATTTAGATATTTACTGATCGATTCCTTGACCTCATAAGGAGATTGAGATGATGTCTTGATTCTGACACTGTCATCCGGCATGATCATGCAGTGGACTGCCCTTGTTTCCATGGCGGCGTGATCAGATTGTGGCAGGGAAAAACTGCCCTCTACAACAATTTCACTTTCCAGCCAGCCTTTCTGCATATCGCCTTTTCTGATTTTTTGATGATGACAGATATTCGTTCCTTTTACAGGATAGACTTCCTTCGTAGATTTTGTATATAACATGAGGGAGTCATGTATGATGACAGGATTCTTTTTGAAAGCCTCTTTTACGGAATTCACAACCGGTAAGGGTTTATACTCCACAAGTATCTTACCCGCTGCCGCCTTTGCCTGCATCTCATCATCCGCAATCACGATGGCAATCGGCTCACCATAGTAACGTACTTTATCTCTGGCTAAGGGAGGTCTGTCCTGAAGCATGGATCCACAGATAACCTGATGGTCTTTTGCAGTAATGACCGCTCTGACCCCTGGCATAGCAGAGGCTTCTCTGGTATCTACGGATATAATCTGGGCATGCGCATGAACACTTGTAAATAACCTGGCGTAGAGCATAGGAGAATCTGTTAAATCATTGGTATATTGGGCTGCGCCTGTTACTTTATCTTTTGCCTCTTTTCTTATCGTGTCTTTTCCCAGTTGGGTTTCCATTGACCGCCTCCTAAAAACATTCTATCTGCTTATTAATACATGATCACCGTTTTTTAGCTGCACCACATCTGCTCGTAGTGCCTTCCCCAAATCAATCATACATGTTTCCCGTTCTGTTAAATCCGGGATAAATAAGGTCAAAGGATCACCTGATATGATTCTTTCTTTATTATCTGTTATATAGACTAATATTTCCGGACTACTCTTCCCCATTGATATCCCCTCCTCCTATATTAGTATCCATAATTGTAGTGATCTTTCTGCTGCTTTCCAATACAGGTGTCTTTTTTATTACGTCTATTATTGCATCAGGATCACGGATAATTGGTACAAAAGCCAATAACATCGCTCCACTTGTGAAATTCTTTCGGGTAAAACTGTACCGTTTTACACCAAAGGTCCGGGTAGCCTCAAAAAGCATGGCCTGCCTCTGCCCATAATTCTCAACTGTGATTCTGAATTTATCACTCTTGGGCTCTATAACAATGCCGATGCCTTCTTTTAAAAACAACTCCCGGCTTCTCTCAGTTCCCAACACACTCGTAACAAACATGCCATTTACAAGCAGATCCGAATGGTCTATGGTTATTTTCCCTTCTCTTATGTTGCAGATATCACCGATGCATTTGCCTTTTGTTAATCTTGTCAGTAAATAAATTATGCCAAAACCGCTGATAGCGGCAGCTATCATATTTATGACCAGACTGTCAGCAGATATAATACATAAAACCAATACAACAAACAGGGAAGTAAGCAGGGATAAATAATTTCTGGATTCATAGGTTTTGGCAATACCGTCAATATAAGCGGCCCCTCTTTTTGAATATTCCGTTTTTTCCAGATCTTCAAGGCTTTCTTTTTCTGTTTTTCTCACATCCCGGAAATGTTGGATGGCTAAGGCAATAAACGTAACGGCCGTAAATTCTTTATTTAACAGAGACGGAATTGCAACGGCCCCCAGAAAAGAAGCCAGAATACCTATCACTATGTTAATAAAGCCACCGGTAGGATAACTGGGATTTTGACGCGTATCAATGCGAAGTGTGACGATTCGCGCAATTGTTCCCATTACTATCCCGCACAAAATGATGAAAAGATCGTGAAATGCTAGTGTTTTTTCCATTCTTTTATCATGGTATCACTTATGAAACCATATTTCTCCAATCCTTATTTTGGTCTATTATCTCCTTTTTGTTTTACAATATGCATAAATAGAACCACTCACCGATTGCTCCTTTAAAAAGTACCGGCGCGST
>NZ_JPME01000046.1 GCF_000732605.1 Lacrimispora celerecrescens | reverse complement strand
ACCCTTTAGGTTACTTCCTGCCGCGAACATGGAGGACGCGTATTTTTCTACCTGGATCCCTGCAATATCCGCAAGGGTAAGAGCTGCCTTTTTATCAGACTCCGTACAGGTAGGGGAACGGAATAAAAGAGTATCAGAGATAATGGCGCTGCATAAAAGGCCCGCAATCTTCGGCTCAATTTCAACGTTATTTTCCATATACATCTGATATACGATAGTAGCCGTACAGCCTACCGGCTGGTTGCGGAAAAATACAGGAGCAATGGTTTCTACGGTGCCAAGCCTGTGATGATCGATAATCTCCAGAATCTCCGCACTTTCCATTCCTTCTACTGCCTGAGTTTTCTCATTATGATCCACCAGGATCAGGCGTTTTCCTTTTGCACCAAGCAGATTCCGTCGGGAAATCATTCCCATGTATTTTCCGTCCTTATCAAGAATCGGGAAATCCCGGTGGCGTTTGCTTGCCATGACATCTTTTATTTCATCAATATAATCGTCTTCTTCAAAGGAAATCAACCCTTCGGTAGTCATGAAATAGCTGATTGGAATGCTCTGATTTACCAGACGAGCCGCCGTATATGTGTCGTAAGGGGTGGTCATGACCGTACAGCCGCGCTCCTGAGCCAGCTTTTTAATCGTCATGGATACCGCCGCGCCTTCGCAGACAATGATGCAGGCCGCTTCCATTTCAATAGCGCATAGCTGGGATTCATAACGGTTCCCCAGGATCACTAAGTCGCCCTTGGAAATGTAATATTCCATCATATCCGGATTAGCCGCCGCAATAAGGACCTTTCCATGATTGAAATATTCACTCTTTGCTCCAACTACCATGGCCCCTTCTAAGGTTTCCACAATATTTTCATACTGTGTATTTGCCTTTGATAAAATGCTGCTGTCGTAAACATTCATATAGGACTTGGCAATGTCGCCTACCGTGATCAGTCCCTCCAGCATCCCATCCTCGGTTACCGTCGGAATGGTGACTACATTTGCTTCCTGCATCAGGTTCCAGGCCTTTTTTAAGGACAGGTTTTTCTTTACCCCTTTTGTTTTACGTATATCGATATCACGGACCTGTGTCTTCACATTTTCCACAAGCTCCGGCGCTTCCACTTCAAAATAATGGAGCACAAATTGTGTCTCCTCGTTGACGTGACCAGCCCTGCCTGGCTGATATTCTTCTCCGGTCAGCTTTCTTTTTAAATTTGCATAACAGATAGCAGAACAGATGGAATCTGTATCCGGATTTTTATGACCTATTACGATTGTCTTTCTGCTCTTATAATTCTCTCCCATACTTTCCTCCTTTTTTCATAATGTGTTTACAGGTCGTTCATATTCCGTTCATATATATTTTTTATACTAAATACATAGAAAATATATGAGTCAAATTGATTTAATCGTCAAATTGCACATAGATTTTTCATAATTGCCCCGATTGCCTGTCAATCGGGGTCTCCTCATTTATGAGGTTTTTTCTTTGTGAAGTATTCCCATTATATCATAATTTAGTAAATTGTAAATAAGAGGTAGAGCCGTTATGGCCATTAAGGAATTTAAAAACCAGGAAATAAAAGAAAAAGGGAGGTTGGGATGTTATTAAAACATCCTTCCTCCCATTGCTTATCAGACTCTATTCTATATCATATTTATATACCGGATTGCATTTAAATGAGCATGATCCAGCCTTATGGTCTCCTCTAAGGCTTTTTTCGCCCCCTTCATATCTCCAAGCCCCATTTTTCCAAGCCCTATAAGATAGTTGCAATGTGCTTTGTTTTTCTTATCCAGGTCTTCTTTATAAATCAGGAAATCAGGCAGGGATACGGCGAAATATTCGATCTTCATAGGGTCAAACATATGCTGTTCCCCGTAATCGAGCAGCTTATAAAATCTGGCTCTGGCTTCCACCGGTTTTCCCAGCTTTTCCTTAGCCAGCCCCTGGTAATAAATCATATCAGCTGGCTGGTCGTTGTAATACATCATGCCAGCCGGTTCATCCGTTCCCACACCAGCCGTTTCAAAATACGCCCGTGCATCCTCTGTCTTTCCCTGGTTCTCCATGACCACCCCCAGATAATAGTTAATATGATTATCCTTCGTTCCTTCCAGCTTTCCTTCTCCCAGATTCTCCGGATACTTCAAGGCTTTTGTCAGATATTCTTCTGCCGCGCCCCACTCCTTTTCAGCCATAGCCTGCCTGGCCAGTTCCACAAGGGAGACCACATACTGGGCTGTTACCTTTCCTTCCCCGCCTTCCCATGGATGAAACTTGTAGCTCATAATGAATTCATAAGTCTCTCCATATCGACCCAAAAGGTTTAAAAGTGTTGCATATTCAATCATCAGATCATCACGCTTCATAAATACATCTCTTGCAGCTTCATATTTTTCCAGACGTTCTGACGCAGGCATATCCAGCTTTTTATAAAGCTGATCCAATTCCAAAAAGATCCTTGCATCATCCGGGTTTAAGCCATAGGCCTTTTCCATGGCCTCTCTTGCCCTTACCCTGTCCTTTTCCTTGTTATAATAAGCCAGTGATAAATTTCTCCACACGGTTGGGAACCGGGGATTTAACCGGGCGGACTGCTCCCAATAAGAAAGGGCAGTACGGTACTGAAGCTTATCATAATATAAATTTCCCAGATAATAATTGGCGTTGGCTCCTTCCGTATTCCTTTCCGCCGCAAACTTAAGCACTGAGATGTCCTCCAGCTTATTAGGGAAACAGTAATCCGAGCTGCACCCCTCCGCCTGCTTTAAAGCTTCTTTTAAGGCTTCTGATCCGTCTTTTCCCATAAGCTTCAGATAGTAGGCTTTATAGTAATAGAGCATGGGCCATTTCCCGGAACACTGGTCCAAGGTCTGGACGGCTGCTTCGTATGCACCGAATTCCGCATAATGTCTGGCTGCCATTAAGTAGTTTTCGTGAAAGCCTCTGGCCAGCCGGCTTATCTCAAGCCGGATTTCCTCCTGACGCCCCGGCTCCAGGTATGCTGATTCCAAACGGGATATATAATCAAAGGAGTCCACCTTCAAATTCTCCACAATGAGAGCCCCGGCCTCTTCTGTCCTGTCCATCTTGCGTAAGAGATAGACTTTTAAGGCTCTGGCCTTTACATTATGAGAATTTCTCACCAGTCCCTTTTCCACAAGTTCCAGAGCACTTTCATAATTTCCTCTCATGGATTCGATGCAGGAAAGGTAATAAAAACTCATTTCCTGCTGCTCACCGGACCATGTGGCCTTATAAAAGGCGTCAAAGGCTTCCTCAATCCTGTTCTGATACAAAAGCACCAGGCCCAGATTGTAATAAGGCTCGGAGTCATAAGGGTTGGGATTTTTCCAAACAGCCCGTTTTAATGCCTTCCTGAAATGCTCTTCCGCCTCCTCAAAGCAGCCTCTGCGCATGAGCAGAGAGCCATAGGCATTATTGATGCGGATATCTTCAGGATCCCTTTTTAAGCCCTCTATGTAATATGGATCCGGTCTGTAGGTGGCATGGCGGTACTGCTCGATATGAAGCCCGGTAAGATATAACTCTTCATTTGTCATAATCTTTTCCGGTTTATCGGCTGCTTTTGCAGGGCTTGGAAGCTTTGGAACCTCCTTCTTTAGGGGAGTATAGGAAACTAGCTCCCTTTCGCCGGAAAGTACCTTAAGAGTCAGCCTTGTATCATCCTCCACGCCGGTATGCAGCGTCTTTTCATAAGTATTGACTGGAGAAAGTAGGGTTGTTTCATCTAGAAGCGTCTCCTTGCCATAAGTCAGCAGAATCCGCGCATCAGGATACTCCTGGGTTCCATATGCGACAATACGAATCTCATTTTCCTTTGTCTCCAAGTTTATGACAGCGTGAATGGATGCATTTTTCACAGGGCCTACGGCTTTATAAGGCATGAAATACTGGGTGAAGGTTTTTTCCTCCATGGGCTTTAACCAGGTGAAATCCGGCTGATTATCCGTGTAAACACCGGTCATCAGTTCAATGTAGGGGCCATCCTCATCAGTCAGATTCCGGTCCCAGGCCTTTCCGAAATCACCGCAGCCCCAGGTCCACTGCTTCTTACCCGGTGAAATGTGATGGTCTGCTACATGAAGGATTCCCGCCCCCACCTGATAATCATAGCCTCCTACAAAGTTAAACTCACTCTTTTCAGCCATGTAAGAGGTAGGTACCGGAATATTCTTATAACGGGAAATATCAATGCCTTCGCTGTAGTCATGCTTATAATAGACTCCCGTGGCAATGGGGAAACGGGATACATCCCTTTTTCCGTGATCCATAACGGCATGGACATCCGGGGGGAAGATGGACTGAGTGTAATCATTGACCGGAACCGCCGGGTTTGCCCACCATAAAAAGGTCTGGGGCATTGGTGTGGGGTTATAAAGCTGGCCCTTTATCTCAATATAAGCCTTTCCGGGATACAGGGTGAAGCTGGCCTCCCCCTTGGTTCCGTACATCTGGTCCACATCGCAGATCCGACAGGTTTTAGAACCATCCTCATGTTCTATCAACATATAGTCCACAGGGGAATAAGTGGTTGGCCGATGGTGCTGGGGCCAGTTAAATTCAATCCCTCCGCTGATCCAGGGGCCGCAGAGCCCTACCAGGGCGGGCTTTATGACGTGGTTGTAATAGACGAAATCATATTGATTCGTTTTGTCAAAGGCCCGCTGGATTCTTCCGCCAAGCTCCGGGAGTATCATTACCTTCAAGTATTCATTTTCCAGCCAGACTGCCTGATAGGCTTTCTCCGTCCTGGTATCATGGATCTTCTCAATGGTAGGATAAGGGTAGATTTTTCCCGAGCTTCCCTGATAAACACGACTCTCCAGAAACATCGGATTTTTATCTGCTTCTCCCACCTCATAAGTGGGTATGACGATGGACTCCTCCCATATTTTTACTGCTTCCATTCTTAGACCTCCTTTTAAGTTCTTGCCTATACTATATAATCTTTTATTATGGTTTTCATTACCTTTAGTTGCTTACTAGTTTACAAAAATTGCTCTAATGCAATTGACGGATCACCGTTTTTTCTCTATAATGATTTCATAAAAAGAAAGGAGGGCCCATATATGCTTTCTACAGAACGCGGGGTCATCTCAGGGTCGGATTATTATGTTTACACGCCCAGTGCCCAGGCGAAAAGAATCTTCTTATATCCCATTAACATGGGACTTTTCCGGTATGAACCCGGCTATTCCCTTCATCGGAATTCTTATGACAGTTTCCTCATCATGTTCATCCGGAGAGGTGAATGCCAGGTAGAAACAGGCGGTCGAGTCTTTCATGCAGGCGGAGGGCAGGTAGTGATATTAAACTGCTTCGAGCCCCACGCCTACTGGACGACAACGGGCTGGGAAGCAGAATGGCTCCATTTTGACGGCATGGGTGCGGCAGGATATTATGATGCAATCTTAGATGGCGGCCCTCCGGTCATTTCCCTGAGGGATACCTACCGTCTGGAAAAATATCTGCATAAAATTTATCTACAGTTTCGGGAGTGCATTTCAATCAAAGAGGCCTTGCTGAACAATTATATTGTTAATATTCTAACAGAGCTTTTGGTCAACAGAGACTTTGAACATTCAGAAAACGTCGCTTCCAGCATCATTGAGGACACCATTGCCTACATCAACGAACATCTGACTGATCCCCTTACCCTGAAGGATTTAGCGGACCAGGCCTCCTTAAGCCCCTTTTATTTCAGCCGGCTGTTTAAAAAGGAATCCGGATTCTCACCGCACGAATATGTGATCGCTGCCAGAGTCAACAATGCCAAGTTTCTCTTAAAATCCCTGGATATCTCCATCAAGGACATCTGCTTCAGTACAGGTTTTACCAGTGAAAGCAGCTTTTGCACAACGTTTAAAAAGGTGACAGGAATTACACCTTCCGAATACCGTTTTTCTATCAGGAACTGAAAAAAGCGCCCCTGCATTGCAGAGGCTGCTTTTTTTCATCACCAGGAATCGGTTTATTCCGCTGCTTTTCCCATCACTTCCTTGTAATTTTCAGGGGTAACGATCACTGCATCTACGGCTGTCTCCATTGGAACCTCTTTTCCACTGATCACATCGTATAAAACATTGACTGAGCCTGCTCCAACGGAATCAGAGGAAAAATAGGCCGCTGCTTTCATACAGGTTCCGTCAGCTCCCTTGTTGTTCCATTCATCCTTTGCCATATAAGCTCCCAGGCCTACTGCAATTGCATTGGCGTCTAATCCTGCACTCTCCAAAGCACGGACTGCACCGACAGTACCTTCCTCATTGGCTCCCGTTACCAACCACTTCTTGATTTCCGGATGAGCGGTAATGACTGATGTAGCTGCCACATTACCCTTATCCGTGGTTCCGTCATGATCTGCCTTGAAGATCCGCTCTTTCGGAAAATCAGGGCTAATTTCCGTAAACTTATCCAGCTCTCCTTCTGCCCTGGGAACACAGGAGGAAACCGTATCCATGGTCAGGATCATTAACCCACATTCCGGATCCCCTGCCAGATTGTTTTTATTGGCATAGTCCGCCAGCCATTGGCCGTTGGCCTGTCCGATTACGTAAGCATTAATGCCAACCCATGGAGCGATTTTTTCTCCCGCATCCGTCTGGAGCGCATCATCGGCCGAAACAATTGGAATGCCAGCTTCCTTACATTTATCAACCACGGCCTGGGACATGGTCTGGTCCGGGATACAGGTAACAATTCCCTTTGCCTTATTTGCAATGGCATTATCAATGGCCTTTAAATATTCTTCCGGATTCATTTTTGCATCCACATAAATAAATTCATCGCCCTTTTCTTCCACTGCTTTTTGAGCCGCCGCTCCTTCGTCAATGAACCATGTCTGATCCCCGGCCTTGTAGATTCCGTAAACAACTCCCTTTGCCCCTGCTTCCGTCTGGGTCCCGCCTGTCGTTGTCTCTGCCGTACCTGCCGTCGTGGTTGCAGCCGGTTTTTCATCAGTAAAACCACTGCAGGCTGTCAACCCCATTGCCATTGCTGCTGCCAAAATAATTGCTGCTGTTTTTTTCATGATTTGTAACCCTCCTGTTTTAATTTTTGCTCTATCTTCAGAAAACCTTCCGGTTTCCCTTGGAACCTTATAAATTTTTCATAGATGCTGACAGTAAATCCCGCTCTCTCTTCTGCTTTCTCAAATAGTCTGTTGCCAGGGCGAATAAAAGAAGTCCTCCCTTTGCTACAAACTGCCAGAAACTTGGAACATTTACCATAGTAAGACCTGTATTAAAGGACTGGATCAGTATGATTCCAAGAATAGTTCCTCCCATATTTCCCACTCCGCCAATAAACGATACACCGCCCAGAATAACAGCCGTAATCGCGTCAAATTCCAGGTTCACATTAGCCGCCGGCTGGCCGGAATTCATACGAGCCGCGAAGATAACCCCTCCGATGGAGCAGAGGATTCCCATCATCACATAGCAGGTGGTAATGATTCTTTTCGGATTTAACCCGGCAAGTCTGGCGGCTTCCATGCTGCCGCCGATGGCATAAACGCTTCTTCCGAATTTCGTTTTGGAAAGAATGATGCCAAAAATGATGATACAGATCACCATGATCCAAACGGAAAGGGGAATGTTTAAGATTCTGGCCTTTCCCAGGATGAGAAAGGTCCTGTTGCTGATGGAAACCGGCTTTCCGCCGCATATGATATAGGCAAAGCCTCTGATTATGGACTGGGTTACCAGGGTTGCAATAAAGGCCTCCAGATGAATCCGATTTACCATAAAGGCATTGAAAAATCCGATGAGTACCCCACAGCCAATAGTCAGAATCAACGCAACCCCGAAAGGAACTCCCTTGCCTACCAGCAGAGCCGCCATAACGCCGGAAAATGCAGCCACAGAGCCGGGTGACAAGTCATTTTGCCCTGCAATGATTAAATATGTATGGCCCACAGCCACAAGCCCTACAAGGGAAGCCGCCACCAGAATATTAATTAAGTTCGTAACCGAAAGAAAGTTTTTATTCAGAGAGGTAAAAAGCCCAAATACTACAACGATTGCCGCAAGCAGTACGATCTTGTCACCATTTATTTTGATTCTGCTTTTCTTATTTGTTTCCATTATTCCTGTACCTCCCCAATCATACCCAGACTCAGAAGCTTGCTTTCGGTTGCTTCCTCCGCCGCTATTTCTCCTGTGATTCTCAAAGATTTCATGACAATGATCCGGTCCGACAAACCAATCACCTCAGGAAGCTCTGATGATATCAGAATGATCCCCAGTCCCTCCTTGGCAAATTTACAGATCATATGATAAAACTCCGATTTGGCGCCTACGTCAATTCCCTTGGTAGGCTCATCCAAGATGAGCACCTTTGGATTTGTGCTGATCCAGCGGGCCACAATACATTTCTGTTGGTTTCCGCCGGAAAGTTCCACGATCTTTTTGTCAGGAGACGGAGTCTTGATCTTAAAATCCCGGATTCCCTTTTGTGCCAGCTCCTCTTCCTTTTCCCCATTTACAAATCCCAGCCTGTTGGAATTGGTATCTAGCATGGCAATGTTCATATTATCGCTGACACTTAAATTCGAAAGAATTCCCTGGAGCTTTCGGTCCTCCGGCACCAGAACTATCCCGTGCTCCATGGCTTCATGAGGAGAGCGGTTGCGTATTTTCTTTCCTTCCAGATAAATCTCACCACTTTTCACCTCATCTGCTCCAATGACGGCCCTCATAAGCTCCGTCCTTCCAGCCCCTACAAGGCCGGAAAAGCCCAGAACCTCTCCTTTTCGCAGTATAAAGGAATTCTCTTTTACATAATCCGAAGATAAGTTTTTCACCTCCAGAAGTACATCTCCGATCACCTTTTTTCTGTCTAAGCTTCTGTAAATATCTCCCAGGTCACGGCCCACCATCATGCGGATCAGTTCCGCTTCTGGCACCGTTCCTGTCTCCACCGTGGCCACGTAGCGTCCGTCTTTAAAAATCGCCACCTTATCCGTAATCCTCCGAAGCTCGTCCATGCGGTGGGATACATAGATGATAATCTTCCCCTCTTCCTTTAGCTTCCCAATAATCTTAAACAGGGATTCGATTTCCGAATCCGACAGGGAGGCAGTAGGCTCGTCAAAGCAGATCACCTTTAAATTTTCTCTGGAATAGGCCTTCATGATCTCCACCATCTGCTGATAGGCGATACTTAAATCCTTTACCTTTGTAGATGGACTGATGGGAAGACCAAAATCCTCTATGATTTTTTCCGTCATCTCATTTGCCTTGCGGATATCGATGAATCCCATCCTGCTTACAGGCATTCTCCCCAGATAAATATTCTCTGCAACGGATAATTCCAAAAGAATCTGCCGCTCCTGATATATGACGGAAATCCCTTCCTCAATAGCCTCATGAGGAGACTGAAAATGCTTTTCAACACCATCCAGGAGATATTTTCCCCCGGTAGGCTGGTAATCTCCATTAAGCACCTTTAACAGAGTGGACTTGCCAGCCCCGTTTTCCCCTAAAAATGCCAGAATTTCCCCGGAATACGCTTGAAAGGATACCTGGTCCAACGCCTTTACTCCGGGAAAATATTTGGATATATTCTGGAATTCCAATACGCTCCCCATGTCTTACCTCCTCTTTTTTATTCCAGCTTTACGTTTTAATAAATTCATTATATCATCGAACCAGAATTCATCATTATGTAGGCTTGCTCTATCATTGCTAAAAATTGCTCTCATTTAATGCTATCCCTCCTTCCTATATAATGAAGCGGCTTACTTCCGTTCAAAATTTTGCCATTAGTCATCTTTTTTGCCGCAGATCACTCCCGGCTTTTCCTTAAGCGCCTGTTCCATCCGGCTGCTGATTTTCTTGTTCCTATTGCTTTCTCTTGCTCTGTCATTTTGAAAAATTGCTCTTCTATTTTTATGACCTTTCCCTTTCAGGGACGAATCCTTATACTGGTTTTAAATGGAGGATATGTCTATGAAAATAAAAACCAGAGAATTATGGAATCAGGTTGGAACTGCTTATACGGTTTATGATATGACCACCAGCCTGGGCATGACGGTTTCCGTAATGGCGCTGGGAGCTGCCATTCAACAGATCGCAATAAGAGAGGAAAGCGGCAGAGAGCGGCCGGTCACCTTGGGCTTTGAGGATATGGGACCATATGAAAGCTGTCTCTGCTATGCAGGAGCCACCCTTGGACCTAATGCCGGAAGAATTGGGAAAGCGCTACTCCCTGTAGGACCAGAGATATACCGACTATCAAATAATGACGGGATAAACCAGCTCCACGGAGGGATCAATCATTTATCCTCCCAGCTCTGGCAAGTAACATCTTTGGCTTCCGGCCTAGAGTCGGCCTCCATCCTGCTGTCTGCAGTCCAGCCTGACGGCCTGGATGGGTATCCGGGCAACAGAATCTATCGAGTCAAATATACCCTGGAAGACACCAACTGGCTTACCATAGAATACACCGCGATGACAGACGCTCCTACCTATATTAACATGTCCAACCACACTTATTGGAATCTTTCCGGTGATTTTTCTGTCTCCGGACTGGAACAGGAGATCCAGATATTTGCCAATAACGTGTGCGTTAATAAGAGAGACCATCTGCCGGCAGATATCATACCTGCGGCAGATACCGTCTTTGATTTCCGGTCTTCCAGGCAGCTGCTGTCCCTTATCCGGTCCGCCAAAAGTCCCGTCTGCAAGGAACAGCTTTCCATTGGACGTGGATACAATAACGCCTACATTCTTAATAGAAATCAGACGTTCCGCCCGCTGCGGTCTGCAAAACGGCCTGTAGAGATTAAAAAAGCCTGCATCCTGCGGGATAGGGGAACCGGACGAACCCTGAAAATGATGACAGATGCACCTGCCCTGGTCCTGTATTCAGGGGGATTTTTACCCCGCGGAATGACATTGTGCGGCGGTGCGCCATCCCTCGCCTCTTGTGCCATTGCACTGGAAGCACAGGATATTCCCGATGTAATGCATTTGCTGCCGGACAATTATCGACTCACCACCCCGGAAGAGCCGTTTTGCAGGACTATCCGATACCATATTTCATAGTAAAAGAGTTTTTTTGCTTATAGCTCGGCTTGCGGAAATGGAAATCCCATAATATAATTATCCATAATACAGACAAATGTCCGAAAGGAGAACGGCATGGAACTTAAGTGTAGCTGCTGTAATAAATTGTGCACTTCAAAAATCCCTCTTTTTGAACCCCTTTCTTTAGAGGAGCAGAAGGAACTGGTATCAAGGGCCCGGCATTTAGATTACAAAAAAGGGGAAACGGTTTTTCATGAATATGACCCGGCAGATAAAATACTGGTCATCCGTTACGGTAAGGTTAAGATCAGCCGCTATTCCCTGGAAGGTAAAGAATACGTTCTTGATATACTGACGGAAGGGGATATCTACGGAGAGCAGAACATATTCGGCGGAAAAGCCTTTGAAGCAAATGCCATTGCCCTGGGAGAATGCGGAGTATGCCTCATCTCCTTGACAGATATTCAGGAACTGATATTAAAAAAAACCTGAAATCGGAGTTAAGATATTGAACGTGGTTGGGCAGAAGCTGTCAGCAGCAAACGAACTGTTACAGCTATTATCCGTCAACGATGCCAAGGCCCGGGTCGCCGGTTTTCTTTTATTCCGAAGCAGCCGGATCAAGGGAGAAACCATTGAATTGACCAGAGATGATATTTCCGCTTATATCAATGTCAGAAGAGAAACCATAAGCAGAAAGCTTGGAGAACTTCGCAAGGAAGGTGCCATTGAGTTAGAAGGGAATCGTAAGATCCACGTACGAAACAAAGATATTTTAAGAGACACTTTTGAAAATGAAGTATAAAAATAAAAAGTTTTAAAAATAATGATTTAAATCACATTCTTTATTCTCTTTTCCGGATATACTGGCCTTACAAACAAAACAAACATTTCTAAAAAAACAGAGAATCCAGAAAAGAGGAGGAGAAACATGATTACAGGTAAAATGAAAGTAACCGATGTAGTTAAGGCCTATCCGGGAGCTGTTGAGATCTTTAATGATTTTCATATTGATTATTGCTGCGGCGGAAAGGATGCATTGGAAGAGGCTATACAGAAGCTGGGAATCGAGTCAAAAAGCTTTATCGAACTGCTTAACAAAAAGATTGTGAATCAGCCTCAAAAGTCAAATAAAGGACAAGTGCTGGCCGTAGAACGGCTGTCAGAAATGGAAGTCCCAGACCTGATTGATTATATTATTGAAACCCATCATTCGAAAGAAAGAATCCTATTATCGGAAATTGATGAGCTGATTAATAAAGTTTTACTGGCTCATTACGAACATCATCAAACACAGCTGGTTCCTTTACATGGGCTTTTTTCAGACTTGAGAAAGGAACTCCAGGAACATTTCGCAAAGGAAGAAAAGCTTATTTTCCCCTATATGAAAAACAGCTTTACCGGAGACAATAAAACCGGTTATGTGAAGGATTTAGAGGATGAGCATGAAGCGGCCGGAAACCTGATAAAAGAAATCACAGCCTGCACCAATGATTTTACTGCGCCAGAAGACGGTTGTGCTTCTTACCGCCTGGCATTTAAAAAGCTGCAGGAACTGGTAAACGATGTGTACATTCATATATTCACAGAAAACTCACTGCTGTTTCCAAAATATGAAGGAGGAATTTGAATATGAAAAAACTTGTGAAAAATAATGTTTATTGGGTAGGAATTATGGACTGGGAGCTGGAATCCTTTCATGGAGCCGACTACTCCATTAATCATGGCTCAAGCCAGAACGCTTATTTAATCAGGGAAGAGAAAACAGTACTCATCGATACGGTTTGGAAACCACACTCTTCGGAATTTATAGATAATCTGGAAAAAGAAATTGATTTAAAGGAAATTGATTTTATTGTAGCCAACCATGGAGAAGTGGATCACAGCGGTTCCCTTCCTGCATTGATGGAGAAGATACCTGGAACCCCTATTTACTGTACGGCTAACGGGGTGAAATCTCTTACCGGTCAATATCACCATCCGGAATGGAATTATCAGGTGGTGAAGACAGGGGATTCCATTGATATCGGGAATGGGAAGAAACTGGTCTTCGTGGAAATGAAAATGCTCCACTGGCCTGACAGTATGGCTACCTACCTAACGGGGGATAATATCCTCTTTTCCAATGACGCGTTTGGACAGCATTTTGCAGTGGAGGAATTATTCAATGACAAGGCTGACCAGTGCAGGTTGTGGGAGGAGGCCATTAAGTACTATGCTAATATTCTGACTCCGTTTTCTCCTCTTGTGAAAAAGAAAATTGAGGAAATACAGGGACTTAACCTGCCAATCGACATCATTGCTACCAGCCACGGTTCTATCTGGAGGGAGAATCCTATGCAGATCGTGGAAAAATATTACGAATGGTCCCAGAATTATCAGGAGGATCAAATCACCATTGTTTATGATACCATGTGGGATGGGACAAAACAGCTGGCCCACAAGATCAGCGCCGAAATCGCACGGATTTCACCGGATACCAGGGTGAAGATTTATAACATTTCTAAGGTAAATAAGAATGATATTATGACAGAGGTATTTAAATCAAAAGCCATTGCCCTTGGTTCCCCAACCGTAGGAGGCAGCATCCTTTCTTCTGTGGGAGGGTGGCTTGATTTCCTGAAGGAGTTGAAGTATAAAGGTAAAAAAGCGGCTGTATTCGGATGCTACGGCTGGAGCGGAGAAGGGACAAAGGTCCTTCGGGAACGGCTGACCGATGCCGGCTTCTCGGTTGTGGAGACAGAAGCCAAGTGTCTTTGGAATCCGGAAGAAGCGGACTTTAATAAAGCAGCGGAGGTTGCTAGGGCTCTTTGCCAGTAACGTTTTAATAATAAAGAAAAAAAGAGGCGGATTCCTAAGAATCCGCCTTATCATTTTTAATCCAGGATGAGCCTTGCTGCTCCATAAATTCCCGCATCATTTCCCAGCTTCGCCAGGACGATTCCGCTCTTATTTTTGGAAATAGGAGTGTACTTGTCAAAATGTTTGAAAAGTATGTCAATTAAGAATGATCCGGCTTTTGAAACGCCTCCTCCAATAACAAAGACCTCTGGGTCTGTCACCATAGAAATCTGAGCCAGAGCAAGTCCAAGGTAATGGCCTACAACCTCCATGACCTCTAAAGCCAGTGCGTCCCCTTCCTTGGCAGCATCCAGCACATTCTTTGCCGTTACGTTATCACCAAATGCCCTGAGAACGGATGGAGTATCATTTGAAGCCATTTTCCTTCTGGCTTCTCTTGCTATGCCTGTTGCGCTGGCTATCTGTTCTACGCAGCCTACGCCTCCACAATTACAGCTTTCTGTTTCATCATCACGGATATGCACATGTCCGATCTCTCCGGCCAGACCGTGCTTACCGGCAACGATCTTCTGGTCAATGATCACGCCGCCGCCTACTCCGGTGCCCAGGGTGACCATGACGATATCATCATAGCCTTTTCCGCCTCCCTGCCACATCTCTCCAAGGGCTGCAACATTGGCGTCGTTGCCGCTTTTTACCGGGATGCCATGAAGCATTTCACTTAATTCTTTTTCTGGATACATATCACGCCAGCCTAAGTTTACGCAGACTTCTACATACCCGCTAGGCATGACTGGACCTGGGACTCCCAAGCCTGCTCCTTTTACTTCTTCCAGGGGAATATTAAGCTCTTTAAGGGTTTTTAGTATGGAAGCAGCGGTGTCGCTAAGGATGTATTTTCCGCCTTCTTCCTGTCTGGTAGGTACCTCCCACTTATGGATGAGCTCTCCTGTTATTTCAAAGATTCCGATTTTTACAGATGTACCGCCTACATCTACACCGACACATTTCATTCCCATTTTCTATACACTCCTTTTTACCTTTCGTAACGTATGTAAGTCCGCAATGGAGCTGGTAAAACCGCAGGTTTTACCAGCTCACGGACATTCGCCTAGCAGAACTTCTTAAATGGATTGTGCAGCCTTTGCTACATTCTCTGCAGTAAATCCAAAATGTTCAAATAAAAGATTTGCAGGACCGCTGGCACCAAATCCCTTCATGGTCACATAAGTTCCGTCAAGGCCCACATATTTGCCCCAGCCGAAATCACTTAATGCTTCTACTGCCACGCGCTTACGAACTGCCTTTGGAAGGACAGATTCCTTATACTCATCGGTCTGTTCCTCAAACAGATCCATACAAGGCATGGAAACCACACGTACCTTTTTGTCGGCAAGAAGCTTCTTCGCATTGACTGCCAGCTCCACCTCAGAACCGCTTGCGATCAGAATGATCTCCGGTGTGCCTTCACAGTCATCGATTACATAGCCACCTTTTAAGGCCTCCTTGCTGCTTCCCGGCATTGGTGTTAA
>NZ_JPME01000045.1 GCF_000732605.1 Lacrimispora celerecrescens | reverse complement strand
TGAAGGCATCTAAGCGTGAAGCCCCCCTCAAGATGAGATATCCCATCGCAAGAGTAAGACCCCTTGAAGACGACGAGGTAGATAGGGCAGAGGTGGAAGCATGGCAACATGTGCAGCTGACTGTCACTAATAGGTCGAGGGCTTAACCAGGTTGGTTAGGTAAGAGGAAAGAACGGATGAAGATAGATATGTAACAATGTGTGGTTTTGAGGGTATATGCCTCAGTAATCCTCGATAGCTCAGTCGGTAGAGCAAACGGCTGTTAACCGTTGGGTCGTAGGTTCAAGTCCTACTCGGGGAGTTCGTGATACTCAGGCGAGACTATGAGGAAAACGAAATGCAAGTCCGGCCCCATGGTCAAGCGGTTAAGACATCGCCCTTTCACGGCGGTAACACGAGTTCGAATCTCGTTGGGGTCACTTAACAATTTATGGCGACATAGCCAAGTGGTAAGGCGTGGGTCTGCAACACCCTGATCACCAGTTCAAATCTGGTTGTCGCCTCTCTGATAAAAGCCTCAGAAACCTGATAAAATAAGGGTTTCTGGGGTTTTTGCTTTGTGTATTTGGTGTTTGCGCTTGTTTGCGTGGGTATTTTTCTTGTTTTTGAGGGCTGTTAATCTAGGATTGCCCTTATTTTTGATGCTGTTTCTTCTTGAGAAGTGATGTTACGGAGATAGTGGTGGGTCATAGTAAGGCTGGTGTGACCCAGGAGCTTCTGGAGTTCGGTGTCTTCCATTCCATTCTTGTACATGATTGAGGCGGTGGAGAAGCGAAGTTTGTGGGAGGAGCGGTATTCAATGCCTAATTCCTCACAACACTTCTTTAAGCGACGGTTAAAGGTTACTGTTGCCAGGGGCTGTCCGTTGCGGATGAAGATGTATTCACTGTCTGGATTCAACCTCTGAATTTGTACAAGTATTTCCTTAGCCATTGGTGTCAATGGCATGTAACGCTTCCCTTCGCCAGTATGGCCTTTTATATCGTCGATTATCTCATTTCTGTCATCTACAAAGCGCTGGACATGTAGGGAATCTCCTGAAATGTCATCCCATCTTAACCCTTTCAATTCGCCTATGCGCAGAATGAGATAAAAATCCAGCTTTATTGCTAATGAATAAAAGTCATTGCCCAAGTGATTTATAATTTGAAGACGCTCTTTCTCAGAGTACGGGGTGATCCTTGTATTTTCTGATTTATAGCTGAACTGTTTGTAGTTGATGTCTCGAAGACAATTTCGCTCTATAATATCGTTTTCCACTGCAAGGTACAAAATTCCGTTCATAATGCTTTTTAGGTCATTGAAGCGTTTTCTTGTCATTTGTCGGCCTTTTGTTATGTTCCGGAAATAGATAATCAGATCCTTAGCTGTTAGTTCCTTTAGAGGAATTAAAGTGATATCGTTATCTTTTAATAAAGAGTTCCACATAAAACGGTTTTCTTTGATTGTTTTTCTACTTACACTTGTCTCCCTTTCTCTCCACTCCATCCATGTTTCAAAGTATGTGTCCATGGTTATAGCATTATCTCCAAAGAAATAATCATATAACTTATTAATTAAACCTTCGTAGGTACTGCTGCTTATCGATCTTCTGTTGATGATAAAATACATTCGTCCATCATCAGGTCGGGTTTTGATTTTTGATAAATCATAAACTCTGTTTAAATGTTTTTCCTTTGATTTTATATTCATAATGATTATGTGTGCCGGTGAGATAGATTTAAGGAAGAAGGTATGGAGCAATGCAGACCTTACAATTTATCAAAACTGTTATATTATAAAGTAAAGTTTACTCCTAAGAAAAAAAGGCTTTCTTTTATTGAGAATATTAATCAAGATCAAGAAATGTGGAAAGACAGTGATGATCTAAAAGATTATCGCAAAGGTATCGTAAAAAGCTTTAGCGAAACAGTAAACGATTATGCAGTAGCAGGTGCTGATATAGGAAGTAAAATAGGATCGATTTTTGGAGATGCAGGAGAAAACATAGGAAGGGCTGTCGGTGGTGTTGCAGGATTTTTTGCGGGTACTGCTAAGGCCATCCTTGATGTATTCGGTGGTGGAAGTGGAGGCGGATGGCTCAGATGGTAAATTTTTTTGGATGATTATGATAAAGGAGTGTAATTATTATGAATCTAGATGATATTCCCATAGTATTTGGAGTAAGAGAAGTGAAAGATGAGAATGGAAATTTTGTGAATTATGAATATTATTCAATGACTCAAAAAGAATATCAACAGTTGGAAGAAGATGATGAAGAAGACGAATGATATATTAAGAAATATAATTTTTCCATTTGAACAAATAGAGGAAATTGCTCCATTTTTACATAAAATTAAATATTTTCATTCCTTTCCTTTTTATAAAATTGGAAGAAGAAAGGATTGGGAGAGTTCAGAAAAATCCATTAAATTTTATGAAAACAAAAAATATCTTGATTCTGGAGAGTTAAATTTTTTATTCAAATTTTATAGTGATGATATATTAAAAGTAAACCGTCAATACCTGGAGAGTACGTTTACAAATGTTGATGAAAAAATTGTACAATCCTCTTTAAGTGAAATGAAACAGATGATGGAGGAGTTCGTGGAAGCATTCCAAACTCATAGAACTGTTCAACTGGATTTTGATTTGGAAAAGTTATATCTTAAAAAAGAGCAGTCTGCTGGAATTATGAGAGAAGGCTTTTCAAATGCTTTTGAAACAAATTATAAAAAATATCGTTTAAAGGACATTCAGAGAAGTATAGATAAAATAGGTATATATCCATTAGATATTATGGTCACTGGGGGGACAGGAGCAGGAAAATCCACAACATTAAATACTCTTTTTAAAAAGGCCGTGGCAGAGGTTGGAAAAGGAGTGGAATCAGAAACCATGGAATTAGATTCTTATATGCTGAATGATTTAATCCGATTCTGGGATACTCCTGGCCTGGGGGATGGGATTGAGAGGGATAAGGATCACTCAAAAAAGCTTATAGACCTTCTTTATAAAACATATTCCGCAGATCATGAGTTATTTGGTTTTATTGATATGGCAATGATAATTATTGAAGATGGCAATAGAGATATGGGAACAACGTATAAATTGTTGGAGAATATTATTTTACCTAATTTTCCTTTAGATAGAATTATTGTGGTTATCAATCAATGTGATATATCAATGAAAGGATTACATTGGGATACAGATAAAAATGAACCAGATTTAATTATGAAGGAATTTCTGGAAAAGCAAGCAGATTCTATTCAAAGGCGTATAAAGGAATCGGTGGGTGTGGATATAACGAGACCGGTTTATTATTCAGCAATTCATAAGTATCATATGAAAGAAGTATTGGATTTAATTATAAATAATATGCCGACAGTCAGAAGAGACTGCGTATAATTTTTCTCGTTGCACTTAATAATAAAGTGCCCTGTTATTTGTATAACTAACAATTATATATTATCTCCATGAATATAAATCAATCAAATTTATTTAAGGAGGTAATATATTATGTCAGCAAATGTGGAAAGTATGTTTTATGTTAGAAAAGTCCCATGGCATGGTCTTGGAACACGGGTAATGGAAGCGCCAACATCAGAAGAGGCATTAACGCTTGCAGGATTAGACTGGAATGTAATCCAGCGGTCTATTGAAACAGAGGATGATATACCTATCCCTGGTTTTAAGGCCAATTTAAGAGAAACGGATAAGAAGGTGTTAGGTGTTGTAACAGACCGCTACAAGGTTGTGCAGAACATCGATGCCTTTTCCTTTACGGGCGAACTTCTGGGAGAGGGTGTAACCTATGAAACTGCTGGAAGTTTACAGGAGGGAAGGCGTATTTGGTTATTAGCGAAATTGCCGCAAAAGTATATAATTTCAGGTGATGAAATCACTCCATACATAGTGTTTATGAATAGCCATGACGGGACCGGTTCCATAAAAGTAGCTATGACACCAGTTCGTGTAGTCTGCCAAAATACTCTTAACTTGGCTTTATCCACAGCAAAACGTTATTGGTCGACAAACCATACTGGAGATATTCAGGGAAAATTAGATGAAGCTAAATATACGCTTTTGTATGCTAACCAGTACATGACAGAATTAGGGAAGACTATCGATGAGCTAAACCGTATCAAGTTGACGGATAGGAAAGTCTATGAATACATTGATGCTTTATTTCCTCTTTTGGAAAATCCTACAGAGCAGCAGAGAAAAAATTTGCTTCGTATGAAAGAAGATATGAAGGTACGATATTATGATGCTCCGGATTTAAAGCATGTGGGGAAAAATGCGTATCGTTTTGTCAATGCTGTTTCTGACTTTGCTACCCATTCAAAACCATTGCGTGAACATTCAAATTATAGAGAAGCACTGTTTGCCAAAACGGTGGATGGAAATGCACTGGTTGATAAAGCGTATGCGTTGGTAACAGCAGAGTGAGAGGGATCTGATTATGTACATGCTCGGGCTAAGTCAACAGATTAATAAATACTTGAATATAAAAATGGAAGTTCTTGGTTTGATTACGGAGAGCTTCCATTTTATTGTAGGAAAGGAGAGATTGCTTATGAAGAATGCGACACAGGAAGAAAAGGTAATTGATTTGATTAAGCGGCCTGTCCCTAAAAAGAAAGTGGGAATTATAAAGCTGAAAATGATACGGGAAGGAACTTCTGTCTATGGAACGTCACGCTTTCAGGAACCTAAGGAAGCGGCTGATATGGTGAGGCATCTTTTTGAGTATTCTGACCGTGAAATGATGATGGTAATATCATTAGATGCGGCCATGACACCAATTGCTTTAGAAATTGTTGCAGTGGGTGGTTTGAGTTCATGCGGAGTTGACGCCAGGGATTTATTTAAACATGCTATTCTTTCCAATGCAGCTAAGATCATCTGTTTTCATAATCATCCATCAGGGGAACCAGCGCCTAGCCGGGAAGACTCTTTTATGACAAAAAGGGTCAAGGAAGCCGGGGAACTGCTAGGGATTGAACTGCTCGACCATATCATAATTGGTTCTAATGGCAGATATGTAAGCTTCAAGGAAGATAGAATTTCTCCATTTGAAGACAGCACTGGTATAGCATGACGAAAGGACAGGTTATTGGATTCTTATGATATTAAGGAAGGGATGGTACAATGAGAAAGTTAATTTCAACCAATGGATTATCTAATGAAGAATGGCTGAGATATCGTAAACAGGGAATTGGCGGCTCTGATGCAGGTGCGATTTGTGGATTAAATCCTTATGTGAGCCCTATGAGTGTTTTTTATGACAAGACAAATGAAGAAATAGAGACTTACGATAATGAATCCATGAGGCAGGGGCGTGATCTGGAGGAATATGTTGCCTGCCGTTTTGCGGAAGAAACCGGCTTAAAGGTACGCCGCTCCAACGCCATATACCAGAATGAGAAATATCCGTTCATGCAGGCTAATGTTGACCGTCTTATTTCGGGAAAGAATATGGGTCTTGAGTGCAAAACGGCCAGTGCTTATAATGCGGATAAATGGGTTGGGGATTCGGTTCCTGCCCATTATGAAATCCAATGCCACCATTATATGGCCGTTACCGGTGCGGAGGCCTGGTATCTGGCTGTTTTAATTATGGGGAGAGAGTTTAAGTATAAGAGGATTGACCGGGATGAGGAGTTAATACGGAATTTGATTTCCATAGAAAAGGAATTTTGGGAGGAGCATGTTTTGACGGGGAATATGCCTGATCCAGATGGCAGCGAGATATCAAACGAAGTAATTAACCGTTATTTCCCGGCAGCTGTTAAAATGTCTGTCCCTCTGCCTTCGTATTTAAACGAGCAGTTAAAAAGGCGGGAAGAGATCATTCATTTGGCAAAGAAACTGGAACAGGAGCAGAATCAGATCGAACAGAAGATCAAGCTTTTTATGGGAGAATATGAAGAAGCATTTAATGAACATTATAAGGTTTCCTGGAGTAATGTTGATACGGTCAGAATTGACAGTAAACGGTTAAAGGAGGAAAGGCCAGATCTTTATAGGGATTTCTCTAAAAGCAGCCAGTCAAGGCGTCTTACTATAAAAGCAGCGTAAATGATTTGGAGAAGGTGGAGAGATGGACTCAATAACACTCCAGAGTACAATGCGTGTGCAGGAGTAAATTCCGGCTTTATATAAGAAAGATGTAGGATTTATGTTCTATTTAAGGAAAATAGTCTGAGACATATTGCGCATATATCTAATATAATGGCATAATAACGATATTAAGTGAAGACAGGAGGAAAATATAATGGAAACAATTAGACCTTCATCTGATTTACGAAACAAATACCCGGTGATCTCATCCTTGACACGGGAAACAAAAGAACCGGTTTTTATTACGGTAAATGGCCGGGAAGATACCGTTATTATGGGACATGCTCAATATAGAAAAATGAAAGCCGAACTGGAATTGTTGAAAATGTTGGCAGAAGCTCAGGCTGATGTGGATAATGAAAGAACTGCACCTATAGAAGATACATTTTCAGATATTCGCGAAACTCTTTTTGAGGCGAAGGCTTACGAAGTATGATGTAATAGGAACGGGAAAAGCATATAATCAGATAGAAGGTATCATTTAAAGCAAATGACTCTGGAAGCGTGGAAATTGCTCTTTCATACTTGGATAAGTTGGAGCATGCAATAGGGCTGCCAAAAGAACAGCCTTATTATGGTGCAGAATCAAGGAATTATTTCTTGAAGAAAATGAGATTCAGAGTTTTGCATGTGGAGAATCATTTGGTTTTCTATAAGGTAAGAGAACGAGATCATGCAGTGATCATTTATGCAGTTGTTGATTCCAGACGTAATTATGTTAATTTAATATTTTGATTATTTTAAGAGGGACCGTTTTGCTGAATGCAGGATGGTCCCAGGCACTCCAATACCCCTTTGTTTTTATAAGGAATCAAATAGGATTGTCCTAAGGGCGTATTGGGTTCCAACCCCAACTGTGCTGCGTTCATCAAAGCCGCAATAAAACTCATAGGCGTACACTCTGCCAGCTTCGGTGTATTATTAATGGCAGACAAGGCCATTCTTGTAAATCGTTCCGGTGTCAATACCGTAGGCAATGCCCTTTTTATTTCCGGTTCCAGTGCTTTCACCATATCAACAATGGTCATACTTTTTGTCAGTTTAACGGATTTATATCCGCTGTTACCTGCTCTTTTTTCTAATTCCTGCTTCACATCCCTTATGGCTGAGTGCCATGGGGGATTAAGTGAGTATATATTTTTGCAAAAAAGAAAAAGCTAGAATTTTTTTTTGTACTTGGGTTTCCGCAAACTATAATCCAAAACTGAAGATAATCATCTTTCGTGCCAGTCTGTCTGCTTTTTGAAATGACACCGATTTCTGTTACATGATAGCCTTTTTTTGTAAACGTTTTTAAAGGCAGTACTTTCAGAGCAATTCCTGACAATGCCAAGAACTTCAAATTTGTATCCGTCAGGTTTTACAACATCACTGTTATCGATATGAATAATAGGGGCATCAGGAACCCGTTTTTGACGGTCTGCAGATAAGCCGAAGCAGTTTTTGCAGGAGTGACTTTTTCGATATGCTTGGAAAGGAGGTTAACAACATTGATCTTTTGGGAGTCTTCCTTCTTTTTGTTTAGTGTAATTTTTTGTGGTGAATAAATTATACATCAAAAAAGAAAGTGTCCTTATATTTTGGGTATTTTTGAGGAATTTTTATAATGCGACTTGCCCAAAGCAGACTTCTGTGGATAAACTGCGGAACTAAGGTTCTTGCGTGATTGCTAATAAGGTCGATGTATGTTATTATTTGTATAATATCCTTGCAGTGCCCAATAAGATTTTTGGGGTTAAGAAAGCAGAGGTGGAGATGACTTTATGGCAATTAAAATTCTCTGGGATGAACAAGAAGCAGCAATTTTAATTGATGCATGTGATCACTATAATAAAGGTGATGTGACGAAACAGGAAGCTGTGACTAGCGTGTCGAAAATATTAAGACAGCGAGCAGTGAATAAAGGAATGAATATTGATGACGTATTTCGCAATGAGAATGGGATCGCAATGCAATTTATGGCGATGAATCAGCTGATATCAGATGAAAAATGTGGTTTACGAGGAGCATCGAAACTTTTTATTAATATGGCAGAGCTGTTTAAAGAGGATAAGCAATCTTTTAATAAAATATTAAAGGAGGCAAAACTGTTGACTGTAGAAAAATTTGCAAAAGTTCAATTCTATAAATGGATAACTGATAAAGTGTCAGCAACTCAATTATCAGAGATATATACCGTATGTGATGAAATTGAACAATATTGTTTGAATAAGAATATGTTAAAAGCTAAGCTGTTTGAAACAACAAATATTAATACTGTCAATAGGGTATTAAGAAATATTGCTTCTGATAAGAATTTCCGTGAAGAATATAGAAGAAGTTTGAGTAAAATTAGAAGTATTGTTTATTATTATATTCGTTTTTTGAAAGAACAACCGAAATGCGAATTTGAAAACAATATAGGAGAAGATTCAGTTCAAGTGGGGAACTTTAGCGATTCAGAGGGGATACAAAGAGTGGAATCTGAAAAGTCAAAAGAATTTGAAAATGAAATAGAGAATAGCAGTCAAATCAATAACCATGGGGGGGCTGTTTTAGATAACGATTCAATAAAATGGACGTTACAAGCTTTTTTGAAAAAGAATAACCTACAATATTTTTTGAGTAATGGAAATAGAGTGTGGATTATAGGAGGGCAGGAAATCAGCCCTGAGATGATAGAATGCTGGAGACATGCCTTATCATTTAGATTTAAGGAACATGGTAGCAATGTTACTGATGGTTTGCCAGCATGGGTAGCAACACTAACTGAAGCTGAATATACGAAATTAGCTAATGCTAATTTGTATACTATTGAAGAAAAGGAACTGTTGGAAGTTATATACAGTGAATCTGATAATAGTGATGAAGATGAAAAGTATTTCGTGATTTTAAAAGAGAACTATGATAATGGTTTTCGAATTAAATCTGCAATAGATAAAGGGCGATTTAAGATGTTTTATAAAGAGCGTTTTAATGAAGAATTATTGTTGTCAGACGAACGATTGATTCAGACATTAATTAAAGTTGGGATGGTAAGAGAAGAGCGCATATACGCAAAACAAGGAGATGATCAGTCGGAACTATTAAATAGAATCTATGATGAAGTAATATCAATTTTTGAGATAGGAGCTTCATGCGTATATGAAGATTCGATTTATGACAGATATGCCATTCAGCTGGCGGATAAATTACAAATGTATAATGCAGAAGAACTTGGTAATTTATTGCTGGAAATGTCAGAGGGAAAATTGCGCAGAAAGCGCTCCTTTTTATGTTTGACGAATGGAAAATCTGACTTGAAAAATGATGTGTTGAATGTTATAAAAAAGAGTTCGATACCGTTAAACTATGAAAGTGTAAAAAAAACAATGTGGTATATTCCACTTGATAAAATAAAGCAAGTGATGGTGAATATTAAGTCTATTGCATATGTTGCACCAGAAACCTATTTTTATGCTCCTAATTTGCCGGTGAGTAAAGAAGAACTCATGGGAATTAAACAAATTATTCATAAGGAACTAGAAACAAAAACGTATATGACGGATGTTGAATTGAGAATAACCATAGAAGAAAGATGTCCAAGCGTAGCAATTAATACAGAAAACTTTACTACATATGGTTTTAGAAATTGCCTGGCTTATATACTTCGAGATACGTTTGCATTTAATGGACCTATAATCAGTACACCTGAAAAACAATTAGGGATGACAGAAGTTTTTGCAGAATATTGTAAAAGCAGAGAACAAGTATCTGTGGAGGAGTTAAAGAATTTTGCAGCAGACATGGATACAGTGATTTATTGGGATTCTGTCAGATCGGTGACAGTGAGAATCTCAGAGGAAATTTTTATTCGAAATGATAAGATCAAATTTGATATTGAAGCTGTAGATAATATATTAGATAAAATAAGTGATAGGGATTATATTCCGTTAAAAGATACTGGGCTTTTTATGCACTTTCCAACACTCCCCATCCCGTGGAACGGTTATGTTTTAGAGAGCTATCTTTATAAATATAGTAAAATGTTTAAACTGCTGCACGCTAGCTTTTCTGCATCAGGATGTTTTGGAGCTTTGGTAAGAAAAAACTGTGCTATAGATGATTACAGAACACTGATTATTGATGTACTTGCACATTCAAATCAATGGTCAAATAAGGATAGTGCATTAGAAGTTCTTGTAAGAGAGGGATATCAGCAGAGAAGAGCTTATGCAGATATTGAGAGAGTAATATTAGAAGCTAAACTCTTTAAAGAAAAAATGAAGCAAACAAGGAAATGAGGCTAATTTATGTACCAATATACATGGGATACGGAAACGGGGGGGATTTTACTAACAAATGAATTATCAAAATTCAGCAAAGAACCGAGACCTGTTTATTATAAAGAATTGGATATTTTAGGATTTGATCAACATTTCAATTATCCAAAAGATGATACGGTTCCTATCATGTGGGCAGAGGCCAATAACTATATATATCGTGGGAATGTAATAGCAAAGGCAAAAGGTGGACAGTTATACAATCCACCTGAAATTGTGTTCCAAGATGGAAAAGATGTGTTAGAACTTGTTCCCGTTGATATTAAAAGTATGATTGAAAAAAATCGTGAACTCATGCAGTCCCTTACTCAAGAGACTATTCAAAAAATATACAATACATATAGATCGTATAAAAGGAAAGTCGATATTTTTTATGTTGCATTTAGTGGAGGAAAAGATAGTGTTGTAACATTGGATTTAGTACAAAGGGCGTTGCCACACGACGAATTTATTGTACTATTTGGTGATACTGGAATGGAATTTCCTGATACTTATGAGGCTGTTGAATTGGTTAGGCTAGAATGCGAAAAGAAAGGAATAGACTTTCAGGTAGCAAAAGCTGAGGATAAGCCACTTGATACTTGGAGAAAATTTGGACCACCATCAAGCGTTACAAGATGGTGCTGCAGTGTACATAAAACAGCACCACAAATACTTAAGTTAAGAGAGTTATTACAAAAACCAGATTTTACAGGAATGGCATTTGTTGGTGTACGAGCTGATGAAAGTTTGGCACGTAGCAAATATGATTATGTGAGTTATGGAGAAAAACATAAGGGGCAATATAGTTGCAATGCAATATTGGATTGGAGTTCAGCTGAAATTTTTCTGTATATCTATCAGCAAAATCTGATTTTTAATAATGCCTATAAAAAAGGGAATCGTAGAGCTGGCTGCTTGATTTGTCCCAAAGCTGCAGAAAGAAACGATTTTATGAATCATCTTTGCTATCGCGAACAAGCGGAGCCTTTTGTTGATATAATTAGAGAAGAATATAAAAGAAATTTTTTATCAAAAGAAGCACTAGATGAATTTATTCAAGCTGGAGGCTGGAAAGCTAGAAAAAATGGAAGAGATTTGGAATTGATTGTCTCATATAATGAAAAAAGAATGAATGACAACTCTGTAAAAATAACGGTAGATAATGCGACCACAAGTTGGAAAGAGTGGATAAAAACAATTGGTGTACTTGGAAATGATGCTTCACCATATACTATCATGTTTAAAGGTAAAATTATTACTTTTGCTGTAGAACAAAATGAAAACAGTATTTCAGTGTTGATTGATGGAATCACAGCAAAAGACAATATCGAATTTGTTAAATTATTAAAAAATGTGTTTCGTAAAACAGCAAGTTGTGTGGCTTGCAGAGAATGCCAGGCAGATTGTCCTTATGGGTGTATGGATTTTGTAAAGGGGCAAGTTGTGATTAGTGATAATTGCCATCATTGTGCTCAATGTCATAAAGTTGATAAAGGTTGCTTGGTTTACAAATCATTGGAACAACCCAAAGGAGGAATTATTATGTCAGGGAAAAACATGAGTTTAAATAGTTACTCTCATCATGCACCCAAAATGGAGTGGTTCACGCAGTATTTTGAATTTAAGAACGAATTTGATGATAGACATAGCTTGGGTTCTCAGATGTATAGTTTTTTTAGGCGATTTTTAAGAGATGCGAGACTTCTAGATGAGACTGGTTTTTCAAGAACTGCTAAAATAGTGGATAAACTTGGTCTGGAAAACCAACAGAGTTGGGGAATTATTTATATTAATTTGTGTTATGCCCCACAGGTTAGTTGGTATGTAAATAGAACTACTTTTGATGAGACATACCCGAAAGATTATCTGACAACATTGATGATTGAAGATGGGGCAAAAGAAACATGGACAAATGATATTTTTAGTTCTTTATCTAGAATTTGCGAATTACCTATTGGAGAATTGGGATTAGGAAAAATTGAAAAGGAAAAAAATAGAATTGTTGCTATAACCAGAAAACGATGGGAAGTACCTGATGCACTTGTGGTATTATATGCACTATATAAGTTTGCAGAAAATTGTGGAGAGTATTATCAGTTTACTTTAAGTAATTTACTCGATAATGAAATAGAACGTGATGGTGTCAGCCCAACGAGGATTTTTGGGATTGAAAAGGATGAAATGGTGCGAATCCTAAATGGATTAACAATAAACTATTCCGAATATATTTCGGCATCATTTACATTGGATTTAGATAATATAACATTGAGAGCAGAGAAAACATCCATGGATGTACTAGAGTTATTCAATTAAGGGGAGAGTTGAGATGAGCGATAAAAAAATTTATAAAAACTATTTTGATATTGATCCAAAATACTATTCTGCAGTTACAGCTGATCTTATTAATAAAGGTCTTGTTAGTTGGAAGGCTTTTTATCCTCATGATACTTTTGTGAAATTATTAGAGAAAACTCACACTGTATTATCAGGAAGAGATCCACGTTCTTTATGGGTAGAAGGGGCTTATGGAACAGGTAAATCTCATGCTGCATTAACGGTAAAATCGCTGTTGGAAGCTAATGATGAAGATGTACGCGCATATTTTAATGAGTATGGGTTGAGTTCCGATTTGTGTCAAAAACTTATAACAGATAAGAATAGTGGAAAATTGATCACAATACATAGAATTGGTTCTGGTTCTATTCGCTCTGACCAGGATTTGATATTAGCAATTCAAGATAGTGTTATGAGATCCTTGGCTGAACATGGATTCGAGAATCGTGGAGAAGTTTCATTAAAAGAAGCGGCCCTGAGGTGGTTAGAGAAAGATGCGAACAAAAATTATTTTAATGATCTTATTCATGAGGAGGAATATGCATGGGCCTTTGGAGGAGAAGATGTATCCACATTGATTCAGAAATTAAAGGATGAGATTAATGTGGAACAGATTATGCGTAATGTTCTTAAGGTGGCAGAGGATAACGGGATTACTGCACTGAGATTGGATATTCAGGGAATGGCCAATTGGATTAAGGATATTATTGCAAAAAATAATATTAATGCTATTTTTTTTGTATGGGATGAGTTTACAGAGTTCTTTCAAAATAATCCTAATTCCTTAACTGGCTTCCAGACTTTGGCGGAGATCAGTCTGTCACATCCATTTTATTTTATGATCGTATCACATGAAAGTCGTTCCCTATTTGTGAATGCTGATACTGCGAAGAAAATATTGGATAGATTTGTACCACCGGTGAAAATTGAGCTCCCAGAAAATATGGCATTCCGCCTCATGGCACAAGCTATGAAGAAGACTACCGATACCACCTTGGCTGATGAATGGAAAGAATATGCAAATGAACTAAATGACCAGTTAATAGGTGTCAGAAAAATTATTCAAGAAAGTGCAAAGAAAGAGTCTTCGATGGGGCAAAAGACCATAATCTCTGATGCAGAGTTACAATCGATTGTTCCTATTCATCCATATGCGGCCTTGTTATTGAAACACCTATCTGTTGCATTTAGCTCAAATCAGCGCAGTATGTTTGATTTTATTATAAGTAACGATATGAGCGATGCAAAAGGTTTCAAATGGTATATAAACAGCTATGGGCCTTTAGACAATAAAAATTTATTGACAATTGATATGCTTTGGGAATTCTTTAATGGAAAAGGGCAGAGTGGTTTAAATGATGACGTGCGAGTTATTCTTGACTCGTATAATTTATTACAAAGCGACAAGCTTACGTTTGATGAACAAAGGGTATTTAAGACAATACTATTATTTCAAGCGATTTCTCAAAGAATAAGTGGTGTGGAATTACTATGCCCAAATGACATGAATGTAGATTTGGCTTTTTCAGGAACAGATTGGAGTAAGGGAAAAGGAAAAAGTATTGCAGAAAAACTTTGCCGAGATGGTTTGATTTTTAAGAAACCAGTTGGCGGTGGAAAGATGGAGTATACAGTCGCAAATAGTACTGGAGATGCTGCAACAATTGAGAAAAAGAAGCAAGAGGTTACAAATGAAACAAAAACGCAGGATATTATTGTTAAAGCAGAACTGATGACAGCGATTCAAATACCTGCATCTATAAGAGGAAGGTTCGAATTAGAAGGGGCATCAGTAAGCAATTTTGGACAGATAGTTTCGAAATTCGAGCAAAATATTAAGACAAATAGGTATATGACAATCGTTGCGTTTGCTTTAAACGATAATGAAGTAGCTGCCCTGAAAGAGCAAATGTTGAAATCAACTCAAAATATATCTGCAAATGTTATGTATATAGAGTGCTTAACTACAATGGGACAAGATTTATATGAACAATATATTGAAAATATGGCCTATAGCAGATACTATGCACAGAGCGATAAGACTAGAGCAACAAGTTTTGAAAATCAAGCGATTCGCTGCTTAAATGAATGGAAAAATAAAATCGCTTCTGGGGCATTTATGCTATATACATTACAGAATACAAGTGGTATTAGATTGGCTGGGCTTCAAGCATTGCAGGCTGAACTGAAAAGTATTGAACATCAGAAATATTATTGTGGTTTGAGTCAGTACAGTGTAATAGACAATATGTTTGCAAAGGGGCCGATTGCTCAGGGTGCAGAGTGCGGAATTATGCAGGATTTGGTCGGTACATTTAAATCAACAAATGAAAATAATAGTTTGTCAAAAGCATTGAAGGAAGTATGGAAAATTGATAAATATTGGGAAGATACAAGTAAAAAGAGTCTGCCAATTGTAAAGATTAAGAACAAAGTTGAGGAACTTGTTGAGAACGGTTTTTCCAGTATGGAAGGTAGAGTGAGCGTACTTTCAATTTATGAAGCACTTGAGAATGCACCCTATGGATTTATGCCCAATAACATTACGGCTTTTATAATGGGATTTATTTTGAAAGAATACACAACATCTGATTATTTTTGGAGTAATGGTTCTAGCAGTGAATGTATGTCTGTGGATAAGATGAAACAGATGATTGCTAACACGATCAATCAGAAAGTAACGCCGAATCGTAACTATAAAGAAGAATATATTGTTGAGATGAGTGCTGAACAGAAAGCCTTTTTATCATGTACAGCAAAAGTTTTTAATATACCAGCTATCCAATGCGGCTCAATTGAGACGGCACGCGATCAGATCAGAAGTAAGATGCGTCTATTACCTTTTCCGATTTGGTGCGTGAAGCCATTGCTTAAAAATGAAAGATTGAAAAGTACAGTAGAAGATGTTTCCACTGTAATTGAACATTACTGTGGAATTGCCAATACCGCTAACAGTAGTAGAAGCTCTGAAAGTGCCCTTGCCGAAGAAATTGGGCAAAAGATTATTACTAACAGTGATATAATTGAAGACTTATCCACATTTATTACAAATGAAAAATGCAAACAAGGTATGCTTGCATATATTAGACAGTTTAAGGCAGGCATATTAGAACAGCTTGCATTGGAAATTAATGATAATGGATCGTATATTGAAAGAGTAAAACAAAAATTCAATGCAGATGCCGCTAATTGGGTTTGGCATTCTGACACTGCCGATGAAAAAATAGATGATGTTATTTTAGAGTATAAAATTATTGTAGAGAGTAATAAGTATAACCCTAAAGCGATATCGTTACATGACGCAGTTATCGAATGGAACAAGAAAACGAGCAATATAAGAATATCTTTTGAAGCATTAAGAAAATATTCTGGAACACTTGAGATATTACTTGAACTGCTTCATTCAATGCAGAAGGCAGGAACACTGATTGAACAGAACAAGGAAAAATTTTATGATGCATTATTAACAGAAGGTATTAATTTTGTAGAGTTTTATAAAAACCAAGTTTCATATTTTAAACAAGTCACGTCAACTTTTATTGAAGATTTAGACGATCAGGATGTAGACAAGCTTTTTTCGGAAATTCCCAATGGACAGTTCTCAAAGTCCAGTACCGAATATTTTAACTATATTGAAAGCCAGGTTAAGATATTTTTGCAGAATCAAGCTAAGAGAAAACTTGTCACAATCTGGAAAGAAAAAACAGGAACAAAATCGCCAGAAGATTGGTCTAGTATATATAAGACACCTATTTATTGTATGTTTGATGATGATTCAAGAGGAAACATTAAACAAATGTTCAGAACTTTTGGTGATAAAACAGCCACAGAGGAGGTAACAACACACACTGTTGAGTTTTTAGAAAAGGCCGATTTTTATGATAGCTTAAACAGTGAAGAAGAACGAGATAAATGTTTTAAGGCACGAGTCATTGGCGATTATTCAGTAATTTTGTCAGATATTAATGAAGTTAGGGAGTACTTATTAGGACATGTTACTGATTCTCCATATACGTGGTTTGATAATTTGTCGGTCAGAAACAAGTTAAAGGTACTATGTGAAAAGCAGTATTTACTTAAAGGAAAAGATACCGCAATGGAAGTTATTAGCGAAATGGATGCTGACGAAGCAAAGAAATACTTATGTGATTTAATATCTGATAATCCTATAGTAGGTATGGAAATTATAAAGAAAAGAAGAAAGTAAGGAGGCGATAGGCATGTATTGCAATAATGTTGAAGAATGTTTTAGGCAAATCAGCACGTATTTTAATGGAAAAAGCACGGGATATGCCCTAGTATTTGATACAGAAAATATTGGTGTTTATAGTGAAGTGATCCAACGGTTAGAGGCGGATAAATCAAAAAATTGTATGTTTGTATCGAATAGCTGCCAAAAAAATGAACTTCCAGATATTGATATGTGTATCTCCGAGATTAGTAAGAGTGGAGATTTTGTGTTAATAGGAAGTTCACAGGCTCTTATGTTAAAGAGTGAGAGAGATTTAGAAAACCATGTCGATTTGTTATTTGAACAGTCAATTAGCGGACATGCCTTAGTTATCCTAAATTATTGCAGGAGATATATTAAGAAATTTGAAAGTCGAGATCCAAGAATAAGTAATCGTGTACTTCTTGTTGGAGGAGGAGAATCACCTATTCCACAAATAGAAATTATAAATGAGAGTATGAATACGGTGGAAAATGCCTTTGTTGGAATAAATGGCCTCCTGGCATACTTAGAAAGAATGACGGAGTCTCAATTAAAAGAACATAGAATACTTCCTGTCAAAACGAGATTCAGGAAAAGATTTTTTTCACAAGCAGTCTTTCAGGTTACAGAGGTAGATGGTGTATATGAGTCGCTTTCAAAAAAATATTCAGATATTGCAGGTGCTACAGAGAAAAATTATGGCACAGAGGTTCAATGGAGATGGTTGAATGAGAAAATGCTTTATCATAAATCGCTTTCTTCTGTTGTGAAAGATGAGTTAGGAACTACATCGAATTTTGAAGTGATTATACAAGATATTGACCTGCAGAATGAGCCCTACAAAAGTTGGTTATTTTGGTTAGCAATAAAAGCTTTCGGTACAAATAATCCTTATTTGAACATGGTTATATCTGGGAGTAAAAGCGTGGAAGATTTTGAGGAAAGAATATATCTGGACTTGGCAAATGCTGATGTAAATGACCCCGAATTCGAAAAAATGTATGCCGAACGAAAGCGATTGTTAGACAAAATACCAGAGAATTTACCAATGTTGGCAAAATATTGTGAAAGAGTTGGGAAGTATGAAAAGAATGCTGTGTACTATTTAACAGATAGAAGTGAAAATGAACAATATGAATTTGTTAGATATTTAAGTATATATGATTATACAGATGATGAGTTATTTAGGGCAGTTAAGCATTTTTCATTAATGTTAAGTTTATATTTACAACCATTTGTGTTTGATGGTGTTAATACGAAGGTATCTGAAGCAGACGTAGGGTTAAGAGATGTATTGACCGAATACTTTCAAGAATACAAGGTACAAAAAGTAACTAATAAAATTCATCTAGATTTTGAGAACAAGGTTAATAATTATGCCAAGGAACGTCCATATAATAAATTGCGACCCAGAAGCAATATTGTGTCACAACTTAATAAAACTGATTCGGAACTCTTTTTCTTTGATGCATTAGGTGTTGAATACTTAGCATTCATAAAGGCTAAGTGCGAACAGTATGGGCTTGTAGTTGAAATTTCGGTGGCTCATTGTGAATTACCATCCATTACGGAGAAGAATAAGGAGTTTATTCAGTATTTTGGTGGTAATTACAAAAAAATAAATGAGCTGGATGAATTAAAACATCATAGTCAAGTATTCGATTATGAAAAGAGAAAAGAACCTGTTCATTTGTTTAGAGAATTAGAGATTATAGAAGAAGAGTTACGAAGAATTCAGTCACTTTTAGTACAAGGCTGTATGTCAAAAGCTGTTATAGTTTCAGATCATGGTGCTAGTAGATTGGCAGTGATTAGTGGAGAAGAGAATGATTCAATGTTGAAATTGGATGAAAAAGGTCAACATAGTGGAAGATGTTGCCCTGTGGAGTCCGATCCACAAATCGCAAGTGCTGCTTTTGAGGATGGATTTGCTGTATTAGCAAATTATGAACGTTTTAAAGGTGGAAGAAAAGCTAATGTAGAAGTACATGGAGGAGCTACATTAGAAGAGGTTTTGGTTCCGGTTATAGTATTAAGTAAAAGACCAGAGAATGTAGAGTATTGTTTTACAGATCCAATTATTATTTTGAAACAAAAGGAAGTTGCTACACTTACTTTGTATTGTAATATTCCTATGAATAAACCAAGAATATTGGTGGGACAAAGGTTTTATGACGGTGAATTTGTGGCCGATCAGAAGCATGCTAAGTTTATAATGCCGGAATTAAAGAGAAGCCGTAATTATGTGGCAGAATTATACGATGGTGATACCAGTTTGTCAGTATCTTTAGAATTTAAGGTACAGAAATCCATGGGGCAGGAGGTTGATTTATTTGCTTAGAGTAAATTGAAGGGTGTATATATAAAAGCTAAAGTATATATGGAGGCTTGATAATGAGTGATTTTGATATAAATGAGAATGACACTATCATGGATGAAAAACTGAGAAATTGTTTTGATCAGATGGTTGTATTTAAGGATTTGAAGAAAAGCAATTTTATATCCTCTTTTAAGTTGCCATCGTTCATGCGTGATTGGGTAATTAAAAGGTTTCAAGACGATGATGGAAAATTGGATATAGAAGGTGCTACCAATTTCATAAAAGAATTTATTCCAAAGAAAGAGGATTGGAAATCTATAAAAGATCGAGTCGTTAATAGGCATGAGCAAGTAAAATTCTTAGCGAAAGTATCAATAGATATTGACATTAGATCAGGTGAAATCGCATTTTCTTTGCCAGATTTTGGACTAGGATATAAAAAGACAGTTATTCCACGGAACGTATGGGAGGTGTACGGAGATGCACTGCTTAAAGCAGAAGAAAACTGGGGAATTGTTGAACTAGGATATCAGTTCCCGGAGGATAAAAATTCTGGAAAAATTAAGTTGATGAGCTTCAAAGATTTTTGCCCATATTCAGTTGACTTGGATGATTTTAAGTATGCTAGAGAAGAGTTTTCACTTGATGAATGGATTGACGTTATTTTAGGTGCGATTGATTATAATGCGATGGGATATGAAAATAAGAATCAGAAGTTAGCTATGATTACAAGATTACTCCCATTTGTAGAGAAGAGACTTAATTTGATTGAACTTGCGCCAAAAGGAACCGGTAAATCGTATTTGTTTGGACAGATAAGTAGATTTGGGTGGCTGTCATCGGGTGGAACAATGTCTCGTGCCAAAATGTTTTATGATATTTCAAAGCATCAAGAAGGTTTGGTGTTTGGACATGATTATGTGGCATTGGATGAAGTGCAAACAATTAAATTTACAGATATTGACGAGATGCGTGGAGTATTGAAAGGGTACATGGAAAATGGTAAGTATACTGTCGCTAATCATGAAGGAGCGGCTGATTCTGGAATCATTTTACTTGGTAATATTAATGCAAACAATATGAACGAATATCAGAACATGTTTGTAGATTTACCTGCGGTATTTCATGAAAGTGCGTTGATAGATAGGTTTCATGGATTCCTAAGAGGATGGGATTTGCCAAGAATGACAGACGATTTAAAGATATGTGGATGGGCATTAAACTCAGAATATTTTACAACGATTATGCATGCACTTAGAGATGATCCAAGTTATCGTGCAATTGTAGATGCGCTGGTGGAGGTTCCTGAAAAGTCTGATACAAGAGATACAGAGGCAATCAAACGCCTTGCAACTGCTTATTTAAAGCTGTTGTTTCCAAATGCTAGAAAACCTGAGGATATTTTAGCCAGAGAATTCAATCTGTATTGTTTGCGTCCTGCATTAGAGATGCGAGGAATCATTAAAATTCAGCTAAGTATATTGGATCCAGAAGAATTTGGAGGAAAACCGGTTCCTAGTTTGACGGTGAAAGATTTATGGTAAATATGTATAGAAGATGTATTTCTTGTGGGCAAGATAATTTGCCAAGGAATACAGTAGGGATCAACAAAAAGTTATTAGGTGAACATATTGAAAGCTACTATTGTATGGATTGTCTTGCAGAATATTTAGATGTTACTGTAGAAGATCTGTATGATAAGATTGAAGAATTTAAAGAAGACGGATGCGAATTATTTGAGTAGAGGTGATATAAGTGATATATGCTGATAATGCAGCAACAACAAAACTGGATAGAGAAGCGTTTGAAGTGATGCAGCTATATTTGATGGAAGAATATGGGAATCCATCTCAGCCTTATTCATTTTCTCGTACTTCAAAAAGAGCATTGAAGGATTCTAGAAAAACGATTGCTGAATGTATTGGTGCTTTACCAGAGGAAATATATTTCACTTCAGGAGGAACTGAGAGTGATAACTGGGCGATCAAGGGATTTTTTGAAAGTGAAAGACGTATGATTATTACAACTTCAATAGAACATCATGCGATTTTAAACGCCTGTTCAACAATTGGAAAAATGGGAATGAAAGTGAAGTATCTCCCAGTAGACTCAAAGGGTACAGTAGAAATACAAACATTATCAGAAGCAATTACAGATGATACGGCATTGGTGTCGATTATGCTGGCTAATAATGAAATAGGGACTATTGAGCCAATTGCTGAATTATCAGAAATTGTACATAGTAAAGGTGCTTTTTTTCATACAGATGCAGTACAGGCGGTGGGACATATTCCGGTAGATGTGAAAGTTCTTGGCGTGGATATGCTGTCAGCATCAGGTCATAAATTTAATGGACCAAGAGGAGTCGGTTTTTTATATATCAAAAAAGGAACACCTATAGCAGCATTAATTGATGGTGGGGTACAGGAAAATATGTTACGTGCAGGAACGGAAAATGTTGCTTCTATTGTAGCGATGGCATTTGCTCTGCACAAAAATTGTCTGAGAATGAATGAAATTGAAAACAAACTCTTGAATTTAGAAGGTTTATTTTTAGAAGTTTTAAATAGTAATGCCATTGAATACATCCGTAATGGCGCAGAAAAACGCATACCTGGTAATATTAATATTTCAATTAAAGATGCAAGTGGCGAAATGTTGCTGCATAGATTGGATTTGAAAGGTATCTGTGTGTCTACAGGCTCTGCTTGTGATTCAGTCAATACACAAGTGTCTCATGTGATAAACGCTATTGAAGTTCCGGCTGACTATGCGAATGGAACAATCCGGATTTCATTTGGGAAATATAATACAGATGAAGAGGCCGTTGCTGTAGCCCAAGCAATTGTGAATATCTTGCAAAAATAGCAGTTTTTATTTGGTTATCTAGAAAAGGAGTTAGGAATTTTAAGATTGGCATAGCTTGAATGGAAACAATAGTTATGGAGGATACTAATGAATGAAATTGGTAAAAAGGATGTAATAAAAGACTATTTAGAAGGTATAAAGAAAATAGATGTTATTCAGGACTTACAACCAATGACATGGCCATTTTGCTTGAGTACTGAATTATGGGAAAATTATGAACGTAGACGAAGTGAAATTGATTTGCAAAAGTTAGAAAAAATAAAATATTTTGATGGTGAAATTTTATCATCTGAAATTAATAATTTACCTAATGATAAAGGTGGCGTTTACATATATATAATAGACAATTCAGTATTGAGTTGTTCCGGATCTTATATTATGTATGTTGGCAGAGCAAGGAAAACTGATACAGAAAATCTTCGAAAACGTGCAAAATCTCATTATAATCAGTACGTGAGACATGAGGAGAATGAACGTCTTGAGAAGTTATTTGATAACTGGAAGAAATACATATATTTATTGTATTTACCAATTGATGGAAATGATGAAATTGATCTTGCAGAGGATGAGTTGATTTTAGCATTAACACCACCTTGTAATAAAGATTATCCGGCTCCAAAGATAAGGAGAAAACTAAGCAAAATATTTTATGTATAGGGAGGTTTGGAAAATGAAATTTGCAGCAATAAAAGGTCAAATGGGGATATGGAGATATTATGTATCATCTTTAACTTTTGAAGATATTGCCAAATATGTAAGCCCTATAACAAAGGAAATAAGCAATAGCGATAGTTATGCAAATTTATTACAAAGAGCAATAACAGACAATGTTTCAAATATAACGAATTATTTATTATTCCAACCTGAAAGACTATTTAACTCTCTTGTGTTAGCTTTATATGATGGGAATCCAGAATGGGCAGAATTAGATGTAAATGTTGAGGACTACAGTACCTTTTCAGTAGGAGTATTGGAATTGTCAGGTGATGAGATAATATTTCCGGTAGATGGACAACACAGAGTTGCGGGTATCAAAGAAGCAATTAAGAAAAATCCAGAATTAGCGAATGAAAAAGTTCCTATCATTTTAATAGGACATGAAAATAGTTTTGAAGGAAAGCAAAGGACAAGAAGATTGTTTTCAACATTGAATAGAAGAGCCAAAAGAGTTAAAGATAATGAAATAATAGCCTTAGATGAAGATGATGTTGTTGCAATTGTAACTAGAGATATTGCAGAGACCCATCGCTTGTTTGAAGGAGATAAGTTAATAGATTGTGCTACCAAAAATGTACCTTCATCAAATAATATTGCGTTTACATCAATTTTAACATTATATGAAATAAATAAAATAGTGTATTCACAGATTTGTACAGAAAAGGGAAAGAATAAATCATGGCAAGAAAAGTACTTATTATATAGGCCATCGGACGAAGAAGTACAGGAATTCAGTAGTAAAATATGTGTATTTTGGGATTTATTTGTAGACAATATAGGCGTAATTAAGCAATATGTAAATTTGTCGGAAGAAGAAATCAGAGAGAAAGGATATAGAAGTTCAGATGGGGGAAATTTACTATTCAGGCCGATTGCACTTTCACAATTTGTTCTCGCTATTTTCGAATATAAAAATAGATTAGGTGTATCACTGAAAGATGCAATCATCCAATTAGGGTCAATTCCAATGGATATTAATAAAAAACCATGGAAAAATATCTTGTGGTTGGAGGAGCGGAATACTATAAATGGAAGAGTCAGAAAAAAAGAATTAATGAGTCTTATGCTATTTTTAGCGTGTGAATCATTACTTAGCAAAAAAGAAAAGGATGAATTAATAAATTATATTTTATCTTTGCGAGATATGGATGAATCTGGGTATGATGATATAGTAGAGCAATTAAGAAATGTTTAGAATAGAAGAATGAATTTCTGTAAAACAGAATCTTATGATGACCTTTTATGATGTTTGCCCCCCGCTTGCGCAAACCCATCCCGGCACGCCAAACCCTCCTTTTTCCTACGTTTTTTGAGCGATCTCCAGTTCAAATCTGGTTGTCGCCTCTTCTAAGAAGTGCTTCAAATCCTTATTTTACAAGGTTTTGAAGCATTTTTTGTTTTATGTTTTTAGTATACAGATGTAGATAAAGTATAATTAATTTCGCAAATTCATTAAATAAAAAATGGACATGTTCCATAGCCACTTGGTAAAATAAAGTTACCACACCAAATCTCACTAAGGAGGCTATGAAACATGTCTGATAACATTATACAACTAAATGAGGAATTAATCAAAACAGAACTAAAAGATTTAGTTCGCACCAGCGTAGAAGAAACACTGAATGCTCTGCTTGATAAAGAAGCAGATGAATTGGTCAACGCCGAGAAGTACGAGCGTTCCGGAGATCGCCAAGGGTA
>NZ_JPME01000044.1 GCF_000732605.1 Lacrimispora celerecrescens | reverse complement strand
TAAATGTTTCTGAAGAATCAGTCGCTCTTCATAAGTAAAGAATTTCGTCATATATCCTCCAAACTGCCGCCAATGAATCAACTATAGCGGCAATCGTGGAACGATACAACAAAAAAAGCCATACCAAACAGCCTTGTAAACCGGGATGCAACCGCCCAGCTAATAATAATAACTATTGATTTTCACTCTAAATTAGATTTAAAGGGTTGCATTTCGATTTGCAATTGACGGATACTACTTCCGTTGCTTAATTGTAAAACCAAAGAGGTGAAAGCCATGCAATATCTTAAATATAAAGAAAACAAAAGCCACGGTACATCTGAATTTCCTGTTGGCTATTACTATGTGAATCATCTTCATCCGCAATATACCATGCCCTATCACTGGCATGAAGAGCTGGAATTTATTCATATTATAGAAGGGGAATTTGAGGTGACGATTGATGAAAACAGCCGGCTCGCCCGGCCTGGAGATATTCTCATTGTCAACAGCGGCTGCCTGCACGGAGGCGTCCCCCATGACTGCACTTACGAATGCATCGTTATCCCATGCAGCATCCTGTTGGGCAAATCCTTTGCTTCTCCTTTTTTGGACAAATTAAATAGATGTGAGCTGAGATTGGATGAATACTATCCATACGATCCAAACAAGATCTATTCCTTAATGGAAGAGTTCTTTCGGATTATAAGAGGTATAACGGTCAAGCAAGAGCTAATTGCCATCGGGCTATTAAATCAGATCATAGGATATATGTATTCTGAAAACCGCTATGTCATCCCTGATCAGGCGGAACGATCTAAGCATAAGAACATTTACCTTTTAAAAAATGTACTGGATTATATTGATCATAATTACTCCAACAAAATAGAACTGAATGATCTGGCAAGAATTACCGGAATGTCCCCCAAATATTTCTGCCGCTTTTTCTTCGAAATGACTTCCCGGACGCCCATCGATTATGTGAATTATTACCGCATTGAACGGGCCTGCTATCAGCTGATAACCACCAATGACTCCATAACAGAAATCTCACTTTCCTGCGGATTTAATGATATCAGTTATTTTATTAAGACTTTCAAAAAATACAAAGGGAAATCTCCCAGACAGTATATCAAGGAACTTATTCCATAACTGCAAAATGCGAACGGAATCTAAAAACGGTCATTATGCATTGGTTATATACCATGCATAATGACCCTCAAACTCAAAAGTCAACACGCCATAGCGTTCGATTCTCTCTCGGTTTCTAATTTCTTTAATACACGTTTAAACTGGGTAGCAAACATGATGCCGGTTATTGTAACGGCAATCATATCAGCGATTGGCTCTGCTAAAAATACTGCATTTACCTTATTTTCTAGAAATAAAGGTAATATATAAATAAGTGGAATTAAAAGAATTATTTTGCGCAGAACAGCTAAGAATACAGATACTTTTGCTTTTCCTAATGCTATAAAAGTCTGCTGACAACTGACTTGAATTCCAAATAGTAAAGAAGCTGCCATATAAATTCTCATTGCCTTAATAGTAATATCAATCAACTCTGCTTCTTTTGAAAAAATTCCAGCAAATACTTGGGGAAAGAACATTGCAATTGCCCATAATCCGATTGAATAACTTAGTGATGCCTTAAGTAGTAATAAAAATGCTTCTTTCACTCTGGTGCCATTACCCGATCCGTAATTAAAGCTAATAATTGGTGTAGCTCCTTGAGTCAGCCCAACTAATGGTAGCATAGAAAACTGCATAACACTGGAAAGGATGGTCATGGCTCCAACGGATAGATCTCCACCATGTTTGAGTAAGGAGGTATTAAATGATACGGCTAAAATGCTTTCTGTTGATTGCATAATAAATGGTGCTAATCCAAGGGCAATACATGGTAATAATACTTTAAAATCTATTTTTAAATATTTTCTCTTGATTTTTAAGAAGGTTTTATCCCCAGTAAGAAATTTAATAACCCATAGAGCAGAAACCCCCTGTGATATTATAGTTGCTAAAGCGGCACCTTTTACCCCCATATTAAATCCAAAAATAAAGATTGGGTCTAAAATAATATTTAATATTGCTCCGACTAGTACTGTAAGCATGCTTGTTTTGGCAAAACCTTGTGCAGTAATAAATGCATTTAGACCTAAGGCCAGTTGGACAAACAAGGTTCCATAAGCATAGATCTTTAAATAATCCAATGCATACTTAAACGTATTCTGGCTGGCCCCAAATGCCATTAACATATTTTCTCCAAATAAAAGAACTACAACTGTTAATATTATTGAAATAAGCACCAATGCCGTCGTGCAGTTTCCCAGTATTTTTTCAGCAGTATCTTTATCACCTTTTCCCATCATAATCGAAGAGCGTGGTGCACCACCCATGCTAACTAATGCAGCAAATGCTGATATGACCATAATGATTGGCATTGTAACACCTACTCCAGTTAACGCTGTAGCACCTACATCAGGAATATGTCCAATATACATTCTATCCACCATATTGTACAGAAGGTTGATAATCTGCGCTGTAATTGCAGGAACAGCCATACTAAAAAGTAACTTTTTTATACTTTTAGTTCCTAATTCACTTTGTTGCTTATTTTTCATTTCTTCTATCTCCCCTTTATTCTTCAAGCTGATCAATGATGTTTTGATACATTTTATTTAATACTGTCTCCATTGCTTCATATTCTTTCCCAGTAATATTACATGTAAGAATAGAAAAAAACTCTTTTTGAGCCTCAAGTAATTTTTCCACAATTGGAATAGCCACTGGTTCGATTTTTAGATGAGTACATCTTTTGTCTATTTCATCTGTCTCATAGGATAAATAGCCTCTTCTATATAAGGAATCTACGGATTTTGATATCATAGACTTTGACATAGCACGATATCTGGCTATATCACGTGCGGTATTAAACGGGGCATTGTTATACAAATACAAAAGTACATCGATTTCATTCTGGGTCAATTGCAATTCCTCAGTAAGTTGATAAAATACCTTTTCATACACCTTTTTTAACTTCCAGTTAAAGATTAAAAAAAGACTGTTTTTATTATTAACTGGTTCATTCTTCATTTATATTCACCTCGCTTTAATATAGTTCAATATTGAACTATATTATCATATATATTCCAAATTTTCAATACACATTCCACTAGTAAAATATCTATCATTAGCTGAAAACCCTTTGTTTTAGGCATAAAAAAGAGGCTAAGTCTTTAGTCTATCGTTGACCGAAACCTCACCTCTTTATTAATCACATTAATTTGATATCCCGTTGACGTCAGGGGGCATCTTCGAAAAGTATGCTCTTAATACTTTCATTGCAATCCCAAGATCGTCATCACCTCTTAGAAATCTCCCCATATAAATGGCAACAATATAATTGATGATCTCTGTTCTTGAGCATTTCGCTTCTACTTCTTTCAGTTCATCCGTATGAAGATCTACCAACACTTCAACCCAAGATTCTAGTTTTTCATTAATATGTTTCACAGGAAAATTAGCTTGCATATCACATTTGTTTACAGTACTTGAAGAATTATTACTGACAGCACCATGTATCTTTTGAAAACTCTTAAAAAACAGGCTGTAAGACTGTTCCACATGGTCGATAAAATCTATATTATCGCAATTAAGGATGCCTTCTTGATACATTGCTTTTTCCCAAAAATATCCTAACACTTCTCTTTGAAGCTGTTCTTTGTCTCCAAAATAATTATATAACGTTCCTACTGAAACTCCTGTTCGGCTGGCTAAGTCTCTCAAAGTCAAAGTCCTGACAGTTCCTGAAGTTAGCAGTTCCAACCCTATTTTTAAGATATCTTCTCTGCTCACATCAACTTTCTTCATTTCGTTACCTACTTCTTTCTTATTAAATAAACTTTATTTAACTAGCCTCTCATTCCCATAAACATACCAACAAAATATGGGATTAACCAAAATCCCCAAACAATCACACTAAACCTATGGAAATTCTCTTTCGCTTTTTCTGATCCTTTTATTAGTACATAAATTGCCCATAGGAAATGAACTAGCATAAGCATGATTGCTAAACCACCAGTAAATCTATGGATATAAAATGTGGTTAAATTAGAGATATCTTTCTTTCCAGCAATGATCGACATTAAAGTAGTCCCTGTCGTATCGAAGATCAGACCTAAACCAAAGTATACTGCGTGTATTTTCTTTAAAACTTTTTCTTTATGTTCACTCCAAACACCAATTGTATAAAATACCAAAGCCAGGGATATTGTAACAATTGCACTCACTAATAATCCGTTCATAAAATCACGCCCTTTCAAATTTAATATATCTAGCTACAAACCTAGTTCCACAGGAAAAAAGTGCAAATCCCAATCCTGAATAAAAAAATGCAATAAACCAATTAGGAACTAGATGATAATATCTAATTAAAATGCCTCCGCTCATCATGATAGCGATAATGACATACTGCTTTCTATCAAAAAACTTCCAAAAAGCCACTTTATCTTCCTCGTAACCTCTAATTCTTATCTCATGCCTTCGTACTAATTTTGAAAAAATCTTTAAATAAAAAAATAAAAATATGATAGAAGCACCTAAAAGAATAAGTCCTAATGAAGTAGACTTTTGTAATAAAGGATAGCCCGTTTTCATGACCATAAAGCCTGCAAACATCCATACACAGCCTGCAATCAATAATAAACATTGTTTTTTTACTATAAATGGTTTCATATCCGACACCTCCTTTGAACGTTGTTTAAATGAACATTGTTCAAATGAACTAAGTTCAATATACTCCTATGAGAAGGCTATGTCAATATTTTTTTTTTAAATCGCTCCCTGCAAAATACCATCTGTTGTCCGTAGCTGTTTATCTCACTGGAATATACAAATCCACCTCAGAGTCCGGATGGTCATATCCAAGGAAGCGTTCATCATAAAGCTCGAAGTCCTCCCGCCAGTCTAATTCTTCTTTCGTAGTGAGAAACCATGTGCCCCAGATGTAGTCAAAGGTCTGAGGCAGCATCCGCAAAGTACCTCGGTGTGTAAAAACCGCGTAGCGCCCCCCAGGGATTACCTTCTGCACAAAGGGTTCGGTTAGCCCCTCAAAAGACGAAACTTCCGTTCCCGCCACTTCAGTGAAAAGGATATCCTCATTCATGGTGTACAGCGTGTTTTCTGCACATGCCTCGCAGATACCAAAGGATCTCCCGCCTGGGATTCGGTTGGGAATTTGACTATATAGGGAATTAGTCCTATCCCACAGTTCCCGCAGGCGGTTGTCCCGCAAGGTCGTTTCTCCCCGAATCCCCGCGACCCTGATCTCCGGCAGTTCAACGATCCGCGGATGAACCGTCACATTGCGGACCAGATGATCCAACAATCCTGTATCCAGGCGTTCTTTCCCGCCAATGAAGATGTCCAGGCGGTTTTGACGATAACTTTGAGGACTGACCTTATAGATAGCTTTGAATGCACGGCTAAAAGCTTCCGGAGAATCAAAGCCGTATTCAATGGCTATATCTATTATTTTAAGGTCTGAATAGAGAAGCTTCTTGGATGCGTCAGCTAGACGTCGCTTCTTGATGTAGCTGCCTATGCTTTCACCCAGGATCGCTGTGAATTGTCGATTCAGATGATAATAAGAATATCCGGCTGCCTTTGCCACATCCTCGACCTTAATATTGTATCCCAGATGGTTTTCAATATATATAACCGCCTGCTCCAATGATTTTCTATAATTCACAGCAATCCTCCTTCTGCTTTTAAGTTAACGGCTGCCAATCATAAGTGCCTGGTGCCGCTTTCTCTAAATTAATCTCCACCGTCTGCATACCATCTTCCAACGGTTGGGTAATATCATAGGTATGCCAGCCATTTTCGGACCGGCCACCCCAGCAAAGGTCAATGATACCGTCTGATGGCGAAATCACCATGCTCTTGGTGGTTCCGAAATACTCCTCGAAGTAATGACAGCATAGGCCATCCGGATACTTAGCCAGCAGCATTTCCTTAAGCTGTACCTGAGTTACTTCGTTTTGATTTGCAATCTGTTTTTTGATATATTCGAACCGTCTTGCGGAATGCGCCATTACCTTGGGTTCCATCGACTGAAGATCTGGAAAAAGCGCATGGTTCGTAGCATACAACTCCTGCTCTTTGGAATCCGGACCAATCTGCTTGACAGCGGTACGGCCATCCAACGTTTCTACCAGAGCGGCATTTCCAGCCTTATCCAGCAGAATCATATTTAAGTTATAAGCGATGGGCATCCCTTCCAGATATTTGAGCGATTCGGTTACGTCCTTGCAGTTTTCCAGCAGAGCACGGGTAACCGCCCAAAACTGGAGACCTTTGAGTTTCGGCGATCGCATATAGGGAAGAGCCCCTACCGGAAAGCCACAGGAACTCATCGTGACAGCAAGGCCGTGTTCGTTAAATCCATCATCCCGTCCGAAGTGGAGTACACTGGTCCCCATATGCGAGTATTTTCCTGTGACACTGGTTTTAATCAGACAGAAATCCTCAGCTTCGTGACTGAACTCATAGTTACGGGCAAGCAGGGGTTTCCTATCGGCAGTGCGGCTTGGCAGCAGTGCAATATGACTGCACCGGGGAAGCAGATAAGTCATTCCGTAAAAAAATACCTGCTCAGGTTTTACTTTTAGCGCATCGGCAAAACCGCAAAGTTCTTCTGTGAGACCGGGACACCAGCGGTCAAAAAGTTTTGCCGCTTCCTCAACCTGCTTTAGGCCAAAGCCCTCTATTTCGGCAGTATGGGTTGCTTGCAGCTGCGGGATTGCAGCGGTCATTTTTCCGAACTGATATCCAATTTCATAGCTTGTTCCGGCAAGCTCTGCGGTGTAGGTTTGTAATTTTAGCATAATGTTGATTCCTCCTTGTATTCGTTTTCTTTAGTTTACCGAAACAATGGAGGGGCTGCATGATATTTTCTGCTAAACCATTATAACATAGTGGAGTTTAAAAACAAATAAAGGTACATCTTCATAATAGAAAATGTACCTTTATTATTTAACCTTTCTTTTTACCAGGAGAATTACCTGCGGGGCAGCGCATGAATCGCTCCGCCAATACAATCCTCAAGCGCTTCCCCTACTGATTCATTATAAGTAGGATGAGCCCGCATGGCTTTTAAAAGCTGCTCTGCAGTAAGTTTGTTGGTAATGGCAGTTCCCATCTCTCCAATCATATCCGTAGCTCTGGCGCACATCATTTGTGCTCCCAGCAATGCGCCTGTTTCCTTATCTGTTACAACTTTAACAAAGCCTCTCTCTTCCTTTGTTATAAATGATTTGCAGTTAGCGTGGGTTAAGGTTTTACCGGTAATGGTCTCGATCCCTTTCCCTTTTGCTTCCTCTTCTGTTATTCCGACACATGCAATCTCTGGATCCGTATAAACACATGACGGAATTACCGACAGATCGATGGAGGGCTCTACCCCGTTCATAAGTTCCACAGCGCAGATGCCCTGGGAGCTTGCAGCGTGGGCCAGCTGAATGCCTCCGATCACATCTCCGATCGCAAACACACCCGGCATACTTGTTTCAAAGTTCTCCTTCACCACAATCCTTCCCCGGTTCATTTCCAGTGAAGTCCCTTCTTCAAACAGTCCATCCGTATTGGGAATACGTCCGGTGGCAGAAAGCAGGTACGGCGTCTTTATGACCTCGATCTTTTCTTTGTCTTTTGCCATCTCCCCATAGGTACAGATGAAATCTTTGCCCTCTTTTTCAATTTTTCGGACAAATGCCTTGGTATGGATGTCAACGCCTCTCTTTTTCAATATCAGCTTTAAATTCTGTGAGATTTCTTTATCCAGACCAGGCAGAAGTCTCTCTTCCGCCTCCAGTAATGTGACCTTGGAGCCAAAGGAAGCGAATACGGTGGCAAACTCCACCCCGATAACTCCGCCGCCTATAATAATCAGGCTTTCCGGTACATGATCAAGCTGAAACAACTCATCGCTGGTCATGACTCCGGGAAGACGGATTCCTTCTATCGGCAAAATAGCTGGCTTTGATCCTGTTGCCAGCAGGATATGCTTCGCCTGAAGGAGTTCTTCCCCTTCCTCTGTCTTGACCCTGACCGTTCCATCCTTGGTCAGCGTTCCCGTTCCGTGTATCCGATCAATTTTATTTCCCTTAAGAAGCTGTTCCACACCCAGTCTGAGACTTTCGGAAGTTTCATTTTTATAGGACATCACTTTTCCATAATCACAGCTCACCTCTTTTGAGATGATTCCGAATCTCTCTCCTGACAGAACCTCCTGATATAATTTAGCAGCGTGCAGCATGGCCTTGGCAGGAACGCAGCCTCGGTTTAAACAGGTACCGCCTACTTCCCGGTTTTCTATCACAGCCGTCTTCATTCCCAGCTTTGCAGCCTTTATGGCCGCTACATATCCTCCGGGACCTGCACCAATAACAAGCAGATCGTATCGTTCTTCCATCCTATCCCTCCCTGGTCTTTATAATTCTGCAGCAGCAAAAAACTCTTTTAAGTCTTTTATCATGGCCGACTGGGCCTGGGTTTCTGCAGGCACTTGATCCAGCTTATTGCAGATATCTTCATTCTCATATCTGCTACCCTTTATATACCTGGGGATCCGGTCCATAAGATCCGGTTCCATGGAATCTGAAAATAATTGCAGATCCTGTATGATCCCGCTGTTTACCTGAAATTGCCAGATCACATTTCCCCAAACAAAGCGTTTTGACAGTTCGTATTGAAAATCCATGTTACGCCCGTACAGCCAATCCCAGGAAGAAAACTTCTTTCTTCCCTCTGACAATGCTTCCTGGTCTAAATCCTCCTGCCTGCAGAAAACCGCCTTACATCCATAAGTTTCCTCTAATGCCTCCAGAAGCTTTTCCTTTAGCATATCAATGGTTAAGTCAGCCCGGTATTCAGAAAGATTGGTTACCCTGGATTTAACGGAGTCCACTCCTTTTAATGCCAGCTTATCCTTTGAAACCTGTAAGTATTTGGAAAGCTTCTCCATATCCGCATGAACCAACAGGGTCCCATGATGATAGCACTTTTCCCCTCTGGTATAAAAGGCATTGCCGGAAAATTTCCTGTCTGATACGGTAATATCATTTCGTCCTGATTTTTCTGCATGGATTCCCAGTTTTTTGACCCCGCTCAAAATAACCTCAAGCTGTTTATCCAGATCATAATGATTCTTGTTAACAAGAAACGTAAAGTTCAGGTTACCAAGATCATGGAATACGGCGCCGCCTCCTGAAAGCCTTCTCACCAGGTGACCGCCATCCTGCTCCAATTCCCGGATCCTGCATTCCTTCCATGGATTCTGGTTTTTACCGATTACAACAGTATTTTCATTCTGCCAAAGGTATAAGATACAGGTATCCCGACCTGCATTTTCTAATAAATACTCCTCAATAGCAAGATTCAGATACGGATCATAACTGCTTCCGTCTATATATTTAATTTCCTGTATCATCTTTTATTGTTTCCTTATCTAAAATTCGTGCTTTAACTTTGGATTTCTGGCAGCCCTAACTTCATCAAGTCTGGTGACCGGTGTGTGGATGGGGGCCTGATGAAGAGTTTCCGGATTCGTCATTGCTGTTTCATGAAGACTGCGTAATACAGCAATCACTTTATCCAATGTTTCTTTTGATTCCGTTTCCGTAGGCTCCGCCATTAACGCTTCTGGCACGATCAGTGGAAAATACATGGTCGGTGGATGGATTCCATAGTCCAAAAGTCCTTTTGCTATGTCCATGGCTGATACACCGGTTTCTTTTTTAAGCCTTGCAAGGCTCATGACAAATTCATGCATGCAAGGTCCCTGGTAAGCCATATCATATACATCCTTTAATTGCGCCATCATGTAATTGGCGTTTAATACGGCATGCTTTGAGGCTTCCGGAACCCCTTCCTTTCCAAGCATAAATAAATACGTCATAGCTCTGACCACAATTAAAAAGTTACCGTAAAAGCTTTTCACCTGTCCGATGGTATGTGCCGGATGTTTAAATACGTATCCTTCCTCTTCCTCTACCATGCTGCCGGGTAAAAACTCAGCCAGGAGATCCTTGCAGCCAACTGGTCCGCTGCCCGGGCCACCGCCTCCGTGAGGGGTAGAAAACGTCTTATGAAGATTTAAATGGACCACATCAAATCCCATGTCACCTGGTCTGATCATGCCCATAACGGCGTTTAAATTTGCTCCGTCATAGTAATTCAGTCCTCCGGCTTCATGAACGATTTTTGTAATCTCCAGTATGTTTCTATCAAAAAGACCTAATGTATTGGGATTGGTTAACATCAGTCCTGCTGTATCTTCCCCGACTGCTTTTTTTAATTCCTCCAAATCCACTCCGCCGTCTTCCGCAGATGGGATACTGATTACCGAATAGCCCACCATTGTCGCACTGGCAGGATTGGTTCCATGGGCGGAATCTGGTACGATGATCTTTGTTCTTTTATTGTCACCGCGGCTTTCGTGATATGCTTTTATCAGCAAAAGTCCGGTAAATTCACCGTGGGCTCCTGCTGCCGGCTGGAAAGTCATACGGCTCATTCCAGTGATCTCACATAAGTATTGCTCTGCTGTTTTTAATACTTCCATACAACCCTGCACCGTATGCTCCGGCTGCAGCGGATGAATTTGTTTAAAGCCAGGAAGAGCTGCTGTATCTTCATTGATCTTGGGATTGTATTTCATGGTACAAGAGCCCAAAGGATAAAAGCCGTCATTGACACCATATGCCTTTTTCGCTATTTCTGTATAATGTCTGCTTATATCATTTTCAGACACTTGGGGAAGGTGCATGCTCTTTTTTCTCAAGCTGCCTTCTTCCGGCAGGCTTACCGGCACATCACATTCCGGCAGAATGGTCATCATTCTTCCTTCCTGTCCCTTTTCAAATATCAGCATAACCTTACACCTCCTTCAGAATGCCAATGACACGGTCAATGTCATCCTTAGCATTCATTTCCGTGCAGCACCATAAGATTTGTCCGGCTCTTTCTCCGGTTAAGGGATAGCCGCCAAGAATTCCATGTTCTTCCAGTTTCCCCATCACCTGTTCAGCCGGGATTTTTGAAGTGGTCACAAATTCGTGGAAGAATTCCCCTTGGTTTACAACCGAATATCCGATTGCTTCCAATTGCTCCGCCATATAATGAGCTTTTGACATACATTGAATGGCTGTCTGCTTCAGTCCTTCTGCCCCCATTGCAGATAAATAGACGGACACTGCCAATGCACAAAGCGCCTGGTTTGAGCAGACGTTACTTAATGCTTTTTCTCTTCGGATATGCTGTTCCCTCGCCTGAAGGGTTAAGACGTAGCCTGTTTTTCCATTGGAATCAACGGTTTCCCCAACGATCCTTCCCGGAAGCTTTCTGATCAATTCTTTCGTACATGCCATAAAGCCAATATATGGTCCGCCGAATGATAGCGGCAATCCAAGGGGCTGCCCCTCTCCTACTGCAATATCAGCACCGTATTCTATCGGTGTCTTAATGATTCCCAAAGAAATAGGATTCACTCCCATGATATAGCGGGCATTGGCTTCCTTTGCTATGCTTCCGATCTCTTCTGCCGGTTCCAGACTGCCGTAATAATTTGGATTCTGAATGTAGACACATGCGGCCTGACTATCCAGATGTTCTTTTAGAAAATCCAGATCTGTTATACCGTCTTTTTCCGGAATAACCGTAAGTTCCATCCCGTTTCCAAAACAATAGGTCTTTATGGTTTCTATTACCTGAGGATGAACCGCTGCGGAAACAAATGCCCTGTTTTTCTTTCTATCCCTGCACATAGCTACCGCTTCAGCCGCCGCAGACGCGCCGTCATATACGGAGGCATTGGCCACATCCATCCCTGTAATCTCACAGATCATTGTCTGGTATTCATATATGGATTGTAAGATTCCCTGGCTCATTTCCGCCTGATACGGGGTATAGGCGGTGTACAGGGTTTCTTTGGATATCACGCTTTTTACAATGGAAGGAATGTAATGCTTGTAAGCACCTGCTCCTCTGAATATAACTGGAAACACCGTATTTTTTGCTGCAATGCCTTCCATCTTTTTATTTACTTCCATTTCAGACATTCCGTTAGGAAGATTCAATCCATCCTTTAATAAAACCTCCTGAGGAAGCTGCCCAAAAAGGTCTTCTATGCTCTCAATTCCGATCGCTGACAGCATTTCTTTTCTGTCATGGTCGGTTGCCGGTACAAATGAACCCATATGCAGATCTCCTTTATTCCATGTCTTTTTTAACAAGTTCTTCGTATTCCTCAGGACTTAAGAATTCTTCTTTATCCGTAATATCGGTGATTTTCACAAACCAGGCTTCATAAGGAGCCTCATTGATCTTTTCCGGTGAGTCTAAAAGTTCTTCATTGATTTCTGATACAACTCCGGTTACCGGGCAATATACATCGGAAACGGCCTTAACAGATTCCACATCAGCAAATACTTCACCGGCTGTCGTATCGTCACCTTCTTCCGGAAGATTAACAAAAACAAGTTCTCCCAATGACTGCTGCGCATGATCTGTAAGTCCGACCAAAGCCGTTGTTTCATCTTCAAATCTCACCCATTCATGTGTTTTGGTATAAACCAGATCCCCTAATACCTTCATAATTAATTCTCCTTTTCCTTGTAGGTTATTTTGATTTTCTATAAAATGGAAGGGTTACCACTTCCGCTTCTACTTCTCTTCCCCGGACGATTACCGTTACTTTCGTACCTGCTGCTGTATATTCTTTATCTAAAATAGCCATGGCTGCCGGATAGCCCAGATATGGGCAATGGGTTCCCGATGTTGTAAAGCCTGCCTTCTTCCCCTCTGCAAGTACCTCTTCCTGTTCCCTTATGATTCCACGCCCGGTTACCCTTAGGCCAACTCGTTTTCTTGTGAGGGAATCTTTATTTGGTAAATGGCTTTTTCCGATAAAATCATCCTTTTGCATCTTCACTGCAAATCCAAGACCGATTTCCACAGGATTAATATCATCATTCATTTCATGCCCGTACAGCGGCATGCCTGCCTCCAGCCTCAGAGTATCCCTGGCTCCCAGACCGCATGGGATCAGTACATATTCACTGCCAGCCTCCATAAGTGTTTCCCACATGGTCTCAGCATATTGATTTTCTAAATACAGTTCAAAACCATCTTCCCCTGTATAACCGGTTCTGGATACCATACAAGGAATTCCGGCCACTTTTCCATCAAACACTGCATGATAGTATTTTTCAGGTATATCTGAGGTGAGTTTCATAAGTATTTCCTGTGATCTGGGACCTTGCAGGGCGATTTGAGCGATTTTATCGGAAATATCTTCAAACTCCACTTCTCCTAACTTATGTTCCAGCATCCACTGGTAATCCTTTTCTTTATTGGAAGCATTTACGACAATGAAGTACTCCTCTTCCTTTTTCTTATATACAATCAGATCATCCACCGTTCCCCCGTGCTCATTGCACATGGGGCTGTATCTTGCCTGTCCGATCTCCATATCGGTAAAATCATTGGTCAGCAGACGATTAAGATTCTCAAGTGCATCTTTCCCCTTACAGATGATTTCTCCCATATGGGAAACATCAAAAAGCCCTGCCCTCGTTCTTACTGCCATATGCTCCTTTATGATGCCCTCTTCATATTGGATAGGCAGAAGATACCCGGCAAAAGGGACCATTTTACCGTGATACTTCAGATGAATTTCATAAAGCGGTGTTTTAAGTTCCATGTTTAATCCTCCTTAAATAATTTATATGATAATATAGGAACATCATCCGTTATATGCACAAAAAAAGGCAGAAAGAAGTATCCGTATTGGATATTCCTGTCTGCCTCTGTCCTTTTACCTGAAAGATTAACTTCGTCGGTACATAAATGTTCTCCAGAGTTACGTCCGAATCCGATCCTTTTGCCTGAGAGTTTCTGCCTTCCCCTTCGGCGGCACAGATTTGTGCTCTCTCTCTGATTCATCATCCGTTATTTATTATTGATATTATCAGAGTATTTTGGCACTGTCAATCATTTTTTACACAACCTTTTAGAATAATTCTGACAACTTTTTAACTATCTTTTAAGGCGGCTCCTTACAGCCTGGCTGCGAGCAGTTCATCGTATGTCTTTAATCCGGGAAGGTTTGGAATTCTTATTATAGTACATAAAACTGTCAGCAGCGGCGATTGCAGCATCCACACTATCAAACATAGTAAAATCGACGATTCCATAACTAAAGGATAATGCAGAGCCAGTTCCCTCTAGAACCTTTGCTTTTAAGTCTTCTTGTATATTACATATTATAGCATCAGCATCCATAACACCGCATCCCAGCAGAACAAGGAATTCATCGCCACCCCACCGGCAAACCATATCATCCTTGCGGATTCGCTTGGAAATGGCTCGGGCTACACTGTTAATTGCCTCATCGCCAGCAGCATGTCCGAAAATGTCATTAATGGACTTTAATCCATCTAAATCAATAAAGCATAAAGATACAGCAGGTTTCGTCATTTGAAGCGAACCATGCGTTTTTTGCAGGATCTTGATGCCCCATTCACGGTTAGATACGCCAGTCAGCGCATCCGTTGAAGCAAAATAGTGCAATTGTTCCTCGCACTTTTTCCGCAAGGTTATATCAATCGCCACCTCAAAATGAGCCAGAGTACCATCTACCCAGCGAATGACTGAATCTTTGACCCAGTACCAGTTGCCGTTGATTGTATTCTGATGCTCATATTCCAGAACCCCCTTATTAGGAGCAAAACCACTGCATTTCAGCTTGGGAATTGAACAAAAAGGACAAGGACCATCCATTCCCTTTTGCAGCACCTCCCAGCATTTTCTTCCCAACACTCCATCCGATTCAATTCCCAGTTGATCCGTAAGTGTCCGGTTTACAAATTTAAGTTCGAAGGTTTCCAAATCATTAACAAAGATGATAGAGTCAATGTTGTCGCTGATCGTTTGCAGTACCTCGTAGCTGCGGATAATCTCCGTTTCCTCGTTGCGCCTGATAATCAATGAGGATATGACACTGCCCACACCTTTTAAAAACATCAACTCTCTGTAGCTCCAACGCCGTGTTTTCATACAGTCGTCATAGCCAATAAATCCTATTGGCGTATCATGTTGGAATAACGGCAGGATAGCAAGTGCTTTAATTCCCTGTGGCTCCAGTATGGCCCGGTCCTTTTCCGTCAGCGTACTTACATCATCGGAAACATACAGGCCAGAGGGGTTCACAATGATATCGTAACTATAGTCATCTTTGCAGAGGTTTTGTAAATCCTGTATTGCAGGTTCCACGCCCGGTGCACACCACTCATATGTATTGCGCGTGTAACTATTAAAAAGATCCTCAAAGATATACACACGGCTGACATCGATGTATTCACCCACTCGGGACAGAATCATCTGCACAGCCTGGTTTATATCCGTAGAGTGGTAGGATGTATTCAAAACGTAGGCTAAAATATCATTATATTTATTCGATGAATCGCAGTCTGAGTCGTCATAAAAAACGTATATAATGATATATTTTGACTCGCCAAGGCATGCAATGTTTGCGGCAATTTTAACAGAAATAACTCTTTCTTCAGGTGATATCAGTTTTAATGGGTACTGGCTAAGAGAGCCGGCATGTTCCAGTGTCTGACGAATATGATCCTGTTCCCTTTCATTCTGAAAACGCATTAATTGGCGGAGAGGAACCTTCAGGGAGGAATCTGCATCGGGTTTCTCCAAAATGATTGACGGGTTAAGAAGCAGGTATGCTTCCCTGTTGGCAAAGGATACTATCATTTCATCTCCAGCCTCACATACTATAACGGGGATATTGATATCTTTAAACATACTGTTAAAAATAAACTCGTTCAAATTGAACTCCATTCCGCCGCTATGCATGCGGCACCATTAATCTGGATTTAACTTGATGTGGAAACATATCCATATAGTATAAAATAATGAACGCCGACTTTGTATTGCCGTGTACTCAATTTGATTTTTTACGTGCTTAATTTGGAGGTGAGAAAATAGTTCTACCTTTTGTTCCTATCATCTGTTTCTACGATCTCTGCGTTTTATTATAAATTAATCGAAAAAAAGAATTTTAATACCCAGCGTCTAAAACCACTACGTGATACACCATACTTTTCTGCAATGGTATACTCTGAACCATTCCCGGATAAAAATTCTTTCACAGCCTTAATTTTTTCTTGTGGTGTTATATTCCTATTTCCAGGCATGAAAATATGCTCCTCCTTGTATAAACAGTTTTATATTTAAACTGTCTACTACAAGGAGGAGCATATCATGTTGATAGTTAGTAGTTTTTTATACTTCAATAACTTAAACCTTGCCAATTTACCTTAATGCTTATTTTCTCTGTTGTCTTACAATGCAAACATTAAATATAAGATGAGCCAAGACTTTTTAATATCTCTGTTTGTCAATAAATACGCTGCTCCAAACATAAATCCTAATATTGCGCCAAGCACACCGTTTTCAATATCAAAAATACCCCTGCTAACTAAATGCACTATCCCCCAAGTCAATCCACAAATGATACCGCCCCAAGGCACATTCCGGTTTTTTGTCCATATTTCCAATGCCTTTTGCCCAAAGACAATAATCAACAAAAACATTGCGGTTTCAACCATGTAGTAGATGTATTGGAAAAAAAATTTTACCAAGCCTAAATTAGTAAATTCTTTTATAACCTTGAATCCATCCCAAGAAAAATAACTAATTGTCGCAGATAATATAATACCAAACAATACGGCAAGGAGTTGCCACAGTCTCATTTTTTCTCCTTTTGCCCATATGTCAAATTCCAATCTGTATTTTGCAGTGCGTATAAGCAAATAGCCCGCAACAGCCCAGGTAAAATAGGTAATGACCCAATGTAAAACGGCTTGCCACGTTGCATATTCCTGAAAGGTTATTCCTCCATAAAGAATGGGTTCCCAACCAAAAGCATGTACAGCTTCTAATGAAATCCCCAAAAACGCTCCTATCGAAAGCAATAAATACTTCCAGCCTGCCTCTTTTTTAACGCTGCTATTCGTCAAAACTCTCTCCTCTTTTCACCACATTGCTGCATAAAATATTATAATCTACAGTTATAATTGTTGAACCAATTCCGCTCTATACATATAGTATGCAGAAGTCACCTACACTTAGTCTTTTACTTTTCTCCTACTATGCAATTCAATGGTATTGCCTTCCTGGTCTTGTGCATATAAAAACAGCCTTCAGATCCCCCAGGTAGGCCGCAGTAACCAACTCTCCAACACTGCTTCCTCCAGCATCGATAATTTTCCCCAACGTAGATTCTACATCGTCCACTTCAAAAGCTAAGTGAGCAATGCCAGGACTGTTTATTTCCGAAGGTATGGCATCTTAGATATTGCTTAAGATTATACTCCTACTATTAAGTCCACCATCAGCCTGCGTTCAAAACCGCCCGATAAATTGGAAATTATCGGATAGGCTTGCCTATATTTTTTTCTATTCGCCATTGAGGGGCTGAATCATCATCACCCCAGTATTCGTCCAATCCCTTTATTTTCTCTTCTGCCATTTTTAAAAAAGAAGTCACATGAAAAGACTTTTCTTCTGACCAAACATGAGTAGCGGTAATAATAGTATTTCCGATGTGTTCTATTCGTTCAACTTCGCCACTCCAACTTCCAGGATAGTCACAGTTGACACGCAAGAACTCGCTAACATTAAATTGCTCATTTGTATTATGCCAACGGATACAAGCATTTTCGTGAAAGTACTTTTTCAATTCTTTTTCGTTTTGAGCAGCAATATGATCCCAATACTGAATTACAAATTGATTTATGTCCATTAATATTTCTCCTTCAAATTCCAGTTTTCTTGACAGGGAGCGGTTCATACTGTTAGTTAGTAGTTTGTGATCAACATTATTAAATTGATATTTCCCCAATTGGCAAACTAGAATTTGACGTGGAGATAAAATCTCATGGATACTTTTGATAGAGTATCCTATTTACTTATTGTCTATCTTGACTTTCTATTTGATTATACCTACAATCTTTACGTTCCCGCCATCTTTGAATACACCGGAACAATTATACTGCCAAACTCCTTTTTTCAAAGCTATCTCTTTAGTTATGTTAGCGGAGCCGATTGTAATGCGCTGTTCTTTACCATTCGGGTCAAATAAGAATAGATCTACCGACCCACCCTTAATATCCGAGGTAACATTTAAGGTTAATGTTTGATTATTTTCCGCTTCGAATGAGCCAGATTCAGCTATATTCATTTGGTTGGTATTATTGGTTAAATTCATAACGACATTCCCTTCGGATATGATGTCGCCATTAACTTCATGCGAACTGTTGTTACCGGGAATTAAATCAACCGTATTTTTTACGCCGTTATAATTTACTGTATATCCGAGCTTTTCAAGCAATTCATTTGCCGGGACATACAAAATCGCGTTTTGCTCATTATCCATTGTAACCGAAATTAAGGATTTACTAAGTGGTAAAGAATCTCCGTTAAGCGTAACTTTCGTATTGCTCAAAATCACGGACTTAATACCCGTTGCCGCAAATACGGTCGTTATCCCCAGCGTTCCTATGATGACCCCCGCTACTAAACTTTTTACATCAAAATTTTTCATTTATATATCCCTCCAGTTTTAGGATTTAAAATGTTACGGGCCGACTACAACCGCCACAACCCAGCGGCGTGATTTTGCTCTTTGCCCCGGTAAAGCCCAGTAAATTCTGATTTTCTGGATTTACTACAATAAAAAACTACCAGCTTAATAACTGATAGTTAGTTTGCTTATTGTTCTATTTTTGGAGGAAAACACCTAAAAATTATCAAGTTATTATCGGGGTCTAAAAAGCTCATATTCTTTGCACCCCACGGTCTTACGGTGGGGGGTTCAATAATCTGGATACCAAGTGCTTTTAATCTCTTAAACTCTACATCTACATCATCGACTGTAAAAGCAATACAGATGTTATGTAGGTTCGCTTCTCGCTCTATCCCGTCATTATAAACAGTCAGTGTTGTATCCTCCGATATGATAAATTGATGATTATTATCATCACTGCCATTATCGATATCAAATAATATTTTATAAAAATTTGATAATCGGATAACATCATTTGTCAATAAACATACTTCTCCCACTTTCATTTCGACTCCCCCAATAATTTTGAAATAAATATTTATGAGTAGAATAACACCAAAATTACTAACTATCAATATTAAATTTCCAATGTACATTAATACGTTAAATGCTAATTTAGCGTAGCAAGGGTTATGCTCATAACCAGCATCTACGCAAGTTGCTTATTTTTGCACTTTCGGCTTTGTAATGTACCTATCCTTTTGACTAAAAAAAGTGATATCAGCATAGCCAGCAAATATTTTTCCGGAGTGCTTCACATCTTTTTCAATAAAGTGCCTATCGCCTTTAGTATAAATGTTTTTAACACCATTTATCGTTAGTTCAATCTTGCCTTCAAGCACAATACCCCATTGACTTTCATGCGAGTGTTCTGGAAAATCAACATCCTCATTAAATTGTATAAAAATAATTTGGTGTTCCTCTCCTTGAGAAAGATATGCTTGATAATTGGAAAAAGGCATTTCTGCTTCTGGAAGGCTGCTAATCGGCTCTGGAAATAAATTTGACATGTGTTATCTTCCTTATGTTTCGCATTATATAAATAATCGACACTTCAGCGCAAGCTCATTATAGGGTAACAGGGCATATATCCAGCCATCATTCTGCTGAATAATTACACGCTTTCGCCCAATTACCTAATATAAATATAACTGTATCCAATAAGGAGCGGACATTGATGTTATAAATTGGACTTTTTCTGTTCCCAATATGTTCGGGTTCATGTCGAAGCAGTCCTTAAGGAATTGACCTAAAAGACCATAATCTGTCTTTTCAGCCGGTTTGATCGTCTAGCGCAAGGAAAAAATGCTGCTTCTTATACTTATGTACAAGAAAACAGCATTTAAAATTTTCTTTATAGATTATGTTTCTCTCCTAATTCATTTTCTCATTCTCTATAATCTCACAAACGCAAATACGATGGATCCTTTCTGGTCAATCCATTATATCAGGACATACCGGTTTTTACAATTAAGCATTCTAATAATACAAAAACTTGCCGTTGGTTAGAGCCGCAGCAGCATGGAGGTAAATCTATGCTGCTGCGGCTCGTTCTTTTATTAGATTCACATCTTTCTATATTGGTATTGAAACAATTGCAATTTTATATTACAATTTAATTTGAATACTGTACAATTTTGAAATCTCAGGGAGGTAAAGCCATGGATTCACCGATTAACTTGTGTGACGAATATTTCTGTTCAGAAGACCGTATCGTCCTGACACACCAGGAATTGAACATACCAGGTATACGGCTGTTTGCCACGCATAATATCCACAACGCGACCTTTCCTCTTTTACCCCACTATCATGAAAATGTGATTGAATTTACTTTTATATCCAAAGGAAGCATCTCCTTCTTTACAAAGGAATCCGAATATGAAGTCTCCGGTGGAAATGTTTTTATCTCTTTTCCTGACGAAGTTCACAGCACAAACGAAGTTCCCATTTCCTTGAGCGAGCAATACTGGCTCCAAGTCGATATCAGTGATCCGAAAAACTTATTATTTTTAAATGAGGAAACTGCAAAACAACTAATCCGTGATTTGAAAAGCATAAATAGGCATATTATATCCACGGATATCAAGGAAACCCGCCCTCTGATTGAAAAAGCCTTCGAGCTGGCCTTGTCCAATGGAAACCAACTGCTGATTGCCGGGTTTCTGATTATCTTCTTCCAGTTAATGATCGCGGCCTCCAAAGAGGACCGGTATTATCTGACCCATGATATCGAAGCAGCCGTCCGGTATATCGAGGAGCACGTCACGGAAGAATTATCACTGCATACCCTGGCTGGAATCTGTAATCTGTCCGTCTCGCAGTTTAAGCAGAAATTCAGGCGGATCGTAGGCATCTCACCGCGAAATTATATCAATAAGAAAAAAATCAACTGTTCAAAAGGACTGCTTCTCAAAAATATTCCTGTAACAGAGGTGGCCATGCAGTTGAAATTTAATACCAGCAGCTATTTCTCTACTGTTTTTAAAAAGTATACGATGCTGACTCCCAGCGAATACATTCAAGCAAAACTTATTGATAGGGAAAACCCTGATTAACCTAAGTTAATCAGGGCCGTTTTATTATCTGTTTCTATTATCTCATAGCTTACCCATCTGACTCATAACCATTTCGTAATACCGACCGTGCTCGTTCATCAGGCTTTGGTGATTCCCGCTTTCCAATATCTGCCCGTCACCAATTACCATAATGTGGTCCGCATCGCGGATAGTTGAAAGACGGTGGGCGATCAAAAAGCTGGTCCGGTTCTGCATGAGACTGACCAAAGCCTTTTGTATCTCTTTCTCCGTCTTAGTATCAACACTGCTTGTTGCTTCATCAAGGATTAAAATCGGGCAGTCACAAAGAACTGCTCTTGCAATGGATATCAGCTGTCTCTGTCCCTGGCTTAAATTATCTGTGGCGGCGGAGACATTCGTGGCATAACCTTTTGGAAGTTTATCAATAAAGTCATGGGCATGGGCAATTCTCGCCGCTTGAATCACTTCTTCCTCCGTGGCATCGTTCTTAGAGTAACGGATATTATCCATGATCGTACCACTGAACAGGCTGGTATCCTGAAGCACAACGGAGAAGCATCTTCTTAAACTGTCCCGTTTGATATGAGTGATTGGTACTTTATCAATCATGATTTCACCGCTGTCCGCATCATAAAACCGTGTTAACAGATTGACAATCGTTGTTTTACCGGCACCGGTTTCTCCGACTAATGCAATGACCTCACCAGGATTTACATGAAAACTTACATCTTTTAGAATCGGCTTTGTTTTGTCATAAGAAAAACACACATTATGAAAGGAAACTTCTCCAACTGGATGCTGCATTTCCACTGCATCGATATGATCTTCGGTTTCTTCCTCATAATCCAATATTTCGAAAACCCGCTCGGCTCCAGCCAGTGCAGATTGTATCGTATTAAACATACCTGCCACCGAATTCAGCGGTTGTGCAAAATGCTTTGAATAACTCAAAAAGCTCACAACGGTACCTACCTTCAGGCCATAGCTTACTGATAGAATACCACCTAAGATCGCAACCACAGCAAATACAAAATTATTAATGACATTCATTAACGGCATCATATACCCTGACCAAACCTGGGCTTTGCTGCTGCTTTCACATAAGTGTTCGTTGATTTCTTTAAACTGCAAAATGACATCTTCTTGTCTGTCAAAGGCCTTTACCATTTTTAAACCAAGAATATTCTCTTCGATGACACCGTTTAGTGCTCCAAGGCTTCTCTGCTGTGCCAAAAAGTAAGCACGGCTTTTGGTTGCAATCGTTTTTGTTAATAAAGAAACCAGCGGCACGCACAGCAAAACCACAAAGGTAAGGGGCAGATTCAAACGAATCATGATAGCCAAAGAACCCACAAGCGTTAAGACGCTGGAGATCAGCTGTGTCGTTGTCTGTGCTATGGTAGAACTGATATTATCCACGTCATTTGTAATTCTGCTCATGGTATCTCCATGAGACCGTGTATCATAAAATCCAAGGGGAAGTTTCTGCATTTTCTCAAAAAATTCAGTACGAAGCGTGAAAACCAGCTTCTGGGAGACGCGCAGCATCATGACTCCGTTTAATAAATTAAGCAGCCAGTTGGACAGATAGAAGCTTAATATGATTGCAAGAAGTGAAACCAGCTTGCCGGAGTCCACACTCCGATTCGTGATATCAAAGGTATTGAATGCCTTACCCACATAATATGGAATCGATACTGATATCAAAGAAGAGATGACGGTCAAAAAGATTGCTGCAAATATGGTCTTCCCCCACCGCATATAGATTTTAACAATCCGAATCAACGTTCCTTTTGCATTTCGTGGTTTTGCAGTTGGGGCGAAACGATCTCTTCCGTGCCCAAACCGCTGCCCCATCGACGGTACTTTTGGCTGTTGCTGACTGTATTTTTCTGCCATACGTTATGCCTCCCTACCGCTTTCAATCTGCGTGTGATAGATATCCTGGTAGACTTCACAGGACTCCATTAATTCTTCATGTGTGCCAAATCCCACGTTCCTTCCATTCTCCATTACCAGAATCTTATCCGCCGACATAGCTGTTCCGCAGCGCTGTGTGATCATAATCAGAGTCTGATTAAACTCTTTATTCTTAAGACCTTCCCGTACCTTTGACTCCGTAACGGCATCAAGGGCACTGGTTGCGTCATCTAAAATCAGTATAGAAGCTTTTTTCAGTATCCCCCTGGCAATGGAAAGACGCTGCTTCTGTCCTCCGGATAAATTAACTCCATCGCTTCCAAGAATACTGTCATAGCCATCAGGCATCTGCATGATAAAATCCGCCTGTGCTTTTTCCGCTGCATGCCGCAGTTCATCAATGTCGGCGAGTTTATCCCCCCATTTAAGATTATCCGCTACTGATCCCGAAAACAGCATTGGTTTCTGGGGAACCACCGCTACATTACTTCGTACCTCATCTGCGCCCAGCATCGTTATATCGTAATTGTCCAGAATTATTTTTCCTCTGTCCACATCATAAAAACGAAGAAGCAGCCAGGTGATTGTTGATTTTCCGCTCCCGGTGGGGCCGATAATCGCAAGGCTTTCCCCGCTGTTTACGGAGAAGGAAAGATCTTTGATTGCCGGAACCCCACTGCCGTTTGGATAGGCAAAGGTAACATTTTCAAAGGTGATTTTCCCGCTTAGTTTTCTATTTTCATTGTTTCTTAAACAATCTTCTTCACAGTCAAACACTTCACCGATCCGAGCCGTAGAAGCTTTGGTGCGGACAAACATGGTAAACACATTGGTTATCATAATCAGAGAGGTAAGTATCTGTGCCATATAGATTGTAAATGCCGTAATATCTCCGGTATTCGCTAAGTTCATCGTAAACAGGCTGCTTCCAATATAAATCACAACAGCGGTTCCGATGCCCACAGCCAGTGTTAAAAGAGGTGAAATAATTGTTATAACCATCTGGGAAGCGATTCCCTTCTGCATTAAATTCTGATTGGCCTCATCAAATTTATCTGTTTCCTTCCCAAACGTACCGAACGCTTTAACGAGCCGGACACCGATCAAATATTCCTGTACCTTTGAATTCACTTGATCCATAGCCTTTTGCAGCTGATAGAATCGTGGATAGCTGATTTTCATACTAAAGTAAATTAATATGGTAACGACAGCTACTACTCCATATATAATGAGACTGAGCCGGAGATTGAGCAGGCTTGCCAGTATCATGCTGCCGATACAGACAACAGGGGCCTTAAGAAAAATACGCATCATTCCATTTACAAATTGTATAATTTGAGAAGTATCATTTGTCATCCTGGTTATGAGTGAGCCGCTTTCAACCTTATCCGCACTTACTTCCGAGAAAGACATGATTTTTTCAAATAAGTCTGCTCGTAAATCCGCCCCCATTCTTTGAGAAACGTTGCTTGCCAATATATTTCGTGCAACGGCAAAGCAAGCACCGATCAGAGTTACAATGAGCATCAGTATGCCCCAGTAATAAACTTTTGTCAGAGAGCCCTTTTCAATTCCGCTGTTTACGATATGTGACATCAGCGTAGGTCCCAGCAAATCACAGACCGCTTCCAGCGTCACGCACAAAACGGCTATGAAAAACGGCTGTTTATATCTTCTGAAATATTTGCTATAAAGTTTCATCATTCTCCTCTGCTTCCAATATAATCTTATTCCTGAAATCATTGCCAAATGTGATAAAATATAGTATATCACGCAAGATGTCGAAAGTTAATAAGTTCAGAGTTTTTCTTTTGCAGTCTATTTATTTTTGAAATCCGCTCCGATATTTGATGAGGTTAAACAAAGTCTGACAACTTAATTTGCTGTCTGTCTCTGCATTTTTTATTTTCTAAATATTTCCATCATATTTTTTTAGATAATGCTCATAATAACATTGTGTTCAAAAACACATCATTATAGACGGAGGTGTCAAGCTATGGATGGCAATGCGGAAATAACAGTTTAGCTGTTAGCGATGTGTTGTTAACAGCTTAACCCTAAGTACGAAAAATGCCCCAAAATTAAATTTTGGGGCATTTTTCTTTTTATCTTATGATTCGTCTCGATAAAAACCTGTTTAATTGTATTTTTCCTATTTGCAAATGCTGTTTATATGCTCCGGAGTTATCTCACCATAATACTTCTCCATAATCTGATTATCTTTAATCCAGACGATGCAGGGAGTATTCTCAACAGCAAGCCTTTTTGCAATGCCATCTGATTTATAAATGTCGATACAGGATACACGGATGTCGCTATGATTCTGTTCAAACTCTTTGAAAATCGGAAGCAGTTCTCTTGCATGGGAATCGATAGCATTATAAATATATACCAGAGAAGATTTTCCTTCATTCATGATCTGCTTTTCGAATATTTCACTTTCCGATACATACTTTTCTGCACCGTATCCGGCAACGGCTCCGTCTCCCACAGCGGTTGCAACCTGCTTTAAGTATTTGTCACGAACATCTCCTACTGCAAATACTCCGGGGATATTTGATTCCATCCGTTCATTTGTTATCAGATAACCGCCACGGTTCATGTCCAGAATGTCACGGAATATTTCTGTATTTGGCAGATAGCCGATAAACAGGAAGCAGCTGTCCACAGGTACAGGGATTTTTTCCTCTGTCTTCACATTTTTTAACACCACCGTGTTCAGTCTTTCGTCTCCTTCAAAACTGTCCACAACCGTATTCCAGATAAATTCCATTTTGGGATTTGACAGAGCCTGAGCCTTGGCAATCTCGTTGCAGTCCATTTTGCCTTCCTCATGCATGACAGATACCATGACTTTATCAGCAAATTTGGTTAAGAATATTCCTTCTTCAATGGCTGCATCTCCGCTTCCGATTACCATAACGGTCTTTCCGGTGTTAGCCGCTGCATCACAGGTGGCACAGAAAGAAATCCCTTTGTCGTAAAGATATAAGTCCTCATTTTTTGCACCGGTCAAACGTGGCTTGCCGCCGCTTCCGACAATTACAACCTTTGCCTGGTAAATGGTACGGAATGTTTCTACTTCCTTGATATCTCCTTCCAGAGATACGGATTTAACATCAGTTAATTTAAACTCCACACCGAATTTTTTGGCTTGTTTATGAAATAATTCCATCAGTCCAAGGCCTGTCGCCCCTTCCGGAAAACCTGGATAGTTCTCTATTTCATTGGTATATGTGGCAAGTCCGCCTACCAGAGTCTTTTCTATGATCAATGTTTTCAGCTTGGCTCTGCCGCAATAGATTCCTGCAGTTAAGCCAGCTGCTCCGCCCCCTATAATTACAACGTCATATGATTCTGTTTTTTTAGTCATTGCAACCTGTTCCTCTCTGTATATTCTTATATTTATATAGGGGCAATCAGATTTGATCGCCCCCTTATTACAATTACATAAAATATTTGGCTAATAATTTGCTTCCCAGAAAAGCTCCTACAAGCAGAAATCCACCGAATACCCATCCGGATAAGGAAAAGGATGCAATTGCAGTAAATAACGCTCCAATATTACAGCCATTTGCAAGTCTTGCTCCATAACCCATTAACAAACCGCCAAGGATTGCCGCTATTACCTGACGAAAGGACTTGATCTTCTTGATCTTAAACTGTGATGCAAATAACGTTGCCGCTAAAGCTCCCAGTACAATGCCCAAGTTACGGATGGAAGCACCGTCTGCTAAAAAGCTGGTATTTAGTTCCTTCTGCATTTTTTCAGTGGCATAATATACCCAGCCGCTTGCGTCACCGCCAAGAGCCTTGTAAATCCAGGTGCCCCAGTTGGCAAATGCGCTTGTTACACCCCAGCCGCTGCCCAGAGCTGCAAAATGTGCAATTTGAAAAACTGCAAGCAAAACAGCACCGGCCACGTATGTTAAGGGTTCTTTTAACAGCTTCTTGTAAATGGGATGATCACCAAGCTTAATAAAAAATTGTTTCAATTTATTCACCCGCTTTCACAGAAGTTATTTACTTCGTCTTTTCGATGACAATTTCCCATTCTCCATCATCTACTTCTTCAATTTCTACGTTATGTCCCTGTTTTCTTGCCCACTCAGGAATATTCTTCATTGCGCAGCTATGATCGATGGATACAACCAGAACATCTCCTACGGTTATCTCATTGATTTTTTTCTCAGTTTTCATAAGTGGAACTGGACAAGCCTCTCCCAGACAATCTAATGTAAATTCAGCCATTTTATTTTTCTCCTTTATTTTTAAATTATTTTAATCTGCACTACCCATTTTCTTTTCCTGCCATTTGACAGCTGCTATGTATAACAGCACAATGATCAATCCCTGTACAACGATTGCTCCAAACCAGCCAAACACGTCCGGTAAAAAGATCTTCGGCGCATTTGTATTGAATTTGCTCCAGAAGTTCATATCATGTGCACCCCAGAAGGAACCTGCAATGAAAAATACCAAGGACAGCATTTGCATGGTAAAGCCTTCTCCGACTCTCATCAAGGTTCCTGATGCGCAGCCGCCGGCAATTACCATTCCGATACCAAATAAAACTGCACCGACTGCCAAGGGCAAACCGATCGGCGCTACGCCAACCATGTTGAGATTGGATTCCGCATTTGCCAATATACCGGCATACTTGATTGCCCAGAAACCAACGCTGGCAACTGCAACTGCAACCAGTACGGCTCTTGTTACGGATGTACTTCCTGTTATACACGGGTCACGGAATGCTGCTGTAAAGCAGAAACGTGAACGCTGCAGGATATACCCGAATGCAATGCCGAATCCCCAATAAACAGGCAGCTTATTGCTTCCTCCTGCCAAATAAGATCCAAAAGCAATAATCAGGATTGTGACCAGAATTGCATATGGGATTTGACTCTTTTTGGGTTTTCTTGGCTTACGCACTCTTTCCCCACTAACTTTTGTGTTAACCTCTGACACGTAAATCCCCCTTTCTTAAAAATAGTATTTGTTAATATTATAACGAATTCACAATTCAAATTATACCACACTTATCAGAAACCAGTTAATCAAGAATCTGATATGTCATAAGATTTACTTATAACCCATTATTTTAACACACTAGCCACAGCGAATTATATTTGCTATAATAAAAGAACAAAAAAGAACTGTTAAGTTTTTAACAGTTCAATTAACTGGTTTGGGGTTAAATTCAGAAAGGCGGGGTAATATGAACATTCATAACCTGAAAATGTTTATAAAAATAGTGGAATCCGGCAGCATCTCAAAAACTGCCGAGCAGATGAATATCAGCCAGTCCGCATTAAGCCAGCAGCTGAGAGTCATGGAACAGGAATTCAGTGCGCGGCTTTTTGAGCGGAACTATCAAGGCGTGATTCCGACTCACATCGGTATGATTGTCTATAACCGTGCTCTTGAGATCTTATCGTCCTATGACAGACTGTTAGTTGATATCACCAACGCGCAGAATCAAAATAAAACCGTACATATCCTTGCTTCCCCCTGTGTATATTCCTATGCCCTGCCATGTACGTTTTACCATGTAAAAAACAAGTATCCGGAATACACTCTTAATATGGAAATGATGTCCAGCCGAATCATAGAGGAGAAAATATCAAAAGGCGTTGCCGATATGGGAATCATCATTGGCAAGCCCAAAGATAAAAGTTTATCTGCCAAAAAGGTATTTACCGACCGTGTTTTTCTGGTAGCAGGAGAAAAAATGAAGGTTCCTTCCCAGTTAGACTGCCAGGATCTTTATCAGTATCCACTTCTGATGCTGGTAAAAGCTCAAAAGACTAGGCAGGTACTGGATAAAATGCTGAACAAAAACGGAGTCCGCATCAATCAGCTGCATATTCCTTATGCCCTAGAATCCACGGAATCCATTAAGCTGTCCGCAATTAATGGTTTCGGGCTTGCGTTTCTCCCTTACATGGCAATCAAGAAGGAACTATATAATAAACAGCTCCGCATTGTTGAATGTCCATGCCTGGAGTTTGACAATGAATATTACTCAATAAAAAATGGTGCCAGTGTTCCTCTCAACTATGAATCATCTAAACTCATTAAGTATATGGAAGCAATATTAAAGGAGACTATTTGTTAAGTGAAATAGTGACTTCCCATACTCCATTAATGACTTCTTCCGCTTTATATTTCAAATGATTGGCCTTACAAAAAGATTTAATATTAGTAATTGTACAGCTGTGATCCGTAACCAACATACATTCCTCACCGTTTTTTATGGAATCCATAACATTTTTTAATCTCAAAACAGGTACCGGACACATATCACCCAGGCAATCGATTTTAACCATAAGCGCTCCTTCTGCACATTCCTAAGCTTTCGCAGGCTGCTGTGCTTCATAACTGAAAAAAACAGGGTACAGACTCATTTTATCTGAAATCTTGCTGACTATCAATAAGAATCGTACAATTTACCCTACAATAAAAAAAGCTGCTGCTATATAGACTTCTCATCTATTTAGCAACAGTTTTTTTTCCTCCCCTCTCTCCCGACTCCCCAATGTTGTCAAAAAGCAGCATAACCATATGGGAATGCTACTCCATAAGTTATAATTGCCCTAAACGGTACAGCGCCAGTGCATAGATCTTTGCATTGGTCATCAGATCTTCCACACTCATCCACTCATTGGGATTGTGGCTGATCCCCTTCTGACCAGGAAAACTAGGGCCAAAGGGGACAATGCCAGGCATTGCCTTGGCATAAGTACCGCCTGTGGTGGTTACAGGAGTCCCATCCATCCCCGTGACCAGTTCATAGCTTTCCTGCATGGCCTTAACCATAGGCGTATCCTTTGGGAATACTACCGGGTCAAAATTCTGTATAAGTTCAGCCTTAAGCCCCTCTTCCCCGGCCTTTCCGCCGATACGCTTCATGATTTCCTCTATGGTAACGCCTCCCGGATAGCTTAATGTCACATCAAATGCCGCCTGTCTCCCACCGCACAGACTGTCCGTAACTACGCTCAGCTTATATCCCCGCATCTCCATCATGCCATATTCTTCGTGGCAGAAGTCAATTCCCAACCGGTCGCCTGTATTCCTGGCTCCAATAAAATATTTGTTTACAAACTCAAAGAATGTCTCCAACTGCTCCATACTGCCTGTTATCCGCACCACGGCTCTGCCCCGCTCACTGTACACCACCGGATACTTGCAGTCCGGTGTGAATCCGTAAAGTGGCGGTTTCTCCTTGGAGAGATAATACTTCAGATCCTCAAATCCGGATTCTTCGTCGCATCCGAATATGATGCGCACCGGATTCTTAAGAGCAAATCCGGCCTCCTTAATGGCTGCCAAGCCATAGAGACATGCCATAATTGGTCCTTTATTGTCCAACACTCCCCTGCTGTAGATGACTCCGTTTTCCAGATAACCGCTGAAAGGCGGCTGCCTCCAGCCCTCTCCCGCCGGAACCACATCCACATGACCGATGGCGCAGACATAGTCTTCTCCTATACCATACTGGGCATATCCCATATAATGATCGAAGTTCATGGTGTCAAATCCCAGCTGCCCGCTGATATCCAGGGCGAATTCCAATGCGCGCTTTACACCAGTGCCAAAGGGAGCCCCATCACAGGCCTCCCTTTCCACACTGTCAATGCGCACCAGCTCCAGAACACTGCTGATTAACCGGTCCTTTAATCGGTCTATGCAGTCCAGTATCTTCTTATCTGATTCATTTTCAATCGTTCCATATCCCATATTTTATTCCTCTATGGGCGCCATGCGCGTCTTCATATAATTTTCCATCCATTCCTCTGAGGCTTTCTCATAAGTGCAGTGACCGTTCTCCCCACGGGTTACTAAGTAAACCGTTGGCTCCAGTTCCTCCGTGACCACTGCGAAAGAAAATCCCTCGATATTTGTAGCGACACCCCACTCTCCTTTCGGATTCATGGCAATGAGGGATATGTCACCGGCTTCGCCCCGACGTTCCCGAAGTTCCTGATCCAGTCGGTTCACCGCTGTCTCACAGGCTTCTTTCGGATGCATTCCCTCCCCCATAAGCCGGACGATTTCATAAGAAATACAGCCTTTCATCAGATCCTCTCCCAGGCCGGTGGCGCAGGCGGCTCCTTTCTTGCTGTCGGCATAGAAGCCGGAACCGGATATAGGAGAGTCGCCTACCCTGCCCTTTTTCTTCATAAATAGTCCGCTGGTTGAGGTGGCTGCCGTCATCTTGCCACTTCCATCCAGGCAGGCCATACCCACGGTGTCATGGCCGGAATAAGGTTTAAGCTCCTTAGCTGCTGCCTCGGCAGACATCTCCTTTACCCGCTTCCTGTAATGTGCCTTAGCTCTGTCTGTCAACATATTTTTGCGCTCAAAGCCTTCCTTGTGGGCGAATTTCTCAGCCCCCTCGGCCACCAGCATGCTATTGACTTTTTCCCGGCTTAAGCGTCTGGCAATAGACACTGGATTGGCAAAGTCCCTGATGGCGGCCACAGCCCCTATATCCAGTGTATCGCCGTCCATATAGGCAGCGTCCATTTCCACTTCCATTTCCTCATTAGGCAGTCCGCCGTAGCCCACGGATTTATAGTAAGGGAAGTCCTCCACCTGACAAATGGCAAGCTCGATGGCATCCCCTGCGTCGCCGCTTTCTTTTAACATCTCAGCTCCCTTGGTAATCCCTTCTACGGCCATACGCCAGGTTGCTATCATACCCCACATAGCAAAGGCCTCCTTTTATTTATAACAGAATTCATGAATCAACTTTGTAGTGTCTGTACTATCAGCCAGAGCCCTGGCCAGAGTACACATGTTTCTTAAGGCATCATTAAGACCCAAACCACCCTTTTTCGGTGTCTCCACAATCGCCACTTTATCCTTATAAGCTGCAATGGTATCTGCATTCTCCACAGACATGGCTGCAAATGCTTTTGCTTTGGTGGTGGCATTGATATCGCAGGCCACTTTGGCGCACATCTGTGCGTAATCTGCAAAGTTAAAGGCTGGCCCGCACATTACCACATCCGGCTGCAGCTTGTTCACCATGGCACAAAGCTTGCGGCTGACCTCCTCCGGATCGGCAAGGTATGTACCGTTGCCGCAGCACAGGCAGGCTATTACGTGTCCGTCCACCTGTTTTAAGAAAGGCTCCATCATAATTGCTGGTCCGATGGGCTCCTTTTTCCCTGTAAGGGGAACCATGGTGTCGTCCTTGGTTCCAAGTCCTGACTGAATCTGGTCGTATATCATAATAAGCTTCATACCGTACACCTCATTTTATAAATCATCATTTTATAGATCATCAAAGGAAAGATCGTTAAGATCAATATCGTCGTCATCGGGTTTCTCAGCTGCTCTAGTCTCGTCTTCCATATATTGTTTATCCATCATCTTAATGAACGGCATATAGATGAATACGCCCAAAGCAAGAAGAAACAGCTGAAGCACAGCTCCCCGCCAGCCGGTTGCCAGGAACCCGGATAGAATCACAGGCATGGTCCACGGAATGGCTACACCAGAGCAAAGAGGAACCAGGCCGACACTCATACAGAAGTAGGAAATCACAATGTTGATGGTTGGTACCAGCATGAACGGAATAAGAATCATTGGGTTCAGTAAGATGGGAAGTCCAACACAATGGGTTCATTGATACCGAACAAACCAGGGATAAATGCCAGTTTTCCTAACTCTTTGATACGCTTGGAGCGGCAGAAAAACAGCATTGCAATCAGCAGCGACAAGGTAGAACCGCAGCCGCCGAATGTGGCGAACAGATCCTGGAACTGCTGGGAAATAATATTGGGCAGCGGCTGGCCTGCCTGAAGTGCAGCCAGGTTCTCCGCAGACAAGGTCTGAAGGATGGGATTGAATACCGCACCCACTACGGAACCGCCGTTTACTCCGAAGAACCAGAAGAGATGGAGGAAGATATAAGCGATTACCATAGCCGGAAGGGTGTTGCCCAGTTTAAGGAGAGGAGTCTGCAGGATCGTGAATATAAAATTAAATGCGTTATCATATGGTGTCATGGCAAAAATAATATTTATGACAAAGAACACCAGCACGGAAATTCCGGCAGGAATCAGTGCAGAGAAAGACTTTGCCACTGTTGGCGGAACACCGTCAGGCATCTTGATGATCCACCCTTTTTTATTAACCCAAGCATAGATATGTACGGATAGGAACGCTACTATAATTCCTACGAAGATTCCCTTGGAACCTACCCAGCCCAGTGGAATGCCGGACACAGCAGTATCATTAACCATGATCTTATAAGGCATGATTAAGAACCAGCATACCAGTGATACGGCAGCGCCGAACAGCTTATCTACCTTCATCTGCTCGGAAAAGGAATAGCCGATTCCAACGACAGCCAGCATTGCCATGATTGAGAACGTAGCATCGGTTGGTTTGGCGAAATAGGCATCCCAGTTCTCCCCAAAGAACCTTGCCCAGAAATTCGTCCACCCAGGAATCGGGAAGTTGGCAATAAGCAGGAAAAAGGAACCCACGATTAACAGCGGCATGGATAGCAGGAAGCCGTCACGAATTGCAATAAGATACTTGTTCTTTCCGATTTTCTCAGCCAGAGGCATGAGTATTGACTCTAATTTACTTAACATATTGTTATTCCCCCGTTTTTCTTTGTTTTGCTACTATGGAAGATCTGCTTTTATCGCCTTATTTGGAAGCTTTTAAAAGTTTGATTGCCGATTTAAGAACCTTCTCTCCGTTCATCATACCATAATCGGTCTGGTCAATGACCTGGATCGGAATTCCTTTTCTTCCAAACTTTTCCACAATCTCACCGTAACGGTATTTAACCTGTGGCCCCAAAAGAATCACATCCGGATGCTTTTCATCGATGATCTGTCCGATCTTGCCATCCGGAAAAGCTTCCACTTCAATGGGAAGATTATGCTCATTGGCTACGCTCTGCATCTTGCTTGCCAACATACTGGTTGACATTCCTGCACTGCAGAATAAATACACTCGTTTCATTGTAAAATCCTCCTTGCTTTATGCATTTTTTTATTTCCATCATTAACTCCCTGCCTTTGCCTCCAGCTCTGTGATCCTTTTATAGCTGGCAATCATCTCTTCTGCAATGATTTTGAATCCTTCCGCACTCATAAGCTGGTCTTCCGCATGGATCAGAATCAGGGAACTGCCCACCGACTCGCCCTGGGCCTCTTTCTGGATCAGTTCAAAGTGGGCCTCATGTCCGGCTAAGAACATTTCCTGACCGGCTTTCATACATTCCCCTGCGCCACCGAAGTCCCCATGCTTTGCTTTCTGGATCGCCTCAATATAGCTGGACCTTGCACCGCCTACATTGGATATGATTTTAAAGCAAATCGTCTCTAATCCCTCTAACATATTGCTGCCTCCTGAATGTGTTGATGATATGAAAAATGCAGCAAAACCATTTGTTTGCTGCATCTTATCTTAAGCTGCCTTAATTAATTATAATTATAAGGCTTTTATTCACTTTTTTCCTTAAAGGCATTTCCTAGCTCTTAGGAAATTCACTCCGTAATCCGGTCGATGAATTCCTCATATCCGCAGGGAGCAGCCAATTTTGCCAGCTCCTCAGGCTGATTCACGATATTGGAGATCCAGTCAAAGAAGATCTTAATCATCCTGGCGTCCCCTATATTTATGGCAAACAGCATCACCAGCCGCACCTCAAAGACACCCCATTTCACCGGATTCTTAAGCTGGGCCACCGCAATGGTGGAATTCCTGGCAAAGGCACCGAACGCATGGGGAATTGCAAATGTATTCACAAAGGATGTCGGGGACATCTGCTCCCTCTTTAATACCACATCTGTAAATTCCGGATCCACAACCCCCTCCTGTACCAGGCCGGAACACAGCATACGGATGATTTCCTCCGGGTTTGTACAATTCACCTCTGTGTGATAGTGTTCCTTGCGGATTAAGCTGCCGATATGAGAGGAGAATTCCAGCCGGAATCCTTTCTTATCCAGCCGGTTGATGGCCTGGAGAATCCTTGACTCCGTCTCGGAATCCACGAATAAGTTAATGGAGACGGTCTCCACGTTCAACCCATGTTCCAGGGGAAATGTACTGAGCAGTAGATCAGGATCCAGAGAAGACACTACCTCCTCTTCAAAATAACCAAAGACCTTTACCACTTCCATCCTCTCACGAAACATATCGGAAATTTTCTTCACGCACATATCAGAAAAAGACTGGTTATGAGGCAGAATCATTACGGCATGATACTTTCTTTCTGTTTTCATGCGCTCACTGGCAGCTCCCAGATGAAGGGCGATGTAGCAGCTCTCTGCATCGGATACGGGAGTCTTAAGCCTTTCTTCCAGAAATTCCACCACATAAATGCCCATCTCAAAGACCAGAGGGTATTTGCGTTTGATCTCTTCCACAAATACATCCTCCATCCGGACCTGATTCCTGACTCGTTCCACCAGTCCGTGAATATGCATCTTAAGACCGGCGATAAGGTCCCCATCCTGCCGGAAATCCAGCCCAAACAACGTGTATATCTGCTCCAGGGCCTCGCCTACCAGTTTCCTGGTACTCAACCACCTTCCGCCGAAATTTACGTAATCGTCGGTATAATTGGAGGCCTTTCTGCCCATGACAACCAGGGCAAACATCCCCACTTCTCCATCGTGGATCTTTATGTGCAGGCGTTTGGAAATGCGGTCAAAGAAGTCCTTTGATATCTGGTACTCGATGGTATCCTCTAACCCCTGCATCCCCTCTTCCATACTGATGTAGTTGGCGCAATTCATCCTCTCAATGCTGGTACCGGCGTGCAGGATCAGCATGGGAAACATGGATTCATGGATGGAATAATCATATTCCTTTAAGACATCCACGAATATATCCTTTACCTCAATTAAGTTGAAGCTTTTATATAGATTAGCCAGCATATTTAAGTTTAGAAAATTCTCCTGCACCTCAGCCATCAGTAAATCCCTGTAAAACCGCCGTTTTCCAGCCTCATCCCCCTTTAAGGATATGCATTCCTTATTGCGGACCAGCTTTAAACCAGGATAAGGTTCCAGCATCTTTCGTATACGCTTTAAGTCATTGTCAATGGAGGCACCGCTTACATAGATCTGGCTCTGGAGAAGGGTAAGGTTCAGTTCCTTCACCTCGAATAACAGCTTTTGAATCATGTATGCGCAGCGGGCACCTGGAGTCTGTGGAATATCCGTCCCCCTGGATTCTTTTGGCGGCAAAGGCGATAGACTGGCCTTTTCACAAATGCGGTAGCCCCGCCTCACATTAGACTCTATGGGAGGCGGGGTCATGTGTCTGTTGATGGATTCTACATCGGAGCGTATGGTACGATCCGACACCTGCAGAAGAACAGCCAGGCGACGGCTGGTTATCCAGTCTCCCAGTTCTGATAATATGGCAAGCAGCTGTTCCTGTCTTTGATTCTGCATGTCTAAATACTCCCTTTCTTGCTGTCTTCTTCCGTAAAATCCTCTGTTTAGAGGATGCAGAATGCGAACACCGTCCATGGTTCTGCGTAATCCAGCAGAACGTGTTCATGCTCAGGAATATGACCGATCACATTCTTGCGGCCATCATTTGGCATGTCTTTGGTGACGATTTGAAGTTCTCCCTTATATTTGGGATAACCGTCATTTAAGATGACCACATCACCTGGCTTTAAATCTCTGGTATTGGCAGCCGGGATAGACCGGTCCGCAAACGTGACTCTGGGGCCGGAGGAACGGATCATATAGTCGTTTAAATCACCTCTTACTACATGACGGAGTTCATAATCCAGGATCTGGCTCTCGGTCTGAGTCAGTTCTTTCTCCAGATGGATACCAAAGGTCAGGATGCTGGTATTGATGGCGGCGCAAGCCTCCAGTTCCTCATCAGTCGCATAAGCATTGGCGATAAGCACATCATCAACCATACCGGTAGCAAGCAGATGGCGCACCTGGAAATCAATGGGAAGACCACGGTGCATCTCCAGAGTACACAGCCCCTCGTTTACGGGCCATGGACCGTATGCTCCGGGCGCGTTGCTGGACACAAAAGCCGCAACCTTAAGCCCAAGTGATTTCATCTTATCATTACAGGTATGAAATTGTTTCAGGCTTAATCCCGTATACTTCTGCGGATAAAAATTGTGGCAGGTAATCAGTTTATCACGATCCGGGTGGTGGTCTATGACATTCTCCACATACGCCAGCCTGGTGCTGGCATTGAGCTCTATCTTAAGCCCCTGAGGATTGTAAGTCATAAGGCTTTCTTTCATGCCGTCAAAGCCTTCGTCCAGACGGATGCCATCCACATGCATTTCCTGAAATACGGATAAGTCCTCGTAGGAGATTCCCATTCGGGAAAATACGGCAGGGCTCACATCCGGTATGATTTCCATACCGCAAGCGTGGGCTTCATCCGCCAGCCTCCGAAAACGGCAGATTACCTCTTCCCTGCTCTCCTCCACACTTAAGAGACAGGTAAAGATTCTCTTATACCCCAAGCTCCCTGCCTTTCTGATATACTCTATGTCCCTTTCTTCCGTAGAATGTTCCGGATAAACGGAAATACCCAATTTTGCCATATGATTAACCCCTCTCTTATATTTAACCATCCGGTACTTACGTACCGGATGGTCCTTTGACATTAACTATAGTCCGTCAAGAAAGAGTTTGAAGGTAAATCGGTTTCCTAATTGCTAGGAAATATCTTGTTTCTGTTATAAATTGGCTGGAAGAAACTCCTTAAGGAATTCGATTGCACTGTTTTCATCCTGCCCATCTACAAGAAACTCCAGACATTCACCATAACGTGCTCCCAGACCTATGAGTGAAAGTACATTCTTACAGTCCGCTGTGCCTTTTCTGCTTTTTAAGGTTATACGGCTCTCATATTTCGATGCCGCCTTGCTCAGCCTCAAGGAATTGATGGCGTGAAGCCCCTGTTTGTCCGATACTATGTATTCATAACTAATCATCTCATCACCCTTTCCCATTCATAAAAAACACTTCTGATTTTATTATACCAAAAAAGCCGACATCTTGCCGACTTTTTGCAACAATTGAGAACTAAATTACAAAAGTTTTCCATACAGCATCTAATTCTCCAATTTATATATTCAAATGTTCAACCATGGTATGTTTAAACACAAAAAAGCCACCTAACACGGTAGCTTTTTTGATATAGGGTTCGTTGCCGATAGTATTTTTCTCCATACTTGGCTTTTGACCACTCCAATGATTATCAACTATGCAAAGCATAGAAACGTAATTGGTATCTCCCAATCCCTATATATATCTTATTATATGACTAATAGTTTGTCAATATGCATTTTAATACTATGGCATATATTTTATTCCAAATCTTTCTGAATTCCCCATAACCCCATCATACATATTATATTTTAATGTACTAAATATGTTCGGTTTTGCCTGCGCTATACCGGCGTGGTCTCTTGCAAATGAATTTGGTACAAAATCCGCGATCTGTAACCCAATCTCATTATCCTCTTTGTCTACAAAGTCAATCCCCAGCAGCCTCTTTTCTGCGGTATTCTTCGTCATATACATAGAACCCATTAGTTTCATATGGTAATACTTATCTCTTAATTTCTCATTTCCTTTCAGTTCTCTAAACTCATATATTATGTTACCAATTGCGTTATTTGCACATAAAAAATGACAATAATTCTCCAATAATAACTGCATCGCAACTAAGTATTGATCTTGTTTATTTTTATCTGTTATCCAATAATACTTCTTTAAATTATCTTCATTAATACAACTACCTACAATAGACAATGAATTTTTATCAAAGACATTTTTTAATTCATTATAAAATTTTTTCCGTTCTTCTTTTTTATTAAATTTTACATATTCAGGATATCTTGTAGAATCTAATCTACCCCTTTCTGCATCAATCAATCTCATTTGATGAAGAATTATTTTTTCTGGGTTCGGAGTTTCACTCCAAATGGTTCTCTTTAAATTATTAACACTGTCTTCTAAATCTTTATAATCATCTACTGCGACAATAACTCCAGCCATACAAAAATGAAAGTTATCATTTTTACGAATAACTGGATTATACTTGTGTGTCTCGCTTTCATCTAAATATAATGTATATTTTTTCATCCCATACCCCTATTATAAGTAATACTTTAATTATATAATATAATTTTCTATATTTCTACAAGAACGTAGTATTGTATAGATAAATTTATTGGGTGGGAGTTAGTTTACCTTACGCAACACGAAGTTTCCCATTAACAGTAGTTTGCAGTGGTGGTAAAAAGGTAACCGCTTAGTTGGCGCTTACTAATAAAAAGCGTATAGTCCATTCTAAATTGGTCCCCATGTCAAGGGCATTTAAAAAAAAGAGTATGATAAAGCGTCACAGCTAGTAATTGTAGTTGTGACGCTTTTGCTATACCTTAATAGGATAATAACCTGTTCTCAAATATTCTGCATATTGGTTAGGAGAAAGCTTTGCCAGTTCCCATTGATAACGCTCGTTGTTGTAATAATCCATGTAATCATTGATTTCTGTACAAAGTTCTTCATAAGTAGTACATCTGACAAGATGGATTTCGTCTTTCATATGTCCGAAAAAAGATTCCTGTGGTGCATTATCCCAGCAGTTACCACGTCTGGACATTGACTGTCTTAGTTCTTTATCTTTCAGTAGCTGTCTGAACGAAATACTTGTATAATGGCAGCCTTGATCTGAGTGCAATATTGCATCGGTCTGAAGGCTTTTTTTTATGATTTTTGATTAACATATTTATTGTGTCGA
>NZ_JPME01000043.1 GCF_000732605.1 Lacrimispora celerecrescens | reverse complement strand
CCTGACCTGTGGTCTTCCGTCACGGTTTGCCCTGGTAGCCGTCCCTCGGCCCTGTGGTCTTCCGTCACGATTGCCCTGGTAACCGCCCTGACCCTGTGGTCTTCCGTCACGATTGCCCTGGTAGCCTCCCTGGCCCTGTGGTCTTCCGTCACGGTTTCCCTGGTAGCCTCCCTGGCCCTGTGGTCTTCCGTCACGGTTTCCCTGGTAGCCTCCCTGGGGTCTTCCATCACGGTTATCGCGGTTTCCCTGGTAACCTCCCTGGGGTCTTCCTTCCCGGTTGTCGCGGTTGCCCTGGTAGCCTCCCTGGGGTCTTCCTTCCCGGTTATCGCGGTTTCCTGTATTCGGTTCTCTTGTTAATTCAGCATTTCCTGATAAAGACTGCTCTGATACCTGACGGTTTCTTTGCTCCCCGTTCTGTCGGTCAGACTGATAAGGTCTTCCGCTCTGTGACTGGGAATGCTGTCCCTGAGGCTTCATCTGCGCGTTCTGCGGTCTGAATACCGCTGCGATTTTTTTCTTCGGCGCATCGGAATCATCCCCATCCTGTGAACTTGATTGTGCCGGAGCGGTTCCCCGACTGTGACCGCCCACTTCCTTTTTCACGATTGCTGCCTGTTCATCCGTTACATTGGAAGAACTCTTTAAATTTATATTATGTTTTTCCAAGATATCCAGTATCTCCTTACTACTGTCTTTTCCCAGTTCTTTTGCCAGATCATATACTCTCATGCTTTCCTCCATTCTGTGCGCGCTCTGCAGCACATACCGGTATATGTGAAAGGTCCTTTTCACATTCAATACCGACCTTTGTATTCATCAGTTTCACGACTGCCTTTGCAAACCCATGATCCACGATAGCAAGGGATGCTCGCATCTCTTTCCCCATTGCGTGGCCCAGTTCATCTTTTCTTCCGAGAAAGTAGATTGGAACCTTGTAGTAAGTACACATATTGGTAAACATTTTTTTAGTATTCTCCGAGGCCTCCTCAGATATGATTACTAACGATGCTTTCCCAGTTTTTACGGTCTTTTCTGTCATGAATTCTCCGCTAACAGTCTTTCCTGCTTTTGTGGCCAGACCAATCAGATTAAGGATCTTTTGTCTGTCATCCAAACTGCTCCATCTCCTTTTCCAATGTTTCGTAGACTTCTTTCGGAATCGCCATCTTGAAGGAACGCTCAAGCCCCTTGCTTTTTACTGCCTTCTTAAAACATTCCATAGAAGGGCAGAGATAAGCTCCCCGTCCGTTTTTACGTCCGGTTGTATCAAGAAGAATCTCATCCTCTGAGGTTTTCAGAACACGAATCATTTCTTTTTTATTTTTCATCTCACCACAGCCGATGCACTGTCTGAGCGGTAATTTCTTTGTACTCACGTTTCCATCACTTCCTGTTTTTAATTACTGGTAATCACCAGCCAGGTCTTATTCCTGGTAGTCGCCCTGATACTCTTCCTGGTAGTACTGCGTTTCGCTGTCTTCACTGTCATGGTTTTCATTTCCAAAACTTTCAAATCCGGCTCCTGCTTCCTGATACTCAAGCCCCAGTTCTTCAAACAGACCGAGTTCTCTTGCCTGTGTCTCACTCTTAATGTCAATCTTATATCCGGTAAGACGCGCTGCAAGCCTTGCATTCTGTCCTTCCTTGCCGATGGCTAAAGATAACTGATAATCCGGAACAATAACCTGAGCTTCCTTTGATTCCTCATCTGCAACAACACAGATAACCTTTGCCGGGCTTAATGCATTCTCGATTAAATAGGCTGGATTCTCATCCCAGTTGATGATATCGATTTTCTCTCCTCTTAACTCATTCACAATAGAGTTAACCCTTGCACCATTTAAGCCTACACATGCACCTACCGGATCTACATTGGAATCATTGGATTTAACAGCAATTTTTGTTCTGGAACCTGCTTCTCTTGCAATTGCCTTGATTTCTACGGTTCCGTCTTTCACCTCTGCAACCTCGGATTCAAACAGTCGTTTTACAAGATCCGGATGAGTTCTGGATACGGAAATTCTTGGGCCTTTGGGAGTATCCTTTACTTCCAGAACGAACACTTTGATTCTTTCAGTTGGCTTAAACACTTCCCCTTTGACCATTTCTGTTTCATTCAGGATGGCATCTACTTTGCCCAGATTAATACTTACATTCCTGCCCAGATATCTCTGCACAATTCCTGTGACAACTTCCCTCTCCTGGCAATACCAATCGTTAAAGAGGGATTTTCTGCCTTCCTCACGGATCTTCTGCAGGATTACGTTCTTTGCATTCTGTGTGGCAATTCTTCCAAACTTTTTGGAGTCAATCGAACAATGAATCACATCGCCGATATCATACTTCGGATCTGCCATCTTCGCCTCTGCCAGGCTGATCTGCAGCAGGGGATCTTCAACTGTTTCCACCACTTCTTTTTCCGCAAATACATTAAAATCACAGGTTTCACGATTGATGCTGACCTTGACATTATCCGCTTTTCCGAAATGGTTCTTGCACGCCGTAAGGAGAGAATTTTCGATTGCCTCTAACAGGGTATCCTTGCTGATATTATTCTCCTTCTCCAGAATATTCAGTGCTTCTAACAGTTCCTTATTCATTTTTTTATCCTCCTAATATCTCTTACTGTTTAGAAATCAAATGCCAGCCGGATCAAAGCGATTTCCGGGCGGTTCAACACAAGCTCTATTCCGTCTTCCTGGGTAATGGTCACTGTTTCCCTGTCATAGGATGTAAGCGTTCCTGTAAAATCTTTCTGTTTGTTTAAAGGCTTATATAACTTGATATCCACATCTTTTCCGATACTTCTATTAAAATCTTTATCCTTTTTAAGCGGTCTTCCAAGCCCTGGTGAGCTGACCTCTAAAATGTAACTGTCCGCAATAAAATCCTTTTCATCCAGCCAGTCTCCCAGCCTGCGGCTTATGGTTTCACAATCATCTACCGTAATTCCGCCTTCTTTATCTATATAAGCCCGCAGATACCAGTTCCCTGCCTCTTTTACGTACTCTACATCTACCAGTTCAAAGTTATTTTCTTCCATTAGGGGCAGCAAAAAGCTTTCGGTCTTTGCCTCGTACTCTTCTCTCTTCGCCATCTTTCTCCCACCTTTCCAAACAAATTGAAAGAGTGGACTTTCGCCCACTCTTTATCCGCTAACTGTCATGTTATCGTAGACAGTATAACACTGTTTATTCACCATTGCAAGGGGTTTTTCTTATTTTTCCAGCATTTCCGCCATCTATTCCACCATTTTATTGGCTTTTCCTGTAACAAGGCGAAAAAAACAGCAATCCAGCATTTTATATCAAGGATAAGAAGGTCTGGTTCTTCACACTCCTTTTTTTTGTACATATCATAACACTATATCAGATCAAATCTGTCATATAAGGAGGACCCATGAAGCCAAAACTGGAAGTTCGCGGGATCAGTTACTCCTATCATTCCCTTGAGGGTGAGACACTGGCCCTTTCCAATATATCATTTACTGCAGATAACGGTGAATTCCTTGCAATCGTCGGCCCATCCGGCTGCGGGAAATCAACCCTTCTATCTCTTCTTAGCGGATTACTAGTACCTGACGAAGGAGAAATCTTAATTGACGGTGTCTCCCAGGCAAAATCCGGCGTCAATATCGGTTACATGCTGCAGCGGGATCACCTTTTTGAATGGCGTACGATTATGGGAAATGCTGAACTGGGGCTGGAAATTCAGAAAAAGCGAAACAAAAGCTCCAAAGAAAAGCTGCATCAGATGCTCCATACTTACGGCCTTGGAAGCTTTGAACAGGCAAAGCCGTCAGAATTGTCCGGAGGCATGCGACAGCGTGCCGCACTGGTCCGCACCCTGGCCCTGGAACCGGACCTTCTTTTATTAGACGAACCATTTTCCGCTTTGGACTATCAAACCAGGCTTTCCGTCTGTGATGACATCAGTTCCATTATAAAAAGCACTCATAAAACTGCGATTCTTATCACACATGACCTTTCCGAAGCTATCAGTGTAGCCGACAGAGTTATCGTACTGACAAGCAGGCCGGGCAAAATTAAAGCCATCGTACCGATTTCCTTCGGAGGTGACGATATACGGCCTTTGACACGGCGGAACATGCCGGAATTTTCTGTTTACTTTAATCAGGTATGGAAGGAGCTGCAGAATCATGATTGAGACTCATCCCACCTTAGCCCAACAGGAGTTTATTGAAAAAGAAAAACTGCACCGCCGCAATGTCCGGGTGTGGCGTACCATGCTGTTGGTACTGCTTCTTTCTCTTTGGGAATTATGTGCAAGACTGGGCATGATCAATGACTTCATATTCAGCTCTCCCTCCCGTGTGACCGCCTGCTTTCTTAATATGGTAGTGGACAAAAGCATTTTTATGCACATCGGGGTAACCGTGATGGAAACCCTCATAAGCTTTGCACTGGTCACTATCTCAGGCCTGCTGATCGCTGTTCTTTTATGGTCCAGCCGCAGTGTGTCGGAAGTATTGGAGCCTTATCTTGTCATGCTTAACAGTCTTCCAAAATCCGCCCTTGCTCCCATCTTAATTGTATGGCTGGGGAATAATATTAAAACCATCATTGTTGCTTCTATTTCTGTGGCCGTTTTTGGATGCATCATGACGCTCCATACCGGTTTTTCCCAGGTGGATCCTGATATGATCAAGCTGATCTATTCTTTGGGCGGAAAGAAAAAGGATGTTCTTTTTAAAGTACTGCTTCCCGGTTCTGTGCCTCTTATCATCAGCAATACAAAGGTTAATATCGGACTTTGTCTGGTTGGTGTTATCATCGGAGAATTTTTAGCGGCGAATAAAGGACTGGGATATTTGATTATATATGGAAGCCAGGTATTCCAAATGGATCTGGTCGTCATGAGCATCGTAATCCTGTGTATTGTATCGGCGATTTTATATCAGGGGATTGCACTGTTGGAGAAGAAGATTAAGTTTTAATTTATTTTTTGTCTGACTATAACGGGTTGAGGGTGAAGTCCTTAAACAGACTTCACCCTCTCTCTACAACCATTCATTGCTTTTTATTCTTTTTCTATGAGCAATACCGCAACTGCTTTCCAGTTTTCTCAACCGTCCTTTATGAAGCGATTACTCCTGTTGTCATGGAATATGGCTTTGCTACGCAATTTACCATCTGTCCATCCATGCGCAAGACATAGGGCAACTCTTCTGCAGACCGATTTAATACCACAAAAGCAATGGATCCGTCCTGATTCTCCCATGCTGTCACATCAAGATGCGAGGTATAGCAGGTTCTTGCAATTCTGACGGCACCCGGCTTGATAAAATGAGCAAAATGCCAGTAATATCTCAGCACATACCGCTCTTCAAGCTCGCCCTTTTCTACATTGAATAAATAGGGAGCATCACAGAAATTACCTACATGATTGGGGCCTCCCTTTTCATCTAAAAGAATATTCCAGTCATAAAAACCATTCATGCCATGGTTTAGATTTCCTATCATATCATGGGCAAGCCTGCCTGCATTCTGACACTGGTCCTCCACGCCGTATTTTGAAAACTCCAGACAGCTTTCAGACAGAATCAACTTCTTATCTGGAAATTTTTCACGGATTAAAGAAAGCGCATCAAAATGATCGCCGCTGTACCAGTGGAATGCAATCCCCGTGATCATCCGGTCAGTAGTCTCATCAATGATCTGGCAGGCACGCTCAAAGGCTCTTTCTTTGTTATGGTCCCAAATGAATACTTCAATATGATCCAGATGATTTTTTTCCAGCTCCGGATATAAGTAATCTCTTAAAAATTCTTTCTCCTCCTCCGGCGTATACACGCAGGAGTCCCATGTCTGCACGGCTTTCGGCTCATTCTGGATAGAAAGACGTTTCACCTCATAGCCTTTGTCCTGGTATTCCTTTATATAACGGCATATATATCTGGCCCATGTTCCGTAGCACTCCTTCTTTAAGGAGCCTCCGTCCTTGCGGGAGCCATTGGTCTTCATATAGGCTGGCGGAGACCAGGGAGAGAGCATGACCGAAAGCTTTTTACCGCATTTTGCCTCCGCGCGGTCAAGAAGCGGAAGCATATACTGCTCCACATCCTGAAAGTTAAATTCTTCAAAGTCTGTATCCCCTTCTTTGTCATCTGCCGCATACATGTGAGTGGAAAAATCGCAGCTGTCGATGTGCATGCGTACCATGATATAATTCATCTCATCAGGTGAGAAATACTTGGAAATCAGGGCATTCTGCTGTTCCTCGTTCATCTTTGAAAAAATATAGCCGGATGCATCGGTCAGAGCTCCACCAAAACCTTCCATCGTCTGGTAACGCATCTGGCGGTATAAGTTGATGACCTGATTTTCCGTACCATCATCCGGCATGAGTGTCATCTCCTGCTCCTCGCATATTGCTTCTGATTTTCCATGTGTCAAATAGCTGTGCAATCTCATCTACTTCTCTCCTTCACATTTTTTTATTCTTACTAGTACCTGTTTACATCATTCATGCTATTTTACATCAGCTTTTTCTTACCCTTTAACAGCCCCCATGGCAACACCCTTTGTAATATGTTTATTTAAAATAATATAAATAATTAAAGCCGGCGCCGCTGACAGAGTCATAACCGCAAACTGAACTGCATAGTTAGAGGAATACTGTCCGGTAAATTCCAGTATACAGAAAGGAAGAGTCTTCCATCGTTTACTGCTTAGGTATGTAGTCGCAAGCATAAATTCATTCCAGTTATTCAAATAAGTCATGATTGACACTGTTACAATTGAAGCTTTCATTAATGGAAAGATAATGATCGCAACAATCCGGTAAATGCCACATCCATCAATGAGGGCTGCTTCTTCCAGTTCCTTGGGAATCGAACTCATAAAGCTCGATGTAAGGAAAAATCCCTGAGGAAGAGAAAATGCAACATATGGTATCAATAACGCCCATATGGTATCGGTCAGTCTCAGTCTATCATAGATCACATAGTTTGGAAGCAGCGTGGCATGAATCGGAATCATCATTCCCATGACCATAAGGATGCTTGCAACCTTTTTCAGCTTCCACTCCATTCTTCCGCATGCAAAAGCTGCCATGATCGAGATAATCAAGACCATAATTACTGCAAGCGTATTAATCAGCAAACTATTTCTCAAATAATGAAGAAAATTTCCGTTCGTAAATGCAAGATAATAATTGTTCCATTGAATTTTCTGAGGCAATACCAGAATTCCGCTGGTAAACATCTCATTGCTGTTACAAAGGGAGAAATCCAAAAGCCATATCAGCGGAAACATTTGGATAACGGCAACCAGGGTCATAACTGCGATGGTTATGATTCTTCCCGGCTTGTTTATAACGGCTGCTTTTATCTTTGCCATATCCCTTATTCTCCTCTCTCTGCAAATAACCGGTTCAAGGCCACGGTAGAAACCAGGCATATGGCGATAAATGCAACGCTGATCGCATTACCATAACCGTATTTATAGGACTGGAAGGCCTGCTTATACAGATAACTTGCCATGAACTGCGTCTCATTGCCCGGACCGCCTGCCGTCAGTAAATATACGGTTTCCATCTGCTTTAATGCGGAAATGACAGCCATCGTGACATTAACCTGAATAACCGGCTTCATTAAAGGCAGGGTAATATAGAAAAATGTTTTGCTGCCGCTGGCGCCATCTATGGCCGCTGCTTCATACATCACAGGATCTATGTTCTTGACGCCCGTATAATAAATCAGCATTCCCCAGCCAAAGCCATGCCAGATGAGTACCAAAAGCACTGCCCATATCGCATTGCCGGCGCCCAGAGGATTCAGCTGCCCTGTATAGCCAAGTGCCCTTAGAACCTTTGTAATCAATCCAAAGCTTGGATTATAAATAAACTTCCATAAATACGCAATAACCGCCACCGAAATTACATTGGGAATAAAGAAAATACAGCGGAATAAGCCTTCCGTCTTTCCCTGCAGCTTATCAAGCTTTACTGCAGTCAGCATGGCAAGTGGATGCTGGATGCAGATAAATCCAATGGATAAAAGCAAGGAATTCCGCAGTGCCGTCCAAAACACAGAATCATGAATCAGGGTTTTATAATTTTCCAGCCCGATAAAAGAGCTTGCCCCTATTCCGGAGAAATTGGTAAATCCATAGTACGTACTTAAAATAATAGGTGCCAGAATTGCTGTCACAAAAACAATAAGTCCGGGAGCCATAAGGGAAAATATTACTTTCTTATTGCTGTATAAATTATGCATGCCTCTATCCTCACCCCTTGTAAGACAAAAGGGGCTGTTGTGTCAGCCCCCTCGTAATTAAGTATAAGCTCTTATTTCATTGCAGCTGCCAGTTTATTAAATACATCATCCGGCGTAAGTTTTCCAATTGCAAATTCTACAAATGAATCTTCGCAGGCCGTCTTAAATGCATTCGTTCCCCGGTCATTAAAGGTCGTTCCTGAAATATTCGTGGAATTATTGACCATATCTACAAATTCCAGCTGAAGACTTGTTTCTTTGCCCGTTAAATACTTAGAGAAATCCTGCGCTGACATGCAGACACCGTTTTCCCAGCAGAGCTTTGACCAATTCTCCGGAAGATACATGTAATTTAATAATTTAATAGCTTCTTCTTTTACAGGAGAATTGGCTGTAACCGCATGACCGCCACCGTTCCATGCTGTAATATCAGTAATGGTTCCTTTTCCGCCTGTTACTGATGGCATGCTGAATACACCGATATTCTTTCTTATATCTTCCGGTATATTCTCATTGGTTGCCATGGACATCTCCCAGCTTCCCATGTAATACATCGCGGACTGGCCATTTGTAAATAAGTTCATGCTGGTAGCATAATCAGTTGTCTCGAATCCTGTCTGGAACATGCCTGCATCCACGGTCTTCTTGTACAGATCAAGAACCTTTGGCCATGCCTCGTTGGTGTAATCTCCATCTTTAATCGAAGCCTGCATATCTGCGGAAGCCGTGGCTCCATCAAACTGCTGGAATAATGAGGTAATATAAATGGAGAGAGGCCATTTGTCAGAGCCATCCATGGAAACAGGAATGAGGCCTGCTGCCTTAAATTTTTCAACTGCTGCCAGAAGCTCGTCGTAGGTCTTAGGAACCGTAACTCCGTTTTGTTCAAATAGCGCCTTGTTGTAATAGAATGACATGACATCCGTATTTCTTGCAAGACCGTATAATTTTCCGTTCTTGCTGAACCCATCTAAGGCTCCGTTGATAAATCCGTAGTCTTTATAGTCGCTTGGATTTAATTCTGCCAGAAGGCCCGCATCGATCACTTCATCTAGGAAGGAAGGCTGACCCCAGGCACTTACAAGATCCGGCATATCGGAACCGGAGGCATAAGCCTTAAATTTTGTTTTATAGCTTTCGTCATCCAGTGCCTCTATCTCAATTTTTACATTCGGATTTTCTTTCCTATACTGGTCAAACAGCATCTGCTCGATCAGACCCTGTCCGCTGGTGCGGTCCGGGAGATTGGAAAACACCTTAATTGTCACATCCCCGCCAGCTTTTTCCGGAGCCGCTGTTGCCGCCTCCGTAGCAGCTGCCTGTGTCTGCTTTCCGTCGCTTCCCGCTGCCCCTTCCTGCTTTCCGCTGCCTGAACAGCCTGCCAAAACTGCTGCTATCATCGCTGTGCATAATAAAGCCCCGATATGTCTTTTTTTCATATCCCTCTCCAATCTGCCGCCCATAAACGGCATAACTAAATTTTTATTGCCAAATAACCATTACTTTATCCCATCAGCGCTGATTGATATAGTAATCATAACAAGTTAAATTGGAAAATAATACACAAAAATTTAATTAAAATGTTTAAAATTTTAACATATTACCTTTACATACAAAAAGCCCGGAAAGACTTATTCATCTTTCCGGGCCCTTTTCATCCTTTTTAACTTCTTCCTGCTCCTCTTCCCTGGCAGGTATATGTATGGTAATCTTTGTTCCTGCTCCAAGAACGCTCTGCACCAGCAAACCGTAATCCTTCCCGTAGATCATCTGGATTCTCCGGTTTACATTGACAACGCCGATGGAGGTATGCCCACTTTTTTTCATGGAATAATCTTCCCTTAAGATATGAGACATGGTTTCCTCTGTCATGCCCACTCCATCATCCATGATCTGAATATACAAATCTTCATCTTCTCTACGTGCTGCAACGAGAATATGGCCTTTATCCAGCTTTTCTTCTATGCCGTGAACAATGGCATTTTCCAGGATAGGCTGAATCAACAGCCGGGGAATATAAAGACTCATAAGGCTCTCATCGATTTCAATCTCCGCCACCATCTTATCCCGGTAGCGGTAATTCTGAATCGCGATGTAATCCTTTAAGCTCTTTACTTCCTCCCCAAGCCGCACAAAGGACTTCTTCTCCAGGGAATAGCGCATCATATTGCTTAAGGCTGCCACCATATCGCCAATCTCATCCACATGTCTGATACGCGCCATCCAGTTAATGGTATCCAGTGTATTGTACAAAAAATGAGGGTTGATCTGCATCTGCAGGGATTTCATCTGAGCCTCCTGCTTCATAACCTTCTGTTCATACACCGTATTGACCAGGCTGTTCATATCCATAACCATCTGATTAAAGGTGTGGCTTAAACGGCCAATCTCATCCTCGGAATCCACCTGACAGTTAATATCAAAATTTCCCTGTCCGAAGTTTTCCATAGCCCCGGATAAAAAACGGATGGGTCTGGTGATGCCCCTTGATACCAGGATGGAAAGCAGGGCCGTAAGAAATGCGGTCGTAAGAGTAATGGGGATAATCACATTCTTTAATTTGGTGATATCCCTCATATAATAATCCCTGGGAATAGCCAGAACCATATACCAGCCGTTGGAGATGGCTCCGCTGTTGTATACACTGTAATACGTATTGCCCACCCGGACATTATTATAAAACGCCTCATTTTCACCAAGGAAATTCCTGTAGGGCTCATCCAACAGTTCCCCCGACAGGGTCTCCGATTCTGTTGCCAGTATTCTTCCCTCTTCATTTACAAGAAAGATCCGCCCAGATTTGGTCAAATCAATATCTGCAATGATATCATATAAGCTTTTTGCGTTGACATCCAAAGCAATATACCCAAGAAGTGACTGAGTTGGAAAGGCATAGAGCTTTTTCATCAGCACAATGTGATTTTTATCAACTGCCCAATACTGCTTTTCATCCCGGATGTATCTGGTAATATCCAGTGACGGGCCATTGCGGGTTTTCGTATAAGTGTATTCTCTGCCTGATTCGGAATGTATGCAGATTGCATTGATCTCCTGGCGCAAAAGAACATAGGAGGCCAGAATCTGACGAATATCACTGTGCAGCTCATAATAGGCAACCCGGTTTCCCACCACCTGTTTCTCTGCTTTCAGAGAAGCCTGTATCGTATTATTTCCATTAATATAAAAGGCGACGTTTTCAATATCCGATACCGTACTGTCGATCTTTGACAATGTAACAGCTGCCAGATTCTTCAGATAATCGTTCGTCTTATCTGCAAGCATCTTTTTCGAATAATAAAATTCAAAAAAGGACAGTAAGATGACCGGAGTCAGAATCATTGTCAGGAAGATAAACAGCAGTTTACTCTGAAACCCCCATTTACGAAACCACTTCCTCATAGCTCAACCGTTTCCATGATTTTTTGGAAAGGATTTGTGGCGCTTTCACCGGATTTGCGATATTCATAGGGCGTCATGCCGTACTTTTTCTTAAATATCTGTCCGAAGTACCGTTCATCTGATATCCCCACCTTACGGCATATCTCTCCGTTTCTCAGCTTCGTGTCCTTTAAATAATTTGCTGCATAATACATCCTGACGGAAGTCAGTATGTCTAAAAACGTATAGCCTGTCTCCTTTTTTATGTAATGACTCATATATACCGTAGTAAAGTGAAACTCCTCCGCCAGTACGGATAAGGTCAGTTCTTTTTCATAGTTGTCATAGATAAACTGGAGGATCCGTTCAATCCGTTCCTCCTCTTCCACCAAAGCTTCCGCAGGCTTAAACAGCTTGGAAATATCCTGTATCCTGGATTCCAGTTCTTCTAATCTTATCTTTTTATTTTTCTCTATATCATACTTTACACATGCATTCGTCACACACTGGATAATCTCCTGAGGCGTGGAGGGCTTTAAAAGATAATCAAACACTCCGAGAGAAATCGCTTCTCTGGCATATTCAAATTCCCCATACCCTGTTAATAGAATTACTTTTGCGGCAGGATAGTTCTGCAAAGTAATCTTTGCTAGCTCAATCCCGGTTATACCCGGCATTCGGATATCTGTGAGCAAAATGTCGATCTCACGGCTGTTAATCCATTCTGCCGCTTCGATGCCATCTTTTAAAAGTCCTACCAGCTTAATTCCATTTTCCTCCCAGGGAAGCGTAACGAGCCCCTGGCGAATCGTCACTTCATCATCCACTATTAATAATCGATACATTGCAATCCCCCCCATTGCCTGTCTTACATGGTATTATAACTCTATTTCATTGCTTTTACAACGATAATGTCAAAAGGGCATGCCCCTTACGGATCACGCCCTTTATCTAAAATCCATATCTTTTCGTACATCAATATCCACCAGTTATCAGGGGATTGCATATTGTTAAAAACAATCTGCAATGCATCAATATTACATTTGAGCAATCTTGTGAGGATTTAAAATATTATTAGGGTCAAACACCTTTTTTATCCCGTTCATCAGAATTAGATTCACCTCAGGGAGAGATTCCCTAAGGTAAGGCTTCTTAGCAAAACCAATGCCATGTTCTCCGGACACCTGACCTCCCAGCTTCCTGGCCTTATCATAAACCTTCTCCATCGCTTTGCTCATACGTTTTTCCCATTCTTCGTCGCTTAAATCATCTTTCAGCATATAGGCATGGAGGTTCCCGTCTCCCGCGTGTCCGAAACTCTTAATCCTTAGCTCACACTCTTTCTGCAAGCTATGCAGATAGGTGACCATTTCATTGACAGAGCTTCTTGGAACGACCATATCAACCTCATCCATGTAGGTAGTAGAACCTTTGATGGCTTCCAGGAATGCTCCTCTGGCCTTCCAGATGGAATCTTCTCTCTCCTCAGTATCAGAAATCAGAACATCTAAGGCACCCTGTTCCAGGCAGAGCTTTGCGACACTGTCATATGCCTTTTCAATTTCTTCTATCGAATTTCCGTCAAATTTCAAGAGAAGATAAGCGTCTGACTGTTTATCCGGAAATGCCTTTCCTAAATACTGCTCTGCATCAATGATAACTTCACGCTGCATGAATTCAATGGCTGTGGGAATGGTCTTTGATTTGACAATTAAAGGAACCGTATTGATTGCATGATCTAAGGTAGGGAACGGAATCAGCAGGCTGATCACCATCTTGGGGCGGGGAATCAGCTTTAACGTGGCTTTTGTAATAAAACCAAGAGTTCCCTCAGATCCAATCATTAAATCCTTAAGGGCATACCCGGAGCTGTTTTTTACGACTTTACCTCCGAATTCCGTAATCTCTCCATTTGGAAGAACAACTTCCAGGCCCCTTACATAGTCACGGGTTACTCCATATTTCACGGCGCGCATGCCTCCTGCATTGGTGCTGATGTTCCCCCCAATGGTAGCAGATTTTTCGCCCGGATCCGGCGGATAAAACAGATCATGTTCTTCCACGAAAGCAGAAAGCTCCATAAGCAGAACACCCGGCTCCACCGTAATGGTCAGATTATCCTCATCCAGCTCCAGTACATGATTCATTAGCGTGGTATCTATCATAATTCCGTGTTCCATGGCTACGGATGACCCCACCAGGCCGGTACCTGCACCTCTTGGAGTCACGGGTATGACATGTTCATAAGCATACTTCATAATCTTAGATATCTCTTCTGTTGATTTTGCTTTCACTACAATGTCAGGATAGCTGCTGGTACCGCTTAATTCATCATGGCTGTACTCTTCATTAATAAAATCACCGATCAGAATTCGCTCCTCATCTGGAATAATACTTTTTATGTAAGAAATATCAACTTTATCCAGTTTTTTATATTCCATATTATACTCCTTTCTTCTCCTTTATCCTTGCAATCAGTTTCGGGAGAATTTCGTAGAGATCGCCTACCAGACAATAATGAGCTGACTTGAAGATCGGCGCCTTGGGGTCTTTGTTGATTGCAAAAATGGTATCCGAATGGTTCATGCCAGCCACAAACTGGATGGCACCGGAAACTCCACAGGTGATGATTAACTTCGGCCGGACAGTTCGACCGCTTAATCCAATCTGATATTTTGCATCCAGCCAACCGGATTCTGCCATTGGTCTGGTGCATGCTACCTGGCCTCCCAAAAGATCTGCCAGTTCCTGAAGCATGCTTAAATCCTCTTCTTTTTTCACTCCTCTTCCGGCAACCACCAGAACTTCAGAATTTTCAATAAAGGTCTCCTTCTCCTTTGGCAGAATATCAATGACCTCCACATGACAGACAAGCTTTTCCTTATTGATATCACAATTCACGATTTCTCCCGACTTTACCTCCGAGCGGGCAGGGGCATTCATGATCTTATACCGAACGGTAGCGATCTGAGGCCGATGGTTTGGAGTTTTGATATGAGCCATTATATTACCGCCAAAGGCTGGCCGGATCTGGGATAAATCCGTATTTTCATTCATTTCCAAAATGGTACAGTCCGCAGTCAGACCGGTTTTCATTCTGGCAGCCACTCGAGGCGCAAGCTGACGTCCTACGGTGGTCGCTCCTACCAGAATGGAAGAAGGCTTGACTTTTTTGATGAAATCTTCAAAGACTGCTGTATAGGACTCTATATTAAAACGAGCCAGCTCCTCTTTATCATATAGGTAAACTTTATCAGCTCCGTAATGGAGGATTTCTTCACTTTTTTCACGGATATCTTTTCCCATGAACAGAACAGATACCTCCTGCCCGGTAACTGCCGCCATCTCCTTTGCCTTTCCAATCAGTTCATAGGTAACCGGATGAATGGCGCCATCGACATGGTCTGCGTAAACAGCAATTCCCTTCCATTCGTCTTTGTTGATCTCAGCTTTTATTACGTCTTCCACATACTCTACTGCGCCCTCAGGTCCCTTTTTTACACAAAGGCGGCACATCTTGCAGGCAGCATTTACAATAACGTTTCCGTCCTGCTCCTCCAGCGCTCCAAAGGGACAGATTTTTAACAATTCCTGATGATCAGAAATTCTCTCCTGATGTATGATTAACCTTGCCATTTCTTCCCCTCCTAAACAAATTTCAGCTCTTCCATCTTGTCAAACAGCTTTTTCGCAAGCACATCTTCTGACTCATCCCACACTTCCTTTTTATCGTTTGTTTCCGGAGGGAATATCTTCTGTACCTGAGTGGGTGATCCGTTAAGACCGTAATTCATTTCGTCCTTATCCTTCATATCATCAAGGGTTAGAATCTGAATCGTTCTGTCCTTTGTTTCTGATTTTTTAACATAGGATGGGAGTCTTGGCTGAAAGATATCTTTATCCACTGCTAACAGGCATGGAAATTTTACTTTAGCCACCTCTACTTCATCGGGAAGATCCATATCTACTGTAATTCCGTCTTCTTCTAGCTTCCGGATTCTTACGACATTGGATACGCTTGGAAGACTTAGCCACTCCGCTATTTCAGGCCCAACCTGCGCAGTGTCCCCGTCTGTGGTCTGCTTACCGCATAGAATTAAGTCATACTCTCCCATTGCCTTAATTCCCTGTGCCAGGGTATAGCTGGTCGCAAGGACATCGGCTCCTCCAAAGCGTCTGTCTGACAAAAGCGTTCCATGGTCTGCTCCCATGGAAAACGCTTCTTTAATGACCTGCATGGCCTGCGGAGGTCCCATGGAAATAACATCAACAAGGCCTCCCGTTTTCTCTTTGATTCGAAGGGCAGTTTCAATGGCATACAAGTCATAGGGATTCATCTTGGAGGCCGCTCCGTCTCTTTTTAACACGCCTGTAACAGGATCTACCTCAACTTTATTGCTGTCAGGTACCTGTTTGATGCAAACAAGGATTTTCATTTTTTTCTTCCTTTCCTAATAAACCTCACTTCCAAAATACGTGATACAGCCGGCAATTATAATGAACGCAGCGCTGAATTTCACTGTTTGATTTAATAACTTGCTCTCACAGCCCAACGAATTGGCTGCCGCAGCGCCGATATCTATGCTCTGAGGGGGTATCATTTTACCGATAATTACGCCTTTTTTACTTGATGCAGCCAGCCAGAACGTACTGATTAATCTGCCCTATATTATACCTTATTTTCCGCATTTTGTAAAAAAAAGACATTCCATTCTATGAAACAAATAATCTATTTTCACATAGAACGATATGCTTGTTTTGAAATCGCCCCTATTATTTATTAATTATTCATTCTTCTGGATATTTAATTTGATTTCACAGTTTTATAGGAGCCACTGATTAAAAACTCCGCGGCCTGTTGCTTCCTTAATACAACAAAATAAAAATCATAGCAAAAGTTTACTTGACTTTCTTTTTCTCCAAGTGTATATTTAAAAATTGTACGGTATTGACCGAAAACTCTACCGCAAATCTACTAATCAGGTGAATCGACCATGCAATCAAATTTTTTAAAACAAAGTAACGAGCAACGGAGGGATTTAATTCTTAACGGCTCTGTTTCCGCGACCATATTATTTCTTTCCGTCCCCACTCTCATGATGGGTCTTATCCAATCCGCCATACCGGTCATCGACGGTCTGTTTCTTAACAATCTCGTAGGAACCCAGGCGGCAAGCGCCGTTACTTACTGCACCCCCATTGTAAATATGATCTCGGCCCTGGCTCAGGGAGTGAGTGTTGCTGGAATGGCTATTATCGGGCAGTCCAATGGAAACGGCGACTTTAAGCATAGCCGGAAGATTTCCACTCAAATCATCGTTTTTACCTTTTTGCTGGGTTTTCTCCTTGCACCATTGCTGATTGCCCTTGCCTTTCCCATATCTGCCCATGTAAATGAAGAGATTTCTCACGATGTCTTTGTCTATCTTGCATTGAGCGCCTGTGTGACGCCTTTTTCCTTCATGGAATCTATTTATAATTCCATTAAGAATGCCAATGGCAAGCCGGAGGATACTTTTGTCCGAATGGTGATCATGCTGATTTTAAAAATTATTTTCAGTGCCCTCTTTATTGTTGTTTTTCACTGGGGTCTTGTAGGTTCCGTCATGGCTTCCCTGGCATCTAACTTTTTAATTACCGGATGGATGTACTATGAATTATTTTTAAAGAAAACAGGAGAGCGCTTTGTCCTGAAAGGCTTCCGGTTTGACTGGACCATCATCAACACCCTTTTGCGCATAGGCTTTCCTGCCATGCTTTCCAGCCTGATGCTAAACCTGGGATTCTTCCTCATCAACAATGAAGTGGAAAAATACGGGGCTGTTGTTTTAAACGGGCAGGGAATTGCCAATAACATTACTTCAATATGCTTCATACTGCCTTCATCCTTCGGTTCCGCCGTCACTACCATGGTCAGTATGAACGTGGGAGCAAACCAGCCGGAAAAGGCAAAAAAGGCCTGTTTGGTGGGCTGTGTCATAAGTGCAATCACTGCTGCCCTTTTGATTGCCCTGGTCGTTCCTCTGTCTTCTAAACTTACGGTGTTATTTACCAGGGACACCTCTGTCCTTGCCGTGGCGAACCAGGCGCTTCATATTTATACCTATTCCGTGATCGGATTTGGCATCTGTATGGTCCAGCAGGGGGCTTTTATCGGACTGGGAAAGACACGGATTACTCTCTTCATCAGCTTGCTGCGGGTATGGCTCTTGCGGTACATATTTATATTGGTAACGGAGCAATTTCTAAGCTTTTATTCCGTATTCTGGGGCAATCTGTTCTCCAATTACATGGCCGCCATTATTACTACCATCCTGATTTTCAGGATTAAATGGATTTCCGACATAAACTACTGATAAAATGGTTTATACAGACCCACAGCAAAAAGCTTGTACGATATTCTCAAAGAATCTTATAAAAGCAGAAAAGGCGCACCCTCCCTTTTCTGCTTTTATTTATTCAAAGACGGATTAATTTTTCTTTGGCCTAAAAGTTCTGAATTGTAAAATAATCCTTAATTATTCATCAAATCATCTGGGGCCGACAATGTTGTCGTGACCGCACTGGTATAGTCCCGGCTCTTGCTTACAAAACGAGACTCTCTTTTTACATTCGCCCCCTCTTGTCCTGGCCATCAGGCCCAAAATTGTATTCGAAACATATAAGGTTAAATTCGGAACAATGATACAACTGCCTATTTTTTTTGCGTTATTTAGGGAACTGTTCTGATAGCGAGCTTCTAAATTATTTATATAATAGGGGGTTATACCTATGCAAATCAATGAAAAACTGCACAGAATAAAAATAAATTTTAGTGTTACTAAAGAAGTAGAGCGTTTTGTATATATTTACTTAATTGTGTCCAATTATATACATTTGATAGATACAGGAGTCGCTGGCGCTGAAAAAACAATTCAAGAATATTTAAAAAGCATAGGTAGAAATATCAGTGAGGTGAAAAGTGTTTTACTGACACACTCACACCCCGATCATATTGGAAGCGCATACAAAATAAAAGAATTGTCGAACTGCAATGTTTATGCATGTGAAGCAGAAAAAGAGTGGTTCGAAAACATTGATAAACAATTTGCGGAGCGTCCAATTCCTAACTTTTATACCCTCCTCAATAAATCCGTCGTTATTGACAAAGTGATAAAAGATAGTAATGTTTTAAAGTTAGAAGATGGCATTACCATTAAAGTATTTGATTCAAAAGGACATTCCGCTGGTTCATTATCTTTTCTGTGGATTGAACAAGGTGAATTATTTACAGGTGATGCGATACCGGTTATCGGGGATATACCTATCTATATTAGCGTAAACGATTCAATTGAGACACTTAAAAGATTGCTTTGCCATAACGGTGTCAAAAGATACTTATCTTCTTGGGATGATATTTACGATGAAAAAAGCGGAAAAGAAAACATAAAAAAATCTTTGGATTATCTTGTTCAGATTAATACTATGGTGAAAAAAATTTATAAAGGTTCCAATAATAAGAACATGGACGAAATATATATACAAGTTTGCTATGCACTTGACTTAAATCATCTAATACATAATCAATTATGTGACATACTCCCACCACTTAGCACCACATTTGGGATCAGCCAAATGCTTATGCTAGAAGTGAGGGCTTCTTGCTCAAGTAACCTAACGGTTACAGTATCAACAAGCTATCCCCGTGCGCCCCACGGTTTCTTTTAGCCGTTTATGCCAATACTAACATTCCTTGTTTCTTGATATTGCGTGCAGCATTTACATCTCTGTCACAAACGAAACC
>NZ_JPME01000042.1 GCF_000732605.1 Lacrimispora celerecrescens | reverse complement strand
GGCTTTGAAAGAATTCAAAGCCGCCGCCGGTACTTTTTATTACACAATTATTTTAAATGAGATTGTTTGACAATGGTTTCCACTGTAATATTCATCTTTTTCTTTCGAGCCTCATCCTTTAGTAGAATCAGGCAAAGAAGATCAATCGTATAAAGGGTCGATAATTGACTGTTTACAAACCTTTCCTGGTCAACAAACAAGGGATTTACTACAGGAAAACAAAAATCAGCGCACTGTGCGATTGTGCTGTCGGTAAAACTGGTCAGACAGATGAGTTTTGCCCCATTTTGTTTTGCCGCCCTGACAGCATTGATAACTTCCGCAGTTTCACCAGATATGGATATTGCAATTACCAGATCCCCCGGGCCTAATATTGAACTGTAGATCACCATCAAATGAGAATCCGTTACACTTTGTACATGAAATCCCATACGGGACAGGCGAAGCATGGTTTCACAGGCAGTCAGCCCGATGATCCCACCCCGAATATATAGATATTTCCTGCCCCTGCAATCTGGTCAGCTAAGTACTCCAATGCCTTTCTATCTATCATCTGATTGGAATGTTCAATTACAGTCTTATAAAAATCATAAACCTGAGTTACAAGATCGTCTGAGTGAGCGATCTTGTTTCCTGCACCTGCGCTTCCAAGCTGAATTTTCAGTTCCGCAAAAGATTTTTGTCCTACCTTTTTGCAGAAGCGGGTAATCGTACCGTCAGAAACTCCAACGGTAGACGCAAGGACAGAGATATTCATATTCCTGATATGATTCCCTTCCTTTAGAATGTAATCAGCAATACTTCGTTCTTTATCTGTAAACGTATTATATTTCTTTTGAATCGATGAAAGAATATCCATATTGGTACCTCTTATACTTTCGTCTTTAATTTGTGAAAAACTAACCCTTATTTAATAAAGTGTTCTTATTATATCACTTTTTAATTAAAACGAAAAGATTCAGAGATAACAAAAAGGAATACGTAATTTTATTTAAAAACCTTTGATACTGCATCAGAAAATCCACGTGTGATGCATTGAGGGCGTGTGATTGCAGTTCCCACAACGACTGCGTAAGCTCCCGTTTCAATAGCCCTCGCAGCCTGCTCCGGTGTGCTAAAATTTCCCTCTGCTATAACTGGATGAGTACATTTCGCAATCAATGACTGAAGTACCTGAAATTTATCCAATCCTTGAGACTGAGGTGTATATCCCAGCAGGGTCAGACCCACAAAATCAAAACCAATCTCGTCTGCGCGCAACCCCTCTTCTTCCGTTGAAATGTCTGCCATAAATTTTTGATGAGGATATTTTTCATGAAGCTTATACAGAAAATCCACATCCTGACTAATCGTAGCATCTACGGCGACTACATCAACACCGGTCTGAACCAGCGCATCTACCTCTGCAAATGTGGGCGTGATATAAGGTTTGCCTTCTTCATATACCTTCTTGATAATTCCGATAATCGGAAGATCCACATGTCTCTTGATTTCTTCAATATCTTCCACGCTGTTTGCACGAATACCGACTGCGCCTCCTTCTTTTGCCGCCAGAGCCATACGCCCCATGATAAATGAACTGTGCAGGGGTTCCTCCGGAAGCGCCTGACAGGATACAATTAATCCTCTATTCATAAGTATTACATCTCCCTAATCTTCGCCAATTATGTCGTTTATTTTTGATTTAATCAGATCTGCTTTCGCTCCGAATATTGCCTGAATACCCCCTTTGACCTCTAGTACGGCCGCTGCGCCTTCCCGCTTTATGGCCTCTTTGTCAACCTTGGTAATATCCTTTACCGCTACACGCAGACGGGTAATACAAGAATCACAATCTTCGATATTCTCCTTACCGCCCAGAGCCGCAAGTACGCGAACTGCCGTTTCTGCGATCGTACCCTTTGTCTCTACATTTACCTCATCTTCTTCTCCTTCCTCGCGGCCCGGAGTCGGGATATTAAATTTTGTGATCAGGAAACGGAACAGTACATAATACAGAAGTGCCCAGAATACTCCCACCACGACTACATAGATCCAGTGCGTCCTTGCATTGCCCTGCAGGACTCCAAATAAGGTAAAATCAATGATTCCGCCGGAAAACGTGTTTCCGATACGAACACTTAAAAGATCAGCAATTGCAAAAGAGAGACCATCTAAAAATGCATGAATCACATACAGCCAAGGAGCTACAAACAGAAACATGAATTCAATAGGTTCCGTGATGCCGGTTAAAAATGATGTCAGAGCAGCCGAGAAAAACAAACCGAATACTAATTTACGGCGTTTCTGTGGAACACAATGATACATGGCTAGACATGCGGCCGGTAAACCAAAAATCATGGTATCAAAACGGCCTGCAAAAAACCGCGTACCCTCGGTATACATTCCTGTAAAATTAGGATCAGCCAGCTGGGCAAAGAATATCTTCTGAGCACCTACAATTTCCTGGCCCGCCACAGTAGCAACTCCACCTAATTCCGTATACCAGAACATGGGGTAAATCATGTGATGCAGGCCCACAGCCCCACAAAGCCTCATCAAAAATCCATACAGGAAAGTCCCGAAAACTCCCATACTTGCGATGGTCTGGCCGCTGGAAATGAGCAATGACTGAAAAGGAGGCCAGATCATGAAAAATATTGCGCCGATAAAAATTGCTGCAAAAGAGGATACAATCGGAATAAAACGTGATCCTCCGAAAAATCCCAGGAATGGAGGCAGCTGTATATCGCGGTACCGGTTATGAAAATATGTAACCATGCAGCCAATTACAATCGAACCTACAACTCCGGTATCAATTGTGTTTCCATCCGGTTTAAAAACTGAGAGCAATGCGCCGATTGACGCATTCATGACAAGAAAAGCAACCGCAGCTGCCAGACCCGCCGTTCCTTTGTCTTTTTTTGCAAGCCCCACTGCCAGACCAATACACATGATTAGCGACAGATTTCCAAACACCACTTCTCCCGCTTTGCTCACAACAGTAAAGATTGCCTGCAGAGCAAAAATGTTCAAAAATGGATAAGCTGCGATTGTGTTTGGATTGGACATTGCCCCGCCAATTCCTAACAGGAGACCTGCTGCCGGAAGAATGGCAATCGGTAACATAAATGCCTTACCTAATTTTTGAAGCTGCTTAAACATAAATATATACCTCCTCCTTGTGCGCATATTGTACAAGTAATGTTTCAATATGCATTTCTTTTTGGTTGATTTCATTATATTTTATAAAATTATTTTAGTCAATATCTTTTTAATAATAATTATTTTAATCAAACAAAATAGTTATCTAAGCGCCTCAACAGGTATTACAGCAGTTTAGGGAGCTATGTAATGTGACAAAAAAATGATGGTACATGGGGAAACCGACTTGAAATAGCCATTCACGATACTGCTCCGCGAATACAAAGCAGTGGGAAAATGTGTTTTTTGCCGGGGTCATCGCCCCGGCTGATAATAAGTATATGATGTAGTATAAACTATTGCCTGATTTTACCTTCTCTATAGTGTTTACGGCATAATGAAATGTATTTATCATTTGCCCCCATTAATATTTGCTGTCCTTCTCTGATTACATTTCCATCTTTATCAATCCTTGCGTTCATATTCGCACTATTGCCGCACCAGCAGACTGTCTTAAGTTCTTCAATTTCATCTGCCAGTTCCATCAAGCGTTTGGATCCTGGAAAAAGGTGGGATGTGAAATCCGTTCTGAGGCCATAACAGAAAACTGAAATATCGTATTCATCAACAATATTTGAAAGTTGTTCAATATCATTTTCTGAAAGAAATTGTACTTCATCCACAATGATTGCATCCAATTCTTTGATTGAACTATAATCGTATTGTTTGAATTCAGACCATAAAATGCAATCTGCTTCCAACCCGATTCTCGATCTGATTTTCGTTTTTTCATCCCTGGTTTCAGCATCAGGTTTTATTAATAATACCTTTTTTCCCTTTTCTATAAAATTATATCTTGTCATTAGTGCGTTAGCCGTCTTTGAACTCCCCATTGCACCATATCTGAAAAACAATCTAGCCATTTATTTCTCCTTTACTGTAAAAAAATTAGAAGTTCGCTGATTGAAAAAGGTCTATAATAATTCTTGGAAAAAGCTCACGCCGTACTTTTTTCCGATACTGCATCTCCTCTGACGTACGGCCACTGACTAAAGATTTATTGGCTACCGTATTATCCGAAACGCTAAAGAGTGCAGCCATTGGAATGCCAGCAAAAGCTGCAGCTTTAAAAGCCGCGGCTGTTTCCATTTCAATGACGTTGCAGCCCATACCTATGATTTCATCAATATGAACAAACTGTGCAAATACCGTATCAGTACTGTAATTATTCCCAATATGCCACTTTACACCACTTTCTTCGCATCTAAAACTGGTGGCCTTTATTAAACGCTCGTACATCATTTTATCTGGATATTGTTTTTCACCAAATGCATCGCCATCTGCAAGCTTATCAGAAGATATGTAACGACTTGCACCGTCGCCACAAATGGAATATGCCGGAATTACAATATCTCCAATACCTATTTTATCATCCAAAGAACCAACAGACCCTATGAAAGCAATTTGCCTGCATGGGGTAACACCCAAGGCTAAAAGAACATCCATCAATACAGGTGCACCGATTCCAGTTTTTATATAACTGATTTTCAAGCAATCAATCGTGAGATTCCAAACTTTTATTGAAGAATAATCGGATTCACTTAAATATTCAAAAGTTCCAAAACCCGGAAAAATCGGTGGTTCCCACCAAGGAGCGATAATTACATTCTTATGTATTTGATCTGGATCTATCCCAATGCTATGAATACAAATATCACGTTTAGTTGATCCAAATCTCTCCATACTGACAATTAAATCCTGATAATTCATCTGTTGCCCCCCAATCATATAGTCAATCGGATATTCGCAATCTGTTTCGCTGCTAGATCAAATCATATTTAAACACTTAATTTATACAGATAATGCAACATCTCACCGTTGTAGTATGTTGTATAAAATTCTTTTACTTTTTTCATGCCATTTAGCTCAGCAACTTTTATGGAAGCTGAATTATCCGACTTGATGACGGAATGGATCTCTTAGAATTCCTCAGACTCCTTTAAATATATTCCCAACACATATCGATATTTATGTTGCCGAAAAAGTTACTAACTAGCTTTGCATTATACTTTTAATAAACCACTCTTATCATATCGCATTAATATAAAATTATCTATGCCAACGGGCGTTTCTTTCTTATATTCTTGAACTTTGAAAAAACCTGCTTTTGTATAACACTTTATTGCCCTTTTGTTAAAAGCCCTCACTTCTAATTCAAGAAATTTATCAGTAAACCGTTGTTCAAATTCATGAATAATCAAACTCATCAATTGTTTACCGTAACCTCTCCCACAAAATCGGGGATTTAATCCCAATCCTAACATAACAATTTGACTATTTATTGAAAATCGAAAATATCCACATAGTTGGAGTTTTCCATCCAATTCTATTGTAACTGCCTTAAACTCTTCTTTGCGTTTATCGGCTATGGTAATTGCCCACTTTTGTTCTGCGATTTTATCCCAATTCGGAAAATTGTAGACACTATATGCGTTATCATATTTCCAAGTGCTTATTTCTTTTGCATAGTCTTCAGTGAACTCTGTTTGGTCAAGCATTACCATCTTGCTCCTTCATTTATGATCTGATTTGCTCTATCTATGATTAAATTTTTGCAAAAAAACTACTAACTTAATTACTGATAGCTAGTAGTCTTTTATACCTATTCAATTTATTGACTCAGCAATGTGCTCATTATGAGTAATTTAGAAAACATATTGCTGGCGGTCATATCAAGCCTTTAGATTATCTTTTGGGATCTTGGTAAGCAGGATGGACACCAAAACTACTTAACTACAGTTTTTTAGCCAATCATGAAAATGCAGATCAAACAGTGGTTTATTTTCTATTTGCAGATTATGCCCTGCTTTATCAAGACACAGAAAACTTAAACGTGGTAAATGTTTTACTAATTCCCATGTATCTTCATAACCAACACAATTATCTTGCTTTCCTGTTAATACTGCAATAGGTTTGTTGAAGTTTATATCTTTCAGCGATGCTTCAAAAGAAAAACCATATCCATCTTTTTGGTATGTATTTATGAAATCTATATCAGCATTTTTTAAACCTGGCATGATTTCATTTCTATATCTTCCCCATGTTTTAGTTGTAGCAATAACCGCATAATCCATAAAATCCTGAAAATCATCTTTTTCACGAACTTCAAGTTTTAAATCCTGTTCTATAACAAGAATTTCTTTTTGTGCAAGATTTCGACTTTCATGTTTACTGATTACGCAAGGACATAATAAGAATACTCCGCTAATATTTAGATTCCCTTTTAACATCAGTCCCAATGATAAATACCCACCATAAGATTGACCAACTAATAAAAAGCTTTCATCTTTAATGACATCTTTTATAAAATTGATTAAAAAAGATAACATATCATCTGCATTTTTTATATTCGGATTCATCTCGGAACTACCAAATCCCGGCAGATCAATATAAATCCTTCGGTAATGATCGAAAGACGCCATGATTGGTTTAACACACCCTACCATAGTTCTATGATCCTCTGGAAACCCATGAATACAGAGTATAGGTTTTCCTGAACCATATTCTTCATAGTAAACAGGATGATTATCTATCTTACTTATCATATTTGATTAATACCTCTCATTCCTTTTAGTCTTTCAATCATATTATCTCTTTGCTCAGCTTTTGCGTCCTTATAGACAGCTCAGCATTGCGTTTCTACAGGTGAATATCGATATATGAGATTGTGGACTGCTTGCAAAGTACCTTGGGGTCTTTAGGAGATGGATACACTTGGACATGAACTCGGTATGCACAGATATATACCAAGTACCCTTACGTGACAATTGAGGCGATCAAAGTTATATTATAATAGTTATCTAGTGGAGGCACTGCATTTCTACGAGAGTATTATCGCAAGGATTCCATTTCCTTTTTTACTCAGCAATCACCCTCGTCACGACCATGTCTTTCACAGCGGCCGGTTCCAGTTCTAAGGCTACGGCAAGTTCTCCATAAAGCAGGTCTTCCGCCATTTTAAAATAAAAATCATCCTTTGCCGAATTTTTCTTACCTTCTGCCAAACCCTTTTGTTTCCTTACATATAGTGTCTTGATGATCTGAAGCCATCCGGAACACTCATTTTTCATCATGATATCCTTATAGTTTCCTTCTCGCTGTCTATCGTCAAGCACCCATGTGGTCGGAGTATCTGGAATCAGATTAATCAGCTCTATGGCTTCTTCCCTGGTAGATACTTCTCTCATGGGTGCCTTTAAATTGTCTACGGGCGTATATACAACACATTGCTGTGCCTCATAAAGAGGTTTCAGCGTATAGTAAAGGCGGTCATCATCCACTGAGGACATGTTAAGGCTTCCTACCGCCTCTACCCTGCATATTCCATGGGTTCCGAATACTACTAGATCATTTACCTGAAACATAATTATTCCTCCTGCCTGAATGCCAACACTTGATACAAAGTTACAATTTCTATATATTAAGTCTAACACTTTAAAAATTTTTTGTAAGTGTTTTTTGTTTTTTTTCATATTTTCGTGAAATTTAGCTAGACGATGCCCTGTCCTCACTTGTGAAAATTGTATAAAAATAATTAAAAAAACGCTCCAAAATTCAGACATTTATAAGAGTGCCGCTTTTGGAGCGTTGAAAATATATTCTATTTTCCTACTGTGACTTTCTCATTCTGTGCCGCCAGTTTAACAGCTGCACTGGCACCTACACGACTGCATCCAGCTTCAATGTAAGCTCTTAAATCCTCCAGGGTTCTGACTCCTCCGGCTGCTTTTATCTTGACATCGGGTCCGATGTGCTTTTTAAATAAATCAATATCTTCAAGAGTTGCCCCTCCAGTTCCGAAACCGGTGGAAGTCTTAATATAGTCAGCTCCGGCTGCGGTAACTGCCTTACACATGGCAATCTTTTCTTCCTCGGTCAGATAACAGGCCTCAATGATAACCTTTAAGATGTTTTTGCCTGTTTCTTTTTTCAGTTCTGCGATTTCTTTTTCAACCTTGCCGTAATCCCCATTTTTCACATCACTGATATTTACTACCATATCCACCTCAGAGGCTCCGTCTTCAATGGCTTTCTTCGTCTCAAGGATCTTTGATTCTGATACACTGTAGCCCAGAGGAAATCCGACTACAGTACAGATATTAAGTCCTGGAAATTGATCATGTACCCGGCTGATATAGCAGGGAGGTATACATACGGAAGCAGTTTTATATTCCACAGCTTCCTTACAAAGCTCCTCTATATCCTCCCAAGTGGCAAACGCCTTTAACTGTGTGTGGTCTACATAGCTTAACATTTCTAAATCTGTCATTATAGTTTCCTACCTTTCTATTTTGTCAGGCGTCTTACGCCTTCTTTGGTAACGCTGGCATAAATCAGAGGTTCTGCCTCTGGCTTCTGCCCGCTTATGGTGACTGCCTTTAAAAATTCCTCCTCAGAAGCCGCAAACAGCTCTTCCTTTGAAGCATAAAGCAAAGCTATGGTCTCTCCCTCTTCCACCTTCTGGCCTACCTTTTTCTTAAGGGCGATTCCAGCCGTATAATCAATCACACTCTCCTTAGTAACTCTACCAGCTCCTAAAAGGGAGGAGGCGATTCCGCATTGCTCGGTATTCATATGGGTGATATAACCGCTCTTTAAGGCCTTCACTTCTCTTTCAAAGGCCGCTCTGGCAAAAAGCGAGGTGTCTTTGATCACCGAAGAGTCGCCTCCCTGAGCTTCCACCATGGCGATAAGCCGCGCCAAGGCACTTCCGTCGGCAATGGCGCCTTCTGCCAGCGCCAGGCATTCTTCCATACTTCCCTTTCCTGCCAGATAGAGCATACCGGCAGCCAGGTTTAGGCAAACCGACTTAAGATCTTCAGGTCCTCTTCCACGAAGGGTTTCCACTGCTTCAATGACTTCTAAGCTGTTGCCGATCAGGCTTCCTAAAGGAATGTCCATATTAGTTATGAGAGCCATGGTCCTCTTACCTGCATGCTCCCCAATCGCCACCATCTTTTCCGCCAGAGTGATGGAGTCTTCAAGGGTCTTCATAAATGCTCCGCTGCCGGTCTTCACATCCAAAAGAATACAGTCATTTCCTGCTGCCAGTTTTTTGCTCATAATAGAAGCGGCAATTAAGGGAATGCTGTCCACGGTTGCTGTCACATCCCGAAGAGCGTAGAGTTTTTTATCCGCTGGAGCCAGATTACCGGACTGTCCGATAACGGAAAGTCCGGCGGTGTTAACCACTTGGAAAAACTCTTCCTCTGTCAGGACAGTCCGCATTCCCGGTATGGATTCCATTTTATCGACGGTTCCTCCGGTATGGCCCAGGCCGCGGCCTGACATCTTCGCAACCTTGACCCCGCAGGCGGCCACGATTGGAGCCACCACCAGAGTCGTCTTATCTCCCACACCTCCGGTGGAGTGCTTATCCACTTTCACTCCCTGTATGGGCGATAAGTCTACCATATCACCGGAATGAGCCACTGCATCCGTGAGTATGGCTGTTTCTTCATCGCTCATTCCCTTAAAATAAATGGCCATCAACATGGCGGACATCTGGTAATCCGGAATATCTCCTTTTACGTAGCCTTTGATCATAAAGCGGATCTCTTCCTCTGTCAGAGGTTCTCCGTTCCGCTTTTTTGCAATTACATCGTACATTCTCATGACACTCAAAAACCTCCCTTAATCCAGATTCTTTTTCGTAAACCCTAAAGGAAGCAGTTCGTTTAAGGTATATACGGAAGACTCCTCTCCTGCTCCCAGAATGATCTTAAATTCCTCAGGATCACAGAATTCGGCCATTACCTGCCGGCAAACTCCGCAGGGAGCACATAGTTCTCCCCTCTCGCCCCTTTTATTCCCAACGATGGCTATGGCATCAAATTCCGTGACTCCTTCTGATACCGCTTTAAAAAATGCCGTACGCTCCGCACAGTTTGTGGGCGTAAAGGATGCATTTTCAATGTTGCAGCCACGGTAAACCTTTCCGTTCTTTGCAAGCAGGGCCGCTCCAACGCAAAAATCCGAATAAGGCACATAAGCCATTTTCTGAGCCACATAAGCCTCTTCCACCAGCATGCTTTTTGTCATCTCATCCAGTTTCAAGAACACACCTCCTGTTATTTTCATAAAGGCAGTCATATACCTGCAGCTTACCGCAGGAATTTGACTTTTACTGCCTTACTACCGGCTCATTCATTCCAGCAGTTACGAAAAGGGATTGCTCTGCAATCCCTTTGCCGGTTCATCAAATCTTCTCAAATCGTTCTACGTCAGTTACAAATATGGTAGCTCCACCAAGTTCCACTGTCATCGGCATCATCATATATCCGGCTGAAACAGACGCAATATTTGGCGCCGGAACATTGCAGGTAATTTTTTGGCGTTTTCCGCAGGTATCTTTAATCAGAGTGATGACTTCTTCTACCTGTCCGTCATCCGTACCGATCATTAATGTAGAGTTTCCTTTCTTTAAGAAACCACCTGTTGTGGCAAGTTTTGTCACGCTGAACTGGTGTTCATTCAGCACATCAGTCACCCTGTTTCCATCATCTGAGCTGACGATCGCGTAAATAATCTTCATATCTACCACCTCGCTATCTTATTTGGCAAAACTTTGTTGATTAGATTCCTCTATTATAAATCATAATCAGGAAAAATAAAACAGTAAAATAGAAAATAATTATCAATTCTTTGTTAATATTTGATATCTCTCATTTTATCAAGCAGTTTCCCGTATATTCTCTCCCTCATCCATGGCTCGTTTACTGCCATTAAGCATTCTTCCACCGGAAACCAGCCCACTGCGCTGTTTTCATCCTCTTTCTTATGAAGAATCTCCCTGTCATCCGCTTCCAGAAGATAGGTCACATTTAAGTGAAGGTGAGAGGAAACATAAGTTCCCTTCTTCTCATGACCATCCACCGTCAGCACCTCCAGAGAAAAGATGTCCTCGGTAACCGGTCTAACCGTTCTGATTCCGGTTTCTTCCATGGCTTCCCGGACCGCCACCTTAAGTAAATCCGTTTCCCCGTCTGCATGGCCTCCGGTCCATGCCCATGAATTATAGATATTATGATAGGCCATAAGTACCTTATCGTGGGCCCGATTTACTACCCAGGCCGACGCCGACATATGGGCGCCTAAACTTTCACGGAAAAATATGGATTCCCCTGACGAGAGGTACTGGAGCAGCATCTCCTTATCCCGTTCTTCCTGCTCATTATACGGCAAAAAATCTTCTACTGTTTTCCTGAATTTTTCTATGCAGTCCATGTCCTTCGTTCCTCCATCTTCTTGTGCTTTTAAGTCATACTCTATTATTTGGCGGATATATTTTAAATAGAATAAATTGAAATGAGGGTATTATATGGATTTATCAGCTCTTGTTTTTGCCGACAAAGATCCCTGGCCTCCCATAGAGATCATGTCTCAAAATAAAGCGTATGCCGCCGCTATGCTTTCCAACATCGGTGATTGCAATTCCGAAATGTCTGCAATCAGCCTTTATATTTACAACAGCATGATTACCAGAAACTTCTTTTTTGACATAGCAGAATGCTTCCATAAAATCAGCATTGTTGAGATGCATCATCTTAATACCTTTGGCGAATTGTCCATCATGCTGGGCGCAGACCCCAGGCTGTGGAGCTTTCAAGGTGGAAATTTAAGGTATTGGACTCCTGCGTGCAACCGCTATCCCACCCGGATCGGCCCCCTGGTCGCCAACTCCCTGGAAAGCGAGTTGGAAGCCATCAGGAAATACCAGGCTCAGCTCCAATGGATCGACGATTGCCGGATCAAAGCAATCTTAAACAGGATCATTGCAGATGAACTCTGCCACGTACAGATCTTCCGGCTCATCCTGGCTGAACTTAATAACGACCTTGCTGTTCCCTTCCCTTTTCAAACATAGGCGGCATTTCACCTGATTTTTTATGCTGCTTTACCATTTCAAACAAGAATAATCCGATACAGCCTGCCAGATAGCAGGCAATGTCCTTTAAATCAAAGGTCGAACCAATGATGATCCTCGCTATTTTATAATCGCTAAGGCCAAGCAGCTTCACTAAATGAAAATACTGCCCCACCTCCGTCAATGCAGCAAATACAAATATGTACAGTGGGAGCAGCTTTCCTTCTATTCCCACAAATGACGTAATAAAGCAATAAATCAGAACCACAACCAAAATGTCGCCAACATATGGCCTGATGAATTTATCATTTATGAAAAGAGCGATAAGTACTTCAATAATGAATACTATAATAAAGGCGCATAGGTACTTCATGTTTAATCTGAATCTCACGATACACTCCTTTTTCAATCAGAATTAAGGCAGCATAGCCCAAAACTTACCTGTCAGATAACCTCCAGCATTCATGTGTCTTCTCATGCCGGAGGTTATTTTCACCCGCTTCATAAGAATCGTATTTTTACATTTCTAAAGACCCTTTACTTTTAATTTGTTTACCAGATCGACAGTCAATGGGATATTCGCAATCCGCTTCGCTACTTGCTCATAACCGAATAGCAGCTATCGCTGCTTGTCAGGTGGAGCTTGTACTCCACCTGACACAAGTAAGTCCCCACCCACCACTTAATGCTTTTCGCATTTGAAGTGGGGGACTTACTTGATTCGGTTAAATTCACAAACGTCAAAGCCAATCCCCCCTAATATGAACTTCAGCTATCTTACATATTTTACCATAAGGTATGCAATGCCGTCAAATTAACACAATATCCTGTATAATTCTGCCATAGAATTTCAACATTGGTCAGATCAAAAAGATCAAAAAGAGCCGGACGGTATTGGCGTCCGGCTCTTTTTGGCATGGCTTGACGGCGGCCTTTTAGGGCCTTGGGATCACTCTATTCTGATTTCCAGACCTTCCTGATATCCCTTTTCCATCTTATGCCTTGCCTTTCTGTTTTCTACGGTATCAAAAATTATGGAAAAATCATAATCCTCCGGATAAAGTTCCTCTGCGGCAACAAGAAGCTTTACCCGTTTCTGGTTGACCCAGATTTTCTTATCCGGCATCTGGACCTGCAGCACCCCTTTATCATTCACAGGCTTGCATACAATTCCCTTTTTCTTATCCGGATAAACTAACACGCTGTCTCCGATGGTGAACTTTTTTTCCATTACATTTTTATTCACCGTCGTCTTTTTCATTTTTTCTATTTTGGGGCCTTTTAAGTTCAAGTGTTCAGCACTCTCTTTTAAGGTTTTTGACTCTTCTTCCCATAAGCTTTTCTGCTCTCCGTAAGCGTATCTTCTGGCTCTTCTTATCATAGAATCCGGCATTCCCAGCCGTTTGGCTATATAAAGGGCACAGCTTTCTCCCGCCTCCCCAATCTCCATACGGTAAAGAGGCCTAAGGGTTTCCTTATCAAAAGCCATTCGTGCGTTGGTAATGCCCTCCGCCTCTTTAGCGTAAGTCTTTACCTCGGGATAATGGGTGGTTGCCAGAAAAAGGCAGCCGTTGCTTCTTAACTCTTCCAGTATGGCAATGGCGATTCCCATTCCTTCCGCCGGGTCTGTTCCTGATCCAAGCTCATCAAGGATGACCAGGCTCTCCGGACCGGCTTCCTTTAAGATCTTCATTACATTGGTGATATGGGCGGAAAAGGTGGATAAATTTTCCGTAATGTTCTGACCGTCTCCGATATCACAGAGCACCTGACTGTTCATACAAAGATCGGCTTCTTCGCAGGGCAGGTGAAGGCCGCATTGGGCCATAAGGGAGAACAGTCCCACCGTCTTGATGGATACGGTTTTTCCTCCTGTATTGGGTCCGGTAATTACAATTCCCCGTTCCTTCTTTCCCAGTTCAAAATTTAAAGGCACCACGGTTTCCGGGCTCATGAATGGATGGCGTCCGTTTACGATTTTTATGATCCGATCCGTATTAATGCCTGGGCTGGTACCTGCCATAGAGGCACTTAGGCTTCCCTTTGCAAACAGGAAATCCAGCTTTTCAAGAAGGCGTTTATTCCCTTCCAGAACCTCTAAATTTTCTTCCACTGAGGCAGTAAGCATATACAGGATCCTTCTTGCCTCATTTTCCTCCTCAATTCTTAAAAGCTCCAGCTGCCCGTTAAGCTCTGTTATGGCTGTCGGTTCAATAAAAAGGGTGGAGCCGGTTGCTGACTGGTCAATGACACTGCCGGGAACCCCTGACCTGTAATCTTTTTTAACAGGGAGGCAAAGTCTGCCGTTTCTTATGGTCACATAAGAATCGGAAAAATATTTTTTGTTACCCCTTAAAATGGACTCTGCTTTTGCCCGCAGCTTTTCTTCCAATCTGGCCACATCCTGGCGGATATTTTTTAGTTGCTTGCTGGCGCTGTCCTCTACTTTGCCATTTCTGACGCTTTCATAAATCTCCCTTGCCAGATCCTCCAATGGGTTTAAGTCCTGCTCATAATAAGGCAGGCCAAGCTCCAAGTATTTGCACCGGTTTAAAAAGTCCTTAAACCGTTTTACTGCGGTGAGCATTCCTCCTGTCTGTTCCAGTTCTTCTGCAGACAGGCAGCCGCCCTGTCTTGCCGTAATCATAATTTCCTTCAGACCATTCATGCTGACTGCGGGAGGAAGCCCCATCCGGTCAATGATGGTCCTGGCTTCGGTCGTATCACGAAGGCTCTTTTTCACCTCGCCCTCCTTCAGACATGGGGTCAAATTTTTTATATGCTCCTTCGCTGCTTCCGTGTGTGCAAATTCTTCAAGTTTTTCTAATATAAGATTAAATTCTAAAATCTGAAATGTGTGATCCATGTAATTCTCCTCATTATTCGTGATTTCAACTGGTTCCCTGAGGTTCATGGAGCATAGGGCAGACAGTATGTTAGTTTTGCTCGTTCATCGCGCAAAAAAGCCTGTAAGACCACAAATTGACGTCTTACAGGCTTTTAACCTTATTCTGTCTGCTTTGTATCTCATGGGCAAAACAGGTATACGAAATAAAGGTAAGACCTATGGCCTTCCTGATCCGATTCCTGTTTTTCATATTAAACTGCCTTATGCTCCATGATTAAATACAATTAACAAACACACACATCCTATCTTTTATACTTCCATCACTATACCACGGAAAGAAAATCCGGTCAATCTTTTTTTCTTTTCCCTATTGACATGGCGAAATGCACTGCTTATAATGTACTTGTTCACTAAGTACACTACACAACACTAAGGAGACCTACTGTGGAGATTATAATCAGCAGTAATACAAATAAGCCCATATATGAACAGATCACTTCGCAGATAAAGGCGCTGATTATGAGCGGAGAACTGCAGACCGGAGATCCTATTCCATCCATGCGGGCATTGGCTAAATCCATTCATGTCAGCGTCATCACCGTACAAAAAGCCTATGAGGATTTACAACGGGACGGCTTCATTGAAACAACTGTTGGGCGAGGCAGTTTTGTATCGGCACAAAACAAAGATTTTTTTCAGGAAGAACAGCAGCGAAAAGCGGAGGAACATCTGCAGGAAGCCGCCGATATTGCCCGTACCAGCGGTATATCACTGGGCAAACTGATAGAACTGTTAACCATGTTTTACCAGGAGGAGGAGTAAAAATGGAACCAATTTTGCAAGTTGAAAACTTAACGAAACAGTATCCTGATTTTAAATTGGATCATGTATCATTTTCCATTCCCAAAGGTGCTATTATGGGATTGATCGGTGAGAACGGCGCCGGTAAAAGTACCACGATCAATGCAATCCTGGATCTTATTAAAAAGGACGAAGGTGTGGTTAAGTTCTGGGGGCAGGAGCTTTCTTCCGATCCCAGAAACATCAAAGAAAACATAGGAGTCGTGTTTGATGGCGTCAATTTCTATGAAACCCTTACACCGGCCAAAATAGGCAGAATTTCTGCAGCTGCCTATAAGCAGTGGGATGAAACCGCCTATGATAATTATTTGAAAAAGCTACAGCTTCCTCCCCGCAAAGAGATTAAAACATTTTCCAGAGGAATGAAAATGAAACTTAGCATTGCAGTTGCGCTTTCCCATAAACCGAAGCTTCTGATCCTTGATGAAGCAACCGGCGGGCTTGACCCGGTCATGCGTGACGATATGCTGGATTTGTTTCTGGACTTCGTACAGGATGAGAACCATTCGATCCTTATGTCGTCCCATATTTCTACCGATCTGGAAAAGGTGGCGGATTATATCACCTTTATTCATAAAGGGAAAACCTTATTCTGCAAAGAAAAGGATGAATTGCGCTACCAATATGGAATTATCCGGTGTAAAACAGATCAGTTCGAGGCTATCGATCAATCAGAGATCCTCGCTTACCGGAAACGTGACTATCAATGGGATGTGCTGGTGGCAGACAAAGAAAAGGCCCGCCGTAAATACAAGACGGCAGCGGTTGATAATGCCTCTATTGACGATATCCTTCTTCTCTATGTAAAGGGAGACCAGGTAAAATGAAAAGCTTGATTTTAAAAGATTTATATAACATCGGTCACAATGCCAAGTCCATGATTTTTATACTGCTGATATTAGCTTTCGCTCTTATTCCTTCATCCGGAGTGGAAGGTTATATTATTATGAGCGGCATTCTATGCAGCATGATGATCATCACGACATTCAGCTTTGATGATCAATCCAAATGGCTGAAATACGCAATGGTTATGCCGGTTACCAGAAAGGATATCGTAATCAGCAAATTTATTGTTCTTCTGATCTTCTCAGCCATTGGCGCTGTCATCGGACTGGTCATTGGCGCGATAGGCGGCACCATAGCGCATCAGGGTATATTTAGCAGCATAAATGACATGCTCACTCTGCTGTTTACAGGTGCTGCGAGCCTGATGATTTCAGAAATTGCAGGAAGCATGTCAATCCCTCTTCTGTTTAAATTCGGCGCAGAAAAGGCCCGTATATTAATGCTTGTTTCCTGTTTGATTCCTGCTGCCATCTTCTTTGGCATCTATAAACTATTCATCTTGATGGGCGTATCATTTACGGATCAGACGATATTTATCCTTCTGTGCTGCTCTCCGTTTCTTGCACTGGTCTGGAACTTCTTCATGTATAAGATCAGTTATGCGCTTTTTGAGGGCAAGGAACTTTTGTAGTATCCGGCGGCAGCACCAATGGGTTGCCATTTAACAAAGCGTCCGAGAGATGATCACCGGTATACACAAGCTTTAAGGAAAAGAAAGGAATATCCGTGAGCAACAGTTCAAAGAAAATACGGTCTCCTTCCCAAAGAGACAGCCCTCCTATTTCTTTTTTGGGGATCCATTTAAGCTCTCCTTCCGCACATTCAGTCAAGAACCCTTCGTATCCATCTGCGGTGTATAAAAACATGTATTCATCCGGATACTTGTCTGATACAAAGGTGATAATGGCTCTAAGCCGGTAGGAAGTCAGGGACAATCCGGTCTCTTCCTTTACCTCTCGCAAAAGACATTCCTCCGGACTCTCCCCTTCCTCCAAATGGCCTCCTACTCCCAGCCATTTGTCCTGGTTCATATCGTCCTTCTTTTTAATCCGGTGCAGCATTAAATAACTTTCTTCCTGCTGGATATAACAAAGTGTTGTTAAATTTTTATGGCCCATTCTTATTCCCTCCATAGCTAAGCTTTTTCCGAAAGCTGTCCTTTTTCTCCAGGCCCCTTTAGGCCCTGGGTCCTAATTCTCCATATTCCTCTGTGAGATACTCCAGGAATTGCCTGCTGGCAACAGGGAGAATCTTCTTATCCTTAAAGACAACGCCAATGGTTCTGGCTAATGGCGGTTCTGTCTCTCTTACTAGATTATGATAATCCGCACGGTTTAATATGAGCTCAGATAAGATCCCGACTCCCAGTCCTTTTTCAATCATGGCCATGATTGTATAATCATCATGGACGATATACTGGATATTGGGTTTGATCCCATGCTCACGAAAACTTTCCATGGGTTCACTCAAGCTGCCTTCTTCCAGAAGTATAAATGGTTCTGAGGCCAGCTCCTCCAATAAGATCTTTTTATGCCTGGCCAGAGGATGAGAAAGTGGAAGGACGGCCATCATAGGGTCCTTCTTTAATGGGATGGTCTTAAGCTCCGGATCTCCTACTGCCTGGGGATTGATGAGACCAAAATCCACGCTTCCCTCCTTAACCAGCTGCTCAACGGCCGTATAATCTCCCTGGTAGAGTTCAAAGCTGACCAATGGGTATTTCTCCTTAAACGTCTTAATTAATCCTGGCAGCCAATGGCAGGATACACTGGCAAAGGTACCGATCCGGATGGTGGCATTCTGGATCCCTTCCATCTCTTTTCGCTTCTCCGTCAGCTCCCTGTAAGCATGGTATATATTTTTTATGTAAGGTAAAAGCTCTGCTCCATCGGGGGTCAATACCACACCTTTTTTAGAACGGATAAACAGTACCGTTCCCAGTTCCTCCTCTAAGGACTGCACCATCTGGCTGACGGCAGACTGAGTATATCCAAGTTCTTCGGAAGCCCTGGTAAATCCACCTGTTTCAACAATCTTCATAACTGCCCGGTACCGCTTCATATCCCCGCTCCTTATCATAAGTTTTTCTAATGTTTTCATTATAAACATTTGTTTTACTGATGTAAAGGATCATGATATATTTTTATAGCATAATTAGGACAGTCGCACACGATGAGGAGGAATATAATGAATACCAGAAGAGAACAGCTGAAATCCGGAATAAAGGATGGAATCCCTATTTGCCTCGGTTACTTTGCCGTATCCTTTACCTTCGGAATTATGGCAATAAATTATGGACTGTCACCTTGGCAGTCCATTGCAATCTCCCTTACCAGTCTGACGTCAGCAGGACAGTTTGCCGGCCTGGGCATCATTACGGCAGGTGCACCCTTTGCTGAAATGGCCATAGCCCAACTGGTCATCAATCTGCGCTATAGTCTCATGTCCTGCTCCCTATCCCAAAAGCTTGATAAAACAACCCCATTTTATCATCGTCTGTTGATCGGTTATGGAATAACGGATGAAATCTTCGGCGTTTCCGTTTGTAAGCCGGGTCCGTTAAACCCCTGGTACTGCTACGGCTTGTTTCTGCTTGCCGTTCCTGGCTGGACCCTTGGGACCGCAGCGGGAGCGTTCCTAGGCCAGCTTCTTCCCGAAAGGGCTTTAAGTGCTTTGGGAGTTGCCCTATATGGAATGTTTCTGGCAATTATCATCCCCCCTGCAAAGAAAGATCGGATTCTGGCGGGAGTAACCGTCGTTTCCATGATCTTTAGTCTTTTGTTTTTCCTGATTCCGGCACTGAACGGAGTTTCTTCCGGACTCAGATTGATCATTCTAACGGTACTGATCGCAGGAGCTGCTGCTGTTTTGTTCCCGGTACCGGACACTATGGAGGTTTCCCATGAATAACCGAATCTATCTTTACATACTAGTCATGGCCGCTGTTACCTATTTTATCCGAGTCCTTCCCCTGACCCTGATCCGGCAGGAAATAAAGACACCCTTTATCCGGTCTTTCCTTTACTATGTCCCCTATGTAACATTGTCGGTAATGACCTTTCCTGCCATTCTTTCGGCCACCAAAAGCATATGGTCCGGTGCCGCCGCCCTTATGGTGGCAGCCATTCTGGCTTATAAGGAAAAAAGCCTGTTCCAGGTTTCCATAGCCGCCTGCATGGTTGTTTTTGTAATGGAATTCTTTCTGTAAAAGAACCCAATAGCTTGGCAATAGCAGAACAAAAATTGCAATGTAAATTAGTATTGTAACTGTAAAAATTCCATCAATTGAGTAGCTTGTTTAATTCTCACCTTTGTATTTATCTAACCGTATAGTACGAATCACTGCAATCATAGACATCACCTGCGAAATGGATTTTATGAAACCTCGTAGATAATATCATTTCAATCTCACCTTAAAACAATTAATTAAAGCCTACGGCCTAGAATAAGCCTCATAAATTATCCCTCCCTCTGCCGTCTTAATTAAAGGTATAAAACAATGACTCTTTCATATATATAATTGGGGGGATAATATGAGTTATTGCTGCGATGTACTATTTATTTCTGCATTGGCCTGTCAAATAGCAGATTGTTTAAATGATGATGAATTAGCACTAATGGCTGCAGACACACTATTGTTAAGTGATTCATTAAATGCAATCGCTGTTCGCCGATCAATCTGTAATTCATCTGCAAACGACAAATCTTCATCAACGACTTCCTCCTCCGATCAATCTAACAAGGCAGACGAAAAATCTTAGCTCTTCCAATATATCCTTTCGGCATACAAAAAGAACGCTCTTTTATGGGCGTTCTTCTTAATCCATTACTTAATTATTCCATAATATCATATCGCTCTATTTATCTATTCCTCATAGGAGATAATCGGAACCCCTTCTTCTATATGCTCAAAAATTATTTTCGCTAAATATACTGGAGCATTTACACAACCATGCGTACCTTTTCTTTTGTATATTTCACCTCCGAAGGAATGCCGCCAACTCGCATCATGAACTCCTATATTTCCATAAAAAGGCATCCAGTACTTCACATCCGCCGCATAACCAGGACCTGTCAAGACGGTATCTCTTTGCTTATAGTTAAGCATATAAGCCCCCACCACAGTTGAATTTCCTCTGTTGGGATTCCCGGTTACCACTGGGCCATGAATTATCAACTTCCCATCTTTATAAAACCATATATGCTGCCTGGTTATGTTGATTTCTACATAGGTATTACCTATTTCATTCCCATCTCGGGAAAAAGCTTTTTGCGTATAAACAGGTTCCTTGGTAAGTATCAGGCCATGGTTTATATTTTCCAGTAGTTCCTTAGTCTCAGCGTCCTGATTAATTTTCCAGCCATAAAGTCCACCTTTCACTTCGACTGTTTTCCCGACCGATGACTGAAAATTTCTTGTAATTCCGACCGTATCATATTTTTTGCTCAATCCATTTACATACTTCATAATCGCGGCCTTATTTATTTCCACATCCAAATTATCATCTACACTAAGCCATTTATGTATCAAATTCCCATCTAGCATTTCCTTTTTGGTACCAAATACATAGGTAATATTGGTTGATACGTACTTATTTAAAAGTTCTTTGGTTTTATGAGTTTTAACAGAGGTTAAGGTATATTTCGGATTTTCATAACAAAGTTTTTCATTTAGATCTAATCTAGTCTCTCCCATTAAAATGCTTGATTGAATCGCTTTATTTAACTCTTCTTTCCTAATTTTATTTCCATACACTTCTTCCACCAGTTCATAGGAACCATTAGAATATTTAAAACCCACATTTTGTGGTTCAATCAGATTATTATTCAAGCAATTTAGTTCGCTTATTTTATTTTCTAAGGCTTTTTTATTATAAATAAATAAATCATTTGAATATAGTTTTTGATGTTCAAATAATGAAGCTAACCATTTTAGTGAATTCTGTTTACGGAGGAGATCTGTAATATTATCTTTTCCATTGTATTCCAGTCCAACCTCCCGCCCGGTTATGTCTTCGATTTCCCCACTTCTTTCTATTAGCCGCAGCTTATAGTCATTTACGTAATACTCCATGATCCGATCTACATCATCATTCGCTTTTAACGAGACATTTACTCCATTGATTACAGTGAAAATATAAAAATGATTTATGAAATATAAAGAAACAAGTAAATATATCAGTATTATTGAAGCTATAACAATTATAGTATTTCCAATGTATCCTCTTTTGGAGAGTACTTTTATCTTCTCATTCCCCATATTATACCTCTCATCAAAATACACATGCACTATACTTTAGCATAATATTCACTCTATATTATGTATGCATTTCCAATTTTATAGCTTAAATATTCGTATACTAATATCATAATTGCTTCTTGTCGGTTAGGGGTAACGGAAAGGGGTGTTGCAGAACAATGCATTCGTTCCGCAACACCCCTGTAATATATGTCATATTATTCACGGCCTGTACATACCGAAAAGCACTGAAAGGATTCAAAAAGTGCCGTCCTGCAAGACCTACTCCTCCAACACCTATGGCCTTTTTAACATCTTCAGCGGTTAGGCTGTGGGAGTAAGAGAACTGTATCATCTGATTCGTCCTATCGATTCATCTGATAAACTTTACCGATGGGAACTGTAAACATAAATCCACTCCCAGTATCTGATATGCCATCAACTGCATCCTGAACGACTGCTACCGCTTTCTCTATCAGACTTTCGTTTTCAAGAACAGTAAAAATTGTTTTACTATAAGGATGCGAATCACTTAGAAGCATATGTAAGGAGCTGAATAACGGGACGCTCCTATTCTCATTATTTACAATAGCACTTCCCATTCCCTGGCTGTCCAAGATGGTTGCACCACTAATTCCTTCTCTTACAAACCCGGATAAAATGTCATCGAGACTGTCAACTGCGTTTAAAACAATAAATAAAACGTACATAATTCCACCCCCAATTTTAATATTCTTACTTAATTTAATCAAATGACTGCGAAGCATGAACAACAATATTTTTCTTCTGATTATGTTTTTCTTCCTGCTTTTCCAATTGACCGATTTCACCGGCCTTTTGTATCGCCAGCTTAGCAAATATAGGACCTGTTACTTCATATATTAATACGCTAAACATAATTATGGTACCAATAGCCACGGCATATTCCGGTAATTGCTGACGTACCAATACAAGAAGACCAATGGATATACCACCTTGAGGGAGTAATCCTAAACCGAGGTATTTCGTAATATTGGGATCGGCTTTCACAGCTTTTGCACCCATCCATGCACCAAACATTTTTCCACTGGCTCTTGCAATTACATAAGCGACCCCCATAATTCCTACGCTGACTAAAATACTTAAATCCAAGCTGGCACCTGCTAATGTAAAAAATAAGATATAGACTGGTGATGCAAAATCATTGATTGAGTCAAAAACTCTCTTTGACTTTTTATATGTATTTACTACGGTGGTCCCCATCATTATACACGTTAATAAAGGTGATAATCCTAAACTAATAGATATTCCTGTTGCGATTCCAATTGCCATGAGTGATGCTGCCTGAAGCTCGTCGCGGCCGCTTGATTTCTTCGCAAAAAAAGTAAGAATAAACCCCAAAACCAAACCTAGTAAAATGGAGCCTCCTATCTCAATAACCAGTCCGCTAACCATTTGCACTATGGAAAAATCCCGTTGGCCTGTCGACAGGGTTGCTAAAGACATGGCAATTCCAAAAGCGATTATTCCAAACACATCATCTAATGCAACTACAGGTAATATTGTTTTTGTTAATGGGCCATGAGCGTTATACTGCCTTATTACTAATAAAGTTGCGGCCGGTGCCGTTGCGGCTGACATTGATGCTATTACAATGCTAAATGCAAAAGGCTGATTTAGTAAATAATACATAACAGTAAAAACAATAATTATGGCTCCAACAACCTCTGCCAATGTAATAATTACGATGGATTTCCCTAATTTCAGCATATCTTTCATGACAAATTCATTTCCTATGCTGAAAGCAATCACTGCTAAGGCTAATTCATTAATTACAGAAAATGATTCCATATCACTTGAACTAATAAATTGGAGAAAAGACGGTCCTAAAAATAACCCTGCTACCAAATAACCAGATACATTGGGAAGCTTAAAGACTCTGGCTGCCTTCCCGCCTATAATTCCAACCAATATTACAATACTGATTTTCAATAGAAAATTCAATTTTGTTCCTCCACATCATAATATTAAACCTTATGACATACGTTTAACGCTTTTTGCATATATCGATACCCTATTACTACGAGGCCTCCTTTTGGTATATTTTTGCACATCAAAAAAGCGGATAAACTAACTCTTACTGAGCTTCGTCATTCGCTTGGTATACTCCTATGGGATTAGCTGACGGATTAGGGCATCCAAGCTGCCCCTCTTAAAATAAGATTCACCCCTTAGATTGGTTCCCCCACTACCTGAAAGATATTCGGAGTTGTTTCATTAACCTTATCATGGATATGTGAAATAGTCAAATTTAGCAGATCTTTTATCCGCAATCGCCAGGCTGGTGGCATTGTTTAAAGGGATTATCGAACATATGTTTGATTTTTATTTCAGAATATGTTATACTGATTATGAAAAGACACAAAGGAGTAATTGCTATGGAAAAACAATTGAAAAGTGATGAATGTTTCGTTTTTATTGAATCCGGATTGAATGCTTTAGAAAAAATAGGCTGGTATGGCGAAACCCAATTTATATGTCCTGTATGTGGATATAATAATGCCAACGCTAAAAGGATTAAAACGCCGAATCAAGTACGTAATAAGTCCACTTGGCTATATTGTGAAGAATGCGGTATGCTCGTCCATGGATAAAATATTAGAGGTAAAGACATCAATATCTCTACCTCTTTTATTTGCAAAGTGAACATTTATACTATTTAAATTCTTATATTCCGCTATCTTTGCATATTGCGCAAAACCTATTATTTCTGTTTTTATCACTTGTACCATACACCATTTTCATTGATTAAAAATCCGTTGATAACTGTGTTGACTGCCATGGTTCCATCGCTATTAAAATAATACCAGTTTCCATTTATCTGCTTCCAGCCTAATTGCATAGCTCCGGCAGAATCTGTATAATACCACTTATTATTATAAAAAATCCAGCCAGTTGCCATAGAACCATTGGTATTGAAATAATACCAATTTCCATTTATCTGCCTCCAACCAGTATGCATGGCGCCCACCACTCCTACTTCTATCGAAGGGTTCAAATAATACCAGGTATTACCGGAGACAATCCAGCCAGTCACCATGGCTCCTTCTACTCCAGCGGTCGATGAAGGATTTAGGTAGTACCACTTATTATTGGTTGTAACCCAACCAGTTGCCATGGAACCATTGGCATTGAAGAAATACCAGTTTCCATTTACCTGCCTCCAGCCAGTTGCCATGGCTCCTTCTACACCAGTGGCCGCTGAAGGATTTAGGTAGTACCACTTATTATTGGACATAACCCAACCGATTGCCATGGAACCGTTGGTATTGAAATAATACCAGTTGCCATTTATCTGACTCCATCCGGTTTGCATAGCTCCCTCCACTCCAATATTAGACGAAGGGTTTAAATAATACCATTTATTACCGGAAACAATCCAGCCAGTCTCCATGGCTCCATTGCTATTAAAATAATACCAGTGGCCATTGCTCTGATTCCATCCGGTAACCATCATTCCACTGCTGTTAAACATATACCATTTGTTATTTATATTTGCCCAGGATTTTTGATAGGTACCATCGGGGTACTTATAATACCAGGTATTCCCATTCTTAATCCAACCAACTTCCGAATCTGTATTCCAGGAACCCTCCTGTCCACTTCCATCAGACACGTTTTCTTCCGTAAGATCTGCTTCATCAGATTCAGTCCATCCACTTTTCTTTCCATATTTCTTTTCCGTTTCCGTACCTGGAGTAGTTCTGACCTTAAAAGAATAATTGCCTGCTTTTGTCATGTATGGATAAAAATCATAAGAAGTTTTTTTCAAACACTCAACCTTTTTTATGATTGTATTTCCGCGATATAAATAGACATCATATGCTCCGGAACTGTATTCTCCTTCGCTCCACTCTGCTAATCCGATTGAGTCCCCCCAGTAAGCATTTTCCGGTGGATTATAGGTTCCTTTTAAAGGATTGAACGTAAATGTCACATATAAGGTATCTGACTTGGAACGGCTGGAGGTCACATAATCCCCTCCCTTAATGGACACATTGCCGGAACTATAACCACCTTTAAAAGCATAAACATCGGAATCTATGGCCCGTAGGGTTACTTTCATCTTCGGCTTTGAACCAATCATCATTTCCTTATTGTCAGAGGTTATCCAATCTAAATCCGTAACTTCATACCTGCTATCATTGCTGCAAACATAATTTCCTGATTTTTCCGTTGTTTTAAAGGAAACTTCTGACGGTAAGGTCTTTCCTTCTTCCAAATCCTCCAGCCCTACATAAATAGTCACTGATGATATCGTTTTCGATGAAGCTGCCAGGGATTCAAATGGGATGCTAATCCAGAGAGCTGTTATTACAGAAGCCCAGGCCACCAACCGCTTAAAGTACTTCATAAAAACTCACCTACTTTTTTCTTATTTAATAATATAATTTGACACTTTCAAAATTTAAAAATTTAACGGACTCCTACTTTTGCGCCGCGCCTGATGGTGCCATCACTGTTCCATTCTGTGTAGACGTATGGTCCACCGTCAGTGGCCCCATTTTCAGTAAAGTTGTAGGTGACACCATTGTAGGTGTAGGGACCGGTTACCATCTTCAAGGTATTGGTATCAAAGTAGTAGACATTGTTATTAATTTTCATAATCCCGCCCTGAAGCTCACCGGTGTCAGCTGTGTAATACCATGTGTTATCCCTTTGAATCCACCCGGTACGCATAAGCTGGTCATTACCAAAGAAGAACCAATGATTTTTGTAGTTGACCCAGTTGTTCGTACAGTAATCACCAGATCCCCACTGATACTTTACCCCCTGCGAGGTGCTCACAAATCCTGCAGCAAATGATGACATAGCACTTCCCATGGCTAACGCTATAGATAAAGCTGTAACTGCTAAATACTTTTTTTTCATCGATCTTGACCTCCTTAAATTTAGTTAAAGTATATAGTCTATAGCATTTTCAAGTCAATGAAGTTTAGGTATTTGTAAAAACAAGTAAACTATTTGTAAAAATTTGACAGTAAAAGTTTCAAATCTTAAGAAGCATGTAATTTTAGTAAAATAACGGTAACTAATATTAACTCTATTGATAAAACCGGTAAGAGCACAGTCCATGTAAAATCCATTGTCTGTCACAGATGGAAGCGATGCTAAGGGGATTTGTTCCGGAAGCGGAATTTGTAGTTGAAGAAACTCTTTGGGAGTCAGACAAGTGTAAGGTTTATGTTGTAATACGCGGGGTATAAGCATATTTCTGCAAAAATTCATGAAATTGTAATATTCTAACGGTATGGATAATATAATAAAAAAAGGCAATCGCCACAGGGTGGTTGGCTAATTAGAAAAGCAAAGACCTTCCCAACCGGCCAAAGTACAGGGAAGGTTTTTTGTATTTAGCGACACGTCATTAAGACGAATGTCAGCAGTGCCAGAAAGAACATGCCGAAAGACATCAAGTCCTTAAAGTCATAATACTTCATGAGCAACACCTCCATTCTATGTAGAATTGAGGCCCACCATCCTATACACGATTGCCAGCAGTTTTATCTGCTAGTATATTATATGTTCAGAATTACGTACATACTATTAAATATATCTTACAAATTCCTTTGGGACCCTATTCCGCCAAACCCTGTAGATTCTGCGTATGCTTGATCTCATACCAGACTTCTTTACTTATATCTTTCAAATCTTTAACATTTGAACTTGAATATTCATCATAGATATAATGCAAAGCTCTGTAATCTTCCCCTTGAAGAATCAAAAAACCCACATTGAAAGCAGATTCTGAAAAATCATATCTATAATCACTAGATACAAATAATGACTGTGAGAATACATAATATCGATATCCTGCATTATCAACCTCACAAATTTTAGATAATTCTTTATTATTTAAATGATTTTTATCATTAGATATTTTTCCATAAACATATAAATCTTCATCAAACTGATGCAATGTTTCATCATCAATATCATCTATTTTAACTTTGGCAATTAAATAAGGCGTATAGGAATCATTTACATCTGACATTTCCTGATACAGTTCACATGATGAAAATTGAAGAATATGCCCTTTGTATTCCATATCACAAGGCAAAACACTCAAATCAAATATGACTCTCCTATCTCCTTCGTAAATCGTAACACCGTCCCCTGTTTCAGCAGTAGTTTGTACCTTCGAACCTTCTCTTGAACAGCCTGTAATACCGAGAACTCCAAGAGCCAAAGCAATTGTTAAAAGATATTTTTTCATATCACATCCCCCATTCGTATATATGAAACATATCATATTTATATATAATATTCAAGAAAAGAGCGGGAAATCAATCCTCGCTCTCTAAATCAATTATAATTGCTAACACCAATATTCGTTACCTGTAGCTTTCTTTTTGTGTGCTCTGCCCACACTTGACCTCTGGAATTACTAGGAAAAATCGGACATATTATAAGTACCGGCGGAATAAGGAAATAAATGGGCCGGTCAGACAGTTGTGACAAACTGGCTGACCGGTTTTCCTTTATAGAAATTCCCTTATTTCTCAAATATATTATGATAATATTCGATTTGGCGTATATATATTAACTACAGTTACTCCAGTATTAATAAATTTTGGACCTGTATCAAATCCCCTTAATGCAGCAACTGCCTCAGCCATACCCAAATAGCCCATTGTAAATGGATTTTGTACCAATACAGCTTTTATAGTATTATCTCTTATCATTTCCTGAATTATCTCTGTGATATCAAATCCAATACCGATAATATTTATATCATTTTCTCTCAAAGCGTACCCCATCCCTAACGTAGATCCTTCATTCGTTGAAAAAACACCAACAAGATTGGGATTGTCTCTTATATATTTTTCCGTTGCTTGTTTTGCTAACTCTTGGTCACCATTCGTGTATATTGTATCTAATATTTGATATCTGACAAACGGCTTAAAATAATCGCGAAATCCCATTTCCCGATTTACAGTCGTTCTGTTTTCAGGAGTTACCCCAATGATTCCTATTGAACCATATGTGAGACCAATCTCCTCTAATTCGTAAAACATATTTTCTCCAGCTAACTTACCAGCTGTATAATTATCTGTAGCTAAGGTTATGACTGCTTCTTCAAACGCTGGTGAATCAACATAAATGATTTTTACACCCTTTGCTTTCGCTTCTTCAACTGCTCTTGAAATCTTTAAAGGATCACTCGCCGCTAACATTATTGCATCTGCTCCCGCTACTACGGCATTATTAAATATTTCAATTTGTTTATTTACATCTCTCGTTAAGGGGGCGTCCCATTCATATGTAACACCTAACATAGAAGCCATTTCTCTAGCACCATTATCCATAACCTTCCAAAAGTGATCACTTTTATCCATGGTTATTAAAATAATTTTATAATTCTCATTTACTATATGGTCCATTCCTACAATATCTCCTATATTAATAATCAATTTTAATGTTGGTCCAATTACTTTCACACCTGGTGTTGAAATTCAGGCTTTACAACGAGTATAATGATATATCACCGACTTGCATAAAGATTATATACTGTTATTCACTTAATTATAGGCTGTAACAGCGGAATATTTATCCAGGTAAATAAAATATTGTCCCCCAGGCTAAAATTTGGAACACTTCAAATTCTTGAAATAAAATTCGAATCCATAGCAGAAGGCGCTTTCATACTCATATAACCGGTATAACTTACAGATTTGGATGAATACACGGATATTCGATTATATGCGAGGGAGGGGGCGTAAGGTTGAAGCTTTATATCTTAATAGTATAATAACGACATAAAATTCATATTTAATTATTCATCGGGAGCCCTCCCTATTTAGAAACGCCTGTCGGAATAGTCGATGGGCGTTTTCTTTTGGGTAAATTCTAGAGAGGCGGGACCGAATACCGGATACCCGCCTTATTGCACGGAATTGTGAGCAGATTTATTTATTCCGCCAGTCCTGGATTTGTAGGGCTCCATCCTGATCCTGGATTTTAAGAAACACATGTAACACTATAAATATCGGTGTAGTATATTTCCTCATTATTCCACACTGCATTTTGATTCCATCGGTAACCAGAAACAGTTCTCTGAGTACTGCTTCTAGGAATCAGCCAAAAATTATCTCCATCTTTCATCCAGACATAAACCATGTAATCCATGCAATCTTCAATGATTGAAACAATTGTACTCGGTAATAAAGATGGCCACTCTTGTGACTCAATATTTTCAAATTCATCTATTGGGATAATAGGACCTGTTGGGGCCATAGGACCTGTTGGAGTCATAGGGCCTGTTGGAGTCATAGGACCTGTTGGGGCCATAGGGCCTGTTGGGGCCATAGGGCCTGTTGGGGTCATAGGGCCTGTTGGGGTCATAGGGCCTGTTGGGGCCATAGGGCCTGTTAGTATTTTGATCCCTGGAAAGCCTGGAAATGTGGGACCTGTTGGAGCTGTGGGACCTGTGGGAGCTGTGGGGCCTGTGGGAACTGTCGGGCCTGTGGGAACTGTCGGGCCTGTGGGAGCTGTCGGGCCTGTGGGAGCTGTCGGGCCTGTGGGTGCTGTAATTTGATTTTCAAAAAGTTTATAATTATAATTTGCTCTTCTTTCAACTGGTGTAGGTATCCAGTTCATGCCTGAATAAATATTTCCTCTTGAATATAAATTCCCATATTGATAATCATAATGCATATTCATGATTCCTTTATTTATATTTCTAGTATATTTATATATACTTCCGAATAGATAAGTGCTTGTTTCATAATAAATAAAGAAATTACTTTTCCTCAGCGGACTGCCAAACTTCCCCGTCAAACCCAACATAATAGTGGGCACTGGCCCCAATGTACCGGGAGGCATAGTATTTGCAGTTCGCTTCTGCTCCTCCCAGGGCCCCTACATAATGGATTGCAATATACTTAATGCGGTCCGCAGTACCGGTATTAAAATTATAGGGTGTAAGTAATTTCTTGATCTGCATACAATTCCCTCCATCGAAAAAGGCCCAGGATCACCCAGGCCTAAAAGTTCCGATGTTACAACCGAAACGGGAATTCCCGCATCGGATGACTATTGTTCAATGCTACTCTGGCTGGCGTCCAGGTGAGGTCATTACTCTTGCAGTAAATAACATTGATCTAGAAAACAGGACATATACTGGCGGAGTAAAAACTAGCAATGGTATTAATAGAACAGTTTCCATTCTTCCAAAGGTGTTACCAATAATTCATAAGTATTACCATGAAGCCATTGATATAGGCAGGCCTATGTTATTTGGAAGAACTCAAAAATTTCACGGTTCGTATAGATATATTGAAAATTCATTCAGAAACTGAGTTTATACTCACTTGAATATTGAATGGTTTAGAACGGAAATAGAGAAGATTTTATAGTGTTGTATAGTTTGTTGTATAGTATGTTACTACCAATGCGATTTCATAATACTCTTATTTCATAATTATTCAGTTATAATCAGCTACAGTTGCATAAATCGTCTACAATCATTTATAAAAAGCCAACACCATTCATTCACAGTTTTTTCACAAGACGTACAAAATTTATTTACACCTTCTACAAACTTTTTTCACATCTGTCTTTTATAATTAAGATAGTAACAAGAAGAACTCCAATACTTGTTAAAAATAAAACTTTTTTTCATAACTGGCCGGTGAAAGTCACATTTCACCGGCTCCTCCCTTTTATGGGCCAAATATTTCCCAGTTGCAAAGAAACCCGTTCTATTATAGAATAGGGAAGGTGCCCATGGCATATGCAAACTTGGAGGATATTATTACATGAAGAAAAATGCAATCGTAGGACAATCCGGCGGACCAACCGCTGTGATCAACGCAAGCCTTTACGGCGTAATCAAGGAAGGAATGGCCCAGGCCGAAATCGGAAGGGTTTACGGAATGCTCAATGGCATAGAAGGCTTCATGTCCGGCAATTATATGGATTTAACAGGTAACTTAACAGAAGAAGAACTGGAGCTTTTGAAATTAACACCAGCTGCTTATTTAGGTTCCTGCCGCTATAAACTTCCTGATGATCTGTCTTCTCCTTTTTATCCGGCTCTATTTGAAAAATTCCGAGCTATGGATATCGGATATTTCTTCTATATTGGCGGTAATGATTCCATGGATACGGTAAGTAAGCTTTCCCGCTACGCCGCCCATCATGGAAGCCCTATCCGTTTCATTGGAATTCCCAAAACCATTGACAACGACTTGATTTTAACGGATCATACTCCCGGATACGGCAGTGCTGCCAAATATGTAGCTGATACCGTCCGCGAAATCGTTCTGGACTCTTCTGTGTACCAGCAAAAGTCAGTCACCATCATAGAACTGATGGGCCGTCATGCAGGCTGGCTTACTGCTGCCAGTGCGTTGGCCAGAAAATTTGATGGCGATAATCCCCTGCTTATTTATCTTCCTGAAACGGATTTTGAATTTGAGCGGTTCGCAGAAGATGTAAAAGCTGCCCTTAACAAACATAATTCCGTTATTATCTGCATCTCAGAAGGACTCTCTGATTCCCAGGGCAAATTTATTTGCGAATACGCGGATGAAGTCCGTTTGGACACCTTCGGCCATAAAATGCTGACTGGAAGCGGTAAAATGCTGGAGAACTTTGTACGTGACCGTTTTGGTGTAAAGGTCCGTTCCATTGAACTGAATGTAAATCAGCGTTGCAGCGGCATGCTGGCTTCTGCAACCGACATAGAAGAATCCGTGCAGGCAGGCTCTGAAGGAGTAAAGGCCGCTTTAAAAGGCATTACCGGAAGAATGGTTGCCTTTCACCGCACAGGAAATTCCCCATATTCCATGGAATGTATCACCGTTGATGTCAACGAAGTATGCAATCAGGAAAAGTTGTTCCCCGCCCAGTGGATCTGCGGCAATGGCACGGATATCTCCCCAGATTTTCTGGAATATGCCATACCGCTGATCCAGGGAGAGCCTCAAAGAAAGATGGAAAGCGGCAGACCCGTGTACCTGTACCGGAGATAATCATCCGCTTTTCCAAATCTTAAAACCCGTTAATTATACGGTTCAAGAAAAGCGCCATGATCCTTTAAAAGATTCTGAAGCTGTGCCACGTCGATTGCGGCAACCCCAATTCCCTGTTTTGCCGCAATCGCTGCCGCAGTCCCGGCTCCTTCACTGATTGCCATCAGTATTGGCGTTACACGAACTGCCGCGCAGGCTTCATGAGTCGCACTGATGCATCGCCCGGCTACCAGAAGGTTATCCAGTTCATTTGTATACAAACAACGGTATGGAATGGAGTACCAGCTGCCTTTCTTTAAATAATGATGCTCCATGGTTCCTCCATCAGGGGAATGGATGTCGATGGGATAGCCGCCCATGGCAATGGCATCTTCAAACATTTTGTTCTCTAATAAATCGGAGGCAGTCAACCGATATGCGCCGTTTATCTTACGGCTTTCCCGAATCCCGATATGCGGCCCTGTGGTAACGATAACCGCATGTTCAAATCCAGGGATGTAGTTTCTCATAAATGCAACGATAGCATGTGCCTGTTTTCTGCCCTCTATCTCCGCTTCCGTTAAATCAAAAGAGTCCAGTGCGCTTTTCTTAATGATCCGGGACATGTTAAGGATGTATTCTCCAGGATTGTTGGTCTCAAAGCAAAGCACCATATCTCTGTCAATCGGGAATTCCCCTTTTTCCTTTGCCATACGAATAACTGAATATGCCCCCTGCATGCCGCTTCTGGGAATTAGCTGCAGACGTTCGAATGGAATGGTCTCAAGCATATCGCCGGAGTTATTCTTTATATATTCAATCATCTTATCCCGGTTCACATTGCTCACCTTGATATTCATTGTCATGGGCTGAGCCAGATGATCCTCTTCTCTGCCGTAAACACTTCCAATTCCTGCATGAGTGGCCAGGTCTGCATCTGCTGAAGCATCAATGAACACGGAGGCGGATACATCAAAGAACCCCTGTTTTCCATACAGACGTACCTTGCGAATCTTGCGGTCCTCCCATTCACAGCCTGTATAGACGGTATGATAAAGCAGATCAGCTCCAGCCTCTTTTACCATGGTCTCCAGAATCAATTTCATTCCTTCTGCGTCAAACGGAGTCACGGAACTGGCATACCCCACAAAATCCTCCATATGACCTGGAGAAAAGCCCTCTTTTACCAATCGCGCTACAATTTCCTCAGCAATTCCCTGCACGACTTGCGTACTTCCTGCATGGAATGTCATCTGAGGACCCGTTCCGGCCATCGTAAGCATACCGCCCAGATATCCATTCTGCTCTACCAAAAGAGTCTTGGCTCCGCATCTTGCACTGGCGATTGCTGCTACGGTACCGGCAGGCCCGCCTCCAATGATGACCACATCATAGGTTAAGTTCTGTTTCATATCTCTCCTCCTTCATCAGCTGATCATAGCGGCAGGCAAAGGCATGAGCACCGATTTCTGATAGTGCCCGAATCCCAGTCCATCCGATTTTCAGACTGCCAATCGTAAGCATTGGCACCAGATATTCTTTACTGGTAAATCCCAGTTCACTCCATTCAAGAAAATGGTAATATTCATGGCTTAAAATCAGATTCATGGCTTCCGCCATCTCCATTTTATTTTCTTTTGCCCAAAGCGAAATGGATTTCAAATAAAGATGGATCTTCTTCTGTCCGGTCAGATAATCACTGAAATATCTCTGGTTCCCTGCAACATAATCGACATCAACCTTCTCGCAGGACAAGCCGCTTTCTGCTGCAATTCTAAAAAAATCATGTTCCCCATTGTAACGCTTAAAGATCATTTCTGCTGCCGCTTCTCCCTTTTGCCACGCCCGGTCTGTGATCCTTTTTCTGTCCTCAGACCGGATTTTATCATAACAGCTGTCACGGCTTAATTCATCCTGTGCCAATTCCTTTCCCGGAAACGGCATGGAACCTGTATTCAAAATCCACTCACCACCTTACCTGCACTTATCCATCTGTCCGGCCGGTAGCAATGATCAGGACCTTTTCTTCATTGCCAAAACCTGTCAGTTCTGCATTTCCCAGTGCACAAATCTGCTCTTTGCTCTGGAGTCCGGATAAATCAATGACCCGTTTCCCTGATACAAGATAAATATTGGGCAGATTGGCACCGCCATCATTAAACACCGTCATCTCTTCCAAATACCATTCAATTTTTGTTTCCCAGTCCACAATCTTCACTTCTGAAACCAGTGCATTGCTTTTCTGAAGGCGGATCACGCCTTCTTCATCAATTAGACGCAGGGGAGTTGTTTTCTTTTTCACCAGTCCAAGAAATTTCTTTTCCAGTTTCTGGGACTGCACAGCATACATCACTCCGTTTTGAGCGGTTATGGATAATTCTCCCGGACTCATATCCATATTTTCGGCACAAATCTTAAGAAGCTGGTCAATCATCAGTTTTGTATTGCCCAGAACCTTACTTCTCATCTCCGTGGCACCTACGGCAATTGCCCTTAAAAGGTTTTTCTGCGTATCCACTTCTACGTGAACCTCAATTGTCCCCGGTGCGGCACCGCTTTGAATTGCTTTCTGTTCCACCTCCCTGCGAATGCTTAAAATATCTTCCTGGGAAGGACTTGACACCGTCCGTTCCACCATATCCCGCACCATGGCAAGAGCGACGCCAATGGTGGAAATCACCGCGGCATTGCCTGCAATCCGGTATTTATGCTTCATGGTTTTTGCAAGATGGGGAACCACGCTGGCAGCTCCGCCTCCGCCTCCCACAAACACGGTCTGTTCCGGCCGCATTTTATAGTCCTTTATTAGCTGTTCTGCAACCTTAGCATTTTTAGCCGCTGCAAATGCCATCGCCTTTTCTGCCGCTTCTTCCACGGTGCAGCCCATTTGATCCGCTAAAGGCTTCCAGGCTTTCCTTGCTGCTTCTAAGTTCCCGTAGGAATAGTCCTCCGGCCTGACATAACCAGCAATATTCGCGGCTCCTGCCATGGTAAGGGTCACCCGTACTCCGTTGTCACATTCAATGACCGCATATTCCGGATCAGATGGAACGGGTCTGACTGTCATAAGCCTAGGATTTTTAATAAGGTCGGCATCGGTATAGACTTCATAATCCAGACCGGCAATATGAGCGCTTCGCGGCCCCATGTTAACGGCCTTGCCCTCCTTTATCTGTACCATGCTTCCCCCGCCGATGCCCACGGTTCTGACATCAAGACTGTTTAAATAGGTTTTATGTCCTCCCACTTCTGCATATTGGATCATAACCTTGCCATCCTTTACGCAGGATATATCCGTGGAGGTGCCGCCGACTTCAAAAAAAAGACCATCCGTCAGCTTTTCATACATCAGAGCGCCTGCAACACCGGCTGCCGGGCCCGAGAGAATTGTCATGATCGGCCGGTTTCTCACCTCATCCACAGTCATGACCCCGCCATCACAGCGCATTACCATGAGAGGGTTTTTGATTCCTGCTTCTATGATACTCGTTTCCGTCATGGTTGCCGCTTCAAGCATCTTAGGCATAATGCTGGCATTTACCACGGCCGTCCTGGTTCTTATTTTCAGGCCGTATAGCTTCGATATTTCGTTGGTAGCCGTTCCCGGAAGATTCATTTGCTTGCATTTTTCCAGAGCCAGATTCTCATGGTACGGATCATCTACACTAAAAGCCTCTGCAGCCACAATGCTGGAAGCCCCCCGTTCTCTTAAAGAGTGGATGGCGTCATCGATCCTGCTTCCCAGACTGTCTTTATCCGAAGTGTCCACATATTCGTTCTGACTTTCCAAAAATTTACCGGCTGCCAGTTCTATATTGCTGATGTTGGTATCCGACCTGCTTTTTGCCCCCTGTAACCCGCTTCCCAGCGTCACAATGCCAACCGGAGCCACATCTCCTTCTAAAAGTGCATTGGTTGCCTGAGTCGTACCGTGAGCGATAAAAACAACGTCATCCGGATTAATATGACAATCCTCCATAATGCGCTGCAGCGCCTTTACAATTCCTTCTGCCACCCCCTGCCTGGAATTGTGGGTCGTAGGAGTTTTCACCACTCCTATTAATTCAAAAGTTTCATTATCAATGGCGGCGGCATCCGTAAAGGTACCGCCCACATCAATCCCGATGCGTACTTTCATAAATTAAATTCTCCTGTCCGATTGCTTAAAAGTAAATGAATGCCGAGATTATCACACCGATCACGGAAATAGTCCAAAGATAGGGCAATAGTTTTTTTGTAATTGTATTAACATCGACCTCGGCAAAGTTAGCCGTCCAGACGTTTTGTGTATTGGTGGGATCCCCACAGCCCTGAATTCTTTCTGCGGAAAGAAATGCACCCATAACTGCCTGCGGATTCAGTGTTCCAAGTCCGATCACCAGGGCTGCAATTCCGGAACCGAGTCCAAATAAATTCATGGGACCTCTGTATAAGGACAATGGTGCCAGAATTGAGAAAAAGATTATGTATCCGACTTTTGAAGTTGGGACTACAGCAAGTAAAAATGGGTTCAGCACTTCCTTTACCATGGCATGCGTTACCGCAAGATATAAGATTCCAATGCCTACCATTAAGATGATTGCAGGCGCTGCATCGGTAATTCCGTCATAACAGGTTTTTACAAGGAGATTCATGGCTTTGGAAAAACTCTTGGATGTAAACAGCAGAATCCAGAATATGCCTGCCAGGAAAGAAGGAACAACGGGCACCTTTAAAAACGCTACCAGAACGATGGGAACAAGTGGTGTGATCATAGCAAGCCCACCGGCTGTTCCTCTTAACTGTTTTGTCTGGATCTGATCTGAAACAGGTGCGGAAAAAGCAAATTTCACTCCATTTTTCTTAAATTCCACAAAAATCAGGATAATTGTCGCAATCAGCGTTACAGCCAGCATATAGACTTCAAACCCTTTAATATTATCAATTTCCAATCCGAAGATGCTGGAAAATGAAGTCCAGTTTGCAATATTAAAGCTAAGTCCCACTGCAAATGCCATCAAAAAGATGCTGGCAGCGCTGATGGCCGGAACACCCACGGAAATCAATATAGGCAAAACAATGGTTCCTACCATGATAACAGAACCCAATCCATTTAACGTAGTAAACAAAAGTGCTACTGCCGTTACCATGATCAGGGTAACAATTAGCGGTCTGTCGCCTCCAAGTTCGGCACTTTTTTTGATGATATTTTCGGTCACTCCCGTCTTATTCATCAGCTGTCCTAACCACGCGCCGAAGATGACTGCCATAATTGCCGATCCCATTCTGACAGTACCAGCCTCTAAAACAGTGGAAAGCCAGCCAATCTGAGCCCCTTCCCCATTCACTCCCACTGCCGGAACTCCTGCTATCACGCAGATGACAACCGCCAGAAAGGGCAGAGCCAGCAAAGTAGGCAGTTTTTTTGCCATCATAAATGCTGCAATAACAAGAAAAGCAATGATGATACATGTTCCCTGTAACATACGAAATCCTCCATTTTTCAATTAGATGGTGTTTATAATTTATCTACTGCATTCCGGAACTGCCCGGTTACCTTTTTTACTTCTTCTGCAGACGGTTCCTTTCCCATAACAATGGCCCCGATCATGACGGCTTTACAGCCGGCTTCATAAAGATGCTTAACCTCATCCGGGCAAATCTTCTTTTGGGTAGGGATTAACGTCGGCTTCCCTGCATTAGCAGATATATGGGAATATCGCAAAATATCTGCGTAATTAAGCGGAGTCCCGTAGCGTGCTCCCGGCTGAATGCTGCATTCTAAAATATCAATGCAGGAATGCCGGACTGCTTCCAGCGTATTCTGATCATACGTATCATCAATGGCAGCCATTTTGGTCAATGTCTGGCTCTCCATCATATAACACGGCAGATGGTGAAGGTAGGAGGAAAAGAACCGAAGCCCCATTTGTTCCACTTCCAGCCTTTCTTCCCTTGTAATAAACGCATCTTCTCCTCCAGGTACAAGCCCAACCGGCACATCTTTGCATAGTGCAATCAATTCTTTTAAAAACTGCCGGTTATCATCATAAGTTCCGAATGTATGGCCGCTTGCACGGTGCCATACATTTGCATGAACTTTAATTGCCTGAGCTCCTCCTTCTAATGCGGCTTTGGCTAGTTCCAGATTGTTTTCCGGCAGGCTAACCACCAAGGTAAATTTGTTTTCATTTACCATTGATTTAAAATCCATTGACATCTCCTTTCTGAAATGCAGTCTTGCGGCGGCCGTCCGGACGGCTACATTTCACAAATTACTTTTTTCAGTACTCTCTTACCTAAATCTGTTTCCATATGGTTAATCACAGGCTTTATAGCCTTGACTTCAACAGCGTGCTTTAATAAATCACTTTTCTTTAATTGTCCGTTTATACGTTCCGCCAGACGGTCTCCCTCATCCAGCCGGCCTGACAGATATACGTTTTCGATGGGAAACATCATACAGATCATCTGCAGTAAATTAACAATTCCTTCGGAAAGTTTGTCTGCGCTCATTTTTTTACCGGTATTTTCGATGAAGGGAGTCATATCCGCTTTCTTTCCCTCCGTCATATCAAGAAACGTCCCATTGGAGGTTATGGAAACAAAAACCTTTTTTCCAATCTCAATGTGTGCACTGTTCGTACTCTCTTCTTTTTTCATAATTTGCCGGAAGGAATAAACCTGAGAATATTCTTCCATGACAGGTACCTTAAACTGGGTTTTCACCGCCTCACAGAATGATATGCTGGCGGAAGACAATGAAGTGGAATACATAACATTAAAATCACTGGGGCTCATATCTTCCTGGAACAAAAGTCCGATACCAGCCAGTTTCCCATTGCAAAAATTTTCCGCTTCCTCTCTTAAGCAATGGGTAACCTGTTCAAGCAGCTCATTGCCGGTAATGTAATAATCTGATATGAGAACACTATGCTTTTTTTCCAGCGCCAGATCTAAAAAATGCAGGACGGCTCTTCTCCAGCCAATCTCCAAAATTGCGATATACCCTTTGCTGCTATTCACCGATAATTCGATCCTTTTTCTGCCACCTGTGGGCGTGGTCACACCATTTTCCACGATCCAACCTTTTTCTATTAATTCCGATGTCAGAGATGAAACCGTACTCGGTGAAAGCCCTATGATCTCGGATAATTCTATACGGGAAACCGTTTCCTTTTCTAAAATTACATTCATGATCAATCGTAAATTTTCCCGTTTCATGTCCTGTAAACCGCTTTTTTTCATATTTGTACAGCGCCTTCTTTCTTTTTTCGGTCTCCGAATTAAGTTCTGATTTAAAAATATCCTATTTGTAACAAATTGTCAATCGAATCTTATTCATTTCCTTCACTTTAAGCAACCTGCACTAATTTATATTTTGATTTTGTCAAAATCCTCCAATCATTTGTGACGATTGTCCAAAACCCATGAATTTCCAAAAGTTTACTATATTTATATTTTTTTGTGCATTTTTTGACAACATGCTTCATATATTCTATATAAGGCCAATTTCTATTTTCATAGCACTTATGGGAGAAAGTGAAGATGAACGGAGAAACTTTTTTAGATCGCATTCCTTGCGGCATACTGAAGCTTAAAACTGATGAAAACCTTACCATTCTTTACTCCAATCAGGCGATCCAATCATTGTTTCAAGCGCCTGCTTCACTTCAGGACATGGTATGTGAATCAGAATATCCGGAGCTGCTGACGGAGATACGCAGCCACCTGACAGACCAGGCAGCCAGTTTTGAATTGGAATTCAAAGCTAAAATACAAAAAGGCTGCATCTGGTATTCCTTACAATTGAATTATATCCCTGAGGAGGAACTATTGTACTGTGCTATCTCCGATATCACATGTATGAAAAAATTCCAGGAACACTTACGGATTCGTGAAGAACAATACCGGCTGGCAAGCCGGCATTCCGGCTGTCTTGTAAGTATCTATGATATTCCTTCAAGAACCATTTCCCCCTCACCTGAATTTTCCAGAACGTTTCCCTTTCCTCATACTCTGCCGCTCTCCCCCGAATTCCTTATTGAAAACGGCATTGTACACAAGGAAAGTGTTACTGACTTTCTGGACTTTTATGATGACATGGAGAAAGGGATACCCGAGGGCAAATGCATCACACGCTTAAAAACTGGTTCCGGGGATTATCATTGGTTCTCATCCCAATACTCGCTGGTGTGCACTGAGAAGCAAAAGCCTCTCAGGGGAATCATATCCTACCAGGATATTACGGACCAGTATGAAAAGGAGCTGGCTTATCAAAAATGGATGGAGTACATGCGGGAACAGAAAAGGGACTGTATCGGCTATTATGAATATAATTTAAAATTTGACTTATTCGAAGAAATCATTGGAGAAATGACCCAGACTATGCCGGAATATGTTACCAATTCTTTTTCCAGCATTATGACCTACATAGCAGAGAATCACATTTTTGAAGAAGACCGGGAAATGTTTCTAAAATTCTTCAATAAAAACCAATTACTCTATCACTACTATAGGGGGAACAGGTCCTTACGGCTGGAGCACCGGCGTATACGGCCCGATGGCAGCGTCTACTGGGGGCTTGGCATGGTACAGATTGTTTCTGATCCCTATACCGATACGATCAAGGCTTTTATCCTCATTAAGGATATTGACGAATCCAAGCGGGAGGCCCTGAATTTACAGGAGCTTTCCAAACAGGATTCCTTAACCGGACTGTTAAACAGGGCAACTGCCATACATGCAATACGCAATACATTAAAAAACAGCCAGGGGCACCACATCCTTATTATGCTGGATATTGACCGTTTCAAGCAGCTGAATGATAATTACGGCCATCAGTTTGGGGATAAGGCCCTCCACCGCGCCGCCTCAAGACTTAAATCCGCATTAAGGCGCGATGACATCTTTGGCCGGCTGGGAGGCGATGAGTTCATCATATTATTAAAAGATGTGGCTTACAGCATGGACTTGTACGCACGTCTGGAAAATTTATGCAGTCTCATAGGCAGTGCTCTGGAACCGGAAGCCCATATTTCAGGCAGCCTGGGAACAGCCGCCTATCCGGAAGATGGAACTGCATTTGAGGAATTATATGAAAAGGCCGACATTGCTCTTTATCACGCAAAGAAGCATGGCCGCAGCCAATATGCGGTTTATGAACCCGGCATGAGTATGGCGAATTTATAAAATGCTTTATCCGATAACGCAAAAAAGTCCTGTGGAGTTTTCCACAGGACTTTTTTGCATCTCTATGCAGAAGAAGGGACTTGAACCCTCAAGGTATTGCTACCACACGGACCTGAACCGTGCGCGTCTGCCAATTCCGCCACTTCTGCTTTCTAATTGTGCAAATTGGTAAATCAATTCGCACAATTATAGTACTATACTTTTGGGAATTAATCAAGTACTTTTTTTCTTTTTTTAATTTTTTTTAGCAGAATAACAAAGCCTGTTAATATTCCCTGGTTTTTATAACTGTTTCCGCATCCGACTGATCATACACCTTTTCTTCTGTTATAATCCGAAGAGGCATTTCCTTTCCTGCTATCATATCCCGGATCGCCTTCATAAGCGGAGGACCTAAAAGCGGACTGCATTCCACCGCACAGTTCAACTTGCCGTCTATCATTGCCTGAAACGCTTCTTTCGTCGCATCCACAGAGACAATCGTTATGTCTTTCCCCGGTTTCAATCCATGGGCCTCCAATGCTTTAATTGCTCCAAGGGCCATATCGTCGTTGTGGGAATAGATAATATCCACATCCCAGGTGTGACTATTTATGTATTCCTCGACAACCTGTTTTCCTCCCTCATAAGTGAAATCACCATAATCCGTGTATACAATTTGGTACTGGGGATTCTCCTCCAATATTTCATAGAAACCTTTCTTTCTCTCCTCTGTAGGTGTAGCACCTTCACTTCCCTGAAGCTCCAAAATGCGGACAACCCCCTGCTCTGGTTTTACATGTTCTCTCAGCCAGCGCATGGCCCTGCGTCCTTCCTCTAAAAAATCAGCTCCAATATAAGTGGTTGTCAAATCGTCTCCCGCTTCTATTCTCCGGTCGGACATTACTACAGGAATATTAGCTTCCTTTGCCTCTTTTAAGACCTCATCCCATCCGGCTTCAACAACAGGGGAAACTACGATTACATCCACCTTCTCCTTAATAAACCTCCGGATCGCTTCAATCTGCTTTTTTTGAGACTGATCTGCACTGTCAAAAAGAAGCTCCATGTTAAACTCCCTGGCTGCCTCCTGAATCGAGCGAGTATTGGCTAGCCGCCACTGGCTCTCCTGCCCCACCTGGGAATATCCTACGGTAATTCTCCTGCCATCGTCGATACTTTCTCTGTCAAGAGCCGCCAAATACTCACCGGCATTCTGGGGATAGATTGTATGGCTTCTTAAAATTACTTGTTTGGGTACACCGCTTTCCTTCCTCAGAATGTTAATCGCATATTGTACCGCTTCTTTACCACCCGTGGGGCAGGAAATTGTTGCCGCCAGCTTTCCTTTTCTGACCAAATCCACTCCTTCATTTTCTCCTGTAAAGCCGTCGCATCCGATGACTTTTATCTTCTCAGCCAGATTCCTGTCCTTTAAGGCCTCGTATGCTCCAAAGGCCACGGAATCATTGTTGGCAAATATTAGAGAAACACCTTTCAGTTCCTCCTTCATGGCATAAACCGCATCATAGGCCGGGTCCTTCATGTCATTTTTTAAATCACAGACAGTCTTTTCTATGTCAGGATAATCTCTGATCACAGAATCAAAACCCTCGCTTCGCTCCTCGCTCTGAAGAGAGCCGGCTGTTGCACGAAGCTCCAGTATCTTTCCCTTTCCGTTTCCAAGCAGCTGGGCCGCGCATTCTCCGCCCTGCTTCCCGATCAGATTATTGTCCGGACCGATAAACAGGTTGTAATCAAAGCCCTCCACGCTCCGGTCCATAACAATCACAGGAACTCCCTCCTGATATACGTCTCTGACCTTCTTTGTCAGACGGCTGGAATCACAGGGAGAAATAATCAGCAGATCAATGCCAAAATCCAGAAGCCGGTCAACATCCTTTTCCTGCTTCTCTACGTTTGAGGTAGCGTCTGCCGTAACGATCCTGATATTGGGATACTTTCCCGCCTCCTCCTGGATCTCATTGATCAGGGCTACTCTCCATGCTTCCCTCATATTTGCCTGGGAAACACCGATCACATATTCCACATCGCTTTTATAAACCGTCTGGGTAATCGCCCCGTTATAAATACGGTATCCCAAAAAGACAAATACCGATATCAGTAATACCAATAGTAATTTCGTTCTTTTTTCCATTTTATCCTTTTTCAAGATCATTCTGAACTTCTTTCGGAATTCGTATAACAATACGCGTCCCCTGCCCCTCTTTGCTTTCCACCAATACCTGGAACTGCTCTCCGTACCGGATGCGCAGCCGCTCCTTAATATAAAACAAACCAAAGCTCCTGTTTCTGCCGGCTTCACCCGGTTCATTTAACAATCTGGATAACTCCCAAACCTTTTCTTCTTCCATGCCCTTTCCGTCATCCCAAACTTCCAGGCTCACCCAATCATCTTCCACCCGTCCGGTGATCTTCAAATGCCCGTCTCCATTCTTCATCTTTACCCCATGGTAAATGGAGTTTTCCACCAACGGCTGAAGGATCATCTTTGGAAGAACCACCTTCATACAGTCTTCCTCTGCCTGAATTTCATACTGTACCTTAGGACCGTAACGGATTTTCTGTATGTAGAGATAATTGGAGATATACCGGATTTCCTCTTCTATGGTAATGTAGTCTTTGCCCTTGCTTAAGCTGATGCGAAAAACATTGGTGAGAGCATCCACAAGATGAACGATGTCATAAGCGGAATGTTCTCTCGCCATCCAGCCTATGGTGTCCAGAGTATTGTATAAAAAATGCGGTTTAAATTGTTCCTGAACTGTCTTAAGCTGCGCTTTCCGCTTGTTTTCCTGTTCCTTATAAACCTCTTCCATCAATTCTTGTATTCGCTCTAGCATCTGATTAAACCGGCGCCCAAGCTCGCTGACCTCATCTAAATAATCGCCCTCAAACCGAACGGATAAGTTGCCTTTTTCCGTCTCCTTCATTAAGTTGCGGAGCCTGACAATGGGTTTTGTGACCGTCTCCGATATTTTTACCGCTACAATAAATACCGTGAGAATTGTTAATATCAAAACCCAGCCAAACATGATCAGCATGGTATTGATTCCGCCCATGATTTCCCGGTAAGACGAGACACTGACGGTTTTCCAGCCGGTATAGGCGGATTTCTGATAGCTGATCTGATACTTCTCCCCATTGGTAACTGCGGTCACAGGCTCTTCTTCATTCCACAGCCATTCCGGCCGGATGCGGTAGACGATTTTATTGGTTGGCGCATATACTAAGTGATTCTGCTCATCAAGGACGAATACAAATCCATTTTCACCGATATTCGCATCCTGAATGGCGGAGGATATAATTTCATGCTTTACATCAAACAGCAATACGCCCACCCGCTCCCCTGTCTCCGGTCTATAACAGCTTTCATTACTGAAAATACATCATCAACGCTGTAGGCCGCCTCCGTAACAATATTCCTTCCGGTAACATTGCTGATGATCTGCATTTCCCCTGGAGATGCCGCTGCTTTTTCATACCAGACCTCTTTTGCAAACGGGTCCCGGGAGATTCTTGACATCCCGGTCCCCACATACATATCATGCTCCGTAGCAAAAAAAATGCCCGCTATTTCATCGTGAGTTTCCGCTACCACCTCAAAGCTGTTTTTCAGTGCTGCCTCATATTCCTTCCAACGGCTGTCTTCTGCGGATGGGATTCTGCCAAGATGCATTGGCTCAATAATCCGGATCAGCATATTCGCAGTCTTTTCAATGCTGCTTATATAGATATCTGTTGTATGCTGCACTTGTCCCACCAGCAGAGACGTATGCTGGGTCACATTGCGCTCCGCCTCTCTGGTTGAGCTGATAATCCCCAAAATTCCGACAAAGCAAAAAGGAATGAGCGCAATAAAAATATGAGAATTGATCATTTTATCACGAATTTTCATATCCATGAATCGTTTCTTCCAATATTTCATTGCTCTCACTCCTATTTTCATATCATATCGCCTGCTTCATTCAGTATACCGAAGTTAATAGACTCTTACAACTGCATTATGCTATATTATTCGTTCTTCCCCTTTGATTTTTCAGCGCGGATCGCTATGATTCTCTGTATTACAATAAAGAAACACAGAAGCGCCGCAATGGTAACTTTCGTCCACCAGGTATTTAAATTCTGATAGGTAACGATTGTCTGAATGATTCCCTCTATCATAACTCCGACTACCGTACCCGCCACAGTGCCTACGCCCCCGGTTAGCAGGGTACCGCCGATCACAGCGGATGAAAGTGCATCCAGTTCCAGGCCCAGATTTTGGAGGCCGAATCCGGCCAGAGTATAAAAACTGAACACGATTCCTCCGAGAGCGGCACAAAAGCTGCTGATTCCGTATGCCGCAATTTTTGTTCTTGCAACATTTAATCCCATGAGGCTTGCGGACGTTTCACCGCCACCAAGTGCATACAAACACCTGCCAAATTTCGTATATCTCAGAGTATAGACGGCAGCCGCAAAAACAATCAAAAGGATAAATACATAGTAATAAATTTTCCCGTTCCACGCTTTCGCTTCTCCCAGGCGAACTGCCACTTTTCCAAGTGCCATGGTTTTAAAAAACGGATCACTGATGGGAATGGAGCGTTCACTGATCACAACGCATAGCCCCCGCATCAAAAACTGGCCTGCCAAAGTCACAATAAACGGCTGAAGCTTAAAATAATGAATCAAGGCACCCTGGGTACAGCCTACGATGATTCCTACAAGAAGCATCAGAAGAATTACTAGGAATGCCGGGACCCCCCGTTCCAAAAGGAATGCGGAACTTACGCCGGTAAAAGCTATGGTAGAGGCGATGGAGATATCGATCCCTCCGCTTATCAGCACAAAGGTTGCTCCGATCGCCGCTATCATTAAATATGCATTGTCATTAAAGAGGTTTAAAAAGGTTGATAGCGATAAGAAATTATTGTACTTTACAGAACCAAACAAAAACATCAGGATAAACAGCACAACGGTGATAACCAGTGAAATATTATTGATATGAACTCTTTTTCTTTTTCCTGTCTGTTCCATCAGCTGCCAACCACCTTTCTGTTTATCATTTTGCGCTTAATGACCAGATCCTTAAACTGTTTTGACTGCGACAAACAGATGATGATAATCAGCAATGCCTTTAGCACACGGATATAGGCGGCCGGAACTCCCAGCGCCAGTACGGTTGTTGTGATGCTCTGTACGATCAATGCACCTATGACGCTGGCTGGAATGGAAAAACGCCCGCCCATTAAGTTTGTTCCTCCAATTGCAACGGCAAGAATGGCATCCATTTCAATCCCCAGCCCTGCATTGTTACAGTCCGCACCTTTGATCCCGGCACTTTCAATCAAGCCTGCCACCGCAGCAAATGCTCCTGAAAGTGTATAGATTGCTAACAGCATCCGATCAACCTTAATGCCCACATACTTTGAGGCGGTTGGATTACAGCCAACTGATTCCAAAAACAGGCCAAATGCTGTTCTTCCCGTAAACAGCACGAGAAAGCCAACCAGGAAAAGTACAATAAACAGGGGAAATGGGAGTCCGCAAATATAACCTCCATTAATAAAATAATAGGTTTCCGAAGTAATCGTAACGATCTTCCCCCTGGTGATCAGCTGTGCGATCCCCCTGCCGGCAACCATTAAAATCATGGTAGCTACAATTGGCTGAATCTTTATTTTGGCCACTAAAAAGCCATTCCAGATGCCGCTGACGGTTCCTGCAAGGATTGCAAGAATAATCGCTGCGGCAACATTCCCATTGAATGACGGAAAAATATTTCCGTTTACGATGCTGCAGGCAATGGCTCCGCTGATCGCCATGATAGAGCCTACGGAAATATCGGTACCGCCTGTTGCCAGTATCATGGTCATGCCGCCAGCCAGTATCATGAGCTTACTCCCATTTCTCACGATGTCAATAATACGTCCGTATAAATGCCCATCCACGATGGAGAGTGTGAAAAATTCTCCCTTGCTGACAATACCATTAAAGAGCAGAATTATGATAAAAATGATGAGGGGGCGGAAATACTGTTTTTCTGATAAACGATTCCAGGTTTCTCTCATGATGCTTCACCTCCTGCCATAATCCGCATAATTGCTTCTTCTGATATCTCTTTTCCGTTTAACTCTCCTACCTGCTTCATATCCCGAAGCACAATCATCCTGGTGCAGCATCGGAGCATTTCATCAATCTCCGATGATATAAAGAGTACCGCCATCCCTCTTCCTGCAAGATCCATGATGATTTTCTGAATCTCTGCCTTTGTTCCGATATCGATTCCCCTGGTTGGTTCATCAAGCATCAGAAACTCCGGATCCGTGGCAAGCCATCTGGCAAGAATTACCTTTTGCTGGTTTCCTCCGCTTAAATTCTTGATTAACTGCTCTGTACCCGGTGTTTTAATCTGCAGCTTTTCAATATACTCCTTTGCCAGTTCCTCCGCTTCTTTCCTGGAAATCTTATGGAAGATCCCCCGTTTTACCTGAAGGGCAAGTATGATATTTTCCCAGATGGAAAGCTCACCGATAATTCCCTCTGTCTTCCGGTTTTCCGGGCAGAAAGCGATTCCATTTCGGATTGCGTCTAAGGGAGAATGTAAGTGAGCCATCTCATTTTTCACCTTTACTTCGCCTTCGCTGATGGGATCTATTCCAAACAAAACCTTAGCTGTCTCCGAACGACCGGAGCCTAAGAGACCGGAAAAACCCAGAACCTCCCCCATTTTTACTGTAAGCTCAAACCCCTTAACCGTTCCGGGACTGCTGACATTGACCAGCTTAATAAATGTCTCCTTCTCCTGCCTCTCCGCTTCCTCCGGCCATTTTGCATTCATGGCTTCCTTAAGGCCTGCATAATCCTTACCTATCATTTTTCCTACCAGTTCTACTCTTGGCAGTTCTTTTGTCAGATACGTCCCCACATATTTTCCGTTCCGAAGTACGGTGATTCTGTCAGTGACTTCATAAACCTGATCCAGAAAATGTGTGACAAAGACTATACCCATGCCCTCTTCACGAAGCTTTCTCATAATTTGAAACAGCTTATCGACCTCAGCGGAGGAAAGGCTGCTGGTGGGTTCATCCAAGATAAGAACCTTGGCATCAATATCGCTGGCCCTTGCAATGGCCACCATCTGCTGGACCGCCACAGAGTAATGATCCAGATTCTTCGTAACATTTATATGTAAATCAAATTTATCCAGCAGTTCCCTGGCATCGGCATTGATTTTTTTCCAATTAATTGTTCCAAAACGGTTTCTCGGTTCCCGCCCAATATAAATATTTTCCGCCACGGAAAGATTGGGGCAGAGATTAACCTCCTGGTATACCGTTGAAATCCCTTCGTTTTGTGCTTCCTGAGTGGATCTTGGATTGATCTGCCTTCCGTCCATCTCAATGATACCCTGGTCCTTATTTTCCACTCCGGTCAGCACTTTAATGAGCGTTGATTTCCCCGCACCGTTTTCCCCCAACAAGGCATGTATTTCCCCCCGATTCAAATCAAACTGCACATCAGCCAAAGCAATTACCGCTTTCCCAAATGCCTTGGATATATTTCTCACTGTCAAAAGCTGATTCCCAGCACTCATGGCGTTTCCTCCTCGCTTTTCAATTAAGAGGCATTTCCTCTGATATGAAAAGGGTTGCTGCAAAAATAATGATATACTTTTGCAACAACCCCGCGGTTTAATATTTGCGGTCCGGAAGTACCTTAGCTGCCATATCAGCAGTAAATACGCCATCTACCGATTTCACCCATTTATCAACAGACTGGCCTGCCTTCAGCTTTGCTGCTGTTTCAAATAAAAGCGGTCCAAGCAGTGGATTACATTCTACGGTACAATTTGCCTCTCCGGCTGCCATTGCTTCAAAGATTCCACGGACACCGTCGATGGAAACGATCTTAATGTCTTCACCAGGTTTTAATCCAGCCTCTTTGATTGCCTCGATTGCTCCAAGAGCCATATCATCATTGTGGGCATAAACGCCCTTAATATCCTTATTGGATTTTAAGAAAGACTCCATGACTTCTTTTCCTTGGGCTCTGGTGAAATCACCGGTCTGGGAAGCTACGATCTCAATACCCGGATAGCTTGCCTTGATCTCATCATCAAATCCGGTTTTACGGTCCGTTGCTGCGGAAGCGCCTACCGTTCCTTCCAGTTCAACAATTTTTCCATTTTCCCCAATCAGCTTTGCCATTTCCTTTGCAGCCATCTTACCTTCTTCAATAAAGTCAGAGCCGATAAAGGTTGCATATAAGTCTTCGCCGACATCTGCTCTCCGGTCCAGAAGAATAATCGGAATCCCTGCTTCTTTCGCCTCAGCAAACACCTGATCCCAGCCAGTTTCTACAACCGGTGCAAGACCGATGACATCGACCCCCTGCTCAATGAAGTTCTTGATTGCTTTAATCTGATTTTCCTGCTTCTGCTGCGCATCTGCAAAAAGAAGCTCCACCTTATCCCCGTTTTCAGACGCATAGGTCTGAATGGAAAGGGTCTCTGCGTCACGCCATCCGGATTCCTGACCGATCTGGGCAAAGCCGACTACCAGCTTTTCCCCTGCAGTTTCGGAAGCTTTGGCCGTGGTTTCCTCTGCCTTTGCTGTGGTTTCAGCCTGTGCAGCCGTTGTCTGAGGAGCCGCTGTGGTTGCGGTTGAGCTGCTGGCTCCGCTGCTGCAGCCGGCTAAAGAAACTGCCGCCATGGATGCACACAGCAACACGCTTAAAAATCTTTTTTTCATTTTATAATCCTCCTTTTTTATTTGAACGATACAGTTATTATGCCGGAAGGAGGAAAGAAAGTCTTTGCAATAATTTGAGTAAAAGGTATAAAATCATTGCATGGTCTAGGTTTGATTATCATTTTTAATCAGCCTCCTGTATTCCGCAGGGCTGACTCCTAAGTTCTTTTTAAACACATTGCTGAAATAATGCTGGTTTGCGTAACCGGTCAGTTCCGCAATTTCATAAATCTTTAATTCACCGCTATGTAAAAGTTCGATTGCCTTGCGGATCCTGACGCTGGTTAAGTAATCGATAAAGGTGACCCCCATCTCCCTGCGAAACATCCTGCTTAAATGGGGAATAGACAGATTCACATGGCCGGCCGCATCCTGAAAGGAAAAGTCCTCCCGGGAATAGTTGTCTTCAATATAGAGCTTCACATCCTTAATTACAGAGGAACCGGTTTCCAGCTCCTTTAACCGGCTGACAGCCGTTTCATAGGTTTCCGCCAGAGTTCCGTAATCATCTCCGTTTCCCTGCATCACCATGCTGCGCACCGGCAAATGCGACTCCAGCATATTACAGTAAGTCTCCGTCTGCTCCTCTGCAACTTCCGGTGCCACAGCTTTTGAAATCACCACCAGATTACCATGCCTGTCCTGGCAGCTGTTTGGGTTTTCCAGCCCATGAAACATTTCATTTGCAATATTCTCAGCTACAAAAAACAGCAGATCTTCATTCCAGGTGCCTTTTACATCCTCCATTTTCTGATATTCCAGGGAAACCACCGTAACCGTAAATGGTTCAGGAAGCAGCAGGTTTAAGTACCGAGAACGTTCCCTGATCTCTTCCTTTGTGTAATGTCCTTCCAGAGCCCTCTGCCAAAAGTTAGAAGCCAGATAGGTACGGTTTTGGGCAAGCATGCTCTTTGCCCAATCAAGATACTTATCTTCGCTTTCCTCTCTCTTAAGTCTTTCCCGAACCCGCTGTATCATCTCATCGAAAGGACCTTCCATCAGAGGTTTCAGCAGATATTCAAAGACTCCCAGCTTCAGAGCTTCCCTGGCATATTCAAACCGGTCATACCCAGTGATAATCACTACCACCGCCCTGGAGTTTATTTCCCTTAAGCTTTTTATGAATTGAAGGCCATTTAGGAATGGCATATTAATATCAACAAAATAAACATCCGGAGAGATCTCTTTTGCCAGTTCAAGTGCCATTTCTCCATCCTCTGCCTCTGCTGCAAGCTCGAAATCGCTGTATTGTCTTAAAAAGCTGATAATCCCCCGACGAATGATATACTCATCATCCGCTACCAATACTTTGTACCCCATAGGTGCTCCTCCTGAAATTTTATTTGATTTTCATTATAGCACAATTCTTAAAACAGTATCTATTTATCATTTAAAAATACCCATTGACTCTCACACTGTGGTATACTCTATACTAATATTGAGCTCAAAAATACACATATATGTGAGGAAATAAAAATGCTGAAAATAGGTGATTTTTCAAAACTTTCAAGGATCAGTATAAGGATGCTTCGGCATTACGATGAGATTAGCCTGCTGGTGCCAAAAAACACGGATAGCTTTACCGGATACCGTTACTATGGGGAAGATCAACTGCCGGTTGCAAGCAGAATTACGGCTCTTAAGGATATGGGATTTGGTCTTTCCGCAATTGGAGAAATCTTAAAGAGCTATGATAATCCTCAGGCGCTGGCTGATTTTCTGGTAATAAAGCAGGCTGAGGTTCTGGCAGAAGCTGAAGAAACAGGCCGTCGTTTGCTGCTCCTTGATACAGCCATCAAACGGCTGAGAAAGGATGATACCGCTATGAATTACAATGTTACATTAAAGAATCTTCCGGAGCGCTATGTCGCAAGTGTACGAAAGGTGATTCCCTCCTACAACCAGGAAGGGATCCTATGGAATCTTATGATGACGGAAACGGCTCCGCTGCAGATGCAGCCTGCCGACAATTGCTGCAGCCTTGCAATCTTCCATGACGAGGGATATAAGGAAAACGATGTGGATGTGGAAATCCAGATCACAGTGAAAGGCAGTTATCCGGACACGGAACATGTAGTGTTTAAAACCATGCCCGTAGTTGAGATTGCTTCGGCAACCTACAAAGGCAGCTACGAGCAGCTCACCGCTGTAAACCGTGCGGTGGCAAATTGGGTAAATGACAATGGTTTTGAATTTAACGGAGCTATGTTCTGCATCTATCACGTCAGCCCTGCTCAAACGCAGAATCCGGATGAATTAGTGACAGAGGTTTGTTATCCTGTTAAAAAGAAATAATATCTTACTTGATTGTTTACTGACTATCGTTTATAAAAAAGATACGCTCTGCTTTCTCACTTAAAAGCTGGGCGTATCTTTATAAACAGTTTTGCCGCACTCTGTATATACAAAAAAAGACATACCTTTCACAAAGTGAAAATATGTCTTATTAATGCGGGAGATGGGACTTGAACCCACACGATCATACAACCACAAGATCCTTAGTCTTGCCTGTCTGCCAATTCCAGCACTCCCGCATGTCATATAAAATGAAAACCACACAGCTATGACAATCTGTATAGTTTCATGCAGAAGAAGGGACTTGAACCCTCAAGGTATTGCTACCACACGGACCTGAACCGTGCGCGTCTGCCAATTCCGCCACTTCTGCATTTCGTTGTTATCTCTCGTAACAACAATAGCTATTATAGTATACAAGCTCCTATCTGTCAACAACATTTCTCCAAATTTTTCAAATATTTTTTTTGTATATATTTTTCAAAAAATATTGACAATTCTACATTATGGTGATAAGATAGAGTTCGTTGTGCGGGAGTGCTGGAATTGGCAGACAGGCAAGACTAAGGATCTTGTGTCTGTATAGACGTGTGGGTTCAAGTCCCATCTCCCGCACTTTTTTTATTGTTTAGATTTTCCTATTGACATATTTATCTTTTCGAGTATAATAAATCATGTATTCCTCGATAGCTCAGTCGGTAGAGCAAACGGCTGTTAACCGTTGGGTCGTAGGTTCAAGTCCTACTCGGGGAGTTTTTTATTGCCCAAAAATATGAGGCACACGTGATTATGTACCAAAACCATTCTGGCAGAACGAGGTAACCGGCATACAACCGAATAGGGAGAAAATATAAACGTCCTACCATAATCTTGGTATACATTTTGCCTATACTGAAAGAAATCTCCCACCACAAAAGCCCCGAAGAGAAAATCCCGGGGCTAATTTATCGTAAGATTTTATGCTATTTTATATTTTACTTGTAGGCAATCATATTTATAAGTTTACATAACCGTCCTAAAAGATGGCATACAAACGCCTGATGCAGCGCCACATTCCAAATCAGAAACCCTCAGCCTCCTGGAGCACTTCCCTTACTCTACATTCATTTCTCAGCAGTCATCATCACCGCGCCAGCGGGAAGCGCTGTTGCAGCCGTCCCGAAAACCTGCGCAATAAGCTTCTCTTCTTTCCTTTTCACATTCATCTTTTTGTTCTTCGCAACAAGATCTATTTTCACATCTGCAGTTATTGTTGCAACTACGCCTGCAGTTATTATTACAGCCGCCCCAAAAACAGCCCATATTTGCACCTCTTTTTTTATTTATATAGTTTATTATATGGAACCATTAGAAAAGATGTGAATGCTGCAAAAGATGATCTTGACATCGGCATTCACTCAATTAAGAGCTATTTCTATGTATTTATTCTAACTCATTTTTAAATAGGAAAGAATTGATGATTTGATGATATATGTTTATTTCAGCGGGCCCTTTTTACTGTGTTACACTATATTATATGGGACAGTTAGACAAGGTGTGTTAACGCTGAAATTGTGTATAACCGTAGGTCGTAGTCCTGTTGTAATTTGCACAATTTTGTCGTATTTTCAGACATTAACATACAATCCACAATTGTTTCCACATTATTGTGGATAAGTGTCGTTTTAAGTGTCAAAAAAAAGACCCTGAAAACACATGGTTTCCGAGCTGTCAAAAGGCAGCCTTTTTGGCATGTCCGGAGGTCTGCATCCGTATATCGCGCGTACATCGCGTGTATATTGCGGGCATCAAAAAAACCCCGTAAACACGAGGTTTCCGAGGTTTGAATATGCGATTAAGCCACTTTGGACTTAGCCAGTTCTGCTAATTTTGCAAAGCCTTCTGCATCATTTACTGCCATGTCAGCCAGAACTTTTCTGTTTAAATCAACTCCAGCTAACTTTAAGCCGTGCATAAATACGCTGTAAGATACACCGTTAATACGTGCAGCAGCATTGATACGAGCGATCCATAACTGTCTGAACTGTCTCTTTCTTTCTTTTCTGCCTGCATAGGAGCTTGTTAATGCTCTCATAACTGACTGCTTTGCTACTCTATACTGTTTGGAACGAGCGCCTCTGTAGCCTTTAGCCATCTTTAACACTCTGTTATGTTTTTTCTTAGCGTTCATACCGCCTTTAATTCTTGCCATCGGTTTTTCCTCCTTCTTAACTTAAAGATCCTATAGATATGGTAAAATCTTCTTCATTACTTTTGCGTTAGTTGCATCGGTAACAATATCTTTTCTAAGATTTCTTTTTCTCTTAGTTGATTTCTTAGTTAAGATGTGAGATTTGTAAGCTTTATTTCTTACAAGCTTTCCCGTTCCTGTAACTTTAAAGCGTTTTGCAGCTGATTTGCTGGTTTTTAATTTAGGCATTGTATTTTCCTCCTTGATAAGTTCTACTGGCGTTTTGCATTTAAAAATATAACCATGCTTCTTCCTTCCACCTTAGCTGGCTTGTCAATAGCTGCGATATCGGCTAACTTCTCAGCGAAATCATCCAGAATATACTTTGACTTTGACATATGCGCCATCTCACGACCTCTGAAACGTAAGGTTACCTTAACTTTATCTCCCTTTTCGAGGAACTTCCTTGCGGCGCTCATCTTCGTGTTTAAATCGTTGGTGTCAATGTTAGGAGATAAACGAACTTCCTTTACTTCGATTACCTTCTGTTTCTTTTTAGCTTCTTTTTCCTTCCTTGCCAGTTCATAACGATATTTACCGTAATCGATAATCTTACAAACTGGGGGTTTTGCAGTCGGAGCAATCTTAACCAAATCCAGTTCTGCTTCCTTTGCCATCTGCAAAGCATCTCTGGTAGACATGATACCCAATTTTTCTCCGTTTTCACCAATCAACAGAACTTCCTTATCTCTGATCTGTTCATTAATCATTAAATCGCTAATTGTCGTGCACCTCCATCATATAGTGTGTGTTGGCTGGAATCCACATTGCTTGCCCATAGGCATAAAAAAAGTAGATAGACAAACGCTATCCACCACCAAAGTCTCTACACAGTACACCTATGTACCAAAGGCTATGAACCAGGGACACTTACTCGTGCCGTGGTGAGGCGGATACCTACTTTCCTGTTTGCTGTTTTCACAACTTACATAATAATACTATATATTTATCTATCTGTCAACATATTTTTTATAACACCGCTCTTCTTTCCTTTTAAGGTTTATCTTGCAACTTTCTATCGAGAGAGCTACAATGATAGTATGTAATAAAATAAATGAATCAGGAGGCGCTTTTATGTGGTTTGTTTTCGCTCTTCTTTCCTCCATTTTTGCCGCATTCACTTCTATTCTGGCTAAAATGGGAATCGAGGGAGTCAATTCCAATCTGGCTACGGCCATCCGGACAATTGTTGTGGTACTCATGGCCTGGTTTATCGTTTTTCTCACAGGAGCCCAGACAGGTCTCTCTGAAATCAGTAAAAAAAGCTGGCTGTTTCTCATCCTGTCCGGCATTGCCACCGGCCTCTCCTGGATCTGTTACTACAAAGCCCTTCAAATGGGAGAAGCTTCCAAGGTTGTTCCCGTAGATAAGCTAAGCATCGTCCTTACTGTGATCCTGGCTTTTCTTATTCTCCACGAACAATTCACGATTAAAAAGCTCATAGGTATACTACTGATTACGGCAGGAACCTTTGTTATGATCTTATGATCCGATGGTCTATTTAAATAAGATGCGACAGGAACTTTCTCCTGGCGCATCTTATTTTTATAATGTTTATCTGGTTTTAAAAGTTGAGCATTCCGTATGCTCTGCTGCGTTTGCACCATCTCCTGCAATTCCGATATGCTCCGCAGAACAGTGGCGGCCTTCATTATAAACACAGTTGACAGCCTCACAGTCAACTTCCAGACGGCTTTCCGGAGTCTTGAATAAGTTATGGAAAGAACCGTCCTTATTTTCATCAAAACTTCCGCAGCAGGTATCATAGCTGTCTTTTGCCTGGGATCCTTCCACAATAATGGCGGATTTACAGCAGTAATTATCGGAGTTGTGAAGACAGTTTGTTACATTACAATCTAATTTTGTCATGGCTTATTTCCTCCTGGCATCTAACTTAAGTTAATGTTTCAGGACTATTATGCACGCAGCAGAAGGAAAATATTCTCACGAATATTTTCCTTCTTTTCCTTAAGCCATAACAAATTTTATTTTGCTTCTTCTGTTACATTTACCTTTTTGATTTCTTTTGTACGGATCTCACGGCTAATATCATCGATGAAATCGGAAAGCGGACGCTGTCCCTCATCGCCGTTAAAGCGGCTTCTGACAGATACGACACCTTCTTCTTCCTCTTTCTGACCTACCACCAGCATATATGGAAGCTTTGATAAACGTGCCTCGCGGATCTTGTATCCGATCTTTTCCGCACGTTCATCAACCGTTGCCAGAACCCCGTTTTCCTTTAACTGAGCGGCTACTTTTCCTGCGTAATCATGGTACTTTTCAGAGATCGGAAGAACGCGCACCTGCTCCGGACATAACCATGTGGGGAATGCTCCTTCATATTTTTCAATCAACCAAGCAAGAGTTCTTTCATAACAGCCCATGGAAGTTCTGTGAATGATATATGGACGTTTCTTTGTTCCATCCTTATCCACGAAGCTCATATCAAAGCGGTCTGCTAAGAACATATCAAGCTGAATGGTGATCATGGTATCTTCCTTACCATATACGTTCTTTGCCTGAATATCAAGCTTAGGTCCGTAGAACGCCGCCTCTCCGGCAGCTTCCGTATATTCGATTCCGATGTGGTCAAGGATCTTGCGCATCATGCCTTCTACTTCATCCCACATCTCCGGTGTGCCCAGATAATGATCCGCTTTACTTGGATCCCATTTGGACATTTGATAAGTCACATCGCCTTCCAGGCCAAGTGTTGTAAGACAGTATTTTGCCAGATCCACACAACCTTTAAATTCCTCTTCAATCTGATCAGGACGCACGATTAAGTGACCTTCGGAAATGGTAAACTGACGGACACGGGTTAATCCGTGCATCTCGCCGGAATCCTCGTTGCGGAACAGAGTAGAGGTTTCGCCGTATCTGCAAGGCAGATCACGGTAGGATTTCTGGCTCTGTTTGTAAACATAGTACTGGAATGGGCAGGTCATTGGGCGGAGAGCAAATACCTCATCATCTGTTTCCTCATTTCCCAGTACAAACATCCCTTCCTTATAGTGATCCCAGTGGTCGGAGATGATATATAAGTCTTTCTTTGCCATAAGAGGAGTTTTTGTTCTCATATAGCCGCGCTTCTCTTCTTCATCCTCGATCCATCTTTGTAAAGTCTGGACAATCTTTGCACCCTTTGGCATTAATAGAGGAAGTCCCTGGCCGATTACATCAACGGTTGCGAAAATCTCCATGTCACGGCCCAGTTTGTTATGATCCCGGTTCTTAATGTTTGCCAGATATTCCAGGTATTCATTCATCTCTTCTTTCTTAGCAAAAGCAGTGCCGTATACACGTGTGAGCATGGCGTTTTTCTCGCTGCCTCTCCAGTATGCTCCGGAGGAAGAGATAAGCTTAAATGCCTTGATGGATTTAGTGCTCATCAGGTGAGGTCCTGCGCAAAGGTCCGTAAACTCTCCCTGACGATAGAAGGAAATTTCCGCATCCTCGGGAAGGTCCTGGATCAGTTCCACCTTATAAGGTTCGCCCTTTTCTTCCATAAATTTAATTGCTTCTTCTCTCAGAAGGGTAAAGCGTTCAACTTTCGCACCTTCCTTTATGATTTTCTTCATCTCACCTTCGATTTTATCCAGATCTTCTCTTGAAAAGGAAGGGATATCAAAATCATAATAAAATCCATTTTCAATGGACGGTCCGATTGCAAGCTTTGCCTGGGGATACAGCCTTTTTACGGCTTCTGCCAGGATATGGCTTGCGGTATGACGGTAAGCAGAAAGGCCTGCCGGATCGCTGACCGTAAGAATGCTTAAACTGCAATCCCCATCAACAACAGTCCTCAAATCCACAACCTTTCCATCCACTTCACCGGCGCAGGCATTTCTAGCCAGGCCTTCGCTTATATCGGAAGCGATGTCAATCACTGACATTGCTTGTTCATATTCCTTGACTGAGCCATCTTTTAATGTAATCTTCATATTCCATCAATCTCCTTTACCTATTATTGTTAAATGTTTTGTGAATAGCTTTTACAAATAAAAAAAGCCCCTTTCTGTATGCTTCCATACAGAAAGGGACGATTCTATTCAAAGAAATCGCGGTTCCACCCTTACTTGAGTGAACAAATTAAACGTTCAAACCACTTCATATGATGATAACGGAATCACCGTTCCCCATTACGGGACGCTCCAAGCTGGTTTTCTCACATCATTCCCGTAAGACGCTTTCACCAAACACGTCTCTCTCTGGCCTTTCCTGATATGATACTGGTCTTGTCAATGCTTTTTCTTATATTGCTTTATAGTTTTAGATTATAACACGGTTAAGCCGTTTGTCAAGTGTGATAAAAAATTTTATTATAAAAGAATGATTAAAGCTGCCGTGATTGCAGCTATACTGATCACAATTGACAGGGAATTGATTGCGCTTGCTGTCTCGATATCCCCGTTTAAAGCACCGGTAAAAGCAGGTGCCACTGACGATACAGGGCCAAGTGACACGATCACCAGGGCCCGGCGTACATCAAGGCCGAAGGGTGTCAGAAAATAAAATCCAGCTGCCATTAAAACCGAAAGGATATACCGTACCCCTAAGATCTTAAGAATGTGGCTCATCTTTTCTTTTTCCATTCGGATCTCAAAACCGATGCCAAGCATTAAAAGAGCGAGAAACGCATTGGCTCCTCCTGCTGTATCCGCAATGGTGATCATAACAGAAGGCAGCTTTATATTTAGTATGCTTAAAACAGTCATTATGACATACGCATCAAAAGGAGCCGAGGAAAACAGCTTAAGCACAACCTTTTTTACGGAAGGTTTTTCCTCCTCTCCCACCACCATGCTGGCCAGGGAGTAAGTCATTCCGGTACACATAACCGCATTCCCGGCATCAAACAGGCTTGTTGCTGCAAAACCAACCGGGCTTAAAAAGCTTTGTACAAAGGGCATCGTGAAATTTCCCACATTATAACCAGACATGTTGATCATTGCAAAAGCCTTTTCGGCCTTTGTTCTTCGGTTATACATCATATACCCGACGGCAACCGTCACACAATTGCACAAAAATCCGATTACACAGACAAAAAGGATGGAGTAATCCATGGTGATCCTGCTGAAATTAGAAACAATAGCTGCAGGAAGGGTAATCTTGATCACAATTCTGGAAACCAGGTAAAAATCCTTGGCCTGAAAAAAACCTGCCCGTTTGAGCAGGTATCCCATAATAATAATTGATACAAATGCAACTGCCTTTATCAGTACCGCTGTCATATCCGGCTCCCTTTTTCTTTTTTGTATTCTCAAAACTTCCGGCGGCGCTATTATATCAGCTCCGCCGGATTCATTCCGTAATATCTATTTTACTTCTACGGACCAGCCCTCTGGCCCTTCCATGATGCCCAGTTGGATGCCGGTAATGGAATCATAAAGCTTCTGGGTCAATTCTCCGATCTTTCCGCCGCCTACAGACATTCTATCTTCTTCAAAACGAAGCTCACCAACCGGGGATATAACGGCTGCTGTTCCTGTACCAAAGCATTCTTCCATTGCTCCGGTTCTTGCTGCCGCGACCACCTCATCAACCGAAATCTTCCGTTCTTCAACAGCCACTCCCCATTTTTTACACAGGGCAATCACAGAATCTCTGGTAACACCTGGTAGAATGCTTCCGTTTAGTTCCGGCGTGATGACTACGCCATTGATCTTAAAGAAGATGTTCATGGCACCTACTTCTTCGATGTATTTCCGGTGAACGCCGTCAAGCCATAACACCTGGGAATAGCCCTCGTCATGAGCCTTTACCTGAGAAGCCAGGGAAGCGACATAATTTCCCCCTGTCTTAGCTTCACCGATGCCGCCCTTTACCGCTCTCACATATTCATCTTCAATCCATATCTTGACAGGATCAAGGCCGCTGGCATAATAAGCTCCAACAGGTGATAAGATGATCATGAACTTGTAGGTATTGGAAGGTCTGACCCCTAAGAAGGGATCGGTAGCAATTACAAAGGGTCTGATATAAAGGGAGGTTCCCGGTTTTGTAGGGATCCAGTCCTGATCTACGTTTACAACAGTTTTTAATCCTTCTAAAAACAGATCTTCCGGAATCTCCGGGATGCAAAGCCTTCGGTTGCTTCTGTTGGCACGTTCGATATTCTTATCAGGACGGAACAGCAAGACCCTGCCATCTTCTGTCTTGTATGCCTTTAAGCCCTCGAACATCTCCTGTCCGTAATGGAATACCATGGAAGAAGGGTCCAGCTCCAGCTTATGATAAGGCACGATCCTGGGATCATACCAGCCCCTTCCCTCTTCATAGTCCACCTCAAACATGTGATCCGTAAATATGGTTCCAAATGTCAACGGGTTATCATTGCCTGGTTTTTCTTTCGGGCAAGTTGTTTTTTCGATTCTGATTGTCTGCATTGATACTCTTCCTTTCCCTTACCGGCATATCTGTCAGTTGTTGTAATTTATCTATCATTATCTTCCAAAAAGGGTTGGATGTCAAGAATCTTAAGCCTTATTTACTCTACCGAAATGGAATCAAAACCATAACTTTGAGTTATATGGCGGGGAAGTTCCATTCTCACCGTCTTCATCGGGTTTACTGTCTGGCAGATGACAAGGTCCCCGGTCATGGTAAGCAGCATGCCGGCCTCTTCATAATCCATCCCAATCTTTTCCTTCATGAACTCATACATCTGCCTGGTAGCCGCCCGCCAGGCTTCCTCCACCTGTTCCCTGGAAGCAAGGGTGATAAGCTTATCCTCTGTTTCGATCATCGGATAGGAGACGCAGTTTTTATTTTTCACAACGCTCACCCGGATGATAGCCCGACCTTCTATTTCCAGACCGCAGTCCTCCACTTCCCCGTCTCCCATGACAGCATGAAAATCTCCCATGGACAAAAGAGCACCTTCCACAAATACAGGCAGATACAAGGAGGCTCCCTTTTTGATCTGAGTGCAGTCCATATTTCCGCCATGATCCATGGGAGTAATGGTGGATACTCCCTCACCTGCTGGAGCTACCCCGATGACACCGATCATGGGTTTTAGCGGAATCTTGACTCTTTCATTAAAATGGGCATATCCTCCCTTTACAGGCACCCGTCTTAATACTTTTCGGGGAAACTCCTCTTTTTCGCTTCCGCTGTTAGGCCCAAGCATGACAATTCCCACAGGGCCCATTTCAATATCCAGAATATCGATCTTAAGCATGTCTCCCGGCATCGCCCCCTCAATATAGAGAGGCCCTGTAGCCGGATTTCCCGGCTTTCTTATTACATTTTCAAAGGTCGCCTCTTCCGGAAGAAACTGGTTTGTGAAACAGTCATAAGTCTCAAAGGCCACAATCTCTCCTGCCCTTACCCTGTCACAGGGCGGATTCTCCTTTGCAAGAACATTTGTAATATAATCCCTGGTTATGGTTTTCATAGTTTTCTCCTTTTACTGTTGTCTTTTTTCACTAAGCTCCGGCCATATGGTAGCCAGCATGGTAATAAAGCAGGCTCCGCCACCGATTAAATTGGAAACTGGTTCCGCCATAAAGACTCCTGCTGTGCCATTGCGAAGCAAGCCAGGAAGGATGAGAATCAGAGGAATCACGATCACCACTTTGCGGAAGATGGAGAAAAATACCGCTTTTTTTGCTTTTCCCAGGGCCACAAACACAGACTGACCGGCAAACTGCAGGGACATGAAAAAAAAGCCGAAGTAATAGATCCGCATTGCAGGAACACCAGCCTGTAACAGTGCTTCTTCCTGATTGAAGATCCGGATGAAAAACTCCGTAAAGCCATGGACCAGCCCCCACATGACCGTGGTATATGTAATGGAAACTACAGATGTAAAAATAATTGCCCGCTTTACCCGGCTGTATTTTTTTGCCCCGTAATTAAAGCCCATGACCGGCTGTGCGCCGTTGGTAATTCCGCTTACAGGCATGGAAATAACCTCCCGGACTGAATTGATTACAGTCATAACTCCCACATACAAATCGCCGCCATAGTGCTGCAAGGATGCATTATACATGATCTGCACCAGGCTGTTGGTAATGGACATGGTAAAGCCTGACATTCCAAGGGCAATGATATCTTTTACCCGGTGTTTTCTCAAACGAAAGCAGGATGTCCTCAGCTTTAAAATGGCTTTCTTTCCTGTTAGGAATTTGACAATCCAGAGTGCAGAAAGAAACTGAGACAATATGGTCGCAAGGGCCGCACCTCTTACTCCCATACCCAGAACAAAAATAAATATGGGGTCTAAAATAATATTAGTAACCGCTCCCAAAAGAACCGTCACCATCCCCATCGTTCCAAATCCCTGAGAGTTGATAAAGCTGTTCATCCCAAGGCCAATCATAACGAAAACATTACCAAGCAGATAAATGCTGATGTATTGATCCGCATAAGGATAAGTAAGATCGCTGGCACCAAACAAGTATAGCATGGGCTTTTTTAAAACAAGACCCAAAACGGTAAGACCTAAACCAAAGGCCACCAGAAGAATGAAGGAATTTCCCATGATCTTCTCCGCTTCCTTTTCATTCCCCCGTCCCCTCTCAATGGAGCACAAAGGCGCACCGCCCATGCCGAATAAATTGGCAAAGGCTATGACTATGGAAATGATGGGAAGGCACAAGCCAAGCCCTGTTAATGCCATTGTTGCATTTTCCGGAATCCTTCCTATGTAAATTCTGTCAACGATGTTGTAAAGCACATTGATCAGCTGGGCCAATGTCATAGGGACGGCCAGCTTTAATATGTTTTCCACCACGTTTCCTTTTGAAAAATCATTCTTTGTATCTGCCATTTTAATATTATCTCCTTACCTGTTTTATCATAACATCTTCCTTCTGATTTTGCATCCAGTTTTTCCCTATAAAATCCTGTAACAGCAATTAATACATATTAACAGAGTTTCCTATCCCTTAAATAGGCTTATCTTCCATAACCATTCTGTCAAGATCCTTGTTACAAGAACTTGCCCGGTTCCCGGCTCCATGCTATGATTGAATTAAGCCCGGCATTGTTCCGTCGTCATATGCTTCTGCTATCACGGTAATTCCTATCACTTCCAGATGCCCCGGAGCCAGATTTCCGGCTGCCGCTTCATTGATCAGCTCTATCTCTTTTAAACTGGAAGCAACGAATCTGCATGTCCCAATGACTGCTTTTATGGCTGCCGGCTCTTTATAAAGAGCCTGGAAATAAATATCGTTCCTGTCCATACCGGCCAGCGAGGCCAGATGAACAGAGCCGCAGTCTTCCGCCTCCAGAGCCCAGCCCTTCTTTATTAGATACTTCATAATTTCTGTATTCACTTCTCCCTTATAGAGATATTGAAAGCCAGGAAGCATCTCTAGGACTGATTCGGCCTTTTTTATTCGATCATTTATATGGGTCTTCTCCTTATCCTTTTATATTACTATCAGAATAACCGATTTGGATCTTATTTCAAGTTCTTTTTCCATAGATATCGGGTTATAGGAAAAACCTCCTGACCGAAGGCCAGGAGGTTTCTTTCGCTTACATAAGTGATTTATAAAGTTTGATGATATCTTCCAGGCTGGCTTCCCTTGGGTTTCCCGGAGCGCAGGCATCTGCTGCTGCGGATTCTGCAAGGAACTGCACATCCTCCTCTTTTACGATCTGGGTCAAATCAGCCGGTATCCCTACATCTGCAGACAGTTTTTTGACCGAATCAACCGCTGCTTTGCGGAATTCTTCTTCCGTCATGCTCTCAGTTCCTTCCACGCCCATTGCCCTTGCAATATCCCGGTACTTCTCACCGGTTGTTTCGGCGTTATACTCCATGATGGTTGGAAGAAGAATGGCGTTTGCCACCCCGTGAGGCGTGTCATAGACAGCGCCAAGCGCATGTGCCATGGAATGCACGATACCAAGACCGCAGTTTGAAAATCCCATTCCCGTAATGTATTGGCCTAGTGCCATGCCTTCCCGGCCTTCGGCGGTGTTTTCCACGGCTCCTCTTAAGCTTTTTCCAATTAACTCAACTGCCTTTAAATTGAACATATCTGTGATGGGATTGGCACCCTTTGTAATATAACCTTCGATTGCATGGGTCAAGGCGTCCATGCCTGTAGCGGCCGTCAGACCCTTTGGCATGCTGGACATCATGTCGGGATCAACGATGGCAACGATAGGAATATCATGAGGATCTACGCAGACAAATTTGCGTTTCTTTTCCACATCAGTGATAACGTAGTTGATGGTAACTTCCGCTGCCGTACCTGCCGTGGTGGGAACGGCGATGATCGGTATGCTTGGCTTTTTGGTTGGAGCCACTCCCTCTAAGCTTCTCACATCTTCATATTCTGGATTTGCAATGATGATGCCAATGGCTTTTGCGGTATCCATGGAAGAGCCGCCGCCAACCGCTATGATATAGTCCGCTCCTGACGTTTTAAATGCTTCTACCCCTGTCTGGACATTTTCTATGGTCGGGTTCGGCTTGATATCGGAGTAAATCTCATAATCCATTCCGTTTTCTTCCAGGATCTTTGTGATCTTTGAGGTTACGTTAAATTTGATTAAATCGGGGTCAGATGCAAAAAATGCCTTCTGAAATCCTCTTCTTTTTACCTCGCCTGGAATCTCCTTAATTGCACCGGAGCCGTGGTATGATGTTTCGTTTAATACAATCCTGTTTGCCATGATAACCTCTCCTTCTCCTTAATAAATTGATATGCTATTATGTTATAATTTTAACAACATGTAGGCAAAAAATAAAGTTACAATCCATATACTTTGTAACAATTGTTACAAAATACACAAACTGTAACTTTTACTTTATGGCAATCATGACTAAATCAGGCCTGCTTCTGAAAATACCGTTTCCAGCTTGGGCGGCATGGCTTCTGTCAGACTTTCCGCCATCTCGGACGGAGTCTGCTTCATGCCCGAAAGGACCCATTTCACCGTCATATATACGGAGCCTCTGCAATACATCTCAAGAAGAAACTGGATTTCCTCAGAAAGCATTTCCTGTCTCTTTCTGGTAATGAGTTCCGTATAAAATCCCATGATCAGTTCAAAATCATGTTCTTTTAAAGAATTATAATCGTCAGAACGGAACGCCTCCGTAAAGAATACCTTTTCCTTCTTGATGAATTCGAATTTTTCCTTCAGGCTCTGGCGTACGGTTTTATCCACCCCGATCTGTGCAAAGGATTCCAAAACCAGCTTGTCAAAATACCAGTTGATCAAATCGTATTTATCTTTAAAATTACGGTAAAAGGTTTGTCTGGTCATCCCGCATCCATCCACAATGTTCTGGACCGTAATCTTATCAACGGGCTTGGCTTTCATGCAATCCTTTATGGAATCAGCCAGACGGTATTTTGTTTTTTCACTTTTCCTTGGATTGTCAGTCATGTTCCGCTCCTGTCCTGTTCATTCTACTTCATCTATTTTACCATAGGTTCCCAGGTTTGTGAACACTCTCATACTCGGATAGTCTCCTGACTTGCCAAGTGACATACTCCCACCAATTAGCACCACATTTGGGATCAACCAAATGCTTATGCTAGAAGTGAGGGCTTCTTGCTCAAGTAACCTAACGGTTACAGTATCAACAAGCTATCCCCGTGCGCCCCACGGTTTCTCTTAGCTGTTTATGCCAATACTAATATTCCTTGTTTCTTGATATTGCGTGCAGCATTTACATCTCTGTCACATATGAAACCGCATTCACATTGATACATGCGTTCCGACAGAGACAA
>NZ_JPME01000041.1 GCF_000732605.1 Lacrimispora celerecrescens | reverse complement strand
CACCCGTGTTCTTATGGGAATCCATCCGGATACCTTTGAATGGCCTTTGAAAGCGGGGGAATCGTTTCAGACTCCGGAGCTTGTGATGGTTTATTCGGAACAGGGGCTTTCCTTAATGAGTCAGACTTTCCACCGTTTATACAGGACCCGGCTTGCGAGAGGGTATTGGAGAGACAGGGAAAGGCCCGTGCTTTTGAACAACTGGGAAGCAACCTATATGGATTTTAACGAAGAAAAGATTCTCGACATTGCCAGAAAAGCGAAGGAAACGGGCGTGGAGCTGTTTGTCCTTGATGACGGCTGGTTTGGTGAACGAAGTGACGACCACAGGGGCTTAGGTGACTGGCAAGTAAACAGAAATAAGCTTCCGGAGGGAATTTCCGGACTGTCTGAGAAGGTGGAGGCCCTGGGCCTAAAATTCGGTCTGTGGATCGAGCCGGAGATGGTCAATAAAGACAGCCGCTTTTACGAGGCTCATCCAGACTGGATCCTATCCGCTCCCGGCCGTTATGAAACACCCAGCAGGAATCAGCATGTCCTTGATTTTTCAAGAAAGGAAATTGTTGATGCGGTTTATGGTATGTTAAAGGATATTATTGCCAATGCAAAAATCTCCTATATCAAGTGGGATATGAACCGATATCTGACGGAATGCTTCTCCAGAGGAACCTCCCCTGACAGGCAGGGAATGGTGATGCATAAATTTATCCTGGGAGTCTATGACCTATATACCCGGCTCACCAGAGACTTTCCGGAGATCCTGTTTGAATCCTGCGCCAGCGGAGGAGCCAGGTTTGACCCTGGAATGCTGTACTTTGCTCCGCAGGCATGGTGCAGTGATAATACGGATGCCATGGACCGGTTAAAGATCCAGTATGGGACTACCATGGTTTATCCCATATCCAGCATCGGAGCCCATGTCTCCGCAGTTCCTAACCATCAGGTTCATAGAATTACGCCTTTGGATTCCAGGGGAAATGCAGCGATTTTCGGGGCTTTTGGATATGAACTGGATTTGAACCATCTGACTCCTGAGGAAATAGAGACGGTTAAGCAGCAGATTGCATGCTATAAAAAATACCGGAAACTTTTACATCAGGGAACATTTTACAGGCTGAAAAGTCCATTTGAAGGAAATGACACGGCGTGGATGGCAGTTTCAGAAGATTTGGAACAGGCAATCGCCGCTTATTATCAGGTTTTGAATCCAGCCAATGCAGGCTGGCTGAGGCTGAAACTCCAGGGCCTTTGCGAGGATATGCTTTATAAAGTTACCATGTCGGGCGAGACTGGTGAATACTATGGAAGCGAGCTTATGTATGCCGGCATTCCCATTGACAGAAGTCATCTTTTCAAAGAATCAGGGGATTTTGCGTCTTTCCTCATTTTTATTGATAAAAAACCAGAATAAGAAAAAAGTCCAGGCAGGCGTCGCCTGGACTTTTTTAATGTAATAAATTACATTGTTGTTAAGTATTCTATCTTTTTATTGAAAAATATTTTATAGCATGCTATAATTTTTGAAAATATTGCATTATTCCTTAAAAAATGAATGTAGGGGCTGAGAACAATGAAGGATTATAATGTACACTTAACACTGATTGACCGAATTATACTGGAATCTTATAAGATTATGTTGGAAGGGCTTGCGGATTATCTGGGGGGAGGCTATGAGATGGTGCTACATAGTCTGGAGGATACGGAACACTCCGTAATTAAGATCATCAATGGACACCATACAGGACGTACGGAAGGGATGCCGATTACGGACCTGGCGCTTCAGATGCTGGAAGAGATTGAAAAAGATGGTGAAAAAAGTTATATTTCCTATTTTACCAAGAACAAAAATGGAGAACCATTAAAATCCTCCACCATTGTAGTGCGGGGGGAGGAGAAAAGGATTATCGGACTTCTATGTATCAATTTTTATTTAAATACAGGTTTTTCCGAGATCCTATCCAGCTATATCCCCGAAATATCCACTCACTCCCTTGTTAAAACTGAAACTTTCGCAAAAAATATTGATGAATTAATTTTCAGCAGAGTTCAGGAGGTTCGGAAAACCGTATTGGCAGATGAAGGAATACTTCCGTCTCTTAAAAACAAGGAAATCATTAATGCCCTGCATCAACAGGGAGTTTTTACCATGAAAGATGCGGTTGTTAAAGTAGCCGATTATCTTGGAATTTCTAAAAACACTGTTTACATGCACATTCGGAATGTGGGGGCAAATGGAGAAAAGAAGAGCGAATAAACATTAATACAGTGAAAATGGTAGATAAAGTAAAAATCTGTAGGTTTTTGTGCAAAATGACAAAAAACCTGCAGATTTTTTTGTTTAATTATTAGAAAATCATAATAATATTGCAATTCTGTAGCGTTTGTGATAAAATAAATTACATCATATAAATGAATATAATAAAATTTATTTTATTCATATGAAAGGAAGGTATTGATATGGAGGAAAGTAAGAAGAGTAAGAAGAAACTGGGACTAGTTCCAAAGCTGATTATAGCTATTATTATTGGTATTTTAATCGGTATGTACTGTCCCAGCTTTGTAACTTCGATATTAATTACAGTATCGGATTTATTTAAACAGTTTTTAATGTTCATCATTCCGCTTATGGTAGTAGCTTTTGTTACGATGGGAATTGCGGACCTGTCCCAGGGAGCCGGAAAGCTGCTGGCATTCACCGCAGCGATTTCCTATGCTTCCACATTGCTTGCAGGCAGCGCAGCTTATGCGGTAGCCAGTACGTTTTTCCCTTCATTTGTGAATGAAGAGGTAGTTGCGAAAGTTGCTTCTGCTAGTGACAAGGCCATCAGCGGATATTTTTCCCTGGCCATCACACCGTTACTTGAAACTACAGCTGCTGTTGTACTGGCCTTTGTATTGGGAGTATGCATCAGTACCATGCGTGGAAAAGAGATCGGAGATACCTTATATAATGTGATCAAAGATTTTTCTGAGATCATTACAAAGGTACTTGGCCGGGTGATCATTCCCCTTCTTCCTTTGTATATCTGCGGAACTTTTGCTAAGATGACTTATCAGGGAACCACCTTTGCGATTATGTCCGTACTCTGGAAGGTATTCGTGATCGTGATACTGCTTCATTTAATCTACCTGCTTGCGGCCTTTACTTTAGCAGGCGTATTGACAAAAAGAAATCCAATTACTATGTTAAAGAACCAGTTACCCGGCTACTTAACTGCAATTGGTACCCAGTCTTCCGCTGCTACCATTCCGGTTAATATTAAATGTGCGGAAAGCAATGGTATATCAGAAGAAATCCGTAACTTCGTAATTCCGCTGTGTGCTAACATTCATATGGCAGGTTCCATGATCACAATTACCTGCTGTGTGACCGCTACCCTGCTCATTTATGGCATGCCTCATGGATTCCTTACCTTATTCCCGTTTATCTGTGTACTTGGAGTAGCCTTAGTTGCATCTCCGGGAGCTCCAGGTGGTTCTATCTTTACGGCAACTCCATTCTTCCCGATTGTAGGAATCCCTGCAGTAGGAGATATTGCCAGCCTTCTTCAGGCAATGTATATTGCACAGGACAGCTTTGGAACTGCATGTAACGTATCCGGAGATAATGCGATCAGTGCGCTGGTTGATATGTATTACCATAAATATATTAAGAAGGATAACAAAGGTTAAGATGACTGAGAAAGGAGAAGGCTGTTTATGCCGTCTATCAGTATTTTTGAAGTAATCGGCCCCAATATGGTAGGGCCATCCAGCTCCCATACTGCAGGGGCTGTAGCGATTGCTCTTCTGGTTAAAAAGATGTTCAATGAGCCAATCCAAAAAGTGGAGTTTATTTTGTACGGTTCTTTTGCAAAGACCTACAAAGGCCATGGAACCGACCGTGCACTTCTTGGCGGCATCCTGGGTTTTGAGACTTATGATCTGAGAATTAAGAATTCCTTCCAACTGGCGGATGAATGCGGGTTAGAGTATTCTTTCCGCGTGGATGAAAAGGAAACAGAAGTTCATCCAAACACAGTAGAGATCCATGTGTCTGGGGAACAGGGCGGGACTATGTCGGTCCGGGGAGTCTCATTAGGAGGCGGTAAAGTTAAAATTATAAGGATCAATGGCATTGATGTAGACTTTACAGGAGAATATTCCACGCTGGTTATACGCCACCTGGACTATCCCGGCATGGTGGCCTATATTGCTACCAGTTTAAGTGAACGCAATGTAAATATTGCTTTCATGCGCCTGTTCCGGGAACAGAAAGGTGCTACTGCTTATTCTGTGGTTGAATCTGATGAGGAAATCCCACAGGAATTGCTGGATAAGCTGCGGGAACACCCGAAAGTGGAAGATGTTATGCTTATTCAGGTTTAGGAGGCTTTTATGGACTTTATATCAGGAAGTGAATTGTTGAAATTGTGTGAGGAAAATCACTGCCGGATTTCAGAAGTGATGCGGCAACGGGAAGCCAGTGAGTTTGGTGCCGATCCGGAGGAGACCATAAGCCGGATGAAGGAAGCTTACAGGATTATGAAAGAATCCTGTCATAAACCGTTAGATGAGCCTGTGGCATCCATCGGCGGATTGATTGGTGGAGAAGCTGCAAAGGTTCGGAACAGAAGGAGATCGGGAAAATCCATATGCGGAAGCATGCTGTCAAAGGCAATTACCTATTCTCTGGCTGTTCTGGAAGTAAATGCTTCCATGGGCCTTATTGTGGCGGCGCCCACAGCCGGAAGTTCCGGGGTGCTGCCAGGGCTGTTGCTTGCTCTGGAAGAAGAGTTTTCCTTAGATGACGAACAGATCATAGATGGCCTTTTTACAGCAAGTGCGGTTGGTTATCTGATTATGAGGAATGCAACCGTGGCTGGAGCACAGGCTGGCTGTCAGGCCGAGGTTGGTGCTGCTTCCGCAATGGCAGCAGCAGCTGCAGCGGAGATCATGGGCGGAACGCCGAAGCAGTGCATGGATGCGGCTTCCTCTGCAATCGTGAATCTCTTGGGGTTGGTCTGTGATCCGGTAGCCGGTCTGGTGGAGTATCCTTGCCAGAGCCGGAATGTTCTGGGTGCTTCCAATGCACTGGTATGTGCCGAGATGGCCTTATCAGGAGTAGAGCAGTTCATACCGTTTGATCAGACAGTGGACACCATGATGATGGTGGGGCGTTCGATCCCATTTGAATTAAGGGAAACTTCTCTTGGCGGCTGCGCGGCTACAGAGGCTGCCTGCAGGAAAACCTGTGAGATTTTTAAAACAAAGTAAACAGTATTATGATAAGCGGTACCGGTTTTGCATAATCGGTATCGCTTTTTATTGCATGAATAAAAAAAAGTTGCGAATGCAACCACTTTATGTTATGCTGTTTATCATCTTTAAAAAAGATGAGATGCCGTCCTAAAGGCTTGGAGGTGGAAAACATGAGTGAGCACAAGGAAATCGGGAAATATATCTCGATTATCCAGAGACTTAACAATGCGTATTTTGCTAATCAATTATCTTCTTATCAGATAGGCTGTGGACAACAGTTTTTTTTATTGCAGATTTTTAAAAAGCCGGGCATGAGCTGCATGAGCTGGCTTCTTTTGGCCATTACGATAAGGCCACTGCCACCCGTGCGGTTAAAAAGCTGGAAGAAGAAGGCTATGTTGTGACGGAAATGGCGCAGGAGGATAAACGCATCCGGAGAATTTACGTTACGGAAAAAGCCACAGCTGTTGTGGGGAAGACCTTGGAAAGCGTAAATGATTGGGCGGATATTATATTAAAAGGGTTTACCAATGAGGAACGCGATGCAGCGGAGCAAATGCTCATCCGCATGGCTTGCAATGCTCTCGATCATATCGTAGAGCAGAGAGGAAAGGAATAGAACATTATATGGAACAAAGCAGGATAAACCAGGGGGAGAACCCCCTGGGATATAAACCAGTGGGGCATTTGCTGATGCAGTTTGCACTTCCGGCAATTGTCGCCATGTTGGTGAATTCGATTTATAATATTGTTGACCAGATCTTTATCGGTCAGGGTGTTGGGTATTTGGGAAATGCTGCGACCACCATTGCATTTCCGATTGTCACAATCATTTTAGCCATTTCCACCCTCTTAGGAGCAGGTGGAAGCGCCTTTGCAGCCATTAAGCTTGGTGAAAGAAATGAGGAAGTGGCGGACAAGACTCTTGGAACTGTTTTTCTGGTGACCTTGGCGGCCAGTATGATCGTTATGGCTGTGGGATTCCCGCTTATGACCCCTATGTTAAGGATTTTTGGGGCGACTGACAATACCATGGAATATGCAAGGCAGTACACCTCTATCATATTACTGGGCACCCCTTTTAACATGCTCTCCGTGGTACTAAGCAATATGGCCAGGACCGATGGAAGTCCCGCCTTATCCATGTATGCCATATTAGTTGGTGCTGCTTTAAATACTGTTTTGGATCCCATTTATATTTTCGTATTTCATTGGGGCGTGACCGGAGCGGCCATTGCTACCATTACTTCCCAGATCATTTCCGCAGTTGTATTGGTACTGTATTTTGTATACAAGGGTAAGCATATGCGCTTACATAAAAATAGCTTACGCATTGATGGGGATATCTGTAAGATGGCCTTGCCTCTTGGAATTTCAAGCGGCATCACCCAGGTGGCGTCTACCATTTTGCAGGTTGTCATGAACAATTCCCTGGTGTATTATGGAAACAAGACGGACATTGGCGGCGATGTGGCCTTAAGCGCCATGGGTGTTGTAAACAAGATCGGAATGATCCTTATTTCCATCTGTATTGGGATCGGCATCGGCTCCCAGCCTATTCTCGGTTTTAATAAGGGAGCAAATCAGCCAAAGCGTGTGAGGAAGACCTATCTTACAGCGGCTGTGGCAGCAACCTCGGTTGCACTTACGGGCTGTCTGGCCTGTCAGTTGTTCCCAAGTCAGATCTTAAGCCTGTTCGGGACGGAGGATGTGCAGTTCACCCAGTTTGCAATCCGCTGCCTGAAGGTGTATATGCTGGGGATCTTTACTGCCGGTTTCCAGGTTGTGACAACCAGTTATTTCCAGTCGACGGGACAACCTTTAAAGGCTTCCATTTTATCCATGCTGCGTCAGCTTTTGTTATTGATCCCGCTGATTCTTATCCTTCCTCTTTCTTTTGGTCTGGAAGGAATTCTGTATGCAGGGCCGGTGGCGGATATTACCTCAATGGTCATTGTCAGCCAGTTTGTTCTGTATGAAATGAGAAAACTAAACAGATTATGCAAAGAATCGTAACATATGAAAACAGAGAAGGGAGATGGGGAAATCATGAGCATGAAGACGGAGATGGCAAGGTTTTCTGCAAGGCTTAAAAAAGCGGACAAAAAGATGGCTCTTGAACTGGACCAGCCGCCCAGAGGAACGGGAACGCTGACCCAGGAATGTTTTACGAAAAAGGTAAGGGTAAAAGCCTGGAACGTAGACGGCTTTCCTGGAGTCACCATAAACGGAAGCTATTCGAAGGCTGCCCATATCCTCATGCTGCAGGGAGGGGCCTATACCCTGGAGCCGTCTAAACGTTACAGGGAAATAGCGGAGTATTTTGCCATAGAAAAGCAGGTAAAGGTGACCATGCCTTCCTGCCCTCTGGCTCCGAAATATACGGCATTGGATGTCCACCGGTATCTGGTCCGGGTTTACAGCTGGCTGACGGCAGAATATCCGGAAGATGATTTTTTCGTTTTTGGGGATTTTTCCGGCGGTGGTCTGGCTCTCTCGTTTTTACAGGAACTGCGGGACATGGGGAACTTACCTATGCCGGTGAGAACTGCTGTGGTCTCCCCGTGGCTGGACATTGCTCTTAACAACCCGAAGATAAAGATCATGAAAAAAACAGATCCTATTCTACCTGTAGAAGAGCTGAAAGAAGCCGGCGCCCGCTACCGCGGTCCTTTGGAACCGGATCATCCCTTTGTCTCACCTCTATATGGAAACTGGGATCATCTGGGACAGATCCTGATATTTTCCGGCACAGATGAGATCCTAACACCGGACTGCGAACTTTTGGCGGAAAAGGCGGGAAAATTGAAGGGAACGGAAATCATTTATAAAAAAGGGGCTAAGATGATCCATGACTGGATATTGATCCCGTGCAAGGAAACGGATGCTACGTTCGAATTGATTTTTACATTTTTTTTAGAAGAAGCTTTGGGATTTTAAAAATGAGGCTCGGCCCTTTTAAGGGGCCGAACCTCATTTTTGATTTGTGATGAAGTACTATGAACAAAGGAACGGATTAAAGTTTTGCAAGAGACTGAAGGGCGTGGCCTTCAATCAACACCTCGTAATGTTCCCTGTAGTACGCTTCGGAGGCGTAGTCCTGGTGAATCTTGGAACCATATTCTGCAAGCAGGTTGCAGACACGGCTGAAATCCAGAGATTTGTCAGGAGTGTTCCTGATCACCAGATAATACTGTCTGGTATCAGGTTTTTTATATAATGTGTTCTCGCCATCGTAAACCTGACCAACAGTCCTTGCAGCATCAGATATCTGATCCAGACTTTGAAAACAATAGATTCGTATCGAGGAAGCGCTTGATTGCTCTTTTGGTTCTTCTGTCTCAGGTTCGTCCTTCTTGTCAATACCTAATAAGTTTAACAGTCCGTCGGCACCTTCCAAAAGTTCGCTTGCCAGATCTCCTGGCATGGAATCTAAGTCTTCGTCGGCTGATGGTGAAAATTTGGCAAACCTTGTATCTAATTCTTCCGGATCTTCGATTTTAGTGATTACTAACATCACACTTTCGTTGGACAATGGAATTGCTTCTACCATGAGAGGAATGTCTTCTGCTTCGAATCCCACTTCGTTAGAGGCTTTCTGAATCATCTCGCGGAACAGGTTGCGGGCTTTTTCACTGCCATAGGCAAGCTCGCCTAAATTTAAGTTTCTGACGCTTAAATCAAAGCTTGTAAGCGTACAGCGAATTTGATTTTCGTTAATACGTTCTATCTTCATAGGATCACTTCCTGTTCTTTTAAAAATGGTGAATGAATGTTTACATACTTCCTCAACATAACTATACTATATAATATAGCGAAAAAGCAATTACTATGTGAAAAAATTTATATAATTTTAAGGTTTGAATGCTAATAACCGGGAATCTTATTTGATTTTTGGAATTTCCCGGTTTTGTTTTTGGATATGATATAAATTTAATATTGATTTATTCGATTTTTTCGTAATCTTCGTAAGGCGCTTTAAGGAGGCTTCAAGTTTTTGTAAAAAAATAGTTGAAAAGTTAAAAAGAATATATTAGAATATACCCCAAGAGATGATATTGGACAGACAAAAGGAGGTGTTTTTAGTAAGCGCCGTTCTGTTTGGCAAATATCAGCTATACGGCATCTTGGGAACCGGCCGGGCAGGGACAGTTTTTCTGGCGGTTCATCTAGGGCTTGAGGAATACCGGGCAATCAAGCGGGTACCCAAAAGCTTTCTAACGTTTGAACGTCTAAGGCATGAAGCACTTGTTCTTAAGGAACTTCGCCATCCTGGAATTCCCATTATTTATGATGTAGAGGAAGACGAATTTTATAGTTATTTAATCGAAGAGTATCTGGAAGGAGAATCTTTATTTGACCTTGTGAAAAAACAGGGCCATCTATCGCGGGAACTGGCCATCTCATATGGAATCCAGTTGACCAGCATCATCAATTACCTGCATCTCGCAGGACCAAACCCCATATTACATTTAGATTTACAGCCGAAAAACCTGTTATTGTGCAATGACATCGTTAAACTGATTGACTTTGAACTTGCCGCGTCCGTGGATGATGCAAATATGCCCGGAGAGCGGTATGGAACCGTAGGATGTGCGGCGCCGGAGCAGTATTCAAAGGATGGAGTACTGGATGAAAGAACAGACCTATATGCCATTGGTGCTATCATTCATTTTCTATTTACAGGAGAATTTCCAAAACTGCCCTACAAACCGGCTTCATCAATGGATGCCGATCTGGCGGCCGTCATAAAACGGTGTATGAATAAGGAAAAGGAAGAACGGTTTTCATCAGCACAAGAGCTGGGTGAGAGGCTTGGACAGCTTAAAAACATGGGAACGGCTGCAAAAGACCGTCTACAATCGTCATCTCTTATAATCGCTCTTGCAGGGAGCAAATCAGGGGCCGGAACGACTCATATTGGAATCGGCCTGTCTGTCTATCTTAGAAATCACGGATATCCCAATTTATTTGAAGAAAAAAATGATTCCGGTATGGGCATCGGGCTTGGTGACCATGCAGCCGCAAAGCGGGACCAGTTTGGCCTGATGAGGTATCAAGGTTTTATTTGGAAACCTTATTACGGGCCGGCGGTGAAATTAAAAGAGCCGCCTTATCAAATCCGTATTCTGGATTACGGTAAAAATGTTGAACAGGCACTGGCGGGTAGTCCCGATGCAGTGATATTGGTATGCGATTACAGCAGCTGGAGCAGAAACAGTGCCTATATCTCTGCGGAATATGTTGTGAAAGGCCATAACTCCTATGGGATCGTTTATAATCATGCAGCCAGGACAACCAGGATAAGGCTGCCTGACGGGGCAGCCCCTTCCCGCTGCGTAATGGCCCCTTATTTTCCGGATCCTTTTGATACAAATGCGGAAACAGGAGACTTTTACAAGGCTCTTCTGGAAGAAATTTTAGAAATAAAAAGCATAAGGAAAAGAGGAAAAGGAAGATATAAAAAACAGATTAGCGATTGGTTTTTTCAGATGATTTCAGGCAAAAACTGTACCATAGGGAAAGGATAAACGCCTCATGAATGGAATGGCAAAAAAGGTGTGGAAGCTTTTAAACTCCGGTAAAAAGCCATCTAATCAGGAGATCATTGGGATCATAGGAACCGGAAGAGGAGTGGGGGTGACCCATTTTACTGTAATGACAGCAGGATATTTAGGAGGAGTCTTAAGGAAGCGGTGTGCTGTCTTGGAATGGAACAGCCATGAGGATTTTCAGAATATGAGAAAGCTGTGCACAAAGGAGCAGTCCCAAGCTGGATGTTTTCAGTTACTGGAAGCGGATTATTATGAACGAGCGGGGATTGATACGCTGTTATTGTGCAAAAAGTCCGGTTATCAGGCAGTGATTGTGGATTACGGAACCGTAAGAGAAGGCAACTTGGAAGAATTTTTAAGATGTGACAGGCAATTTGTTCTCGGGAGTTTAACCGAGTGGCAGCTGGAAGCGTTTCTGGGGTTTGAGAGAAAGGGAAAAAAAGCGGAAAAGAGCTGGAAGACGCTCGTGTCGTTTGGCAGCGAGGAAGCCAGAAAGAATGCGGAAAAGAGGCTTAACATACCCATCTCCCGAATTCCGGTTTCAGTAGACGTGTTTGCTGTCACCGGTGAAATCATAGGCTTTTATCAGCAGTTTTTTTAAATAGCGGGGAGGAATTGTGTCACGGCAAAACCCTTGTGGTCCTCCCCCGGCTTATGTAACAAATGTGAAACAGACGGGGTATATGCAGATGAAAAGAGAAGAAGCCAGGGAAAGGAACGTGCAGACGGAGAAAGGTCAGTATCTGGCAGGACTTAAAAAATACAGGGATCAGGGAATTGCCATTATTATCGATGGAGAAGAACTGCCTGAGAAAGACTGGAATAAAATATTTGAAATAAGGGAGGACGATAGTTTTTATATGGCCGATTTTGTTCCTGATGGAGAGACCGGAAAACTGCGGGAAATAAGATTCGACCGTGTTTATTACCGGTAAATATTGGATAGTGCCAAATGGGACGCATGCGGGATGCCATCTTCAGCCTTAAGCTGGCTGTTTCAGTGCGTCAGGGTGGGAATAGGGGATACGGAATGTAATGAAAATGTAAATTCCAAAAAATTAGAATTGTGATATAATGAGCACAGGCAAAAGACGATACGATCCATTAGCAGGAGGAAAACAGATGAAGAAAAAAGCCGCGCCGGGTCTTGCGGCGCTAGGATTGATTTTGTTAGTGACCGCCATATTTTTCGGGGTGCGGTTTCTGGAACGGTATATTCCCTCAAAGGAACAGGCAGATATAGCCGAACTGCTGGGAGTAAAGGGAGATGAAGTGGCCCTTTATCTCAATGAGGATCTTCAGGAAGCAAAAGGGCTTTACCTGCAGGAACAAACCTATCTCCCGATTGAGTGGGTGAATGATATGTTGAATGAGCGGTTTTACTGGGACAGCAATGAAAATCTCCTTGTGTATGCCCTGCCGGACTCCATTGTCTATGCGGATCATTCCACGGTCGGAATGTCTGGGAAGCCCCTGATTTGGGTGAATGAGAACGGGGTTTATTTGTCCATCGGACTGGTGGCAAATTATACGGATATACGCGTGACCGCTTATGACAACGCTGAACATAAGCGGATTTTTATAAATGACAACTGGGATGCCCAGCAAACGGCACAGGTTTCCGAGAAGGGCAATGTAAGGGTAAAAGGCGGAGTGAAAAGTCCCATCGTAACATGGATTTCACCAGGAAGTCAGGTCACTGTCCTGGACTCTATGGAAAAGTGGGATAAGGTGCGGACGGAAGACGGATTTGTAGGCTATGTGGAACGCAAACGGCTGGGAGATGTGACCAGTGAGGTTCCTAAAAGTACCTTTGCAGCACCGGTCTACACCAATGTTTCCATGGACGAACCGGTTTGTCTTGCCTGGCACCAGATGACAACCCTTGAGGGAAATGGTTCTTTTGACAGCGTGATCGCCAATACAAAAGGGGTCAATGTCATTTCTCCAACCTGGTTTGAGCTTACGGATAATGAAGGAAACTTCCGATCCCTGGCTCAGGAGGATTATGTAAAGAAAGCACATGATAAGGGCTTAAAGGTCTGGGCCCTCATCAATAATTTCAGCCCTGATGTAAATACGGAGATCCTGATGTCAAAGACCACCATCAGACGGAAGCTGATTGACGGCCTTATGTCGGAAGTGGATCGGTACGGTATTGATGGAATTAATCTGGACTTTGAAGGGATCAAGGAAGAAGCAGGGGTCCATTATGTTCAGTTCATACGGGAACTTTCCATACCTTGCCGTGAGAAGGGGATCGTTTTATCCGTGGATAATTATGTTCCGGCCCCCGGCAATCAGTTCTATAACCGAAAAGAACAGGGGATCGTGGCTGATTACGTGATTATAATGGGATATGATGAACATTATGCAGGCGGGGATGCCGGTTCTGTGGCTTCCATTAACTATGTGGAAAACGGGATCAAGGATACCCTGGCCCTGGTGCCAAAGGAAAAAGTAATCAATGGAATTCCCCTCTATACAAGGGTGTGGACTGAGGGACCTGACGGAAAGGTTACCTCATCCTCTTTGGGCATAGCCCGTGCAAAGGATTGGGTCAGCGAAAATAAAGTGGAATTATACTGGCAGGAGGAATTAGGCCAGTATTACGGAGAATTGCAGTCGGAGGAAGGGCTTAAAAAGCTGTGGCTGGAAGAAGAACGTTCCATAGGACTTAAGATGGATTTAATAAAGCAGTATGGCCTGGCAGGTGTGGCTTGCTGGAAGCTGGGATTTGAACCGTCAGACTTGTGGGACGAAATTCGGCTAGATAAAAAGTAAATGAAAGACGTGTAAGAGACAGGAAGGTCAGGTTATGAGAAACAGGATCATATTGGCAGCATTGCTGGGCGTGGTATGTATGTTGGCAGGGTGCTCGTTCAAAGGAACAGAGCCGGAAAGCACCAGCGCAGAGAGTACAACTCCGCAGGAGACAGAAACAACGAGGACTGAACCGACAACCATAGAAGAATTCCCCCAAACTTCGGAGGATCCGGCTTCACAGCCTCCTGAAGAAGCCTTTGACAGTGGCTGCAAGATCATTGTTGCCACGGATATTCATTATTTGGCCAAGGACTTGACGGATTTTCAGAAGGGTTTTCAATACAGTATAGACCATGGTGACGGCAAGGTGATGCAATACATCTGGGAGATTACGGATGCTTTTGTGGAAGAGGTTAAGAAGGAACGGCCTGATCTTGTAATCTTAAGCGGAGATTTGACCTATGAAGGCGAAAAGGAAAGCCATAAAGAGTTTGCAAAAAAGCTTGATAAAATTGAAGAAGCCGGAATTCCCGTAATCGTTATTCCCGGAAATCATGATATCAATAATTCTAAGGCAGCTCAATTTGTAGGAGATACCTTTTTGGGGGCGGATAATGTAACTGCGGAAGAATTCGAGGAGATTTACCAGGATTTCGGATACAATGAGGCGGTCAGCCGGGATCCCGCTTCCTTAAGCTATGTTTATCAGGTAAATGATTATACCAGAGCCTTAATGCTTGATACATGCCAGTATGAACCGAGAAATCTGGTTGGAGGAATGATTAAGGATGATACATATGACTGGATTGAGGAGCAGATGGAGGAGGCCTGGAATCTTGGGATGAACGTGATCCCGGTCGGCCACCATAATCTTCTTGATGAAAGTGAAGTTTACTTACAAGACTGCACCATTGAACACAGTGAACAGCTTATTGACCAGCTGGAAAGCTGGGATGTCCCCTTGTTTTTAAGCGGTCACCTTCATGTACAGCATTATATGAGGTCCAGAAGCGACACCGGGATCTATGAGATTGTGACCAGCTCCTTATCCACGCCGCCTTGTCAATATGGAATCTTATATTATGGAGATGACGGAAATTTCCGATATCATACTAAACCATTGGATATGAAGGAATGGGCAAAAAAGACAGGAAGCACTGATAAAAATCTTTTGAACTTTGATGAGTTTGGGAAAAAGTTTTTAAGCAAGGTATTTTATAATCAGGCCCAGGATGAGTTCAAGAGGCTTGATACACTAAACGGATTGACCAAATCTCAGAAGGAACAGATGGCAAAAGTCTATGCAGAGCTTAACGAAGCCTGTTATGCGGGTAGAGTTACAGACATCCGGGATAAAGCCAAAGCGAAAGCCGGTTATAAGCTGTGGGAAGAGGAAGGATATCCCAGCATACTGGCACAATATCTGGAATGGATTACTGAAGATGGGACAAGAGACTATAATGTATTGAGTTCAGAATGACAGGAAAGTCACAGGGAGCAGTTCTTTTTTATTTCACAAAAATATATAATTCATTAAGAAGATGAATCAGGTAGAAAATGTGAAATTAAAGAAGTGGGAACCCCTCATGGCACTGGTTTTGCTGGTGTTGGTATATGTAGTATCAAGTCAGGCTGGAAAGATGACGGCAGAAGTCAGTGTAAAGCCCGGAAAAGAAAAGCCAGTCGTCGTCATAGATGCGGGACATGGAGGAAATGATCCGGGAAAGATCGGCATTGACGGAACCCTGGAAAAGGATATAAATTTGCAGATAGCATACCGGTTAAAAAAGTATCTGGAAGCTTCTGACGTGAAAGTGGTTCTGACCAGAGAAGATGACAACGGATTGTATACGGAAAGGGACAGCAAAAAAAAGATGGCGGACATGAGCAAGCGTTGTGAGATCATCAATGATGAAAGCCCGTCACTTACCGTCAGCATACACCAGAACAGCTATCATGAGGAATATGTATACGGAGGACAGGTATTTTACTATAAAAAATCTGATAAGGGAAAAGAGCTGGCTGAGATTTTACAGAGCCGGTTTGATTATGTGCTGGGTGAGAAAAATACCAGGCTGGCAAAGCCCAATGATAACTACTACCTTCTTTTACATGTGCGGACCCCGATCGTAATCGTGGAATGCGGCTTTTTAACCAATTGGAAGGAATCTGCTCTTTTGAATAACTCGGATTATCAGGACCGGGTTGCTTGGACGATTCACATGGGGGTCATGGAATATTTGAATACGAGATAAGGGAAATAAAGACAATCTTGTTAATCGAATGATGCGAATTATGAAAAAACATGAAAAACCGTCCGGTAGCGGGCGGTTTTTCATGTTTGACTAATATATAATTACCATATAATATACTTACAAGACAGTCAGCAAGGGAGGTTAAGGCTCCCCGCCCTGGCAAATAGTTTAACTAAAATAGCCGTCTACTTTGTCAGGAGCAGGGCGGCTATTTCTTATGTGCATAATTGAATTTCACCGTTTGGGAGCTGCACAGCTGTCACGGACAGCAATGTAAAACGGCAGGTCAATCTTAACAGGAAGACGGTGGCCGCCTTCGATGCGGTCGATCAAGATCTTTGCCGTCATCTGACCCATCTCCTCAACCGGGATATGGACCGTGGTGAGCATGGGAGTTAAGTACTGTGCCGTGTCAATATCATCGATGCTGATGACTGAGATATCCGTGGGGATGCGAAGCCCGGATTCGTGAAAGGCCTTCATGGCTCCGATGGCCGTGATATCGTTGCTGCAGAAATAAGCGGTAGCATCACAGCCTGCTTTTAAAAGGCGCTTTGCTCCCTGATATCCTCCCTCAGAGGAGAGAGAAGCGTTGGCTACATGTTCCTTTATAAGTGGAAGCCTTCCGGCCTTTAATCCGGCGCAGTATCCGTTATAGCGGTTTTCAGATTTGGTTTCTCCGATGTATGCGATTTTCTTGTGCCCAAGTTCGGTTAAATAGCTGGTGGCAGCAAGGGCGGCCTGATGCCCGTCACAGATGATCTGATCGTATTTAGCCTCCAGATTGTTTAGACCCGTATAGGCCAGGCAGTTGAAATACTTTTTTAAAAGGCCGAGGAGCTGCTTGTCACAGCGCCCTAAAATGACCACGCCGTCTACGTGGTTGTCTGTGATCAACCGGAAAGTGCCGGGGTGGTTGATATCAAAGGAAGAAAAGGAATATTTTAGAACATAGTTTCGTTTAAAGGCTTCCTGCTCGATGCTCCTGGCAAGGGAGGAGAAAAATAAATCAGTTACCGTATCCGTTGTTCTTGCAAACAGGCAGGCAATGGAACGGGAGGTGGTCAAAGAAGCTTTATTTTCTCCAAGCTTCAAGCTGCGGGCTGTGGGGTTTGGGGTGTATCCGGTCCGGCGGACGATTTCCCATATCCGGTCCTGAACTTCTTTGCTGGCGGCGCCGGGAATGTTTTTGTTCACGACTCTGGATACGGTGGAAATGGACACGCCGGCTTCTTCCGCTATTTCCTTTAATGTCATAGGCTACCTCCGGAAAAGAATTTTCTTTAATGTTATTATAAACCACGATCAATGAAAACAGTATACCATAAAACCCAAACGTTTGGGTAAAATTTGCACAAATCCGGAGGAGAATATGGTACGCTGTTAGCAAAAGGACGGAAGACCGTGGGATTCCGTTTGATACAGTGAAAAGATTTTACGAAAAGGAGAGTGGATCAAACATATGAATGGCAATGTTCTGGTGGTACATGGAGGCGGTCCTACTGCGGTGATCAATTCATCTCTTTACGGCGTGATCAAAGAGGCCAGGGAAAGCAAAAAGGTTGATAAAGTATATGCTGCTCTGGGAGGCAGCGAAGGGATATTAAAAGAGAATTTTATGGATCTCATGGAGATCCCGGAGGAAAGGATAAAGCTTCTTTTGGAAACTCCTGCCACGGCCATCGGCTCCTCTCGGTACGCCCTGGAGAAGGAGGATTATGAGGCCATGCCGGCCATATTTGAGAAATATCACATCAGGTATGTGCTCCTTAATGGAGGCAATGGAACCATGGATACCTGCGGAAAGATTCATGAAGCCTGCAAAAAATCAGGGGTTACGGTGGTTGGGATCCCCAAGACCATTGACAATGATATTGCAATTACCGATCACACCCCGGGATTTGGCAGTGCGGCCAGATACATTGCGGCTACCACTGCAGAGGTCGGAATGGATGTAAAATCCCTGCCCATCCACGTATGCGTCATTGAGGCCATGGGAAGAAATGCAGGCTGGGTCACGGCAGCTTCAGCCCTTGCCCGCAAAAAGCCGGGAGATGCGCCCCATCTGATTTACCTGCCGGAGCGTCCGTTTAAAGAAGAGGAATTTTTAGCGGATGTAAAGAAGCTTCATGAAGAAAAGGGCGGTGTGGTCGTAGTTGCCAGCGAAGGCTTAAAGGGGGAAGATGGAAAACCGGTGGTTCCCCCGATCTACAAGACCGGTCGGGCAACCTATTACGGAGATGTAAGCGCCTATTTGGCCAATCTTGTGATTCAGAAACTGGATATTAAGGCCAGAAGTGAAAAGCCTGGAATCTGCGGACGTTCCTCCATTGCATGGCAGTCTCCGGTTGACCGGGAGGAGGCTGTACTTGCAGGGAGGGAGGCCTTAAAAGCTGCTATGGAAGGACAGGGCGGAGTAATGATCGGCTTTATCCGGGAAGATAGAGTGGATGGAGAATACTGCATCCATGCGGAACGGATTCCCATTGAAAAGGTCATGCTTCATGAAAGAGCCATTCCGGAAAGCTTTATTAACGAGCGGGGAAACGACGTGACCAATGAGTTTGTAAAATGGTGCCGTCCTCTGATCGGTCCGGAATTGAGGGATTTCATAGACTTTCAAGAAAATATATAAAATTAGTGAAATACAAATAAAAAAAGGAGGATAATGAAAATGAAGCATATTTTTTTAAATTTAAAGCGGTTTGATATTCCCCGGGGAAAGGGGGGTGTGAATTCCATAGCGCCTATCCGTGAGTGGGGAAGCTATATTATATCAAACACCCAGGAAGCTTTAAGGAAGTATGAGAATGATGATGTGGAGTTTGCCATGTATTTTCCTGAAGCCCATTTGATCCAAGCGGCAAGTGCTTTGGGGGAAAATAGCCCGGTGAACATCGGCTGTCAGGGAGTGTTCCGTGAGGATACCGCAGTCGGCGGAAATTTTGGGGCCTTTACTACGAACCGCACGGCAAACGCGGCAAAAGCCATTGGCTGTACCACCACGATCATCGGCCATTGTGAGGAACGAAGGGACAAGGCAGGGATTCTTTCGGAAGCAGGAGTGACCGACTCCCATGC
>NZ_JPME01000040.1 GCF_000732605.1 Lacrimispora celerecrescens | reverse complement strand
TTGCAGCTATTTCTGCAGAACAGCTCCACCGCTTTTACGGCTCCAACCGGTTCTGCGGCTGCTGTGGTTCTCCAATGATGAAAAGCAAGAAGGAAAGGTCCATGGTCTGTTCCTCATGCGGTAATACCGTTTATCCAAAGATTGCTCCAGCAGTCATTGTGGCTGTCACTTATAACGGAAAGCTTCTGCTGACTAAGTATGCCGGAAGGGAATATACCCGGTATGCCCTGATCGCAGGCTATACAGAATTCGGGGAGACCCTGGAAGAAACAGTGAACCGGGAAGTAATGGAGGAAGTAGGACTTCGGGTCAAAAACATCCGCTATTACAAAAACCAGCCATGGGGATTCAGCGATTCCATTTTAGTCGGATACTGGGCCGAGCTGGATGGTTCTCCACAGGTTCACCTGGATGAAACAGAATTATCCACAGCAGTCTGGATGGCCCCTGAGGATATCCCTGATGATTTTACCAATTTAAGTCTGACTCATGAAATGATCCTTCTCTTCAAAAACGGAAAGGTGATATAAAATAAAACAAAAGGCCGACCCGGGATTCGGGTACGGCCTTTTTCCACTTATTTATACTTATTTACCATAGTAAGCCTTTAAATACATTTCCTTGATCTCACTCATAAGAGGATATCTTGGGTTTGCACCTGTACACTGGTCATCAAATGCATTTTCAACCATTTCATCCAGAGTATCCAGGAAGTGTTTCTCATCTACTCCATATTCCTTAATGGTTGCCTTGATACCAACAGTCTTCTTTAATTCCTCAATCTTAGCAATGAATTTCTTAAGCAGATCTGCATCATCCTTGCCTTCGATGCCGCAGAAACGTGCACACTCTGCATATCTTGCGAGGGTATGAGGATACTCATACTGTGGGAAGGTTCCCATCTTTGTCGGAACTTCACAAGCATTGAAATCCATAACCAAGGTGATCAGCAAGGCATTTGCAACACCGTGTGGAAGGTGATGATAAGCTCCTAATTTATGAGCCATGGAATGGCATACACCTAAAAATGCGTTATTAAATGCCATACCAGCCATGCAGGAAGCATCTGCCATTTTACATCTAGCTTCTACATTCGTTCCGTCATTGTATGCGATAGGCAGATAGTTAAATACATTTTTCATTGCCTTAAGTGCAAGACCATCTGTATAATCAGAAGCCATTATGGAAGCATAAGCCTCTAATGCATGAGTCATAACGTCAATACCGGAAGCGCTTGTAAGTCCCTTAGGCTGACTCATCATGTTGTCTGCATCAATGATAGCCATATCCGGCATTAATTCATAGTCTGCAAGAGGATATTTTACCCCTGTTTCCTGGTCAGTAATAACCGCAAATGAGGTTACCTCAGAACCGGTACCGGAAGAAGTTGGGATTGCCACAAAGTAAGCCTTTTCACCCATTTTAGGGAATGTATAGACTCTCTTACGGATATCCATAAAGCGCATAGCCATATCCTGGAAATCTACCTCTGGATGCTCATACATCACCCACATGATTTTGGCTGCGTCCATAGCGGAACCGCCGCCTAAGGCGATAATGGTATCCGGCTGGAATGCCTTCATAGCCGCTGCTCCTGCCTGGGCATTTGCAAGGGTCGGGTCTGGCTGGACATCAGAGAATACGGTATATACAATACCCATTTCATCTAATTTATCTGTAATTGGTTTGGTATAGCCGTTCATGTAAAGGAAGGAGTCCGTTACTACAAATGCTCTCTTTTTGTTATATACATCCTTTAATTCGCTAAGTGCGACTGGCATACAACCCTTTTTAAAGTAAACCTTTTCCGGATTTCTGAACCACAGCATGTTCTCTCTCCTCTCAGCAACGGTCTTAATATTCAGCAAATGCTTTACCCCAACGTTTTCGGAAACTGAGTTTCCACCCCAGGAACCACAGCCTAAAGTCAGGGATGGCTGAAGCTTGAAGTTATAAATATCGCCGATTCCGCCGTGAGAAGATGGAGTATTCACCAGGATACGGCAGGTCTTCATTGCCGCTGCATGCTTATCCATTTTCTCCTTTTCATTTACATTTACATAGAGTGAAGAGGTATGTCCGTAACCGCCGTCAGCAACCAGCTGTTCTGCCTTCTCAATAGCCTCATCAAAGGTTTTAGCTTTATACATAGCCAGAACCGGTGACAGCTTCTCATGTGCGAATTCTTCTTCAATATTAACGCTCTCAACTTCACCGATCAGGATCTTTGCGGATTCAGGAACATCCACGCCAGCAAGCTTAGCAATGGTGTGGGCTTTCTGGCCTACGATCTTGGCATTTAATGCTCCGTTGATAATAATGGTCTTACGAACCTTATTCAGTTCATCTTCTTTCAGGAAATAGCATCCTCTTGCTGCGAACTCTTTTTTAACCGCATCATATATAGGTTCAAGTACTGTTACAGATTGCTCGGAAGCACAGATCATACCATTATCAAAGGTCTTGGAATGAATGATGGAGCTGACTGCCATCTTAATATCTGCCGTATCATCAATGATTACAGGGGTATTGCCTGCACCAACGCCAAGGGCTGGTTTACCGGAAGAATACGCAGCCTTCACCATTCCAGGGCCGCCGGTTGCCAAGATGATATCCGCGCTTCTCATGACCTCATTGGTCAGTTCCAAAGAAGGAACGTCGATCCAGCCGATGATTCCTTCCGGTGCGCCGGCTTTGACAGCGGCATCAAGAACCACCTTTGCAGCCGCAATGGTAGAATTCTTTGCACGGGGATGAGGGGAAATCATGATAGCATTTCTGGTCTTTAAGCTGATCAGTGTCTTGAAAATAGCAGTTGAAGTCGGGTTTGTGGTTGGAATAACTGCCGCAATCAGACCAATTGGCTCTGCAATTTTCTTAATGCCATATGCTTTATCTTCTTCGATCACACCGCAGGTCTTGGTATCTTTATATGTGTTATAAATATATTCTGCAGCATAGTTGTTCTTAATGACCTTATCTTCTACAACACCCATACCGGTTTCTTCTACGGCCATCTTTGCCAGAGGAATTCTTAACTTGTTGGCAGCACTAGCTGCTTCATAAAAGATCTTATCCACCTGTTCTTGGGTGAAGGAAGCAAATACTTTCTGAGCCTCTCTCATGGCTTCCATCTTTGCGATCAGGGCATCTACACTATCAATGATCTCAGGTACTCTTACCTGTTCTTCTTTCTTTGCCATCATGACTTTCCTCCATTTTTTAAATATGTTAAATAGTTAAATAGATATTTTTATATCGATATTTTTTTAACGATGTATCGTAATCTCATTATATGTTATTGTTATTTTTTTGTCAATGTTATATTTTACAAAAAAAAACATAGTTCAAGCTATTTTTTATTCAAATCTTATATTATAAATTTAACCTGATATTTCTTCTGAGTGCTCAGCTCTTTTCAAAAAACCTTTTGAATAACCGGATAGACGGGCTAGAAAACAGCCTTTTTAGCTTTACTTTCGCTACAAGTTCAGATAAGTAATATTCTGAGCACCTATTTCCTTGCTTATTCTAAGAAAAAAGTATGATATAGGAACTTTGGACGGATTTAAAAACTTGGCAATGCGCATCATGTATGATATAGTAAGCCTTGTAACCGCAAGATTATTTGCGGGAGAATATAATTATGTTACCTTAAATATGATTCTCTAACAGGTACGATTATATTGTTTTATATATAAGAATAAGAGGATTTTAAAATTATGAAAATTACAATTGGAATTGATCTTGGAGGAAGTACCACTAAAATTGTAGGATTTCAAGATAATAAATTAAAAATTCCTACCTTTGTTAAAGCTGATAATCCAATTGCATCTCTGTTTGGAGCGCTTGGAAAATTCATCTATGAAAACAACATCCAGTTGAATGAAATTGAAAAGATTATGATCACAGGGGTTGGCAGTGCATACGTAGACCAGCCTTTATATGGAATTCCTACTTATAAGGTAGATGAATTCACCTGCAACGGCCTGGGAGGACAATACTTTACAGGACTTAACGACTTAATCGTCGTGAGCATGGGAACAGGAACCTCTCTTGTCCAGGTAAACGGAGATAAGATTATCCATACCGGAGGAATCGGCATCGGAGGCGGAACCATCCTCGGCCTTTCAAGCCTTCTTCTAAAAACCCAGGATATCTCCCAGATCATGGAACTGGCAAGCAGGGGAGATATAAGCAACATTGATTTGCAGATACAGGATATTTCAAAAACGGCCCTTCCAGGCCTTCCTCTTTCTGCCACAGCCTCTAATTTCGGCAAGGTACGCAACCTTGTATCCGACGAAGACATTGCTGCCGGAATCATTAATATGGTGCTTCAGGTTATTGGAAAATCCGCTATTTTATCTTCCCTTAACAGCAATATATCCAATTTTGTCATGACCGGGAATCTTGCAAAATTCCCTCAGTGCAAAGGCATTTTTCAATCACTTGAGACTATGTTTCATGTCCATTTCATTTTACCGGATCAGGCCGAATACGGTACTGCCATCGGAGCTGCCCTTACAGAGGAACGTCATATGGAAATGAGACAGATCGTATATCCTTCCGATAAAATGCCTTTATAATATTATTGTAAACTAAAATTAATTTTACTATTATAAAAAAACCAGGTACAGCTTTTGCCGTACCTGGTTTTTTATGAATGATATCCTAAAGCCTGCTCCAAAGCATCCTTCTCTTCGCTTCCAAGCAAAACATCCGTTTCTCCTCTTTCCACTTCCTTGATGTAAACATAGCATCCTTCCCGGCTATGAACGGAATTCAAAACAAAACCGGAATTTGTATAATCGAGGATAGCCATTGCAAAGCTTAAGTTTCCGCCCATCCCTTTAAACGCATTGTATTTTATAAGTCCGAATTTCTGGAGAGCACTTCTGTAATTCTTATTGGTATTTCGAAGAGAATCTTTATTTGCGCGGTCTTCTGCTTTTAATTCCGCAATATCTTCCATCTGCTCCATAATAATCTCTTCCAGGGTTTCTGCATCCTTCCCCCTCATAAAATAGTCGTATCTGCGATAAAGCTTTCTCATCTGAACCAGACATATGATTACAACGATCAGTAATATCATGGTAATTACAGCTAATCCGATGATTAAAAAAGCAGGGTCAACCGGCAACTGATTCAAAATACTGTTGTCCATTCTTTCGTCCTCGCTTCCATGATGTTATCTTATGGATTCTATTAACTCTACTATTCTTTCCAATTCTGCCTCAGAATAGTACTCTATTTCCACTCTTCCTTTATTACTATCTTTCCGATTGATGCTTACTTTCGTTCCCATAGCAGTTTTCATCCGGTCTTCCAATTCTCTGAAAATCAGGAAAATACTTTCATCCTCTTCCTTTTTTTCCTTTGGTTCCTTTTTCTTTGATAAGGACTTAACCAGCTTTTCCACTTCACGGACGCTGAGATTTTCAGCGACGATCCTTCCTGCAATTTGAAATTGCAATTCCGGATCATCAACAGCCAGAAGTGCCCTGGCATGTCCTCCTGTAATTTGGTTCTGAATAAGCATATCCTGGACTCTATTCTCCAGCTTTAATAAACGCATGCTGTTGGTTATGGTTACCCTATTTTTAGCCACCCGCGTTGCGATTTCTTCCTGCTTTAATCCAAATTCCTGCATCAGCTTTTGGTAAGCCTTAGCTTCTTCAATGGGATTCAAATCTTCTCTCTGAACATTTTCAATCAATGCAATCTCCATTGATTGTTGCTTTGTATATTCCCGGATCACCACAGGTACTTCTTTTAAACCTGCCAGTTTCGCTGCTCTCCATCTGCGCTCACCGGCGATAATTTCGTAGAAATCCCCTTTTTTCTGTACTAAAAGTGGCTGTAAAACACCATATTCCTTCATAGATTCCGCCAATTCCATGAGGGATTCCTCCCGGAACTCCATTCTCGGCTGATTATGGTTCGGTTCAATGGAGGATAATTTAAGGAACATCTCTCTTCCGACTTCCTCTTCTTTTTTTTCTGCTTTTACCTTTACCTGCTCTGGTTTTGGATGGTTTTTCTTTTCCTGTTCCTCTGCCGCAGATTCCATTACTTCATCTCCGAAAATTGCTCCAAGACCTTTTCCTAAACCCGTTCTCTTTGCCATAGTTATATCTCTTCTCCTCTGCTTATTACTTCTGCCGCCAGCAACCGGTAGCTCTCCGCTCCCGCTGATCTGGAATCATATAAATTAATCGGCATTCCATGGCTGGGAGCCTCTGCCAGTCTGACATTTCTGGGTATAATGGTTTTATAGATATTCTGGTTTAAATTGTTTTTAACGCTCTCAACAACCTCCAGAGATAAATTTGTTCTGGCATCATACATGGTAAAAACCACACCTTCCATCTCAAGTGCAGGATTCAGTTTCTTTTTTACCAAATTTACCGTTTTCAATACCTGGCTCAATCCCTCTAATGCATAATATTCACATTGAATTGGCACCAATACGGTATTTGCAGCTGTTAAGGCATTAATTGTCAATAGATTCAATGACGGAGGACAATCTATGATAATAAAATCATAGTGATTCTTGATTTTTTCAAGATATGTTTTGAGGAGTGTTTCCTTGTTTTCAATTTCCAATAATTCGATCTCTGCACCTGCTAAATCCACATTAGAAGGTAGCAAATCCAGGTTTTCCTGAACATTAGTGATCAAACATTCTTCAATTTCACACTCTCCTACCAACAGATCGTATACGGTTCGCTCAATGGAACTCTTCTCGATTCCCAGTCCGCTGGTCTCATTTCCCTGTGGATCAAAATCCACAGCCAATACCCGCTGTCTTGATTCAGCCAGACAAGCAGATAAATTGATTGCGGTAGTCGTTTTACCAACTCCGCCCTTCTGGTTTGCTATCGCAATGATTCTTCCCATTTTTAATTTTGCCTCCTAATGAATCCATCGGATATGCTTGCTTATCCAGTTGATTCATAAATTCAAGGTTGAAAAATGTTCTTTTTCAACCTTTCCCTGTAACAACATCCGGAAATTGCAGTTCAAAGTAGAGTATAGCATACTTTATTTTTTTTTCCTATGGTTTCCTGTAAAAAAAAATCTATAAAATATAAAAAATGTTTCACGTGAAACATTTTACCAGGTTTCCATTGTAATTCTGTCAGGTTTTTCCAAGTTTTAAGAATAAATTAATATGTTAGACGTTGTAAGTCCATATTGATTATATTATAATAAGAAAAGACTAACCTATTTCAGGAGGTATTGTATGAAGACAAAGAACAAATTATTGACCTTGCTAATTCTATCAGCCAGTACAGCTGTCACCACTGCTATTATTAATAAATGTATTAAATATTCCGCCACCTCCAAGAACGTATTATCTGATTCTAAAGCCCTTTGCTATAAGTGGCGATTCGGTAACATTCACTATACAAAAGCAGGAACTGGTAAGCCACTCTTACTCATACATGACTTAACAACCTGCTCCAGCGGACATGAATGGAATCAGATGGTAAACTATTTAAAAGAACAGTATACCGTATACACCATAGATCTTCTGGGATGCGGACGCTCTGAAAAACCGGATCTGACTTATACAAATTATCTTTATGTTCAGATGATCTCTGACTTTGTAAAATCAGAAATTGGACATCGTACCAATGTCATCGCATCCGGCTCTTCATCTCCCCTTGCTGTCATGGCCTGCAATCAGTCACCAGAATTATTTGATCAGATCATGCTGATTAATCCCGATTCCTTACTGACATGCAGTCAGATTCCGAACAAACATGGGAGAGCTTATAAATTTATTTTGGACTTGCCTATTTTGGGAACACTGCTCTATCACATTGCTACCAGTAAACAGACAATTATGGAAGAACTTTCCAATAATTATTTTAATCCCTATTCAGTTAATACCTCACTGGTTGATGCTTATTATGAATCGGCTCATTTGGGAGATTCTCCAAAATCCTTATATGCAAGCGTGAGATGTAATTATACTAAGTGTAACATCGTAAATGCCTTAAAGAAAATCAATAACAGTATTTATATCATTGGGGGATGTGAAATGGAAAATATTGATGAATTGATTCGGGAATACCAGATATATAATCCGGCTATTGAAAGTTCTTTGGTTAGTAACTCCAAATACCTTCCTCAATTAGAAAATCCTTTTGAACTATATCGTGCTATTCAAATGTTCTTCGTTTAATTAATAATACAAAAAATGTTTCACGTGAAACATCCACTTCGTCAATGCAGAATAACTGCTCAAGGATGTTTCACGTGAAACATTTTACTTTAAGGGTTCTTTAGATGGTAAACCTGCTTTTCTTGGATACTTTTTAGAGATACCATTATTCTTAGCTATCTTAACCAATGAACGTTCTGCATCTGTTCCTGGCAATAAAAAGGTCTTTACTTCTTTTACCCCTCCGCCTAATAAGAATATGGCATGTTTTGCCGCTCCCAGCTCTTCCTCAATCTTTCCAGATTTATATGGAATAAAATAACCTCCAACCTTTACAAAAGGCATACAGTATTCCGATAACGTACTAAGATTAGCAACTGCTCTGGAAACACAAAGATCATACTGCTCCCGATGAAGAGGATCTCTTCCCAGGTCTTCTGCTCTCCCGTGGATGGCCTCTATTTTTTCAAGACCCAAACGACTGATGACTTCATTTAAAAAGTTTATCCTTTTATTCAAAGAATCCATCAATGTTATCTTTAAATCAGGAAATGCAATCTTTAATGGTATTCCAGGGAATCCAGCCCCTGTTCCCACATCAATGATTCTATAATTCATTGTTCCGATCTCATCTACTGCTTTTATCAGAGATAAACTGTCAACAAAATGCTTTGTGATCACTTCATCCATTTCTGTAATTGCAGTCAAATTCATGAATTTATTCCATTCTACTAATAATTGAAAATATTCATAAAATTGATTTATTTGATTTTCTTTTAATTCAATGGATAATAAGTTCAATTCTTCTCGGAGACTCTCTTCAAATGATCCTGTCATATAAAATTCCTCATTCTTTCTTTTCCAGGCTCTTCTGATAACGAAGCTGCTCCAGAAAAACGAGCAAAACAGATATATCTGCCGGTGACACACCGGATATTCTGGATGCCTGTCCAATGGACATGGGTTTATACAGATTCAGCTTCTGGATGGCCTCTCTTCTAAGTCCCTTAACGGTCGAATAATCAAATTCCACATCCAGCTTCTTATTCTCCAACTTTTTATACTGAATTACCTGTTGTCTCTGTCTGCGGATATACCCATCGTATTTAATATTAATATTGACCTGTTCTATTACATCCTCTAAAAGAGCCGGTCTGTTCTTATCTATTTTAGTTAACATAACATAATCAAGCTCAGGCCTTCTCACCAGTTCTGCCAATGTTGTGCCAGTTTTTAAAGGAGTGCTTCCGTTTTCTTCTAAGAATTCCTGCACTTCTCTGGATGCTCCTATATTAGTAGTTTCCAAACGCTTGATTTCTTCTTCAATCATCCGCTCTTTTAAAAGCAGTTTCTCATACTGCTCATCGTTAATTAATCCAATGTCATGACCGATTCCCATTAACCGGATATCCGCATTGTCCTGACGCAGCAACAGCCTGTATTCTGCCCTTGAAGTCATCATGCGGTATGGCTCATGATTTTCTTTTGTAACAAGATCATCAATTAAAACGCCAATATAGGCCTGGGAACGGTCCAGGACTATCTGCTCTCTCCCAAGAATTTTCATGGCTGCATTAACACCGGCCATAAATCCCTGGACAGCCGCTTCCTCGTATCCGGAGCTTCCATTAAACTGACCTCCGCAATATAAACCGCTGATTGGAAGGGTTTCCAAGGTTGATTTAAGCTGTATGGAATTGATGCAGTCATATTCAATTGCATAGGCATTTCTGACGATTTTCACCTTCTCTAACCCAGGAACTGTCCGGTACATGGCATACTGAACATCCTCAGGCAGAGAACTTGACATACCGCCTAAGTACATTTCATTGGTGTAAAGGCCTTCCGGCTCTACAAAGACCTGATGACGGTCCTTATCTGGGAATTTTACTACCTTGTCCTCAATGGATGGGCAGTATCTTGGCCCAGTTCCTTCGATAGCTCCTGAATATAAAGGAGAACGGTCTAAATTTTCCCGAATGATCTCATGGGTCTTTTCATTGGTGTAAGTAAGCCAGCAGGATATCTGTTCCTTTTGCAATGCTTCCCTATCTGTAGAAAAAGAAAAGGGTACCACCTTCTCATCCCCAAACTGCTCTTCCATCCTGGAAAAATCAATACTTTTCTTATCCACTCTGGCAGGAGTTCCCGTCTTAAAACGCAGCATTTCAATTCCATGCTCCTTTAGGGAATCCGTTAAATGATTGGCTGCCTTAAGGCCGTTAGGGCCTGTATACTCGCTTACATCGCCGTAGATGCACCTTGCTTTTAAATAGGTTCCTGTAGCCAATATGGCAGCCTTACAGCGGTAGACTGCCCCGGAAAAGGTCTTGACACCCGTAAGGGTTCCATCCTCTACAATGATTTCAGAGACCTCTGCCTGCCTTATGGTTAAATGATCCGTACTTTCCAGGGTCATTCTCATGGATCTGGAATATTCCTGCTTATCCGCCTGAGCCCTTAAGGAATGGACTGCCGGTCCTTTTGACTGATTTAGCATTTTGGATTGTATAAACGTTTTATCAATATTTTTACCCATTTCACCGCCTAAAGCATCAAGCTCCCTTACCAGATGACCTTTGGAGCTTCCGCCGATATTAGGGTTACAGGGCATCAGCGCAATGCTGTCCACGCTGACTGTAAACATAATTGTCTCAAGGCCCAGCCTTGCACAGGCAAGGGCCGCCTCACAGCCGGCATGGCCGGCACCGACTATGACGACATCATAAGACTCTTCTAAATGCTGCATTTCATTCTCCTTCATAATTCTCTACTTACCCATACAGAATTTCCTGAATATCTCTTGAACCAGATCATCCCCTACTGACTCTCCCAGGATGGTCCCCAACTGTTCATATGCATCCATTAAATCGATGGAATAAAAGTCCTCCGGCATCTCCTCTTTCACGCTCTGCTCTACCATAGATAGACTCTTAAGCGCCTCTAAAAGGGCATTCTTATGCCTTACATTTGTAATATAAACCTGATCATTAAAATCAATCTCACCCTGATAAAACATTGCCTTTATCTCATCTTCCAGATTTCCGATCCCCAACCGTTCCTTTGCAGAAATAGGAATCACCCGATGCCCGGTTCTATTTTTAAGCATATCCTCTGTCACAACAGGAATGAGATCTGTCTTATTTAAAAGGACGACTGCCTTCCGGTCTTCTATAAACTTTAAAATCTCCTCATCATTCTCATCAAGAGGACAGGACCCATCCACCACATAAATGATCAAATCCGCTTCCTGGGCCGCACTTCTTGCCTTCTCAACACCGATCCTTTCAACCACATCCTCCGTATTCCGGATTCCTGCTGTATCAATGATATTAAGGCTTAAGTCCTCCAGCCGGATCTGCTCCTTTAAGGTATCCCTGGTAGTTCCTGCAATATCCGTGACTATAGCCCGCTCTTCTCCCACCAATACATTTAAAAGGGAAGATTTTCCTGCATTGGGCTTTCCTAAAATAACAGTCTCAATACCTTCTGACAGAACCCTTCCATTATCCGCGGATTTAATAAGAAGATTCAGTTCCTCTTTTAATGGCTTAAGCGCTTGTAAAAGAAGCTCCTGGTACCCATCCAGAGAAATGTGCTCCGGATCATCAAGTGCTGATTCAATAAAAGCGATATGATAAATAATTTTATCCCTCATATCTTTTATTTTCTTAGAAACAGCTCCCTCTAACTGGCTGACTGAAGACTTTAAGGCATAATTATTTTTCGCATTGATCACATCAATAACAGCTTCTGCCTGGGATAAATCAACTCTTCCATTTAAAAATGCTCTCTTGGTAAATTCTCCCGGCTCCGCAGGCACGGCACCATACTTTAACACAGTTTCTAAAATTCTCTTCGTTACAAGAACCCCACCATGGCAGTCAATCTCAACCGTATCTTCTGCCGTAAAACTTCTAGGCCCCCTCATGATCAAAACCAGTACTTCATCGATGACCTCATCCCCATCAATGATATGACCGTAATGAATGGTATGAGACGGCTCCTTTGAAAGTTTTTTTTCGTTTTTTCCTTTTCCCTTAAAAATCTTATCTATAATCTGAAATGACTCTTCGCCACTGATCCTGATAATCCCGATACCGGAACTGGACATAGCTGTGGCGATAGCCGCTATTGTATTCATTTTCATATTCAATCACCTGAATAACTTCCTATTTAAGAAAAGGGGTGAGGTGCCTTCCGACAGCCCCAACCCCTCATAATTATTTGCCTATTTCTCTTTTTCCTGATATCGCTCTTTTTTTGAATAATCCTTCTTCAAGGAAATAACAACATGCCTGAATGGATCCTCTCCCTCACTTCTTGTAACAACAAACTTGTCATTCTGAAGTGCGGAATGGATAATTCTTCTTTCATAAGGATTCATCGGTTCCAAAGAAACCGAACGCCTTGTCCGCTTCACTTTGTAAGCGATATTTTTTGCAAGAGTCTCAAGAGTTTCTTTTCTCCGCTCTCTATAGTTTTCCGTATCAAGCTTTACCCTGATATAATCCTCGTTTTCCTTATTAATAACAAGGCTAACCAGATATTGCAGGGAATCCAGGGTCTGTCCTCTTTTGCCTATTAAAATTCCCATGTCATCTCCCGACATATTAATGGAAAGTTCTTTATCCTTTTCATGATAAGAAGCTTCCATCTGGACACCTAAATCCATAGCGCCGAACATATCGGAAAGAAAGGTCATAGCCTTATCTTCCATGGTTTCTTTCTTTTTAGCACGGATGACAGCCGGCTTTGAACCGATAATTCCCAGAATACCATTACTGCCCTTATCAACAATCTCGTACTCCAGCTTATCACTGGTTGTTCCTAATTCGATTAATGCCTTTGTAATCGCTTCATCAACGGTTTTTGCTGAAACTGTAATCATATCCATAGGTCACCCTCCTATTTATTGTGCTTTTCGTTGTACTTCTCAACCATCCTCGCCTTTGATGCAATGCTGCCCTGACTTGCGGCTCCGCTGTTATAATAATCGCTGGAAGCCTTAACCTGCTCCTTTGTCCTCTCTGCCTTAGCATGATTCTCAGCTTCCTCTTTTTCATTGGCAGCCTGGAGACTTTTTAAATTGGCAGTAGCATTTTGGGCAACGCGCTGAGGAGGAAGTCCCTTCTTGGCACGCTTTTTATTAGCCTTTTCAACATTCCTCTTGATCATCTCATCCATATCAATGGAGTTTAAATGGCGGTTAACCGCAACCTGCTGGATGATCTGGAACACACTGGAGGCAATCCAGTAAATACCAATACCGGATGCAAAGGTGAAGCAGAAAAACACAGACATAAGCGGCATGACCGTATTCATGCTCTTCATGGACTGAGCCATGGCATTGCCTTCATCATTACCATTTTGAGGCTGGTTTACTGTCATCAGCTTGGCACTAAACCACTGGCTGAGACCAGCCAAAATTGGAATGAGAATAGCAAGACTGAAATGGAAGCCGCCTCCTGGCGGAAACAGCACGCTGGATGGCGTAGCTGACAGATTGATTCCCAGGAATGAATTCATATGGGAAATCTGGGCTGCATTGACAGCAATGGTATCCTTAATGGTAGGAAATAATTCCTGCAAAGAATTCCACTGGGTCGGATTTAACTGATATAAAAAATCCACCATTCCATTGCTGGTTGTGAGGCTTCCGATTCTTGATACATTGATTTTATTGTCTGTGGCAAACTGTGTCAGCATCCCCACATGATCCACTCCAAGGGAATTTACAGCTGTCACTACATTTTCAAATACCATTTTAACACTCTGTACATAGGCAGGAATATGATAGATAACCTGATACAGGGCAAAAAGTATGGGCATCTGGATAACAAGCTGCACACAGCCTCCTGTCATTGAAGTTCCATATTTTTCATAAACCGCCTGAACTTCCACATTCTGTTTTCTCATGGATTCCTGATCGGTTTTTCCTTTATATTTTGCCTGAATTGCCGAAATTTCCGGCTGCATAACGCTCATAAGCTTTGAAGATTTCTGCTGCTTTAATGTCAGCGGAAACATAAGAAGCTTTGTTACAAGAGTAAATAAAATAATGCACAAACCAATATTCTGGATACCAAACGTACTGGTCAGCTTAAACAGCCAATCCATAATAATTCCCAGAACGGTCGCAAACGGCCCCAAGATGCCTCCTACCTTAGTCAATACTAAGAATTCCAATGAACTACCTCCTCATCTGTTACGGAACTGGATCATAACCGCCTTTTGCAAATGGATTACACCGAAGTATCCTCTTGCAAGCCAAAAATGTACCTTTTAACACGCCATACTTTGTAAGTGCCTCAATGGCGTATTGAGAACACGTAGGCGTGTAAATGCAGTGAGTTCTTATTTTCAGTGGAGAAAGAAATTTCTGGTACCCTCTGATCAACAAAATCATAACTTTCTTTACCATAAGATCACTTCGATTCTTTTTTTAAAATGTTATGAAGTCCGCACAAGTGCAGATATGCACTTTCGATTGTTTTGTAATTTTCTTCCTTTGCCGCTGCTCTTACAACGACTACGATGTCTAATCCTGCCTCTACCATTTCCTCATGAAGCCTGAAACTCTCTCTGATTAATCTGGTTATATGATGCCTTACAACGCTGTTTCCTACCTTCTTGCTGACGGAGATACCGATTCTGGTCTCCGGCCTGTCCGTTTTCTTTACATACATGACAAGAAGTCTGTTGGCAAGGGATCTTCCGGTTTGATAAACCTCTTGGAAATCCCGGCTTTTCTTAATTGAATTAAAATGTTTCATGAAACTTTTTCCTATCTCTGTTTCCCAGGAATTTGAGAAAAGAAAAGGCCACAATTACTTGCGGCCTGGTCCATTAAGCTGATAATTTTGCTCTTCCTTTTGCTCTTCTGGCAGCTAAAACTTTTCTTCCGCCTGGAGTGCTCATTCTGGCTCTGAAACCATGAACTTTGGATCTCTGTCTCTTCTTTGGCTGAAACGTCATCTTCATAATCTACGGACACCTCCTCTTGTTACAATAGTTTATCATAGGCAATATGATGAAACATATTGAGACTATCTTAATTAAACATCGTTTCAATTATATAGAACAAAAGATGGTTAGTCAAGGGAAAAATGTATTTTTTCTATTAAAACCGACACTGCCCCGGCGTTTTTTCACGACATTTTAAATACCTGATCAGATGCATAACAAACACACATGCCCATATACCGGGAAAATACGATAAAGCCTGTTTTCAATCTACTAATCAATTCATTTATTCAGTATAATAAAATTGGAATATATTTCTATCTGATAATTGGATAGATATGGGTAAAAATGCCGTTTTGAAAGGATGGTTAGCCAATGAATCTTGAAAAAATCAAAATCAGAGACCCCTTTATACTAATAAATGAGGGGAAATTTCTGTTTCAATAAGTTCTCACACCTGACCCTTGGAGGCAAAATGTGAATATACAAACAAGTGTATCATTTCAAACTCCTTATGAACTTTTGCAAAAGCTCATGGACTCAGCCGAAAAATAACTGTTTGGTGCAATCGGAGAAACATGTGTTTTTGTTCAGCAGTACGATCCTTTTACAGGGAAACCATCCTTGGAATCCTTAGAGGGAATGCAAGATTCCTATGGCCCTGCCTATTTGAGGCCGGAAAAGACTTAAAGATTATTACATATATAAAAGGGAATCTATTAGATATAAGACGACTCAATACAAATGCAGATATGAGACATATAAAAACATTTTTATAAGAAACAGAATAATATAAAGAGCCATTGCATAGCAATGGCTCTGTTTCGATCAGTGATTATCCCTTCATTACCTTAAATAATGCCTGGGTAACTGCCACAGTAAGGATTCCTGCTACAATGGCCTCCGGAATTCCATTGATACATATAATTCCAATAATAACGGAGTAAATTCCTTCCGTCAGTCCCTTAGCTGCCTGTCCATATTCTTTTCCGAAAAATAAGTAAATCAGATTCATTACCAAAATCGTATTGGTTAATGATCCTGCTACTCCTGCGACCGCCAAAGCAATGGTCCTCTTTCCGCTTTTTTCGCCCAAAACCTTTAATACCGCCCGGAATACATAATAGGCCACGATCCCCACAAGAATCCTGGGAACCATACAAATGATCAGGCTTCCTATATTCCCTCCGTACTCTCCTATTTTAATAAAAGGAGAAAATACAAAGGACGTGGCATTGGGCATGTAAGTATTTTTCCATAGACTCGTCAGTCCGAATACCATTCCCAAACCTCCGCCATATTTTGGTCCAAGAATAATGGCTCCAATTATGACCGGAACGTGAATGATTGTGGCGTTCATAAATCCCAGGGGAATGTACCCAAAGGGCGTAAACGCCATGATGATGATAATGGCAACAAATACGGCTGCCAGTACCAAGCTACGGGTTTTGTTCTCAATATTCATTTTTTTACCTCCTGTGCTACTGTTCTTTTATAAAGATACAATGCATCTGGTTACACGTGCATTATATTATAGAAAGCTTTTATCCGTCAATCCACGTCAGGAAATTTTCGTCCATTTTGTTAATTTACATAAACTTATCAACATTATGGGGATAACTTGTGGAAAACTCTCTGGATATTATCTTGATAATTGTTGTTTTATTCACAGGCCTGTCCTTTCAGCCCATATAAATTCCCCGCTTCCGGGATGTGAATAACAGAACTTACCAAATTCACCTTTTTTGTGGACAACTCTCTCTCTGGATGATTATCAACACATCATTCACATGCAATACACATCCTCTGCACACACTTATCCACAATTTTTTACTATTATCATTGAAAATTATTTCAAAATAGTATAGAATGAACTGTAGATTGGGTAAATGCGCATATTTGCATTTTTATAAATGTAGGAGACATACAATGTTAGAAAAGTTAAAGGAAAAATGGGATGATATCTTATTTAATTTGAAAGAAGAACACGAAATTACGGACGTGTCTTTTAAAACTTGGCTTCTTCCGCTAAAAGTTTATTCTGTAAACGGCGAAAAAGTCATCGTCACGGTACCGGATGTGGAATTCTTAGGATACATCCGCAAAAAATACGGATTTCTTCTAAAGATCACCATAGAAGAAGTGACTGGATTCGAGTGTAGCGTTGATTTTGTTGTTGAAAATCAACTTCCAAAAGAGGCCGCGTCGGCCCCTGCAGGCAACACTCTTATTACCAATACCATAAATCCGGTCAGCCAGTCGGCCATCATAACCGCAAATTTAAATCCGAAATACATTTTCGATACCTTTGTGGTAGGTGCCAACAATAACCTGGCTCATGCCGCCTCTTTGGCTGTTGCAGAATCACCAGGTGAAATTTATAATCCTCTGTTCATATATGGAGGCGTAGGTCTTGGAAAAACTCACTTAATGCATTCCATCGGCCATTTTATCTTAAAGAATAATCCGGCTGCAAAGGTCCTCTACGTGACCAGTGAGAAATTTACCAATGAGCTGATTGATGCAATCCGTAATAAAAACAACTTCTCTCCTACGGAATTCCGTGAGAAATACAGAAACAATGACGTTTTGCTGATCGATGATATCCAGTTTATCATTGGTAAGGAAAGTACTCAGGAAGAATTCTTCCATACCTTCAATGCCTTATATGAGGCAAAAAAGCAGATTATTATCTCCTCTGATAAACCGCCTAAGGAAATCGAAACCTTAGAGGAACGGCTCCGTTCCCGGTTTGAATGGGGCTTAACTGTGGACATACAGTCCCCTGATTATGAGACCAGGATGGCCATCCTCAGGAAAAAAGAGGAAATGGAAGGCTATAACATTGACAATGAAGTCATTAAATACATAGCAACCAACATCAAATCCAACATCCGGGAACTGGAAGGGGCCCTGACAAAAATCGTAGCCCTCTCCCGCCTTGATAATAAGGAGATCACAGTAGAGCTGGCTGAAGAAGCATTAAAGGACATCATATCCCCCAATGACAAGCGGGAAGTCACGCCGGAACTTGTCATACAGGTAGTTGCAGATCATTATGGTATAACTCCTCTTGATATCTCTTCCCAGAAAAGGAACAAGGAAATCGTTTATCCACGTCAGATCGTTATGTACCTCTGCCGTGAAATGGTTGGAACCCCCTTGCAGATGATTGGAAAATACCTGGGAGGAAGGGATCATACCACCATCATCCATGGGATAGAAAAAATCACCGCAGAGATGAATAAAAACGATACTTTAAGTAACACCATCGAAATTCTTAAAAAGAAGATTAGTCCACAATAAGGTGTGTATTAGGTGTTAATTCCCTGTGGACAATTAAGGGCCTTAAAACGTTTCTCATCTGTTTGTGGATAACCTTAAAGTTTTCCTTAGATTTTGTGGACGTTATTCACACTGTTATGAACATGGAAACATCAACCTTTATATAGGTTATCAAGGCTTTTACACAAACCCACAGCCCCTACTACTAATACGACGGAATTTAACTATATCATCCATCTATTTATTGCAATTTCTAGAGCAAAGGAGTTATCAACAATTATGAAACTGACATTTAAACAAGATGCGATCCTAAACGGCATTAATATCGTACTGAAAGCAGTTCCCAGTAAAACAACCATGTCCATCCTGGAATGCATATTCATCGATGCCAGCGGATCAGAGATCAAACTGACTGCCAATGACATGGAGCTGGGAATTGAAACAAAGGTAGAAGGAACCATCCTGGAAAGAGGAAAAATCGCCCTTGAGGCAAAGCTGCTTTCAGAGATCGTAAGAAAACTCTCTTCTGCAGGAGATTCCCTTGTTACTATTGAAAGTGATGAAAAGCTTACCACCACGATTTCCTGTGAAAACTCTGTATTCCATATCCAGGGTCGGGATGGGGAGGAATTTGCTTATCTTCCGTATATTGAACGGGATCATTATATCTGTCTCTCCCAGTTCTCATTAAAGGAAGTGATCCGCCAGACTATTTTCTCTATTGCTCCCAATGACAGCAATAAGATGATGACTGGAGAGCTTTTCCAGGTGACCGGGAACCAGTTAAAAGTGGTTTCTCTGGATGGTCACAGGATTTCCATCCGAAATATTGAATTAAAAGATACTTATCATGATATAAAAGTCATAGTTCCTGGCAAGACTTTAAATGAAGTCAGTAAGATTCTGGGCGGAGACAATGAAAAGGAAGTGCTTATATTCTTCAGCACCAATCACATTTTATTCGAATTTGATGATACCATAGTTGTATCCCGCTTAATTGAAGGAGAATATTTCCGGATTGATCAGATGCTTTCCAGTGATTATGAGACAAAGACTGCAGTAAATAAAAGAGAGCTTTTGGACTGTCTTGACCGGGCAACCATCCTGGTGAGAGAAAATGATAAAAAGCCCCTGATCATGAATATTGAGGATCAGGAAATGCAGCTTAAGATGAATTCCAGCTTTGGATCCATGAATGCCGAAGTTCCGATTCATAAAACAGGTAGTGACATCATGATCGGCTTTAATCCAAAGTTCCTGATCGATGCCTTAAGAATTATTGATGACGAAGAAGTAACCATTTACATGCTGAATCCCAAATCCCCCTGCTTTATTAGGGATGAAGAAGGAAAATATATTTACCTGATCCTTCCTGTCAACTTTAACGCGGCAGCTGTTTAAACAGGGATCAGCCATTTATGCCCAATAAACATGGGCATTAGAGAGGAAATTATGGAGACTATCAAGTTAAGGGAAGAATATATCAAACTGGGACAAGCCTTAAAGGCTGCTGGTATGGTTGGATCAGGGGTTGACGCCAAATTTGTCATAGAGGATGGTCTTGTGCAAGTCAATGGCCAGGTAGAATACCAGAGAGGAAAGAAATTAAGAGCTGGAGACGTAGTCACATTTGATGGCAATACCATTAAAATCGAGGAATAACACCATCCATGATCATTGAATCGATAGAGCTTAAGAATTACCGCAACTATGATGAATTACATATGGATTTTAGTCATGGAACCAATATACTCTATGGGGACAATGCCCAGGGGAAAACAAATGTCTTAGAAGCAATCTATGTCTGTGCTACGACAAAATCCCACAGAGGGAGCAAGGATAAGGAAATCATACAGTTTGACAGGGATGAGTCGCATATCAAGCTAAACATCAGAAAGAAAGATATTCCATACCGTATTGACATGCATTTGAAAAAGAATAAAGCCAAAGGCGTGGCAGTAAATGGCGTTCCCATAAGGAAGGCCAGTGAATTGTTTGGAATCGTCAATGTTGTATTTTTTTCTCCCGAGGACTTAAATCTCATAAAAAATGGGCCGGCAGAAAGGCGTCGGTTCGTTGATTTGGAATTATGTCAACTAAACAAGCTTTACGTCCATTCCCTTGTGCAGTATAACCGGATCGTGACGCAGCGCAATAAACTGTTGAAAGATATGGCTTTCCGGCCTGATTATGAAGAAACCCTGGATATCTGGGACATGCAGCTGGTCCAGTATGGAAAGGAAATGATTGGTTACCGGAAAGAATTTATAGAACAGCTGGATGGAATCATCGGTCCCATCCACCGGAAGCTTTCCGGAGAGAAGGAAACTCTGCGTATCCTTTATGAACCAAATGTAGAGGAGGATGCGTTTGAAGATGTCATTAGGCGAAGCAGGCAGCAGGATATCAAGCAGAAAACAACGCTTATCGGTCCCCACCGGGATGATTTAAGTTTCATCATTAACGGAATCGACATTCGCCGGTTCGGTTCCCAGGGGCAGCAGAGGACAGCGGCTTTGTCCTTAAAGCTTGCAGAAATAGAACTGGTAGAAAAAACAGTATATGATTACCCCATCCTTTTACTGGATGATGTATTATCAGAGCTGGACAGCAGCAGACAAAATCAATTACTTGCAGGAATCAATCATATACAGACCGTGATCACCTGTACGGGGCTGGAGGAATTTGTAAGAAACCGGTTTCCCGTAGATAAGATATACCGGGTGGTAAGCGGTACCGTAGGCAGTGAAAATTAATTCAGGAGGAAGCGTGCAAATATGAGTCAAGAATATGGTGCAGATCAAATCCAGATATTAGAGGGTCTTGAAGCAGTAAGAAAAAGACCTGGTATGTATATCGGCAGTACATCCACAAGGGGACTTCATCATCTGGTTTACGAGATCGTGGACAATGCGGTGGATGAAGCTCTGGCAGGATATTGCGACAGCATAGAGGTAATTGTCCATCCTGACAATTCCATAACAGTCGTGGATGACGGACGAGGAATTCCCGTAGGAATCCAGAAAAAGGCAGGAATTCCGGCAGTAGAGGTGGCTTTTACCATCCTTCATGCCGGCGGCAAATTTGGCGGCGGGGGATATAAGGTTTCCGGCGGTCTTCACGGCGTGGGCGCTTCTGTGGTAAATGCTCTTTCCCAGTGGCTTGAGGTGGAAATCCGCCAGGAAGGAAAGATCTATAAACAGCGTTATGAAAAGGGAAAGACCATGTATCCATTAAAGGTCATTGGAGATTGCAGCCAGGATGAGCATGGAACAAAGGTTACCTTCCTTCCCGATGATGATATTTTTGAGGAAACGGTCTATGATTATGATACTTTAAAGATCCGTCTCCGTGAAACCGCATTTTTAACCAAAAACTTAAAGATTATCCTGAGAGATGAGAGAGAGGATAAGCATGAGCACGTGTTCCACTATGAAGGTGGTATCAAAGAGTTTGTCACCTATTTAAACAAGGGGAAAACCTCTCTTTATGATCAGGTGTTTTACTGTGAAGGGACAAAGGATGGCGTCTATGTTGAGGTCGCCATGCAGCATAATGATTCTTATACAGAAAATATCTACAGCTTTGTTAATAACATTAATACTCCGGAAGGAGGAACCCATCTGGCAGGCTTTAAGAGTGCTCTGACAACCACCTTAAATGATTATGCCAGAAAGAACAAGCTGTTAAAGGAAAATGAAACCAACCTATCCGGTGAGGACATCAGAGAAGGTTTGACAGCCATTATAAGCGTCAAGATTGAGGAACCTCAGTTTGAAGGCCAGACAAAGCAGAAATTAGGAAACAGCGAGGCAAGAGGAGCGGTGGACAATCTCTTAAGGGAACAGTTCACTTATTATTTAGAGCAGAATCCAAGCCTTTCAAAAACCATCTGTGATAAATCCATCCTGGCCCAGCGGGCAAGAGCTGCAGCAAGAAAGGCCAGGGATTTGACCAGGAGAAAGACCGCCCTTGAGGGGATGGCCCTTCCTGGAAAGCTTGCGGACTGTTCCGATAAAAATCCGGAAAACTGTGAGATCTACATCGTAGAGGGAGATAGTGCCGGAGGGTCTGCAAAGACGGCCCGTTCCAGGAATACCCAGGCCATCCTTCCCCTGCGTGGAAAGATATTAAACGTTGAGAAGGCAAGGCTTGATAAAATCTATGCCAATGCGGAAATTAAAGCTATGATTACCGCATTTGGATCAGGAATCCATGAAGATTTTGACATAAGCAAATTAAGATATCATAAAATCATCATCATGACCGATGCCGATGTGGATGGTGCTCATATCAGCACCTTGCTGCTCACCTTTTTATACCGCTTTATGCCGGAGCTTATCCGGGAGGGCTATGTATATCTGGCACAGCCCCCATTATACAAGGTGGAAAAAAATAAAAAGGTTTGGTATGCCTACAGCGATGAAGAGCTTAATTCCATCTTAAAGGAAATCGGCCGTGACAACAACAATAAGATCCAGCGTTATAAAGGTCTTGGAGAGATGGACGCAGAACAGCTTTGGGAAACCACCATGGACCCGGAACGAAGAGTCCTTCTGCGAGTCGTCATGAATGAGGACACCACATCCGAAATGGATTTAACCTTTACCACCTTAATGGGCGATCAGGTAGAGCCAAGACGTGAATTTATCGAAGCCAACGCCAAATACGTACAGAATCTTGATGTTTAATTGGAGGAAATAAAATGGAACCAAATATCTTTGATAAAGTTCATGATGTGGACCTAAAAAAGACCATGGAAAAATCGTATATCGATTATGCCATGAGCGTCATTGTTTCCAGAGCCCTGCCTGATGTAAGAGACGGTTTGAAGCCGGTTCAGCGTAGAGTCCTGTATTCCATGATCGAGCTCAACAACGGTCCGGATAAGCCACACCGTAAATGTGCCCGTATCGTCGGTGACACCATGGGTAAATACCATCCTCATGGAGACAGCTCCATTTATGGAGCCCTGGTGAATTTGGCACAGGAGTGGTCTACCAGATATCCGTTGGTGGATGGCCATGGAAACTTCGGTTCTGTGGATGGAGACGGCGCGGCTGCCATGCGATACACAGAAGCCCGCTTAAGTAAGATTTCCATGGAGATGCTTGCGGATATCAACAAAGATACCGTTGATTTCAGCCCTAACTTTGATGAGACAGAGAGGGAGCCGGATGTTCTTCCGGCCCGTTATCCCAATCTTCT
>NZ_JPME01000039.1 GCF_000732605.1 Lacrimispora celerecrescens | reverse complement strand
AAAATAATTCATTTATTATTGTTAAAAAAATTCCATATAATAAAATAAATTTTTATATTATATCTCTGACTATTTTTATGGTATAGGTAGGACAACTTACCAGCAGGTTCGGGACATTAATATAACAATTTAATAAAAAAGGAGGAATTTTGTGTGAAGCAAAAGATTAGGAACAAGTGGAAGCGGGTGACAAGCATGTGTCTGGCAATCCAGATGATCATGACAGTTCCAGCTGCCGGACAGACGTTACCGGTAATAACCGGATCAGAATTATTAAACACACGGCAATATGCTGCGTCCATTAATCCTACAGTGGGAGGGGGAAGTCTGTCACTATCAAAAAATAGTGATACGACATTGGCATGGAACACCATGAATGAAGAACTGATACCTGGAACAACCATGTTCTGGGAAGGGGGAAACCAATTTCGAGGGGCTGAAATCACACCAGAAATGTCAATGAAGTCACTTTCGGAAACTTACGGTGTACAAGGAGTACAGCTGGGGAATAAGGTTCATGGCGTTAAATCTTGGTTTTTATTCGGCGGCGAAATCCTTTGTGCCGGAGCAGGCATCAAGGCAGAAACAGGTGGCAGCGGGCAACTCATAACCGTTGTAGATAATATTCCGGTTACAGGAAGTACAAATCTGGCATTGACAAATCCCGAAAACGGATACCGAAAAGTACTGGACGCATATAAAAACAAGTGGCTTCCCCTCGTCAATACACCAACGAAAGGGAACCATACCCGAAACTGGCTCAGCGCGTCTGACTTGGGCAGTAATGTGCTGCAATGGTCCTATGTATTTGGAGATGGGGAGGTCGGATCCACTCTGAGTAAATCTAACGTATACTATCGGCTGAACACGAAAGGTTCTGATGTACCTCAGTTAGCCGAGTTTTTTATAACGCCCGGGGAGACCTACCAGTATACCATGGTCGCAGGGAAAACAATTGCTGATTATCCAACTAATAGTCTGTACAGAACCGATTCACGGCTTCTAATAAATACACCGCAGATACAGGCTGCTTCCAGCATCGGAGAGGGAATTGTATCTGTAAACAAGTGGTCATCCGACAGCATCAGACTGGATAATCAGGTTGTGCCCTTAACCATGAATGAGAGTATGGCACTTACCGTAAAGAAAGATCCTTCGACTGGTAATATGACGCTTAGTATCGCCAGGCCAGACATCCAAACAAGTGGTTATCTGGAGGTAACACTGGAAACCCGTGGAGCAGGCATACTGACAAATTCAAATCAGCAGGCATTGGCAGAGTCCTCTTTCGGCTCTAATATTTTCCTTAAATTTGATGCTTCCCAAATGGGATCCGAGCCGGTGGTTCTGACCATTGAAGGAAAGGCAGCTGAAGCAATTACAGGAGATGAGATTGTTTTGGTGAGAGGAGAAGACGGACGGATTGAAAAACCGGCTGAATTATCCGGAAGCATCCGTTGGGAAGTTAAAATACCAAAGCCCGACGGGAATTATGTACGCAATGCAGGAAGTACTAAAATTAAGAGAGAGTTGTTGGAGGGAGAAACAGACGGAACCAGAAAAGCCGGAGATGCGGATGGAAGCCACATTGCTTCTGTTAAAAAGCTTTCCGGTGAAGACGCACTGCTGATGGCAAATGAAAAAGGAAATGTCACAGTACTGGCCACTGATGAAAACGGAAAACAAAAAAAGTGGAACGTAACAGTCCTGTATGAAGATCCAGCAAATCTGCCACAGACAGAACCGGCAGATTACGAGACAATCCGCAAACGGTGGAAGGATTCCCTCATCGGAAATGATTTAACGGAACTTGATGGAGGCAGTGCGATCCTTGGCGACATCCAGGCTCAGGCAGAATCTGCATGGGAAGCGTATGCTTATAAAGGACAGGATACCTGTGCCGGAATCCCCTGGATTAAGGATGAAGGGGCGGCAGGTAACCCGGAGATTACCTATGAGAATGATGCGGTGGAGTTTCGTCCGGCTTTTAAAAAGGTGCTGGCAATGGCAAAGGCATATGCAGCAAAGGGGAACCCCTATTACCAAAATGATGAGCTGCTAAAGGACATAAAGCAGATCATGAACTACTTATGCTCCCAATGTTACTCACCAAAGACCCAAACGGATAACTGGTGGACGTGGGAAATCGGTGTTCCTAAAGATCTTATTCCAATATTGGTGCTAATACATGATCAGCTGACAAAGGAAGAGATCAACCTTTATACCGAGGGACTTTATTTCTTCCAGCCGGATCCTTATCATGAAGGCGTCATTGGAACCGGAAGCACCCACGCTCAGGGATACCGGACTGCTCAGGGAGCCAATATCATTGACTGTTCCAGGACCGCCTTAGGACTGGGAATTATCAGAGAAGATAATGAGCTTGTTTACATGGCTCAAAAAGCTTCTTCAGAGACTTTTATAATCCAGAGCTTAAAAGACAGCACCAAAATTGCGGATCAGGGTTATAACAGCGGTTTCTATGCCGATGGCTCTTATCTTGACCATTCTCATGTACCATATATAGGGTCCTACGGAATTGAGTTTTTAAAAGGCGGGGCAGGAATGCCGCCTCTATTTGCCGGAACACCATGGGAGTATCCCAGAGAAGTGCAGGAAAACCTGGAATTCTATTTGAAAGAAGGGTTTTTGAATGGAATGTATGACGGTCTGATGCTGGATTCTTTAAAAGGCCGTTCTGTATCCAGGCCTGCCGGCAGTAACCGGGATTCAGGAAGAGAAGCAATGGTTCTTATGATCCAGCTTATGGATTCCGTTTCCCTTGAAGTACAGGATGAATTAAAAAGCTCATTAAAAGCATGGATGGAGATTGATCCTGGATTTATTAAAACCTTAAGCGGAGCAGAGTATATCTCGATAAAGGAAAAGGCCCTGGAAATTCAGGGAGATGATTCCATTACCACCTCCGTTGCTCCGATCCATAAAAATCTGCCTCTCATGGACCGGGCCATTCACCGGACAGATAAGTTCCTGATGGCATTATCAATGTATTCTGAACGAATTCAGAATACGGAAATCATGAATCATGAAAACCGGTATGGCTGGCATCAGGGAAGCGGTATGACCTACTTATACAATCAGGATACCTTACAGTATACGGAAAATTTCTGGAATACTGTGAATCCACTCCGATTGGCGGGAACGACCCTCGTTTCCAAGAATATCGGTAACGGTCAGCCGGACAGCTCAGGCTTTGCCCAAGGCGGCGATTTCCGTTCAAGGGAATCCTGGGTCGGAGGCAGCAGCATAGGAAATGACGGAATTAACGGAATGTCATTAACAGGAGAAGTCCGGGTCAAAGAGGGAGAAGGTTCTCCTGCCGTGGCATATTCCCCTAATCTGTCCGCTAAGAAATCCTGGTTTATGCTTGGGGAACAGATCGTATGTCTTGGAGCCGGCATATCCAATTCCGGTGAAGAGTATCCGGTGGAAAGCATTATTGAAAACAGGCGCCTGAAACAGGATGGAGACAATGCTCTGATCATTAATGGAGAGACAACAGATCTTATGACAGAGTCTGCTTCTTTAAAAGATATTGTAGACGGAAAAGTGGATGTGTCAGGAACTACGCTTTCTGATGTATCATGGGCCCATTTAGAAGGCAACACAGACGGAAGCGATATCGGTTATTACTTCCCTGCCGGTTCTCAGACCATATCAGTGAGAAAAGCAAGGAATGCCGGTGACTGGTCACTGGTCGGAACATCAAATGGAAAAGCAGAAGAGAACTATTTAGAAATGTGGTTTGACCATGGAAAAAATCCTGAAAATACCGCATATGAGTATGTTCTCCTTCCAGGAATGACCACGGAAGAAACCGAACAGTATTCCAGGGAACCGCAAATTACAGTCCTGTCAAATACTTCACAGATGCAGGCTGTTTACGACAGATCCGAAAATGTACTAGGAGCCAACATCTGGACAGATGCTGCTACGAAAATTGGAGACTTCTCTGTCAAAGGTGCTGCATCCATGATGGCAAAAGAAGATGAAAATGGAATTCTGACTGTCTCTGCTTCTGATCCAACAATGAAAAATACAGGTACAATTGTAATCGAAATACATAAACCTGTGACAGATATTCTTTCATCAGACGAGAATGTAAAGGCAGAACTGACAGAATACGGAGCAAAACTTACCATTCAGGCCAAAGGAACCAATGGTTCCAATTCTTATGCAGCCATGCAGCTGGCGGCTTCCCTGTACCCACAAGCCGTTACCCTTGCTCCCGGACAAAGTATGACCTTTGCAGTCAATGATTATACCAATGACGCAGGGAATATTACCTGGAAAGTCACAGGAGATAAGTCTCTGGAATCAGGTACCGGAATCGATGAAGAAGGCTGTCTTGATATTGATGATTTTGAAGAAAGCAGCCGGTTAAACGTGACTGCTGAACTGGAAAATGGGATAAAGCTTCAGGCCTTTGTATCCTTAGGCGGAAAAGTGGGACCAGAATTACCGAAAAACATTCAAAAAGTCCAGTCTCTGATTGAAGATGCGGTAAAAGAGGCAATGAACAACGATGATTACAGCGATTACAAGGTACAAAAAACCATCCGGTCAGCAGTCAATGCCTTAACTGCCGTTTCGAATGAAGAATTGGCAAAGTATTTAATGGATGAATTAATTACATTAGAAGAACTGTATAAGGCCGTGATGGAAGCAAAAGACTGCATGATAGACAGCAGAGTGGATTCCACAGAAACAGACCTTACTGGTATACAGATTGCAGGAGCTGCGTTAAGCATACCCATTAAAATTACAGGAAGCACTGCAACTCCTTCCAATGCAGTAAGAGCAACAGCCTCCAATGCGAGGAAAGCGTCTCCATCAACCGCTTTCAAATTCTTTGAGGATGAGGAAGATGATCAGGATATCCGTATTGCTGTTATGTCGGTCACAGACGGCAATGGATCAGAGACAGAAAAAGAAATCCGCAAGTCCTTCGGACTTCAGCTTCAGCTGGAGGATAAGTACGGAAACAAAAAGCTCATATCATTAAATGCTCCGGTGAAAGTGTGGATGGACATTCCGGATCAGGGAAAGGGCGGCCATTCCATTTCTGCGACATTTAAGGGGGCAGATGGAGAAACCAGACAATTACCCGTATCTTGGAATCACAAAACGGATAAAATTTCATTTGTACTGACAGATAACGGAACCGTTACCTTAATCACAGACATCACGACAGGAGAAGAAGAACTCTTTCAAGTATCCGTTGATGACAGCCTGGAAGGCGGCAGGATTACTGCAAATCTCTCTGAAGGAAAAAAGGGAACAAAGGTGATTGTAAAGGCAGTTCCTGATATTGGCTATCGTTTAAAACGTCTGTCTGTTAATGGAAAGACTGTGTCACCGGATAAAAACGGAACATATGAGTTCGTGCTCCAACAGGATACTTATATTACCGGAGAATTCCGGAAAACAAATCTGGACGGAGAGGGAAGCCAGGATAGAGACAGAAGCTCTGAATCAAGAACCGTTAGCTCTGCCTGGAAAAAAGTGAACGGAAAGTGGTACTATTTCAATGAGAAGGGCAATCTGGCAACAGGCTGGCTTCTAATCGATGAAAAATGGTATTGGCTGAGCTCAAATGGAGCCATGCAGACCGGGTGGGTCCTTGATCAGATGGACGGTTCCTGGTATTATCTGAATTCTTCCGGAGCTATGGCGGAAGGCTGGAATTGCATCGATGGAAAATGGTATTATTTAACCACACATACCGAAGGTTCATCCAGCTGGATACTGAACCAGGAGAAATGGGAATATAAAAAGCCGGAAGGTCACTCACGCCCCCATGGATCATTATACATGGATGGTGTGACTCCAGATGGCTGGCTGGTTGACAGCAATGGAGTATGGAATCAATAATTAATTAAATCAATGGATGCTGCTTCACTAACGAAAGTTAGTTTCGCAGCATCCATTTTTGTATCCAGTTCTTACTGGAAAGGATTACGTAGAAAAACGCATCATCTTTATAAAGTCATTGGACTAAGACTATGCAATTATGGTATACTTAACCAATGATATGAATAAAAAACGACAGCATGTGTGATACATAAAAGGAGGTATGTAACATGATTCAGTGCAATTATGAAAGAATGGAAGATAAGATTAAGACCTTCAGCAGGTTTGGAGATACAGGAAAGGGTGGGATTACCAGATTTTCCTTATCGGATGAAGCCTTAGCCGCAAGAAAAGAATTCGTGAAACGCATGGAGGCAATCGGTGCTTCCATTGTAACCGACGATATGGCAAATATATATGCAACCATTGCCGGAACAGAAGATTTACCTGCCATTGTATCAGGTTCCCATATGGATTCTGTACGCCAGGGCGGCAATTATGATGGGATTCTTGGTGTCTTAACAGCAATGGAGGTGGCAGAAACCATTGTAAAGGAAAAAATACCACACCGGCATCCAATTACGGTCATTGTATGGACCAACGAAGAAGGCGCCAGATTTGAACCGGCAATGATGTCTTCCGGTGTTATTTGTGGAAAATTTAACAAGGAAACTATGTTGGCTTCGAAGGCAAAAGACATTCCAGGGTATACGTTCAGAGAGGCTTTGGAAAAAAGCGGATTTAAAGGAAAGGAAGAAAACCGGCTTGATCCGTCCAAAACAAAGGCTTTGGTGGAACTTCACATTGAACAGGGCCCGGTATTGGAAGCAGAAGGGATCGATATAGGAGTGGTAGAAGGCGTCTGCGGTATGATCAATTACGAATTTACCTTTACCGGACAGGCTGGCCATGCAGGAACGACTCCTATGAAATATCGTAAGGATGCCCTTTATGCCGCAGTCAAAACCATTCAATATCTCCATGATGAGCTGGACAAGTTGGATAGCAAACTGGTTTATACCACGGGAAAGATTTCTGCCCATCCAAACATTCACACCATAATACCGGATGAAGTGAAATTTACCCTGGATGCGAGACATCAGGATTCCGAAGTGATCAAGCAGGTACTTGAAGTTATTAAAAAAATTCCAAGCGTTGTGGAGCAATGCGAAGTGAATTATGAGGAAGCATGGGCACGTAAGACCGTGAGCTTTACTACCGAACTGGTTGACTATGTAGAATTTAGTGCACAGGAATGCGGCTATTCCAATCGTAGAATATACAGCGGCCCTGGTCATGATGCGCAGTTTGCTATAGATTTTGTTCCCACCACCATGATATTCGTGCCAAGTGTAGGAGGGCACAGCCATTGTGAGATCGAATATACTCCGGTAGAAAGCTGTTTAAAAGGAGCGAATGTACTTTTAAATACGATTTTGCATATTGATGAAAATTAAATCGTAAAGTGAGGGCGCATATGAATACTGATTTTGTAAACTTAACAACAGAAAACCTTGCCAATGAGCATTTATGCTGCATTATCCGCAGTAAAAAGCCCCATCAAGGCATTGACGCTAAGCGGAAATGGCTTTCAGAGCGATTGAATGAAGGTCATGTCTTTAGAAAGTTAAATGCAAAGGCCACAGTTTTTATAGAATATGCTCCTCTTGAAACTGCTTGGGTTCCCATAACTGGTGACAACTATTATTATGTGTATTGCTTATGGGTATCTGGCAGTGCCAAAGGACAAGGGTACGGAAAATCTCTGATGGAATATTGTTTGGCTGATGCGAAAGAGAAGGGGAAATCCGGCGTTTGTATGCTTGGAGCAAATAAGCAAAAAGCCTGGCTTTCTGACCAATCATTTGCAAAGAAATTTGGTTTTAAGGTTGTTGATACTACCGATCACGGATATGAATTGCTTGCACTCTCTTTTGACGGTACAATGCCAAAGTTTGTACAACAGGTTAAAAACCAAGAAATCGAAAGCAAAGAACTAACAATTTATTATGATATGCAATGTCCCTATGTCTGTCAAAACATTGAGATGGTAAAAAAATATTGTGATACAAATGACATTCCTGTATCCTTAATTCAAGTGGACACGCTGCAAAAGGCAAAGGAATTGCCTTGTGTTTTCAATAACTGGGGTGTGTTTTATAAAGGGATTTTTGAGACAGTGAATTTGTTAGATGTCGCTTACTTAGAGAGAATACTCAAAAAATAAACAACCAACTTTGAATTGCAAAGGTAAAGTAACTATGGTAAAATATAGAAAAATTCTAAGAAAGAAGGCATACAATATGGACAAGGATCTATTAAATTATGTTGTTGAAAAAACAAACGAATTAATAAGTGCTCCATCATGTAGCAGTGAGGCAAAAGAAGCAGCTCAGAACTGGTTGGCCGCTATCGGAACTGATAGGGAAGCCGCGGAAACCAAGAAATATATTGATGAGCTTGAGGCAGATATAATGCCTATTGACAGTTTAATCGGCTTTGCAGAATCTGATGCTGGAATTCAGGTTTTTGGTGCGGACACTGCAAAGCATATCGCGGCACATGCAATTGAAATCAAGTCTGCCGGAGAGAAATATTGTGATTGTCCGGCTTGCGCTGCTGTAGCAGCGATTCTTAACAAGAAAGACATCCTTCTTAAATAAGAAAATAAAATTAAAAGTCAGTACACATTACAGAGCATCAATCAGAAATGATTGGTGCCCTTTTTTATTGAAAATAAAAGGAATAAAGGCAGGATGATATGGTCACTTTGTATATGAGTTTCAATAAATATACCATGAAGTTAGATAGTTTGACCAAAATGGGTATATACGCATACTTTATGGCGATATAAGCAGATACAAATATGCGTATATTAGCTATAATGAATCCATAAGGCAATAACAAATCTGATAAAACAAACAAAATAAAGAATAAAAAGAAAGGAGAAATATACATATTGATGAAAAACACATCAAAAATCGGAACTAACAGAGTTTTTATTAGAACTGCCCAAAGGAAAATATGATTTTCTGGTCATTTCGGGAGATGAAGAGGAGGATTCTCTGACCACGGTAAGCCTTCCAGAGCAGGGAACCAGGATGGATGGCGCCATAATTAAAGCAGGACGATATCAATGCAGAATTCTTCCTTATATTCAGCAAAGGGATGGGCTTGTTTCTATCCGTCTGGAAACCGGCAAAGGCATGAAATGGAAATTGAATGCTATATTTGTGAACAAAGAATATGCTTTATTATAAAAAGGGAGCGGTGTGGCGGTCTTTTCTCAACTGTGATACAGAAAAGTACCTGTGATACTGAAAAGATGAAACGATGATAACAGACCGAAATTTGACAGCACCAAAATCCTGTGATATAATGACTGCGTTTCAGTAAAGGAGATAATATTATGAACTTCTATTTGACTAATCAGCTTGTAAAGAAACTCAACTCTGTACAATTCATACCGATGAAACATTGTACAGAGTATAGCGTATAGATGACGCATTAAGATTTCATCGGAAAGCAGGGCAATATTCATACTAATACGATTGGTATGCTATTGCTTCTTTCCGTGTGTAAATTTAGCGTATAAAAGGCTATGGGCAATGTTTTGTCCGTAGCCTTTTGCTTTTTTTAATATCGGTTTTTTAGAACTGAGAGGCAGAAGGTAAATACACTTATGTGTATTGTCTTCTGCCTTTTTGCGTATTTACACATGGTTGCTGGTTTAACAACAGAAATGAAAGGAAATTGATTAACATGAGTTTATTAGAAATTAACGGATTATCACATTCTTTTGGAGATAATTTACTTTACAAAAATGCGGAATTAACCCTCAACAAAGGCGAACATATTGGTATTGTTGGTCAGAACGGAACTGGAAAAAGCACTTTAATTAAAATTTGCACCGAACAGGTGATGCCGGATGCCGGACGGATGATCTGGCAGTCCAATATCTCTGTTGGTTATCTCGGCCAGTATGCAGAAATAGACCACAGTTTAACGATGAAAGAGTTTTTAAAGTCAGCTTTTTTAAGACTTTACGAGATTGAAAAAGAAATGGGCGCATTATATGAGATGGCCGCGAACGGCGATATGAGCTACTTGGTACGTGCAGCAAAACTTCAGGAAGAACTTGAAAGACATGATTTTTATTCGATTGATACACATATCGAACAAGTGGCAAACGGATTGGGATTGCTTGCTATTGGTCTTACTCGTCCGATTGAGCAAATGAGCGGCGGCCAGCGTGCAAAGGTAATTTTAGCAAAATTACTACTGGAAAAACCAGATGTTCTTTTGCTTGATGAACCAACAAACTTTTTGGATAAGGAACACATTTCATGGCTTGCCGATTATTTATCAAGATTGGAAAATGCTTTTATGATAGTGTCGCATGACTTTGCCTTTTTAGATAAAATCACAAATCGTATTTGTGATATAGATAATAATACCATTACAAAATATTATGGCACCTATTCAGAGTTTTTGAAAAAGAAAACTTTGCTGCGAGAAGATTATATTAGGCAATATTCAACACAACAAAAGGAAATCAAAAAGACAGAAGAGTTTATAAGAAAAAATATTGCCGGACGAAAATCAAAAATGGCAAGAGGCCGCCAGAAGCAGCTTGATCGCATGGAAAAAATGGAAGCTTTGGCGCAGAAGGAAATAAAGCCATATTTTTATTTTCCAGACTTACCCTTGACAAATACAGAGCATTTAACAGTTAAACACTTATCAATTGGCTACCATTACCCTGTGTTATCTGATATTGATTTTAATATAAACGGTGGACAAAAGGTGGTAATTACTGGGTTTAACGGAATTGGAAAATCAACGCTGTTAAAAACTCTGGTCGGGCAAATTCCGTCCATGCAAGGTATATATAAATACTCTGAGCAAGTAACTCTTGGATATTTTGAGCAGGATTTGTCATGGCTTGATGAAACAAGAACACCCATTCAGATTGTATCAGATGCTTATCCGAATCTGGTAATAAAAGACGTTAGAAAAAAATTAGCCAGATGCGGTATTTCGAGCAAGCACGCTATGCAATCAATCGGGACATTAAGCGGCGGTGAACAGGCGAAAGTGAAAATGTGTCTATTGACATTAACGCCATGTAATTTTCTGATTATGGACGAACCGACAAATCATTTAGACGTTCAGGCAAAAGACTCTTTAAAAACAGCCTTGATGGAATTTCCGGGGACCGTTTTACTGGTTTCACATGAAGAAGCATTTTATCAGGACTGGGCACAAAGGGTCATTGATATAGAGAAACGGTAAAAACATTCTGAATCTCCTAATCTGCCCTGTAGCAAAAAAGAAAAAATTGCTGCAGGGCAGATTGTTTTCTGCGCTTTTATACTATTCACTTTTAACTCACACCATCTTGTATCCAGAAATGAAAAAACAACTCAGCACTGGAACGTACATATTGGCTCTAGCCAACATATCGCCCCATCTGGTATAATAAAATCACTAATAGAAAGGACGTGAACAGATGCAAAAAATGTTAGAAAAAACACCGGATATTCTATTGTCAAGGGGAGCGAAGCTGGAGGATGAATATAAAAAGGTATATCCCGAACTGGCAACCTTAGTAAAACAATGCTTTTTAAATACGATGGATACGACTGTAAAAAGACTGGATGATGAAAGCTTTTTTGTAATCACCGGGGATATTCCGGCTATGTGGCTGCGTGATTCAGCAGCGCAAGTAAAACCCTATATAAAATATGCCGGTAAGGACAGGGAGCTGTGTCAGATTATAAAAGGCATTATTCGAAAGCAGGCGGAGATGGTCTGTATCGATCCATATGCGAATGCATTTAATGAGAGCGCCAACGGTGCGGGACATAAAGATGATACAAAGTTAAATGACTCTGTATGGGAAAGAAAATATGAAGTGGATTCCTTATGTGCCCCTGTTTATCTTTCCTGGCAGTTTTGGAAAGAGACAGGAGAGGCGGATATCTTTGATGAGAAGTATTTAGAGATGCTTCACAATATTTTAAAAGTATTTACTACGGAACAGCACCATGAGACATCAGAGTACTTTTTCCGAAGATGTGACTGCGTGGAAACCGATACACTTCCTATGGAGGGAAAAGGGAATCCAGTCGTCTATACAGGGATGACCTGGTCTGGATTTCGCCCTTCGGATGACCGGTGTGTCTATGGGTATCTGATTCCTGCAAATATGATGGCAGTGACCGCGCTTACCTATGCAGAGGAAATATGCATAACGGTTTATCAAAATAAGGAACTGGCCAGGAGCTGCCAAAAGCTCTTGGCGGAAATCAGAGAGGGTATAGAGAGATACGGAGTTGTCCATCACGAAAAGTACGGTGATATCTATGCTTATGAAACAGACGGTATGGGACATCATATTCTGATGGATGACGCAAATTCCCCCAGCCTTCTGGCTATTCCTTATCTGGGCTACAAAGATGCTTCGGATGAGATTTACCGGAATACCCGCAGATTCATCCTGTCAGAGGACAATCCTTATTTTTATACCGGTACATACGCCAGAGGCATTGGAAGCCCGCATACACCAAAAGGATTTATCTGGCACATCGGATTAACGATGCAGGCACTTACTTCCGCTGACAGGGATGAGATACTGGAATGTCTTAGAATGATAGCGGCTACCCATGCCGGTCTAAACTATATGCATGAGTCCTTTAACCCAGAGAACCCGGAAGAGTTTACCAGGGACTGGTTTGCCTGGGCCAATTCAATATTTGCAGAACTGCTGGATCAATTATCAATTCAAGGGTTCTGGTCCTGAACAATTATGGATGAATTATAAATATCTGCACCGGGAGGAATACCTGGAATGAAATTGGAATGGATACATTCGAAGCCTATATTTATGCAGCTGGTTGTTTTTTCTCTCCTGATCAGCCTGATACCGATATTGATTGTCGGTACTTTCTTGTTCAGAATGCTGGAAAATATGGTGATAAGTGAGATGGAAGACTACCATGCCCAAATCACTTCCCAGTATACGAAAAATATTGAGGAAAAGCTGGAACAATACCAGAAGAGTTTAAGATTTATCTCCAACAATACGATGATATTAAGCACGTTGGCAGATAAAAGTCAAAACCCTTATGTCAGGGGAGAGATTATCAGCGAAGAGGTAACAAAATCTCTGCTGTTGGAAAAAAACAGCGAAATCAGAAACTGTATGGTTTACTCCATGGTTAAAGAGAATCCTGTATATGGAAACAGGGCTTCTATGATAGAGGAGGCCGGTAGGGAAATATGGTATCCGAAAGAACAATCGGTAGATGAGGGATGGTTTTCATACTTTGTCCTGGGGGATAAAGAGCCTCTTTTATCCATAGTGAAAAAAGTAGAAAAACTGGACACGGATAGTCTGACCAGAACACAGCTGGGAATTGTAAAACTGGATGTTTACATGACAAAATTGTTTGCACCGGCCGCTTTAAGCCATGACAACAATGCATCCTATGATGTAATTGCATATAGCGGGGATTCGGAGATACTATATTCCACTAATGCAGATACTGCTCCGGTTTTGCAGGCATATTTAAAGAACCATGACAAAGAAAACCCAAAGAGCGGTTCCATTCAGGAAATCAACACCTATGTGGTCGAGCAGAAAGACTTAGACAGCTACGGGATGAAGCTTTTGTTCCTTTTTAACAATAAGGAAATACTGGAAAGAAGAGCAGAAATCCAGTGGCTGGTGCTCCCGCTAATAGGAGTTCTGATCCTGATCATCATCGGCTGTTCGTATGTGTACAGCAGAGGTTTTTCCTCCCGGATTGCCCTTCTGCTTCAGAAGTTCCGCACAGCAGAAACCGGAGATCTGACCATACAGGCTCCTATTAAAGGAAAAGATGAGATTGCAGAACTGGATCACCAATTTGATCATATGCTGCTTAAGCTGGATCAGCTGATCAAAAAGAATTATATCCAACAGCTGGAAAATAAGGAAAACCAGCTTTTGAATCTGCAGCTGCAGATTAATCCTCATTTTCTATATAATACCTTGGAGACAATCAGTTCTATTGCAGCAGTGAAGCAGGTATTCGTGGTTTGTGATATGTGTCAAAGGCTGGGGGAGATTTTCCGGTACAGCCTGGGAAAGGATTATGGTGAGATCGTAACACTGGAACAGGAGCTGGCCCATATTAAGAACTATATTTTTATTCAAAAAATCAGGTATGGAAATCGTTTTGAGGTTTTCTACAATATTGAGGTGGATGACCAGAAGTATTACCTTCCCAGGTTTATCTTGCAGCCGATTGTGGAAAATGCGATTGTTCATGGTTTGGGTGAACTGACCAGTACAGGAACTTTTGAAATCTCCGCTTATGAAAAAGATGATATGCTCTGTATCTGTATTGAGGATGACGGCGTGGGCATGGACAGTCAGGGCGTGGAAGCGTTAAGCGCATATATTAACAGCACCGAACCGGATAAAAAGAAAAATAAAAGCATAGGAATCAAGAATGTAAACCAGAGGATTAAATTGTTTTGTGGGGAGCAGTATGGAATAATCATAAAAAGTCATCCGTATCAGGGCAGCCGGTTTACACTTCGTCTTCCTGTAGTCAAAGGAGGTGAGGCGGATGAGACATAATTTACTGATTGTAGATGATGAAGAATTAATACGCCAGGGATTGCGGGCACGGCTGGAATATCTGAAAATTGATACTTATGAAATATTTGAAGCAGCAAATGGTAAGGCAGCCTTGGAGGCTGTAGAAAATCATCCGATTGATATTGTGATTACGGATATAAGGATGCCGGACATGGACGGGCTCACCCTGATTCATGAAATAAAAAAGCTTCAAAAAGACATGCAGTTTGTAGTCTTGAGCGGGTATGCAGAGTTTTCTTATGCAGAAACTGCAATTCGCCTGGGAGTAAAAGCTTATCTGTTGAAGCCTCTGTCCAATGAAGAATTAAAAAAAAACGTTTAAGAAGCTATATCAGGATATGGAGCGGGATTCTAAAATCAGAAGCGCCATGTGGAGGCAGACGAGGATGGATCGGGAAAAGCAGGAATACCTTCAGGAAAAGGCAATCAATGCACTGCTTTTTGACACTTCAGCTGAAACCATGGATTATAAGGGTTTTAGCGAAGTCTGCGGAATAGATGCCGGTGACTGCAGCAGAGATGTGTTTATGATGCTGTCTGTTATTCATATCAGCGGAGAAACCTATGACAATATGAAGTTTCGCCGGATGGATTGTGATTTAATACGGTTTTCTGTTCGAAATGTTCTCCTTGAACTGGAATCTTCCTGCGGAAAACAGATTGTGAACAGCCTTTCTGACAATAATCAATTGTATGCAATCTTTTTTATGGAGGACGAAAAGAGGCTGAGGAATGAAGTGGAGCGTATTTTCCTTGAGATGAGGTCTGTTCTGGAAAAGCGGATGAATATTTATCTGACGTTAGGGGTGAGCAGATATACGCTTTTACTTGGAAGAAAGTCAGCTTCAGAAGCACTTGGAGCTTTGAAACAGAGAATCATTTATGGGGATTCCAATCTATACTTCTATGAGGATACCGGGATCTTCAGCGAACAGAAATTTCCGGTTTCTCAGATTCATCTGCTGGATTCCTATTTGGAGAAAAATGAAATTCATAAGATAAAAAATCTTTTGCAGGAAATTTTTTCGGAAGAACTGATGCGTAAGTATGGGACGCCTTATTTAAGAATTATGTGGGTGCGGATTTTAAACGTAATTCTTAAACATTATGATAAGAAAAGAAAAGCTTCCAGTATGGAAAAACTGTTGATGAGTTTTAATCTGCCGGATCAGATTCAGTCGGCTTCTGAAATCCAACAGCGTATTACCGATATTATTATGGAGTGTGTCCGTGCAGAAGCTGTGAACGACATGAATGCCAGGAGCAAAATCCAGATGGCGGTCCGGTATATTCAGGAACATTACAGTGAAGATATCGCAATTAATGATTTAGCAATGAGCTATGGTATGAGTCCAAATTATTTTTCGTCCATATTTAAAGCGGAGACCTCAAAGTCTGCTGTGAATTATATTACGGAACTAAAAGTCAAAAAGGCACAGGAACTGCTTGAGAATTCGGAACTCAGCGTGGTAGATATTGCAAAGCGGACCGGATATGAAGACAGTCAGTATTTTTTCCGTGTATTCAAAAAACACACAGGTATGACTCCTCTTGGTTATCGGGAACAAAACAGGATGTAAAAAGGGAAACACCGTTAAATTTTGTAGAATCTCTACTAAAAAACGGTGTTTTTTCTATTATATCAACCGTATCAGGCTTTCTCAATTCAATGGCGTACCTTAAAACTGCAGTTTTAACCGCTACCATCGGGAGTAACTCTATCTGCGTTAGTGATATGCGCCTAATCCCATAGTCATAAATAAATCACCGGACTTACACACACCAGGTTTTCTAAAATGACTTCTTTTTCGTAAAGCTTTGGAATAATTATGGTATCCTTTCCGAATTCAGTTACCGAAATCCGGTCATGCACATGGCAGGTTAAGGTGGCTGAACCAGATTTCAGAGTGATGATATAATCTTCAGGCAGGGCAAGAGTGTATCCCGTTTTTTTTGTCTGGTAAAGAGTAAAATGAATCATGCCATTCTCCCTATGGATTTCCAGCAAAGGACCTTTGCATACCCAGGTTTTTTGCGTATGTATGGCATCTGCCAGTTCCTGGCTTACGTCACCGTCTTTTTCACCCTGAATATAGGTGGCGTAATGTCCGGAAAAAGAGCCGTTGCCATGCAGGTCCATGCCGCAGGTAGCAGATAGCTTTTCGCCGGAAAGCACCAGAGATTCCCAGAGCATCACAGCCTTTTCATTTACCTCATGAAGGGGTTCGGGATTATTGAAAATCTCGATAAAATCACAGCAGGAATAGTCAGTAACAGTCATTACAAACCGGCAACCCTGGCAAAAGGCCAGCCATAGGAAAAGGGATGTGCGATACCCACCAGTGCACCTTTGGCGCGGGCAGCCAAAAAGAGCAGCTCCGGTTTGTGTTTGTTGATGTTCTCCCAGGGTACATACTCCTTTAAGTTCAGGCAGAGAATGTGACCATAGTAAGTTGTATATTCCATGCCCGGAATAAAAGATATGGGCAGGTGCGTTTCTTCCAGTATTGCCTGGATTTTTTTATGTCCGGATATGGTATTGTGATCGGTGAGAGCAAAAGCATCCACTTGATCATCTGCCATAAGCTCCGTCAGTTCACGGCAGGTGCAGGAAGCATCCGATTCGTTGGTATGATTGTGTAGTTCCAGTCTTTTATACATGTCAGGTTCCTCCTATCATCGTACCCGCACAGTCAGGGTGTAATCCGTGTTATCAAGGAGCACGGAAAAAGCCAGAATTGTAACCTTTAAAACGCCTTCAATAGAGGCCTGCGGTATGCAGCCTTCTGTAGCTTCTTCGGGAGTAAAGTGCATATGCCTGGTGGTCAGTTGCCGATGGATGCATCCGATGAATTCATCGTTTAACATTGCCAGTGTATGAATCTCAGTTTTCATCTGGCCATAGATGGCATTCTCAAGTTCTTCCGGGGAAGATAAGGTTAAATCATAGGCTTCTTTACAGTAATCAAGCAGCCTTTGTTTCAATCCCGGCGTTATATCTTCGGGAGAAAAGTGCCTGGGCCCGAAAAAAAATTCGATATCCAGTTCTTCATAGGTTTCATCCAGACAGACGGTATAGGAAATCTGCCCGACAAAATCTTTTGACAGTTTTCCCTGGACCTGATAGACAGTTTTCATTTCAACCATAGTCGTATATCTCCATTTATATTTTTTGTTGATTCCAGTCAAGAATAAGCAATCATTTTTGGAATGTCAAGCATCGGAGAACAATCGTAGAAATATCCAGTTTTTTTGAAAGTTGTGTGCATTATGAGAAAAACAATGTTTTGATATACTACATATATTGGAAGACAATCAAGAGGCCCAGGAGAAGGGCCGGAAAGGAAGCTTTATTTGGAAAAGAGAACTCTGTATAAAGAGGGAAGCTATAAAAAAGGGAACCTCCATACCCATTCTACCTGGTCTGATGGGGTGAATACGCCAGAGGAAGTGGCGGAACATTACCGTGGCAAAGGGTATGATTTTCTGGCGATCACGGATCACTGGGTGTATGGAATCCACCCTGAGCTTTGCAGGGAAGATTTTCTGGTATTCCCGGGCACAGAACTGGATATAGAACTTCCTGCGAGAAAGGATCATCATCTGGTTGGGCTGGGCTTGCCGGAAACCAATAAAATCCCGGAAGGTTATACGTTTCTGGAGGAGCGAAAGCGAAATGCCTTAAGTACCCCCGAGAGGATCATAGAATATTTTGGGCAGAAGGGAAATGTCACATTATATGCACATCCGTACTGGTCGAAAGTGGACTCTGTTGATATCAAGTATCTGCAAGGTATGATAGGAATGGAAATCTATAATCATGGATCAGAATTTGAAACAAATAACGGCAGCTCGGAATCGTACTACGACCATTTTCTCTTCGTGAGAAACAGGATTAACTGCTTTGCTACAGATGATGCACATGATCTGGAAGAACATAGTCTGGGCGGTTTTGTTATGGTTAAAACCAGGGAATTTACTCACAGAGGGATCATGGAGGCATTGAAAGATGGCAGCCTTTTCGCGTCCAGCGGTCCTCTGATTGAGGACTTTTATGTAAAAGATCAACAGGCAGTGGTAACCTGTTCAGCCTGTCAGGACATCTATTTTCAGACACCTCACCGGGGCGGCCATCTGCACAGTGATGCAGAAAACTTAACAGAGGGGGCGTTTGAACTGAAAGGCGACGAGGAGTATGTACGTGTGACGCTTAAGGATTCTCATGGGAAAAAGGCGTGGAGTCAGCCTGTATGGCTCTGGTTATAGGGGGGGCCAAATATGCTGAAACTCGTAACATTCAATATAAGATGTGATTACGATCAGGATAAGGGTAATAGTTTCCGATATCGAAAATCACTGATCCTGAAACAAATACAAAAGGAGAAACCGGATCTGATCTGTTTTCAGGAGGTGCTTCCTCATGTAGCAGCATGGTTAAAAGACGTATTAGAGGATTATTATGTGGTCGGATGCGGGAGAAGTGAAACGCTGGAGGACGAACAGGTGGCTGTGGCATACAAAAAGAAACGGCTGAATCTGATTTCCATGGAAACCTTTTGGCTTTCTTTACAGCCTTACCGGCCTGCCAGCAGATATGAAGAACAGTCAATCTGTCCCCGGGTATGCACTGAAACGTTGTTTGAAGATCTGGAGGAAAGACAGGTGTTCCGTCTTTTAAATCTTCATCTGGACCATCAGGGAGTGCAGGCAAGAATTCTGGGACTAAGGCAGGTACTTAAAAAGGTGGAGGAAGCAAAGCTTTTTCCTGAAGCACCTGTAATTCTGGCAGGTGATTTTAATGCAGAGCCGGAGGGCGAAGAGTTTCTTGAGATAAAGCAGCGTCCGGAGTATCGGAATATCACTGATGGGATAGGAATTACTTATCACGGCTTTCAACCGGAAGATGAACCGGAGCGTATAGACTATATTTTTATCAGAAACTTAAAAGGTGAAAGCACCGGTCTTAGATGCCGGTCCGTGAATAAATGGGAGGAGAGGGAAGATGGCGTATGGCTGTCGGACCATTATCCTGTCTGCGCTCTGCTGGAATGGATTTAAAGAAAAGCCATCAAAAAGGGGGAATATTTTATGCAATATGAGCCGCCAAAACAGCCGCTGGGAAAAAGGCTGTTTCGATACTGGCCGCTGTATGTGATGCTTCTGCCTTGTATTGTTTACTACATATTGATTTGCTATGTACCCATGGCAGGCTTGGTACTGGCCTTTAAGGATTATTCATTTAAAAAAGGAATCTGGGGAAGCCCATGGGTGGGACTTAGGTACTTTAAGACGTTCTTTTCCAGCTATGACGCTCCAAGGCTGGTAAAAAACACGTTAACCGTGGGTGTGATTAAATGTATTTTGGAATTTCCTTTTGCCATAATACTGGCACTGATGTTAAATGAGCTTCGCAGCATGAAGTTCAAGAAGGTTACACAGACGGTTACATATCTGCCTCACTTTCTATCTTCGATTATTATCGTTACGATGCTGCAGAGAATTCTGGCGCCCAACACAGGTGTGCTGAATCAGGCGATTTCAGCATTGGGAGGAGATGGAAGTACGTTTTTCCTGATGGATGCAAAATATTTTTTCCGCATTCTGTTTTCTATGGATTTGTGGAGGAATATCGGATGGGATTCCATTATCTATCTTGCGGCAATCAGTTCGGTGGATACTTCTCTGTACGAAGCGTCGGAAATGGATGGCTGCGGCAAGTTAAAAAAGATGTGGCATATTACACTGCCAAGTATACGAGGAACCATAGGCCTTCTGTTCATCATGGGAGTGGGAGGACTGCTTTCCTCCGGTGTAGAGCAAATCTGGCTTCTGCGCACGCCCGGTAACATGTCACTGGCGGATACTCTCGATGTCTTTGTACTTCGGACCGGTATTCAGGGCGGACAGTTTGGTTATGCGACTGCAATTGGCTTGATACAGGGATTTGTAGGTCTTGTATTGGTCGTAGTATGCAATAAACTCAGTAAGAAGGTTACTGAGGTCGGACTTTGGTAATGTTTTTATAATTATATTTTTAAGGGAGGTTTAAACATGAAAAGGGAAACCTTAAAACGTTGGCTGGCAGTGTCTATGGCCGGAGCCATGGCGTTGACCACGCTGGCAGGATGCAGCAGCCAGGGTAACAGCAGCAGTACTGCAAAGAGCGAAGGAAGCAGCACAGATTCTTCCAATAAGCCGGATACCTGGATTGCAGACCGTACCATTACGGTTCAAGCCTATGTGGACGATATCGGGAATACGCTTCCGGATGATATTAACAATACGGAAACAATGAAGAAGATTACGGAGCTGACGGGCATTAAACTGGATGTCCGATATACACCCGGAGACAGTGACTCAAAAGTAATGGCTTCCCAATTTGCATCAGGAACCATCCCGGATGTGATTGTCAGCTATCTGGATGACTCCACAAGAAAGGAATTCCCACTGCTGTATAAGGCTGCCAAGGATGGCATGTTTGCAGATGTTTCCGATTATATGAAGAACAGTAAGGTCTATTCCAAATATTATGAAGATGGTTACCTTCCGCAGGATACCCATGATAATATTGTGTTCAGAAAAAATCTGGACGGTGTTTATATGTGGCAGATGAATATCGACGAGATTGACCGTTCTCTGGAATACAATGCGGAGGAAGAGTATGTGGGCGGTATGTACATCCAGTCTGCCATTGCGGATGCACTTGGTATTGATCCGAGAACAATTAATACACAGGACGACTTTTATAACCTGCTGGTTAAGATTAAAGAAGGCGGCTTTAAGGATGATAACGGCAATGATGTATATCCATTGGGGCCGAAATACTGGGGTGGTTCTGCAGATCCCCTGAAATTTATCACCGCCGGATATCACTGGGGTGTCAGTGATAATTATAATCTGGATACAGATGGAAAAGTAAAACACATTGCTGAAACAGATTATGCTTATGACCAGATTAACTTTGTCAGAAAGCTTCTTAACGAAGGACTTATGAATCCTGAGTTCTTTACCATGGACTCCACCCGTGCAGAAGAAGTTTCCAGAAATCACAGCTCGGCAATCATGGCAGATGTTCATAACTATGAAGAAATCGTATATGGAAGTGATGACTGGGTACCTCTTGGCCCGTTGAATGATATTCAGGGAGACAACAAGGAAGTGGTACACGGAAAGTCTCACCGTGGATGTATGGCAATTTCTGCAAATGCTGAGAATCCGGAAGAGATCTTCAAATTCTTTGACTGGCTGTCCACAAAGGAAGGACAGATCATCGCCCAGTATGGTGCTGAGGGAGTATCCTATGACATGGTAGACGGCTATCCGCGGCTAAAGGATGAGGTTGTCAAAAAGTTGAATGATGGCGATACCGATTATCTGATTAATACCGTTGGTTCAGGCCTTGGCGGTTCAGGAAATTACTTTTTTGAATTTGTACTGACCAATAAAAACAATATTGATAACTTTGGGGAGCCACGTCCCGGTGCATCCGCAGGTGAGTCCGCTTTCGCTAGAAGTGTAACGATCGCCAGGGATTATCCTGTGGAAAAGAAACTGGTTCCGGGGCTTGATGCCACGGCATACTTATCAGCAGATGAACTGGCGGATGTTAAGATGCAGATGGAGCTTCTGGACTGGAAGGAAACCTTCATACAGGCATGCTTCGCAAAATCAGATGATGAGGTAAAATCCATTATTGAGTCCTTCCGTGCTCAGCTTAAAGCAGCAGGTGTGGAAAGATTTGAAAATCATGTGAAAAAAGTTTACGATGAAAATCCGGAATCAGTAACATTTTATAAATAAGATATGGAGGGGCGCAAAATGCAAAAATTCAATAAGATGCGGCTTATGTCTTGTAAGAAGATTCATTTTGCGGCCCCCGAAGAAAGAGGAAAGGATTGGGCAGAGAATGAAAAAAATTTTAAAGACAAACCCAATGGACCTGGCAATGCAGATATTAATTTATATTATAATCATTGCACTTTGTCTGATTATTCTGCTCCCGTGTTTAAATGTACTGGCTCTTTCTTTTAATGATGGAAAGGACGCCGCCCGAGGCGGTATCTGGTTCTGGCCAAGAGAATTTACATTAAACAATTTTAAAGAGGTATTTAAAGACGGAAGCATCATGAATGCATATAGCATCACTTTGGCGAGAACAGGAATCGGAACTTTTTTTAAGTCTGATGGTCACTACGATGGCAGGCTTTGTACTGAAACAGTATGATCTTCCCGGACGTAAGCCTATCACGATTCTGATTACCTTTACCATGTTGTTTGGCGGCGGTATGATTCCTACTTATATCCAGTATAAGAATTTGCATTTGCTGAACTCTTTCTGGGTATACGTAATTCCCAGTCTGGTGAGTGTAACGTACCTTATTATGGTGAGAAGCTTCTTTGAGGGGATACCGGACAGTCTGGAAGAGTCGGCAAAACTTGATGGATGCGGTTATTTTCAGATTTATACAAAAATCATGCTCCCTTTAAGTAAACCGGTAATTGCTGTAGTGGGACTTTATACGGCAGTGAATCACTGGAACGATTGGTTTGCCGGAGCATTCTATATGAGTAATACAAAGTTATGGCCGGTTCAGACCGTATTGCAGCAAATGCTGACGAAAGCCATGAGTTCTCAGCGTGAGGTTACTTCCGTGGCGCAGGCACTTGCCCATAACACGGCATCCGTAACTTCGGATTCATTAAAAATGGCAGCAGTTGTGGTAACAACAGTACCGATTCTCTGTGTTTATCCTTTTATTCAGAAATATTTTGCCCAAGGCGCTATGATTGGCGCGGTCAAAGGGTGAGTATCCCAAGGAGTGAGAATGAACAAAAAAAGATGGGATTTATACGTTTACGGTGATGTAAATATTGATATTGTAATACCTGATGTAGAAAAGTTCCCTGAGCCGGGACAGGAGAACGAGGTTCCGGTTATGGAGACTTTTGTAGGCGGCGGAGGCGCCTGTTTGCATTGGGTGTGGGTAACTGGGGCTGCATCCCGTGTTCCAGGGGGAGGTGGGGGATGATTTCTATGGAACGTTCATCCGAAAGATATTTCGGGAAAATAATATAGACGATTCCCTTCTCCGAACAAGCAAAACACAAAAGACAGGCATTTCTTTAAGCTTTACAAACGAAAAAGACAGGTCTTTTTTAACCTTTCGCGGAACGAATGAAAGAATTAATATTGATACCGTGGATGTAGAGAAGGTAAATGATGCTTCTCATATTCATGTGACAGGATATGCGGGTTCGGCAAATCACGATTCTTATCTAAGATTCCTCCGGCGAATCAAAGAGGAGACACAGGCTACGGTTTCTTTTGACTTAGGCTGGGATTCCACAGGGGAATGGAAACGGGAGATTTATCAGTTGTTTCCATATATTGACGTACTGTTTATGAATGAAACAGAAGCACGGCATTACGGGCGGAAAGATGATGCCAGAGAGGCCGCGCTGGATTTTGCAGCGTATTGCCGACTGGCAGTGATTAAAATGGGAAAACAGGGTTCCATTGCCGTAAAAGGGAAAGATATTTATGAGGCAGCCGCTTATACGGTGGAGACAATAGATACCACCGGAGCCGGAGATTCCTTTAATGCGGGATTTCTGTATGGATTTTTAAAAGGAAAATCACCAGAGGATTCTCTGCGGTGCGGGAATGGCTGCGGTGCTTTGTCAGTTACTGCACTTGGAGGAAACACAGGGTTTCCCACAGAGAGCAGGCTTATGGAGTTTATTCAGACTTATAAAGAAAGGAGGATGGCAAAATGAAGATTGCAGTGATTGGAGGAGCGGGCGTACGTACCGTTATTTTTATAAATGGTCTTTTAAAACGTTATAAAAATCTAAATATCGATGAAGTTGTTCTCTATGACATCCAGGAGGAAAAGCAGAAAATTATTGAAAAGCTCTGTAAGCATGTGGTAAATCGTGAACAGAAAGATTTAAAGTTATGGGCTGTATCTGATCCGGTGGAGGCTATAAGGGGGGCAGACTTTATTGTAACGACCCTTCGTGTGGGTGGAGATTCATCCCGGGTAATCGATGAGACAGTCGCACTGGACCTGGGAGTTATTGGTCAGGAAACCACAGGAGCAGGGGGATTTTCCATGGCTGTGCGAACAATACCGGTGTTGTTGAAATACTGCGAGATGATAAAAAGACACGCACCTGAGGCGTGGATTTTTAATTTTACGAATCCCTCGGGTCTGGTAACTCAGGCGCTGCATAGTGCCGGATATTCCAGGGTCATCGGAATCTGTGATGCTCCAAGCAGCACAAAATTCCGCATGGCAAAGGCACTGGAAGTGACGGATGATGAGCTTTACGTGGAATTTTTCGGATTGAATCATCTCTCCTGGATTCGCAGCGTAAAAAAGAAAGGGGAAGAAATCCTGCCGGAGCTTCTGGCCGATGACGGGTTTTTAAAGCATATACAGGAATTTTCAATTTTTGATCCGGAACAGCTGCGTTCGATTGGATTCCTTCCCAATGAATACCTATATTATTACTACCATAGGGAAAAGGCACTTGAAAATATAAAAATATCGGGAGCAACCAGAGGAAAGACGATTGAAGCCGTCAATATCAGGATGATGGAGGAGCTGCAAGCCATGGATATGGATGGGGATCCGGAAGGAGCGCTGCAGGTTTTCCTTTATTATATGCAGCTCAGGGAAAACTCCTACATGAGCATCGAAACCGGTCTTGAAAAGCGGCCGCTGATTGAAAAGGGACAGCTTGAGGTTCCTGAGGGCATGGGGTATGCCGGTGTTATGCTGGACTGCATCGAGGGAATGCAGAGGGAAGAGGGAAAGTATCTTGTGCTTTCCATCGAAAATAACGGAAGCATTCCGGGGCTTGAAGATCAGGACGTGATTGAAACCACCTGTCTGGTATCCAAGGATGGTATTTGTCCGGTTAAGATCGAAGAGGTGCCGGAAGACTGTTATTTATTGATACGCCTGATTAAGTGGTATGAGAAACTTACGATTGAAGCTGTGAAAACACAATCAAGAGAAACTGCCATAAGAGCGCTGACGCTGCATCCTCTGGTGAATTCCTATTCATTGGCAAAGCAGCTGGTGGATAGATACGATGAAGCGTATGGAGGAATGAAAAATGCCATTTGATTTTCACAATCGGGACAGAATTAAAAATATCATAGAAGAGCTGGAAAGCCTTAGATATAGAGACAGAAAAGACCTGGAAGGGTTGTTATTATGGGAGGATCATGGGACAATAGGCAACCGAATTCCCCAAGGGGCAGGACAGCCGGTGGAAACCGGTTTTTGCTGGAAGGGATGGGATCGTTATAACTGGCTGACTGCTGACGTAGAGATTCCCCAGGAATGGAACGATAAAGAGGTACTGGGACTGTTTGACTTCGGTGCCCGGACCGGAACAGGAAATAACGGGGATTTCGAGAGTTTACTGTACTTAAACGGAAAGCCTTATCAGGCAGTGGACGGAAATCACCATGAAGTGTTTTTGGAGCCGGCAGTAAATGGCAATTTCCAGGAGTTAAAATTTCGTCTGTGGTCGGGACTAAGCGGCGGAGGAATTCCTGAGGAAAAGATGATGGAAATCCGCCGGGTGCAGATAGGAATTCTTGATCATCCCACAGATGATCTGTATTATCTGGCAAAGGCGGCACTTGAGACATATGACTTGCTGCCGGTGGGAAATGAGTATAAAGAATGGATCTTAAATATTCTGGTCCATACTTTTACCAAGATTAACTTTACAGAGCCCGGAAGTGAAGAATTTTATGAGACTGTGAAAATAGCTTGGCAGTTTCTTGACTCAAAGATGGATGGCAGGGGAAAGCCGGACGTGAACGTAAGTCTGATCGGACATACGCACATCGATGTGGCCTGGCTGTGGCGGCTGCGCCATACAAGAGAAAAGGCTGCACGCTCATTTTCTACCGTGAACCGGCTTATGGAGAAGTATCCTGAATATCGGTTTCTTCAGACACAGGCACAGTTATACGAGTTTATCAAGGAAGATTATCCTGATATTTATACATACATTCAAAAGCGTGTGAAAGAGGGGAGATGGGAACCCTCCGGAGCCATGTGGGTGGAGTGCGACTGCAACTTAGCTTCCGGAGAATCTATCATTCGTCAGATTCTTATTGGAAAAAAATTCTTTAGACAGGAATTCAGTTATGAAAGCGAATACTTATGGCTCCCGGATGTGTTCGGATACTCCTGGGCACTGCCCCAAATTTTAAAAAAATCTGGGATAGATACCTTTATGACCACAAAAATAAGTTGGAACGACACCAATCGTCTGCCTTATGATACCTTCCGCTGGAAAGGAATGGACGGAACTGAAGTGACGGCCCATTTTATCACAACAACAGATCCGGGAGAGGACTACTATACCTATAATGGCAATACCAGTCCAGACGCCATAAAGGGTGTGTGGGAGCAGTATAAAAATAAGGATACCAATAAAGATCTGCTGATTTCCTTTGGATTCGGTGATGGGGGAGGCGGCCCTACCAGAACCCAGATAAAACAGGCAGAAGCCGCCGGCAAGATTCCCGGCCTGCCCCATGTTAAGATGGAGATGCCTACGGAATATTTCCGCCGTCTAAACCGGACATTGAAAGAAAATCCTATGGAGGGCTATATTCCCGTGTGGGATGGCGAATTGTATCTGGAGTTTCACAGGGGGACCTATACTTCCCAAGCCTACAATAAGAAGATGAACCGGAGAATGGAATATCTTCTTCGTGATACAGAGATGCTTTCCGTACTGGCCGGGGTAACTGCGGGAGTACCTTATGATTATAATAATCTTTTAAAAGCGTGGAAAATTGTGCTGTGCCATCAGTTCCACGATATTCTTCCAGGCTCTTCTATTAAAGAAGTGTATGAGGACAGCCATGTGGAATACGGCCGGGCCCTGCAGCTGATAAAGGAAACCATGGAAGCGGTGAATCAGGCGCTTTATGTACCGGAAGCAGGATGTTATACGGTGTTCAATAACTCGAACTGGGTGAGAAGCGGGGCAGCTCTTATCCGTATGACCGATACAGAGCTTTCTCATTATAAAGGGTATATGGTGATAGATGAAGACGGTCAGGAAGTAAAAGCAGTCTGGAAAGAAAACGGGGTGCTTATATGGGTTTTCCAGTTACAGCCATTCTCATTTTACGCTTTCCGCCTGGTGCCCCCAAAAGCCGGGCATACCGGTGCGGAGCTTTCATATTCTAAGGTAGGAGCATCTCAGATTGATACGCCATTTTACACGATTTCCTGGAATGAAAAGGGTCAGTTAAACCGTATCTTCGATAAAAAAGCAGAGCGGGAAGTTCTTCCGGAAGGGAAATACGCCAACGTGCTTCAGATGTTTGAAGACAAACCCAGATGTTTTGATGCCTGGGAACTGGAGCCTACCATTGACTTAAAAAGAGAGACAGTGGAGAACTGCATTGAAGTCAATACCAGAAAACATAGTCTGGGCTGGGAAGTGGAGTTTACTTGGCTATATCATAAATCCCGGATTCGGCAGACGATGTGCCTGTATGAAGAAAGTCCGCGGATTGATTTTAAGACGATCGTAGACTGGCAAGAGCGTCAGAAGTTGTTAAAGGCCAGCTTTCCCGTGGATGTACGTGCGGTAGATGCCCGGTTTGATATTCAAAACGGAAATATCCGCAGGCCGATTACCAGAAATACAACCTGGGAAGCTGCTAAGTTTGAGGTGGCAGCTCACAAATGGGTGGATATCTGGGAAACCGGCTATGGAATGGCCGTGTTAAATGACTGCAAGTATGGCCACGATGTAAAAGAGGATACCATCCGCTTGACTCTTTTAAAATCTGCAGTGGATCCAGATTATACAGCAGACCTTGGAACCCATGAATTTACGTATGCAATTTTGCCTCATGATAAGGAATGGTATCAGGCGGGCATTGAGCAGCAGGCATTTGATTTAAATAATCCGCTGACCGGAAAGCCGGGTCAAAACAGACTGGGAAGTGAGAGCTGGATTTCATTTAATCAGGAGAATCTGGTTGTAGATGCGCTGAAACGTGAAGAAAACGGAGAACGCATCATACTTCGCTTCCATGAGTTTGAAGGAAGAAGATGTGATGTGAAAATCAGCAGCATACTGCCGGTGAAACAATGGTGTGAGTGTAATCTGATGGAAGAAGAGACAATGTTTAACCCGGGAGAGATTCAAGTACCGCTGAAGCCTTATGAAATAAAGACTTTGCTGCTGGAACTGGAATAAAGAAGGAGCCGTGAACATGAGAATACAAATCACCCGCAGCCCTGTCCCCGAAAGCAGGAACTTACGTCCGGAACATGGAGAATCACTGTTTTCTTTTTTCAGAAAGCTGGGAAAGAAAGGGGAAGGTGACTGTCAGATTCGGTTGGATCAGCTGGGATTCACAACGGAAGAACTGACACAGGCCGTAGAACATGGAGTCTGCGGCCTGTATGATGGGGCTTACTGCTTTCATAAAGAGGCATTAAAAGGTCTGAGCCCCAAAGAAATTTATGAGAACCGTGATGGCCTGGCTGATTATGGAGAAACCTGTTATACCTTTGTTGTGGGTAACAATGGGACTATTGAAGAAAGGGAAGACAGATATACAGGAATATCGGATAAAACGTGGAAACAGATTCTTTTCAGAGGGGAAAACATGGGTAAATGCAGGGGATATGCCCGTACTCTGGGGAATCTTCCGAACAATTATCTGCATACGGAGGATCTGGTCCTCTATGCCGAAAATCTGGCAGAAAACCTTGGCGTTTTCTGCCAGACATTAAGGAATCGGGAACTGGAAGAATTGAACTGCGGTGGTTTGCTGGCTGTAAACCAGGGAAGCAGCCGGGAGGCAGCCATGGTGATTCTTCAGTATGAAGGACTGCCGGGAGGCGAACGGATTGCGCTGGTGGGAAAAGGCCTGATGTTTGATTCCGGCGGATACCACTTAAAGTCCATGGAGGGTATGACCGGCATGAAGTTTGATATGTGCGGAGCCGCAGGCGTGCTTGAAGCTTTTGAAATCCTGGTACGTAATAAAGTAAAAAAGAATCTTATGGTAATCTTAACTTTGGCAGAAAATGTCATCAGCTCCGATGCGGTAAAAATGGGAGACGTAATTACGACACTGGCCGGAAAAACTGTTGAGATTTATAATACGGATGCAGAAGGCCGGCTGGTGCTCTGTGACGGTATCACCTATGCACAGCAGCAAAAATCGGCTTTTGTGCTTGATATGGCGACGCTGACCTATACGGTTCATACCGCACTGGGAGATTCATTTACCGGGTTATTTGTAAATGATGAAGATTTGTTGAATCACTGGCTGAAGGCTGCCAGGGAGTCAGAAGAGAAGTTCTGGAGGCTTCCCCTGGACTCCTGTTATCATAAGCTTCTGGAGCGAAGTTCAGTCGCAGACTTTGCCAATTATGCGCCGGGAAAAGTCGCCGGAGCCAGTGTGGCGGCCTGCTTTCTGGAGAAGTTTGTGGAACCGGGAACCCGGTGGATTCATCTGGATATGGTGGGACCATCTGTGATACGCTCTGAAACTGAGGAAATGAGGGAGGGGGCCAGCGGGGCCGGCATCATTACTATAGTGAAATTTCTGGAAAAACAGTGAGAAAGGAAACGATAGATGGATTTTGTATTTTATGAAACGATATCAAGGGAAGTGCTGGAGAGCTATCTGTCACGTTGTGTAACTGCAGCAGGATTATTCGAAAGTAAAACCCTTACCGATGATCTGCGCGTTATCAAAGAGATGGGCGTAAAATTTCTGGGTAGGGCATCCGGCATATGGTATATGCCAATGGAGGACGAAGCGCATTTTCGTCTTTCCAGAGAACTGGCAGAAAAAGTACATGCTGTGGATCCTGAGATTATTCTTCAGGCCTGCGTGTTTGAGTGGATTGTGGAGCGGATGGAGGAGATCAGGATACCGGACTATGTATTCAAAGCTTTTGGGATGAAGCCGGAAGAGAGAACCTTTCGGTTGCAGGAGGCATTGTTTGCGGATGAATCCTCCGGTTATATAAGTCGCAGAGAAGATCCGTCTAAAAATGGAGGTATCCCGGATCTTTCCCGCCAGGAAGCGCAGATGTGGTTTTATTACCGTGCAACCAGATATATTGACTGTGGATATGAAGCTTTGCATATGGGACAGGTGCATCTATACACAGCGCATGATCCGGGTATGGAAAAGACAGCGCAGCTTTTTGCCATGATACGGGAATATGCCAAAGTACATGGGAGAAGGCACAAGGTGCTTCTAGATGCCCATACCCATGGCGTAAATATCCGTGGAAAGCTGCTGTTTGATTATCACGCTATGCCATTTACCAGAGTTCCTCTTCTGGAAGTACCCGGAGAGAAGCTGGTGCTGGTGAGAGAGGGCTACAGTGAAGGGGGAGAAAACCCCAATGGTTGGTCTGCAGACACTATGCCTTATTTGATGGAGTATGATAATTGGGGCGGTTTAGTGGTGGAAGACCGGGATTCCTATTCAAGAGAAGAGCTGGCATGGAGGGATTGGTGGGGATATGATCAGATTGCCTGGTTTGCCAATCAGTCAGAAGAGAGCCGAAATCACTTTCTCGAGTATACTTACAAATGGACAGAGATTAATAATCCCAATGCTTACTTTGAACTGCCATTTCGCCGTATGCTTGGAGATGGGGCGGTCACAGGAATAAGAGCTGACAACGGGAAACCGGACAGTCAGAAATTTTATCAGATAAACCGGAAGAGTTCCGATTGCCCCATGGGATTCAGTCAGGAGGAGACAGCGAAACGGTTATGGGCCACTGATCATGAATTGAGAAAAAAAGCGGCCAATCCAGAGATGCTCATCCGCTATGGAGCCGGTGAAGTCTATGATGAAAGGACCGGAATGAAGCTGCCGGAGAAAATAGTGGTATATGGAAGTTTTCAGTCTCATGTGGGAGCAGTAAAAAACGATTCTAACAGCGAAGTGACCCGGATGTATTACATAGGTAACAACACCTATACATTGTCTGTGGTTATACCGTTTGCAGGGACCTATGATTATTCGGTAGCAACTTACGGAACGTTGTCAGCTACCTATCAGGAAGATAAATATCCCAGAAGTGGCTCAGGCAATAAGGCACATTTTACCACGGAGAAAGATAATATGGCAGTACGTTTTAAATATCGGTTTATTACAAATGAAGTTACAGTAGAGACGTTTGAATGAATTATTATGCCAATTTAAGTAATATGGATCCTTGTACGTATTGTAAAGGAATGCGCGGAAAAGTACATCATTTTTTATAAATATCATTGGACTAGGATAATGCTAATATTGTATACGTAATGAATTGCAGCGAATGGATGACGACAAAACAGTAGTAAATAAAACCAAAAAATTTTCGACAAAACTCTGGAAGTCTGGGAGTCCTTATAAATACTGGGCCAGGAGGGTTTTGTCGTAGATATTTGAAAAACGACAAAACTGCTTGATGTTATATGCGACACTGAAATTAAGATCAACAGCTAGAATGCCAGCGCCGCCTTCATCTTGAGATCAGAACGTTGGCCAAGAAATTTCAATAAAATAGTATTGTATATTAAATTTATTATGATATTATGTTTAAAAAAGGAGGTTTAAGTATGAAGGGGTTTTTTAGGGTTATATTTACAACAATATTACTTGCTGGTATGTTGATTATTCCTGCAAGCGCCGCTGAAGATCAGGCTGTTAACTGGGGAGATACAAATTATCAGATAATGGTGCCAGGTTTTATTGAGGGAAGAGATATTACAATTAACGGCCAAACCACACCTGCAATTGTTGTTCAAAGGCCAGAGAAAAATAGTGATAATAAGTATCGTATTTTTGATATCGTAACAACTGATACAAATGCAACATCCATTACTTCAACTGTTTATAATTCAAAAGAAGAATATGCGGGCGATTTGTCAGCTATGTTCCAGTTTTATCAGACGATTTTGAAAGTTTATCTAAAGAGCCTATGTATTTTGGATTCTCATATCGGGATAAAGATTGGAATGAAATTTATAAATTTCCAATTTGGATAGTATTTGAAGACAAAAAATAGTTATCATTGATTTTTACAGTTTCTAAGGTCATGAAGAATCATGAAAAAAGTATAAAATATTTTAAGACGGGGCTATTGTTAAAGTAGATATATCTACGGTAATGAATAGTCCTGTTCTTTATGTGCCAAAGTAGTAATGAGTAAAACAGTATTGAATTGAGCCTTGACTGCATTGTAGAGGAGTGCGCAGAAAAATGCATCATTTTTTTTGAATATCATTGGAAATTCAAAGTGATATAGTTTTGTCGTTTTTTTAGTTCACTGCATGCTTAAACCATCAATAGTGATGGAAAAAACGACAAAACCTTTCAAAGGTATAGAGCGTGATCTAAAGTAGTACTATATTAAAACAGTGTTACATATTTAGAATGAAATATTTATAAAAGCAAATATAAAAAATACAAGTAACGGCTTCAAAAGGTAACGTCAAATACAGATTCATAAATATATTTCAATGGAAGAGAAGAGGAAGTAGTAATTCTTTCAAGGACAAGCTGGCCGGTTTTTAAAAGAAAAGCGCCAGTCCCAGAAAGAGAATATGGGACTGGCGCCTGTTTTGGCTCCGACCGGTCCACCGGTCCATATGAGGATGTTCTTACTTTTCCAGATTACTTCTAAAGGTAACTTCTGGAAGGGCACAAGGACTAGATGGGAAGCCAGTGTTCTACGGGCAGTGAGACTATTATGCCTTAATGCCTGTAAGGACGTAGAAAACTACATTTTTTATAAAATCAGAGTCAACTTCAGCACCCGTTACCAGCATTCGATAAAATAGCGGGGCAAAAATCAAATCAATGCTCAGTTCAATATTCATGTCTTTTTTTAGTTCTCCTCTGTCCAATCCTCGCTGTAAAATTTCCCGTGCTTCCAGACGACGTGGTGCGAAATACCGTGTCCGATAGGCGTTTGCCACATCTTGATCAAATTGTCCCTGTGCTATGAGCTCAGTGATTACACGCCCTCTATCTGTTTCCAAAAAATCACTCAGATTGCCAAGCTGTAGTAAAAGATCCTTTTCTACCGATCCCGTATCTGGTGTGTGTATACGCTGCTGTGCCGCCGCAAAAAAGCTATCTGCTACAACAGAAGCCTTGTTTGGCCACCATTTGTAAATTGTAGCCTTACTAACACCAGCTTCTTTTGCAATACTATCCACTGTTACCGACTGAAATCCATCCTCCATTAAAAGCTTATATGCCGCCGCAAGAATAGCTTTTTCAGTTTTTTCACTTCTGGGACGCCCTTTTTCTGCCATTCTATTAACCTCCTCGTATTATAGAGTCATAGCTTTTCTTTACCAATTCTCTGGTATAAGCAATGTTTATTATATAATAGATTTAATAAAAAAACAAGGATTGACAAAACTAAACGTTTAGTTTATTATATAGTAACATCTTAAAACTTGCACTGTAAAGGAGATTTAATTATGAGACAACTTTTTCAACCTCTTACTATTCATAATCTGACCTTAAAAAATCGTATTTCCGTCCCACCCATGGTGGTTTATCACTGGGCGGATGATACCGGCACTGTAACTGACCGACAAACTGAACACTATAGGGAGATGGCTAAGGGCGGGGCAGGCCTTATTATTCAGGAAGGCACCTGCGTGGAACGGACCGGCCGGCTCACAGACACCCAGCTCGGCATTTGGGAAGATGGGCACATTGAGGGGCTTAAAAGAATTACCGATGCCGTTCATCAGTATCACACTCCTATTTTTGTGCAGCTCCATCACGCGGGGGTCTTTGGTTTCATGGAGGATACTGTATGTCCAAGCGATATCACCTGCAATGTCAAAGGTAAGGAAAAACAGGCCCGTGCGTTGACCATTGAAGAATTGCACCGTATCCAGCACTCTTTTGTTACTGCAGCAGAGCGTGCAGTAAAGGCCGGATACGACGGGGTGGAAATTCATGCATGTCACAACTACTTAATTTCTCAGTTTTACAATACTCTTGTCAACAGGCGAACCGATGTCTACGGCAAGCAGCCATCCCTGTTTGCACTGGAGATCATTAGCGAAATTCGTCGTCGGGTTCCGGAATCATTTGTGATTGGGGTACGTCTGGGGGCATTTGAGCCCACTCTTGCAGACAGCATTGCCCATGCGGTAGAACTTGAAGAAAACGGTGTTGATTTTTTGGATATTTCCTATGGATTTGAACAGAGATCCTATCCTGAAAAGCCCGAAAATTATCCTTTTAGTGACCGCATTTACGCAGCACAGGAAATCAGAAAAAGAGTTTCCATTCCAGTTTTCGCTGTAGGAGGAATCACATCCGCGGAACAGGCTGAGGAAATTCTGCAAAAAACCGGTGTAGACATGGTCGACATTGGGAGAGGAACTCTGGTAAATCCGAACTGGGCAAACGATGCCAAGTCAGGACGGGATGTGGGTACCTGCCTATACTGCAAAACCTGCATGTGGAGGGTTAATTCCGATAAATGCCCCGGAAGAAAACTCTTTTTTTCAAAATAAACTATTAAAAGTCAAGATTAAGACTTGGTAAATCACTCTAACCATAATGTTGCCACATAGGAAACGGCAACATTATGGTTAGCGCCTTTCGTAAATCATCAAGTGGTAGGAGATTAGAACTAATCCACAGTATCTAAAACTAGCATAGCTTATACCATAGAATTGGTAAAGAGAAGCTTTCTATTATACAGGAGGTTAATTGACAATGAGTAAAAAATATCTGATTCATGATAAACCCTTCAAAGCGCTTTTTATTCTAGCTTTGCCTATTATCATTGGCAATATGTTTCAGCAGTTTTATACCATGGTCGACTCCATGGTGGTTGGCCGTATGGTCGGCGAGGACGCACTGGCCGCTGTCGGTGCGTCATATGCGTTAACAACAGTATTTATTTCAATAGCAATCGGTGGGGGGATCGGCGCTTCAGTTTTGACCAGTCGTTATTTTGGTGCTCGGCAGTATGCGGATATGAAGAGAACAATCCGACTTTCGCTCTTTATCTTTTTGACACTCAGCATCCTGCTGGGAGTAGTTGGTATTTTAGGCAGTTACAACATTCTAATCTGGCTGCAGACGCCTAGAGATATTTTGGACATGGCGGTAGAATATTTAAATATCTATTTTTATGGATTGCCATTTTTGTTTTTATATAACGTGGTTGCTGCGATGTTTAATGCATTGGGTCGTTCGCGTATCCCGCTGTATTTACTGATTTTTTCGTCGGTTTTAAACATTGGTCTGGACATTTATATGGTCGGACCAATGAATATGGGAATTGCAGGAGCTGCATGGGCCACACTGATTGCACAAGGTATTGCGGCAGCTACATCTTTTCTTTTGTTTTTGAGGGAGATGCATAGCTATGACGATACCATAGCTAAGGGTAAATCAGCACGTGAGCTACAAAAAATAGCTGCTATTGCCTTACCTTCCATTCTGCAGCAGTCCACCGTATCTATCGGTATGATGCTGGTGCAGTCAGTTGTTAACGGTTTTGGCACTCAAATGTTGGCAGGCTTTTCAGCAGCCATGCGGGTCGAAAGCCTCTGTCTGGTGCCAATGATAAGCATTGGAAATGCAATGTCACCGTTTACCGCGCAGAACCTAGGTGCGGGTAAACATCAGCGAGTGCGGCAGGGCTACCGAGCAGGACTGCTGATGGTAATTCTGTTTGCTTTATTCATTGGTCTACTATTGGAAGGTCTGTATAACCCTATCATTACGCTATTTCTGGGCAGTGAGGGGACTGGTCTTGCGCGGCAGGTGGGAACAAGTTATTTGCAATTTATGGGCTTTTTCTATGCCCTGCTTGGGTTAAAAATGGCAACAGACGGCGTATTGCGTGGTGCAGGTGATATGAAAATGTTTACTATAGCAAACCTCGCCAATCTGGCCATCCGCGTTATCATAGCTATCACATTGGCTCCGCGCTATGGAATTCAAATGGTATTGTACGCCGTACCCATAGGTTGGGCGATTAATGATATTCTGTCATTTGCACAATACAAAACTGACCAATGGGAGCGTATAGGCAAGGCAAAAAGTAGTGTAGCACATGTTAAAACTTTTGAAAGCAAAAATATATAGTTTATTAAATAATGTGAAAATCTCTTCTTACATAAAGCTGTAACTTTTTTGTAACCCATTTATGGAAAATAACAGTTATACTACAGTAGTATTCGCAACAGCAAAAATCTCCACCTACCGGTGAATTTTAAATAAAAGAAGGTGGAACCCTATCAGGGATATCAGCCAGGAATACATAATTGAAAGAAAAGGAGCACAAAAATGAACAAAAAATATACCGCAATGATATCAATCCTAATGGCTGGCACGGTCCTGTTAGCCGGTTGTCAGAAAGCCCCCAGACAAGACAACACCTTGACAAAGCCGATTGATGAAGTGGCAGCATTAGGAGAATTTCTTCCTGCCGGAGCAGAACTGCTGACGCCAAAAAAAGCGGAGAAAAAACAGAGCATTTACATGGAAGACCTAAATAAGGATGGGAATCAGGAAGCCTTTCTCTTATACAGGGACCCAAATGACAACCGTCAGGTCCATATGATGTTTCTGGTAAAAGAAAACGGAGCCTGGCAGAAAAAAGCGGATATGGAAACCGGATTTATTGATGTTGATACATTTGACCTTGCTGACTTAGACGGCAACGGAACGCAGGAAGTCACCCTAGGCGGCGGATTGTCCGATTCCGGCCATGACAACCAGCTTTATATTTACGAACTGCAAAACGGCACTTTGGAACAGAAAGCGGAACTTTCTTACGATACACTTCAGATCTCTGATTTTAATGATGACCAGATGCCTGATCTTATGGTACTATCGAAAAAAGAGAACGAAATGCGGACCGCCGGACTCTATTCCTATGCGGAAGGAAGAATAAACCCCATCTCTGAGATCGAACTGGATCCGGAAGGAACGTTAGAGCATGTTGCCTTAGGAACATTGGCCGATGGAAAGAAAGCATTGTTTGCGGACAGCGGGATAGGCGCACATTCCATGCTGACAGAGATCATTGTTTATGAAAACGGCAATTTAAAAAAGGTAGGCGATCCTTCTGACAGCATTCTTATGAAACCCTATCCGCTCTACAGCAGGGATATCAATGGAGATGGAATCGTAGAGGTTGGAGGAATGTACATCCCAAAAGGTTATGAAGACGCTGCCATGGCAGATATCCCTTTCCTTTACACTTATAAGGATTATTGTTCCGATGGTTCCTTTCAGACAGTAGAGGAACGTTATTCTGACAGCGGCCGCCACTTTTATGTCACCATACCGACAGAGCTTCATGAGAATGTAACCATCAAACGGCTGGACAATGGAATCCACCTGATTTCTACCGTAGGAGATAAGGTTTTATTCGAGGTAAAATGGGCGCCACAGGATGCCGTCCCTGCTAACAGTACTGTTCTTGGAACCGCAAAAGACATAGTCTTTTACTCGGAATGGAAGGAAGAGACAAAAATTCCAACAAGCGCATTCCATCTGATGGAAGAAGAAATAAACTGAGGTAACACGCACATGAAAACAATTTTGGTAGTGGAAGACGAACTGTCAATCCGTAGTTTTGTCTGCCTGAACTTAAAGAAAAGAGAATATCATGTCCTGGAAGCAGAAACCGGTGAGAAAGCACTTATGCTTTTTAAGAGCCAGAAGATCGATGTTGTGATCCTGGATCTTATGCTTCCCGGCATAGACGGATTTACCGTTTGTGAAGAAATAAGAGTCTTGGATCCTGCGGCAGGCATCATCATGCTGACCGCCCGGTCTCAGGATGAGGATAAGGTCAAAGGCCTTATCCTCGGTGCCGATGATTATCTGACAAAACCGTTTCATATGAAGGAATTGGAAGCCAGAATCTTGTCCCTGCTACGCCGCCTGGATTATAAGACGGTAAGTGCTGCACCTACAATCCTCCGATCAGGGCCCTTTTCTCTTGACAGTATACGTAACAAATTATCCTGTTCCGGTATTGAGATCAGGATCACTCCTACGGAAAGCTGTCTGCTTCAATTTTTTATGAACAACAAAAATCAGGAATTTACTAGAGATCAGATCCTTGATGAAGTCTGGGGAACCCATTATTCCGGCGATCCAAAGGTGGTGGATGTAAACATCCGCCGGATCCGCCGAAAAATAGAACCGGATCCTTCTTCCCCTAAATATTTATGTACGGAATGGGGTTATGGTTATTTATGGAAGGAGTAAATCCATGAAGCGGAAGGTTGTTCTTTATTTTATGTTTTTGATCGTTCTAACCCTGACACTTGTCATGGTCTTTTTTGGCATTGGGATGAAACGATACTTTTATCAGGAAATCTCCGATACTGTAAAAAATCATTCAGAAGCTGTTTTACCTGTTTGGACACAGCAGGGGGACTTTACCAGTTTGCAGCTGGCAGAAGAAAGCGATGCCATTATCAAAGCCTATAAAATGGATGATGCAGCCCTTTCTCTGCTGACACGAAACGGACAGATGATCCAATCCTCTACTGGATATCTGGCAGAAAAAACCGAAACCATTGACACTGATGTTCTTCGGTTCCATACGGTTTATCACATAGAAAAACCAGAAAATGGCGGCGAAAAAAATCATGTCTGTCTATACGCCTCTTCTATATGAAGGACAGATTACAGGTGTTTTAAAATACGAAGTATCCCTGACTGATACGGATGCCAGAATCTATAAGCTTTTGTCCTGGGGATTGGTAGTGTGCATACTGGTTGCATTTCTCGTATTCCTGGTCAGTTTTCACTTGGGCAATTCCATTGTAAAACCCTTAAAGAGCATTATCATGCTGACAAAACGAATGGCGGAGGGAAATTATAAAGAAAAAATCGAACAATCCTACCCCTATGAAGCAGGGGAGTTGGTAGATATGCTTAATTATATGGCAGATGAGATCACAAAGGCAGACCACATGAAAAATGATTTCATCTCTTCCATATCCCATGAGCTACGGACCCCGCTCACCGGAATCAAGGGCTGGGCGGAAACCATGAGAGACCCTGAAGGCCTTACAGAGGACGAAATGAAGTTCGGCCTGAAGATTATAGACGAAGAAACCGAGCGGTTGATCAGCCTGGTGGAAAGCCTGCTCGATTTTTCAAGATACCAGTCTGACCGGATGAGTTTATCCCTCTCTTTTGTTCCATTTGATGAGCTGATAGAAAAAGTGACCTTTGAACTTTTAAAAAAGGCAGAAAAAAAGAATATCCATCTGATCACGGAAACTACTCCAGTTGTCATAGAAGCCGACTGGGATAAGTTAAAGCAGGTGGTATTAAACGTGCTGGACAATGCCATAAAATTTTCGCCAAAAAGCAGCGACATCGTCATCACTCAGACCATGGAAGATCACTGTGTCAGCCTGGTCATACGGGATTCGGGGGTCGGAGTAAAAGCAGAGCATTTAAAATATATAACCCAATCCTTTTACAAGGCGGATAAAAAATCCGTGGGAGAAGGTCTGGGACTTGCCATCTCCCGAAAGATCATGACCCTTCATGGGGGGACCCTCTCCATTGAAAGCGAATATGGAAGAGGCACCACCGTAACCCTTAATCTCTCCAGAAAGCAGGGTTAGAACCCATGACATTGCATACTCAGCAGAGATTATGCAATTGTATCCAAACGAGCAACCGACACTGTGCCCCGAAAGTGGAAGAGTACCAGCTGGTTTTTCAGGGAAAAGCAGAAAACCTGGATTAAGATTGAGAAGATTAACCCTGAGAAGAATATTAGTGTAGGCAGTCTGCTGGTGATTACAACTGGAAAAAGTGTTAAGGAAGTAATTGATAAATCACAGTGCTGCTTTGCGTATGTTAAAAAGTGACAGAAGAGTAATACCATATAAATGTTTTATAAAGAGGTCAAATATTAAAACAAGGTCCAAAAACACCAAAACAAAGTGATATAGTTTTGTCGTTTTTTTAAGTGCAATACATGCTTAAACCATCTATAAAAATACCAAAAGCGAAAAAATCCATCAAGGATATAGATTGTAAAGTGTGATATGACTTGGAAATGTTCTGTGAAAGTCTGAGTAGATGGGAACGCAATCTGTCCCTATTGTAATGGAAGAGAAGTTATACGTAGAAAATCTTCTTTCAAAGCATTACATTCTAGTATGATAAAGGAATGGAATTTAGGTAACTGGCTTTTTATTGATCCTGATGATATTATATAAAATTATTCAGGGAACGTTTGGTAGACTTGTTCCGAGTGTCGAAATTCTTATGCTATGCATCATTTTATAATATCATTGGACTGGATAATTCCAATATGGTATACTTAATGAAAAGTATCGAATGGTAAACGACAAAACAGCAGTAAATTTTTTTTTCGGTTAATAGCAACAGTGAATTTTTTTCATTATTATTATTTGCAGAAATGGTAAGATTAATATAGTGTTTTCTAACTATTCGCGAAAGTCTAGTTTAACGAATAGTTAGTAAGATAAACAAAGGTCAACATTTTTATAACTTAAAGGATTTTATCTCACATAATCTTGATTACTGTTATCCCATTATGCTACCACTCCTTACACTCTTTATACCAATGTACATAAAGCTCTTTAAACACCTTTGCCTAAGAATCAGACGATATATACTAAGTCAATTTAAATAATTATTGAGGTAAATATAAATGACTGGTCTTTCGGAAAACATTTATCAATCTATATAATATAAGAAACGAGGTCCAACTATGAGTTCTTCTCTCTCCTACCATCAGCAAAAAGATATTGAAAACGTAAAACACCTGCGCCAGTTGGTAAAGGAACTTCCCAATTTCTGCGGAGATTTCTTCAGGGGAATTGAACCTCGCACTTCTTCCAGAACCAGAATCGCTTATGCTTATGATCTAAGAGTATTTTTTGACTTTCTAATAAAGGAAAACCCTGTTATAGGTAAACTTCAGGTTCAAGATATTACTTTAGACCACCTGGATTCACTTCGGGTTGTGGACATCGAAGAATACATGGAATATTTAAAATACCGTTTTAATGATAAAAATCAGGAAGTAACCAACAAAGAACGAGGAATCATGCGAAAAGTCTCTTCTTTAAAGAGCTTCTATAATTATTATTACCGAAATGAGCGGCTTCAAACAAATCCCGCTGCTCTGGTGCAGCTTCCAAAGCTGCATGAAAAGGATATTATCCGGTTGGATATTGATGAAGTAGCTCTCTTGCTTGATGAAGTAGAAAGTGGGGAATCTTTAACAGAGAAGCAAAAGGCTTATCATGCGAAAACTAAAATCCGTGACCTGGCCCTATTGACTCTTATGCTCGGAACTGGGATCCGGGTATCTGAGTGTGTCGGACTTGATGTCGATGATATTGATTTAAAAAATGGCGGGATCCGGATTCATAGAAAGGGAGGAAAGGAAGTCACCGTATACTTTGGTACTGAAGTTGAGGATGCCCTTCTTGATTATCTGGACGAACGCAGTTTCGTCATTCCTGAGGAAGGTCATGAAAAAGCCCTCTTCCTATCCCTTCAAAAGAAACGGATCGCAGTCCGCAGCGTTGAAAATCTGGTAAAGAAATATTCTAGACTCGTAACACCTTTGAAAAAGATCACACCACATAAACTGCGAAGCACTTATGGAACAAGTCTGTATAAAGAAACCGGGGACATCTATCTGGTTGCAGATGTTTTAGGACACTCAGATGTCAACACCACCAAAAAACACTACGCTGCTTTGGAAGACGAACGCCGGCGCAGTGCCAGAAATAAGGTAAAACTACGTGAAACAAATTGACAAATTATAAGTAAAAAACTAAAAATAATTTTTTGTTCAAAAACTCACGCCGCTGAAAAGCGGCGTTTTCAATTAGCCTAGAGGAAATTTGGCGTTTACTTGAATATTGATTACTATCATCTTCTATCAACTTTTTAATTCGGGCAAGCATCAAATCTACTTTTTTACATGCTTCCTCTTCCATCTTCCCGTTCTCCACCAAGTCCATCTCATATAATACTATCGTAGGCCCTCTCCTCCTCCAAATAGTCCGTGCTCCAACTCCGACTAAAAATATAGATTAGATAAAAAATAAAACTATATTGACATTTCTATTCTTACAGCATACAATAATATATAGAAAAAATTCTATGTGAGGTTGTACTATGGAAGAAAAATATATTGAGAATGCCAAAGTCCTTAAGGCTTTGTCCGATCCAAAACGATTACGAATTGTTGATATGCTTTCTTGCGGTGAACTGTGCGCCTGTAATATTTTGGAGAGATTTCATATTACCCAGCCAACCCTATCCCATGATATGAAAGTATTGATGAGCGCTGGTTTAGTGAAAGCAAGGCCCGAGGGTAAATGGATTTATTACTCATTGAATGATGAACGCCTAAAAGCTTTTTATCAGCAGTTAGGGGAGATATTCACTTCAAAACCCGATTGCATTTGCCATCGTAAAGGTGGTGATATATAGATGCATTGCTGTCACCGCAGCTGTCGGTGTCATGTTCCTTAGGGAAATTTGGCACCGATAAAAAATTTGTCGTTATATAGAAAAAATTCAATATGACAGGAGTATAATTATATGAAATCCGAAAAACAAACAGGTATAGGTTTTTTTCAAAAATATCTTACCGTATGGGTTATTCTTTGCATGGTAGTGGGGGTAATAATAGGAAAATATTTGCCAGCTATTCCTGCTTTTCTGAATCAGTTTGAGTATGCCAAAGTATCTATACCGATGGCAGTTTTAATCTGGCTGATGATTTACCCTATGATGATGAAAGTAGATTTTCAAAGTATTAAAAATGTCGGAAAAAATCCCAGAGGGTTGTATGTCACATGGATTGCTAACTGGGTTATTAAGCCATTTACAATGTATGCATTAGCTTCACTTTTTTTCTTTGTAATTTTCAAAGCATTTATTTCGCCAGATTTGGCAACGCAATATCTGGCAGGAGCGGTACTTTTGGGAGCTGCTCCATGTACTGCCATGGTTTTTGTGTGGAGCAGCCTAACGAATGGGAATCCTGCTTATACCGTTGTACAGGTAGCAACAAACGACCTTATTATTTTAGTAGCCTTTGTACCCATTGTAAAATTCCTGCTTGGTGTTTCCAATGTTGCAGTACCGTGGGATACTCTAATTTTATCGGTAGTGCTGTTTGTAGTAATTCCGCTGTCAGGTGGAATGCTGACCCGTACACTGGTCATTAAAAAGAAAGGTGAAGAATATTTTAGCAATTCTTTTGTTAAAAAATTTGATGGTATTACAACGATAGGACTATTATTAACGCTTGTACTGGTTTTTGCGTTCCAAGGCGAAACTATAATCCGCAATCCACTACACATTGTCTTAATCGCTGTACCTCTGATTATTCAGACGTTTCTGATTTTCTTTATCGTTTACTATGCTGCCCGACTGATGAAGCTGCCCTACTCCATTTCCGCACCAGCTGGAATGATCGGCGCATCAAACTTTTTTGAACTATCTGTCGCGGTGGCAATCGCCCTGTTCGGTACCAGCTCCGCCGCTGCGCTTGCTACTACCGTTGGGGTTTTGACTGAAGTACCCGTAATGCTTTTTCTTGTGAAAATAGCAAATAAAACCACCCATTGGTTCCCAGAACCCAATGTCAAACAATAGCTTTAGCAGGGTCACATTGATAAGGAGAATTTATATGGTTGGAGAATTGAGCATTAATAACATGAATGATGTGTCAAACAACCAGCAGGCTATTTATAGGCTAAATAATATGAACAGTACCACAAATGATATAAAAACTCCATATAGTTTAAACAATATGAATGGAGTATCAGAGGATAGTGCAAAGAAGTACAACGTAAACAATATGTGTGGTTTAAACTGACCCAAAAGTAATGGTTATAGATGGTATCTTGCGTACAATTTATGGAGGGGTCCCGCATAATAGCCTCCCCTACACGCTTCCTGCTAATCTAGAACGCTTCCTCACGGGACGCGATTCTAAAATAAATTTAATGAAAGAAGGTAATTTTATGAAAACAATGCAAATTTTTGAACCTGCTATGTGCTGCTCGACTGGACTTTGCGGAGTAGGGGTTGACCCAGAATTGCTTCGTATCTCTACTGTTCTTGACACGTTGAAAAAGCATGGCGTAACCGTTGATCGCTTTAATCTCAACAGCGCACCTATGGAGTTTGTGAATAATAAAGTCGTGAATGACTTCATTAACGACAAAGGTCCGGACGGTTTACCCGTTACCGTAATGGACGGAAAGATCGTTTTGACCGGCAAATACCCCACCAATGCGGAGTTTACGGAGTGGTTAGGCCTACCTGCCGACCTGCTGGGAAAACCAGTGGAAAAGGCACAAAGTAGCGATAGCTGCTGCTGTAAAGGGGGTTGCTGCTAAGGTGAATTTGTTCGACCCTCGTACTATCAGACTTACAAAATACCTTTTCTATACTGGCAAGGGCGGCGTTGGTAAAACCAGCGTTGCCTGCGCCACTGCTGTGTCTCTGGCAGACAGCGGTAAGCGGGTGCTGCTAATCAGTACCGATCCAGCTTCTAATTTACAGGATGTGTTCTCACTAGAGCTAACAAACAAGGGGACTCCGATTCCTGATGTGCCTAATTTGTTTGTGGCAAATCTCGACCCAATACAAGCCGCTGCAGAATATCGGGAAAGCGTCATTGCTCCTTATCGTGGCAAACTTCCTGGCGCTGTTCTCGCTAACATGGAAGAACAGCTTTCCGGTTCCTGCACTGTGGAGATTGCAGCGTTCAATGAATTTTCCAATTTTATCACAGACAGCAAGGTACAAAAGGAATATGACCATATTATTTTTGACACCGCCCCCACCGGTCACACCCTACGTATGCTTCAGCTTCCATCAGCATGGAGTGACTTTATCAGCGAGAGCACTCACGGTGCGTCCTGTTTGGGCCAACTTTCCGGCTTGGAGAGCAAAAAAGCAATTTATAAGGAGGCTGTGGAAACTCTGGCAAATGGGAACCTGACTACATTAATTCTTGTAACACGCCCAGAAACATCACCGTTCAAAGAAGCAGCACGGGCTTCCGGCGAGCTTTCTTCACTAGGGGTCCGCAATCAAATGCTGATTATCAATGGTGTGCTGACTGAATATAGCGATTCGCTTTCTTTGAACCTGTATGAAAAACAGCAGGCAGCACTTAGCGTTATGCCCGATAGTTTGCAAACGCTGCCTCTCCATATGGTACCCTTACGTGCCTATAACGTCACAGGGCTTGAAAATGTGCGTGCTTTACTGAATACAGATCATGTAACTGTACACACCGAAACGCTAAACGCCGTTCATGTACCCACGTTGAATCATGTGATCGACGAACTGGCAGCAAGCGGTAAGCGCGTTATTTTTACGATGGGCAAAGGTGGCGTAGGAAAGACTACTATTGCTGCTGCTGTGGCTTTGGGCCTTGCAAAGCGCGGAGAAAAAGTTCATCTTACAACCACCGACCCCGCCGCACATCTGAAATTTGTACTGGACGAAAACTGCGGCATTTCTATGAGCCATATCGACGAGGCCGAAGAACTGAAAAAGTACCAGTCCGAAGTAATCGGTAAGGCCCGTGCGTCTGGTATGAGCGATGGAGATATTGCCTATGTTGAGGAAGATCTACGCTCTCCCTGTACTCAGGAAATTGCTGTGTTTCGTGCCTTTGCAGAAATAGTTGATAAAGCCGACGATCAGGTAGTGGTGATTGATACGGCACCTACTGGCCATACTCTTCTTTTGCTGGAGTCCACTCAAAGTTACAATCATGAAATACAGCGAACAAAAGGTGAAATCCCGGAATCCGTTCAGAAGCTTCTACCAAGACTGAAATCTGACGAAACCGAAGTTCTTATTGTAACTTTGCCCGAAGCAACACCTGTTTACGAGGCATTGCGTTTGGAGGACGATTTGAAGCGAGCTGGTATATCTGCGCAATGGTGGATTATCAACCAATCCTTGTACGGCACAGGTACCACCAATCCTATGTTGGCAGCAAAGGCGGCAAATGAGGTAGAATGGCTTAATCGTGTTGATAAACATGCTGATGGTAAATTTGCATTAATTTCATGGAGTGCCGAAGAAATCAAAGGCGACCGTTTATTAACACTTTGAAAGGACAAATGATATGGTAAAGGTAGCATTTATTTGTGTTCATAATTCTTGCCGCAGCCAAATTGCAGAGGCATTAGGCCGCCATCTTGCAGGTGATGTTATGGAGTGCTATTCGGCAGGGACGGAAACCAAACCTAAAATTAATCAAGACGCTGTGCGCCTAATGAAACAGCTTTATAATATTGATATGGAAGCGACACAGTATAGTAAGCTCTTGTCAGAAATTCCGCCCGTGGACATCGTGGTGACTATGGGTTGTAACGTCCAATGCCCATTCCTACCCTGTAAGCGCCGTGAGGATTGGGGATTGAGCGACCCAACTGGAAAAAACGATCAAGAATTTATTGAAACAATCCGTGTTATTGAGACAAAAATTAGGGATTTGGCAAAAGAATTAAGCTGATAAAAGAAGCCGCCGTTAGAAATATACGCAACGGCGGCTTCTCACATATTCATCAGGCTCTTATAATATTTTCATATGAAAAGTGAATGCCGTCATTCCTCTTAACTTTCGGCCGCTTCACCTTCAACTGCTTCACGTATCTTAGAACCAACAACTGTTATCATTTTTTGTTCCGGATCAATAGTTGAGGTAAGTCCTTCCGGAAGTTTAACATCACTAAATTGAATACTTTCACCAGCCTCCATATTAGAAACATCAATTTCTATTTCATCGGGAATATCCTGAGGTAAGCCCTCCAGTAAAATTGAATCTATGGTACTGTTAATCAACAACCTTTTTGACTCAAGAAGTTCTGCTCCGGTAATTTTTATAGCCACTTCCTGTTTGATTTTTTCCGAAAAAGATACCATTTGAAAATCCAAATGAGCAATTTCGTTCTTAACAGGTTCAATGTGTATTTCTTTTGCCATTACGGTATAACTCTGTCCATCAGGAACAACCAGTTTAAAAATGCCATTCCGGCCAAACTCTTTCATTGATCTTCTAAATACATCTTTCTTAACAGCTATTGAGATTGAATCAACACCTTTACCAGCTATGTTTCCCAGTAAATATCCTTCTCTTTTTAACTGATTATTGTCACCCTTTCTGGTACTTTTTCTTAACTCAACGTTCATAACTCCAGTATTTTCCATAGTTATAAGCCTCCTTGATTTATAATTATATTATGGCAATCATCTAAAATCTTATGATTCAATGATGAAAACCTGTTACCTAAATTTCAATGTGATATAACATAACAAAATAAAATTGTCAAAAGAAAATATACATATCAAAGAAAATGTATTTCAAATAAGTTATCCTTGAATTAAATTTGAATTTATTTCTTTAATACAAACTTATTTTATTTATTATTTTAAAAAACACATAGAGTTTCAAATAACATATAATTAATAGTATAATATAAATCTGACAATTGTCAAGTTTTCGATTTGTATAACAGAAATTTTTCCTGATGAAGATATACAGCCACTGCTTGCCTTCGACAGAGTGGACCATGATCAGCGCTGCTTGCTTTAAAATATCATACTCCCTTAACAATATCGCACTTTCTCTTGCCGGTACGATAAAGATCTACAATCTGTTGCTTAAACTGGGTAGTGAAAGTACGTCTTGGTCTTCATGGTTTGTTTTCAGGCATAGGTTCTCAGATGTCATTCCCCGAATACATCACTGCCCAGAGAGTAGGAAAAGCAACAAAGCTGCTGGAGAATCCCGACCTGTCTATCATGGACGTAGCCATGCAGTCCGGCTTCTCCAGTCTCCCTTCCTTTAACCGGACATTTAAGCAGACAAACCACTGTACGCCTTCCCAGTCCAGGAAAATGTTCGACCACTTTCCGGGGTACTGTCAAGGATTTTTCGCAAATTCAATTTAGCCATTTGGCTACCGGAAAGTTAACCGGCTATGTGATCTGCTTCTTCAGCAGATTGCATTTGATCAAGATGTTTCATATTCATATATAGTTTAGCACCCCACCAGGTTCCCGCCACATGGCGTAGACGGGCACATACCAACATAAGGGCGGACTGACCATCAGGGAACGTTCCTACTACTTTTGTACGTCT
>NZ_JPME01000038.1 GCF_000732605.1 Lacrimispora celerecrescens | reverse complement strand
CTATGTATTTTCACTTTTTTATTTGGTGAAAACAAAATGTACTGTGTCTGCGCTTTTTCATGTAGAAAATGTAATCTTGTTTCACAAGATGACACTACAATCAATCCGGTAGGCAGAAATTAAAAGCCGTCATATTCTCCGTCATAGACTTATTTAACCCTTTAACTATCATGTTATTTCTTCTGAATCGCAGTACCAAATATACTGCGAATCCGTTCGTAAGGACAGCATCGCGCTCACAGATGGGGAAGCAGATTGTCCTATTTTTAATTATACCTAAGAGAACAGGGAGGAAATAAAATGAAAAGCTTTAAGGATTTCAGTATTTCGCGAAAGCTGCTGACGGGGTTTTTAAGCCTGGCACTTATTATGTTGCTGGTCGGGGGTGCAGGAATTGCCGGACTTGCCAGGATCAGCCAGATGGATACTTACTTGTACAAAGGGCAGACGGCTCCAATGAAAGATCTGTTTCAGGCGCTTGAAAGTCTGTACCAGTTCCGGGTGGACTCCAGAGCCATGGTGATCTATGCGGGAGATGCCCAGAAACTTGATGAACTGAAGCAAAGCTTTGACAGTGGGTCGGAGAATTTTTTGTCCAGCATAGAGGATTACCGCAAGACCATAACCAATCCGGAATCCTCTGCCCTTTTGGATGAGTCTGTTTCGCTATTTAATGAATCCTTTAAGCCAGCCGTAGAGAAGTGTATGGATGAGGCTAAAGCCGGTAATGGGGCTGCCGCATGGGAGGCACTCTTTCAGGAAACAAATAACATTCAAAAGATGTTTGATAATTTCAATAAATTAATCGATAACCGAATGGCGGAAGCTGGAAGGACCAATAATTCCAATCATGATACTGCATTCTGGCTGACCGTTGTTCTGGTTCTTTTTGTTGCAGCCGGAGCTGGTGTAGCAATATTTTTAGGAATAAGAATCTCGAAAATGATCAGTCAGCCAATTGAGCAGGTAGTGGAGGCCGCCAACCGGATTGCCCTGGGACATGTGGATGTGGAGCTGGGTAACATTGACTCAAAGGATGAGACCGGCCAGCTTGCCAATGCCTTTACTAAAATGATCGACAGCATTGGTAAACAGGTAGAGGCTGCCGATAGGATCAGCAACGGCGATTTTACCAATGAAGTCCCCCTGCGTTCTGACCAGGATATCCTTGGGCTTGCATTGCAGAAAATCAGAAAAGATTTAAACCGCACACTGCTTTTAATAAGTTCTGCATCCGATCAGGTTAATGCAGGGGCTGAACAGGTTTCCTCTGCGGCACAAGCTCTTGCTTCCGGAACTGCAGAGCAGGCGGCTACGATTGAGGAACTGAATGCTTCCGTCAGCAGCGTAGCAGAACAGACGGAAGAAAATGCGAGAAATGTTCAAAGGGCTGCTGCCTATGTTGGACAGGCCGGTGCCGGGATGAATGAGAGCAACGAATACATGAGAAAACTGAATGAGGCGATGAAGGAAATTGGATCGGCCTCTGATAAAATTTCAAACATAACGAAAGTGATTGAAGATATTGCATTCCAGACGAACATTCTTGCACTTAATGCGGCTGTGGAATCCGCTCGTGCAGGAGAGGCTGGCAAAGGATTTGCAGTGGTCGCGGACGAAGTCAGGAGCCTTGCCGGAAAATCTGCGGAGGCAGCCAAGCAGACGGCTGATTTGATCAGACATTCGGTGACTAGTGTTGCAGAGGGTGAGAAATTAGCCGATGAGACGGCAAGAGTTCTTAAGGGAGTAGCAGAGCAGGCGGAGCTTGTGGAACAGGCGATCAGAGGAATCGAAGAATCCTCTTCCCAGCAGGTACAGGTGATCGAGCAGATCAATCAGGGATTATACCAGGTTTCCGCAGTTGTCCAGACAAACGCTGCGACAGCAGAAGAAAGTTCTTCCTCCAGTGAAGAACTGGCTGCCCAGGCGCAGATGCTTCAACAGGAAGTGGGCAGATTCAGACTCTTAAAATAGAGGTACTGTATTCCCGGTAAAGCGGAGCAGATAAATCATAATTCAGAAAACGGATGAAGCGATATATTATTCGCGTCATCCGTTATTTGTACCTTATTATATAAAACCTTGCAAGCAGGGAAAAGACATTTACTATCTCAATAATAATTCTCTCATATTACTTGATAATCGGATAGCGAATTATTGTTTTCAGTTTGTCGGGAGATGTTTTACGCGGGTCGTTTAGATACAATTCGTGATGTTTGCGCGTGTCATTTCCTCCAAACAACGAATTTATATGAAAAATGAGTAAATTTGTTCTACTTAATTCCGAAGGAATTGCTTTACAGTTTACCTCTATATTATGTATAATGTAAAAAATATAAAGGAACGAAAAGATTATTATGGAGGGACATATGAGAGAGCTGAATGATATTAAAAAAGATTTGGGTCGCTGTGATATGGAAATTTTAGACCTTCTGATGCGGCGTCTTAGTTATGCAGCAGAGATCATGAAATGCAAAAAGGAGCAAGGACTTTCTATATTTCAGATGGAAGAGGATAAACGCAGGAACGAAACCTTACTTGCCGCAATAGGAGATCATGCTTATTACGCCGAATTATTAAGAATATTTGAAACGATTGATGAGGAAAGCAAATGCGTACAAAGCAAAAGTCTGTTTGACCATAACATTGCTTTGATTGGGTTTATGGGAACAGGTAAGAGTACGGTATCCAAATACTTAAGGGATATGCTGGCCATGAAGGAAGTGGATGTAGATGCCATGATCGTGGAAGATCAGAAGATGCCTATCCGTGATATATTTGATAAATACGGAGAGGATTACTTCAGGGACTGCGAAAGCAATGCGATCCTTAATCTGCAAAGCTGCCGCCAGACCATTATTTCCTGCGGGGGCGGTGCGGTAATACGTGAGGAAAATGTTAAAAATCTAAAAAAGAGCAGCTGTATCGTACTTCTGACTGCCAGCCCTGAAACCATTTTGGAGAGAGTAAAGGACGATGGCGGACGTCCAATTTTAAATGGAAATATGAACGTGGAATTCATAAAAGAGCTTATGGCAAAACGTAAGGATTTTTATGAAAAAGCAGCGGATATAATTGTCGAAACGGATCATAAAAATGTACAGCAAATATGTGAAGAATTGTTTCTTTCTCTGTTGCAATTTGAACATTGACTTGTAACCGAATCGTGTTATAATACAGGCATAAACAAAATTAAATCAGAACTAATGATAAGGAATATACCGGCTTGAGAGCCGGTATATTTTAACAGAAAGGACAGGAAAACAATGCTTTGGAAGGATAAGTATGAGTTGGGAGTTCCGTTGATTGATGTACAGCATATGGAACTGTTTCAGCGGGTCGAGGTTTTTATGAAAGTGTTACGTTCCTCTGCTTCCTGGGATGAGAAAGTAGAAAAGGTTAACGAAACATTGGAATTTATGAATGCATATGTGGTAGAGCATTTCCGCGATGAGGAAGCATACCAGGAGAAAATCAGTTATCCGGGCAGGGAGGAGCATAAGAAGATCCATACCGATATGGTAAATTATGTTCTTGCAGTTACGGAAGAATATGAGAGCAGCGGTTATGACGAGCAGCTGATGCAGAAGTTTGCCGGAAAGCTTATGGCATGGCTTATCAACCATGTAGCGGCAGAAGACCAGCGCATCGCCGCTTATGCGATTTCAAAGGGGGTAGCGAAGAATGACTGATCTTTATGGACCCTTTCTAGAAGCAACCCGGAATGTATTTAAGCTGATGCTTGAACTTAACGATGTTTCAGACCACCCTGCTGATTCCTTTTCATGCGATGATGAACTAGATGTATCCATCGGCTTTATTGGAGATTTAAAGGGGGAAGTGATTTACCGTCTTCCTCATGAGACATCTCTCGGCATCGTAAATATTATGAGCGGCATGGAATTTGATGCAGTGGATGAGTTTGTTACCTCTGCCGTATCTGAGATTGCCAATATTATCAGTGGAAACGTTCTTACCATGCTTGCAGGTGAGGATTTGACCTGTGATATCCTTCCCCCGGTTTTACGTAAGCCGGATGAGAGCGGAGAATATACATTCCATAATGCCTGTTGTGTGACCACATCCATCGGAGATGTTTGTCTGGATATAAGGCTTAATCAGGCAGAGTAATTTTAAATACATAATAGACACGTGTATACTATTTGAACGGATGGTATATACGTGTATTTTTTTGAAAAAAAATCTCATCTACACAACTTCTACATATCGCCCTGCTATTCTTTTTTCAGAAATTGAAAAGGAGGACAGACGATGGGATCTGCTGTAAGAACTAAAAAAATACGGATCGGCGGGATGACCTGTATCAGCTGTCAAAATAAAATTGAAAAAAAATTGCGCAACACGGCTGGAATTGAAAACGTGGAAGTGAGTTACAGCGCTGGAACTGCTGTCATTACCTTTGATACGGATATCATTTCGTATAAAAGCATTGTGGGGATTATTAAAGGTCTGGATTACGAGGTAATAACAGATCAGGAAAAGAAGGGACCGGATGGCAATCGGGCCATAGGAATCCTGCTCATCATTGTTTCCTTATATATGCTGATCCAGCAATTCGGGCTTTTAAATCTGCTTGCGCCCAGCCAGCTGGCAGACGAAAAGATGAGTTATGGAATGCTGTTTGTCATCGGCCTTGTTACATCCGTTCATTGCGTGGCGATGTGCGGCGGAATCAATCTGTCCCAGTGTATTCCGAAAAGCGGAGATGCTGCTTCAGATAAGAGCCGTTTTTCCACATTCCGGCCGACCTTTCTTTATAACCTGGGACGGGTGATCTCTTACACTGCGGTAGGCTTCCTGGTGGGAGCGTTGGGTTCTGTAGTTACGTTCTCTAATACTCTTCAAGGAGTATTAAAACTGGCTGCCGGATTATTTATGGTCATTATGGGTATAAACATGCTGGGTATTTTCCCGTGGCTTCGCAGGCTGAATCCCAGAATGCCTCAAATTTTTGCAAGAAAAATTGATAAAGAAAAATCAAAAAGCAGCAGTCCATTAATCGTAGGTCTGCTAAACGGTCTTATGCCATGCGGCCCCTTACAGGCGATGCAGATCTACGCATTGTCTACCGGCAGCCCTTTTTCCGGCGCGCTGTCCATGTTCCTGTTCAGCCTTGGTACCGTACCTCTGATGTTCGGACTTGGAGCACTCTCCTCAGCATTGGGGAAAAAGTTCACGAGCAAGGTCATGACAGTGGGAGCGGTGCTGGTTGTGGTATTAGGTATGTCCATGTTTTCCCAGGGAATGAGTCTGTCAGGATTCCAGGTACCGGACTTATTCCCAAATGGCGGGAATAACGCCTATGCCGCCGGTGACCAGGAGAAAAAGAACGATACAAAAATAGAAGACGGAGTACAGATCGTAAACAGTACGCTTTCTCCAGGCAAATATCCCAACATCAATGTTCAGAAGGGGATTCCGGTAAAATGGATTATCGATGCACCCCAGGGAAGCATAAACGGCTGTAACAACCGGATGATTATCCGGGATCTTGGCATTGAATATTCCTTTAAGACCGGAGAAAATGTCATTGAATTTACTCCTGAAAAAACAGGGAAGATCTCTTATAGCTGCTGGATGGGGATGATCCGCGGGTCCATCTCCGTGACAGAAGAGGGAGACGTAAAGGGCGATTCCGGCTCTGATGGTGAGGGTGTATTGAAGCAATATGCGCCGCAAGAACCGGTAGCAGCCGGTTATACGATTCCAACGGATGAGATTGCAGTTGCGGAAGACGCCACAGATGAATATGGAAATAGCATTCAGAAAATTACGATGGAACTTACGGATGAAGGTTTTAAACCTGCAGCGGCAGTGGTGAAATCCGGTGTGGATGTGGAATGGAATATCATTGACAGTACCTCAGGTGACACTTATGGAACCCAGCTTCTTGTTCCGGATTTTGCAACCCAGCTTCCCCTTGAAGAGGGGGGAAACAGCTTTTATTTCACACCTGCGGGAAGCTTTGACTTTTCCACCGGGGACAATGCCTTTTATGGGTATATCAAGGTTGTGGATGATTTAAATAATATAGATACGGACGCAATCAAGAAGGAAATAAGCAGCTTTAAGACCCTTATCTGGCCCGAAGATACCTTCCAGGGAGCAGGCGGTTCCTGCTGCGGATAAACAGGGAATCGATCCAGGAATACCTCAATGTCCTGGAAAGATGGGCAAGAAAGAGGAAAGGAGAACGGATTGATGAGCTTATTATTAGGTCACTGGCACTGCATACTCCCGGTTTTTGGTATTATCATAGCAATGTTTTTTATGAGAGATAAACAGAAAAAGAATTAACAAAGTATAAATTCAGGAGGACATTTACATGTTACAGAAATTTAAGAACGGATATGACAAGGGAAACGGAAAGAAACGCAGCAGGTTTGCAATGAAGCTGGCAGTTATGGTGATAGCTGCCGCAGCTTTAACCGCATGCGCTCCCAAGGAAAAGGCAGAAGAGACAACAGAACCAACCAAAGCAGCGGCAGAAAATGCTCAAAAGGTAGGGAGTGGAGATGCACTTGCAATTCCAGTAAAGGATATTTCAAGTACGGCCCAATTTTATCCGGTTGATGTAGACGGTACCCAGATGGAGGTCATTGCAGTTAAGGCTCCGGATGGAACGATCCGGACAGCGTTTAACACCTGCCAGGTATGCTATGATTCAGGAAGAGGATACTATAAGCAGGAAGGAGATGTTCTTGTGTGCCAGAACTGCGGAAACCGTTTTCCTATGAGCCGGGTGGAAGTGGAGGCAGGCGGATGCAATCCTTGGCCTATTTTTGACAAGGAAAAGACCGTGACAGACGAGTCCATCACGATCTCTTATGATTTCCTTAAGGAATCTAAGGAGATATTTGCAAACTGGAAAGCTTCTTATTAAGAATCTTTTGTGGGGAATTTCATGGAGCAGCTTACGGTAAGGCCATTCTCCCTTAAGTAATCTGCTCCCCAATTATACATGGTTTCCAGTATCGGACGGATGCTGTTACCCAGATCCGAAAGCATATACTCCACTTTTGGCGGCACTACCGGATATACGGTACGGATGATTAAATGATCTTCCTCCAGTTCCCGCAGCTGCTGGGTGAGCATTTTGGGCGTTGCCTGGGGGATGAGCTTACGCAGCTCTCCAAACCGAAGGGTATTGCCTATTAAGTGCCATAAGATGAGGGCTTTGTATTTCCCTCCGATCATATCCAATGTGGCATCCACCGGGCAATGATAAGTTGTGCAGTCGCTGTTCATCGATAGTCTCCTCCTTTAGTATCATTTTGGGTACTATAACACAAAAAAGTGCATACTTGCAAATTTCGCAATTAGTGCCATAATAATAACATGAGTACTCGAAAAATACAAGATAACAGGATAGCATATTTTTGGAGACCATGGAAAAATTAGTATTATTGTGATCTTTGCCAACGCCGGAGGGGACGCCCAAAGGAAGGGGCAATAAAAAATAGTGAGGTGAATTAAATGGAAAGTCAAATTTTAAATATAAGAGGCATGACCTGTGCGGCCTGTGCGCAGAGAATTGAAAAAACTGTGCGAAAGCTTTCCGGTATCAGCCAGGCGAATGTCAATCTGGCAAGTGAAAAGCTGTTTGTGGAATATGACAGCAGCGCACTTGAACTTTCTGCGATTAAAGCAGCAGTATCAAAAATCGGTTATGAGGTGGTGGAAAAATCCGAAAATGCCAATGTGACCATACCAATCGGCGGCATGACCTGTGCAGCTTGCGCCAAGCGTATAGAAAAAGTTGTGGGAAAGCTGGAAGGTGTGATAAGTACATCGGTAAATTTTGCAACAGAAAAAGCTACGGTTACCTACGATCCTCAAAAGGTACGAATGTCGGCCATACGGGCAGCCATTGAAAAGGCAGGTTACAAAGCCCTGGAAGTAAACAAAGCAGATGCAGCGGATGAGGACCGGGTTCGCAAGCAGCGGGAGATTAAGACCCTTTGGACGAAGTTCATCGTGTCTGCGGTGTTTTCCGTACCTCTTCTCTACGTTGCCATGGCACCCATGATTAAGTTTGTCACTCTGCCTTTCCCTGCAGGAATTGCACCTATGGAGTACCCCCTGATCTATGCTCTGGTGGAACTTCTGCTGGTGGTTCCAGTCATAGGCGTTGGTTATAAATTCTATACCATTGGTTTTAAAGCCCTGTTTCAGAGAAGTCCAAACATGGATTCCCTGATTGCCATAGGAACTACGGCTGCTGTTCTTTACAGCATCTACAACACGTTCCAGATTGCAGAAGGCCATTTTATGGCAGTGGATTCTCTGTATTTTGAATCAGCTGGAGTTATCATCACCCTTATCCTGCTTGGAAAATCCCTGGAGGCAGTTTCAAAGGGAAGAACCAGTGAGGCGATCAAGAAGCTGATGGGGCTTGCTCCCAAGACAGCAATCATTCTTGAAGACGGTGTGGAAAAGGAGATTCCTATTGACGAAGTAGAAATCGGTGATATGATTTTAGTAAAGCCCGGCGAAAAGATCCCGGTAGACGGGACTGTGCTAGGCGGCCACACTGCAATCGATGAGTCCATGCTGACCGGTGAAAGCATGCCGGTGGATAAAAAAGAAGGGGACCAGGTTTATGCTGCTTCCTTAAATACTACAGGAACCATTCAGTTCAGAGCGGAAAAAATCGGCAGCGATACGGCCCTTGCTCAGATCATCAAGCTGGTAGAGGACGCTCAGGGCTCAAAGGCTCCGATTGCGCAGATGGCTGACATTGTTTCCGGATATTTTGTTCCGGTCGTTTGTGTGATTGCCCTGCTTTCCGGTATTGCCTGGTATATTGGTACCGCCGGAGACTTAAAGTTTGCCCTTACCATATTTATTTCAGTTCTGGTTATTGCCTGCCCATGTGCGTTAGGTCTTGCGACACCTACTGCTATCATGGTTGGAACCGGAAAGGGTGCGGAAAACGGTATCCTGATTAAGGGCGGAGAGGCTCTTGAGACAGCTCATAAAATCAACACCATTGTATTTGATAAAACAGGCACCATTACCGAAGGAAAACCGACGGTGACTGATGTTCTGGCCATAGAAGGGGTCTCCAAGGATCTGCTGCTTCAGCTTACAGCTTCTGCGGAAAAAGGCTCCGAGCACCCTCTGGGGCAGGCAATTGTCCACGGTGCGGAAGATGCCGGACTTACCTTATTTGCAACGGAGCATTTTGAGTCCTTAACCGGACGGGGGATAGAAGCGAAGATAAACGGAGAAGATATCCTTGCCGGAAACCGGAAGCTGATGACGGAACGCAGCATTTCTTTAACAGGAATGGAGGAAGCATCAGACCAGCTGGCCGGGGAAGGAAAAACACCGATGTATGTGGCTATTAACGGCAAGCTGGCAGGTATTGTAGCCGTTGCGGACGTTGTAAAGGAATCCAGCCGGGCTGCCATTGAACGCCTGCATAAGATGGGCATAGAAGTAGCCATGATCACCGGAGATAATAAGAGAACTGCAGAGGCGATTGCAAAGCAGGTAGGAATCGACCGGGTATTGTCCGAGGTGCTTCCTCAGGATAAATCCGACGAGGTCAGGAAGCTGCAGGCCGAAGGCCGCAAGGTAGCCATGGTTGGTGACGGAATTAACGACGCTCCGGCTCTTGCCCAGGCTGATATCGGTATCGCGATCGGTTCCGGTACAGACGTAGCCATGGAATCCGCTGACATTGTACTCATGCGTTCTGATTTAATGGATGTGCCCACAGCAATCAACTTAAGCAAGCAGACCATCCGAAACATTAAACAAAATCTTTTCTGGGCCTTCGGGTATAACGTGATTGGAATCCCCATTGCTGCAGGGCTTTTACATCTGCTCTTTAACGGGCCGCTTCTTAACCCGATTTTTGCGGCAGCAGCCATGAGCTTAAGCTCAGTTTCCGTGCTGACGAATGCATTGCGGCTGAAACGATTTAAACCAACCACAGGAACGAGGTGATCCGGAATGAACAAAAATGGAAAATTAATTGCAGCAGTGGCCGCCGCCGCAGTATTAGTGGTAGCGATCATTGCAGCGGTTGTACAGACGGCGGGGGGAAATCTGGATGTAGTCGGAAAACAATCTATCACATCCTTTGAAACAATTTTAAACACGATTCCCGACAATGTGAAGGAAGATGAAATCAATGGAGGCTGGTCCTTAAACGCACCGGATGGAAGCGTAAGCTTTATTTGGGCCAAAGATTACAGCCAGAGTCCTCTTCATGACGTAATGCTGGAGCTTGATGCGGCCCCGTTTGTGAGTGCAGGGCTTGATACAGATAAGCTGCCGGATAATTACGCAGCCTATGATGGAATGCTGATGGTTGGAACAAAGCTTGGAACGGAAAAAACGGTTAATGAGGGAGAGGCAACTCCTCTTGCAGCCTATGAGCAGATCGTAAATAAGCACCGCAGCTTTATCAACTACCATATGGACATGGATCACTACGGCGTAAAGCTGGGAGATGACAATATGTTTGAATGGGCAAAAAATATGGAAACAAATACCGTGAAAAACCAAAATCAGGATAAGGATATTGTTTTCGCATTAAATCCCGAACCTCTCATTGCAGCCGGTGTTGATCCGGAGAAAGTGGAAGGCTGGGTATATGCACCGGTATCTGTCATGGAAGGTGCAAAGACTTTAGAGGTTTATAAATTTTTAAAACCTTTTAATTTAAAATAATAAAATAAATCGGAGGTAACTAAAATGGCAAAATCAGTTATAAATGTAGATGGAATGGCATGTGAGCACTGTGTAAAGGCAATCACCAATGCGGTAGGTGCTTTATCAGGAGTATCCGGTGTATCGGTGGATCTGGCAGCAAAAACCGTAACCGTGGATCATGACCCGGAACAGGCAACCGTTGATAAGATCAAAGCCGAGATTGAAGATCAGGGATATGATATCATTTAACTAATAAGTAGAGAGGACGGGAACCGCACAGCCATGCGGTTCCCGCCTTTCGCATTTCAATTTCTGACAGATAGAGGTGCAACAATGCTTAAAAGCAGTAAAAATGTATTGGTTGTGGATGATGAACCTAAAATACTGGAGGTTGTCTGTCTGCTTTTGGAAAGTAAAGGATTCCGCACATTCCCTGCCGAAAACGGCAGTCAGGCCCTGGAGATATTTGATTCGGAAAATATTTCTCTTGTTATTCTGGATCTTATGATGCCAGATATCTCCGGAGAAGAAGTGTGCATTGCTATCCGTAAAAAATCCCGGGTTCCCATCATCATGCTGACTGCCAAGGTGGATGAAGGTGATGTGGTGGATGGGCTGGGCCTTGGTGGCCGATGATTATGTTACAAAGCCTTTTGGTTTAAAAGAACTGTATGCCAGAGTTGAGGCAGTTCTGCGCAGGACAGAAAGCGATCTGGTCCCCCTTGTTAAAAGGAATTCCTGGAGAAACGGAGATCTGGTCATTGATTTTGAGAAGAATGAAGTTCGTAAAAAAGGAATCAGCCTGACTCTGACGCCCAGCGAACTGAAGATCCTGTCGGTGCTCATCAAATACCCCGGAAAGGTCTTTACCCGGGAGGAGTTGATCGAGGCGGCTTTGGACAAGAGCTTTGCCGGATATGACCGGGCGATTGACAGCCATATTAAAAACATTAGGAAAAAGGTTGAGGATGATCCCAAAAACCCGGTGTATGTACGGACAATCCCGGGACTGGGATATAAATTCGGAGGGGATGGAGATTGAAGAGCTTAAGAAAACAGCTGTCTCTATCTATTTTGTTGACGCTTTTAATCACCATCGGGCTGATTGGCCTTCTTTCCAACTGGTTTATAAACCGGGAGTTTGAGAAGTATATCACTGAGCTGGGACGGGAGCGCCGGGAAAATATCGTAGATGATTTAGGCAGGCAGTTCGATGGGTTCAAACGGAACTGGAAGCTTGATTACGTTCATGCCATCGGTATGAATGCCTTGTATGACGGCTATATTTTGAAGTTGTATGATGCAGGAGGAAACATGGTATGGGATGCGGAAAACCATGACATGAGCCTATGCGGACAGATTATGAATGAGATTTCGGCGCGGATGGAAGAGAGGGGCGCTGAGGGCGGCTTTGTGGACAACACCTATGAAATTGATCAGAACGGGAAAAAAGTAGGGGCAGTCTCGATTAAGTATTACGGACCGTTTTTTATGAACGAGGCTGACTTTAATTTTATCAATGTCATGAATACAGTCCTTCTTGTCATAGGAATCTTATCCAGCGCCTGCTCGGTGGTGGTAGGGTGTCTCCTTGCTCGCAGAATATCCCGTCCTGTTACAAAAACGGCCTATATTGCCAAACAAATATCAAAGGGCAACTATGACATCAGGTTCGAGCCGGGAACAAGAATACGGGAGCTTGATGATCTTGCAGACGCAATCAATCACCTCTCTGATGCCCTTAAATCTCAGGAAAAACTGCGCAAACAGATGACTGCGGATGTGGCTCACGAGCTGCGGACACCACTGACTGCCTTGAGCTCCCATTTGGAAGCAATGATAGAAGGCTTATGGGATGCAACACCTGAACGGCTGAAAAGCTGCCATGAAGAGGTAAAGCGTCTTGGAACACTGGTTGAGGATCTGGGCCAGTTAGCAAAGATAGAGGGTGAAAACCTGGTCTTAAATAAATCTAGGATAGATCTGTTTGAAATTGTGCATACGGTGTCAGATACGATGAAAGGAGAAATCAGCAAGAAAAATTTAACTCTATCCATAGAGGGAAGTCCGGTCTTTGCCGAAGCAGATAAAAACAGATTCAGCCAGGTCGTAGCCAATCTGTTGTCCAATGTCGTCAAATATACGCCAGAGGGCGGTGCGATAGGAATTAAAGTATATGAAACGGACCGTTTAGGAATTGTTAAGGTAACGGATACGGGAATCGGAATTCCTGAAACAGAGCTGCCGCTAATTTTTGAACGCTTTTACAGAACCGACAAATCCAGGAACCGGAAATCCGGAGGTGCCGGAATCGGTCTTGCCATTGTTAAATCCATTGTCAATGCTCATGGTGGAACTGTGACGGCGGAGAGCATAAAGGAGCAGGGAAGCTGTTTTACGGTAAGTATTCCGAAGGAAGGTTAAAGAAATTTACAGTATGGAAGATCCTATTGATAAGTTTTGGGCAGTTATGGAAACATTGTTGATTTTTTCATTGGATTTGGTTTATACTTGATAAAGAAGTATTATTTAACCAGAGGAGGAAATGAATATGTTCGAAAATATGGTTGCCGCATTGAAAGTACAAAAAAGAAAAATCGTATTTACCGAAGGCACTGATCCAAGAATTCTGGAAGCAGCCAGCCGCCTTTACAAAGAAGGTGTTCTTACGCCGGTCCTTCTAGGCAATCCTGGTAAAATAGACGCCGCTGCAAAAGAACTGGGCTGGCCCGTCGACGGCATTGAAAAGATTGATCCGCTTAATTATGATGGATTTGAAGAAATGGTTGCCAAAATGGTTGAATTGAGAAAAGGCAAAATGGATGATGCAGCTTGCCGGGCAGCACTTGAAAAGTCCAATTATTTCGGAACCATGTTAGTCAAAATGGGAAAAGCAGACTGTTTATTAGGCGGAGCTACTTATTCTACTGCTGATACGGTGAGACCGGCTTTGCAGCTGATTAAGGCCAGACCTGGCAGCAAAATTGTTTCAAGCTGCTTTATTTTATACCGGCAGACAGATAGCGGGAATGAAATGTATGCCATGGCTGATTGTGCCATTAATGTTGACCCCGATGAAAACGAGTTGGTGGAAATTGCATTAGAGACAGCCAGAACGGCCAGCACTTTCTCTATTAATCCCAATGTTGCACTGCTTTCTTATAGTACGCTAGGTTCCGGTAAGGGTGAATCCGTTGATAAGATGCGCAATGCGGTTGAAACGTTGAAGGCCATGAATCTGGATTTTCCGGTAGACGGAGAGCTGCAGTTTGATGCCGCCTTTTCTCCCACAGTAGCTAAAGTAAAGGCGCCGGACTCTCATGTGGCCGGGCATGCCAACACATTTATTTTCCCGGATATCGATGCAGGCAATATCGGCTATAAAATTGCACAGCGTTTAGGTGGTTTTGAAGCTTTCGGCCCCATTCTGCAGGGCCTCAATGCTCCGATCAACGATCTTTCAAGAGGCTGCAATGCTGATGAGGTCTATAAAATGTCAATAATTACGGCGGCTTTGATATAAGCCAGCTTTAAAATGTATAGATAACATGAATCGTCAAAAGCATCAGAATGGAATATTTTGATGCTTTTGGCGATTTGTCAATCCAATGTCCCGAATAATCAACTCATAGCTCCAATACTATTATATAGATCATGAGAAATATATCCGGAGTATGGGAAGCATCAGCGGGGAATGAACAGGGGGCTAGTTTATTGAAAAAAGTTATATATGTTTGTATTGGAATCGCAGCCATGGCCCTGGGTGCTGTTGGAACGGTGGTGCCTGGCCTGCCTACCACACCGTTCTTATTGCTGGCCTTGCTCTGTTTTACAAAAGGATCTGTAAAATTCAATTGCTGGTTTAGGGGCACAGGCTTGTATACAAAATATGTGAAAGGTTATGAATACAACCGGTCAATGACAAGAAAGCAGAAGCTTACCACTCAGGCTGCCGCAGGATTGATGATGTTTATCTCCTTTCTATTGACCGGTAATCTGGCTATCCGTTTGCTTCTTATCATAGCCTTTATTCTGCATAATTATGTTTTTATTTTTGTTATTAAAACGCGTCAGGAAGGTAGAATGGAAACGACAAAAAAGGGATAGGTTGGTGACAAATATGAATTATGATGGAATTCTTATTGGTATCGGAACGTTTCTTATCATCGGATTATTACATCCTGTTGTTATCAAGGGTGAATATTACTTTGGCAGTAGAATCTGGCCATTTTTTCTGATAGGGGGAATCCTGTGCATTGGCTTCTCTCTTGCATGTGCAAAAGGAGTTTTATCCGCACTTTTGGCAGTATTGGGCTTCTCACTTTTATGGAGCATTAAGGAGCTTTCAGAACAGAAAGATAGGGTAGAAAAAGGCTGGTTCCCCAAAAATCCTAAAAGAAAATGATTAAGACGTGTAAAGACCATCTACTTATTGGGACAGATAAAGCAAAAAACAAGCGTATCGCTCATTTGAACGACACGCTTGTTTTTAGACATCATACTTGGCAGCCGCCCATAAACAGTTTAGTCTTTATACTGTCTTATGCAGGACTACCTCAAAGGACCGCTTTTTGAGTTAAGTGGAAATAGTCGTCAGGTGCAGGTAAACATATCGATTCGGTTCAGTGAAATTCCGGTATATGACCAACCAAATCTTCGATCCCAACGGAACCCTACGACGGTATTTGCCCAGATCTGAACAGGGAAAAACCAAAATTCCAATCCGTTGCTTAACCAGACATAAGTAAATCGCCCAATGCAATTTCTCATGGACCCAGGAGAGACAAATGGTGTGACTCCACCGCGCGGTTGCCCAGGCCTTCGAGGAACGCTAGACGGCGGAGGTCCCATAGGTACCGGTCCGCCTCCGCTTGGCGGCCTGCCAGTAGGTGGAGAAGGCGGTCTTCCAGTAGGTGGAGAAGGCGGTCTTCCAGTAGGCGGAGAAGGCGGCCTGCCAGTAGGCGGAGATGGAGGCCTTCCGGTTGGTGGAGAAGGCGGTCTTCCAGTAGGCGGAGAAGGCGGCCTGCCAGTAGGTGGAGAAGGCGGCCTTTGTGGCCTATCAATAGGTGAGGTTGGAGATCTATCGGTAGGTGGGAATGGGGCATAATTTTACTTCCTTTCCGAATGTTGATATTTATATTATATGAGATATAGGAAAAGGAATTGACATGAACCGGTAGGAAAATAAGGATTACGCCAAATCGGATATAGTTATAGACGGTTCTCATTTTAATAAAAGTTCAATCATTATGAAGAGAGTTATACCGATAATTAGTAAATATGGGTATTATTTTACTTATCTTACTTTACGATTCCCCCATGAAAATAACACTCGTAAACCTGTAAATTCTTATAGTATATTTCTTCGTATCCCTGATGCCATTTCAAATCTCCGCATACTTTGCAATTATAAAAATAATCATTTTCTACATAGAAATCAGGGCCTCGGAAAGGTTTATCATTGGGGACGGCCATTAAAGCCGCCTTTAAGAAATCACTGCTAAAATTACTGCTTGTTACCCGCCCAGAGTAATTCATTGCATAGATTGGGATGTTGTTTTTCCACACAGCCTCTTCTCCGGAAAAACACTCGCCGCCGACATACGTGTCTAAATACAAGAAAACACCTTCTTCATATCGTAAATCATGGGAGTTTGGCCTTGAAGAGGCACATTCCCTGCCTTTTGCAGCATAAGTATTGCATTTTGCCTTAATAAGAAAATCAATTAATTCTTTGCTATCGCAGGAATCCTGTTTGACGATGGAAGTAATGCAGGAATCATTATCCTTTACCAAATGGTCAATCGTAGTTTTGAAAAATTCTGATATGCTGATGAGGTTGGAGATATCAGGATATGCCTGGCCGCTTTCCCATTTAGTTATGGCTTGACGGGATACGGATACTTTTTCAGCCAGTTCCTCCTGTGTTAAGCCTTTACTTTTTCTTAGAAGCTGTAATTTTTCCGGAAAATCATAGAAATCCACCTCCGTGTTTTTTATTATCTTACCATATTTGAATCGTACTTTTGTAGTCCCTTATGGTTGCTTTTTTGCTACTTTTACTTGCTTATTATAAATAGGATGCATCGTTGACATTTTTGTATAATGAGAGCATTATATTGACAGCTGGCGGTTTTAAGGTAATATTGAATCCTTTATAGATTATACCTTTTCATGTTATGACTTAATTATTAGGTATAAATAAGTTTAGGATTGATAGTTCGTCAATTAGTTGATAGTATATTCTTGATACTTATTTCTATTGGAAATACGGGGGAGACTTTATGATACTTGAAAAGATGGATGAATTTTTTGACAATCGTTTAGAAGGGTATGAGGACCACCAACTTAATGGTATTGATTCTGCAAAAATATTTTATCCCTATACGGCATCCCAGCTACCTATGACCGAAGGCTGTAATGTGCTTGACCTGGGCTGTGGAACAGGGCTTGAACTAAATGAATATTTTAAACTTAATCCACTTGCAGTAATAACAGGAATCGATTTGGCAAATGGTATGTTAAGAACACTGAAAGCCAAATTTCCTGACAAACAGCTTACGCTTATCAATGGTTCTTATTTTGAGGTTCCTTTTGGGGAAAATGTTTACGACGCTGCGGTTTCTGTAGAATCATTGCATCATTTCACTCTGGAACAGAAAATTCTGCTTTATAAAAAGTTGCATGATTCGCTGAAAGAGGGCGGATATTTTATTCTAACAGATTATATGGCCGAAAATGATGAAGAAGAAAAGAAAAACTTTTTAGAACTTTCCCGGTTAAAAAAAGAATTGGGAATATGTGATGGTGAGTTCTATCACTATGATACGCCGCTTACACGGACGCATGAAACAGAGGCGTTATGTGCCGGAGGATTTTCAAAGGTCGAAGTACTGAATAAATGGCAAAGTACGAATATTCTGAAAGCATATAAATGAATGAAAGGGAGGACTGCTGACTTAATATCAAAATCAGTGGTCCCCCCTTTACCTTATGTCTATACTATAGTTTGCATATCATCATTAGTAGATCCCGATATGTTCCATCCTTTAACTTTTCGGCATCAATAATAGTCCCACATATCTTAAATCCATGTTGTTCATAGACATGGATAGCTCTTTTATTATCTGCAACGACCTGAAGCTCGACCTGTTCATAGCCTAGCTTTTTCGCATGATTGAGGCAGCATTTTGTTAACATATTTCCTATTCCCAGATCCCAGTAATCTTTTAATACTGCAATTCCATAACCAGCTCTGTGTTTTGATTTCATATTTTCCCTAATGCAATAAATAGTCCCATTAGCAACCAGATTATTATCTACAAAAGCTGAGACTTCAAAGCCTTTTTCGTCTTTCAGATATTTAGAAATATGAGAATTTTGCTCATCAAGGGTGTTATTAATTTCCTCGGGATATCTCCCTAAATAATCGGTTTCACCGGCGCATTTCACTAAATATTCAAGTAAATCTTTGGAGTCGGATAGCTCTGGACTTCTTAAAACAACTTTTTTACCATTGTTAGATACATATGTAATTTCCTCTATTCTCATTATTCTCCTCCATGATTTCCATATTTACAGTTAAATAGATTTTTTTGTAAATATCATCTTATCAAATAAGTTATCACTGATCAATATAAATTTCTATAATATAGCGTTCAGTTAGATCTTACAGTAGTTTAATCTTTTTTGAATGAGTAACCATCACTCTGTTTAATTTGACTATTTTTTTCAGTATTGTTATAATATTGACGAGCCCATTCCTTACCTAACCAGATCTATCATGTTTTGTTAGGAAGCTCTCACAATTACCATTTGATTAATAGATGAAAGAGGATTGCAATGCAAACAAAGATAGCTGTAGTAGATGAACATTCTAAAATGAAAAAGTTTCTTGAATTTACTGAGATACGCACTAAGATCACGAGTCTGCTTCCGTTTTTCATGTCTCTGGCTTATCTGTTTTACCGCAGGCAGCCGGTAAATGCGGAACGTACGATTTTGTTTTTTTGTTCCATGTTTTTGTTCGACTTAACGACAACCGCGATCAATAACTATATTGATACCAAAACGAACGGCCAAGAGCTGCCTTATCCACGGGGCAGAGCGAAGCTAATCATATATCTGCTGTTCGGCGTTAGCTCTGTTTTGGGCATTACCCTGGCGTACCGCACGGATTTGGTTGTGCTGTTGTTGGGCGGACTGTGCTTTCTCTGTGGAGTGTTCTACACCTGGGGACCGGTTCCGATTTCCCGTTTGCCCCTGGGAGAGATTTTTTCAGGACTGTTTTATGGTCTTTTTATCCCTTTTTTAATGCTTTATATGAACATGCCTTCAGGAACGTTCCTGACCTTAGCAGTGGATTGGCATTCAATTCAGTTTGTTTTAAACATTGTGCCTGCGTTTTCCCTGCTTTTGCTTACGGCCGGACCAATCTGTGCGACTGCCAATATTATGCTGGCTAACAATATCTGCGATCTGGAAAAGGATATTACGGTAGGGCGGTACACGCTTCCTTACTTTTTCGGAAAGAATGCACTGGGGGTTTTTGCCGGGCTATATTATATCACTTATTTGACATGGGCGGCATCCGTTGCACTTGGGATTCTATCACCGATCTGTTTGCTGGCGCTGCTTACCATTATTCCTGTGCATAAGAACATCTGCCGATTCAGAGCAGAACATATCAAAGAGAAGACCTTTGTCCTTTCGGTACAGAATTATATTATCATTGTAGGTGCGCAAACTTTGACGATCTTTTTAAGTGGTTTATTTCTTTGATGGGAAACTGCACTCAAGAGCATTTCTTTTTTTCCTGACCGGAGCTGCGGCTCCGGTCAATTTTAGTTTACCCGAGTAAATTATTGCATATAAAAACTACTAACTAAATAATTATTAGCTAGTAGTTTTCTTACATACTTAATATGTCCATAATCAGCACTTTGTTTCATATTAAAATGAAAATCATGTTGTCTTAATGTTAACGATCAATGATAAATCTCCAGTGTACTATACTCTATATAAATTATATCTAAGAATATCAGTTTTTACACCAACTATCAATATTAAACTCTATGTAAAGGAATCGTATAAATCCTTAACTTCATTAATTAAATTGTAAATATATCGTAATGCCAAAATCTGGATTCTGCTGTTATAATTGTATTATAAAAAATGAAGGAGGACAAATTTTGAAAAAATTTTTAAAGTTATTGTTAACCGGTATAAGCTCTTTCGCATTAGTCCTATCAGCGAGTGCTTTTACAACACAAGCAGAGGAACAGGTTTCATTGCCAAGCTCTATACGTATTTACGGAACAGTAACCCAGGTTTCTGAAAACAGACTCCGTATGATAAGGAAAGACGGTGCCGGTGCAGGTCAGGAAATCATTTTAAACCTTTCCTCTGAGACAAAGATTTTAAACTCCGTCAGCGGAGATCCAGCTGCAGTTGATCAAATACAGGAAGGAGAATTTATCTACGCTGACATTAGTCCGGTTATGACCCTTAGTCTACCGCCCATGTCAAATGCCTTTACTGTACTATGTAAAGTCCCAGCTGACTATCAGGTTCCGGAATACATAACAGTAGCGTCTATGTCCATAAATTCAGATGGGCAGACAGGTATCCTTACTTCTGATACAGGGAAACAATACAGGATAACAGAACAAAGTAATTTGTTTCCATACTTAACCCGTAACATTGTTACGGTCCATGACCTGTCAAAAGGGCGTAATTGCCTGGTCTGGTCAAAGGATAATACGATTTCAAAAATCATGGTATTCCCAAATTCCGGCACATCGGATATGCAAACCGGCTGGATAAAAAAAGACGGTAACTGGTATTTCTATGATATCAATGGCTTATTATATACGGGCTGGCTGAATGATAACGGTGACTGGTATTACTTAGATCCTGACAGTGGAGTTATGCAAACAGGATTCATCACCCTGGAGGGCAAAACATACTATCTTCAAAAAGATGGCCGCATGCTTACAACGGCCAAGACATTTATTCCCGATGAAAACGGCGTATTAAGATAATCCATTGCAAACTTTCAAAAAATAAATATAATTAATAAATAAGCATTAAGGTGAGAGTAATCCCCGCGCCTTAATGCTTATTTTTGTAATAGATAACCCGCCATATACCTATCCATTCAAAAAAAGTGAAGCAAATTGGATTTGCTGATGATTTCAATGGAATGCTATACTTATCACATAAAGGAGGAAACCATGGAAAACCGACTTTTAGAAATATTCCACCTTGTATGCCAGAGCAATCGTGAGTTTACCGTACGGGAACTGGCACAGCAGTTTTCTGTAAGCAGCAGGACTATTTACAGTGATATAAAAAAATTAAATGAATTACTGGAGGCTTCCGGATACCCTGAAATCAATGCAGATAAGGGGAAGATGTTTTATACGGAACCGTTGATGATTGAGTTTGAAAGTCTGATCCATTCAACCCCGGCTTTTATTCTATCGAATTTAAGAATCCGGCGCCTGCGGATCGCCACATCCATTCTTTTGTCCGGCGATCAGTTCACGGTGGATGACCTGTTAAAGGATCTTGATATATCAAGAAACACCCTCATCGGCGATTTAAAGGAAGTAAGGGAAATGCTCAGCTTTCATTCCATTGCAGTAGAGTCCACGCCCTTTAAGGGGTACCGGATCTCCGGTAAGGAACAAAACATCAGAAATCTATTGATTCTTTCAATCAGTGAAGATCCGCTGTTCTTTGAGGACAGAGCAGGAAAAGAAGATATGCAGATTCTGTATTCCTGTGAGGCTTTTCTCGATGATGTAGCCAGACAGCTTAATGTAGAACTAAGCGACGTATCATTTAACCGTATGTTGATCGCATGTTATGTCACTTATGCAAGGATCTCCATCGGAAAGGCTTTTACCGAAGGACCCAGGGATGTTTTAACGAGAGAAGAAAAGGCATTTGTAGAGCGGCACGGGGAGATTGAGGAAATATTCGGCAGGGAAGTATCTCTTGATGATTGCTTTTATCTGGCAAATAAACTGGCAGAAGCATCGGTCGTAAAATCCGAGGAGCTGCTATCCGAAAAATGGCTGCCATTTAATCTGGTTACGAATCAGTTTATCGATGCCGTGGCACAAGAATACCCGTTTGAAGCGTTCCGCACCGATTCCAAGCTTTATGAGGGATTGCTCAATCATCTGCGTCCTGCTTATAAGCGGGCTTTGGCTGGGGAATGGGCGGAAAATCCATTGTTGAGCTATGTTCTGGAGAATTTCTCCCAACTTAACATTGCGGTTGCAAAAGGCGTAAAGGTGCTTGAGGAAAAGCTGAAAGTTCATTTTAATGAGCATGAGATATCCTATTTCACGTTGTTTTTTGCTTCAGTAATCGAACGAAATGAAAAACAGATCCGAAGGACGCCGAATGTCATCATCGTCTGCAATGCAGGGATCAGTACCTCTGAGATATTAAAAAGCAGGCTGCAGGCCATTTTCCATGTGAATATATTGGGAACATTCAGTGTCAGAAATGCGGCACTATGGCTGAAAGAGCACGTTCCGGACCTGATTATATCCACGGTTCCGTTTAAATGGAAGGACACAAAGGTACTAAAGGTAAGTCCTTATTTATCAGACTATGACATAAAGGAAATACAAAGCCAATTATCGTTTCTCACTGCCAGGATCCATATCTCAGAGGTGATGAACATTATTGGCAAATATGTGGAGATTGAAGAACAAAAGCTAGCTCCTTTAAAAAATGAATTGAGTATTTATTTGGGAATTACAGAAAATTCGCAACCAAAGAAAGGAATATATCAACCGATGTTAAAAGAAATTTTGACTACAGATTTAATTAAAGCAAAATTTGAGGCGGCCAATCGAGATGAGGCCGTTACGGAAAGCGGCAGGCTCCTTGTAGATAGGGGACTGGCAGATGAGTCTTACATCCAGGCAATGCTAAAAAATGTTGAGGTGAATGGAACCTATATCGTCATCTCACCTGGAATCGCAATGCCACACGCCAGACCTGAGGAAGGCGCACTGGATATCGGCCTGAGCATTGTAACACTAAAAGAGCCCGTTGTTTTCGGACATCCGAAAAACGATCCGGTTAAAATCGTGGTCGGCCTTTGTGCCATTGACCATCAATCACATTTAAAAGCGCTTACCGAGCTTGCGGACATTTTAATGGACGAGAAAAAGGTAAATGAAATAACCAATGCGGATTCCGCAGAGGAAATATTACAGATCATAAAGGGGGATTCACTATGTTAAAAATTGTTACAGTATGTGGTGCGGGAGTAGGAAGCTCCATGATGCTTCGCCTGTTTACCCAGCAGATCCTTGATGCAGAGAAGATTGAAGCAACCGTAGATGCTTCTGATATCGGTTCCGTCAGCCCGGATTCCTATGATATTCTAATTACGACTTCAGATTTTGCCGATGTTTTAAGAGATTCTAAGGCGCACATTATCCGGATCGACAATATGATGGATAAGCAGTATTTAAAAGAACAGCTTCTTGAGGCAATAAACAAGAGATAATCGGGAGGCTGATGGCAGCCTTAGAAGGGAGAGAAAAATGGGAGTAGTAATGTATTTGATTAATAATGTTTTCAGCCAGGCTGTTTTCATTATAGGAATTGTTGTGATCGCCGGTATGGTTGCCCAGAAGAAAACCTGGGATCAGATCCTACCCAGCGTGATTAAGACGATGATCGGCTTTACCATGATCAACGTAGGAGGGCAGACCCTCGGAATGTCCCTGCTGCCTTTGCAGGGAATGATTTCAAAGATATTCAATATGCCGCCTGTGTCAGTGGATATTGGTGCGGCTCAAGCCGAAAGCCTTACCGGGATCGGTACGGAGATGGCGTTGATCTTTGCACTGGGCTTTCTGGTGAACCTTTTGCTGGCAAGATTTACACGCTTTAAATATGTGCATTTATCAGCCCATGTATCCTTCTTCTATGCTGGATTGATTGCGGCGCTGTTAAAATTCGGAACCAATTTGGCTTTTGTACCGCTTGTAATAATCGGTTCCATATTGTTAGGCTTATATATGACCTTTTCCTGCGCTTATGTGGCAGTATTTATGAAGGAAGTAAAGGGAGGAGAGGGCTTTACCCTTGCCCATTCCAGTTCCATCGGAATCCTGATTTCTTCCCTGCTTGCCAAAGCATTTGGGAACAAGGAACATGATCTTGAAAACTTAAATGTTCCAAAGAAGCTTAATTTCTTAAGAGAGATGACCATTTCCTTAACCATTGTTATGACGGTTCTCTTTTTGATCATAAGCCTTATTGCCGGCCCGGCCTGGATGCTTGAAAACATTACCGGCGGACAGGATATCGTTGTATTCAGCTTTTTACGAGGTTTATCCTTCGGTATGTGGATCACAGTTATTATAACAGGTGTAAGAATGATGCTTTCTGAGATCATTTCCGCATTCCACGGCTTTGCCAATAAGATCATACCCAATTCCGTACCAGGGCTTGATATCCCTCTGCTTTTCCCCAATTATCCTAATTCCGTGATATTGGGCTTCCTGACCAGCTTAATCGCCGGTCTGATCGGTATGATGATTCTTGGATTTATCAATTATCCGATCGTGGTGTTCCCCGCTCTGATCCCCACCTTTTTCACCGGTGCGGTAACAGCCATCTTCGGAAATGCCCACGGCGGACGCAGAGGTGCAATTATCGGCTCCTTTGTAAACGGTTTGATTCTTATTTTCGGACAGGCTCTGCTTCTGCCTATGATTGGAACGTATGCGCCGATAATGCGTATTTTAAGCGAGACAGATTATTCCTTCTATGGTCCGATCTTAGGCTGGATGCTTAAGTTGTTTGGAGGCATTTAATGAAAAATTTAGTGTTTTACCTTACTTTGCATTATCCGGACAGGGAAACCTTTTTTCAGATATTAGAGCTATTGGATCATGAAAAGGCCGGTTATGTGGAAATCGGCATACCGGTTGGCAATCCTTTTGTGGACGGAGCTGTGATAAGGCAGACTCATCAAGAAGCGTTGGAGCAAACGATAAGCTCAGCCGATGTGATACACACGCTGGAAGAAATCCGCAGGCGTTTCACGTTTAAAGTTGTGTTAATGACTTATAAGGAAGGCGTTGAAAATTTTTGCCTTACCGATGTACCGAAAGATTTATATGACGGTTTTCTGTGTGTGGATGGAGAATATCCAACCGGAACCTTTCCAAATCAGATCACTGTGCTTGGGCGGTCCCTTGATGATGAGGGCATAGCAAAGGCTCTGGAGCATAATGACCTGTTTGCCTATATCGTTTCCGGAGAAGGGAAAACCGGTTCGTTTGATAAGCTTCCTACGGAATACGTTGATGTTGTAAAAAAAGTAAAATCTGTTTCAAAGACACCGGCCTATGTAGGCTTTGGGATTAAATCCGCTGAGGATGTGAAGGAAGTCATGAAAAATGGCGCCGATGGTGCCATCATAGGGACGGAGTTCATAAAGCGTTACCAACTTGGAGGAATGGATGCTTTGAATGCTTATCTGGAAGAGTTTAAGAAAGCCGATGCATAGGCTGGTCTTCCAACCTGCTAAAATAACAAGGGGAGTGTTATATATAGCAGAGAAGAGGGCAGACATGATTTTAGTATTCAACTCCATGCTGCCTGCATGATCATGATACAAAAAAAGACAGAGTGCTGTAAAATAGGTCTGTCAAAAAGGAATGTACGAAAAATGAGTCTTGAATGGCCTGAAAAGTCATTATCAAGACTCATTTTTCATGTCAAAAAGCTGTTATGCTATGCAAATCCGCATTTCAGATAGGGATACTATGATTTGATCTTGAAAATTAAAAAAAATAGTTGACAATAAGTGAATGATCATTTATTATAAAAATATAGAGGTGATGGCATGAGAAAAAAAGACGACGAAAAAGTGAAAAGCATAAAGGAAGCAGTAATCAAGCTGATCCTGCAGGAGGGCTTCCATGGCACTTCTGTCTCTAAAATCGCTAAGATGGCAGGGGTTTCGCCGGCAACGGTATATATCTACTTTGAAAATAAAGAGGATATGCTGCACGATATTTACCTGGAATACTCGGAAGAAATATATGATTATTTATTGGACAGCGTAAAACGGGAGATGGAGGGACGGCAGCAGATCGAAGTGCTCATCCGAAGCTACTATAACTATATATTAGAGAACAAGGAAATCTTCAGCTTTGTGGAGCAATTTTCCAATTGCCCCTCATTGGCCAACAACTGTTCCGGGAAAAAGGGCATTTGTAATATTTACAGCCTGATGTCGGATATGAAGAGGAGTAATCTCATAAGGAATTACAAAGAGGATAATCTTTTGGCCATCATTTTTCAGCCGGTGAAAGCAATTGCTGTTGATAACCGCAAGAACGAGGCACAGAAAGAGGATTTGCTGCAGGAAATGATTCAAATTATACAGGATGCAATATTGCTTTAGGTTTTTACAAGCGAGATTATTTTGTGAATTTATTTTACAAAAAATGTCTCGCATAAAAACAAATCCATATTAAATGAACATTCACTTAAAGAATACGCACAGAAAGGATAAAACTATGACCAATCATGATAAAAATAGAATAGGAATCGTTTTCCCAATTTCCAATAAAGTCTTATTGCCTGACGTCGTAACTACGGTTCGTTTAGAGGCTCTTGACGAAACACATATGATGTATCTGGAAAACGAAGAAACCGTAAAAATAGCTTTGCCGTTAAAACAGAATTTTGGTAAAAACCCAAAGAATGAGGAAGATTTTTACCGGACTGGTTTAACCTTTGAGGTCACTGGAGTGGACCAGACGGATAAAGGGATTCTGCTTTCCGTAAGGCTGGAGGACCAGATCCATGTAAAAGAGCTGCACATGGAAAACGGCGTTATCTATGCCCAATACGAGCTTAGTCAAAAACAAGATGATTTAGATGAGAAGAGCCGTGACGAGATGCTTGGCTATATCAAAAACGTTACCAGTGAGATAAGCTCCAAATTTTCAGGAGGAGAACAGTACCAGCGGATTGTCAATGAGTTTAAGGATTTGAATTCCATTATCGTATATCTGTCTCAATTTATTCAGATAACCAACGATGAAAAGCATGAGCTGTTAGAAATGTCCTTAAAAGAAAGAAGCCTTCGTTTCCTGGATTACATGCTGAAACAAAAGGAAATGATCGAGCTGCAGATGGAGATTTCCGAGAAATTCTCCGAGAAGGCAAACCGGTATTACAGGGAGTCCGTACTTAGAGAACAGTTAAAAGCTATTCAGGAAGAACTGGGTGAAGGCAAAAAGGACGAAGGAAAAAAGGAACCGGATTATTTAAAGAAGATTGAAGAAGCAGGTATGCCGGATGAGATCAAAGAGGCAGCTCTTGAAGAACTGGCTAAGCTTGATGATCAGGGTCCCAATAAGATGGATTACAACGTGATCCGCAATTATCTGGATCTTTTGGTTCAGCTTCCATGGAAAAAGGAAGAGGCTAAGGACGTTGATCTTGACGAGGCAAGACGGATACTCGATGAACAGCATTACGGGCTGCAAAAGGTGAAGGACAGGATCATTCAGCATCTGGCAGTTATGCAGTTAAACAAGGCTAAAAAAGGTTCCATCCTCCTCCTTGTAGGGCCGCCGGGAACCGGAAAAACAAGCCTTGGAAAAAGCATTGCAGAAGCCCTTGGCAGAAAATATATCCGCTTAAGTCTGGGCGGCATCCGGGATGAATCGGAAATCAGAGGACATCGTAGAACTTATGTAGGAGCTATGCCGGGAAGAATTATCCAAAGCATCCGAAAGGCAGGGAAAACCAATCCTGTTATGGTGTTAGACGAAGTGGATAAGATTATGTCCGGTGGTTTCAGCGGAGACCCTGCCAGCGCACTTTTGGAGGTTCTTGATCCGGAGCAGAACAACAGCTTTACCGATCATTACATGGATCTTCCTTATGACTTATCCGATGTATTCTTCGTGGCTACGGCCAATTCATTGGAAAGCATTCCAGGTCCGCTCTTAGACCGGATGGAAGTCATACAGATATCCAGTTATACCATAGATGAAAAGTTTCATATCGGCAAAAACCATCTGATCCCAGAGGTCCTTAAAGAACATGGTTTAAAACAGGAGCAATTGGTAATTGAAGATGAAGTATTGCAGAAGATTATCAGTGATTACACGCTGGAAGCCGGTGTGCGAGGGCTGAAAAAGCAGCTGTCCAGCCTGGCCAGAGTCACAACGGAAAAAATTGTATCCAAAAAAGCGGAGCTGCCTTTTGTAATTAAGACAGAAGATCTGGAGGAATATCTTGGCAGCCAGGTATCCCGTCACGACAAAGCCCAGCAGGATAATCCTCCGGGAGTAGTTACAGGCCTTGCATGGACTCCGGTGGGAGGAGAAATACTCTTTATCGAGGCAACTGATATGCCGGGAAGCGGGGCGGTCATATTGACCGGAAAGCTGGGAGATGTGATGAAGGAATCTGCTAAGATTTCCTTAAGCCTGTTAAAATCCAGACTGCCTTTAAATGCCTTTAATTTTAAAGAAAGAGACCTTCATATCCACGTTCCGTCAGGAGCGGTCCCTAAAGATGGTCCTTCAGCCGGAATTGCATTATTTACTGCTTTGGCCTCTCTTGTTACCGGCAACAAGGTGGATTCAAGGCTAGCCATGACCGGAGAAATCACTTTGCGGGGAGCGGTCTTGCCCATTGGAGGTTTAAAGGAAAAACTTCTGGGTGCACAAAGAGCTGGTATCAACAGGGTATTGATTCCAAAAGACAATGTAAGTGATTTAAAGGATGTACCGGAGGAAGTGAAGAATCAGCTTACAATTATACCTGTGGAAACGGTAGAGGATGTACTAAAAGAGTCATTAGGGATTTTCCTGCCCAGAATCGAACATGTATATCTCCAAAAAGGAGGCAACGGATTATTTTCCGAAGGATTAAACACACCACATAAAAATATTGAAAGAAAAGGGGTAATTTAAATGAATATGACAGTGACAAAGGATACTTTAATCGGAGAGGTTTTGGAAGCAGACCGTACCACCGCACATTTCTTTTTTGAAATGGGAATGCATTGCCTGGGCTGTCCCGCATCTGCTGCGGAGACTGTGGAAGAGGCCTGCATGGTCCATGGCGTTCCGGCACAGGAACTGATCGACAAGTTAAATAAGCATATGGCAGAGTAATGGTCTTATTAATTTAAAAGGAAGGCGTCTTCAGTTGAAGATGCCTTCCTTTTTTTAATGAATGTAATATGGCTGATCAATTAACCTCTGCCCAGAAGAGCTTCTGCCATGCTGTCATAGCCATAAACTGATGATACGTATCTTAAACCGTCTGTAATTTCGTTTTTGGAATAATTATGTTCTTCAAGAAAGTTAAAATCAATCTCATTTAAATGATAATAAAACATGAGCGCCATTTTAAAATGCTCCATATCGTCGGAATCCAGCTCATCCAATAATTTATTTTCTGCCTCATTAATCTCACCAGCCTGGATGAGAGCTAAAAGCTCAAGATAATTTGATGCTGTCTCTTGGTCTTTAAAATTCTGTTCTTCATTTTCCCCTAATTCAATATGAAAAATAAGTTTCAGTAAAGTCGTTACCATTTCATGAATCATACGCATGATAAAATCATCTTGTAACATAAAAATCTCCTTTTTTAACCGTCGTATAGAATAAATAAAAAATGTTATGATAAAAAATAATTTACCACAAATTTTAAAAAAAGTAAAATGAATATAGTAAGAAAAAGGATAAATCCACTGCTATTGAAGGAAAAAGCAAAGTATGGTAAGCTGTTTAAAGTTTAAGCTTCGGGAGGATGCAGATGATAGAAACAGAATTGGCTAAAAAATTCATCGAACAGATCACACAATATACAGAATACAATATCAACATAATGAATGAGCAGGGGGTCATCATCGCCAGCCGGGATCCAAAGCGGGTGGGGACGTTTCATGAGGTTGCCTATTATATTGTAACCGGAAGCGAGGATATCGTGGTCACTTCCACAGAGGAGGATTATCCGGGAGTAAAGCCTGGGATCAACATGGTCATTAACATCGACGGCAGACGGGAAGGAGTGGTAGGAATCACTGGAAATCCGGGAGAGATAAAGCCCGTCGCCCTAATCACTAAGATGGCCATCGAAGCCATGCTGAAATACGAGAAGCAGCAGGAGGAACTGAGACGCAGAAGGAATCGGAAGGAGCATTTCACAAACCTTTTGATCCATGTGGAATATCCGGATCCAGGGGAACTTCGGAGTGTAGCAAAGAAGCTTAATTATTCGGAGAACATCGTAAGAATCCCCATCTTGTGTAAGCTGGATGACATTAAGCCGGAGCCGTTTCTGGACATGATCAAGAACAGCCCCAGGCACGGGACAGAGGATATCAGCCTAGTCCTTGACAGCAGCCATATCCTCATATTTAAAACGATGCCGGATCAAGAACGAAAATTATTTGCCGATTACAAATACATTATTGCAGAATATTTAAGCACTGCCTTAAAATGGCTTCGGGAGCAGGAGAAGAACTGTAAATTCTACATTGGTACATTTCAGGGAAGCTTTACCCAGTATTATAATGCCTATCGGCACTGCAAGTGGCTGGAAGAAAATGCGGATTCCGGCTCTGCCGCTTTCTTTTATGATTATACAGGAAATTATGTGCGTTCCATCGTGCCGATGAATGAGCTGCAATGGATGTTCAACGTTTATGAAAGAGAGCTGAGTGATGGATTTATAAAGACATTCATGGAAATTGCAGGGGCTCTCATAAAGACAAATTATAATCTGGTATCGGCATCAAAAGAGCTTTTTGTGCATAAGAACACGCTTTTATACCGGTATAATAAGGTGAAGGATACCTTAAATATCAATCCCATAGAATCATCAGCAGACCGGTTTTTTATGGAAACCTTTTATAATTTTTTAAGAAAAGAACACTAGTTTTATATCGACAATACAAAAAACAAGGTTATATTGATACTCATGGCATTAGAAATCTGGGGCGCAGTGGTGTTATGATAGCAGTATAAACTTTTGTATTGTTTGGAAGGGGGTCATTTTATGACAGGTTTACCACTGATTTTTATTTTTGTACTGGCAATTATCCTGATGATTATTTCAATCTCCAAGTTTAAGATTCATCCGTTTATTGCCATCATGAGCATCTCACTGCTTCTGGGACTTGTTGCAGGAATTCCGCTGGTGGATAAGACATTGGAGGATGGGACCAAGGTGAGCGGGCTTGCGAATGTAATAGGAGCCGGATTTTCCGGTACGTTCACTAGCATCGGTATTGTTATCATTCTTGGAGCTCTGATCGGGACCATATTGGAGAAAACAGGGGCAGCCCTTAAGCTGGCTGATATGGTGATCCGGCTTGTTGGGAAAAACAATCCGGTCCTGGCAATCGAGATGATGGGCTGGGTGGTATCCATCCCAGTATTCTGCGATTCCGGTTTCGTAATTTTAAACCCGATCCGGAAAGCCCTGGTAAACAGGACTGCCGCATCATCCGTTGCAATGACCGTGGGTCTTTCCTCCGGACTTTATATTTCCCACGTTTTCATTCCTCCAACGCCAGGCCCTATTGCGGCTGCTTCAACTCTTGGCATTGGGGAAAATCTGCTTCTTGTTATGGGAATGGGCGCATTATGTTCCATCTTCCCTCTGATTGCCGGGTTCTTCTACGCAAAATACATTGGCGGAAAAGTACGGGCCGACGATGAAGCCGATATGGGCGAGATTGCAAAAACCTATGATGAGCTGGTTGCCGAATACGGGAAACTTCCAGGCGGTTTCAATGCCCTTGCTCCAATCATTCTTCCAATCCTTCTTATGGCTCTTTCCTCAGTTGTGGCAATGACCAATATGCAGGGCTTTGGGGCTGATGTAGTTAAATTTTTAGGTACTCCTATCATAGCTCTGGCAGCAGGTACCGTGTGCGGAATCCTTCAGTTAAAGGGAGCCGGCAAAATGGAAGAATTTTATGAGATAACCAATGACACTTTAAAGACTGTTGGACCAATTTTGTTTGTAACGGCTGCAGGCGGCGTACTGGGCAAGGTAATTGCTTCCACCGATATGGTGAACTACATTAAGGATCATGCTTCCGTACTTAGCACCATGGGCATTTTCTTCCCATTCTTCTTGGCCGCTATCTTAAAGAGTGCTCAGGGTTCCTCTACGGTGTCTTTGACCACTACCGCAGGAATTGTAGCTCCGCTGCTTCCAATGCTGGGTCTTGAAAGCCCTGTACGTGTAGCACTTGCCTGTATGGCAATCGGCGCAGGAGCCATGACCGTTTCCCACGCAAACGATTCTTATTTCTGGGTGGTGACGAATTTCGGAGCCATGTCTCCGGAAAAAGGATATAAGACTCAAACGGTAGCAACACTGATTTTGGGAATCGCAGGAATCCTGGAAATATTTATTTTGTCTTTAATCCTGCATTGATATAAAGAAATGAAGATTAAAATTCACTGGTCTAGGGAGGACTTTGTATATGAAATTATTGTTTGCATCTGACTCGTTTAAGGGGACTCTTTCCAGTGAACAGACCATAGAACTGCTTAAAAAGGCTGCGGCAGAAGTGTTTGACCAATGGGAATGTACCGGAATACCCGTGGCTGATGGGGGAGAGGGAACCACGGATGCAGTGATCGCAGCCATTCAGGGAGAGAAAATTCCGTTAACTGTCTGCGGGCCTCTTCTTACTCCTGTTAATGCTTATTATGGAAAACTGGATGAGAAACGTGCCATTCTTGAGATGGCAGCGGCTTCTGGGCTTCCCCTGATCCCGAAAGACTTAAGGGATCCAAGAAACACAACAACCTATGGAACCGGGGAACTGATCAAAGATGCTTTGGACCGGGGCTTTACCGATATTTCTATAGCAATCGGCGGTTCGGCAACTAATGACGGCGGAATAGGATGTATGAAGGCGTTAGGAGTAAAATTCCTGGATTCAGAGGGAAGAGAGTTAGAAGGAACGGGAAAGGATCTGGAAAAGGTTGCACATATAGATATTTCCGGCCTCCACCCAAGAGTTTCTCAGGTGAAACTGACTGCCATGTGTGATGTTAATAATCCATTATGTGGAAAAGACGGCGCCACTTATACCTTTGGAGAGCAGAAGGGCGGTTCGCCCCAGGTCCTTGATGAACTGGAAAAAGGAATGCGAAACTATCGGGATGTGATGATACGGGAATTGGGGATTGATCCCGATAAAATACCTGGTTCCGGAGCCGCCGGGGGCTTAGGCGCAGCACTTCTTGTATTTCTACATGCGGATTTAAAATCAGGAATTGAAACGGTTCTGGATTTAATAGATTTTGATTCCCGCCTGGAAGATGTGTCCCTGGTTGTGACCGGAGAGGGGCGTACGGACTGGCAGTCCTGTTTTGGAAAGGTGATGCAGGGCGTTGGAATGAGGTGTAAGAGCAGAGGGATTCCGGCTGTTGCTCTGGTTGGGGCTATGGGAGAAGGGGCAGAGAAGATTTTTGACTATGGGATCTGTTCCATCATGACAACAGTCAATGGGGTCATGGAACTGGATACGGCACTGGAAAATGCCGAAGACTTATATTATCGGGGAGCTCTTCGGATGTTCCGTTTTATAAAGACTGGTATGGAAGTACAGAAAAAGGCTGCGGATATTTAAATCCGCAGCCTTTTTGCAGGCATTTGTCAGTAGACAGAAATCCTGAGACTATTAATATTTGTCATAAGTATCTTCTGTGGAAGAATCCTCCCAATCAGCAGGTTCTTCCCAATCAACAGGTTCTTCCCAATTAGCAGGCTCCTCCCAAGAAACAGGAGCCTTCCATGCTTCTTGTGGCTGGCTGGTCGTGAAAGGTTCTTTATCCATCAACTGAAACTTTCCAACCAGGGATTTAAGATTATAGGCCTGGGCGGTCAGCTCTTCGGAAGTTGCCGCACTTTCCTCTGATGTTGCGGAGGTGGTCTGTACAACGGCGGATATCTGGTCAATGCCGGTTGTAATCTGCAGCAATGCGTCAGACTGGGCGGCGGATGCTTCCGCAATTTCTGCGACCCTGACGGAAGAAATATTTGATTTTTCAACTACAAGCCGCAGAGCTTCTGCCGTTTCACCTGCGATTTTTGTTCCGTTTCCAATGGCAGTAATCGCATTTTCAATAAGAGCCGTGGTATTTTTAGCAGCTTCCGCAGATTTACCGGCCAGATTGCGGACTTCATCGGCTACCACCGCAAATCCCTTTCCGGCGGAACCGGCTCTTGCAGCTTCTACAGCCGCATTTAATGCCAAGATATTGGTCTGGAAAGCGATATCGTCAATGGTTTTAATGATCTTGCTAATTTCACTGGATGTACTTGAGATTTCATTCATTGCTGAAATCATATCCTTCATCTTCTGATCGCTTGCCAGCATGCCTTCGCAAGCTTCCATAGACAGGGAATTTGCCTCTAAGGCGTTGGACGCATTTTCCTTTACCCGTTCTGAAACCTCGTTAATTGCTGCGGACAGCTCTTCGATGGAAGAAGCCTGTTCGGTAGCTCCCTGGCTGAGAGCCTGGGAAGCGTCAGATACCTGGGAGGCCCCGGTGGAAACCTGTTCGGAAGCCTGGTCGATCTCTAAAAGTGTATCGCTTAAAGTAAGGCGGATGTTCCGCATTGCTTCCAGGATATACTGGTAGGCGCCGGTGTATTTTTCCTCATGAATGGACGTTGCCTTGAAGTTGCCGTTGCTCATTTCGCCCAGAACCTCATTGATATCCTGGATGATGAATTTTAAGTTTTCCGCCATATCCATAAATGTTCTGGAGAGTACACCTATTTCATCCATGGACTGAACCTCCAGCTGGATATCCAAGTCACCGGAAGCGATGCTGGCTGCAGCGGACATCACACCGTCAATAGGGCGAAGAGTCTTTTTTAAGAAAACAATGACAACCGCATTAATTATGATCAGTGCCAGGACTGCAAGAAGATTCATTACTTCAATGATCTTTACTACATCCTTTGTCAGATCTTTCTTTTCCAGACTACTGGCAGCCCACCAGGTCTGTGATCCGCTGGTAATCGGGTAATAATATCTGGATTCCATGGTTCCGTCGGATCTTTTAGTATCAATCTGGAATTCAGCTTTAGTCTGCTGCAGGGCTGTAATTTTAGCATAATCGGAAGGAGAAATCATCTCACTTAGGTTTCTGCCGATGTTATCGTTTGATTGGCTGTCATAGACAATCATGTTTTCTTCCGTGTAGATATCAACATACATGGTATGATATTTTGAATCTGTAGTTTTTATCTTAGAAAAGTTAGAAACGTTAATATCGGCCAGAATAACTCCGATGACGTCTTCCCCTTTCATAACAGGAAAAGCAATGGTACTCATCATAATTCCGTCGTAAAAATAAGGATCGGTGATATAAGTAGCCTTTGTTTCCTTGGCAACACGGTAATAATCCTTTGTGGAATAGTCGCTGTATGCTCCAAGAGACTGAGCGGTTTTATTTTCAGCCTCCTTTTTGTCTACATAGAGGGAGTAATCCTTGACACCGGGATCAAATTCTAATGGCTCAAAAAATGCACCGATCCCATAAATATCAGGATTGGTGTCCACGGTTGACCAGGCAGAATTTAAGATATAATTCTCGATCGCATAATTAATTTCCTTAAGTCCAACATCGTATACCCTGCTCTTACGGACGGTGCTTTTCCAATCGCCGATAGCGTTCTTATCGTTGTATGCACGGTATAAGTAATCCTGCAAATTTTTAGCGGTTCCAGAAGCATCGTTGATGATGGCCTGTACCATGAGGCCATTCTGGGCGGATATTCCTGAAAATTCACCGTTGATTGCCTTTGAAACTGCTTTACTTGCCTGCATTGCAGAGATCGTAATGAGCAAAATCAGGCTCGCGACCAGAATGATTCCCATAGCAATGGAAGTCTTTGCAGCAAGTTTCAAATTGCTGAACTTAAGCTTTTTCAATATCTTCATAATTGTATTACACTCCCTTTTATTTAATGATCGGTCCGCTCTGTGGAAAAAGCGGAAAATTTTACCAGCAAATGAGTTAAAAAATATACTGCATGTTATGCAGTAAAATTTTATGGTCTTATGCGGGTAAAAGAAAAGATCCTCCTTTCGTATTTTAAGCATGATTTATGACCTTGTTATACTACCTATATAACAATTATATATTCGACATAAAAGGACAAAAAAATAATAGTATATCTTGATTTTTCAAGAATCGCAGCAATTACTGCGGCAATTCTCAAGGCTTACAGGAAGAACTTTGGCCGCCCATAACTTATGGAAGCGGCCATTTTAAGAGAGCTTGAAATGCTCCGGGTATTTTTTTAAACTACATATAAAATCGTCATCCCTCTTAGCTTTTCTTCGATTTGCTGTCTTAAAAACTGTTCCCCACTGCTTCTTAAATCATCACGATAGCAGTATTTTCCCCGTCCCCGCCCGGTCATGAGTTCTTTGTCATAAAGGCGTTCTGCCTGAGGAAATGCCTCTGTGTTGATTGCGTTTTGAACATAGCTGTAAGTCATGAAAATGATTTCAATGGGTGCTTGTTCTCTTACCTTTTTGGAAAGTCGGTCTGAGAGCGTATCAATCAGTTGAGAATACAGGTCTTTCCAGTCTTCGGTCATAATGATGGGAGCAATCAAAAGTCCTACCCGGTATCCGGCGTCACACATACTGTTTAAGGCGGTAATTCTGGCATCTAAGCCGGAGGTACCCGGTTCAAACCGGGTGATGATGGACTGGGGGTTGACACTCATCCGCATGATGACACGGCCTCCATGGCTGATGCCGAGTAGGGGTTCTACCTTATTGAATTTCGTTGGGAAGGTGAGAAATCCATAGTTGCTCTTACTGAAATTTTCAATTGTCCATGCCAGATTTCCGGTTATGGTATTTTCAAGAACAAGATCACTGTTGCTTCCTATCTCATAGGTATAATTTTTTTCAGAGCGTGCTCCGTGGTCCATGATTTTTTTCAGCATCTGCTCCCGGTTTACAAACAAACGCAAATAAGCGCATTTGTTGTAGTTGCATACCAGATAGCAGTAGTGGCACATGGCGGTGCAGCCGGAAGAGGTATAAGGAACAAGAAAGTCCGATACCTTGTGATTGGGAACGAAGTTGTGGGTTTTACGGACCCCTATGATGAGATGGTGCTTCATGGCCGGAAAATCACTGTTTGGGCGGGTTCGCAGCTCGTCTATTTTATTGTGGCTTTTAATGGGAATCCATGGAATCGTGCTGTATTTTTCCTTTAGACGCTGGCCCAGCTCATATTCAAGGGATTCTGGTTCGTAATATATCTTATCTGGGAACATGGGATACCTCCGATAAGGAGTAGTATGTGTGAAAAGTTAAGAGGTAAACCCGTAAAACAGCATAATTTTTTATGAATTTTTTGTTGTAATTACAACGGACAGAAACAAAAGAGCATAGTATGATAGCTTCAGAAAGCAAATATGAGGAGGATATAAGGAATGGTTCGTAGAATTATTCAGATCGATAAAGAAAAATGCAATGGCTGTGGTCTTTGTGCGGCAGCATGCCATGAGGGAGCCATTGGAATGGTAAATGGAAAAGCAGAGCTTATGCGGGATGACTACTGCGATGGATTAGGGGACTGCCTTCCCACATGTCCTACCGGAGCTATTACATTCATAGAGCGGGAAGCAGCCGCTTATGATGAAGCAGCAGTGGAATTAAACAAGAAAAAGGCTGAGGCAAAAGGACACGCTTCCTTTAGCGGCTGCCCAGGAAGCCGGGCTATGCAGATAGAACGTACTGCCGAAACAAAGGAAATGGCTGAGGCTTCTGTCCAGTCCCAGTTAAGGCAGTGGCCGGTTCAGATCAAGCTGGTTTCTGTGAAAGCACCTTATTTTGAACAGGCGGATTTATTGATCGCTGCGGATTGCAGTGCCTATGCATATGGAGATTTCCATCAGAAATTCTTAAAGGGAAAGGTCGTTCTTGTTGGATGTCCGAAGCTGGACCAGGTAGATTACAGTGAGAAGCTGACGGAGATTATAAAGAACAACGCCATTCAAAGCATTACGGTCGTCCGAATGGAGGTACCATGCTGCGGTGGTCTGGAACATGCGGCCTTAAGAGCCCTTGCGGACAGCGGAAAAGAAATTCCATGTGACGTAGTTACCATATCTGTTGATGGGAATATATTATAATATTAAAAGCGGAATCCGGGGATAGTTGAACCGGATTCCGCTTTTTAAATAGTAATATGAGATAAGGTCTGTCAGGCAGGAAGAAGTTATCCTTCATGGAGATCCTCTTTTAACGTGAACCGGTTCTTCTTATAGGTTAAAATCCCTTCGTCCTGCAATTTGCTCATTTCATTGGACAGGGCACTGCGGTCAATGGATAAGTAATCCGCCAGCTGCTGCCTGTTAAATGGAATATCAAAGGTGGAGGAATTGTTTTTTAAGGATTCAGCGGAAAGGTAGGAGAGCAGTTTTTCCCTGATGGTCTTTTTGGACATATGCTGCATTTTTTTCGTGAGGATTAAATTCCGCCTGGCAATGGAAGATAAAAAATTTTGCAGCAGGCGTGTGTGGAAGGTACATGCGGAGGTGCACACGTTCAGTATCCTGTTAAAATCCATGAACAGCACATCGCATTCGGAGTCAGAGATAACACTCATTTCAATGGGTATAGAGGGGATGCAGGCATAGGTTTCCGCAAAAAGAGCGCCGGACATCGCCTCAGAAATAATGGTCCGTTTGCCCCAGAAATCCTCCTGTATGATAAGAGCAGTCCCGGTCAGCACCATTCCAACGGAACGAATGTAATCTCCGCTTCTTATGATAAATTCATCTTTTTTATAATGTTTAATCCGGGCAGACAGGCATTTTAACATTGCGCTTATTTCCTCTGGCTGGACTCCGGAAAACAGGTTTGACTTTCTTAATATGGATAAGTACTCCTCCATTTGCCGTCTCCTTTTAATTTATTTTTATAATGTTGTAATTACAACAGAAATGATGAGATTATTATATTATAATCGGCTTATAAAAGCAATAGAAAAACAAGGAGGAAACCAAATGTCAGAGAAATTCATTAAAAATATAAAGCACGAAGAAATCGTAATGCTATCTGATCTGGTTCAGGCTAATGAAGGCCAGATCGTCAGCAAGACCCTTGCACAGAATGAAGCCCTTAGCATTACGTTATTTGCATTTGATAAAGGGGAAGAAATCAGCACCCACGAATCCAACGGAGACGCCATGGTGACTGTTTTGGAAGGAACCGGGAAATTTACGGTAGATGGAAAGGAATATCTGTTAAATGAAGGAGAAACTCTTATCATGCCTGCCAAAAAGCCTCATGCGGTTTATGCAGAAGAACGCTTTAAGATGATATTGGTTGTAGTGTTTTAACCAGTTGAAATAAAAAGGACAGAATAGAAAGGTTGGATATAGATATGGATAGTAAGATGTTTTGCTTTCAGTGTGAGCAGACGGCAGGCTGCAGCGGATGTACGGGCAGCGCAGGAGTGTGCGGCAAATCTGCCAGCACTGCAAATTTACAGGATGAACTGACAGGCGCCCTGATCGGTCTGGCAAAGGCATGCGGCAATAATTCCCCTTTGGAGACTACCACAAGAATCCTTATAGAAGGGCTGTTTACCACCATCACAAATGTAAATTTCAATGATGAAGTTTTAGTAGAGATGATTAAAAGGGTACGGGAAGAAAAAGAAAAGATCGTGCCGGATTGCAGCAAATGTACCTCTGTCTGCGGAAATACTTCCGATTATGATATGAAGAACATTTGGGAGGCACAGGAAGATATCCGTTCCTTAAAATCTTTGATTTTATTCGGACTTCGGGGCGTTGCAGCCTATGCCTATCATGCTATGGTTTTAGGATATGAAGATGAAGGGGTCAATCATTTCTTTTATAAGGCATTGTCAGTCATTAGCTATGATCTGACCATGGAGCAGCTGCTTCCGGTGGTTCTTGAAGTGGGAGAAATCAATTTAAAATGTATGGAATTGCTTGATAAAGCAAATACCACCGCATTTGGAACTCCGGAGCCAACCAAAGTGCCTCTTACCATTGAAAAAGGTCCGTTTATCGTAATCACCGGACATGATTTATATGATTTAAAGCAGCTTCTTGAGCAGACAAAGGATAAGGGGATCAATATCTATACCCATGGAGAGATGCTTCCGGCCCATGGCTATCCTGAATTAAAGAAATATCCTCATTTAAAGGGGAATTTCGGAACTGCCTGGCAGAATCAGCAAAAAGAATTTGATAACCTTCCTGCACCCATTCTTTTTACCACAAACTGCCTGATGCCTGTGAAGAAGAGCTATGCTGACCGTGTATTCACCACAGAAGTGGTTTCCTATCCGGAAATGGTCCACGTAGGAGATGACAAAGACTTTACTCCTGTCATTGAAAAGGCGCTGGAGCTTGGCGGATATGAGGAAGATCATGAAATGACAGGAATCAATGGCGGCAAAGAAGTTATGACAGGATTTTCCCATGGAACCGTATTGGGAGTTGCAGATCAGGTCATTGATGCAGTGAAGCAGGGAGCGATCAGCCACTTCTTCTTAGTAGGCGGCTGTGACGGTGCTAAGACAGGAAGAAATTATTATACCGATTTTGTAAAGCTGACTCCTAAGGATTCTATTATTTTAACTCTTGCCTGCGGTAAATACCGTTTTAACGACCTTGACCTTGGAACCATTGGAGGCCTTCCGAGAATTATGGATATGGGGCAGTGTAATGATGCATTCAGCGCCATCAAGGTAGCGGTGGCTCTGGCAGAAGCCTTTGGATGCGGGGTCAATGAACTTCCCTTGTCCATGATATTATCCTGGTATGAGCAGAAGGCAGTATGCATTCTTCTTACCTTGCTACACCTTGGAATCAAGAATATCTACCTGGGGCCATCTTTACCTGCATTCTTATCACCAAATGTATTAAACTTCCTTGTTGAAAACTACGGAATATCACCCATCAGCACACCGGAAGAGGATTTAAAGAAAATTCTTGGATAATATAAAATAACAAATAATAAATCAGGAGGATTATCATATGATAACGAAAGAAATGTATATCGGAGAAATTTTAAGAAGCAACCCAAAGGCAGCAGAGATTTTAATGGGCTGCGGCATGCACTGTCTGGGATGTCCGTCATCCCAGATGGAATCCTTAGAGGATGCTTGCATGGTTCATGGGCTTGATGCAGACACAGTGCTGGACAAGCTGAACCAATAAGGAAAGAGGTGTAACATGAGTGCCTTTTTAGGACCGATTCATACTTGGTTATATAACAAAATAAAATTTCAGGATGCAATGACTGACGCAATTTTAGACTTCGCAGAAGAAAATGGCTGCGGCAAAGAGCTTAGAGCCAGGACTGACGGCAGATACGGAGTGCTTGAAAAGGGAAATCTGGAGGATATGATCGATACAGGCAATATCCACGGCTGGCTGCAGGAAAAAGTGAGCCTAGTGGAAAACAGACTTGCTTATGTGGTCACCGAACTTATAGAACCGGATCAGGAAAGATTGTCTCATATCGTTCATGCTGTCATGGAATTTGGAAAAAGAAATTCTGCGGATAAAAATATCACAGTCCGCAAAGCCTATGATTATCTGGAAAGCACCTTGTTAAACGGCATGCCCTGTGACAGAGTGAACGAACTGGTCCAGGAGACGGAAGACAATCTGGTATGGAGACAGAGCCAGGATATCCATGGTGCTTATTGGACGATGATCCATGGAGATGTAACACATTATTACGCCTTAAGAGAATCTCTGATAAAAGGAATGTTTGAGGATTCTGAACTGGAATTTCATCAGATCGAGGATCAGGTATATGAATTGAGGAGACGCTTATGTACGGAATAGATATATTAATGAAGGAGCATGAGAACATTCTGGTTTTCACCGACTTTTTAAGAAGTATTTCCGCCGATATCCTGGAGGGGAAACCGGTGGATGCCCCATTGCTTCGGGAATGTCTTGAATTTGCAAGAAATTACGCGGATAAACATCATCACGGAAAGGAAGAAAAGATCCTGTTCCGGATTATGATGGAAAATATGGGGCCTGTTGCGGAAAAGCTAATCAGGAATGGCATGCTGGTTGAGCATGATCTGGGAAGATTGTATCTCTCCGAGCTGGAAAAAGCCATTGATGAATATGAGGAAAATCCGGGAACAGAGCCAAAGTTAGATATCATCTCCAATGCGGTTGGCTATGGCGCCTTATTAAAGCGCCATATTGAAAAAGAGGATGAGGCCGCCTATGCATTTGCAGTTCGTGCACTGGCAGAAGATAAATTAAAAGCTGTGGATGATGAGACGGAATCATTTGAGAGGCAGGCAAAGGATCAGGGCGTACAGGATAAGTACGAGTCCTGGATCCGCGAAAAAACAAGGTAATAAGGAACCGGACGGCCTGAAGGGGAAACAGGCCGTCTCTCCTGTTACAAGGAAAATACAAAAGAAAGGGGCTTACAGGAATGGAATTAAAAAATTATATGGAGCAGCATGATCGGATCCGAGAAGAATTAGTGATCTTGAAAACGCTGTGTAAAAACAGGGACTTAGAACAAACGGCATCGGAAATCGCCTTACATATAAACAGTCTTGCCGGAAAGCTGAAAATACATTTATCTTCGGAGGATCAGTATCTTTACCCGGCCTTCCTAAGATCCGGTGATTCAAAGCTGGTGAGTCAGGCGGAGGAATATCAAAGGGAAATGGGGAACCTGCTTTCCATGTTTACGGAATTTAAGGAAAAGTATAATACGAAGATAAAAATCCTTTCAGAAAAGGAAAGCTTTTTCGGCGAAGCTGAAAAAATCATGAGAAGCATTGATATGAGAATGCAAAAAGAAGAAAGCGGTTTATACCGTCTGGTAAGATAAGAGAAAAGGGCCCGGAGGCTGTGCACGAATACTTAGTGCAACAGTCTCTTTTTTTGTTATAAAACCGTAAAAATGGGAAGGCTAATTCTAGATTCCTTCGTATAAAGAAAGGGTAAAGATTTGCTAATATTCAATATCATTTAATAAAAACGATTTACATTGTTATCATTTTTTTTTTATACTTTTTCAGAAAGGTGTGGTAACAATGATAGGAAAACGTATTAGAACTCTACGCGAAGAGCGGCATTTGAGCCAGGAAAAACTGGCTGCAGAGCTTGGAGTGAGCCGAATGACGGTGAACAACTACGAGAATGAGAAACGGGCACCGGACATTGATTTTGCCGGGCATATAGCGGATTATTTCGGAGTGACGGTGGGATATTTAATGGGAGCGACCGAGTATCGCTACAAGCAGGATGAAATCATTTCTCTTAAAAGAGCGGAAACGCTGTTCCGTATCATGGAGAAGCTTCCCCAGCCGGAGATACAGGAAATGATCTCTTCTCTTATTGAGACCCTGGAAAAGTCCGTCGAGTTGGATATGACCGATGAAATTGTGCATGTAGTAAATATGCTCTGTGTACAGGTACGAAGGCTTTTATACAGCTATGAAAATTTAAAGGGTGAAATTGCGGACCCAAGAGTCGTTTATGATGCAGCATTCCAGTCGATCAAGCAGATCACGCAAGAGGTGGACCACTGTGCGGAAACCATGGAGCGGAGACTGGAACGGTTGATGGAAAAGAAATTAAAGGAGCCAGTGAATGAAGAATAATAACTGAAAGGAGGATGATTAAGTGGAAAATTGGTATGTAGCTAGCATAGCAGAGACACTTGAACATTTTAACACAAACGAAAATACTGGAATATCGGATCAAGAGGTGGCAAACCGGCAAAGCAAGTATGGTAAAAATGAGTTTGCGCAGCAGGAAAAAACTAGTCTGATCAAAGAAATTTTGCACCATTTAAAAGACATTTCAACCATAATCCTGCTTCTGGCTGCCTTGCTGTCTTTAGGGCTGGCATTGAAGGATGGTCATGGCTTTATAGAGCCGGTTGTAATTGTGTCTATTGTTGTCTTAAATCTTATACTTGCAATTACCCAAGAGCGAGGCGCTGAAAAAGCCTTAGAGGCATTGTCCAGCTTAAACTCTCCTAACTGTATTGTTATGCGGGATGGCATTCAAAAAGAGATGGATACAAGTGAATTGGTTCCGGGTGATATTATTAAGCTTCAGCTGGGAAGCATTGTTCCTGCTGACGCACGCCTGATTATCAGCACCAATTTACAGGTGGATGAATCGGCGCTCACAGGAGAAAGCGAGCCTTCGGAAAAAGATGCAGATATTCTGCTGCAGGGTAGTATTCCCCTGGGAGATCAGCTTAATATGGTATTCTCCAGCTGCCATGTAACATCAGGACATGGATTAGCCGTTGTTACTGCTACCGGAATGCAAACGGAGATGGGGAAGATTGCAGGATATTTAAATGATTCACAGAAAATAAAAACACCGCTGCAGCAGCGCTTGGAGCGCGTTGCAAAGTCTATAAGCATTGTGGCGATTGCCGCCGCCGCATTGCTCTTTGCCATCGGTCTTTTACAGGGAGAATCCGTTTGGTCCATGGTTATGCTTGCAGCCACTCTGGCCGTAGCAGCGGTACCGGAGACCTTAAATTTAATTGTAACCTTATCCCTTTCCCAGGGTGTTAAAAATATGGTGAATAAAAATGCGCTGATCCGCAAGCTTTCTGCAGTAGAGACACTGGGAAATACCTCGGTCATCTGCTCAGATAAGACCGGAACACTGACTCAGAACCGAATGACCATAGAAAAGCTATGGATTCCTGGAAATGAGCCGTTTGAAGCGGGAGATGAATTTGTTAAGGATCAGACAGAGCTACTGACACTGTTTGCTCTGGCAAGCAACGCTTCTGTTCAGGAAGAAGAGGATGGCACCTTAACTATCATGGGAAATCCGACCGAGAAAGCCATCATGCGCCTTCTGCATGAAAAGGGCTTATCCAAAGAACGTATATCGAAGCAATACCGTATGGTAGGAGAAATCCCTTTTTCTTCCGAACGTAAGATGATGACCATTGTTTTGGAGGCTTCCTCAGGAGGATATGTAATCCTTACCAAAGGTGCTCTTGATCGATTGCCTCTCAAAGCTTTTGATGAGAAAACTAAAAAAGAGGTTGACTCCGTTCATAAGATTTTTGCCGAGGAAGCACTTCGTGTCCTGGCCCTTGGAATCCGGCATGTGAATGAGGCTCCTTCCATGGAAACACCAGAAGAAATTGAACGGGATCTGGAATTATGCGGGCTTATTGGTTTAATTGATCCGGCTCGTCCGGAAGCAGCCCAGGCAGTGGAAAGGGCAAAGATGGCCGGAATCCGCACCATCATGATTACCGGGGATCATGCGGCAACAGCTAGTGCGATCGCAAGAAACATTGGAATTCTTGGTGAAAATGAAAAGGTTCTCACTGGTCAGCAGCTAAATGATATGCCAGATGAAGACCTTTGCAGGAATATCCATCATTACTCTGTTTACGCCCGGGTTTCCCCTGAGGATAAGATCCGCATTGTAGAAGCATGGCAGGAAAACGGGGAAGTTGTTTCCATGACGGGTGACGGTGTCAATGACACACCGGCATTGAAGGCAGCAGATGTGGGAATCTCCATGGGTCAAAGCGGGACTGAGGTAGCAAAAAGTGCTTCTGACATGGTATTAACAGATGATAATTTTGCTACGATTATCGATGCGGTATCAGAAGGAAGAAATGTTTTCTCGAATATCAGAAAAACTGTTTACTTTCTGCTGGTTTGCAATATTTCGGAAATTGTCATTATGCTGGTTGCCCAGTTAAAAGGCTGGGGGATCCCTGTAACACCAATCATGCTGTTGTTAGTCAACGTGCTGGGTGACGGTATTCCGGGAATTTGCTTATCCAGAGATACTTCGGATCCTCGCCTTATGGATCGGGAGCCTATCCGCAGAGACGAAGGATTTTTAGCCGGAGGCCTTCTTAAAGTAATTATACAGCAAACCATTGCATGTTCGGTTGTGGTTCTGATTGGATATTATATTGGTACGTTCCGGGCACTTCCGGGAATGGAGGGACCCTCTCAGGCAATCGGGCAAACCGTTGCCTTCCTGGTTTTAGGTTGGACCTCTATCCTTCATTTATTTACAGTCCGCAGCAGAAAGTCCGTCTTCAAGCGGGCAGTTATGGATAATCCGCCGGTATTATACAGTACCATGGGCATGATCGCAGTATTCAGCCTTCTTGTGGCATTCCCGCCCATTGGAAAAATTTTTGGTTTAACTGCCATAGGTTCATATCACTGGCTCCTTGCAGCTGGTCTTTCCCTAATACCGACGGTAGTAGCTGAGATTGGAAAATTAATCGATAACCAGACAAGCATTCGCGAGATCAATGAATATCGGAATCGTTTGATCCGACACCGGATAAGAAAAGACGATAGCTTTTAGAAAAAAACCTAAAAATAGCAGGCAGCGAGAAAACCACTGAGCAATCAGAGGTCCAGTAGCTGTTTGCTATTTTGATTTTATTCAGATGTAAAAATCAATTGCCCAAATAAGCATTTAGAAGTATAATAATTGAAGTGCTTTTTTATTCCTACTAAATTGATAGTAAATTAAAGAAAGAGGTAGAATTAAGTGTTGAACCAGTTTTCAAGAACCCAGTTGTTATTGGGTGAAGATGCCATGGAAAATTTAATGAGTGCAAAGGTTGCTGTATTTGGAATCGGCGGCGTGGGCGGATATGTGGTAGAAGCCCTGGTAAGAAGCGGAGTCCGTTCCTTTGTACTGGTTGATGATGATAAGGTTTGCCTTACCAATATAAACAGGCAGATCATAGCCACCAGAAAAACGGTAGGCAAATATAAAGTTGAAGTAATGAAGGATAGAATATTGGAAATCAATCCGGATGCCGAAGTGGAAATGCACCAGTGCTTCTATTTACCGGAGAATGCGGATGATTTTGATTTTAAAAATTATGATTATGTAGTGGATGCAGTTGATACCGTAACCGCAAAGCTTGAACTGATCATGCGGGCCAAAGAGGCAGGCGTACCGGTCATCAGCTGTATGGGCGCAGGCAATAAACTGGATCCTACAAAATTCCAGGTGGCGGATATTTATAAAACCACCATGTGCCCCCTTGCAAAGGTTATGCGAAGAGAGCTTAAGAAGCGGGGCGTAAAGAAGCTTAAGGTTGTTTATTCCACAGAAAAGCCAACAAGGCCTTTAGAGGATATGTCCATCAGCTGCAGGACAAACTGCATCTGCCCGCCGGGAGCCAAACATAAGTGCACGGAACGGAGAGATATTCCCGGAAGTGTGGCCTTTGTTCCTTCTGTGGCAGGGCTTATAATAGCCGGAGAAGTGATCAAGGATCTGTCACTGAATGGAAAGATGGGGAGGTAATCACATGTTTGACGGCAATATGGCTCATGAACACGATCTGTCATTAGAAAAATTGAAGAAAATGAGCCCGGATGAATATGTGCTTGTAGACGTCAGGGACCAGACGGCATACAATCATGGATTTATACCAGGAGCTATTAATATAGAAAAAGAAGCATTGTTAAACGGAGAGCCTTCCATTCCAAGGGATAAGAAGATCATATTATATTGCTTAAAAGGGATCATCAGTGAAGAGGCTGCAGAGCATCTGACAGAACAGGGATACGAAGCATATAATCTTCGCGGCGGCTATGGAGAATGGCTGCTTCGCGCCATGGAAAAAGAGGATACGGGAAAAGAACGCCTGGAAGAAATAGAAAAGAGCATCCGGAAGAAATTTCATAAGGAACTGTTCAGTAGATTTGCCAAGGCCGTCAATGAGTATGAGCTGGTAAAAGAAAACGACAGAGTTGCCGTATGTATTTCAGGCGGTAAGGATTCCATGCTCATGGCAAAGCTGTTTCAGGAATTAAGGCGGCATAATAAGTTTCCTTTTGAACTGGTCTTTCTTGTTATGGACCCAGGCTATAATGAAACCAACCGGCAGGTAATCGAAAGCAATGCAAAGCTTTTGGATATTCCCATCACCGTATTTGAAACCCAGATTTTTGATGCGGTTTATGACGTGCAGAAATCCCCGTGCTATCTGTGTGCCAGAATGAGACGGGGCTATTTATACAGCAAGGCAAAGGAACTGGGCTGTAATAAGATTGCCCTGGGACATCATTATGATGATGTGATTGAAACAATTCTGATGGGAATGATGTACGGAGCACAGATACAGACCATGATGCCCAAGCTGCACAGCACGAATTTTGAAGGAATGGAACTCATCCGCCCGATGTATCTCATACGGGAGGATGACATTAAGAGCTGGAGAGATTACAATGATCTGCACTTCATTCAATGTGCATGCCGGTTTACCGATACCTGCACGACCTGCAGGACTGACGGCAGCACAGGATCCAAAAGAATGGAGATAAAGAACTTAATCAAGCAGTTAAAGGAAGTTAACCCGTATATTGAAAGTAATATTTTTAAGAGCGTGGAAAATGTGAATTTAAATACCATCATTGCTTATAAGGAAAATGGAAATGTACATCACTTCCTTGACGGTTATGATTTGGACATATAATAATGAATCCGGAGGCTATGTCTTATGAAGATTTCAACAAAAGGCCGCTATGCGGTCAGACTTATGATAGACCTGGCTGAGCACAATCATGGAGAATTTATTCCTCTCATGGATATTGCAAAGAGACAGGAAATATCGGAAAAATACTTAGAATCCATTGTTTCTGTTCTGAGTAAAAGCAATCTGCTCATTTCCTTAAGGGGAAAGGGTGGCGGTTATAAGCTTGCAAAAAACCCGGAGGATTACACTGTGGGCAGTATATTAAGGCTCACAGAAGGATCTCTTGCTCCTGTTTCCTGTCTGGAAGGAGAGGTGAATGACTGCACAAGGGCTTGTCATTGCCGGACACTTCCCATGTGGGAGGGATTCAATAAACTGATTAATGATTACTTTGACGGAATAACCATCGCTGATCTGGTTTCAGGCAGCGATTATTCAGACGATTACATTATATAATTCAAATGAAAAAGAGTGCCAAAAGAATTCCCAATTATTTCCACTGGAAAAATGGTAACAAGAGTGTTATTATATGTTTGTAACATAAATGAAATACAAACGTAACACAAATGTAACAATTTCAAAGGAGGCAATTGAATTGAGAAAACTAACGGCACTTGGAATGATTACACTTACTTTAACAAGTATGATACCATTGACAGCTAATGCGGCGGTAACAAGACCTTACAGCCAGTGCAACAATGGGAGAAATGTAGTAGCAGTGAGCAAGAACTGTAATTTAGATGATTTAAAATCCAGATTGCAGCAATTAGGAGTTGATGGAAGTAACTGCGATTGGTCTAAGCTCATCAATAACAGCAATAACGACAAGAATTGTAACAATGGTAATACTGGTAATACTGGCAATAACGGTAATACTGGCAATACCGGAAATACTGGAAATAATGGAAATACCGGAAATACCGGAAATAATGGAAATACCGGTAACAACGATAATACTGGTAATAATGGAAATACCAGTACTACTCCAGATGACTCAACTACAACTAATAAGTCCTATACCCAGCAGGTAGTAGACCTTGTAAATGCTGAAAGAGCAAAAGAAGGACTGGCTCCTCTTACCATTGATCCTAATGTAGAGAAGGCTGCAACCGTCAGAGCTAATGAAATTCAGTCAAATTTTGACCATACACGTCCAAATGGCAGCTCATTCTCAACCGCTTTAAAGGAGCAGGGTGTGAATTACCGTGGCGCAGGTGAGAATATCGCATGGGGACAGAAAACTCCTCAGGATGTTGTAAATGCCTGGATGAACAGTGCGGGTCACCGTGCAAACATCATGAATAAGAGCTATACACATATCGGTGTAGGCAATACTCAGAATAACTCCGGAACACAGTACTGGGTACAGTTATTTACATACTAAAATATTAATGCCTTGTAAATCAAGGTAATATAAGAAATGGGCGGCTTTCATTTGACAACTCTTTATTAAGATGTTGGCAAATGGAGGCCGCCTTTTCGAATATATCCATTGGAATACCCCATGTGAGTCTGTACATCTATTATGCCGGCACCATTTTCTATCAACACTGTAGTTTGTATCAATTCCGTAATAACCTCTGAAAATATTACAAAATTATTACAAAGTCATTACACTGATTTTGTTATTTCTGACATTAGTATTAATGATTCCGTCTTTTATTTACATCTTTACAAAATCATGGTACGGTAAAATCAAAGGGGAGTAGTTACCAATGGTCTACTGATTATGAAATATTATACGGTAATTTATCTTCCGGTCAGTATCGAATAATAAAAGGTTTTAGAATCGAACTACAACAGGGGACTCCTAAAGAATATTTTATTTGTGCTGAGTTTTCAATTTAAGTAGAAGAAACCGCTGATTTAACAAGAACAGGGCTATTCGCCCTGTTCTTGTTCGTCTAACTGCTTTTGAATTTTTGCCTGATTTTTCTTGTTTAAATAATTAAGGCAAGACATTACAACAAAAGTTGAAATGGTCGCGCTTATAAAAGTAATTGCCAGCACGGCGATAAAATACACGATTCCTTCTTCTTTATATTTTTCTGCGTACTGGACATAGTTCAAAACACCGTTAATTACCGTTACTACAAGTCCGGCTACTATACTGTTCACAAAAGGAATGGCTTTAGCCCGTTTACCTTCGCCGTATATGTCAAGTCCCAAGGTCATGTACCGTATTGTCATATATAGTGACATACCAAAAAAACAGATAACCTCAACGGCATATTGCTTAAACGGAGCGTTTAGCAGAAATTGTTGTACAAGTATTGAACCGAGAAGTACAATCATTAAAATACCGTATGCTTCACTATTTATTTTACGACGTTGTGCTACAACTCTTTCGTCTTGCATATCTTGTTTTTTCATTTCGTTTCCTCCCAAAATAAATCATTTAATGTTTTGCCAAGCGCCTTACAAATCGATATACAAAGGTTTAGTGTGGGGTTATATTCCCCTGATTCTATGAGCCCGATCGTTTGTCGGGTAACTCCTACGGCTTTTGCCAAATCATCTTGTTTCATATCAGCTTCCATTCGGGCGATTTTCATTCTCTTGTTTTTCATGGAATGCCCCCTTTCGTAGTCATATGATACATCATATATTACATTATGTCAAGTATATATTGCATTTAAGACTACACAGGATGGAGCTCTGGCGGGGGATAAGCCCGTCAGATTACCCCTATCGAGGTGTCGTACTCTCTTGCGGAGAGAAACGCATGAGAGTATGATACAACCAGAACAGAGGAACAACACTGCATAAGGAAATCGGGACGTCTGCGAACAGACGCCCCGCCCCTATCCTACGATTTAATCGAAGAAGCGTTATCGTATTATAAATACACGATTGTAAAGGGTGCTATATGAGCCCTTTAAGATATACCAAGGCCAGCACTGGTATAGCCTGAGATAGTGGCTGCTACGTCGAGACCAGCAGTGACCTCTGCGGAGAATAACAAAAGCAACCTAGTTCCTGCGGTAACAGGAATGTTCAGTCCGGTGGTGATACCGCTGCTGATACTACCGACAGATATTGCTCCTGTGAGGGAAGGCGACAGTGTGACCACTGCGCCCGGCACAGCAACGAAGGTGTTGTTAGGTGTAGTGGACTGGAACAACTGAGCAGTTACTGTTACAGTTGAGCCAATCAGGCTGAGAGCAGCACTAATGCTCAAATAACCTGCCAAAGAGGTAATAATCCCATTCCTGGGCATGGAGAATGCCATGTTTGTCAGCCCCAGCAAATTGACTGTTCCGCTGGCAGCGGAAATGCCTGAAAAGTTGATTCCGAATCCAACTGCGCTTGAAGTGTTAAGCAATCCACCGAGTACTGTGGTCAAAGTAACAGGTGTACCGGAGGCAAACGGAATAATTGCTCCATTGCCCGCTAAGCCGGTAGGTCCAGTAGGCCCGGTGGGTCCGGCTATGCCAATAGGCCCAATAGGCCCAGTAGGCCCTGTGGGTCCGGTAGGTCCAATAGGTCCAGTGGGTCCGGTTACGCCAATAGGTCCAGTAGGTCCGGTAGGTCCAGTAGGCCCAGTGGGTCCGGTATCACCAATAGGTCCAGTAGGTCCCGTGGGCCCTGCTAAGCCAATAGGCCCAGTAGGTCCCGTAGGCCCTGCTAAGCCAATAGGCCCAGTAGGTCCGGTAGGTCCGGTAGGTCCTGCTACGCCAATAGGTCCAGTAGATCCAGTAGGTCCGGTAGGTCCCGTGGGTCCTGCTACGCCAATAGGTCCGATCGGCCCAGTATCGCCGGTAGGTCCAGTAGGTCCCGTGGGCCCTGCTAAGCCAATCGGCCCAGTAGGTCCAGTAGGCCCAGTAGCGCCAGTAGGTCCAGTAGGTCCCGTGGGCCCTGCTAAGCCAATAGGCCCGGTAGGTCCAGTAGGTCCCGTGGGCCCTGCTAAGCCAATAGGCCCAGTAGGTCCGGTAGGTCCTGTTACGCCAATAGGTCCAGTAGGCCCAGTAGGTCCAGTAGGTCCAGTAGGTCCAGTGGGCCCTGCCAGC
>NZ_JPME01000037.1 GCF_000732605.1 Lacrimispora celerecrescens | reverse complement strand
TTATATTCATATTTTTAATAATTTTAAATTTAATTTTATATTATTTTTGTAAAAGATGTATTATTTGCGGAAAAAGTAACAGTTTTAATAATCGAATTTATTCATTTAAATACATCACACAAATAAAGAATTAACATAAATTTTATAAAATTGGCCTATTCATACGGTTGACTAGGCAACAACTTTACTGGTATAATGAAGTTGTTGCTTTAGCTAATCTGACATTATAATTCATTATCATATCTTAAACTTATTAATACCAATAACGTTTCATTTTCCAACATGCAAAGCCTTATTCCGGCTGGTGGTGGAAAAAACACATGTATTATCCAATCATCCCGCAGTAGTACTTAAAATAAAACTTAGACATAAACTGATTGTTTCATAAAAGTAGAGAAGCTTTCGTTTTTCGTTGCAAAAATCTCCATAGGAAGTTTGTTTTTTACGGAGTGAATAAAATAAGTAAGGAGAAATCATATGGGAAAAAGCAAAAATCAACAGGTATCAATTGAACGGGCAGAGGAATTAAAGGGGCGGATCGAAGATTTTTTAGAGGCTCGCAAGAGGATTCCAAAAGGAATGGATTTAGAGGCAGAATTCATTAAGAGGAAAAACAAAATATTAGAGGTACTGGATGCCACAGAAGAAAACTGGAATGATTATCAGTGGCAGTTAACTCATAGGATAACGGATGTTGAGACCTTAAGTAAAATCATTTTATTAAGTGAAACAGAAAAAATGCGTATCAAAAAGGTGGAGAAAGAATTCAGATGGGCGGTTTCTCCATATTACTTAAGTCTGGCAGATCCGGATGACAAATATGATCCTATACGCTTATTATCCATTCCAACCTATAAAGAATTGGAGGATACCTGTATGGATCTTGATCCTATGGGGGAAGAATTTACAAATCCTGCAGGCTGTATTACAAGACGATATCCGGACAGGCTGATTATTAATGTGACAAATGAGTGTGCCATGTACTGCAGGCACTGTCAGAGAAGAAGGAATATCGGGGAGGAAGATGTCCATCGATCCCGTAAAATGATTCAGGAATCCATTGATTATATAAGAGAAAATGAAGAAATCAGGGATGTGTTAATCACCGGCGGGGACGCCTTATGCCTTCCTGATGATTACCTTGAGTGGATCATAAAGCAGTTAAAAGAGATCCCTCATGTTGATTATATCCGCCTGGGCACCAGATGTCTGGTGACCATGCCTCAAAGGATCACGGATCAATTATGCTCCATGCTGAAGAAATATCATCCGATCTATATAAATACACATTTCAATCATCCCATAGAAATTACGGAAGCGTCAAAAGCAGCATGTGAAAAATTGGCTGATTCCGGGATCGTTTTGGGAAATCAGGCCGTATTGTTAAATGGAATTAACAATGATAAGTATATCATGCGGGTGCTCAATCATGAGTTGCTTAAATGCAGGGTAAGACCTTATTATATCTTTCATGCAAAACATGTTCAGGGAACCGCTCATTTTAATACTTCCATTGAAGACGGCATAGAGATCATGGAATATTTACGAGGCTATACTTCAGGCATGGCGATCCCAACGTTTATAGTAAATGCACCCAAGGGATTGGGAAAAACTCCTATTTTTCCTAATTACATTGTATCCCGAGGGCCAGGCTATGTTCAGTTAAGAACCTGGGAAGGAAATATTGTTAAATATGAAGATCATGAAACAAAGGATATCCGGAATTATCTGGAGTCCTAAGTAAGCAGATATCGAGATTCACAAAAAGCATAGATGGAATGCCGGACAAGATGACTACTTTGTTAGTTACTTGCTAGCATTCCATCTATGCTTTTTAGTAATTTAAAATTAAAAGGTATCTTTAACTACAACGATTTGGCTTATTCGGATTTACCATAGTTATTTCATTTATGAGCTTTTTAACATGTTCTGCCCCGGACTCACTGATTGAATAATGCATCCATTTCCCATCCTTACGGCCTGCTACTATCCCTGAATCACAAAGAATTTTCATATGGTGGGACAAGGTTGACTGGGAGATGTCCAGTTTATCAAGCAATTCACAGGCACACTTCTCTCCCTCTTGTAATAACTCTAATATGGCAAGCCTTTGCTCATCACAGAAAGCTTTCAATATTTTAGCATTTTTCTTGTATTTATCCATAATCACTCCTCCTTTGCATCACAATTCCTTATTGAAGGTATGACCAGACATAAAAATGAGGCAAATAAAACCAGTGCTCCTGCAATCAGAAACCACTTTTCCACCCCATATCTCTCTGCAAAAACTCCGGAAACAGAAAGTCCTAATGGGCCGCTGATTAACCGGATACTGCTGGATAGCGATATAACCCGCCCTAAATACTTCGCTTCAAATTTATTTTGCAGCAAAGGTGTATACATTCCCCAATAAAATGGGCCGGAAATTCCCATTAACCAGGAGCATACAGCAAATACTAAAAAGCCGCCAGGCGGCAAGAATCCTGAGACAAACAAACTAAAGCTCATTAACAGAAAAGAACCGATTATGGTATAAATTCTATTTTTAGTTCCTCCCCATCTGCCCAATATCAAAGAGCCAATCAGCAGACCAATGGAAAATACAATTTCAACAACACTTGCATTTGTGCTGGTTCCATGAAAATATGACATACTCATTAATGGAAACAATGCACTGGTCGGCATCATTGCTAAGGTATAAAGAGTACCTATTAAAACTAAACCCAGCATTCCTTTTTTTGTTCGAAGTATTTGAAAACCTTCTTTTGCCTCTCTTAAAACGTGTATTTTTCCTATGTTCTCATTATGATTTAATTCCGGGATTACTGATATTACCAACATAAAAACTGCAATTAATGCTCCTATAACATCAAGGAAGATGATACCGCTTAAGCTCCATGACTGATAGAGAACTGCAGCTAACGCAGGACTAAATAATTGAGAAATAGATTCCAGAGCCTGTGAATATCCGGAACATCTTGTTAGTTGATCCTCCGGTACAATCTGAGGTGTCACTGCCTGAAGACAAGGCGTATGAAAGGCAGATCCTATGGAACGGATCAGTAGAACCAATAAAATCAGTTCTGTGGATAAAACGCCCATCTGCCCTGCGATAACCATGATAAAACTGGCCGCTGCAATAATTAAATCGGAGACTGCCATAATCATTTTTCTATTGTAACGGTCAATGAAAACACCGATGAAAGGACCTAAGATTCCTTGCGGCAGGAACCCCATCATCATGGCGGCAGATAAAACCAAAGCGGAACCGGTTTTGTCAGTTAAATGCCATACGATCGCAAACTGCAGAACAGAACTTGAGAATTGCGAAAATGCCTGACCTGCCCATATCGTATAAAAATTTCGTTTCCAATTTGTTACGGATGTTTTCATAATATTCTCCCCTAATTTAGTAGCTAAGAAAACATTATAAGTTTCATATCGATAAATGTCAATATGTTATGCTATAAATAAAATTTTAACCGCATGGCGTTGTTAAGAAGTCATTATGGATTTTACAAATTTATGTCCGGGTATTTCCAAAGCGTTATTCTTATATTATAATTGGAATACAGGCCTAAATTGAAATAAATGGTACATGATTTATAAATACATGTCTTGAAGATTGAAAGGTAAAAGGAATGGATAAGTTTGATGGAATTATCAATAATACACTTGTAAAAAAGATCTTAAGTATTGTTTTGCTGGTTTTGTTTATGTATTTCTTTCGAGGAATGCTGAATCAGCTTTTACTCATATTTATAGTTACATTTATATTTGGTCAGCTGCAAAGGTTTCTATATGAGAAGGTAAATACCCGTATGAGAATCAGCCGAAAACTGATTACTATTTTCATGTACATAATAATTCTACTGTTTTTCACCATATCCGGAATTGTCTATATTCCAAAGGTCACCCAGCAGTTATTTGATATCATAAATTTGATCTCTACCTTTGACTTGAGCCAGGTTCAGTCAAAATTCGACATGAATCTGATGAATATCATACCGGAGGATCAGATCGATGCTTACATCCGGTTAGCGGAAAGCCATCTTTTGGGATTTGTTGCAACAGCAGGTACGTTTAGTATCAATTTATTAATGTCCTTTTTGATAAGCTTTCTTTTCTTACTGGAGAAGGATGAAATCGTTGCGTTTTTAAAGCACATGGAACAGAGCAAAGTTTCCTTCCTGTATGAATATTTTACGTTCTATGGGAAAAAGTTTTTAAATTCTTTTGGAAAAGTAATTGAATTACAGATAGTAATTGCGTTCATTAACTCTTTTCTGTCTGTATTAGCCCTGACAGTTATGGGATTTCCGCAAACATTGGGACTTGGGGCCATGATTTTTATTCTGGGACTGATTCCCGTTGCCGGGGTGATTATATCTATGATTCCCCTAACAATCATTGCATTTAACATTGGAGGCGCCATAAAAATCGTAGAAGTAATTGTAATGATAGCGGTTCTCCATTCCTTGGAAACCTATGTGTTAAACCCTAAATTAATGTCTGCAAAAACAAAGATTCCCGTATTTTTGGTATTTCTTATTCTGATGGTGAGCGAACATTATATTGGAGTCTGGGGACTGCTTTTTGGTATTCCGTTATTCATGTTTTTCCTGGATATTTTAGATATTAAAGTAGAGACTAATAATCAGTAGAAAGCGTAATAGATATAAGTGATTCACCCTAAAAAGAGATCAAGGCCGCCGATAAGTTCGGCTGACCTTGATCTCTTTTATCGTTATAAATCCATATCCATAAAAACCTTTGAAGCAGTTGCACCCTTTTGTCCCTGGTATTTTCCATTGTATGGATTTAAAGCATGATCATCTAATTGTGCAAAAACAAGCTGTCCTACGCGGCGGCCTGCACTTAGCTCGATCGCGCATCTATTTGCGTTAAAAAGCTCTAATGTGATTTCACCTTTAAATCCTGGATCCACCCAGCCTGCATTTTGTATGAACAACCCCAGCCGTCCCAAGGAACTGCGGCCCTCCACAAAGGCAGTCAGATTATCTGGCAAAGAGAAATATTCCATGGTGGTGGCAAGTACAAACTGTCCAGGCAGAAGCAAATACCGATCCGTTTCAATGGTTTTATAACGTATCTCATCATTTAAGGAAATAATTCCATTGCTTGTGTCTTCTACAACACAAAACGTATTCCCAAGCCTGATATCTACGCTGGCAGGCTGAATCTGGTGTTTTTCCATAGGTGATATGATCAGCGTTTTATCCTCTAGCATACCAAGAATTGTTTTATCAGATAAAATCATAACATAATTTCCTTTCTCCTATACGCCCGGACCGATCGCTCCGCCAGATCCTGGACCTTCCTGTATTCCCGGATTTTCTTCGGTTTCTTTTTCCGGTTTTGTTTCCTTTTCTGTTTCCTTTTCTGTTTCTTTCTCCGGTTTCTTCTCTTCCTTTGTTTCCTTTATATTGGCCCCAGGCCCGATCAGGCTTCCGTCATCGTTGGTAGGAACTTCCGTCTCCTGCTCGGTTGTTTCCGGAATCACTTCTTTCGTATTTTCTGCGGTGGTCTCTGCTACACTTTCCTCTGTGGCAGCTTCCGTTTGTGCAGGAGCGGTATCTTTAGATGACGAATTCTCTTTTTTCTTACCGCCTGAACTTCCACCGGTTGGAGCATTCTTTCCAGGATCTTTGATGCCGCTTTCCTGGGCGATCTTGTCACTGATCTTTTTTACTGCTGATGAAGGAGAATAATCAGCCTGATTATAGAGAAACTGGTGGAGCTGGATGACGTTGCTCTCTAATGTGGTAGGGATAACGCAATCCATTTTGCCGATCTTCATGGTAGTACGTGAAAATGGGAAACCGTTTGTTTCTCCTATGTGGTACTTGTTGATTCCTTTGGCAATGGACAGAACATCATTCATGCCAATGCTGGTAGATATCTGTGGAAATACGGTAGAAACCAGAGTGCTTAATGTACCAAAATCAGCTTTTTTCGCTTTCTCCATTGCAAGGCCAATTACCTTGCGCTGGCGCTCTGTCCGGTTAAAATCCGTATCCATGAGACGGAGCCTGGAATAAGCCACAGCTTGTACTCCATCCAAATGGTTCATCCCCGGTTTTTTCAGCTGATAGGAACCGATTCCCGTGGAATTAACAGTTTCTGTAATAAAACCATTGATATAGGCGAATTCTGCATCTGTAATTTCCAAATCAACCCCACCCAGAATGTTAATGGCATCAGCAACGGCTTTCCAGTTAAAGGTTGCATAATCGTCAATGGCAAGATCCAGATTCTCATTTAGTGCATCCACTGCCTGTTTATGGCCGCCTTTAAAATAGGCCTCATTGATCTTGTGATAGGTTCCTTTGCTGTCAATCTTTAAATATGTATCCCTGAAAACCGATACCAGTTTTATCTCACCGGTAGCTTTATCGATGTTGCAGATCATTTCCACATCGGATAAGGCTCCCTTTTCCACTTTCCCATCCCGGGAATCTACGCCAAAAACTGCAATGGTCCAATAACCTTTCTGATGAGTACGCTGTTTGAACAGGAACACTCCGGCTATCAGTACCAACGCCAAAATTGCAAGCTCCATTAATATGACACGCTGCTTGTGTTTTCGTTTTCGTTTCTTATTTGCTTTATGTTTGTTGCCATTTTGCGGTCCATTATAGCGTACACGTGGGTTTCTTCCATCACCTGCACTATAATAAGTTCTATCTCCTCTTACCGTCTGCGACTGGCGCTTTTTTTCTGTCGGTGGCGTTCTGTCTGCACTTCCCGTCCTTTTACTGCCCTCCCGACTTTTGCGATCCCGCATACGGTCTAATTCATCCTCATAATCCATGATCGAATCATCAATCCTTTCCAATATTTTCTTTGGCAGATCCTATTCATTCTATCAAAAATAGGCCTATGATATCTTGCTTTTCTCTTAATTTTATCAGTCAATCAGCTTTTTATTGTAACACAAAATATTTCCCTTGACCAGTGTTAAAAATTACTCGTGGAAATCTTTATTCAAATACCTTTTACAAAATTAGAGCGCAATAAAAATATCATCCCTACCATTTTTGTTATAACAGCTGTACAGATGGAAATGCTCAACGAAAAGCTTGGCAAGGTAATGGCGATTATCAGCCAGGTTTATTTGAACCTATAATTGGGAAGTAAAAAGAAATTAAAATTTGATAGTGATTAAGATTGGTAAAGAATCAATAGATTGCGGCTGCTTCAGAAATGACCAAGGCGTCTATGGCAATAGCAACCCCATCCTCATCATTCGTTCGGGTTATAAGGCGTGCACTGCGTTTTATTATTTCCGAGGCATTGCCCATGGCAATGGTATATCCCAGGGGAAGGGTGAGCATGGAAAGGTCGTTTTCACTGTCTCCAATGGCAAGGATTTCTCTTGGATGGATGTTGGTGCTTGCTGCATATTCCATCAGAACAGATCCCTTTTGCGCACCGATGTGCGTCAGCTCCAGATTGGAAGGGGCCGATGAAGCAACTGAGATTCCTTCTTCTCTATCTAAAGCATAGCGAATCTGCCTTAAGACCTCTGGGTTTTCATGGACAACAGACATTTTATAAATCTCCCATGATGATCCAAGCAGTACATCCTCCGTTGTAAAACGAAACCGCTTCGCAATGGTCTCATAGGTATGCTCATCGGAAACCATGGGGAGAAAAATCTTATCCTCAAAGCTTTTCCGAAATTCTTCCATAGTAGAGGTGGTGTAACTCCCCTCTTCTGTCATAAAATCATATAGAACTGAAAACGGCCGGCAAATGTTAAGAATGCGGTTTACCTGGGCTTTAAACAGCGGTTGTTTTCTCAATTGTCTTCCACAGCTATCAAAAACGGCGGCTCCGTTCATGCAAATGATGTCACAGGAAATTCCAGCTTCCTTTAGGGGGGCGGAAGCATCGGCAAAGTTTCTGCCTGTGCAGACGACAAAACCGATGTTCTTCCGCCTAAGTGCTTCAATGGCGGCAATATTTAAGGGGGAAACCTTTCCATACCGGTTTAAAAGAGTTCCATCCATATCAGATGCGACTAATCGTATCATATGATCATCCTTTCTTTTCTACAATTTCTTTTGCAATATCTGGGTAATTAGTAATGATCGCTTCAATTCCCTGTTCTGCAAGGTTTTCCATCATGCTTTTATCATTTACGGTCCAAACGTTTTGGATTTAATTTCTTTACTTTCACAATGCTGGGGTGATGGAAGGAGGAATAGATGACTCTACCCTCCAATCCAGCTTTTTTTATTCCTTCTCAATTCCTTTGTAGCGGAAGATCGTGTATCGCAGCCAGTCTTCCATCTTTTGTCATCTGTATATCCAGTTTTTTGTTCTCATCTGTCAATATCCTTCCTAAGTGTTATCTAGTTGTTAATAAGATTATAGTCTTCAATGGACTTATTGATGCTTTCTGCCATCTTAGCAACGGTATCTTCCGGGGTCCCTTTGTTGTTGATCATGTTCTCGATCTCTGTTTCCACGATCTGCCTTGCTTCAGGGAATACACTAAGGAGTGCTCCGGCAGACTGAGGTGTGGAATCATGAAGCTGGTCAATGGCTGTTTTAAACTGAGGGTATTTTGCAATGTTGTCTTTGAACACGGCTTCATTATGAGCGGCAACCGTGACAGGGAAATAACCGGTCTGGGAGTTCCAGTAGGCCTGGCTTTCCGGGGAAACCAGAAATTTTACAAATTTCCATACAGCCTGCTGCTTTGCAGGATCCTCATTGTTTAATGCCCATAAGGAACCTCCGCCAATGGAAACGCCGCCTTTATCATCGTCGCTTACTTTAGGAAAATATGCAGTTCCCACTTCAAATTTGCCGTTCACATCGTTTAATATCTGTTTTAAAGATGCGGTGGAGCCCAGAGTCATGGCTGCTTTTCCTGCACTGAAGTCAGCAAGCCCTGCATCACCGCCTCGACCCACATTCGGTGCATAACCCTTATCCGATAAGTCTTTCCATGCTGCTAAGGTCTTTACACCAGCTCCGTTTTTATCGAAATCGACTGCCGTTGCCGCATCTTCTCTTCCATTTCCATTGTCGGCATAATAAGCCTGCTGTTTGCAGGTGAATTGCTCGAAGAACCAGCCATAAATACCTAAGGAAATCACCTCTCCGGCTCCGCCCTTGTTTATAAGATCGTCACCGATTCTTTCAATCCCCGGAAGGCTGTCAGGAATATCCGCAATACCGGCTTTCGTAAAGATATCTTTATTATAATAAAGAATTGGGGTGGAGGAATTAAAAGGCATGGAATACAAATTTCCGCTTACTGTGTAATAGGCTGCAATGTTTGGTTCCACCTGAGTTAAATCCCAATGGTCCTCGTCGATCAGCTCCTGCATGGGAATGACCCAGCCGGAATCGATCATGAAACGGGTACCGATGTCATAAATCTGAACCAGATCAGCGCCCATATTGCCGATCTGAGCACTTTTCAGCTTGTTGATGGCATCGTCATAGCTGCCCTGATACTGGGCTTCTACGGTTATTCCGGAAGTGTTTTCTTTATTGAACTTCTTTACAAGAGTATCGATGGCTTCTCCGTTTACGCCTCCCATGGAATGCCAGAATGTTATGGTGGTGTCTTTCGGGCTGTCAGAGCTTTCAGCAATCTGGGCAGCAGTTGTCTGAGTTTCCGCAGCCGGTGAGCTGGCACTATTCGTCTCTGTTCCTGTCTGCTTGGCACAGCCGGACAATGCTCCTGCTGCCATCATGACTGCCATACACATGGCAAGTGTTCTTTTCTTCATCTTCTTTCCTCCAAATTTTTTTTTTGTATATTCGATAGCCTTGGCTTATCGAACCTCTGAATCAGGTCAGCCTTTGACTGCTCCTGAGAACATTCCACGGATCAACTGTCTCTGCCCTGCGATAAAAACAGAGATAGATGGAATGATGATCATGACAACACCTGCGATCATCATAGAGATGGACTGAGAGTCCACGCTGTCTAACATTCCAATTCCAATCTGAACCGTTCTCATACGGTCGGAACCGGTAACGAGAAGAGGCCACATATACATGTTCCAAGCATTGATAAAGGTATAGACTGCCATAGCACCGATTGCAGACTTGGTAAGTGGGATCAGGATGCTGTAAATAAATCTTAAGTTGGAACAACCGTCAATCCTTGCTGACTCATATAAGGATATTGGAAAAGATTTATAAAACTGACGAAATAGGAAAATACCCATTGCTGAGGTAAGATAAGGAATGATTAAAACATTATAGCTGTCAAGCCAATGCAGCCCGCTTACAGTTAAATAGTTTGAGATGATGGTGGCCTCTCCCGGTATCATCATGGTAGCCATGACAACCATGAACAAAAGGTTTTTACCCTTAAAATCCAGAAACGAGAAGGAAAATGCCGCCAGGGAGCAGGACAGGATCTGTCCAAATGTGATACAGCCTGCCACGAAAAAGGAATTGACAATAAACCGGTTTAAAGGAATTTTAACCATGGCTTGACGAAAATTCTCAAGGGTCGGATTTCCGGGGATTAAGTTCATCTCTGTTGTGAACAGCTCACTGGAAGGCATGAATGCAATGCTGACCGCATATAAAAGCGGAAGCAGTACAAAAATGGACATGGCCAGATTTACGATGACCAGAGCAAACTTTCCTGCCCTTCTGCGAAAAAGTGCCTTCTGAGTGGCGGACCGTTTCAGTTTCTCCAGTTCGTCCCGGTTTATTTCTTTGGCTGCGGTAGTAATTACGGAATCCATCAATAGCTTACCCCCTTCTTTTCCAGACGGAACATACATAAGGTGAGGATCATGATGATGAGGAACAACAGCACGGACTGGGCGGCTGCGCTCCCGAAGCGGTAGTTAAAAAAGGCGTCCCGGTATATGGAGTAAACGATTAAATTAGTAGATTCTCCGGGTCCGCCCTGAGTGAGGACCTTAACCTGGCCAAAGGACTGGAATGCCTGGATAATATTGACCACCAGGGTGTAAAACATAATAGGGCTTAAGCCGGGAAGGGTCAGGAAGAAAAATCGTTGAATGGAATTTGCCCCATCCACAGAGGCTCTTTCATAAATAGTCTCATCAATATTGCTAAGCCCTGCACTGAAATAAAGAAAGTTAATTCCGCTGTTTAACCAGGCTGTCAGCAGGGCAACACAGGCCAGTGCATACTTGGGGTCGCTGATCCAGTTAATATGGAATCCCAGGATCTTATTAACAATTCCTATGGAAGGATGAAGCATGATTTTAAATATCATGGCCGCGGAACTGGAAGCAATGGCCATTGGAAGTGCGTATGCAGTGCTGAAGATCCGGATCCCGGGAAAGGTTTTGCTGCAAAGGACAGCAGCAATGAGCCCTAAAAGCATGCTTACTGATACGACGATTACAACAAATATCGCTGTCACTAAGAGGCTGTTGAAAAAAGACGGGGAATTTAATAAGTCAGCATAGTTTAAAAGACCGACGTAAAGCTTGGCCTGGCCCATTTTATTGGTTTTATATAGACTTAAATATATAGTCTTGAAAAACGGGAAAAACAAGAATACTGCAAATACTGCCATAGCCGGGACCATATAGACATAAGGCCCTGCTTTCTTCACAAAGGTTTTTATGTTCATAAGAAGGCTCCTTAAACGTATATAATATTTTGCTCTGTATCCATATCGAACAGTTTAATCCGGTCCATATCTACATAAACCGGTAAACGTTCTCCGGGTTCTGCCTTAACATTGGGACTTAACCGTACACAGATCTCCTCTCTGTTGATTCGGCCATGGAATAATATCTCCGCCCCAAGGACCTCTTTCATCTCCACATCGAATAAGATCTTCTGTTCTTCTGGTCCTTCTTCATGGAAGTCTTCTGGCCGGATCCCTAAGTAAACACGCCTTCCCACATAACCGTCTTCCACCAGCCGTTTTGAGCAGATTTCGTTGGCAATCAGCTTGTTTTTACCAAATTCCAGGCAGATCTTCTCTCCTCTTCGCGCTACCCAGACAGGGAAGAAATTCATGGAAGGGGAACCGATAAAGCCAGCCACAAATTTATTAACAGGATTCTCATAGATGTCATTCGGAGATGCAGCCTGCTGGATTACCCCGCTGTTCATGACTACAATCCTGGTTCCAAGGGTCATTGCCTCTACCTGGTCATGGGTGACGTAAATGATGGTTGCTCCCAGTTCTCTGTGGATTTTAGCAAGCTCTACGCGCATCTGTGACCGCAGCTTGGCATCCAGATTGGACAGAGGTTCGTCCATTAAATAAGCTTTTGGCTGGCGGACAATCACGCTTCCAATGGCAACCCGCTGCTTCTGCCCTCCTGATAAGGCAGAAGGCTTCCGGTCAAGCAAATGGCTGATATGAAGGATTTCCGCCGCACGCCCTACTCGTTTTTCTATTTCGTCCTTCGGGACTTTATGTACCTTTAAGCCGAAGGCCATATTCTGGTAGACCGTTAAATGGGGATAAAGGGCGTAAGACTGGAATACCATGGATAAGTCCCTGCTTTGGGGGCTTGTCATATTCATAAGCTGCCCGTCTATCCACAATTCGCCGGAAGTAATGTCTTCTAGCCCTGCGATCATGCGAAGTGTCATAGATTTCCCGCAGCCGGATGGGCCAACCAGGATTAAAAATTCCCTGTCTTTGATATCAAGATTAAAATCCTTAACAACGGTGAGGCCGTTTTTATAGGTTTTGCATACATTTACAAAAGACAAACTTGCCATAGGTCACTGTTCCTTTCTGCATATCTAAAACTCATTTTATAGAATTGATGTAAAATGAAAAAGAAGCTTTTCGTAAAATGATTGTAAATCATGGTATTGACGCACAAACGATCAAAGGCTATAATAAACTAGATTTATGAAGGAGGCATAAATGACAATAGCAAAGCTAAGCGCCATGCACCAGTTGATGCGATCGTGAACATTTTTCTATAGAAAAATGGCATCAAAGGTTGACGAGGTGAAGGGTTATCGAATATTCGGCGGATGCCCTTCCATGCCCCTCCGGGCGTGTATCCTACGTGAAATATGCGGGTAACTGCAAAACAAACGCGTTGGAACCGGAGACATAGAACTGAATGTGATAAAAAAGCTGCCGTTTTTAAAATCTGGAGCCAGACAGCTTGTTTTTTGTTTGCCATTTTTAAGAACAGATGCAGACATAAAAGAATTGATTAAGGAGATTGCGAAATTATGTGTGGAATAATTGGATATACCGGACCTTTAGACTCTAAAAAAATATTACTTGATGGATTATCTCAGCTGGAATACCGGGGCTATGACAGTGCCGGCATTGCTCTCTTTATGGAGAATTCCCATACCCGTCTGATCAGACATACAGGAAAAGTATCGAATTTAAAAGAAGAATGCAAAGGAATCACAGGGGTGTCCCATTGCGGTCTTGGACATACCAGGTGGGCAACTCATGGTGGTGTAACGACCGAGAACACTCATCCTCATCGGGCCGGACGGATCACGCTGGTTCATAACGGCATCATAGAAAATTATCATCAGCTGACCGTGGATTTTCATCTGGAAGGAAAACTCCGCTCTGAAACCGACAGTGAGGTAGCTGCCTGGGTTTTAGAAAGCATTTATCAGGGAGATCCTGTAGAAGCTATTTCAAAACTAGCTGCCTATTTAAAAGGCTCTTTCAGCTTTTGTGTAATGTTTGAGGATCATCCAGGGGATATTTATGCGATCCGTAATGTCAGCCCACTGGTGGTGGCCTATACAAGATCCGGTTCTTTTGTAGCCTCAGACTTAACTGCCCTCATTCCTTATACCAGGCAGTATTTTGTGGTTCCGGAAAATCATATTGTAAAACTCACCTCCTATAAGGTACATCTTTATAACCTTAAGCATCAGGAAGAGGTACCGGAACTGATGGAGGTAAACTGGAATATGGATGCGGCTATGAAGAATGGATTTCCCCATTTTATGCTGAAGGAGATCCACGAGCAGCCTGAGGCTCTTAAGAACACCATATTGCCACGTCTGGTAAAAGGGCTTCCGGATTTTGGCGATGACGGAATACCTGATACCGTATTAAAACAGTGCAGTCAGGTTCATATTGTGGCCTGCGGTACTGCCATGCATGCAGGGATGGTGGCCAGAGCTCTTATGGAACCGCTCCTTCGGATCCCTGTTACGGTTTCCATCGCTTCTGAATTCCGTTATGACACTCCGCTCATCGACAGTAAAACCCTGGTCATCATCATATCCCAGTCCGGGGAAACCATTGATACCCTGGCAGCTCTACGGCTGGCGAAGGCCTGTGGGGCTGCGACTCTTTCTGTGGTCAATGTTAAGGGGTCTACCATAGCCAGGGAAAGCGATTACGTTCTTTATACCCATGCAGGCCCTGAAATTGCGGTTGCCAGCACCAAAGCATATTCTGTCCAGCTGGCTGCTCTTTATATGGTATGCTGCCGCATGGCCTTTGTCCGGGGCAATTATGACCGGGAGGAAGCCGGGGACTTTATAAAGCAGCTGCTTGACGCCATACCCGCCATGGAAGCCATGATTGAAAAAAGGGATGAGGTAAAGGCTTTGGTGACACACTTGATCAATAAGCCGGATGCCTTTTTTATCGGACGTGGTCTGGATTACGCCTTTTCCTTGGAAGGTGCTTTGAAATTAAAAGAAATTTCCTATATCCATGCAGATGCCTATGCAGCAGGAGAATTGAAACACGGAACCATTGCTCTTATAACGGATCAGGTTCCTGTAATCGCCATTGCAACCCAGGAGAAGATCTTTTCAAAAACCGTCTCCAATATCAGGGAAGTAAAAGCAAGAGGTGCATTTGTTATTTTATTGACAAAGGAGAAATCAAAGATCGAACCTGGGATCGCTGATGTTCAGATCAACATTCCGGATATCGGCGACCGGTTTACTGTATTTCCCATAGCAGTCGTGCTGCAGCTTATTGCATATTATGCTTCTGTGGGAAAAGATTTGGATGTGGATCAGCCAAGGAATTTAGCGAAGTCCGTGACAGTTGAGTAATCTTATCGGGTAAGAAAACTTGAAAAGAACCATGAGGGGAGCGGCATTAGCCGTCTCCCCTCATGGTTCTTTTTTAAATATCTAGTATTAATCTTTTAAAAGCGGCAGGAAGGATTCTCCGTTTTGCGGAGCGCCTGTGCCAAAATAATCACAAACGGTTGCACCTATGTCAGAGAGGGTTTTTCTTTTTCCCAGGTTTCTTCCTGTTATTCCTTTTTTATAAACAAGAAGCGGGACACGCTCCCTGGTATGCTTACTGTGACCGATATTGGGATCATTTCCATGGTCGGCCATGATCACCAGAATGTCCTGGGCAGTCAGCTCTGGTAAAAGTCTGCTGATTCCCTGATCTGCTATTTCCAGGATTTTTTTATAGGTCATAGTGGACTGGGAATGTCCGGCTAAGTCCGTTTCCTGTACATTGGTACATAAAAAGCCCTGAGTTATGGCTTCTGTTTCCCGGAAGGTAAGGTCCATTACTTCCTGTGTGGGCACGCAGGAAATACTCAGTCCCTTATCATTGGATACAATATCCGCTACTTTTCCAATCAGGTACAGTCAAACCCTGCATTTGTCAGAATCGTGGGGGCCTGTACCTTTTGATCCACCCCATAGCCTAAGTGCCTGCATTGGTAGCCATGATCGTAGGATTTGGATTTTGCAGACGCAATGCCGATGAAACGGCCTTGTTTCACCTCTTCAGCATTCCAGAGGTCTTCTATGGTATTTCCGGTTCCGCCAAACACAATTACCCGGCCTACGGTTACTACTTCCCGAACCTTTCTTGCTATGGCATATTCCTCTTCAAAGGAGATCAGATCCAAAGGAGCTGTTACGTTATAGCACATCCCCAAGTCTGCTTCTAGATTATCTGCTACAGTTACGTATTGGTCTACCAGTAAATAGCGCAGCCCCTGCCGTTCGATGACTTTTACCTGATGTCCATTTGCCTCCAAATGTACTTTTACTGCTTCTGCTTTTTCCTGGAAGGGATGGACTTCCGGTTTTTTCGGGAGTGTTCCCATAATTTCCTGGTGGCCCATAAACGTGTCTGCTCCATAATGCATGAGCCCGCAGCTTCCGAAATTTGCTTTAAGTGAGAATTTCATGGAGGTGCTTTCCTCTCCATAGGCATTCATAAGCCCCAGCTTTTCCAGTGTCGGGAGCTTTAGATCGGGGTAGTCCTTCAGAATGCTTCTTAAGGTATTAGCCTTTTCATCTCCAGGCCTGGCAAGACGTGCATCTTCCATGGCTCCGATGCCGAATCCATCCAAAACAATGACAATCAATCTTTTTTTCATAACTTTTTCCCCATGCTGTCATAGATTCCAACAATTTGCGGCTTCTTCTTTTTCAACCCTTCCAACAGCACCACATCCGAACGGGTAACGAAGATTTGATAGCGGAATGCCATGATTACAGTATCTCCTACCGTCCCTTCTTCGGTCAGGCCGAAATGATAATCAATGCTTTCATTGGTAGGCGGAATAACCTCCATTACAGTGAAATGGTCAAAAGCAGTTCCAACCAGGGCTGATTTTACGTGGGAACGCCGGTAATGGCCGCCGCCGTAGCAATAGGCATGCTTTTTAAAATTGTGAGAAATTTCACTTACATAAGTAACACAAGGGATTTCCTCCAGCACATGGTCCGCATGCATGGGCGTGGTACCGGATAGGCCATGGCCCGGCTCGGCGCAGTTTCCTCCCATTTCTCTGATCTTATTCAGAGCGTAGGTACAGGAACCGGAAGGTGTATCGATGATGGTTACCTGGAATCCGCACTCCTTTAAAATCTCAGCCGCCTGTTTTACGGTATCCATATTCCTGGTAGGGATCAGGTCATGGGCTGTTTCTTCATATAAAAAACAGGGGAAAGATGTGACACCTGTGATTTTTACACAGGGATACTGTGTTTTGATCCGTTCTGCCAGATCTTTTAACGCATCGAGATGGAACCCTGCCGTCTGTCCTGAGTAGATCATGTCCGAATCGCTGGTAACACGGAGAATGATCTCCTGAAAAAGCCCCAGTTTCTTAGCTGCCTGATGGATCTGACAGATTTTTTCTTCGGAATATACCGTGATCATCTGAGGACGGTATGCTACGATCTCCTCCACCTGTGCAGTAGGAATCTGTACCAGATGTCCTACGTTTGCGATGGGGATCTGGTGCTCCATCATCACTTTGGCTTCTTTATAATCCACTACAACGGCCCCTTCGTAGCCCAGTTCCACCAGTTTCCTTGCCAGATAAGGATTTCTTCCGGCCTGTTTCAGCATAAAAAACAGCCTGATCTCCTTTTCTTTTGCTTCTTTTAACATAAGCGATGCATTATCCAGAAAGGTATCCACGTCTATTACATAAGAATCCGGCTGGATCTGCCCGCTCTGGTGAAGCTCAAAGGAGGCTTTGATTAATTCCGGGTTTCGTTTTAAGGTCTGCTCTAAAAACATTTATATCACTCTTTCTACAGCTTCTTTTATAATATGCATAATGGTATCCGCCCCGGACCGCATGGGGTTGATCCGGATCATACGGCTTTCCAGTGTAGGATCCGTACTCCGGAAGGTACCGGATACCCGATAAAACATGGGAACCAGTTCGTATTTTGATTCTGCTCCCACTGGATTCGGTGCTGCTCCCAGCTTTTCGGCTTCCCTAAGGACTTTTTCTGCAATGTTCTCATAAAACTCAACCAAAAGTACTTTTGACTGGGCATTTGCCAGAAATGCCTGCTTTACTTTAGGGATCTCACCTGCGTTCAGCCGTTTTACACATACTTCATTTACCTGGGCCTGGATGGCTAAGGCCACAGGCGCATAGGCAAGGCCATGAAGTACATCCAAGGCTTCATGCCCCTGGACCTGGGTGCCTCCGGAATAACTTTCTTTCACTAGCTTTTCAATATAACATGCTTTTCCAACGATTATGCCTACGCCTTCCGGGCCCAACAGCTTAAAGGAAGAAAAACAGGAAAGGTCTGCTCCGCACTGGATGCCAATCTGGTTCACTTTCATGGCGGCATAATTATCATCGGTTAATATGGGAATATCAATGCATTCCTTAATTGTTTTTATCACCTGGGTCATGTCATAGCGGTCATCCGGCTTTTGCCTGGTGTATTGGATGAGAGCGCCCTTAATATCATTGTTTTCTTTTATTACCCGGCGTATATCGTCCGGATCATTATAATCAGCCTCTACCGTCGAAATGTATAACATTTCTAAAGATGTGGCAGTCGTACTGTAAACAGGTGCCTTGTGTACCAGAATTTTTTCTGTCGGTTTTAATATGGTATGGAGCCCCAATCTTATGGCTCCGCTTCCGGCGCCTCTCACCAGGATACAGGCTTCCCCATCAAACAGATCCGCAATAACCCGTTCCGCCTTTTTTGTGGTTAACGGCTTATTAAGACCTGGAACAACCCCTAAATCTCCACGGTTTAAAATCTCGCGGCCGCTGAATGTTTTTGTGATACAATCAATCACTTTAAATTGCAGCCTGGCGGCCTCCTCTACTGAGATGCTGGATAATGGATAAGTCTGCATACGTTCTTCCTCCTTATTTCAGAATCCGGTCCGGATTATTAATCAGCAGCATATCGATTTGTTCCTCAGATAAACCATAATCCCGAAGCATGGGAAGAAAGGTCTCAAACAAATAGGTATAACCTAAGCCTCCCCACTCTTTTAAATGAGTTTTTCTGGTTATATCCATCGATAATACCACCTGTCCCAGAAAACCTTCTTTTGCGATTCGTTTTAATGTTTCTGCACGGAACTGGTCCGGACAGTAATTATTTTTGCCCACAGTATCAAATCCGATATTGACGCCTTCCTTCAGAACCGAAAGAATATAATCCGGGTCTTGGGAAAGGTCTAAATGACCGATAATGATCTTTTCCGGCTTAACCCCGGCCTGTTTTAAATATTCGGCCTGTTCCAGAGCCATGGTTCCAAGGGTTGTATGGGTAGTTACTACGGCACCGGTACGCACCGCTGCCAAAGCCATGGAATGAAACACCTTTTTTTCCATATCCGTCATGATGTTTTTGCTGGTTCCAAACTCTCCGATGACCCTTGCTTTGATGCCGGAATCCCCAATTCCTTCCGTCAATTCCTTTTCTGCAAGTTCAGCAAGTTCCATTTCAGACATGGAATAAACAAAGTCCGGAAGAAACGGCTCTTTATAAAAACCGGTCGACTGCAAGATCCGGATGCCGGTGGCTTTTTCCATCCGGCTTACGTATTTCGGATTCCTTCCCATACCCATATTCGTCACATCCAGAATGCGCCTGACGCCAAGCTGATACAGAGAGCAAAGCTCTGCTTTTGTTTCCTCAAAGCAGTCAAGCCGGCAATCCAGGTCTTTTTTTACCCCGGATAAGTCTATGGTAATGTGTTCATGCATCAAAGTATAACCTTTTTCCATGTTTTGCCTCCAAGGGACAAAGGGAGAAGTAATTCTCACATTTGCCCCGTCATTATGCACTAGAAATACATATCAAAATTCATAAAGTACCGCTCGATCAACTGGGATCTTTGACAGACCATTAATCTGGCCTTTCGGAACATTGCTTCAATGTCTTCTTTTTTACTTTCGCAGATCAGAAGGGTACAGCACCCCAATTTACTGGCCGGAATGGTCAGTGCGGATTTTCCGCACATATTGACTACCCGCATCAGTCCTTTTCCCGAACGAGCCTGGCACGTTTCTGTCTCCTTATCAAAATGGCCGTAAATGCTGTCACCCATGGCATTCACATCCACCGGTCCTTCCTTTGAGATGAGTATGGTTCCCGGACCCGTGATCTGATTTAAGAACTGGATCAATGGTTCCCGGTGCCCATAAATATCCGGCGGGTTTTCATTGGAAACTTCTTTCCATTCCAGGCCGTCCTCCCAATTCATGGATTCCTCTTTCAGATTAATTCCAAGCAAAGGATTTAGAACCTGTTCCAGGGTCTTTAAATCTCTGGTAATGGTACCAAGGCTGGGAGAAAATACAATTCCATCCGTAGAAGTTTTTGCATATTGCTTCATATGTTCCTGCTCGATTAATGGAGAGATAAATCCATATAGGTTGAGGGCAGCAGCAGGTGCCAGTACACTGCCGCCGCCGTCTGTTCCGATTCCGGCATCGTTGATTCCATAGAATACGTTGAGTGCCGTACCGCTGCTGGAGCCGGTCATCCATTTTCCGGTAATGGGATTGATAAGCTGTAAATCCACCGCTCTTCCGCCAAGAGCCATTTTATCGGCTGTATGAAATAAAAAGCCATTTTCATTGAGGCGCTCTTTTAGCTCCCCTGGTATGACCGAAGTATCCTTGACTCCGGTATACCAGGCAAACCCATGCTTTTCGAGAGATGGAGCAACCAGATCGATGACGCGGGGATTTACCTGGTTTACCGTGCAATAGGGATTTTTAAGTGCCAAAAATGTTTTCTTTGCATAGGTTTCAAGTCTTTCCATATCAATTCCAGTTACTTTGCTGCCGGGACTGCAATAAGGCCTATGATGAGAAGCAGATTTAACAGCACTCCGAAAATGATACATGCTACAGGACCAACAGCCAGGTCAACAATCGGTTTTTTCGCTTTCTTATTTAACAGGAAGCCCCCGATTACAAACAGTGCTCCGATTCCAGTGTATCCGGAAGAGGCAACTGCCATTTTTTCTGCTGCAACAATACCGCCTGCGAGCAAGGAAATTTCCAGAACCTTGTTCATGGAGGTTCTCACATACTCTCCCATATCTTTGACTCCCGGGAATTTATCCATGTATTTTGCAAAAATGTTAATAAGGAAAATCTCTGCCACCATAACTGCAAATCCGAGTATAAATGCAAAGAACGGGTTTCCATGAAGGAATAGTCCGACTACAAATACAAAGGTACAACCGGCCGCGCCGTACACGCCTGTTACAATGGCTGTTGTAAATACCAGAGGTATGAAGCCAATGGCTCTTGCCAGTGCGGTTAATCCGGCATTGCTGTATTCCTGGTTGGCCAAAAGAGCCAGGGAAGCAGGATCGCCGGCAATAATGGCAAGGCTGGTTCCGGCTGCGATCAGACCGCCCATAATAGCTAACAGCAGCCAATTTTTTCTAATACGTAAAATATTGCCCTCAAAGCCCTTGGTCAGCCCTTCATTGGTATGTTCCGTTCCTTTCTTCTGTGCAGCATAGACGATCATCATAATCATGCCTGCAAGCATTGCCATACCCTCTGCATTTAAAGAAACCTTGCCTGCACCGATGGTAAAGGTACCGAATTTTTTAACAAGAAAATAGACTAGCAGGGTAACGATTCCTGCGGTCATGCCTTTTTTAAAGCCGTGCTGGTAAGCAATGCCCACTGCCGGGAATACGGCAAATGCAACCGTTATATAGCCGGAAACGCTTCCTAAGTCACTGGTGAAGTTATATGGCATATAGCTGAACAGTTTTACAACAAACTCTAAACCAGCCAGAATCGCCAGGCCATAAGCGGCTCCGATGACAGCGGATAGGATCATACCGTTTCTGCTGTTATTACAAAATGATCCGATGATATCAGTAGTCAGCAGCAGGCAGTGGATCAAAATAATGCTTGCTGCAATGGAGGTCGGTATACCAAAACCGATGACCAGGCCGAAGCTGATGGCAAAGCTCATGGCCGCTAATTCTTTTCGATTGATCTCTCCGTTAAAATACTGCCCCACAATTGGCCGGAAACCGTCATTAAAAACTGCAATCCCCTGATTGGATAAAACAGAAGCCAATGCCCCGATTAATGCAATAACTATGTATTTCATACCTATGAAACCTCCTCTTTCTCAATGATTGCCTGCAACAGAACCGGAAGTACCTCTTCTTTGTGCTGTGCTGTAAATCCGTATGCTTTTTTCCCCTTTTGTACCTCTTCTCTGATAAAATCTCCGCTCTTTATCATTCCGGGCATGGAAATCGTAGAACAGAGTCCGGAACCCAGCATGGCCATAGCCATGGCCAGCGCTCCGCCGCCGCCAGTATTGCAGGCACCTACATAATAATCATACGTTCCGTTTTTCACGCCAAGTGCAGCATCTAGATCCCCCTTGATCTCGATCTCCGCCCTGCCGTTCATCTGCAGTGCTACCAGTCTGGCAATTTCTTCCTTGTCAATCTGACCACCAACCACAATCTTCATTGCTTCTATCCTCCTTTTATCCTTGTATCATTGCTTAATAAAGGCCAATTGGCCATGATACCTTATTATGAAAGCAGATTGCAAAGATGAACGGTCAGAAAGTTCCGCTCTGCTTCCGGGAACTGGATATCTGTTTCCTTTAACAGTTCCTCTTTTAACATTTCCGCCCTTTGATAAACCGGCTCCTTTTTTATCCCATCGAGAAGCGTGTTATCCAGAGGGTGTTCTACAACCCCGTCTAAAACTCTTTGTCCGGCCATGGCCAGATGAGTGATGAACATTGCTGCCTTATTCTCTTCTGCGTCAGGCTTTTCTTCCAGTATCCGGTCCACTATGTTTCTGGAGTAATCCGCAACCTTTTTGCAAATCACGTGATTTTCCTCCAGAATATCCAGACGCTGGTTTAAAATATCTCTTAAATCCATTGGATTCCCTCCCAGTTTCAATATACATTATTTTGTACTTTGCTCTAAAAAGACAATTTCTAGAAATAGGGTTCTCTTTTTTTCTCCCTTACCTCCCGGATAATCTCCACAACCTTCGGTATGCTGACATACTTATCCAATAGTGCCTTTAGATATTCATCCTCCTTTCTAATAACCATAACAGCCGTCGAAAACAGATTGTTGTAATCAGATTCATCTAAAAAGGCTACATTCAGTGGTTCGTACTTATGCTCCAGGATATCGTCATAGTTCCATACTCCTGCATCTATCATACCATCCATCAAGGCGCTTACGGTCTGCTGGGTCCGGATCGGGACCAGGGTAACCTTTTTACCGTGGATAATATTTTGGGTAATACAGCTCTGGTCAATGGAGCTGCTGTCGTATGCTACCCGCATGCCATCCTGAATGCCATGAAATTTGGAATTCCCTAAAAGAAGCACGTGCCTGGAAAGGAAGCTGCCCGGTCCGAAATTAATTGCAACTTCAATCTGCTTTCCTTCTCTTATGGATTGTTCTGCCGCGTACTGGGAGCAGATAGCAAATTGATAGGTTCCTGATTCTACCAGATCAATACGTCCCACTGCGCCTCTGGCATAAGCCATATTAAAGTTAAGCGGTGCAAATTGGGTATACATAGCCGTGGCGAACCCCTCATAAGTCACGGAATATGGAAGGGGCATGATTCCCAGAATTTCTTTGCGCATGCAGTTTTCCTGCAGCTTCTTATAATCAATCTCTTTGATGCAGGTTCCCTGATGTCCATGATTCTCCAGTGTCACTGCTTTACATTCCTTTAAACAGGCAAATGCGTTCTGAATAGTTCCCCTTGATACCCCGAATTTATCCTGATACTCTGAGATGGGCAGAATCCGGTCTCCCGCATTCCGGGACATTAAATCCAGTGCCAGCAGATTTTTAACCAGGCCTATTTTTTGATATAGGTTTCCTGCTTCTAAATGTTTGTTTTTCATGAGTTCTCTCACTTTTTGCAATTTACATTATTTTGTATATTCACACAATATCATAGGATATGTGCAATGTCAACAATATTATTTTTTATATCTTTATTTTATGTACAGAAAATACAATTTTATGAACGAAAAACGGACATTTCCGTTGTATCACTGAAATGTCCGTCTTCCTATCAATTACTTTGTCTTATTCCACTCCATTTTCGCATCAACAAAATTGTGAATCAGCTTAACGGTACCATCTACACCTACGGAGCTCCGATTAATACATAAATCGTAGCTTCTTACATCTCCCCATTTTTTATTGGAATAGTAATTATAGTAGCTGGAACGCTTTTTGTCCGTTTTGACCATAATATCTTTTGCTTTGGTATCATCGACATGATAAAGTTCTTTTATGGATTTCACTTTGTCTTCTTCATCGGCAGTAATGAATACGGAAACAAGGTTGGGATATTCCGCCAGAGCATAATCGGCACATCTTCCAACGATCACACAGGATTCTTCATCCGCCAGCTGTTTGATGGTATCAAACTGTGCTAAAAAGATCTTATGATTTATTGGCATATCCATGTAACCAGAGGTTGTGAATCCCATGGAATATGTATCCATCACAAGGGAATACAGAAAACTGTTGGTTGGCTTCTCATCGTGAGTCTTGAACAATTCTTCACATAACCCACTGTTTTTTGCTGCAAGTGCCAAAAGCTCCTTGTCATAGCATTTAATACCCAGTTCTTCTGCCAATTTCTGTCCGATGATTTTTCCAGAACTTCCGCATTGTCTTCCAATTGCAATCACTAAATTTCCACTCATATAGACAGCTCCTTCCGGTATCTTGTAATTATATTATACCTTAAAATATCTGAAAAATCTATATTTTTATTTCGATTTAACTGTTTTTTGAAAAGGAGCTTTTATCTAGCCTGTTAAGTTGTCCGCAGTTTTCTCAATAATTCTTCAAAATAGTCAGGAAGAGGCGCTGAAAATTCCATATATTCACCGGTTCTGGGATGGATAATTCCCAATACACCGGCATGAAGGGTCTGCCCGTTAAGACGGAATGGGCACTTTGCAGGACCATAGACAGAGTCTCCTAAAAGAGGATGGCCAGTGCTTGCCATATGAACTCTGATCTGATGGGTCCGCCCTGTTTCAAGCTGACATTCTATATAGGTATACTGTCTAAACCGCTCAAGGACACGGTAATGGGTTATTGCATCTCTTCCATTTTTTTCATTTATGCTCATTTTCTTCCGGTCTATGGGATGACGGCCTATGGGAGCGTTGATCGTTCCCTCGTCATCCTTTAAGACTCCGTGTACGATTGCAGCATATCTTCTGGTAATGGAATGTTCCTTCAGCTGCTGGGAAATAGAATTGTGAGCCATATCATTTTTACATACAATAAGAACCCCGGTGGTATCCATGTCAATTCGATGGACGATCCCAGGCGCATAACTCCATTTATTCCAGATAACTCGCTGCGGCAATGAGACATCAGCCCATTGACCAGGGTTCCGCTGTAATGACCTGCGGCAGGATGGACCACCATCCCCTTTGGTTTATTAATGAGAATGATATCCTTATCTTCATAGATAATATCAAGGGGGATATCCTCCGGTACGATTTCCGGTTCCCTTATTTCAGGAAGGGTCAGGGAAATCCGGTCCCCTGTATTTACTTTATAATTGCTTTTTACCGGCTTTTCTTCAACCAGCACGGATTCTTCCTTTAAAAGCTTCTGAAGGTAAGAACGGGAAATATCCTGGCATTGGTCGGATAAATACCGGTCGATGCGGACACCGGCATCCTCAGGAGCGACTACAAACTCTTGACTCAACCCAGCTCCTCCTTTTTATGAAGGGAAAGACAGGATAAGTCCTCCTCTTTGTAATAAAACAGAAACAGGAGCATAAAAACGAACATGGAAATCGTGACGTAACAGTCTGCAACATTAAAAATCGGAAAATCGATCAGTTTAAAATATAAAAAGTCTACCACATAGCCTCTGGTAAAGCGGTCGATCATGTTTCCTACCGCTCCCGCCGAAAGAAACATGGCAATAAGGTGCAGGGGTAGGTATTTTCTGTCTGCAGGCATACGGCTGACAGAAAACGCTGCTACTGACAGTACTACCAAAGCGACCAGCAGGAAAAATGCCTGTTTACCCTGAAGCATTCCAAATGCTGCCCCCCGGTTTTCGGAATAATAAAGTTCAAACACTCCATTCCAGATCACAAACGGAGGCCGGTCCATGAGATGCTTAACAACAAGAAGCTTTGTCCATTGATCTAAGCCAATGGAAAGAAAGAAGCCGATGATCATCCCGATGATCAGTTTTATTTTTTGATTCATGAAAATCTCCTTAAGTTAAGATGTGGTGAAGCGCTTCTGCCATTTCTGTTTCAGTGACAGTCTTGCAGGTAAAGGCTTTACCAATCTGTTCTAACAGGATAAACCGGATGGTACCGGAATCCATTTTTTTATCACTTTTTGTTGTGAGAATAATTTGTTCAGCGGAAAGCCCATTAACCGTAACAGGCATGTCAAATTGTTTCATTACCGATACAAGTCTCGGAAGCTCTTCGGAACGGATCAATCCTCTATTTATAGAAATTGCCATGGCAGCAATGCAGCCAAGCCCTACACAGTGACCGTGTACAAGCCGAAAATCCGATAGCTTTTCAATGGCATGTCCCAGGGTGTGACCCAGGTTTAAAAGAGCACGTTCTCCCTGTTCCGTTGGATCCTTTTCTACCACATCCCGTTTGATCTGGTTGCTTACAAGAACCATTTCGCTTAATACCGCTAAATCCCTGCTCCGGATTTCGGAGGAATGCTCCATAAGCCATTGGTAATAGGAAGCGTCTTTGATCAATCCGTGCTTAATAATCTCTCCCATTCCTGAGGAAAATTGTTCTTCAGAAAGAGTTTTTAAAGCGGCGGTATTGGAATATACCAGCTTCGGCATGTGGAAGGCGCCTACCATATTTTTATAGGAATCAAAATCAACGCCGGTTTTTCCTCCGATGCTGGAGTCAACCTGAGACAGCAGGGTTGTAGGTACCTGGATAAAGGAGATTCCACGCAAATAGGTGGCTGCTCCAAAACCGCATAAATCTCCCACAACGCCTCCGCCTAATGCAAGCAAATAATCGTGGCGGTCAAATTGTTTTAAAATAAGGGTTTCATATAAATTTCTGACAGTATCCAGATTCTTATATTCTTCTCCGGCAGGAAAGATAAAATGTTCTGCTTTTTTACAGCAAGATGAAACAATGGTTTCCACTTCCTCAAGGTAAAGGGGTGCCACATTGGAATCCGTGACAATACAGACCTTGCGTTCTCCCAGGTTCAGCTTTTTCAGTTCTTCTTTTAGTCCGTCAAACCCAGTTTCCATGACAATCTCATAAATGAAGGCACCGTTCATGTGTACCGGAATTCTATATCCCATGGTATTCTCCTCTTTCCTGTCCGTGCTTTTGAACATGTTATATTCCTATATCATGGAAGAAAGCAAACAATCTTCCGTCCCGCTTCCTGCATTGCAATGCTGCAACGATTTGAGGAAGCGTGAAATGTGGAAAATCGTCTGCTTGTACCATTCTAAGAAATGTATGATGTCTTGTACGAAAATTCTATTAAAGGCGTAAATTCATTCCGCCCATATCCAGGCTTCCATTATTTAACAGGTCCTGAAAATCACCGGAGAGCTCTACGGATTCCGGGGTCGCTATGAATATGTAATTTGATATTTTCTGCAAATTACCATTCATGGAGTAAGTGGCACCTGAGGTAAAGTCAATGATTCTCTGGGCGACTTCTGTATGGATGCCTTCCATATTGAGGACAACTGCCTTTCCGGCCAGCATATGATCACAAATTTCCTTTGCATCTTCAATGGAGGTTGGTTTTATCATGGATACCTCCATAATACGGGACTGCTTCATGGGCACCACTTTAGGAGACCGGGATAGGAAACGAGGCTTTTGTTCAAAATCATCCTCTTCCTCGTAGTAATCCTCTTCACTCTTTTTCGAGAAAAGGTTTCTTTTAGCAGGTTTATCGCTTTCATCCTCGTAGTCGTCATCTAAATAGTAATCATCATCATCTGTATCATTTAAGCGCATGCTATCCATCAGTTTGCCTAAAATGCTCATACTTCATTCTCTCCAATCTTATACCATGGTTCCTGAGTGAAAATAAAACTTTCAGGGGCCAGGCATATATTCTCACTAAAGTCATGCCTAATCATGCGGGGCAGACTTTGCCTCACATCTCCTGCAATCATTAAGTGTTCATATAATATCTTGTACCGAAAATTCCGGTACCGACTCTTACCAGAGTAGCACCTTCTTCTATGGCAATCTCATAGTCTCCGGTCATACCCATTGAGAGCATATTCATACTAACATTATCAACGTTTTTGCTTTGCATGTCAACATAAAATTGTCTTAATTTTTTAAAAACTGGACGATTTTCTTCAGATTTTTCTACAAAAGGTGCAATAGTCATAAGACCTTTTATCTTTACATGGGGAAGGCTGGCGATTCTGCGAATCGCGCTTTCCGTCTCCTCCAATTTAAACCCGTACTTGCTTTCCTCTTCTGCTACATTCACTTCCAAAAGGATGTCCACAATCAAGTCTTTTCTGGCTGCTTCCTCTTCAATCTGCTCCGCCAGGCGGACAGAGTCTACACTATGGATCAGCACGGCTTTATCAATGACCTGTTTGACTTTGTTTCTCTGTAAATGTCCAATCATATGCCAGCGGATATCATTTGGAAGGGCAAGGTGCTTTTCGCAAAGTTCCTGCACTTTATTTTCTCCAAAATCCCGGACACCGGCAGAATATGCTTCTGATATCATGTCAGCGGGTTTTGTTTTGCTTACTGCTATCAGGGTTACTTCTTCCGGATTTCTTCCAGCCCTCTTACAAGCGGCTAAAATCCGGTTATTCACTTCTTCCAGATTTTCTTTAACCAAACCAATCACCTCTTATTGATAAATTAATTCCCCTTCACTGACAGTCTCTGCTTTGAGAACGATATGATCGTATACTGCCAATCCATAGGTCATGTTCTTTTTTACTGTGTAATATTCATCATTGGAAGCCTGCACATCAATCTGTTTAAAGACCGCGTACCCTTTGTTAATATTATATACGCCCTGAAGAGATGCGCTTGTCCCAATCTGATAACGTTCCGTGGAATTAGGCTTTACAATATAGTCTCCTGCTTTAAAACCGTCTTCCGTACCCATTTCGATATAATAATTATCCCCTTCGGAATAGTAAATCTCGGTAGGGACAAATACCACTGAGGTTCCTGAACCGGAATACACTTCCTTGTTGAAACCGGTGGACTGGCTGTCTCCGCCCTGGGTGACGTAGTCCATGGGGACCAGGTAAAAATCTTTTTTCGTAACAGATGTTACGGGAATCTTTAAACCATCTACCCGGTCTGAAACAATTTCAAAATCAACGTACCGGTCGGAAGCAAATTGAATCATATATTTATCAAAATCCAATTTTCCAAAAGTTTTTCCATCTGTCCCGGAAAACACGGAAAAGCTTCCTGTAGCCTTTAAATCCTTTCCGGAAAATTCTACGGTAAGATTCGTCTTGTCTCCATAAGATTTGGTATCTTCCTCTTCCATTGGAAACACGATTGACCATAAATCGGATGTAATAACCTTATAAACTGGCGAGCCCTTTTCTATAAGCTTTCCTGATTTTGTAATGGTTTTCGTATAGTTGCTGCGGTTAAATACGGCATCTGAAACTCCCGATGGCTGAAGTCCTTCATAAGAATCCACTCCGTAAGAAACGATGCCTGCCCGGTCAGCTTTTACCTGTTCAAAGTTAATGCCTGCCTGATCCATCATGCCACCGAGGTTGTCCAAAGCATTGAAATTCATATATTCCATGACTTCAGCCTCTAAAGCGTATTTAGTATCATAAACAGAACGGAACTGGTCGTTGTCATAGGTAAGGCTGAATGTGGTCAGCTGCTTTTTCAGTTCAGCTAGATTTTCCGGTGTCAGTGTTACCTTATCCTCTGTATTTTCCGCCAGAAATGAAGTGAGATTTCCTGTCTCATCAATGGAATAGACCCGGGTGCCGTTAGAAGCCCGCTTTCCTTCCCTTACATAGTAATTGACATAGCCGGATCGGTCTGCATTTTTTACTTCTTCCTGCCGGAGGATAATTCCTGTGTAATTTTTATTATTGACAATGCTGCCTTCTTGTACTTCGTAAAACTGTACCTTATCTCTACGGATGTAGCGGTTACACTGAACACCATATAAACAAAGATCAACGCAAAGATGATCATGCCAACATTAATATTCAGAGGCCGCCGGTATCGGATAATTTTTTTATTCTTCTTTGGATGAGCAGCCCGTTTTAATGGCTGCGCTGCCTTTTGTTTAGCCAACCTGACGCCTCCTTTCCTTATTATCGCCCACGTACTTTGGGTATATCTTTTAGTATTATAAGAGGAAAATCCAAAAAATTCAAGCAAAACAAAGGGGACTGCCGTGCAGCCCCCTTATCTTCATGTATGATTATAATGAAACAACCACATTAGCCCTGGCATTCTCAGGCATATTCTCTGCATCTATAGAAACGCTGAGAACAAAGGTTACGTGATACTTTTCACCGATTTTTTCCAAAGTTGCAATGGTCTCAGATATATCTTCCCCTTCAAGGCAGGCCAGCTTCAAAAAGCTGTCAAAGAACATCATCTCTAAATCATGATCTTGAGATATAATACCACAGATAAAACCAATAAATCCTTCGCTTGATGTAATCGGATACTCATTGACATTAATGAGGCGGATCTTGTTGCTTAATTCGTACATGTGCTTGGAACTTTTGTCCAGGTAGGCTATAGAACCTGATGATTCTTTAACAATGGAATTAGCTCTGTCTAACAGATGTTTTGTTTTCCCCTTACCCTTTTTTCCTGCTATTATCTGCACCATAGCAATCTCCTCCTTGCGTTATATAATTTGTATAAAAAGTCTATTCGGATTAATATAATTATAGTACAAATCCATAAGAAAGGCAATGACTATTCTACAATTTTATTCAATATATTTGTCATATTATCGTAAAGGCCTGCATGATTCGGTGCCTTTAAAACTACGGTAATATATTCCCGCTTAGAGGAATCCGAGCTTCCCATGATCAGGCAGCTTCCAGCCGCCTTTGTCGTACCTGTTTTTCCACCCAGTACGGTAAGTCCTTCCGGCATCTGACGTTCTCCTGTCATATACCAGTTGGTACCTTTCCAGGTTGCATTAACCGGCTTCCCCGCTCCATCCTGATAGGTGGTGGTGTACTCGGTTGTACCAACGATCTTGCGAAATTCGGGATATTTTAACGCTTCATTGAAGATTAAATACAGGTCATAAGCTGTGGTGTAGTGATCATCATCACTTAATCCGTGGGGATTAAGGAAATGAGTCCCTGTAGCTCCGACCTTCAACGCTTCTTCGTTCATCATCTGTGCAAACTGGTCTATCCCTCCGGCCATATGGGTTGCAATGGCAGCCCCGGCATCATTACCGGATGGGAGCATAAGACCATATAAAAGCTGTTCCATAGTCAGCTTGTCTCCTGGCTTTATCCCACATAAAGTAGCCCCGGCTTCCGTAATAACGGCATCTTTGGTAACCGTGACTTCATCAGATAAATTTCCGTATTTTAGAGCAATAAGAGCTGTCATGGTTTTTGTGATGCTTGCAGGATACAAACGCTCAAAAGGATTCTTTGCAAACAGGACTTTCTTATCCGTTAAGTCAAAGACAGCGGCAGCTTCGGCAGTGACCGCATTGTCCTGGCTGGAAGGATCCTCCGAAACGATACAGAGATCATGAGCAAAGGGTTCTGCTCTGCCAGATACTGCACTGGACTGGTAAAGGGCGGTTCTTTCCGAATACACATAAGGATTGTCCAGGGCCTTCAGACCGGCGCAGCCTGTCAGAAATACGGTACATAAGGCAATGCAGCCTAATTTTACAAAAACTCTTTTCTTCACGGAATCTACCTCTGTTATTTGTACATCTCACGCCATTCCATGTCACCGCGTTCCAGAGACTTAATCATAAGCTCTGCGGTAGCCAGATTGGTTGCAAGAGGAATGTTATGCATATCACAGGTGCTCATGATGTTTACGATATCCGGTTCATGAGACTTGGGAGTAAGAGGGTCTCTTAAAAAGATAACCAGGTCGATCTCATTGTGTTCAATCTGGGATCCTAACTGCTGTTCTCCGCCCAGATGGCCGGCCAGATATTTATGAACATTTAAATTGGTTACCTCTTCGATTAAACGTCCGGTGGTTCCTGTAGCATATAACATGTGTTTACTTAAAATTCCCCTGTAGGCAATGCAGAAGTTCTGCATAAGTTTTTTCTTTGAATCGTGTGCAACTAGTCCTATATTCATGACGATATACCTCCTTATTAATTACCGATTTTACGCTGCAGTCCAACATTCAGCACTAGTCCCATACCCATAAAGATACTGATGAGCGAACTGACTCCCGAGCTGATAAAAGGGAGAGGAAGGCCTGTATTGGGAAATATCTGCGTTGCCACGGCGATATTGGCAAAGGCCTGGAAGCCGATTAAGGCGGCCATGCCGGTACAAATCAGTTTTCCTGACATATCTTTGGCTTTGGATGCCAAATAAAGGCATTCAAATACAACCAAACCAATAAGAGTAATGACGATAACGCTGCCTCGAAATCCCATTTCTTCGCCGATAATGGCGAAAATAAAGTCGGTTTCCCCGGCTGATAAGAAGTTTCCATCTTTCACCGATGCAATGGTTGTATTAAAAAGTCCTTTCCCTTGAAGCTGTCCGGAACTGATTGCCATAATTGAATTTTTTTGCTGGTACAGATTCTCTGCATACTGCTCTGCATGGGGATAAATCCATGCAAGGATCCGTCGCGCCTGATAATCGTGTATAAAAGGGATCAGTCCTTTGGTCAGCAAAAATATGAAAAGCGCTCCTGCCGGTATTGCTACGGCAAGGACGCCCCCGATCCAGCGGTAACTGATTCCTGCAGAAAATACCATACACAGGATAATAATGGAAACCACAAGGCTGGTGGATAAATTCGGCTCCGCAAAAATGAGGCCGATTGGTATGGCCGCAAGCAAAGCGGCCAACCCTATCATAATCGGCGTGTTCAGCCTTTCCTGGTATTTGTTCCAATACCAGGAAAAGAACACGATTAAACCGATCTTTACAAATTCAGACGGCTGTATCCGTCCGATACCAGGGATGTTGATCCATCTGGTGGCTCCTCCAGCCGTATGGCCCATTACAAGAACGGCACCCAGCATGATGATGCAGCCCGCATAAATCAGAGCATAAAGCTTAATAATTTTACGATAGTCTATGATGGAAAGCCCGATAGCCATGGCAAATCCCGTCATTACGCCGATAATCTGTTTTGTCACTGTACTGGAATCCTGGTTGGAGGCGCTGGCTACCACAAGAATTCCGATAACGGACAGCGACAGCATGTACAAAACTAACCGGTAATTATAATATTTAAAATTGTAATCAGAAAACATAATTAGTATATCCCCTTGTCAGGTACGTCTCGAATAGGGATGTTTGCATAAAGAACCGGTATAAAGCGTTCGCAATCCGGCTGTTTAAGCTTCTTCATCTGTATCTCTATTCTGTCGGAATCTATATCCATGTATCTTGAAACAACACGGACCATATCGTCTTTTATCATCTGCATGATCTCAGGAGAACAATCAGCCTTGTCCGCAACCAGCAAAAGTTTCAGACGATTTCTTGCAATTTCTCCTGAATTCTTCTTGCGGAATACAGGAAACAGCCTCATTTCACACCCTCCTATGCTCTCTTTAGTAGATGGGAGAGTTTAAAGAAAAGGCCTTCACGCACTGCCGGATTTTGCAGCGGTACGTTTTCCCCGGTAATCCGCCTGCAGATATCCATATAGGCTTGTCCGGCCGGAGTTCCCATACCTACCAGAGGTTCTCCCTGGTTTGTGGAAATGACGATATCCTCGTCATCCGGCACAGCGCCGATAATATCAACGGCAAGGATGTCCATGACATCATCCAAAGACATCATGTCTCCTCTTTTCACCATATCCGCACGGATCCGGTTTACGATGAGTTCAATGGCTCCCATATCAGCGGCATCTAAAAGCCCGATGATCCGGTCTGCATCCCGGATAGCAGAAACCTCCGGAGTGGTAACAACAATGGCTCTGTCAGCGCCTGCAATGGCGTTTTGAAAGCCTTGTTCAATGCCTGCGGGACAATCCAGCAGGATGTAATCAAACTCTTCCCGTAAATCATCAACAAGCTTTACCATTTGTTCGGGAGTGACTGCCGTCTTGTCCCTGGTCTGTGCTGAGGGAAGTAAAAATAAGTTTGGGTATCTTTTGTCTTTTATCAGGGCCTGCTTCATACGGCAGTTGCCCTCTACCACGTCTACTAAATTGTAGACAATGCGGTTTTCCAGACCCATAACAACGTCCAGGTTCCGAAGTCCTATATCTGTATCGATCAGAACTACTTTTTTACCCAGAATCGCCAGTCCGGTACCAACATTGGCAGAGGTTGTTGTCTTGCCTACCCCGCCTTTTCCAGAAGTGATTACGATAATCTCGCTCATACCATATCCTCCTGATTTTTAGGGATGACTTCCTTTTTATATTCTACCTTAGTTTTTGGAATATTTCCACACTTTTTTTCATTGGTTTGATTATAACCTTGTTATTTTCCATATAAGCCTTCATAGGACCTCTTCCCAGCCGCTTTCCTCTTCCGTCAAGGCCTGAGGTACAATCTGCGATGCGCAGCTGGATCGGTGCCATATCAAGGGCGGTAATGAGCGCTCCCCGGTTGCCTGCCACACCTGCACATACCGTTCCGGAAAGCTTACCAAGAACGATCACATTGCCCTTTGCCAAAACCTTTGCACCTTTGCATACATCTCCGATGATAACAATGCTGGCTTCGGATTCCAAAGTCTCTCCGCTTTGTAGATTGCCTTTGAAGAACTGCCCTGTCTGACAGGACAGCTCCATGAGTTTCTCGTTCAGTGCTTTTTCGCAGCGCTCCATACGGTTTATATCCGTATCAACCAGGCAGATGATCTCCACATTGGAGTTTTCTGTGATCTGGTTGATGATTGCGAACTCTTCCTCGGAATTCAGTTCCCTACCCTCCAGGGTCAGGGTCATTTGTGCGGATCCCCAGAATTTCGCATGATCCCCGAATTTTTTCCCAATATCAGAAAGGAGCTGAGGGAAGGGGGTGTCTGGGTCCAGGATGACAGTCATACCTGCTCTGTTGCTTTTAATTACTACGGTATTATGCATCATATCACCTCTTATCCTAGTTAATCGCGAATGTTGACCTTCGCTGCATCCAGGGCACCGGCATTTATAATGGATTCTAAGTCCGTATAGCCGTAATAATACTTATAGACGTTCTTCGCAATATTGGCGGCGTTGGATGATGAATAGCCATACGGAATATTCACGGTAACACAAATTTCCGGATTGTCATATGGCGCATAAGAAATAAAGAATGCGTGATTAGGCTTGTTACGGGCCTCTTGTGCAGTACCGGTCTTAGCAGCAATTTCCACTTCAAGGTCGGTAAACAGCCTTTTACTTGAACCGTTTGCAATCACCTCTCTCATTCCCTGTTGTACAGTATCCCACGTTGAAGCCGCCGCGTCAATATGAGAAGAAATCTTAGGGGTATAATCTTGTATCAGATTGCCTTCAGAATCTGTTGTCTTGTCCAATAAGCTGAGTTCAAATACGGTTCCCCGGTTTGCAATGGCAGCTACATATCTGGACAGCTGTACATTTGTGTAAGCGTGGCTTCCCTGTCCCATGGCAGAACGCTCCGGCGCTTCTTTTGAAATCTGGGGATCAAGCTCTGCGATCTCCACTCCAGACTTGTGATCCAAGCCGAACATCGTTGCGTATTTTCGCAGTACATCAAGTCCCAGATCAGGAGAATATACTCCATTGGCATCCATTGACAAGCGGTGTCCCAGATCAGCAAAGAAATAGTTACAGGAGTTCCCAATTCCTCCTACAATGTTCAGAGGGCCATGCTGGCCTGGATAGATCCAGCACTTAATGGGCGGTTCTACATCTGTATAAATACCGGTACAGGTAATCGATTCATCCATTGTGACGACATGCTCTTCCAGAGCGGCCACTGCAGTAATGGGTTTGAAGGTGGAACCAGGCGCTTTTCTTGTCTGGGTTGCATTGTTGTATAGCGGAAGGGACAAGTCCGCCTGCAGCTGGCTGAAATAGGTTCCGTCACCAATCCTGTTGTTGTCATATCCAGGATAGGATACCAGCGCAAGCACCTCTCCTGTTTTGTCGTTTGTAACAACTACTCCTGCGTTACAGGGGGATAATGCCAGCTGGGCAGGGGTAATCTCCAGAGATGACAGCTTTTTAATCAGGAAGGTGTAAGCATCTCCTGTTGCTCTCAGTTCTGCGGCATCCTGTCCGTTGTCTGTTAAAACTCCCTGATCATATAACGCAAGGCAAAGTTCCTGCCCAGTAATGACATCGTCATTAATCAGATACCGGTATATCTTTTTTGTAAAGTTCCGGTCATCCTTTAGCTTGTCCAGAGAATAAGCCACAAGGGCTTCAAAGGTGTCATCCGCATTTGAATATTTGGAACTGGTTCCCAGCTTGGTTGTATCCACCCAGCCATTGGCTATTCCATAATACAGATAGTCTCTTAAGCTGATTTCATCCGCTTTCCAAGCCTGATATTCTGCGCTGGAGGTATCAATGGCATCTTCCTTGATAATTCCCACGGTAGGACCGGAAAGATAAGTATAGATATAAAACATATAGGCTTTCATGTCTTCCGAAAGATCCTTCATAGATGTGGCATGGGTGCTCATCAGTTCATTGTTAAGACTGGTAAAAATCTGCTGTTGGGAAGACATATATTTCCGGTATATGTTTTTTTCGGTTTCAGAAGCGTCCTCCCCTTCCATTTCCTTCAGGGAAAGGACATTGTTGTTAATCAGCTGGTAATAGGCATCCTTAACAGGTATCTTCATATTGGAACCATCGGTAGAGCCACTGGTACGGTAATCACTGTTTACAATGGTCTTAATGAGAACTCCGGCTAAAGACTGTTCGATCAGGTGGTAAATGCCTTTTTGAAGATCTGCATCCAGAGTCAGATACACATCATTTCCAGCAGTAGCATCGGTTTCATCTTTCGTTTCGCGTATTCGTCCTACACTGTCTTTATAAATCGTTTTTTTCCCTTTTGTTCCCTGAAGCTCATGCTCCATCGTATATTCAATTCCAGCCCGTCCTACGATGTCATTGATGTCGTAATCGTCTTTCCTCTTTTGAAGGCCCTCCAGCTGGTCCTCCGGTACCTTTCCGGTATAACCGACGACAGGAGCTAAGGAAATGCTGTCATTATAAGCACGGATTGTGGTTTCCTCTACATTCACTCCCTGCATGTCCCCAATATGCTCTAAAATATCCGCTACGGTTTCATCGGCTACCTGGCTGGCAACCGTGGTGGCTTCGTATTTGCGGTAGGACATGAGGCGAAGGGCATATTTGATATTGATAATATCCAGGGCTTCCTGGTCTGTCAGGGTAACGGGCTTTCCGTCCTGATCTTTCATATCTGTGAGACCATTGTCCTTGCAGGCCTTCTCAAACAGCTCCCTTGCGTTTAAATTAGAGGGATAGGCGCCTTTTTCATCATCTAATTCTTCTACCTTCTTCAGACCATAATAGTCCCGCAGAAAGCGCTTTCTGGAGGCTCGGTGGAGGAGGTGTAAACAATGTCTCCGTTGGGATCAATGGCGACTTCAAATTTCCCCTGTATGGTTTCCCCGTGCTTTTCAAGGATCTGCACTAACCTTAAATACATGTTATTTCTGGAGTTTGAATTCTTGTATGCTCCGGTATCCTGTACGGTAACGGAATAAGCCAGCTTGTTATAAGCCAGGACCTTGCCGTTCCGGTCATAGATATTGCCTCTTGTTCCGGCGGTTGTAATCGTTTGTTCCGTAAGCTGTAAGTATTCGTTAAGAGCCTCTTCTCCATTAACGATCTGCATGATGAAAAGTTTATTAATTAATCCGGCATACATGAAAAAGCAGATGATTCCAAGTATAAAAAGCCGTGATGATATTGTTTTTTTAAAGAATTCTTTTATAATGTCAAACAAGTCACTAAACAATTGCTGAATCACCTCTTTTTCCTATCTCTTCCAAGTGCCGATTCAAAATCAGGAATACCCGATAAAGAAGCAGGGTCGTTACAACAGTAAAGATGATTTCCGGAAGCATCAGATTGATAAAATAATACCCAATGTTGATTTTCTGGCGGATCAGGAACCGGAAAACATATATATACAGATTGTAAGCCAACTCGTTCAGTACACTTAAGATCAAGGGCAGCGTAATGTAATCTTCATAATAGTATTTCGTACAGATTCCGTTGATATAGCCTACATAGATAAAAATCAGGGTGTAAAAACCAAATGGCCCGCTGTAAAATAAATCCATGAGGAGCCCGGCCAAAAGCCCATAATACATCCCGGCCTCTTTTCCATGCATGAAGCCAAAGGAAAAGGTGAGGATTAAGAGCAGGTTGGGAGAAGCCGATAAAAACGGCAGCAACGGAAAAAGGCAATTTTGAATAGTAAATGCCAGAATCATCATCAGCACATTAAAAAGTATCCGTCTCATGTTACTCCTTTCCTCTTTCCTGTCCATGCATTTTGGACATAAAGGTATACCCGAAGGGTGTTTCCTCTTTCCTGTCCATGCATTTTGGACATAAAGGTATACCCGAAGGGTGTTTCCTCTTTCCTGTCCATGCTTTTTGGACATGACTTTATTTATTGAGAAGCGCTTTCTGCTGTTTCTGCTCCAGTGGAATCCGTCTCCTGGGGAGCGGATTCATCCTGAGCAGAAGCTTCTTCCTTCATCATATCAGCTTTCAGTTTCGTGATGACCAGAACCTCCTGCAGGCTGTCAAACTTTGCCGCAGGAATTAAATACCCTGATTTGGTAACGTTGTTGGTATCATTGGTAATGCCGGAAGCATAACCAACCAGGATGCCGGGAAGAAATACGGAACTGATATTGGAGGTCACGATCTTATCTCCGTCTTTCACATCGCTTTCCTTTAATACATTGGTGATCCGGAGCCTTCCTTCTTTAAACAGGGTTAAGTCACCGGCAACGATACAGCTGTTTCCGGACTGCATGGCCATGCCGCTTACACGGCTGGAATCATCAATAATGGAACGGACGGTTGCATAGTTTGCTCCCACATCCGTGACTATGCCAACCAGACCGCCTCCGGCCACAACATTCATATCCGGGGCAATCCCATCCTTTGAGCCTTTGTCGATACGGAATATCTGGAACCAGTTGCTTGAGTCATTGGCAATGACCCTTGCCCCCACTTTTGGATATTGGCCATAATCCTGATCCAGGCTGTAAAGCTGGCGAAGCCGTTTCAACTCAAATTCTTCTGACTGAAGCCTGGTGTTTTCCTCGGTCAGCTGTGTGATAATATCCTTCATCTCTTTATTTTCTTTCAGTGCGTCGTGAAGCTTTGAATAATCAATAATTTCATCATAAATGGCCGAGCCAACCGCATTGACACCCGATTGCACCGGAATCAGAAAATATCCTACCCCAGTCCTCAGGGGGGTCAGCCATTCGTCATGAATGGATGTCAACCCGATTAACAGGACACAAAATACCGTTAAGGCAATAAGAACATATTTGCTGCGCTTTGATTCCATCTATAAGATTCCCCGTTCCTTCAAACTGATATAGGAATTATCTCCTATGATAATGTGGTCCAGCAACCGGATGCCAACCAGATCCCCTGCTTCTTTTACCCTGCGGGTGAAGCTTAAGTCTTCCCTGCTGGGAGACGGATCTCCGCTTGGATGGTTATGAACCAGTACCAGACTTACTGCATGATATTTCATAGCCTCAATGAAAATCTCCCTGGGAGAAACAGCGGAAGTATTCACTGTTCCCTGAGAGATCATAATGTCCCTTATCAGGGCTCCTTTTGTATTCAGAAGCACGATATAAACCAGCTCCTGTTCTTTATGGCGCATGTCCTCCACAAAGTAATTAACAATATCAAGGGGATTACGGAATGACTCCCCATCGGAGCGGGCGGTTCTTTTCCAGATACGTCTGGAAAGCTCTCCCACGCATAAAAGCTGGGCGCCCTTCACGGCTCCGATTCCCTTAACCTGCATAAGTTCCGGCATTGAAAGATGCAAAAGCCCTAAAATACCCTCTTTGGGATAATTTAAGGCCAGTATCTTCTGTGCCAGCGCCAGAGAATTATTCTCCCTGGAGCCTGTGCGGATGATAATAGATAAAAGCTCCGCATCGCTTAAGCCTTCCGGACCTTCCTTTAAACACTTTTCATAGGGTCGTTCATCCGCAGGAATGTCTTTCATTGTTATTCGTTTCATATGCCTCCTGACCGTTACTCTCCAGGTACGTAAAAAAGACATATGTAGGGCAGAGCGGATATTTGCAATCACTTTGCTCCGCTACGTGCTCATAGAACGCAGGCGTTCAAATTAACCGATATGTAATGAGGGCTGCTGCCACTCCTATAATGCCAGCCATGGTGATTTTAATGTTTATGCCAAAGGTAATTACCAGAATGCCGAGATTGACGATTAATGGGGTATCAAATCCAAAGGATTGTCCTGCATTTAACCAGGACAGCCAGGAAATTCCCCGGGTCAGATCTCCGACAAAGCCTCCTAGAACTACGCCGGCCAGCATAAGAAGAAGCAGTACCCAGCAGTTTTTGTATTTCATCTGCTTTGCTACCCCTTTTGATTTTATGACAGGATTGTCCATACCTATCAAATCATTCTAACATAGTTTTGCAGTTGTGTATACCGTTTTTTACAATTTGCCTCCAAGGTACAAGTGCAAAAAAGTGCGATAGCTTGCTCTTCCATTGGCCCGCAAGTGCGATTATGAAAAAAATATTTTTTATAAACGGATCAGACCGGCATCCAAAAGCTTTTGTACTGACATTAAAATTCCAAGCTTTGCGTGGTACCAGGTAAGCCCTCCCTGGAAATAAACCGCATAAGGCGGTTTGATCGGACCATCGGCGCTCAGCTCAATGGATGAACCTTGTACAAAAGCACCGGCAGCCATAATAACGGGAGCGTCATAACCCGGCATATCCCAAGGTTCTGGTGTGACAAAGCTGTCAACAGGGGCTGCCGCCTGAATTCCCTGACAGAAGGCAATGACTCCTTCCGGTATTCCAAAGGTAACGGCCTGAATGATGTCATGGCGGGACTCGGACCCGTTAGGCACCACCGAATAGCCTAGCTTTTCATAGACATTGGCAGCGAATACTGCGCCTTTTAATGCTCCTGACACTACGGTAGGAGATAAAAATAGCCCCTGAAAAAAGGACTGGTTAAGACCCAGAGTGGCTCCGACTTCCTTTCCAAGACCAGGTGCTGTCAGCCGGTAGGAAGCACGGTCAATGCAGTCTGCCCTTCCCGCAATGTAACCGCCGATGGGGGCAATGCCTCCTCCTGGATTTTTTATGAGAGATCCTACCACCATATCGGCTCCCACGTCAGACGGTTCAATCCTTTCAACGAATTCTCCGTAACAGTTATCAACCATACAGATCACATCCGGTTTTATCTTTTTCACAAAGGAGATCAGCTCGCCGATCTGGGAAACAGAAAAAGTAGGACGGGTATCGTATCCTTTAGAACGTTGAATGGTAACCAGCTTCGTTTTTTCATTCACCGCTTTTTCAATAGATTCATAGTCAAAGGTTCCATCGGCAAGAAGGTCCACCTGCCGGTATACGACTCCGTATTCTTTTAAAGAACCAACACTGTCCCTGATGCCGATCACTTCTTCCAGGGTATCATAGGGTTTACCTACAGGTGAAAGAAGTTCATCCCCTGGACGGAGATTTCCGGAAAGGGCAACGGTCAGTGCATGGGTTCCGCTGATCAGATTCGGTCTTACGAGAGCGGTTTCCGTATGAAATACGCTGGCATAAACTGCTTCCAAAGTATCACGGCCTAAGTCGTTATATCCATAGCCCGTGGTTGCCGCAAAATGGATGTCGCTGACCCGGTTTTCCTGCATGGCCTTAATGACTTTCATCTGATTATATTCGGCCGTTTCATCGATTTCTTTAAAACGCTCCTTTAAAGCTGCTTCGATCTCTTTTCCGAAATCCATTACCTGACTGCTGATTCCCAGGCTTTCGTACATTTCATTTATTTCCATTATTTATTATTCTCCAATCCGTATATCTCATTTATGTCCTGCAACATTTTTAATTGCACCTGATCCAGGTCATTGTTAAAATCCGGAAGATTCAGCCATCTGACATCCCGTTCCCGTTTAAACCAGGTAATCTGGCGCTTTGCAAAATGTCTGGTGTCGCGCTTTAAAACATAAATGGCCTCTTCCAGTGTACATATCCCCTGTAAATAATCCAGGATTTCCTTATATCCAAGGCCCTGCATAGAAACCATGTCCCTGGTTAAGCCCATATCTTTTAAGTGCATAACCTCTTCCACAAGCCCCTGCTCAAGCATTAAGTCCACACGCCGGTCAATCCGTTCATAGAGACGGGCCCGGTCTGTATTTACTACATAATAGAGGAAATTATAAGGAGAATTCTTTTCTCTTTCCCGTTTGTTGTGTTCCGAGATCCGTTCCCCGGTCTGCCGGTAATATTCAATTGCCCGGATCACCCGTTTCAAATTATTTTCATGGATCTCTTCTGCGGAATCCGGGTCAATGTCCCGAAGAAGGTTATGAAGATACTCTGCTCCCCTCTCCTGACCCAGTTTTTCCAGTTCCATGCGTATGGAGGTGTCTTCTCCATTTTCCGTAAAATCAATGTCATAAAGGAGGGCCTGGATGTAAAAACCGGTTCCTCCGGCCACAATGGGAATATGACCGTGGGAATAAATCTCTTCCACGGCCTCCTTGGCCATTTTTTGAAAAACTGTCACATTAAATTCCTCTTCCGGATCAAGAGCATCGATCAGGTAATGAGGAACTCCTTCCATTTCTTCCTTTTTGATCTTTGCGGAACCGATATCCATATGGCGGTATACCTGCATGGAATCAGCGCTTATAATTTCTCCTCCGATTGCTTTCGCAAGACGGACCGACAAAGCGGTCTTTCCCACTGCCGTCGGCCCGGTAATAATAATCAGCGGTCTCATCATACGATCCTCTTAAATTTCTTCTCTAACTCATATTTGCTCATGGAAATGATCGTTGGCCTTCCGTGAGGGCAGGCATAGGGATTTTCCAGACTTAAAAGCTGGTCAATAAGCTCGTTTGCTTCCGCAGCAGATAAACGATTTCCTCCTTTAACCGCTGCCTTACAGGATAAGGAGGCGACCCGCTCATAAATAATATCCGGGTTATGGGAAGATCCGTCTTCTGACAGTCCATCAATCATCTCAATCAGAAGATCCTTTTTTGCAATGGAAAAAAGGTTTGCAGGAACTCCTCTGACCGCATATTCTCTGCCGCCAAATGGTTCGATTTCAAAGCCCATATCAGTAAAATACTTTAAATGGTGTTTTAATAAAACCTCTTCATTTTGGTTTAAAGTCAGGATAATGGGAGGGCTCACCATCTGGGAAATGCATTCCATCGTCTTAAGTGTTCCCATGGTTTTTTCATATAAAACCTTTTCATGGGCAGCATGTTGGTCAATAATAAAAAGCTGTTCATTAAATTCAACCAGCCAGTAAGTATCAAACAGCTGTCCAATGAGTTTATGCATGGACCGGGCCTTTGGTTCTAAGAGTTTTCCGTCAAACAGATCCAGCTGTTCCGGTCCCTTTTCCTTCTTTGGAACCTCATCTTTTGATGGAGCTTCCGGCAGTCTTTCTACAACTGGGGCCTGCGGTTTTATCCAGTTTTCCGCCAGATCATCCATTTCCTTAACAAAGGAAGGCTGGGACGGAGTTAATCTTTTTGGAAAAGTAATGGCCACATCTTTCTTTTCTTCAATGGCAGACTGCTGCTCCATAGCCATAAGCCTGCGTCTTTCAAATGGCTCCGGGCTGGGCTCGTGTTTTTTCACGGAAAAGTTTTGCTTTCCCTCTTCCTTTTTCTCTAACTCTACCTCAGGGATCAGCTCTTTGTGGGCCAAAGCGCTTGATACTGCCTGATACACCATGTGATAGACCATTTCCCCATCCCGGAACCGAAGCTCCATCTTGGTTGGGTGGACATTTACATCAAGCATTTCCGATTCAATGGTGAAATGAAGCATGGTAAAGGGATATTTATGCTGCATCATAAATGGCCGGTAGGCTTCTTCTATAGCCCTGGAAATAATGCTGCTTTTAATGTACCTGCCATTGATGAAATAGTTTTCGTAATTCCGGTTGCCTCTGGCGATCACCGGTTTTCCGATGTAGCCATGAATGGAAACCTGGGGCTTATTGACCGTAACCTCCAAAAGGTTTGATGCAATTTCCCGACCAAATACTGTGTATACAATATCCTTTAAATTGTGGTTTCCGGAAGTGTGAAGCTTGTTCTGGTTGTTCTGGATAAAGCGAATGGATACTTCCGGATGAGACAGAGCCAGCTTTTCCACCAGCTCAGCCACATGGGCACCTTCCGTGGAAGGAGTTTTTAAGAACTTCTTCCTGGCCGGAGTATTGTAAAATAAGTTCCTGGCGATGAAAGTAGTTCCTTCAGGTGCTCCGATCTCTTCCAGGGACCGTTCCTCGCCTCCCTCAATCTGAAATCTGGTTCCGGTAAGCCCAATGCTGGTCTTTGTAATCAGCTCCACCTGAGAGACAGCGGCGATGCTTGCAAGAGCTTCTCCACGGAATCCAAGAGAGGAAATGGTAAACAGATCCTCTACGGATTTGATCTTGCTTGTAGAATGGCGCAGAAAAGCCAGAGGGACTTCCTCTTTGGGAATTCCGCATCCATTGTCGGTCACCCGGATAAAGGAGGTTCCCCCTTCTTTGATCTCCACAGTAACTGCGGTGGATTTGGCATCAATGGCGTTTTCTAAGAGCTCCTTTACAACAGAGGCCGGACGTTCTATGACCTCACCTGCCGCTATTTTATTGATGGTATTTTGATCCAGTACGGTTATATTCGGCATAGCACCTGCTCCTTTCCACTTTCACGCCCACGCTTTTTGGGCATAAAGGTATGCCCGCAGGGTGTTTCCACTTTCACGCCCATGCTTATTTCTACTGCCAACGGTTCTTTAGCTTTGTCTGCAAACGGTACAGGGTATTGAGCGCGTCAATGGGAGTCATATTCCCCAGCTCTAAATCACCCAATTCCTTGATGATATCATCATCCTTTACAGTATCAAAGATGGACATCTGCTGTAAATCCACTTCGTCGGGCTTTGGAACAGCCTTTCTTTGGGTGATATTGGCGTTGATTTCGGCAATTTCCCGGGCTTTGGCTGTGATGTCTGCATCCCTTAATTCTTCCAACAGCTCCTTGGCCCTGATAATGACGGAGTCCGGGACGCCGGCCAGCTTTGCCACCTGTATGCCGTAGCTTTTATCGGCTCCGCCCTTTATAATCTTTCTTAAGAAAACAATGTCATCGCCCTGTTCTTTTACTGCGATGCAGTAATTATTTACACCGCTCATGGTTCCTTCCAGTTCGGTCAACTCATGATAGTGTGTCGCAAACAAGGTTTTTGCTCCCAGGATCTTCGGATTACTGATGTGCTCTACCACAGCCCAGGCAATGCTGAGTCCGTCAAAGGTGCTGGTGCCGCGGCCGATTTCATCTAAGACAATCAAACTGTTTTTTGTGGCGTTCCGAAGGATGTTGGCAACCTCCGTCATCTCCACCATAAAAGTACTCTGGCCGGAAGCCAGATCATCGGATGCACCTACCCGGGTGAAAATCCGGTCGCAGATTCCAATGCTTGCTTCCTCTGCAGGAACAAAGCTTCCGATTTGGGCCATCAGAACAATTAACGCAGTCTGGCGCATGTAGGTAGACTTTCCTGCCATGTTTGGGCCGGTGATAATGGAAACCCGGTTTTTCCCGTTGTCCAGATAAGTATCATTGGAAACAAACAGATCATCCCGCATCATTTTTTCCACTACCGGATGGCGTCCGTTCTTAATATCGATCAGTCCCTTTTCATTAACCTGGGGCTTTACATAGTTGTTCCTTGTGGCAACAGAGGATAAGGAGGCCAGGACATCGATCCCTGCTATAGCCCTGGCAGTCTTCTGTATCCGGAGAACCTGGTCTGCCACCGAATCCCGGACCTGACAAAATAAACTGTATTCCAGAGAAAACAGCTTGTCCTCAGCTCCCAGTATTACATTTTCAAGTTCCTTTAACTCGTCTGTGGTATAGCGCTCTGCATTGGCAAGAGTCTGTTTACGGATAAAGTAATCGGGCACAAGATCCTTAAAGGAATTGGTCACTTCAAAATAATAGCCGAATACCTTATTAAATTTTACTTTCAGGTTTTTGATCCCTGTTTTTTCTTTTTCCCGTAATTCCAAGTCAGCAAGCCAGTTTTTTCCCTCTGTTTTGGCACTTCTCAGCTTGTCGGCTTCTTCATGAAAACCATCCTTAATGATCCCGCCGTCCCTTAAGGTAATAGGCGGATCGTCAATAATGGCACGGTCAATCAATTCCCTGACATCCTCTAAGGGATCCAGTTCCCCCCACAAGTCCTTTAGCATGTCACTGGTGAATTCTGCTAAGAGATTCTTGATGTGCGGAAGCATTTCCAGGGAGCTTTTAAATGCGATCATATCTCTTGGATTGGCTGTCTTATAACTGATTCTTCCGATAAGACGCTCCAGGTCATAAATCGGGTTTAAATATTCACAGATCTCTTCCCTTGATATGAAATTCATATTCAGCTCTTCAATGGCGTTCTGACGTTTTATGATCTCTGATTTATGAATCAAAGGCTGCTCTATGTAGGTACGAAGCATTCTGGCGCCCATGGCTGTTTTCGTCCGGTCCAGAACCCAGAGAAGGCTTCCCCGCTTCTGCTTTTCCCTTAAGGTCTCCAAAAGCTCCAGATTCCGTCTGGTAGAAGTGTCAATAATCATGAACTGCCCGGTGGAATAAGGAGTGATGGTGGTTATATGGGATAGGCTGTTTTTCTGGGTCTCGTACATGTACTCCATAACTGCCCCGGCAGCTATGACTCCGGTGTCATAATCTTCCAGCCCGAGTCCTGTGAGTGCGCCTACCTTGAAGTGTTCTTTTAGAATTTTCCGGCAGACTTCATCGGAAAAGAAATGATGATCCAGAGATGAAATAACCGCATGGTGACGGTTCTTTATTTCTTCCACATCCACTCCAGAAACATAAAATGCTTCGTTGCAGATGATTTCAGAGGGGGTAAACTTATTGATCTCATCCATTAGTTCCCGCTCCGATTCTACCTCCGTTACAAGAAAATCGCCGGTGCTGATATCCGCTACTGCGATTCCAAAGGTTTCACCGATATAGACGATTCCCATCAGGTAATTATTCTTTGTTTCATCAAGAGCCTGTGCGCTTGTGATGGTTCCAGGTGTTACCACACGAATAACCTCACGCTTTACCAGTCCCTTGGCAAGCCTGGGGTCTTCCATCTGTTCGGCAATGGCAACTTTAAAGCCTTTCTGAACAAGACGGTTTAAATATGTATCAACGGCATGATAGGGAACACCGCACATAGGTGCCCGTTCCTCCAGTCCGCATTCTTTTCCGGTTAAGGTGATTTCCAGCTCTCTTGATACGGTAACCGCATCTTCAAAAAACATTTCGTAAAAGTCTCCCAGCCTGTAAAACAAGATACAGTCCGGGTATTCCTTCTTTGTTTCCATGTAATGAGCCATCATTGGTGATAATCCAGCCATGCTCTTTTACTTCCTCTTTTCTGTATACCGCCCATGTTTTTTGGCAGAGCCCATCGCATTACCAGGTGTAATGGTATGCCTGCAGGGCGTTTCTTTTGTAATTATCGGAAGTAAAGAATACTTCCGATAATTGGATGGACAGGCCCAAAAGCGGCCCAAATTATGGTCTTAAAGTTCCCATGTAGTAAAATCCTTTGGATTCATCCAGATATACGTCCACAATTTTTCCTATGAGAGAAGAATCTCCCTTAAAGTGAACGGTAGTGTTATTACTTAAGCGGCCGGTTAAAAGGCCTTCCTCATGATCATTCACTTCTTCTACAAGTACCTTTTGAACGGTGTGTTCCTCTCTTCCGCAGACTTCGGAGGAGATTTTCTGGACTTCAGCCAGCAGACGGTCAAAGCGGTTCTTTATCGCATCTTCCGAAACCTGCTCCTCCATCTTTGCTGCCGGTGTTCCGGTACGTTTGGAGTAAATAAAGGTAAAGGCGCTGTCAAAGCGTACCTTTTTTACCACATCAAGAGTTTCGTTAAAATCTTCTTCTGTCTCCCCGGGAAAGCCTACAATAATATCTGTGGTCAGGGAAATATCCGGCATGGCTGTCCGGATTTTTTCTACAAGTTCCAGATACTGTTCCTTGGTGTATCTCCGGTTCATGACCTTTAAAATCCGGCTGCTGCCTGACTGAAGAGGCAGGTGAAGATGCCGGCAAACCTTTTTGGAATTTTTCATGGCTTCGATCAGATCGTCTGACAAATCCTTAGGATGAGAAGTCATAAAACGAATCCGCTCCAGGCCTTCCACCTGATCGATCTGGGTCAGAAGTTCTGCAAAGCTTACGGGTGTTTCCAGAGTTTTTCCATAGGAATTGACATTCTGCCCTAAAAGCATAATCTCCACAACTCCGTCATCTGCAAGCTGTTTTACTTCTTCCAGAATATCTTTTGGGCTGCGGCTCCGTTCTCTGCCCCGTACATAGGGTACGATGCAGTAGCTGCAGAAATTGTTGCAGCCAAACATAATATTAACGCCGGATTTAAAGGGATATTTCCGATCCGTGGGGAGATCCTCCACAATTCGGTCCGTTCCTTCCCAAATGTCTACAACCATCTTTTTTTCTTCCAGGCGTTCATACATAAGCTCTGCCAGTTTAAAGATATTATGAGTACCAAAAATAATATCCACAAAGCGATAGCTCTTTTTAATCTTTGCAACTACTTCTTCTTCCTGCATCATGCAGCCGCAAAGAGCGATCATCATATGGGGATTTTTCTTTTTTAGGCTGTTTAAATATCCTAGACGTCCGTAGACTCTGTCATTGGCATTTTCCCTGACAGTACAAGTATTATAAAGAACAAAGTCAGCCTCTTCCGTAGCATGTTCTACAAATCCGATGGCTTCTAAGATCCCTTGAAGCTTTTCGGAATCTCTGGAATTCATCTGGCAGCCGAAGGTGGCGATATGAAAGGTAAATTGCTCCTTTCCTGAGGCTTCCTTTAATTTTTCCAGGATATCCTGGCAGCGTTCTATAAAAAAGTATTGTCTTGCAGGTTCTTCCTGGGGGGCATGGCTGAGTGCTTCTTCATAAGTCATATTTATATCATTCATTTACATAACCTCTTAATTTTTTGATTGTTGCATATATCCGCAGTGAACAGTATATCATAAATCCTTTTTATTGCAAATACCAAAAAAAATTCCCAGGGTAGCTTGCTCCTATCTAAAATAATCTTCCTGTTCCGAAACAATTTCTATCGGCTGCTGAGAATCAAACTCCTTCATCTTCTGAATAGCAAGTATAATGTACAGCACGGAAAGACCGAAATTAATGATTCCAAACATCGGTAAGGAAAACGGAAGAAATGACATAACTGCTTTAATCAATAAAGGCAATGTCCGTGCATAGACTCCCATTAGATACAATTGGCCAAAAGTTAGTTTATACTTCATACAGGAAGCGGCTATCATTCCAAGAAGAGCTACAATCAGTACCCCAAAGAAAAAGAATGCTGTCATGAATATAAAGGCAGCAACCAGAACCCCTGCTACGATTAAGTAAGCCTGCGGCACGTACTCCATAAGTTTATTTCTGCTGAATTCTATGCCGAGATCCGAAAAATATTGTCCCTGAATTTGACCTTTGTTCTTCACAATGACTTTTTCTGAATCTATCAGGAATACTTGGTAATAATCCGAAATATATTCTCCAATTTCATCTGTATCATAAAAAATGTTATCCGGTTCTGAAGTGATATAAATATAGGTACCATCTGCCTCATATTCAATCGGTTTCTCAATCCAAAACACTCCATTACTCAGCTCAAAGTCAGGAATATAATCCTCTATAATCTTTACAAATCCGCCTGTTTTAACCTGAAATTTAACGAAAGGAATGATCATGGTCAGAGCAAAGTATATAACCATAAGAATAAATCCTGCTAAAAAAACCTTTCGGCGTTTATTATTCAAAAATTCCCTATAACTTTTAAAATCATAAACCGATAATATAAGTTCCCTGAATACATTCATAAGTTTACCCCCCATCTCATTTTCTTTTCCGTTTCATCATTAACAAGGATCTTGCTTAAATTCAGCTTAATCTGATACTCCTTTTTTTTAACTTTTACATACCATACTTTACCCATTTACTTATATCCTTTCTCTTAAGTATTTTTAAAACATATTAAGCTTATCATATGGCTGTATTTAAGTAAAATATTATTTTATATCGGCTTGTGTGATATACTCTGGACCAAAACAGCTTTCAGGTTCTTTTTTTCAATGGAAAAGAGCCGCTGTACCATAGGTAATTACATTCCTATTTACAACGACCCTTTTATGAAAATCAAGTAAAGTCTTCTCCGTTTGTTTCAATTACACCTTTAAACCAATCAAAGGAATCTTTTTTTATTCGTTCCGTGGTTCCTTCCCCATGATCATCCAGGTCGACGTAAACAAATCCATAACGCTTACTCATTTGTCCTGTTGTGGCACTGACAAGGTCAATTGGTGCCCATGTCAAATAGCCAAAACAATCTACCTGATCAATTTCAACTGCTTTTTTTAGCTGGGTAATGTGTTTTTTTAAATAGTCAATGCGATATTCATCATGGATTTTTCTATCTTCCGTCAATTGGTCTACCGCACCGAGTCCATTCTCTGTAATAATAATAGGGATGCCATATTTACGGTAAGTATAATTTAGTAAATACCGAAGGCCCACAGGGTCAATGGTCCAGCCCCATTTGCTTGCTTCCAGATAAGGATTTTGCAAGCCGCCAAACAGGGCACTTTTTCCTTCTTCTGCCCCTTCATATTCAGCAACTGACGATGCGTAATAATTCATCCCTATGAAATCAATGGTTCCATTGCGAAAAGCCTTGCTATCTTCCTCGCTGACAGCAATTTCGATTCCTTGAGATTGGTATTCCCGGATTTTATAAGCCGGAAACAGGCCGTTGCACATGGCGTCAATCTGATAAAAATCCCGGTCCATTTGCTTAAATGCATTCATCACATTGATTGGATTGCAATCGACAGGATAAACCGGTTCGATTCCAAACACGCATCCGATCTGGTTGAGCGGGTCTACGGTGTGGCCCAGCTTAACGGCTAAACAGCTAGCAAGAGTCATGTTGTAACCGATTGTCGCAAGGGTCTGCTTTTTATTCTCCAATTCAGAGTATTTTAATCCGGCAATAATATAGGTAAAGATATCACTTGCTTCTGTTTGAGGATCAAGATGGTTCATTTCATTAAAAGTGACCCAATATCTTACTTTTCCTTTCAATGCTTCAAACATTGTCTTACAAAATGTTAAATAATTATCAATAACTGTTCTATTCACCCAGGAACCGTAGGTCTTTACCAAATGAACAGGCATTTCAAAATGATACAACGTTACAATAGGCTCTATTCCATATTTTATTAATTCATCCACAACATTTTGATAGAACCGGATTCCTTCCTGATTTGGGATTTCCTCATCTCCATTGGGATAAATCCTTGACCAGTCGATGGATATCCGCAAGGCTTTAAATCCCATTTCTGCAAAAAGAGCAATATCCTCTTTGTATCGGTGATAAAAATCAATTCCCTGATGAGAAGGATAATGGGCAGATCCGGATAACTGTTTATGGATTTCCCTTGGTTTTCCATAGGCTCCCACTGTCACAAGATCCATGATCCCTAAACCTTTATGTCCCTCATCATAAGCACCTTCGCATTGGTGGGCGGCAATGCTGCCGCCCCATAAAAAATCATCCTTTAATCTCATAGTTATTTACTTTGCTCCTGTTCCAAGACAATATTCATAATCGGATCATCTATATGAACTTGTTTACTTCCTTCAGGAATTACATCTAAATAATCATTGGTATTTGTTATGATAACAATTACAGTGGGATCATAACCATCATCTACGATGCTTTCAAAGTCTACGATCGCCAGCTTTTGTCCTCTTTTAACAACGTCTCCTTGATTAACCATAACCTGGAAATGTTCTCCTTCAAGTTTCACAGTATCAATGCCGATATGAATCAAAACTTCTTCGCCTTGGTCACCCTTAATTCCTATCGCATGTTTTGTAGGAAAAACGGCGGCAACTTCCCCGTCAACTGGTGCATAGATGGTATCCTTCTTCGGGATGATTCCCACCCCTTTCCCTAAAGCCCCAGTGGAGAATGCCTGATCCTTTACTTCTGTTAATTGTACTAATTGGCCTTCGGCGGCAGTTGATAAAGAAATTGTTCGAAAATTAGGGTTCTCGCCTGTTATTTCACCTGGACTTTCTTTTTCAGCACTATCATCTTCAGATGGCACGCCTAATATATAAGAAACAATCGCTGCTCCCACGAAACTAATAATAACTGCTGAGACCATCAGCCATAAATTTTTGAAATCTCCAGCACCAATGTAAGCCGGTAAGCCAAACAGGCCCCATGCGATGGAATAAGCCTTAACGCCTGTAATTCCTGCAAACAGTCCGCCTAAACCGCCGCCGATCATAACCGCTACAAACGGCCGGCGAAATTTAACAAAAACACCATAAATAGCAGGTTCCGTCACGCCTAAGATGGCAGACAGAGTCACAGTTCCGAACAGCTGTTTTTGTTTGCTGTTTTTTGTCCGCAAAAAGTACCCTAGCATCGCACCGCCAACAGCTATATCAGAAATCGTACAAGAAGAAATAAACGCAGGATCATAACCATTAGAAGCAATAAGGGAAGCGACTACAGGCATAATAAAATTGCCTGCCCCCAGCATGATAATAAATGGCTGCAATGCAGAGTAAAGCATCATAACAAACCAGCTGCCCACGTATTTCATCAGAAGATTAAAGAACGCAATGATTCCTTCTCCCAGATAAAATCCTAAAGGTCCAAAGACCAATAAGGTTGCCGGAAGCATAACAACCATAATCAGTAAAGGAGTTAAAAAGTACTGTAAGGCAGTCGGAACTATCCTTTTTACAATTTTCGTTACATATCCCATGAACCAAACTGCTAATAAAATAGGTATAAAACTATTGGAGTACGTAATTTGAGGCAATGGAATGGTGAATAAGCTCAGTCCTTCTACTCCATTAATTGATCCGGATAAAATAGTTGCCGCTAAAGCCACTGCCAGGTAAGGGCTTACCCCTAATCTTTTGGCACAGCTCATTGCCATAAAAATAGGCAGGAAATAGAAAACGGCATTTCGTAATGCATCAAAAATTTGATATGTGGGACTCTCAGGTGAAATCAATCCTGTAAGGGAAACAATGGATAAAAACGCAGCCAGTAATCCCGCACAAATAATTGGTTCCAATATCGGGTTCATCGATTCAGAAACAACATCCAAAGCAGCCTTTACAAAATTTTTATTTTTGCGTTTCTGGGAACCCTCTTCGCCAGTACTAATGCCTAGCATATCGATCAGTTCTTTGTATACGTCATTTACGTGAGTTCCCACTATAATCTGATAAGCAACATTGTTATCAACTACATCGATAACACCCTTTAAATTTTTAATTTCCTCTGTCTTAGCTTTCCTTTTATCTTTTAAAGTAAAACGTAAACGTGTCATACAGTGTACAACTGCCTGTATGTTGTTTTTACCGCCGATTAAGTCAATAATCTGCTGGTTAAACTCTTGGTATTTCATGATTCATTTTCCTTTCTTTCCAAAATGCGATTAATGTGTATCATTAAATACGCATATTCATCTTGCGATAAATACTGATTAAACTTTTTCTTTACATAAATATCAATTTTTTCTACTGCGGTATAGGCATAGGGGTAAATCTCCTTTACCTGCTGATATAAAATTGAATCACTTTGTCCATGACTTTTTTCTTTTCTTAAGCGTTCAATAAAATACTGAAGATGGGTTACTAACCGCATATAGTTCATGGAAGATTCATCAAAAGAGATGTTAAAATGATATTTAATAATGTTTAGAATATCCTGCAGCGTTTCCATATCTTTAATTTTTTCATCCAGAAGAGATTTTTCTTCCTGGATATTCACAAAGTGTAAGGCGATAGAAACGGCTTCATCATCAGGAAAATCAATTTGATAGCACTCCCTCATCATCTGCAGAGCATGGAGGCCGATTTTATAATAAACCGGATAAAACTTTTGAACCTCCCAGGATAAAGGACTTCGGATAAACTGATTTTTCTTTCCCCGTTTCCAGGCAAAAGTAATATGGTCGAGCAAGGCCAGATATAAATAATCATTCGCTTTTTGTTCCAATACTGTTTCACCATAATGAACCAGATCATTGATCAGTCCAATGGTTTTCTCATCGGTATTGGTGAGTAAATAGCTTAAATGCTCAAGGCGGTCTTTTGAATCTAATACATACGTCTTTTCAATTTCGGAATCTGTAATTTGTTGGCCAACTTTTTTTTTGAACGAAATTCCTGTTGAATAGACGATTGATTCATGGCCACCTTTTTCAACTATTGCAATGTTATTATTCAGGATCTTTTTTACCCGCACCGTGTACTCCTTTCAAGAAAAAAAACTCAGATTACATACCAATTAACCCAGTAAAAATGGGCTGATTAATATGGAATCTGAGTTCTGCCTGCTTATCA
>NZ_JPME01000036.1 GCF_000732605.1 Lacrimispora celerecrescens | reverse complement strand
CTGCGAAGGGGTCAGTGAGGGTGAGATTGTAGATGCCATTACCCGGACTCTTGGAGCAGTTTCCTTAGACGGGATCAAACGCCGCGTCCGTGCCGGCATGGGACGGTGCCAGGCCGGTTTCTGTGCCCCTAAGACCATGGAGATCCTGGCAAGGGAAACAGACAGGAAGTTGGAAGATATCTGCAAGAACAGGCCCGGCTCCAATATAGTGACCGGTCATAAATAAGGAGGACAGCGACATGGCAGAACATGATATAGTGATAATCGGAGGCGGTCCGGCTGGTCTTGCTGCAGCAGTAGCGGCAAAAAAGGCGGGCATTACAGATATATTGATCCTGGAAAGAGAAGCCTGCCTTGGCGGTATCTTAAACCAGTGCATCCATAATGGTTTTGGCCTGCATACCTTTAAAGAAGAATTAACAGGCCCGGAATATGCGGCCCGTTACATAGAGCTGGCGGAGTCAGAAAATATTCCTTACAAATTAAATACCATGGTTCTTGATATTAACAAAGATAAAGAGATAACGGTCATCAACAGGGAAGATGGCCTGGCAATGATAAAGGCAAAAGCCATTATCCTGGCCATGGGATGCAGGGAACGACCCAGAGGTGCTCTTAACATACCGGGCTACCGTCCGGCAGGAATCTATTCCGCAGGCACTGCCCAGAGATTAATGAATATCGAAGGCTTCAGCGTGGGGAAAGAAGTGGTGATCTTAGGGTCCGGAGACATCGGTCTCATCATGGCAAGGCGTATGACCCTGGAAGGTGCTAAAGTGAAGGTTGTGGCAGAGCTTATGCCTTATTCCGGAGGCTTAAAGAGAAATATTGTCCAGTGCCTGGATGACTATGGAATTCCCTTAAAGCTTAGTCATACGGTTATTAACATTGAGGGAAAGGATCGGTTAACAGGAATTACCCTTGCCCAGGTCGATGAAAAAAGAAAGCCGATTCCAGGTACAGAGGAATATTACAGCTGTGATACCCTTCTTCTTTCCGTAGGCCTGATTCCGGAAAATGAGCTTTCCAAAGGGGCAGGTGTAAAGATGAATCAGGTGACGTTTGGTCCCGAAGTAGGCGACCAGCTGGAAACCAGCAGCCCAGGTATCTTTGCCTGTGGTAATGTGCTTCATGTCCATGACCTGGTTGATTATGTATCTGAGGAAGCCGCCTTGGCAGGAGCAAGCGCTGCAGCCTACATAAAGGCAGATGGAGAAAAAGAAACGGCTCATGCAGTAGAACTGGCAGCTGAGAACGGAGTCCGCTATACGGTGCCTCAGAAGATTGACGTGGAGAACATGAAGGATAAGGTTACAGTACGTTTCCGTGTGGCCGATGTTTACAAGGACCGCTTCATCAGTGTTTATTACGATGATGTAAGGGTTTCCCACAAAAAGAAAAAAGTCCTGGCTCCCGGTGAGATGGAGCAGATTGTATTAAAGAAAGACAGCTTTAAGGAATATCCGGAGCTTAAGAGAATTGTTGTCTGTACGGAGGTGGAATGATATGGAGGTAAGAGAACTGATCTGTATCCGATGCCCTTTAGGCTGCCCGTTAACGGTGCGCATAGAAGGAGACCAGGTGGAAGTAACAGGGAATTCCTGCAGCCGCGGGGAGGAATATGGAAAAAAAGAGGTTTTAAGCCCTACCAGAGTGGTGACCTCCTCGGTCCGCGTCATAGGCGGTGACTTAGAAATGGTGCCTGTAAAAACAAAGCAGGACATTCCTAAGGACAAGATTTTTGCTTGTATGGAGGAAATCCGAAAGATGGAAGTTTCCGCACCTGTTTCCATTGGTGATGTGATCATTCCTGACTGCGCCGGAACCGGTGTTTCCATCGTTGCTACAAGGAACGTTGAAAAAGTGTAAAATAATTATATAAAAAACCTCGTAATTACGTTAAGCGGCTGAAGTCATATTGGAAGCATGCGGAATTACGAGGTTGTTTTGCATAAAACAGGGGGAACCTATAGAAAATTTACCCAGGAAATGATATAGTTAAAAGAGATCTTTTGAGAATAATTAAAAAGGAAGAGGGGTTGATATGAAGGTATTTGCACACAGAGGCTACAGCGGTAGGTATCCGGAAAATACTATGTTGGCGTTTCAGAAGGCAGCAGAGACAGGCTGTGACGGGATCGAATTGGATGTGCAGCTTACAAAGGATGGTACCGTGGTGGTAATCCACGACGAAAGCATTGACCGGACCACGGATGGAGCTGGCTTTGTGAAGGATCTTACCTATGAGGAACTAAAGGAATTCAATGCAGATGCTGTCTGCGGAGGAATTCACGGATTTGTGCCTGTTCCATCCTTTGAAGAATACTGTAAGTGGGCAAAGGATCAGGAGCTTGTTACAAATATCGAAATCAAGACTGGTGTATATTATTATGAAGGTCTGGAGGAGAAGACTCTGGAGCTTGTACGTAAATACGGGCTCGAAAAAAAGGTTATCTTTTCTTCCTTTAACCATACTTCCATAATCCGCTTAAAGGAACTGGCTCCCGAGATCCCGTGCGGCGCGCTGCTTGATCATCCGGGCCTGGGAAATGCAGGATACTATTGTGACCGGTATCATTTCGAATGCTACCACCCAGGAGTAAAGGGATTAACCAAAGAGGCTGTGGACAACTGCAGGAAATACGGAATTTTAGTGAATGTTTGGACGGTTAATGATATGTCCGCATTGGAGCAGGTCTATGAATGGGGCTGTGACGGAGTCATCAGCAACTTTCCGGAGGTCTGCAAGCGGTGGGTCCAAAGCAAAGATCTGTAGATAAAAGATAGCAGGAGTGAGGCGTGTAGTTTCCAGAGAACGCAGCTCCTGCTATCTTGTATGGAAAAAAGAACGTTAAAATATGCTTTTCTTCCTTATAAAATCCAGAAAGGGCAAAAATTGCCTTGACGGTGGGGGAAAGGATTGATAAAGTAGAACGAGATCCATATATTGTGGGTGCAGATGCAATCTCCACCACAAAGGAAGAGCTATGGTTCATGTAAAAGGAGGATGTTATGAAATTAGTTACATACGAGGTTGACCGGAGAAAAGATATCGGGGTAGTGAGTAAGGACGAGATGTGGATCTTTCCTCTCAGGGCATTTGGTATGGAGTATAAGGAGATGCTGGAAGTCATCAAGGGGCTTACTCAGTCTGAACTTGACCTGCTGGAACATGCCTCCGGCCTTGATCCTTACAACAGCAACGTCATCGGAGCTGCTATGATGAAGGAGGTCAGGCTGCTGGCGCCCATCCGGACACCGGAGCAGGACATCATCTGTCTGGGGCTTAATTACATGGAACATGCCGAGGAATCTGCCCGCTTTAAAAAAGAGGATTTTGACGGGAAACGCCCCAATGCTGTTTATTTCTCAAAGAGAGTGAATGAAGCGGTGGATCCATACGGGGAGATCTTAAGCCACAGCGATATCGTGGACAGCCTGGATTATGAGGCGGAATTAGGGGTTATCATTGGAAAAGATGCAAAGGATGTGGCACCGGAACAGGTAAAGGACCATATTTTCGGTTACACCATCATCAATGATGTCAGCGCCCGCAATGTGCAGAATGCCCATAAGCAGTGGTATTTTGGAAAGAGCCTTGACGGGTTTACTCCTATGGGTCCTTGTATTGTGACTGCAGGTTCCATAACCTATCCACCGGAGCTTGGCATTCAGTCTAAGGTAAATGGAGAGCTGAGGCAGGATAGCAATACCCGGCTTATGATATTTAATATAGATCATATTGTTAGCGAACTGTCTAAGGGGATGACTCTTAAGGCAGGTACGATCATTTCCACCGGAACGCCTAAGGGTGTTGGAATGGGATTTGAACCGCCGAAGTTTTTGGTGGCAGGAGATGAAGTGGAATGCCTGATCGAAGGGATTGGGGCCATTAAGAATAAGGTAGTATAAGAAAAATTAGGAATGCTGCTCATTTATTGGGCAGCATTTTTTTTTATGTCACAGTAAGAAAGAAACTTCTGCGGATGGAATCTCTATAGATAGAATACTGCGATACTATACGGTTATGTATCGTAAATATTAAAAAATTATATTGACACTTTACGATGGTGCATTCTATAATTAGTTAGACTGAACGTCAGTCTAATTATAGTTTAAGGAGCAATGTTATGCGAATTATAAAAGACGCTGATGTGCGTAAGAATGAAATACTGGATGCTGCCGCAGACCTTTTTAACAGTGATGGCTTTGATGGAACGACCATCAGCGCCATTATAGAGAAGGCCGGAATCGCGCGGGGAACAATATACTATCATTTCAAATCAAAGGAAGATATTTTGGATGCACTTATTGATCGGCGCAACACAGAGTTTTTGGCTGCGGCCAGGCAGATTGCTTCGGATAAAAGTATTCCTGTATTGGAACGGCTGATCAGAACTTTTATTGCTATGAATGGTGATAAAGATGGCAAATCAGAACTCACCCGGCAGATGCACAAGCCCCAGAATGCTTTGATGCACCAGAAAACACATCAGGCAATGATGGAAGGCATCCCCCCGATTCTTATGGAAATTATTGAGGACGGTATCAATGAGGGCTTATTCAACACCCCTTATCCCTATGAGAGCTTGGAGATGGTTGTGGCTCATATCAATGCAGTTTTTGATGATTACGCGGAAAAACTTACAGGCGAAGAACTTTTGGGAAGGGTAAAGGCGTTTATATTTAATCTAGAAAGATTGTTTGGTGCAGAACGGGGAAGTTTTGACAGGGTGATAGAACTATTTCAAATGGATGGAGGAAGTGCCTATGAATAAGAACACGGGAAAACCATTTATAAAATTTGTTATGCTGTGCTCCGGCAGCTTTGTCGCCGCCATAGGCAGCGGCATAACATCTTTCGGGCTTGGCGTATATGTATTTGAGCAGACCGGTCTTGCGTCCTCCAGTACATTGATTATCTTGTTGGCTTTTTTACCGGGACTCCTGCTCACTCCGTTTGCAGGGGTGCTTGCTGATAAATACGACCGCAGGCTTTTAATGATACTCGGCGACGGGCTTTCCGCTTTGGGACTTATCTATATCCTGATTTGCATGATGAATGGCCCAGCACTGCTTTGGCAGATCGGAATAGGCGTTACCATCAGTTCGGTGTTTTCTTCACTCATAGAACCGGCGTTCAAAGCGACAATTACTGACCTGCTAACGGAAGAAGAATACACAAAAGCAAGCGGATTGGTACAATTATCCGGTTCCGCAAAGTTTTTGATCTCACCGCTCATCGCGGGGTTTCTGTTACAGGTTTCAGATATAAGGCTTCTGCTTATGATAGACATTTGCACAATCTTTCTGACTGTAATGGTGACGTTTGTGGTACGAAGGGGGCTTGCTGCCAAAGCTTCCGAATATAAAGAATCTTTCTTCCATGAGTTTAGAACCGGACTGACTGCGCTCACCCAAAACCGGGGCGTGTTCACACTGGTTTTATCAGGAATCGGCATCTCTTTCTTTTTAGGCTGCATCCAGTCTCTTTATACGCCAATGATACTTGGATTTACCGACAGTTCGGTGCTGGGGGTTGCCACTACGATTTCAGCCATGGGCATGCTGGTAAGCAGCCTTATTCTTGGCACGGTTCCCATAAAAAAGGGCTTTACACAAATGCTTTTTGCGTCGCTCTTTTTTGCCGGTATCTTTATGGCAGGCTACGGATTTAGAGAAAACATTATTTTAATCTGCATTTTTGGTTTTCTCTTTTTTTCAATGCTTCCATTTGCCAACACAAGCATTGATTATCTGATCCGTACCAATATCAGCAACGATGTGCAAGGCAGGGTTTGGGGACTGATCGGTATTATCTCCCAGCTTGGATATGTGATTGCATACAGCATTTTAGGTCCGCTTGCAGACTATGTATTTATCCCTTTGCTGGTAGAGGATGGCGCGCTGGCAAATAGCATGGGAAAGGTGATCGGCGTGGGAAGCGGCAGAGGAATTGGATTATTAATTATGATAGCTGGTCTGTTTTTATCTGCAACGGCCATTCTTTTATATAATATAAAGTCCGTCAGGGGGCTGGAGCGGGGAGGTGAACTGTGTACAGAAAAATAATAATAAACGATGTAAAGAAAAGCAAACTGATTACAATCACCATTACCGCATTTATTCTGCTTGCGGCAATGCTTACCTCCCTTGCCGCGATATTGTCTGTGAATTTGTTCTCTGCTATTAACAACATGATGTTAAGAGCCGAAACGCCCCACTTTATGCAGATGCACTCCGGTGATATTGATATGGAACGGCTTTCTGCTTTTGCAGATACGGAAAATAATGTAGAAGATTTTCAGGTGCTTCCCTTTCTCAACATCGAGGGCGCAGAGATTGTCATTGGTGAAAACTCCCTCGCCGGTTCCGTGCAGGATAACGGCCTTTCGGTGCAGAGCAGACGCTTTGATTTTCTGCTGGGCCTTAACGGCAATATTATTTACCCGGCCAAAGGAGAGATCTATGTTCCCATTTACTACATGAAGCAGGGGCTGGCAGGTATTGGAGACACCATAACCATTCATGGGGGTTCCTTTACGGTAGCTGGTTTCCTGCGGGATTCTCAAATGAACGCTTCCATGGTTTCCTCCAAGCGGTTTCTTATCAATGAAAGTGATTTTGAAAAAGTAAAGAAATTTGGAAAGCTGGAATATTTAATAGAGTTCCGACTTAGGGACAGTTCCGCTGTTTCCGCTTTTGAATCCGGCTATATTGCCGCAGGACTTCCGACAAACGGGCCTCCCGCCATCACCCATTCCCTGTTTAAGCTGGTAAATGCCCTTGATGACGGCATGATGATTGCGATGCTTATCCTTATCAGCGTCCTTGTAATCGTGATCAATTTCCTGTGCATACGTTTTACCCTGCTTGCCAAGGTGGAAGAAGATTACCGGGAAATTGGCGTATTAAAAGCTATCGGTCTGCAGGTTGGAAGCATCAAAAAGCTCTATCTGGCTAAGTATGGTGCTATTGCCGGAACTGCCTGCATAGCTGGATTCATCCTGTCTCTGTTTGCAAAAGAGCCTTTGATGGAGAATATTCGTCTGTATATGGGAGAGAGCGGCAGTTCCGGTCTCGGCACGGTATTTGGAATGATAGGCGCAGGGATTATCTTTTTGGTGGTGGTGCTTTATGTGAACGGCGTTCTATGCCGCTTCAAAAAAGTATCAGCGGCAGAGGCCATACGCTTTGGAGCGTCCCAGAGTGGAGCCAAACTTGCGAAAAGCTTCCGGCTATCCTGCAGCGGGGGGCTCCCGCCGAATATTTTTCTTGGCATTCAGGATGTGCTAGCCCGAAAGAAACTTTACAGCACAATGCTTTTGGTGCTTGTTATTTCCTCATTCCTGATGATTGTGCCGCAGAATACTTATAATACCATTTCCCAAAGAAACTTTATGACCTATATGGGCATTGGCGAATGTGATATGAGAATCGATATCCAGCAGACGGAAGATATTGCAAGAAAGACAGCGGAGATAGCAGCTGCGATGGCACGGGACACAGATATTAAAAAATACACGGTGCTGACCAGTTATATGTTTGATATGAAAATGGAGGACAGTACCACTGAAAAGCTAAAGGTGGAACTTGGCGACCAATCAGCGTTCCCTATTGAGTATTCGGCCGGCAGAGCCCCGCAGCGCGAATCGGAAATCGCTATTTCATCATTAGTTGCGGGCGATCTCGAAAAAGGGCTTAATGATATTATCGTGCTCAATATTGACGGTCAGGAGAAGCGGCTTACCATAAGCGGGATATATTCTGATATCACTAATGGGGGCAAGACGGCAAAGGCAGTTTTTAAAACCAGTAAGGACAGCATTCTATGGAGTATTATTCCGGTAAAATTACAGGCGGATGCTGCCACAGATCAAAAGATAACCGGATATAAGGAACAGTTTTCCTATGCCAAGGTATCCGATATAGATGAATACATCGGCCAGACCTTTGGCGGGATTACTGATGCGGTTAAAAAAGCTTCTTACGCTGCCATTGCCGCTGCCGCCATACTCACTGTGCTGGTCACACTTCTCTTTATGAAAATGCTGGTGACAAAGGATAGATATCCGATTGCCGTTTTAAAATCCCTCGGCTTTAAAAATGAAGATATCTGCCGGCAATATATGGTGAGGTCTGCCATAGTACTGGCTGCCGGCGTTTTAATAGGCACTGCCTTGGCAAACACTTTGGGAGAACTGGTGGGCGTGAGTTTGATTTCATCTTTTGGCGCATCCACGTTCCGCTTTGATATAAACCCGTTGTTTGCCTATCTGTTTTCCCCTGTTTTAATGGCGGTCTGTGTCTATCTGGCAGCACGTTTTGGCATTTCGGAAATTTCCGGTCTGAAGATATCCGAATATAGAAAGGAGTAGCCTATGAATAAAATTCTAAGCGGAAAAAATATTGTAAAAACCTATGGCATAGGACGGGAAGCGTCCAATGCACTCAATGGAGTGAATATAGAAATATTAGCCGGAGAGTTCGTCGCAGTGATGGGGCCGTCCGGCTGCGGAAAGTCTACGCTGCTCTTTGCGTTAAGCGGTACAGATACCATCAACAGCGGTTCTATCCAATTTGGCGGTAAGGAACTGACCCGGCTTAATGAAAACGCACTGGCAGATATTCGCAGAACAAAGATGGGATTTGTATTCCAGCAGCCTGCCATGCTGAAAAATCTGAATATTCTGGATAATATCATTCTTTCCAGCGTACAGGAAAACAGAAAAAATACCGCCGGCATTATCAGAAAAGCCAAGACATTGATAGAAAAGACCGGCATAACCGGGCTGGAAGAAAGAGATATTACCGAGGTTTCCGGCGGTCAGCTCCAACGCGCCTGTATCTGCCGCGCCCTTATGAACGAGCCGGAGATTTTATTTGCTGACGAACCTACCGGCGCACTCAACTCAAAATCATCGGAAGAAATTATGGATCTGTTTTCCGATATCAGCAAAAATGGCATGGCTGTTTTTCTTGTAACCCATGACGCAAAAGTCGCGTCCAGAGCTGACCGGGTGTTATTTATGAATGACGGCGCTGTTAGGTCCGAGCTTTTTTTGAAAAAGTTTAATGAACGCGACATGGAAAACAGAGTGAATCAGGTTATTTTGCGGATGAGGGATTATGAAATATAGGTAATGGGTGCTTATAGTCCGGCGATGCTGGAACGGTAATTAAAGGGGATTTCACTGATAATATTGGCTTTATAAATAAACAAAATCAATAAATGTTTGTTTATGCGTAGACATTTAGTAAAAAATCATATATAATAACCCTTATTAAGGGTATCCTGATATTTGAATGCAGGAAATAAAGAAAAGGAAATATATGCATTGTTACGATGCGTGGAATGGATATAATCATGAAAAATTTGTTTGACAGAAAATCTTTGTGGCAGGCTGGACCCGATGAATTAAAGAGTGGATATTATGAAGATGATGATTCCGTTTACTGTTTCATTTGCAATGAGCATTATACCAAGGGTGAGATTTATTCCTATGACGGTCACTTTTATGATGCATATAAAATGGCTGACATCCATGTCGCAGAAAAACATGGATCAATGCTGAATTATTTGATGAATATGAATTCTTCTTTTTTAGGCTTATCAAAGCTGCAGCACTCCATATTAAAATTGATGGTAGAGGGCTTATCCGATAAAGAAATAGCTGCGCAAAAAGGCATTTCTTATTCGACTGTACGGAATTACCGCTTTAAGCTTCACGAACATGAAAAGCAATCAAAACTGTTTTTAGCGACAATGGAACTGTTTCATAAAAAGGAGGAAGCTATGAAATCAGAACATGATGCAACAGAGTTTTATGATGCTCATAAAACTGCAACAATGGTGGATGACCGGTATGATGTTACCATAGAAGAAAAGACGAAGATCTTGTCCAGATATTTTGATAAAAGCGGGGCGGTAAAGCAGTTTCCTTCAAAGGAAAAGGCTAAAATCGTGGTTCTCCGTGAAATAGCAGCCAAGTTTCTGCCAGGTGTCCATTACAGCGAAAATGAAATCAACAATGCTTTGAAAGAGATATATCATGATTTTCCATATATCAGGCGGCTGTTAATCGAATACGGCTTCTTTTGCCGCACGGACTCCGGCTCTGAATATTGGCTCAAGGAGTAAATTCAATTGTCATATCACCATACTACTTTTATAAAAATCCGGAAGAAAATCTGAACAAAAGATTTTTTTCCGGATTCTGTTTATATCCGGAATGTTTTCTTAGTGCAGATTTCCCTCATTCGCCCCACTCCGCCTTATAAACCAGAGGAATAACTCCGGCCGGACAGGACATGCCCTTTGCTGATTATGCAGAAAATACTACCGGTTATGCAAAAAGCCACCCTGAGAATCCATAGTATGCTAAAGTGAAGTTCATACCACGCAGCTTGTGGTAATTTTTATGGAGGAGGATGAAAGAAATGTTACAAATCAACATCGATGATGTATTAAAAATCGTCAACCTTTGTGTGCCGTACCTCATTGGATTGGCCATTGCAGTTGCAGCCGCAGTGGTGGTTATGGTAGTATGCAGGAATAAGAAATCTGCAACCCGTTATTTGATCCGGCGCCAGGGGTTCATGGCCATTGGGCTTGCCGTGGTTATCGTAGTAAATATGATATGCTGGGGTCCAATGTCCAGTCTGATCTCCCTTGCAACCGGAAGTGGAACAATTTCAAAAGAAACCTCAGACAAAGCAACAGAGCTTTGTACTAGAATTGCAGAAGAAGGAATCGTTCTTTTAAAAAATGAGGAAAACTTACTTCCTTTAATGACAGATTCTAATTTAAACGTTTTTGGCTGGGCTTCCACCAATCCATGCTATGGAGGTACCGGTTCAGGCTCCCTCTCTGACGCATATGAAACCGTGTCTCTTCTTCAAGGGCTTGAAGACGCGGGATTTAAACTGAATACCGGGCTTACTGATTTCTATACCGCATACCGGAGCGACCGTCCCAATGTGGGGATGTGGGAACAGGACTGGACACTTCCGGAGCCTTTAAAGGAATCCTACACCAGTGAGCTGATGACAGATGCAAAAGCATTTTCTGATACGGCACTGATCGTGATTACCCGTGTAGGAGGGGAAGGAGCCGATCTCCCTACAGATGTCAGCGCAGTTACCTATACAGATAATTCTGCGGAATATAAGGATTTTGAGGCCGGGGAGCATTATCTGCAATTAAGTAGGACGGAAAAGGACATGGTTGATTTGGTTTGCTCCAATTTCGACAATGTCGTTTTAGTTTACAATGGTGCAAACGCCATGGAGCTTGGCTTTCTCAATGATTACAGTCAGATAAAGAGTGCTATCTGGTGTCCGGGAACCGGTCAGTCCGGCTTTGAGGCACTGGGCGAAATTGTAAGCGGTGCTGTCAACCCCTCAGGAAAAACAAGTGACACCTTTGCTGCAGACTTAACAGCGACTCCTCACTATAATAACTTCGGAAGCTTTATTTACGATAACATGAATGAATTCGCGGGTAAGGCATTTAAGGGAGAGGCTACCCATCCCAGCTTTATCAATTACGTGGAAGGCATTTATGTTGGTTACCGTTTCTATGAAACTGCCGCAGAGGAAGGGCTCATTGATTACGGTAAAACGGTGCTTTATCCCTTTGGATACGGCATGTCCTATACCTCTTTCTCTCAGGAAATGGGGAACCTCACAGAAGCAGACGGCACGATTTCCTTTGACGTGACCGTTACCAATACTGGAGACAAAGCAGGAAAGGATGTAGTGGAGGTTTATTACAATCCGCCCTATACAAATGGAGGAATTGAAAAGGCTTCTGCAAATCTGATTGCCTTTGATAAGTCAGATCTCCTGGAGCCGGGCCAGTCCCAGACCATTGCAGTTTCTTTCCAGGCGGAAGATATGGCATCCTACGATGCAGCTGGGAAGGGCGCTTATGTCCTGGAAGCAGGAGATTATAAAATCTCGATCCGGACCGATTCCCATAATGTCATCAAAGAACAGATTTATACCGCAGCTTCGGAAACCATATATGATGAAGCCAATCCCCGCTCTACCGATAAGGCGGCTGCGGAAAACAGGTTTGCTGATGCTAAGGGAGAACCGGCTTATTTATCCCGTGCAGACGGATTTGCAAATTATAAAGAGGCTACGGCAAAGCCTTCAACCCTGACCATGCCGGAAAAATATAAGGCTACCTTTGTAAATAACAGCAATTACGATCCAGAAGCTCATAACAATGCTGAGGATATAAAACCGGTAACCGGCGCAAAGAATGGATTGAGCCTTGCCGCCATGCGGGGGCTGGATTATGACGATCCACAGTGGGAGAAGCTTCTTGACCAGCTGACCATAGGAGAAATGGATACCATGGTCGCCATCGGAGGTTATCAGACGTCAGCAGCTAAGAGCGTGGATAAGGTAGGTACCGTGGATTGTGACGGACCGGCTTCCATTAACAACAACTTTACAGGAACCGGCTCCATCGGCTTTCCTTCCGCAGTATTGATTGCTAGTACCTGGAACCGTGATATTGCAGAGGAATTCGGAGAAAGCATCGGTAAGATGGCAGACGAAATGAAGGTATCCGGCTGGTATGCGCCGGCTATGAACACTCACCGTTCCGCCTTTGCAGGCAGAAATTTTGAGTATTATTCCGAAGACGGAATCCTGTCAGGAAAAATGGCGGCCAGTGCAATTAAGGGTGCAGAACGTCATGGAGTATATGCTTATATGAAACATTTTGCCCTTAATGACCAGGAAACCAACCGGACCAACATGCTTTGTACCTGGTCCGGCGAACAGGCCATCCGTGAGATTTATTTAAGACCATTTGAAATTGCAGTAAAAGAGGGCGGAGCAAAGGCAGTAATGTCCGCATTTAACTACATTGGAACCGAATACGCAGGTGCTTCCGATGCACTGCTTAATAAGGTGCTTCGGGATGAATGGGGCTTCCGCGGCTTTGTGCTGACAGATTATTTCGGCGGATATGGATATCAGAATGCAGATCAGGAGATCCGGAACGGAAACGATGCCATGCTGGTAGCCTATGATACGGAAACCAACCATTTAAAGGATACATCAAGCGCTACAAGTCTTCAGGCTATGCGTAAGGCAAGTAAAAACGTTATGTATACAGTGGTAAACAGCCGTGCCTACGAAGGAAATAACGCAAAGGGCGGAATGCTTCCATGGCAGATCGCAGCCATTGTGGCTGATGTGATTCTGGCAGTAGGATTTATAGCCTTGGAGGTAAGAATTATCAATGTCTATAAAAAGAAACGGGAATCATAGGCAGCAGTTTAAGAGGGGGAAAACTCATCTAAGGTCCGGAGGAAAATGACATGAAACATACTGATATCATTGAAAAGATGACAATAGAAGAAAAGGCTGCCATTTTAAGCGGTAAGAATGTATGGCAGTCCCGGAACATCGACCGGCTGGGGATCCCTTCCATATTCTGCGCTGATGGCCCGCATGGAATCCGGAAGCAGGCAAGGGAAGGGGATCATCTGGGATTAAATGCTTCCCTTCCATCCACCTGCTTTCCTACGGCAGCGTCCATCTCCAATAGCTGGGATATGGACCTTTGCCGTGAGATCGGGGAAGCTCTGGGAGAGGAGGCCTCGGCCATGGACGTGAACGTCCTGTTGGGGCCCGGCCTTAATATTAAGAGAAGCCCCCTTTGCGGAAGGAATTTTGAATATTTTTCCGAAGATCCTTACTTGTCCGGAAAACTGGCGGCAGCCTATATAAAGGGCATTCAGAGCCAGGGAGTGTATGCATGCCCCAAGCATTTTGCAGTCAACAGCCAGGAGCTGCGCCGCATGGCCATGAATTCCGTGGTGGATGAAAGGACCTTAAGAGAGATTTATCTGGAGGGTTTTGAGATTGCAGTGAAAGAGGGCGGGGCAAGATCCATTATGACCAGCTACAACGAGGTCAACGGTGTCTATGCCAATGAAAATGAGCATCTTTTAAAGGATATCCTGCGGGGAGAGTGGGGATTTGACGGCATCGTCATCACTGACTGGGGCGGTTCCAATGACCATGTGAAGGGAGTGGCAGCAGGGTCGAACCTGGAAATGCCTTCCCCCGGCCTTCATTCTGCCAGAGAGCTGATCGAAGCAGTAGAGAATGGCAGTCTTTCCCTGGAAGCGCTGGAGACTAACGTCGACGATTTGCTGGAGGCGGTGCTTGACCTCACCGGGAACCGGGATAACAAGGGGAAATCCTTTGATAAGGAAGGGCATCACAAGCTGGCGGAAAAGGCGGAAGAGGAGAGCATCGTATTGTTAAAGAACGAAGATGAACTTCTTCCGTTAAAACCCGGCTGCAAAGTGGCGCTAATCGGTGATTTTGCCTTCACCCCCCGTTATCAGGGTGCAGGATCTTCCCTGGTAAACCCTATCCGGGTGGAGAATATGGAGGAAATGATAAGGGATTATCCTTTGCGTGTTGCTGGATGTGCCAGAGGCTATTCCCGTGGAAGAAAGACTGATGTCACCTTAAGAGATGAAGCATTAAAGCTGGCTGCCCAGGCCGATGTGGTGCTATACTGCTTTGGCCTTGATGAAATCAGTGAATCAGAGGGGATGGACCGAATCCATATGGGAATCCCCCAGAACCAGATCAGTCTGCTCACTGCGTTATCAGAGGCAAACCCCAATGTAATAGGAATCATTAGTGCAGGCTCTGCCATAGAAATGCCGTGGCTGAAATGCTGTAAAGCCCTCCTTCACGGCTATTTAGGAGGAGAAGCCGGGCCATCCGCCATGCTTCGTGTAATAATCGGGGAAGTGAACCCTTCCGGCCGGCTGAGCGAGACTTATCCGCTGCGATATGAGGATACTCCGGCTTACCGGTACTTTCCTGGAGCAGAGCGCTGCTCCCAGTACCGGGAGGGTATTTATGTGGGTTACCGTTATTATGATACCGGGAAGATTAAGGTGCAGTATCCTTTTGGTTATGGGTTGTCCTATACCACATTTTCCTATAAGAACCTTGAGGTATTGGAGAATGAAATACGTTTTACCTGACAAACACGGGAAGAGTTGATGGCAAGGAAGTTGTCCAGCTTTATGTGGGAGGGCCTAAGGGCAGAATATTCCGGCCTGAAAAAGAGTTGAAGGGCTTTAAAAAAGTATTCTTAAAGGCAGGGGAAAGTAAAGGAATCACCATTCCCTTTGATGATAAGACCTTCCGATACTGGAACAGGCTGACAAACCGTTTTGAGGTGGAGGGCGGTGTTTATTCCATCTTCATTGGTGCTAATGTAACGGATATCAGGCTACAGCAGACAGTGGCCCGGGAAGGGACCACGGAAGATTGGCCTTATAAGGCAGAAACCCTTAAATCTTACTATACCGGCAGGATCAGCCAGGTGTCTGAGAAAGAATTTGAAACTCTTTTCGGGCATCCGCTTCCCGAAGGAAAATGGTCTGGAGATTTGAGCATAAATGATGCGCTCAGCCAGATGTATTATGCCAAAAGTCCCTTGGCCAGACTGGTCTGGCGGATTTTGACAGGCTTAAAAAACAAGAGCGAAGAAAGGGGAAAGCCGGATTTAAACCTCTTATTCATTTATAACATGCCGTTCCGTGGAATCGCCAAGATGACCGGAGGAGCAGTCAGCATGGATATGGCGGAGGGGATGGTTTTGGCAGTGAACGGCCACTTTTTCCGCGGGATGAGACGAATCATCGGCGGGTACTTTGCTAATGCAAAAGCAAACAGAGCTTATGAAAAAAAGCTCTCCGGTAAATAGAAGGGAGGGAGCACATGCTGTCACGAATAAAAGCCGGATGGAAGACCTTTGCGGGTAACCATCCGACCTTAGCACAATTTTTAATATTTTTTCTCGTGTCCAACGGAGTTACGGTACTACAGATGATTTTAATGCCGGTTTTCCGGAACATTTTCGGAATGACTTCCCTGGTGGATACAAACTTCCAGATATGGCATGTGGGCTCCAATCTGGACGGCACGCCCTATTATATATTTAATTATGGAGCGGGCGCACTTTCCGCCGGCGGGGGCGGAGGACTTGCGTATTTTCTGGCAGTGGAAATTACCATGGGAATCGCCCAGGTCATCAACTTTTTTCTTCAGAGGAATGTTACCTTTAAAGCCAATAACAGTGCTGCAAAGGCAGCCTTGTGGTATGTGATCGCTTATATCATCATTACAATTGGCGCAGCCGCTCTGCAGGGCCTTTATAAGGCTCCTGTCTATCATCTGTTCATGAACGGTTTAAACCTGGGCGGAGGGGGAGAGACCATTGCAGATGTAATCACCATGCTGATCAATTCTGCGATTTCCTTCTGGGTGTTCTTCCCCATCTTTAAGGTCATTTTTAAGAACAATGAAAAATAATCGGAAGCCGTAAAAAAGATGTAAACGCATAATAAAATCAGGCAGCCCGTATGAAGAATGTTCATACGGACTGCCTGATTTTATTATGTTTCTCTGTTTATGCTGTTTTGTAGAGGCATGGCAGTGCGAAAGCTATTTACGCTTATTCACGGACGGCCAATGTCTCATCCTGGATCGGTATGAGGAGCTGAAGGCGGAACCAGTTATCTCTGGAAGAAATGGTCATTGAACCGCCATATTTTTCCACTGCGGCCTGAATGCTTTTTAAACCGTACCCATGATACAGCTTATTACTTTTCGTAGTGGGAGGAAAGCATCCGTTCACCATGGCCAGCTGGTTTTCCAAATAATTTTCACATTGAATCATTAAAAAGTGGTTCCGTTTAAATATGGAGAGATTGATCAGCCTTTTTTCCGGATCTTCAAACTGTGAAACGCATTCAATGGCATTATCCAGAGCATTTCCAAAGATGGAACAGATGTCTTTTACATGGAGAAAGGAAATCAGTTTTCCATCGGCCATGCAGGCTAAGGTGATTTTGTTTTGGGTGCAGTAGGTACTTTTGGTGGTCAGTACCACATCTAATACCTGATTCCCCGTATTTGCCATAGCCTCCTGGGTGAGAATGGCTTTTTCCATTTCAGATAGGCATTGCTCCCTCTTTTCCGGATCCTTTTCCGCCCGGATCGCAATCATGTAATGTTTCAGATCATGGAATTCCCGTCTTAACAGTTCCATATTGTCAATGGCCATGCGGTACTGATCGTATTGACGCTGTAAGACCCCGTTCATTGCATGGTTTTCGCTGCGGACCTGCAGTTCTTTTCTTCTGTTTTGCTGGGCGAAAAGCATCAGGAGTCCTCCGAAATCCACCAGGGTCCTTACATAGAGTAGAGAACTGGTGGCACTGGAAAAGGGGGTATTAGGCATGACAAAGCTTATATTGCTGATTAAAAAGGCACCCAGTGCAATAAAAACAGCGCCGACAAGCTCCTTCCGTTCCACTTCCATTCCCTCTGCCTGTGGAATGTGCTCTTTTTCCAGAAAATAATATACCGTATAAATGCACCCATAGGAAATTGACATGATCAGGACGGAAAGGGCCCTGCTCACCCGTCCGAAGCTGAGCGCCCACCATACATACAGCTGCCACTGGAAAGAGGCAGTAAACTCCGCCAGAACAAAAGCGCGGACACAAAGGAATCCGGCGTCATAAGGAGAGATCCGGCAAGAGGCATAGATGGAAAAATACATCAGTAAAATGGCGGCGATCATCCCTGGAAACCATAGATACAGCGGAAGAATGGCGGCAATCATGTGGAGAAGAAAAAACAAGCCAAGCATGCCCACAAAAGAAACGGCCAGGTTGAGTCCCTTAAGCCTTCTTCGAAGCATAAGAATGTAGATTATGCAGGCACACCATTCGGCTAGAGCGGTAAAGGGGCGGGGCGTATTCATAAGTTCGCCAAAGTTCATCGGTTTAACCTCCCATATATTCAGCTAGGCATTCCATAAATGATTTTTTCCGGCTCCGGCTAACGGGAATCTGTTCGCCTGAAAACAGCAGTACATCGCTAGGCAGGCAGCCGGTCACGTGTTTTAAATTAACCAGATAGGCATTGTGGCACTTGGCAAAACCAAAGGTCTTTAAATTCTCTTCCAACCGTTTCATGGGCCCGGAAGCCACAAAATTCCCTTTGTCCGTATGGATGAGGACATGGTGCAGCTGGCTTTCGATATAATAGACGGAGTCCGTGCTCATCCGCATGGTACCTTCGGGCCTGTCTATATTGATATAGTGTATTGCCTGCCGTTTCTGGATTCTGCCCACAGCTTTATTTAGTATTTGTGAAAAGGAAAGATAGGGCACTGGTTTTAATATATAGCCCAGGGCGTCTACCGTGTATCCCTCTACTGCAAACTGGGAGGAGGAGGTAATAAAAATGAAGATCACATCCTCATCAAGCTCCCTGATCTTTTGTGCCGTTTTCATGCCGTTTAAATATTTCATCTGAATGTCCAGCAAAATGATATCATAGCTGGCAGTATAGTCCGATACAATATCAAGACCGTCGGTAAAAGCCTGAAGCTGAAAGCTGACGGAATGATCTTCTTCGTACCGGGCAAGGTAGCCTTTTAGTGTTTCCACATATTCCATTTCATCTTCTACAATAGCGATTTTAATCATATCTTTGTCCTCAAACCGGTCATTCATTTCCTACTATAAAAGTATAGCATGGGCATCAAAAAAAATCCAAGGTATTTTAAAGGGGCAAGTCTTTGACCTTGGGAAATAAAGCAGGTAAAAAGGCGGTACATATGAAAAGATTAAGATAAAGGATTATATTGAAAAAAGCGTGAAACAGAAGAGTTAATCAATCTATGGAAAAGGAGAAAAGGGGTCTTTTTATGCCCTAAAATGGACCATAAAGGCATTAAAGTTATATAAATATTACAATGAAATGAAATATGTGTTCAGAATATTGGACAGTTTGCCAGAATAATGGATTGCTCCGAAAGAAATGAGATAATATAATAATCTTACAGATATTTCAAACGCAGAGGGCAGGCGGGCGCACTGGATATGGTGGTAGACCTTGGTGATGAGAAGGAAGGGGACTTCGTCAGGGTGACCTGAAGAATCGAAGATTTGAAAAAGGCAGCCGCCTGCTCTTTCTGCACTTTCGGAAACATAGGCAAAGCAGTACAACTAAAGGAGGATAATGGAAATGAAAAAAAGAATGATTTCATTGTTATGTGCAGCGGCAGTAGCAACAAGCCTGGCAGGCTGCTCTGGTGGTACCAGTCCAACGTCGGGGAAAAATGCGGACACACAGGCGCCCAAGACAGAGGCAGGCACAGTGGCTAAGAAAGAGGAGGGGGCAGCAGCCTCAAAAGAGAAGCTGATTATCTATAGTCCTCTTACCGAGTCCATGATCGACTCCATGCTGGCTATGTTTGAGGAAGATACCGGTATTGATGCAGAGTGTCTGGCTATGGGTACAGGAGACGCATTAAAGCGAATCCAGACGGAGGCAGACAAACCACAGGCAGATATCCTCTGGTCAGGAACCATAGGCACTGTGAAAAATAAGAGCGAATATTTTGCTGATTACATAACTGTTAATGAGGATGCTTTCTATGATGAGTACAAGAACACAGAGGGCAATATGACACGTTTTGATACCATCCCATCTGTTATCATGGTAAACACAGACCTGATTGGAGATATCAAGATTGAGGGATACGAAGACCTGCTGAATCCGGAGTTAAAGGGCAAGATTGCATTTGCAGATCCGGCAGCTTCCTCCTCCTCTTTTGAGCATCTGGTAAATATGCTCTATGCCATGGGCGGCGGCAACCCGGACAATGGCTGGGATTATGTAAAACAATTCTGTACACAGCTGGACGGCAAGCTTTTAGGCGGTTCCTCCGCAGTATATA
>NZ_JPME01000035.1 GCF_000732605.1 Lacrimispora celerecrescens | reverse complement strand
TGCCTGCGGTATTGCCGGAGCTGTTCACCAGCATACGGATCGGTACAGGAACATCCTTAGCCATCCTTTTAATTGTAGAAGCCTATGGAACCCGCTGGGGAATGGGCTACTATATATTGGACGCATGGTCCAGGATTAACTATATTCAGATGTATGGCGGCATTGTCATCATGTCGGTGGTAGGCGCAGCATTATTCTGGATCTTAGATGGAATTCAGTGGGCGATGTGTAAGGGTACGAGGTAACCGCCTAAACCATAAAGCTTCTGAAATTTGCCGCAGGGTATTGCCATATCCTGTGGCTTTTTTATTACTCTGCTCTACGCCAGGATATCTCCTTGACAAATACAAGGAAATGAAGTATATTAGCAATATCTTAATTACTTATTTACGGAGGTATCTATGAACAAAGCAACCAAGATCGCCCGCGTAGGCAGGGAATGCGTAGCCTGCGGATGCTGTGTAACAAACTGCCCCAAAGGAGCCATCAGAATTGATTCAGGGGTTATCGCCCTCATTGACGGTGAAATGTGTATCGGATGCGGCAAATGCTCCAGAATATGCCCTGCTGCCGTCATTACCATTGCGGACCGGAGGACAGCGGTATGAAAAAGAAATGGTATGATTTTCTCTGGGTCTCCGAGCTGCTTTATTTAGTGCTAGGCCTGTTTAATATCCTTTTTGCATGGCTGGGAATGCTGTTTTTTGTGATCCCCCTGTTAATTGCTGTCTTCGGCGGAAACAAAACATATTGCAATCGGTTTTGCGGGCGCGGCCAGCTGCTTGGTATACTTGGAAGTAGGCTGAAGCTTTCCCGCAATGCGCAGCCACCTAAATTTCTGCGCAGCCGCTGGTTCCGGTACGGATTTCTGGCCTTTTTTATGACCATGTTCAGCCTTATGCTTATTAACACTTATAAGGTCTTTCGCGGTGCTCCGCTGCGGGAAACGGTAACTCTCCTGTGGATGTTTAAGCTTCCCTGGCAATGGGCCAATGTCAGTATGGCGGCCCCCTGGATTGCACAGTATGCCTTTGGTTTTTTCGGGGTGATGCTGACCTCCACCGTGCTGGGCCTTGTTACCATGGTTCTGTTTCGTCCCCGCTCCTGGTGTGTATACTGTCCTATGGGGACAATGACTCAGGGAATTTGCCAACTCAAACAAAGAAAGGAGTTTTCCAACTGTGGAAGAACAAGCGAAAAAGATAGCGGAGCTGCTTAAAATACTGGCTAATGAACATCGTCTGCTGGTCCTTTGTGCACTGATACAAGGGCCGCTTACGGTAGGAGAAATCCACAAATTTACTCCAAACATTACAGCCTCTGCGCTCTCACAGCATTTGAACCAATTGAAAACATCTGGAATTCTGGCTTCCGAGAAGCTGGGTATGAATGTTGTTTACAGAATTCAGGATCAGCGTGTAATCCCCCTAATCGGTTCAATTAAAGAGCATTATTGCAGCGAATAATAGAAGTAATCCTAATAAAAAACCGTTCTGCTGATTTTCCAGTCAGCAGGACGGTTTTATTTGTATATCAATTACATTCTCTTTAAAGTAAACTGATTTGCCAGACCGCTGAGTACCTTTGCTTGCGCAGACAGCTCTTCGCTTGCAGCGGCGCTCTCCTGAGCGGTTGCTGAGTTGGATTGAACCACAGCGGAAATCTTATCCATGCTGTCGGTAATGTGTGAAACAGAAAGGCTCTGCTCTTTCGAGGCCGACTGGATCTCCCCGATGCCTGCTGCTATCTCCCTGGCATCCATTAAAACAGTGTTTAGTATTCCGGCCATGGAATCCGTCAGATCTTTGCCGGCTTCAACCGATCTGACAGATACGTCAATGAGCTCTGATGTATTTTTTGCTGCCAGCGCACTCTTTGCCGCCAGATTCCTGACTTCGTCTGCCACCACGGCAAAGCCCTTTCCGGCGTCACCTGCTCTCGCTGCTTCTACGGCTGCATTTAATGCCAGAATATTGGTTTGGAATGCAATGTCCTCAATGGTTTTATTAATTTTTATGATTTCCTCTGAATTTCTCTGAATATCCTCCATTGCCTGAAGCAGGAGCCGCATTTGCTGCTCACTCTCATCAAGGCTCACACCCATTGTTTGTGCCTTAGTGTTAAAAATACTGGCATTTTCCTTTGTATAGTCTATTTTTGTTACAATCGTTTCCACAGCATGAGATAAATTATCAATTGCGCCGTTCTGCTCTGCCGCTCCCACAGCCAGAAGCTGAGAACTTGCCGCAACATGGTCTGCACCTGATGATACCTGTTCAGAGGTCTCATGCAGCTGACCCAGGGTCTCTGATATCTGTTCGGAAAATTTTTCAATGGATTGCCCGATATTGATGAAATCTCCAATATACTGCTGGGATGGCAGGTCAAAATTCCCCTGTTCCATCTGCTTCATGGAATTTCCAATGCGGGAAATATAATCGGACAGCGTGTTAATGGACGTCCTCATGCTATTTGCCAGCATCCCCAGTTCATTCTTTGAGTTATAATCAATCTCACTCTGTAAATCTCCCTGTGACAGGCGCTCCATTCCATTTTCCAGGGTTTTTACCGGAATCAGGATCTTTCTGCGTATAATCATCAGAATAAAATAAATGGAGATCAGATTGATTACCAGGGTAATGGCGCTTATCGCCTTAAGCTTTGTAATTCCCTGGGCAGAGTACTTTTCAGCCTGGGAAACAGCGGCATTGCTTTTGTTAAAAAGCTCCTCACTGTTCTCCAACAGCTTTTCATTCTGTCCATCGTTTAAAAGAGGCATGATTTGCTCTTTCCAATATGTACGAATCTCCTGCATCTGTGTAACCAGTTCTTTGTCTCTTGGCACCGGCAGCCCAAGTTCTTTGTCGCCTGCGATAATTCCATCCATGGCCTTCTCTACCTTGGCGATCTGATCATCCACCGGCTGATCAAGCAAATGCAGCTTCATAATGCGCTGTGTTGCACCTCTGACAACACCGCAATAATTTACAATCTTTCCGTTGCTTTGGTTTTGATCCAAAAACAGAAACATCAGGCCAGTGCTTAAAATGCTTAGTAGAGCGAGGCAGGCCATTGTGTTGTATATCAGTTTCTTAATGCTCACGTTTTTATCTCCTTTAAGAATTTGTGAATGCGTATTTTATCAGACAATAAAATGACACTCTTTTGGGTTTAAAGAATTTGTCATATTCTGTCAATTATGGAGATATCTTACTTTAAAAAATAGAGCAAGTCAATCAATTCTTCCAGATATTTTTGCTTTTATAGAGGCGATACAGGAATCAGCGGTGCCTGACATTGCAGGGCATATTGCGAACCGTTATAAAGCGGGCATATTATTACCAACAATCCTACATATGTTGTGTATTTTACACCTTTGTGTGATATTGTCGGATTTACATTTTACCCCCCCACAGCTAAAATATAACTATCAGATAAACCAGTGAAACATAAATAGGGAGGAGAGCATCACATGAAGAAAACAGTTAAAATTTCAGCAGTCTTATTAGCCATGGCACTGGCAGCCACCGGCTGCAGCTCCGGGAAACAGACAGACAATAACACAACGGCAGATCCCGGAAAAACCGAAGCTGCCGCTCAGACACCAGGGGGAGAAGATCCGGTTTTAGTCGTTTATACCGCCCGCGGCGAATCCCTAAATAATGCCGTGATTCCAGAATTTGAAAAAGACACAGGCATTAAAGTCGAGGTGGTTGTCGCCGGCACCGGAGAGCTATTAAAGAGAGCTCAGTCAGAAAAGGCCAATCCCCTTGGCGATATCTTCTGGGTCGCTGACCAGACCATGTTATCCGCATCCAAAGATCTGTTTATGGAATATGTATCACCCGAAGATGGCAGCATGATTGATGCGTTCAAAAATACCACCGGTTATTTTACACCTGCATTTGCAGATCCTACCGTTATGATCGTAAACAAAGACTTAAAAGGTGATATGAAGATCGATGGATTCGAAGATTTATTAAATCCGGAATTAAAAGGGAAAATCGCATTTGGTGATCCTGTGAACTCCAGCTCCGCATTCCAGTCATTGCTGGCTATGCTTTACGGCATGGGCAAAGACGGCGATCCTCTTTCAGACGAAGCATGGGCCTATGTAGATAAGTTCATCGCCAATTTAGACGGCAAGATGTGCAACAGCTCCAGCCAGGTATATAAAGGCGTGGCTGAAGGGGAATATGTGGTTGGCTTAACCTGGGAAGATCCTGCTGCCAACTATGTTAAGGAAGGTGCCGCAGTAGAAGTTGTATTCCCGATAGAAGGAGCAATCTTCCCCGGTGAATCCGTACAGATTCTAAAAGACTGCAAGCATCCGGAAAATGCAAAGAAATTTGTAGATTACATGCTTTCTGAGAAGATTCAGAATGCCGTCGGTTCCACACTGACCGTAAGACCGCTGAGAAAAGACGCCACTCTGGCAGATTATATGAAACCTCAAAGCGAGATTAAATTATTTGATAACTACGATGAAGGATGGGTGGCAGAACACAAATTAGAAATCACCAATCTGTTCAGTGAGCACATGGAAACATCCATGGATTAACAAGCTGCATCGATCCAAACAAAAGACTGCCTGAGACTCAGTCAGGGGCAGTCTTTTTGTACCAAAAAATACGGATTACGTTAGGAGAGAGGAACTATGGGAGTAGCAATCAGTATAGAAAACGCAGTAAAACGATTCGGAAAAGATACCATTATCAATGGATTATCTCTGGATATTAAGCCTGGAGAGTTCTTCACCCTTCTGGGACCATCCGGCTGCGGCAAGACAACCCTGCTTCGAATGATCATCGGCTTTAACAGCATCGAGGGCGGTGAAATCAAGGTAGACCAGAAAGTAATCAACAATATCCCCACCAACAAACGAAACATGGGTATGGTTTTCCAGAACTATGCCATTTTTCCCCACATGTCAGTCAAAGATAATGTAGCGTTCGGACTGAAAAACAGAAAAGTACCAGCATCGCAAATCGAGGCTCAGGTGGATGAAATCTTAAAAATAGTAAAAATCGACCATTTAAAAAATCGTATGCCAGCCAAACTCTCAGGCGGCCAGCAGCAGCGTGTCGCCTTAGCTCGGGCTATCGTCATCCATCCTGAAGTTCTCTTAATGGATGAGCCACTGTCAAACCTGGATGCAAAGCTTCGTGTGGAGATGAGAAATGCTATTAAACGGATTCAGCAGCAAATAGGCATTACCACCGTTTATGTTACTCATGACCAGGAGGAGGCTTTGGCAGTATCAGACCGGATCGCTGTCATGAACGGGGGGGTAATCCAACAGATCGATACGCCTAAAAATATCTATCAGCGCCCCGCAAACCTGTTTGTATCCACCTTTATCGGCTTATCCAATATCTTATCCGGTATAGCATTGGTTAAAAACGGTGAGACTTCCATTCAGATTCAGGATTATTCCGTACCCATGGAGCATGTAAGCCAGGATGTGAAAGACGGGCAAAATATTAAGGTATCCATTCGTCCCGAAGAATTTATTATCAACCAGGCAGACGGCGACGGCATCCCTGCGACAGTAAAAAGCAGTGTGTTTCTTGGCATTACCACCCATTATTTTGTTACCCTGGCAAACGGTCAGGAGATTGAAGTCATCCAAAATTCCGATATTTGGGATATCATCCCGGATGGCTCTAATATCCGTCTTGCCGTGCAGCCTCAAAAGATCAACGTATATACCGAAGACGGCAATAGAAATCTTGTAGTCAGGAGGGATCAGGTATGAGATATGCCGGCGAAAAGAAGTTCAATATCTGGGTAGCTATGGCACTGGGGATTCTCGGTCTCTTTCTTATCTTTGTAGTCTACCCCTTAGTTCTGATCTTATATAAGAGCGTGCTATCCGAGGATGGTTCCTTCAGTCTTGCATATTTTGGTAAATTCTTTGCCAGAAAATATTATTGGAACACCCTGATAAACAGTTTTAAAGTTACCATCGTTTCCACCCTGCTGGCGGCTGTTCTGGGACTGGTTATGGCTTATGTTTTAAGAAGCGTACGAATCAGAGGAAGTAAGTATTTAAATATTCTCATCGTTATGTCCTATCTTTCTCCGCCATTTATCGGAGCTTATGCCTGGATCCAGTTGCTGGGGCGCAATGGCTTTATCACCAAGATATTAAACAATCTGTTTCATGTGAAGTTAAACGGCATATATGGATTTGCAGGAATTGTCCTGGTCTTCTCTCTGCAATCCTTTCCACTGGTTTATATGTATATCTCAGGAGCTTTAAAAAATCTGGATAATTCCTTAAATGAAGCCGCTGAAAGCCTTGGGTGCAGTGCCATGCAGAGAGTTCTTCAAGTGATCGTGCCTCTGGTCATGCCCACCATGCTTGCCAGCTCCCTGTTGGTATTTATGAGAGTGTTCTCCGATTTTGGTACCCCAATGTTAATCGGTGAAGGTTATAAAACATTTCCTGTTTTAATGTACAGTCAATTTATGGGCGAGGTCAGCACCGATGACCATTTTGCTGCTGCACTCTGCGTCATTATCATCGGCATCACCCTGCTGTTATTCTTCTTCCAGCGCTATCTTGGAAACCGCTATACCTATTCCATGACCGCACTGAAACCTATGGAAGCAGAGAAATGCACTGGTCTTAAAAATGTATTATCCCATTTGTTTGTATACCTGGTTGTCCTCGTGGCAATCCTTCCGCAGCTAACCGTTATCTTCACTTCCTTCCTGGCTACCGGCGGAGGAAGCGTATACACCGGCGGTTTCTCACTTGATAACTACCGAAACACGCTGTTTTCAAAGAATAACAACGGCGCCATTTTTAACACTTATTTATTTGGGTTGTGTGCCATCGCTGTCGTAGTGGTGCTGGGAATTTTAATCTCGTACTTAACTGTCCGAAAAAAATCAATTTTAACTAATATCCTTGATACGGTCACCATGTTCCCATACATCATACCAGGCTCTGTACTGGGTATCTCATTTTTATATGCCTTTAACACAAAACCCTTTCTCCTTAGCGGAACCGCCCTCATTATCATCATCTCACTGTCCATCCGGCGTATGCCCTACACCATCCGTTCCAGTACAGCCATAATCGGTCAGATCAGCCCCAGTGTGGAGGAGGCTGCCATCAGTCTGGGCTGTTCAGAGACAAAGTCATTTGCCAAAATCACAGTTCCCATGATGATGTCTGGTGTACTATCCGGCGCCATTATGAGCTGGATCACTTTAATCAGTGAACTGAGCTCATCTATCATCCTCTACACCAGTAAGACTCAGACACTGACCGTAGCTATTTATGCGGAAGTTATTAGAAGCAACTTCGGCAATGCCGCTGCCTACTCTACTATCTTAACCCTGACCAGTATTTTATCACTGCTTCTGTTTTTCAAACTAACGGGGAGTAATGATATAAGCATATAGCGCAAGCAATGAGCAGTGCGAAATAAGTCATGAAAAGATTTTCGTTGTGCTTGCACATAAGAAAATCTTTTCATGACTTATTTCATAGGGCGAATGCCCGTTAGCTCATAAAACCGCAGGTTTTATGAGCTACACTGCGGACTTATGGTATAATATAATAATAACCACCACTCCCCCTCACCTATCACCCAAATCCCCCCCGGAGGCCTCCCCCACTATGAAAAATAACCAGTACAAACACTACATCAAAAAATCCTTCATCAAATACGCGCTATCCATCATCTCCCTACTATTTGTGCTGGTACTTTTATTTCTCCTAATCAATGTACAATGGATCATCTCCGGCCCAAATAAAAAGAATCATATTCAGTTATCCGGTATCCTGGATCAACAGCTCCTGCTCTATCATCAGGGACTGACCGAGCTTACTCAAAATCCGGTTCTCCTAACCGCACTAAACAGCACCGACTCCACTGCCATCACAGCAAACAACCGGCTTCTCTATCACTTTACCAACGCCCAGACAATCCGGTCAACATTTGTACTCCTGGATCAGAATGGACGCATCGTCAGCAGCAATCTATTTGCCGGTAACCAAGAGATTTTCCATGAAAGTGATATTTTTCGCCGCATGACCAGTCAAATGCAGGAACAGCCCGAAAAGATCTTCACTCTGCCAAGCCGGTTAAACTACGCCCATGATCAAGCCGGAGATCTAATCTTAGGCAAAGCGGTACTAAAAGATGGCACCCTTACCGGCTATCTGTTTTTCGACCTGCTGGATTCCTACCTTTATGAGATCATCCGTGAATATCCTCTGGATGATGTGATCATCACGGACCGGTATGATAATCTTATCTTTTCTATCAGCCGCCAGAAGACTGACCCCATAGACAAATACCCTTCCGGAAAATATCGGATGGACTGGCAGGAAGGAAGTGTGGTAAAGGTCAATGGAAAACATTATCACATTCAAAAAAGCTCCCTTCCCGGGAGTTCTCTGATCTTATATACGCTGGTTTCTACAGAGTATCAGAAAGATCTCCTGTTATACGGCTTTGTATTCATGCTTATCGTAGGAATCCTTCTGGTCATCATTTCACTGCCTGTAACCGAACACATTACCCAGAAAAACCTGCTGGCCATCAATGAGCTCCAGAACTCCATTGAACAGATGGGGAAGGGAAATATGGACTATCAGCTCCGTTCGAAAGTATTTGATGAATTTCAAAAGCTGGATGATGCATACCGCCACATGGTAATACAACGGGAAGAACTGCTGAAATACAACAGCGAACTGTCCGAACGAAAGCGGACCATGGAAATCAAGCAATTAGAAGAACAATTTAACCCTCATTTTATTTTCAATGTCATGGAGACCCTCCGGTATGAAATTATGATCGATGCAGCAAAAGCCTCTGATATGGTTCAGTCTTTCGCCAGACTCATGCGCTACAGCATCTATTACGGCAGCACCATTGTCTCCCTCAGAACAGACATTGAATATATCAATGATTATCTCCTATTACAAAAGATGCGCTATAACCGACGCCTGAAATATCATATTGATATTCCGGAAGAACTGCTGGAATACCGGATTCCCAAGCTGCTGCTTCAGCCGGTTGTGGAGAATTCCCTGGTCCACGGCATGAAAAACACCCACTCCATCTCCATTACGATCACTGGTCGTTTGCATGATGATCTCCTGGAGCTGTGCGTGGAGGATAACGGAAGCGGAATTGATGGAGAACGCCTTGCCAGTCTGCGGGCCGGACTGGAGTCGGAGGATGGATATAAGGAGCATATAGGTCTCTATAATTCCCATCGTGTAGTCCGGCTGTTATATGGCCCTGGATATGGCGTAACAATCGAAAGTCAGCCAGGTTCCGGCACACGGGTCACAGTAACCATGCCGGCAGATATGGAGGATTATTATGTATAAAGTTTTACTTGTAGAAGACGAAGATATCATCAGAAAAGGTCTGATGTTCATGGTGAATTGGCAGGAGATCAACTGTATGGTCGTAGGCGAAGCCATAGACGGAGTCGATGGAATTCAAAAGATCAAAGATAATGAACCAGACATCGTAATAGTAGATATCAACATGCCCATTATGAACGGTCTGCAGATGTTGGAAGAAAGCATTAAAGAATACGGTTATGAAGCCATTATCGTATCTGGATACAGTGAATTTGAATTTGCCAAAAAGGCAATTCGCCTTGGGGTCACAGAATATCTGTTAAAACCTGTGGATTTTACAGAGCTTTATGATGCGATTCTAAAGATAACCGAGAAGCTGGAAGCTAACACCCGAATGAAAGGATACATCCGGCAAATCGATATGGAGAAGAAAAAGCTGGGCATATTAGAAACCGATATTTCTGAAACCATCACCTTCAAAAATAAATATGTAAGCTCCATGGTAAAGTATATCGAAGAGCACTATTCTTCCCGCCTATCCTTAACCGATTTAAGCGAAGAATATAATCTTTCCTGTACTTACTTAAATACGAAATTCAAAAGCGAGACCGGCTACACCTTCAATGATTTTTTAAACCGTTACCGGATGCAGAAGGCTGTGGAGCTTTTGAAATCTGACCAGTATAAAGTATATGAAATTGCAGAGATGGTGGGATTTTCTGATTATAAGTACTTTATTAAGGTGTTTAAGAAGTATATAGGCTGTTCTCCGGCTAAATTTATGGAGATAGGGGATGGGAACGCAAAAAAAACGCTGTAAAACCTAGGTTTTACAGCGTTTTATCATTACTAACTAAAATTTGACAACCGCTCTGTCACTCGATCAGTCCAGCCTTCGAGAAAGCCCGGATTAAATGATCTGATGTCAGAGGCAGGCTGTTAATTCCAACCCCTGTTGCATGTAAAACTGCATTCCGGACTGCCGGAGCCTGGGGAATCAGCGGTGGCTCACCCAGCGCTTTGTTTCCAAATGGCCCGGTTGGCTCATAAGTTTCAATAAAAGCTACTTCAATCGGTGGAATATCCATGGATGTAGGGATTTTATAATCCAATAGGTTATCATTGAGCATCTTCCCGGTCTTTCCATCAAAAAGCATCTGTTCACTTAATGCATAGCCTAATCCCATGGCAACCCCTCCATGCACTTGGGCACTGGCCAGCTGAGGATTTAGAATTGTCCCGCTGTCATGGACGGCAACTACACGGTTTATTTTGATTTTTCCAATGGACACATCCACTTCCAAATCCACAAAACTTGCTCCGAAGGAGAATGCGTTGTTCCGCATGGTATATGTAGATTCGGCAGTAATGTGTTCACTGTCTATCTTAATATCATTAATATACTGTATCTTTAAGGCTACATCAGCGATAGATCCCAGAACTGTACCATCAGCTGCCACTACATGCTCATAAGTCAGATTCAGCTTTTCCTCATCCTCATTATACAACAACGCCGCCCGATTTAAAATCTTCTGCCTTAATATCTCAGCTGTCTGTTTTACAGCACTGCCTGATACATATGTCTGTCTAGAGGCATAAGCACCTGCATCATGTGGAGATGTATCCGTATCCTGTTTGCCTATTACAAAAACTTTATCTTCTGGAATGGTTGTCACTTCTGAGACCATCTGCGCAAATACCGTGTCAGACCCCTGTCCCAACTCCGTTGCACTCACCTGGACCTGGACGCTGCCATCCTCATTTAAAAGAATTCTGCAGGAGGCTGTTTCCAACTGAATCGGATATACGCCAGTTTTATAAGCGAACAGGGCCATTCCTACCCCTTTCTTTATGCCGGCAGATTTCTTGTTGAATTCGTCGTAGGCCTTTCTCCGTTCCTTCCAGTCTATCATCTCACAGCCTTTATCTAAACATTCTTCCAACCCATTGCTGGCACAATGGAATCGGTCAAATGGATCCAGGAACCCTTTTTCCATCATGTTCTTTCTCCTGAACTCAACAGGATCCCAGCCATGTTCCATGGCTATATCATCCATCTGACATTCCATGGCAAAGTCCACCTGAGGAATTCCATATCCCCGCATGGCTGCCGCCGATGGCATGGTTGTGTATACAGTAGCAGATTCTCCCACCTGCTTTTCAAGGGCCGGATACAGCTGGAAATAATTAGTTACCGCATAGGCAGTAATCGCATGCCCATTACTTCCATAGGCCCCGCTGTAGGAGTTAATTCTCAATCCTTTTTTTGTAATTCGCCCTTTATCATTTACCGAAACTGCGGACCAGAGATCCATGGCGTGACGTGTCCGGCTGTTTACAAAGGTTTCTTCCCTGCTCATCGTAAATGATATACAGCGGCCTCCCAACCTCATAGTCAGGAATGCTGCCAACGGTTCATAATATGTATCCTGCTTGTTTCCGAATCCTCCGCCCATATATGGCTTCACGATACGTATATTCCCAATTGGGAGGCCCACAGCCTCCGCTACATTCCTCCGCAGGGTATGAGTTGCCTGGTTCGGTGTTACGATAACGATTTTTCTATCGCTGATATAAGCAAAACAGCAAATATTTTCTATGTGGCAATGCTGTTGAGGCGGCACATAGAATTTGGTTCCTTTTAAATCTTTATGACCTCCGATGTGGGGATCTGTAGAAAATTCTCCTTTATAAAAATCCACCTTGCCATCTGGTGTAATCTGGAAGTCCATCCGCGCCAACTCATTTCTGGGGGAAAGGCTATGGAGATCATTACCACTTTCCACTGCCGCTTCCGGAGTCAGCACTGGCTCAAAGACTTTGTATTCCACTTTAATTTTTTCCAGTGCTTTTTGGGCAGCCAGATGGTCTTCCGCCACGACTGCTGCAATCTCATCTCCATAATACCTTACTCTGCTGGTTAAAATAGTCTTGTTCTTCACATCAGCATGGGATGGGTCCAGTGAAAACGGATGTCCGCATGTGGCATACTTATGATTTGGAACATCGAAGCAGGTGACAATATCCACTACTCCAGGTACTTTTAATGCCTCCTCAATATCAATGGCCACTACTTCCCCATTTGCAATTGTACTATGCAGAGTCTTACCCACCAATGCGTTGGCTGGTATCAGATCCTCTGTATATTTTGCAGCTCCTGTCACCTTTTCCACTGCATCTAACCTTATAACATTACTTTTGATTCCCATAGTCTACACCTCCATATTTCCGCTATCTGAATATAATCTCCAATACGAGATATAGCATAAAGATCCCCGATAGTATCCAGGTTGGTAATGATAATTTCTTGGCGTTTCCGGCAAACACCTGTCCGCCTGTATACGCCAGCAGACCAAAGAGGATTCCGTAAGCGATATTAAAGGTAAACGCCATAAAAGCAACACAGATGAACACGGGAAATGCAATCTTTGTATCACTAAGATCTACGTGCATCAATGGCTCAATCATGAAAATACCAACCATGACAAGGGCAGGAGCCGTAGCAATTCCCGGAATCATTAAGAACAGAGGTGTGAAAAGCAGGGACAGAAGGAAAAATATTCCTATGACAATTGCAGTCAGGCCGGTCCTTCCACCTTCTGCAATACCGGTCGTACTCTCCGCTCCGAATACAGTTACAGTCTGCGTTCCGAATATTGCACCGACCGCAGCTCCTGCAGCTGAAACGAACAGCGCCTTGCCTGCTCCCGGCAGTTCCCCTTTCTCATTAACAAAACCAGCTTTAATACCTACCCCTACTAAAACACCGATACTATCAAACATATCTACAAATAAAAAGCTGAATATTGCAAATAGTACACCAATGGTTGTAGCCACACCCCCTCCAAACAGGCCTTTAAAGGTCAACTGACCAAAGGTAGGAGCTAATGCCTTAACAGGGTTTTCAATTGCAATTAATCCCTGCCATTGTGTATAGGCCAGCCCCGTTTCCGGATTTTTAAAGAGAAGTCCCAAAAATGTAATACCAAGGATTCCAATAAGAATAGCCCCCTTCACCCGCTTAATAACCAGCCCCGCAGTCAACAGAATCCCTATCAGTGCCAGAATAACCCCAGGGTCTCTTAAATTTCCAAGCTGTAACAGATTATCCGGATCATATGCAATAATCCCTGCGTTATGCAGACCAGAAAAGGCAATAAAAAATCCAATTGCCGCGGAAATAGCCTGTTTTAAGCATTCCGGAATTCCGTTTACAATCTTATCCTGAACCCCAATTACGCTTAAAATACTGAATGTCACACCCTCAACAAAGACACAAGCCAATGCATTCTGCCAGGACAGTCCAAGAGCCCCACAGACTGTGTAAGCAAAATAAGCATTCAACCCCATAGCCGGTGCCAATGCAAATGGGAAGTTCGTAAGCAGTCCCATTGCAAAACATGCGATTGCCGCTGCGATAGCGGTTGCCCAAAGTACCGCTTTTGAATCCATTCCTGTAGAAGAAAGAATTGCCGGATTAACTGCCAATATGTATGTGCATGTTAAAAATGTTGTCAGACCCGCAATCACCTCTGTTTTCACATTCGTATGGTTCTCCTTCAAATGAAATTGTCTCTCCAGGAATGTGCTCACACTCCCCGCTTGTTTACCCCTCTCCATAATTAACCCCTTTCTCTTCTTAGATGATACCTATTTGTATTACCTATTTGTATTATTTTAATAATAGCAAATTTATGAATGATAATCAATGTATTTTCTCATAAAAAAAGAGAGTCGATTTTGTCGAACTCTCACAAGAATTGTTATTAAACAGCCTATATTTTCTTTCTTAATATGGTATGCTTCAAAATTCCATCCGCATAGTGTTCTTTGGAATACAGGATTGGCTGTCCAACAAAATTGTAGCCCACTTCATCAATGTATAATAATGGGCTTCCTGCCTCCACACCAAAATTTTCTGCCATCTCAGCATCCGCAGCTACAGCACTTACTTCAGACAAATCCATGTAAATCTCTGTATCGCAATATTCCTTGATAAATTCAAACACTGGCTTCTTAAGCAGGTTCAAATCATAGTCCCTTACAGCTATGCTGCGCTCTGCAATGTAATCAGAACAATGAATTGCTGGCTTGCCATCTGCTGTTATCAGTCTCTTACTTACTACCACACCCTCGCCACAATTTATACGGAGTTTTTTAGCAACCTGTTCGTCAGCTTTTTCATGTCTCACATGCACAAACGCAATATCTGCTTCATATCCTGCTCCACTGATCATATCCAGGAATTCCTGCTCCAAATCTATCCGCAACTTCACTTTAAGCACATGTTGATTAATAATAGTCCCAACACCATGTTTACGGCTTATAAATCCCTCTCTCTCAAGAATTGACAGACAATCCCTGACCATGGTGCGGCTGATGCCGAATCGCTTCGCAATATCCGGCTCTGATGGCAGTCTGTCCGCATGAGCGTAAATCCCCGCCTGAATTTCATGGAGGATCTCCTGTGTGTATCGATCTGATAACTGCTTTGGTTTTTCCATCTTCCCCCTCCTTATCACCTTCATCGTACTATTTCATTGATAGTATAGCATTTTGAACCGTAATCTGCAACTTAGGAGAACGAATACGTTAAGGCCAACTACCTAAAGCAGCTGACCTTAAATGCATGAATATATAATAGAATTTTTCTGGCATCCGATATACGGTCCTTAACTTACTATCTTCTTTTACAGCCCGGCTACTTTTTCTACTGCATTTAGAATATTCTCATAACCTGTACAGCGGCACAAATGACCTGAAATCAGCTTTCGAAGTTCATCCCGTGTGTATTTTTTCCCGGATCCCACAATCTCAACGGCCGTCAGGATCAGTCCTGGTGTGCAGAATCCGCATTGGATTGCAGCCTCATCAACAAAAGCCTGCTGAACCGGATGCAGATTCTCATTTTCTCCTTTAATACCTTCCACGGTAACAATTTCCCGTCCTTCTGCCCACATAGACAGATATATACAACTGTTGGTAGCTTTTCCGTCTATGAGCACGGTGCATGCACCACACTCACCGGCCTCGCAGCCTTTCTTAACGCTCGTAAGTCCTAGGCGGTTGCGAAGGGTATCCGTCAGACATTCCCTGTCATCAACCCCCAACTCCACCTGTTTCCCATTTACTTTCATATGTATGACCTTAATCAATGATAGCACCTCCCGCATTCCTAACAGCACCTTCCGCAGCGCGCTGGCTCAATTCCCTGATTAATTGTATTCTCAATTGTTTGGATGCTCTCCAACTGTCTCTGGGATTCACTTCTTTTAGAACTTCGTTCCCAATGAATTTTAAAGTTTCCCTTGTTAATGGAAGTCCCTTTACCCGCTCCTCTATCTGCGTGCAACGGATTGGGGTTGGAGCTGCAACTCCAAATGCAATCCTAAAGTCTTCAAAAACATCTTTAGATTCATTAAGAGTTACAAATACAGCACAGCCCAAAGTCGAAATTTCAAGAGCATTACGAGCTCCAAATTTAATATAATAACTCCCACTTCCCTCTGGAACGGCTGGGATTTTAATTGCAGTTAATAATTCTTTCCCCTTCTCTAACACGGTTTTGCCAGGCCCTGTGAAAAACTCCCTGATTGGTACACTCCGCTTGGAATGAGCCATCGTTAATTCCAGTTCTGCATTTAACACCAGAAGTGAAGGTGCGCTATCCGCACTGACAGCCCCATTACAGACATTCCCTCCTATTGTCGCTACGGTCCGTATCTGAGGACTTCCCACTTCATTGGCTGCCTGCCATAGACAGTGGCAATTTTTCTCAACCATTGTATTGCTGTGGATCTCCTCAAAGCAAGTCCCAGGGTAAATAATCATATCATTAAGAGAATCTTTATATGAAATCCCCTGTAATTCTTTAAGCTTATGTATGCTGATTAGCTTACATTCCTTAAGCTTACGTTCCCGCAGCCTGATTAATACATCAGTTCCACCAGAAATAACAATTCCATCCTGATTACTGGCCATTAAGTTAAGCGTCTCGGATAAATTGGATGGCTGGTAAATTTCCTTAATATCATACATCGTATAAACCTCCCCATATTTATTAATTCCCGAAATAACTTCAGAATCTATGATGTTTGTAATTAACCGATCCGGCATTCATCTTCATAAAACATCGATACAAACATCGCTTCTTTTTAGTTGTATTACCTATTTGTATTACTATAATATCAAACTAAAAACTAGCTGTCTATATGAATTTTATACAGCAATTAACTTAATATTTATGACAAATTGCCAATCATCTGATTTATTATGTATCTAAAAAAATTCCTTATAATATAGGAAAAGGCAGCCATATAATCTCTCCTCGGATTACTGGCTACCTTACCATTTATCAGTGCAAAATAAAAAGCCGAAAACCAAGTGATACAAGGCTTTCGGCGAAACTTCTGGCGTTCCTGAGCGGATTCGAACCGCTGGCCTTCCGCTTAGGAGGCGGACGCTCTATCCTGCTGAGCTACAGAAACAGTATGAAATTTTATGTGGGGCGAATCCCCAAAAACGGACGCTCTAATGCGGTCCGACTACTATTATATTCACAATCGCACTTTTCGTCAAGTCATATTTGTACTTATTCTACAGGCTCTGCAAAATTTACGATACCCTGCATCCATATTTGTCCCTTAAATCTACGCCCGATTTCCGGAGTTCCCACCAAATCTTTTTTTGCAATTCCCACGTGGAAAATAAGATCACTGCACTCCAAAGTAAAATCATATACCTCTTCCTTAGTGATCTGATTTTTCATCTCATCTATCTTTATGATCTCTCCTATAATGGAGTATTGGTCACATTCTACACCGCAGGGCATAAAACAGGAATCAATGATGGAATATAAATCCTCTTTCATCACCCTTCTGGATGCCTGGGAATATAAATCAATATCTTCAATAGTAAGAGTCTCCATCGCATCTTCATCGCCGTTCTTTGCCGCTTCTAAAAGCGTATTACGGTCCATTGCCGCAACTCTGGCCTTTTCTCTCTGAATTTCTGTTTTCTGAATGGGAAGAAGGACTTTCCCACTTACCGCAAGGCCGGAAAGACAGACATTCCTGGTTTCCATCGGATGATGATCAATGATCCGTTCCCTGCACTCAAAAGAATTGTCTATATAGAATATGAGGGAAATTCCCACCTTAAATTCATCCAAAAGGCCGGCGTAAGTTTCCCGCTCCGTGTGACGCTGGATGGAACAGGCTACTTCTGATGTCATATCATTGGTTTTCAAATATGGATAATAATAGCTTCTTTGAAATTTACCTTCCCGGTCCATTTCTCCAAAGATAGCAATCCCCATACCCGGAGCCACTTCTCTGCGAAGTTCACAGAGATTGGATTCCTCATCAATCTGAATCCGTTTCAGGCCGGACAAATCTTCACAGAGCATATCCAATAATTTTTCTATTTCCTTGTCTTTTTGATATTGGCTGAAACCAATGGTTCTCAAGAATTTATGCATAGGATCATCACCTGCTTTCTAATAATCTTAAGGTTGTTCGATTTAAAAAGCTCATCGAACAGCTAATTTACAAAACTCAGGCTGCACTATGCTAACCTTCATTATGTAAATAATTCTGGAAAACAATAAGGCGAAGTATACTCCGCCTCAAGCCTTATCGATTATTATATACTAAAAATGATGAGAAAGCCAGCATAATTTTCTTATTTTAAAAATTGGGACCAGTTCCCTTTTAGGAAAACTGGTCCCTTAATTCTTATACGATTCCCTGTGCCGTCATGGCTTCAACGACTTTTTCAAAACCGGCGATGTTTGCACCTGCCACATAATTTCCCTTCACGCCGTAACGCTCTGCTGCAGAAGCCGCCTTAGCGTAAATATCAATCATAATGTTATGGAGCTTTTCATCCACCTCGTCAAAGGTCCAGGAAAGCCTCTGGCTGTTCTGGCTCATCTCAAGGGCGGAAGTTGCTACGCCGCCTGCGTTTGCTGCCTTGCCCGGCATAAAGAGCATTCCGCTTTCTAAGAAGTACTCCGTTGCTTCTATGGTGGATGGCATGTTGGCGCCCTCAGCAACTGCAAAGCATCCGTTTGCTTTCAGCATTTTTGCATCATCTAAGTTTAATTCATTCTGTGTTGCACATGGAAGGGCGATGTCACATGGGATGCTCCAGATGCCTTTTCCTTCGGTGTACACAGCTGATTGATGTGCATCCACATATTCTTTGATCCGTCCGCGGCGAACTTCCTTGATTTCCTTAATCAGGTTAAGATCAATTCCGTCCTTATCATAAACATAACCGTTGGAATCGCTTAATGCGATGACCTTGCCGCCTAACTGCTGTACCTTTTCCGTAGCATAGATCGCTACATTACCGGAACCGGAAATAACCACATTCTTGCCGGCCAGTTCCTTGCTGTTATGCTTTAACATCTCATCCAGGATATATACCAGACCATATCCCGTTGCCTGTGTACGTGCAAGAGAACCGCCATAGGTCAAGCCCTTACCGGTCAGAACTCCTTCATATAAGCCGGTCAGTCGCTTGTACTGGCCATATAAAAATCCGATTTCTCTTGCTCCCACTCCGATGTCACCGGCAGGAACATCCTGATCTGCACCGATATATTTGGACAGTTCAGTCATAAAGCTCTGACAAAATGCCATAACTTCTCTATCTGATTTTCCCTTTGGATCAAAATTGGAACCTCCCTTACCGCCGCCGATCGGAAGCCCTGTCAGAGAATTTTTGAATACCTGCTCAAAGCCCAGGAATTTTAAGATTCCCTGATTGACAGAAGGGTGAAGACGCAAGCCTCCTTTATACGGCCCGATGGCGCTGTTAAACTGGACGCGGTATCCTTTATTCACCTGTACCTGACCATTGTCATCTACCCATGGCACACGGAAAGATATGATTCTCTCCGGTTCCACAAGGCGCTCCAAAAGACCCATCTTACGGTATTTTTCTTCATTCGCTTCAATAACAAGCTTTAGGGAATCAAGCACCTCTTTGACCGCCTGATGGAACTCAGCTTCTCCTGGGTTCTGGCTCACTACCCTGTCATAGACTTCATCCACATATGACATATTTTTTTCCTCCTTTGATTGGTTTGTAATACTTAAAATGGCAAAAAGAGGCCAGAACTTTTCTAAGTTCCGGCCCCTTTGCCTTGTTATAACTTCTAAAAAATTATAACAAGTTCATTTAATAAAGTCAATAAACAGATTTCCTTTATTTTTTTAATTTTCTTTTTTCTTTTTGCTAAGTGCTGCATAAAGAGCCATCATGAATCCTGACAAAGCCACCATCACCTTACCGGCGGAATTCTGCCGGTCACCTGTCTTAGGCAGATTGGCAAGGGGTACATTTCCATCGTCAACAATTAATAGATCCACGGATCCTCCGCTGGGTAGGTCTGCAAGAGGCACTGGGTCTGGCACAATTATCACCGTTTCGCCCGGACCACCTGGGTTATCCTTTCCGGAAGGCCCTTCTGATGAGCCTCCGCCGCCTTTGATTTTCACATCCTGAATGGTAATGGTAAAGCTATTGATTCCATCGAATGTTACAGGCGCTATATTGTTGTTAACATAATATCCAGCCGGAGCTTTTGTCTCGAGGAAAGTGTAGGTGTCCTTTGGCAGCCTCTTTATCACAAACTGCCCGTCGCTGTCAGTTACAAACCTTCCTGCTGCCGCCTTATCATCCGTATATCCGGCAAAGGATCCATGATCCAGCTTCACATATCTTCCGTCAGAAGCTTTTAAGATAAACTCGGCGCCCTTTAACTTCACATCCGCATAGACTGCATTGGTTTTTACCACCGTAATCTTTGACGGCATATTCTCAATCGCACCATTTGTTTTTTCAAACAGCCCTGGTTTGGTATACCTAATTTCCTTATTAGAGTCATTGATGGTAAACTCTACGGTCCATGGAGTCGTTCCCAGAAGGTATCCATCCGGTGCTTTTTTCTCAGTCAGTCGGTAAGTGCCGTATGGCAGGTTCGTAATAACCCCTTTTCCGTTCAGCACAAAGGTTATGGTATTTCCCACCACCTGATCAGCCGTCCAGGAAGCCCCCTCTGATGCCACCTGATTGCGGTAACTATCCCATGCTCCCGGAACCAGGGTAGAAAGGTTCGTCAGCACAAATTCTGCTCCCTCAAGCCTCTTTCCGGTATTTTCACTGTCAACCTTTTCCATTTCCAGATTTCCAGTGCTGATCTGATTCGTCACAGCAATGGTCACAAGGGATTCATTTGAAACCGTCACCGCATTGCTGTTATCCTTTAAGATACTTACTTTACCTTCCTTATCAATTCTGATATAGAACGGTTCAATGAAATCATACCGGTCGGAAGAGATTTCCCTGATCCGGTAATCTCCGTGCTTCAGTCCCAGGTAAATGGTCCCGTCCTTGCCGGTCGTAAACAATCCGGTGTCAGCGTCCGCATCAGTCTTAAACCGGTTGGCTCCAAAAATTGATAAGACTCCATTTTCTTCATACCGTCCTGGCCCTAAGATCTCAAACTGGATTCCGCTTATGCTGTTTCCAAGATTATTCGCTTTCTTAAGCTGAAGTTCAAACTGAGCCCGCTCATTGACTACTGCATTGCCGTTTCCAAGATCAGCTGCCCTCTGATTCTCTGTAATAGTAAAATCAAATTCTGCCTTTCCATTAAGGCTCAAGTAGCCCTTAGGTGCCATTTCTTCCTTAAGAGTATACGTTCCATATGGGATTCCCTTCATATCAACATGACCGTTTACCGCCGTAAAGCGGATTTTTCCGTCATCAGTCTCAATGTTGCTCATTCCCATTGCTTCCAGCTCATTCTGGCTCTTATTTTTTAAACTTTCTGCAAAATGTTCAAAGGCTCCGTCTACCTCTGCTTCCTTCCTTGTCAGGGAGAATCTGGCGGATGCAAGCGTTTCACCTGTTAAACTGTCGACCTTATCAAATACCAGAGATCCGGTTCCATAATCATCGGTAACGAAATCATTTCCGTCTGCCTGGACCGTGTAAGCCTCTCTTTCACTGGTAAGTGTCACTTCATATACTCTGTTGCTTAATTCATAACCGGCAGGGGCTTTTTGCTCCTTCACATAATAGGTTCCCAAAGAAAGCATTTCTGATTCCCCAATGCCGCCATTTCCAGTTGTCATGGTGCCTGCAAGTGCTGTTAAGTCTTTGTCGGAGTAAATCTCAAATACCGCTCCGTCAAGTCTCATCTCATGGTTGTGGGATGCAGCCTTGTTGATACGTATTTTGGCCTTATTCCTCACATCATATACCATCACGGTTTCTGTATTGCCGGACTGGAGCACGGTAATCTCCTTTTCAGCAGATACGCCATAGTTTGCAGGCGCTTCGATTTCCTTTAAAACATAATTTCCTGCCGGGAGACGTTTTACAGTAACCGTTCCATCGCTTCCGGTAGTAAATGCAGTACCTTCCGCCTGACTATCCTTTAATCCGGTATAAGAGTTGTTTTCATCCAAAGCCACATACTTTCCGTCTGTGGTCATCAGCACAAACACTGCACCAGGCAGTATTTCTTCTGTCATCTGATCCCGTTTTTCAATGTTCAGCTCATGAGGCATATTGATGATTCCATTGCTTCCTGTCAGGTTGATGCCTTCGGCACTTTCAATGTTAAAATCTTTAGCCCATTCACTTCCGTTGCTGAATAAATATCCTTCCGGCGCCTTGATCTCCTTTAAGGTGTAGCTGCCGTATGGGATCTGTGTCAGAAGACCTTTCATCGAATCTTTGGTTCCATCTACCTGGAATCTGATCCAAGGTCTTCCATCCTCGTTTCCTGTTGATACCATGGATACTCCCAGACCGGTCACATGTTTCTGATAAGCGGCAAATGCTCCGTCAATCACAGAGGTTCCGCTTAACTCAAACTGTGCTCCCCTGATGGCCTTACTTGTTTCTCCGTCGATCTTCTCTAAGTCAAGAGATCCGGTTTTGATCACATTCTTTACAATCAGGTTGATCTGGTTCTGTTCTGAGCTGCTTAAAGTGAGCTCGCTTCGTCCTTCCCCATTTAACAGAGAAACTGCTCCATTTACATCAATTCTTACGTAGAATGGTGCTACTGTTTCATAACCCTCTGCATCAAGCTCCTCTATTTTGTAATCTCCATATGGCAGATTCCAGGTGATTAAGCCTTCTTCATTGGTCTGTTTTACTTCATATCCGCTTTCAGATGGATCATTTAACTTAAATCTGTCCTTACTAAACGGAATCCATGAACTGCTTTCATACTTTCCAGGACCGGTAATGGCGAACTTCATTCCGGCTACCTTGTCGTTGCCCGCATTATCCGCCTTCTTAAGGCTTAAGCTGTATTCGGTTCTGGTATTCTTAATAATGTTTCCATTAAGACCAGATAGCACTGCTTTCTGCCCGTTGGTTTCAATCCGGAATTCAATATCAGCCTGCTTCTTTGTGATATCGTATCCATCAGGCACCTGGGTTTCTGACAGAGTATAGGTTCCGTATGGGATTCCGGTAAGTGTTACTTTACCGGTTACCACCTCAAATTCTACTGCACTTTCTGTCTCCTTTACACTTGTCACTCCCATGGATTGCGGATCTGCCTTCATGGCCTCTTTAAATGCCTTCCAGGCATCCTCTACTGCAACATCCTTTTTCTCAATCTTAAAGGTTGCTCCGCCAAGCTCCTTTTCCGTCAATCCATCCAGCTTTGTAAATTCCAGACTTCCGGACACATATCCGTTTTTAACCGTAATAACGCTTGGTATTGGGTTTCCAGCTGTCTTAAATTCCTTACTGAGGAGCTCCCAGGCCTTTTGACCCTTTACCTGATAGGAATCCATAGGAACCATATCGCCGGACTGTGCATTGTCAATCTCATAGCCCACAGGTGCCCCATCTTCTACAACGATATAATTCCGGTAATAGAGAAGCTCACCTGCACTCCAAATAGCCTCCGCACCGGCCAGAACCGTACTGCCCTGAGCAACCGGTTTTCCAAGCACTTCCGAATTCTTAATCCCATTTTTCTTAAACGCTGCCATCTCTTCGTTCGTATATGGGCCATATACGCTGAAATGAGCACCCTCTACCGGGCTTCCGGCTTCATTTGTCTTCTTAACTGTTACATTTCTAAATGGTACAAAGCCAATATCTTTTGTCTTATCATAATCATCTCCCGTTGACCATAAGAAGAAGTCTTCCGAAGCATAAGAACCCTTAACCTCTTTAAAGTTACTGTCAAGGCTCTCCTCGTAATTACTTCCATCCTTTTCTAAAGTCTCAGGAAGTCTTGATCTTCCGGCCTCCTGATTACTTTGCCCGGAGGAAAGCATGGTTGGTTTCGCCAACTTAAGCACCAGATCTTCATATCCCGTTGGCATATCTTTGGTTTCCACAAAAATCTGGTAATGAGCAGGATCGTCACCCTTTAACTTTGATACGAGTAAGGACTGATTGCTGTACCAGCTGTTTTCCTGTTCCTTGGTAAATCCCGATCCTGTGATGCCAAAAGGCTTTGCAGGATACAAATCGTCAAAAAGGAATCTGGCATCGTTTAATCCTACCGTACCCTCCTTATTACTGGAATCGTTCTTGCCGTACTTCAGCAGACTGACCTTAAAATATTGGGATTGAAGCAGCGGAAGCAGATCCGTAAGAAGATGATCATTTTCAATGCTCTCATCCTGGATACCATTATTGTTATCGTCAATCCATATCCGACCTGACACCTTTACTTTTCCAGGAATCAGAACTACCTGAACCGCATTGCTGGTCTGCGCTTGGATGAACTTAATCTCTGATACATCTGATAAGTTTTGCTTATAGCTATAGGCGGTTGCAAAGTCATTGACCGCATATCCGTAGGCCACGTCATCCAGATCCTTTTTTTCAGTATAAGGAACTACCGTTTCATAGGTCACTACCAGATTTTCTCCTGGAGCCAGATAGAATTTGGAATCTTTGATCTTAATGCGGATCGCTGTGGGATCGCTGGAGCCTACGTTCCAGAATCCGTCATGGTTATCGTTAAGCATGGAATCCTTACCTGCTTTTGCTGTAGCCGCATTATTAAATATCCTATCAGAGTAAGTCACTTCATAACTAAAGCCCGAGACCTTCCGTTCTGGATCATTATCCTTTCTGTTTTCAATGCCAATGGACTCGATTCCAACATACTTCAGCCGGTAGTCACTTTTCCGGTCAAAACCGCCGGTACTGTAATCCCCCTGCACCGGAAGAATATCCATGAACTGCAGCTGGGTGATAAAATTGCTGGGTGAATCATTGTTTGCCATGAGTCGATATAATACACTGCCGTTTGAACTTGTTAGATCTGTATCATCCGCACTCTTTTCCACGGTTCCTACTGTCGTACCTGATACGTATCTGGTGTCTAAGTTTCCTTTTACCTCCTTATGGAGGACCAGCCCCGTACCGGTGCTCATGGTGTTTTCCGCAGAATCCGAAGCATAGCCATAGCCGCGGTACTTTTCATCCGGAAGCAGTACACCCTTTGGCAAATCCGGACTGGGCCATTTGCTGCCTGAATCTGTTTTTATCATAAAGGAAGCACCTGTCTGGTTTAATGAAAAAGCAGGCTGCAAAACATCGCTGGTAACATAAAGTTCATTGAGAATGTTCTTTCCGTAATTTATAATGCTCCCCGCAATCTGTGCTTTTACTTCGACGGTAACTGATTCACCTTTTTCCAGGGCTCCGTTTAGTTTAATGAACAGAGTTTCCCGTCCGGTATCATCATCAACCTTTTTAATCGTGCTTTCAATGGCAACCCCCTTGGGAGCATCCTTTAAAGTTACAGCTTTCAGCAAGCGGTTTTCACCTGCAGATTCCCCTGACACCGTAACTCCAAGAGGTACATAGTCAATGAGAATAGGCTTTTGCATCGGTACAATATCAGGATCATTGCTTGTGGTATCATTCTTAACATAAAGTGTGTAAGTCAGGGTATCACTTGGTTGTATACCTTTAATGGGATCAACGCTCTTTTTTACCGAAATAGTCGGCGCCTGGCTCTGAACAACCTGAATATCGCATTCCTTTTCTGCCTGGTTCTTTTCCTGACTCTGAACCAACGTTCCGTTAATATCCCACTTTCTAAAGTCCATAGCCACATCGGCTACGTTGCGGATATATTTGATTTCTTTCTTATAGGTTCCGTCGGGCAGCTTTGCATCCTGTCGGTTCAATTTTACTGTAACCTCTATGCCTCCCGGTACAAAATCATTTCCAAGGACATAATGGTTATCCGTAGAGCCTTTTAAGGTGTCATCCCGGTAGCTGATCTGGAAGGATTTCACCTTTTTACCGCTTACCGGTTTTAACTGACCGATCTCTCCGTCACCGGATACCGCAACACTCTGTACTTCTCCCACCTGGTTTCCGTTAAAATCATAGAAGGTAACATCAGCCATAATGGTGCCTGTTTGTGCGCCCTTGATGCGGTTCTGTTCCGTGGCTTTCCCCGGCTTCACTCCGGTGATCGTATATTTTTCGTAGGTGTAATCAGCCTCCGAAAGCACTGATTTTTCTGCATCTAACATCTTTAAGCCCGTATCCGTTATTACAAACCGGTCCAAAGGTATGCTGTTGACCACATGAGGTGTCAGGGTATAGGTCACTGTCTGCCCCTCATTCCACCATAAATCCTTTAATGTGGTTGTGAGAGATGTTTTATCCAGTGTTACTCCTGTCTTCTGTCTTACATTCGTAAATTCACAAGCCTTTGGAATCATGCCCTTTGTAATTTCTACTTCTTCCCTGTAAATGGTTCTGGTGTCATCCTTATTAATTACATAACCCTGGCTGTTCTGGGTCACTGCCGTTTCTTCAATGACATAGACTCCCGGTAACAGCGGCACCGTAATTCCGGTTTCTCCGTACGGTACGGCAACCAGATCTCCAACCTGTTTTCCTGTTTCCTTTTCCGTTATCTTCATGAATACGGCAACGGAGCCTCCAGGATTATCCGATTTATTTACATCGTTCTTAATGAGTCTTAAAGGCAGTGCTTCCTGGTTATGAGCCTTAAAGCCATACACTCCCGGAGTAACGGTATTGTTTCCAGTCAGAACATAAAGATCAAGACCGACTTTCGTTTCACCGTTCTTTACCACATCTGCGGTCGTGGGAAGGATGGTTCCCGTCTCCCCTTCAAAAGAAGCCATGTGGAATGTTTCGAAGCCATTTTCCTTCTTCGTAACCTCATAAACCCCATAGGAATCGCCTGCTGGAAGATCAAGCCCCCGGAAGGAAAGCTTCCCTTGGGAATCAGTAGTTCCTTCTGTAACATAATTCCAGGTACCCGCTTCAGATTTTCTGTAAAGTTCAAAGCTGATTCCTGATTTAAGAGATTCCGAACCGCCGTTTCCACTATATTTGGTAATCTGTAAATCAATACCGCCCTGATTTTGCACGGTAATCTCTGTTGTTTTTCCTGTTTCTACTGCCAGGCCTTCCGCCGGTATAGCCGTTGTGATCGCAATATAGCCTGCAGGAGCATTCACTTCTTTTATATAATAGGTTCCGGGGCTATAAACCTTGGTGGAAAAAATGATTTCGTATACTCCACTTTGCCCTATCTCTGTGAAATCTCCTACCTCTTTTGTCAGCTCCGGATTTGAATAAAGCTTAAAGGCAGCTCCCGTTAGTTTCTTTAACTGATCCACTCCATCCACTTTGTTCAAACGGATCTTTGCCTTAGCATATTGATTGTTCACCGTAATGGATACCGGGTTTTGAGAGGTAAAATCAGACACTCCGCCTACCTTGATATAACCGTCTGCCTGAAGGGTACCGTTATCTTCCACGTTTAATGCCGAAAGCATCCAGTCAGTGTTTTCATGCTCCTTTAAATAATAGGCGCCGCCCACCGGCTTCTGAGGAAGAAGTACCGTTCCCTTTGCCGTGTAATAACCATCCTGAGCCGCAAAACTTTGTATCTTTACCTGAACCGGTTTGCTGTTTTCATCTAACACCTGTTTATAAGCATTATTGGAATAGGTGTAAATATCAAATACGACTTCGGCCGGAAGCTTATCAGCAATGTTCTCATCATTTTTGAACCCTTCACCAAAGAACAGCTTCTTGGTTACAGTCAGCTGTGCTTTCTTTCTGTTTTCAATGGTCACAGAGACCGTGCCTTCGTATCCGCCTGCCATATCTCCCACTACAGCTACGATTATTGGCTGAGTGTCAATGGTATAGCCAAACGGGGCCTTCTGTTCGGTGATCCGATACCAACCAGGCTCACATCCCTTCATGGTATAGGAACCGTCTTTATTATCAGTCAGGATCCCCTTAACCTTAAAGCCCTGATCTGGTTTCTTATAGCCTTCAGCCGTTACATTCTGCAGAACTCCTTTGATTAAATCCGTACCGGAACGGAACTTCAAGTACTCCACGCTAAAGGAAGCACCTGCCATGCCAGAACCACTTGCATCAGTTTCTGCATCTGTCTTATGAATGATAAGATCAGCCAGACGTGGGTTCTTAACTGCCGCGGTTGCCAGCTTTCCTTTCACGTCGTTTCCTACTGGAACAAGGGTTACCTTTTCTCCATCCGCTTTTGCCTTATATCCCACATTCACTGACGCTTTTTCAAAATATCCGCTGGTCACAACTTTTGCCGCTTCGCTTCCTAAGACTTCCGCATTAATGGTGTAAACGCCGCTGTCCAGATTATGAAAGCCGGCAGTATATTTTCCGTTCTCTAATTTCGTGGTAGCTGCTAACATCTTATCGCTGCCTTGATTTTGTATAGTAAAGGTGATTCCATCAAGGCCTATGAGTGGATTTCCTGCCCAGGTGGTTTTCTCAATTACCAGATTCGGCTTTTCTGGGTTATAAACGTTTACAGTGGAAGGAGTGCTTCCTACTGTAAAGTATCTCCAAAGGTCGTTCTCGCCGGTATACATGGTAAGATAGTTCTTCTGCTGGTCATCTGTAAGGATTTCCTTTAGCCTATACCGCCCTGCTTTTAAGCCGTTGGGTATCTTTACCTGGCCATTGCTTTCCGTGGTATAAGTTCCGATCTCTACATAGCTGTAACTGCCGTTTGACCACTGATACTGCCAAATTTCAAATTGAACGCCGCTTAAAGGTTTTCTGTCAATTTTCAGGGCATCCAATTCCTCATCCGTTTTGCCAAAGGTTCCAGTACTCGGTACGTATCCGTATTTTGCAAGAGTTACCGGATACTGTTCCAGCACTGTGTTTATCAGACGGAAATCCTCAGATTTTCCTTGCTCCCAAAAATACTGGGAATCTATGATATCCTTATTTTTTGGAATCGTCACTTCCAGGTAATGAAGGGTAGGATCCATCTGGATCTTAGAAGGCGCATATACCTCTTCCAGTCCAAAGAGAGCTTTTACATTTTCATTCTCAAGTTTAAGGATCCTTTCTATACTGTTTTTATCATATCCCTTGCTTTCAAGCGCAGCCTCAAGCTCTCCCATGCGGATCATCTTGGAAAGGGCATAGCCTGTTTTGTTCTCACGGTCGGATTCCAGACCAGTTTCAACTACCTCTACAGGAAGCAGCTTTTCTTTACTATCCGGATCCAGAAGCCATATCTGGAATTTGGCTCCGCCTAACAGCGTTGGTTTTTCATTCGGCTTTCCATCATCCTTTAACCATTTGTTTAATGCGATCTGGAAATAGTATGCATCAAGACCTCCCAGACCGTCCCCATGCTGATTTTTTACCACAGCGATTTGTTCATTACGGCCGTTCTCATATAGATGAAGCATTTCATTATATCCTGAATAACCGGAGTCTTTTGGAGCAAATACTGCTACGATCTGACGTCCTCCTGATAGCTGATATCCTGGTGCTGCCTCTTCTTCGACCAGCCAGTATACCTTACCGGTTTCCAAAATTGCGGTGTCAAATTCTCCATCCGCCCTGCTTCCTGTCTTCGGATTGATGCGGGTGCCGCTCTCATAACCATCTACCTTCTCAAACAGGTTTTCATTAGCCAAATCATCTAAATGGATTCCCGACAGATCTTTTTCATCCCCCTTCATCTTATAAAGGGTGAATTTAGCTCCATTGACTTTTTCAGCCGTATGGGAAGTTCCATCAAATGCCTTTCCATCACAGGTTTTTAATATATTAAACTGAACCCATGGTTTATGGTTATAAAGTGGATCAGTATTCTGGATTAAAGAATCCGCTGTTTCTGTAAGATCCTTACCCGTATATTTCACTGCATTGTACTTACCTGCTGCTAATTCTGAAACAGAAAGGGTTATTGGCGGTTCTACGTTACCTTCTGCCAAAGGTGTTTTATCTTTCATATTCAGATCAAAATCAAAGCCGGTCTCTTCCTTGGTGGGAACCCTCACCTCAACCACATAGTAGGTATCATTCCGGTTAATATCATAGAAGGTTGCAATTCCATCATAGGTATTGGTGTTTTCTGTCTTCACATAATCTGCGGTGATCCCGTCAGCATTTACCTTATAGAGAGCCAGTTTTACGTTTCCAAGAACATGATCTACTGGATAGAATTGATAATTCCATTCATCCCTCCAATATTTTTGGGTGCGGATGGTCAGCTTGGGTTCATTCTTGATAACGAGCGGGCTTCCGTTTGTATCCCCATTGACTGTAGTGATGGTTTTGCCTTCCATTAAAGTAGTAGTTAAGACTTCATGAGAAGGAAGATATCCATCCGGCGGTGTAATTTCAGCAATAACATAGGCAATCCTTTTTCCATTGGCATCGAAGATCTTAAGGTCTGTGCTGTCAAAGGTCGCCTGACCGCTTCCACTTGTGGTAACTATCTGAATCGGATTACTAATGCTCTTTTCCCACTCATCTACATGAAACTCATCCGCTTTGAAAATACCAAATACTGCCCCGTTCACTGTGATATCCCTCAAAGCATCTTTTTTCGTAACCCTGACTTCTCCATGATCCTTATAATTCTCTAATGGCTTTTTGGTACCTGCCAGATAGAGATCCAGATTCTTCTCGTTGCTTGTAGTTGCTGCGGTTATGGTGACCGGTCCATAATATACATCGGTTCCTGAAATCACATAACCAGGATTACCTGAGTGGGCACCTTCTGCTCTCTCAGCTTCAGAAAGCAGGTAATAAGGATTGATATTATCGCTTGGAACAGCTTCCTTAAAGTAATATTCTCCAGGAGCAAGCTGAGTCGGAACACTGGATACCAAACTTCTTACATGTTCAAAGTTACTGTCATTCTTTACATAGACGTCAAACGTTATTTCTGCATTGAGATTTGCCGTTCCGCCTGCGTCGTATTGTGTCTTCTTGATGGAAACGGATTTATATGGTTTATTTTCAATGGTCTGGGTCTTCTTGTTTCCCTCGGAAAACCACTGTTCCAGATCTGCTTTTAAAACAGGCCCATTTGGAGTTTTAAAATTAATGTCTTTTCCTTTTTCAAAATTATCAGGAGCCTTTGTCTCCTCAATGGTATAGTCTGTTCCAGGATCAAGAATTACGTATGTTCCCTTATTGGATACCGTACCATTGAAAACCACTGTCTTATCAGCATCTCTTGTAATTTTAAATTGTGCTGATATCGGGTTATCTTTATTTGTGATATCAAACTTATAAAGCCAGTAAGGAATCTTTTGAGGAATGTTAAAAGCTTTTACAGTAGTATCAGTTTCTCTATTTACCTTATAAGGTCCAATGAAAATCTGATTTCCTGAAATAACCGTTTTAGCAGGATCCTCTGCTTCCAGCCTTTCACTTCCTTTGATCTCAGACCAATAGTATTCCTTGGTTACATCAAGGCCTTTTACCAGAATTTCTCCATTGCGATCAGTCGTATAGTCCCTTGTTGGCAATACTTCAGTAAAGCTATCCCCTTCTTTATAATAAAGCTTAAACTGAAATCCACTTTTGGAAGCATTCTTATCCAACTTCTTGTTGTTAATGGACCATGCTTCCTTTTGAAGCTTTAAGGTACCGCCCTTATTATTTTTCAAATCTACCTGAGTCATCTTTAAAGCTTCAAGGGAAAAGGTCTTATAAATATAAGTCTTATTATCCTTTGTTTCCTGTGAAAAACCGTCTTTGTTTCCATTTCCGTCGGAATATCCATCAGGAACTTCCTCAACGACGCGGTACTCAATTACTTTGTTGCTTCCATCACGAACAGGAAGAGTCGCAGTAAACTGACTCTGATCAAGAGAGTAGGTGGTTTGTGAGCCAATGCTTACCTTTATCCATGCGTCTCCCACCTTCTTCTCAAACCAGAACTTATCATTAAAGTCCCCACTGTAGGCGCTCGGTACTTTTATATAATTACCGTTATCAGCCTGCATCCACTTTGTCACATTTACACTTGCTTTATTTAACGTGTTGACAAGGAAGTTATTCCCGGTCTTTAAGGGTGATGTCTTACCGGCCTCTACGGTCACCTCATACTCATAATCGTCAAGGATATAACCATTGGCACTTTTTTCCTTTACAATGTAATTGCCAGGCGTAACAGGTTTAAATAATACATATCCCGTGTTATCTGATTTTACAGTTTTAACCTCTGTAAGATTTCCAGCTTCGTCTTTCTGGCAAAGAGCAAATTCTGCTCCAGCCAAAGGAGCTAAAACAGCTTCACTAAGATCTGCACTGTTCCAGTCACGGGCCTTTTTGTAAAACTCAATGGCTCCTTTTCCAATGACTTCGTTTATTACCGTGACCTCTGCCTTTTCATCGGCCTTTAAAGTAACCTTAATATCATCTCCTTTGGCAACATCACTTGTTCCCACCTTTGCAGAACTGAATTGGGTTCCAACAGGATTTGACTTCTCTTTGATCACATAGGTTCCCGGATCCACCTGGATCTGGATGTAGCCATCGTCCCCCGTCTTGTAATATCCGATTTCCGTTTCTTCGTTTGAAGGGTTAACTACAATATTTTTATTGTTAATTTTTTGACTATTACTGTCTATGACCGTATAATTGTTATATGGCGTCTGGCTGTTATCTGAATCCAGGGAGTAGATTTCAAAACCAGCCATCCCGGGATATTCCTTTTCCATGGTCGTTCCATATTTCTGAGTATAGCCCAGACCCTCGTCAATTTCCTTCTTTATCTTAATAACTGCCGGCTTGTTGACTTCATGAACTGCAACATTCACATCAGAATCTTCTGTCACCAGCTGATCAGTTCCCAGCTTTACATATTCCAAATGAGCCTTATTGTTCACTGTAAATACGGTCTTGTTCCCTATACGTTCATCATTGTATTTAAGCAAAAACGGTTCATAAGGGTATCGGGCTGTCACCAGATAGGAGCTGTAGGTAGGTGCCTGGTCTGATACATAAATGTGGTCCGCCCCATTTTGCCCCTGGGTTTTAAATTGATCAATAGTAATAGACCCATCCTCATTGTTTATCACCCGGACATCGGTTCCGTCTCCCCATTTGGCTGTAACAGAAATTGGTTTCATAGCCTCAGGCGCATGTTCCGTGAGGATCTTAAGAGAGTCTGTTATCTTATAAGAATTCTCCTTAAACCCGGTACGGCCATAGGTCTGGTAAATGGTTCCATTTGGCTGTCTGGATATATCACCGGAGCCGCCGTACATACCCACTTCAATCAAATAGGTAATGTCCACATATTTAGGATTTCCTGCGTTGTCTTTTACCACCGTATAAGAGTTAGCTGAAGGACTTACACTCTTTTTAATATGCCATGCATCATCGGACACAAGAGTCAATGTGGTGTCCGCCGGCTGCTCCGCATAAGTAATTGTTTCAATATTTCCCGGATAAGTCACATGTTCTTTATCTGTCTTATCTGCTACTTTAACGTCAGCATAGAAGGCCACAC
>NZ_JPME01000034.1 GCF_000732605.1 Lacrimispora celerecrescens | reverse complement strand
GCATCATAATTCCATTCCATGAGTGTTATATGGTAGTTCGGTGCGATGTACTCAAAAATCTCCTTCGCACGAGACGATATAAGGTTATCAAAAACCCTACGCCTATATTTTACTACTAATATCAAATGATAATGCAGTAGAAATACCGAATGAGCATTGTTATCTAAAACCATAGTATCACCAGCCTTTCATTCTATTCGACTGATTACATTATACTACAAAAATAGATTTATATCAAGGGATTATAGCGATTCATCCCACCACCTTAGAGGTGGGAGAATTCTCGCTAATATATGTTAAATTATAGGTTTATTTAATCAGCAGCGCATACAAAACGGTGAGGACATAAGCCTCACCGTTCTTAGCTGCTGCATATTTAAGTTATTTTCTTAACGACCATAATTTTCAAGAAATTTCCTGGACCACTCAGCATTATCCGGCCTGCTGTCCTCAATGGTCATCTGGATGTATGGCTTTTCCTTTTTCACAAAATCCAAAATCGTATCATATTTCATAACACCGGTTCCCGGAGCACCGGAAAAGATCCGGCCGTCTTCTACTACAAAGTCTTTCATATGAAGAACATCCGTATACCTGCCTAAATCCTCAATGGCTTCCTTTATTACCTGCTCGTAACGATCACTGTTTTCCACAGACAAAAGATTTACCGGATCTAAGATAATCCTTAAATTAGGTGAACCAATGGTTTTAAGCACCTTCAGTGCCTGTTTGGAATTGTATACAATATGGTTCCACACCGGTTCAATTGCCAGAATCACACCGAATTTTTCCGCGCACTCCACAACCGGACGCAGATTGGTGATAAATGTCAGAAGAGCCTCTTCTGTGTGGCAGGCCGGTTCGTAACAATATTCCTTATTCGGTGCGCCGGTCTCTGTTCCCACAACGCTGCATCCTAAAATAGAAGCAAAACGCAGGTGAGCGAAATAACGCTCCTGGATCTTTTTGATCTCATTCTGATCGGGATGGGCCAGATTTAAATAGCAGCCCAGGACTGCGATATCCACATCATGTTCCGCGAACTTTTTACGCAAATAGGAAGCGTATCCCGGCGTCAGCGCGGAATTCTCCACGGAATGTTCTTGTACTGTTTTTGTCAGGGCCAAATGAGCACAGGTAAATCCCTGCTCATGGGCAATCTTTACCCGTTCCTCCAGGGTCCCAGGTGCGATATCGTGCAACCGGATTCCAATCTGCATCATAAACTCCTCCTTTATCTCTCTTCGTAATGATTAATGCCGCTCAGCTCAAAGGCTTCCCCTTCCTGGCCGGAAATCTTCACATGATCACAGATAAGGGTATCTACATTACTGATAAGAAAGCCTTTTTTCCTGCACTCTTCTACTCCGGACAGCATGGCGGGGGCTCCTGTCCTTGCATTGTCCGCAAAGGAAATATCAACATTTTTAAATTCAATGCGCTCAATTTTTCTCTCCGGAAGCCCATAGAGAAAGGAAGCCGCCACATGGCAGTTTTCTGCCTTGATGTTTGTAAAGTACAGCCTCTTAATCTCAGGGGTCCGTTCATCCACAGGAAGAGCCTCTCTGCACTGTACATAATCGGACTTTCCGTCGGGATCACAGAAGTAAAAGCTATTTACAACAAATGGTGTCATGACGTGATCCATGAGTATGTGGTCAAAATAAATTTCAGAAAGCACGGAGTCTTTTCCCCTGCCCCTTCTGGTCTTGATCCGAAGGCCTCTGTCCGTATTGGAAAACAGGCAGCGCTCCACTCGGATATTCTTAACTCCTGCCCCCACTTCGCTTCCCACTGTCACCGCCCCATGGCCATCTTCCATCAGGCATTGGCGGATCACGATGTTTTCAGAAGGTGTTTGATACCTGCGGCCAATGTAGATCTTACCAGACTTGATTGCAATGCAGTCATCGCCTAAAGAAAAGTGAAGGCCCAGTATTTCCACATCCTTGCAGGATTCCGGGTCCAAACCATCGGTATTGGGAGAATCTGCCGGATTATGAATATCCAGATTGAGAAATTTTAAGTCCTGGCTGAAATATGGATGAAGCACCCAGGCAGGGCTGTCTTTTAACGAAAAGCCCTGAAGGGTCACGTTTTTACACCTCTCTAAAAATACCATGCGGGGACGGAATGCCACCTTCATCTGGCGGACATTATCCCACCAGTTATCAAAGGAGGCCTGACCGTTTAAGAGGCCCTGGCCATAGACCACCACATCTTCTACATCAATTCCGGTTATGATTCCTGCAAACATCGGGAGAGGATTTCCTTCCCAGGTGCCCAGATTGTAATCTTCTTTTTCATCATAGCTCTCGACCATCCCAGGAAATCTGGGATATTTATACCGGTCCGTATCTGCTAAAAGTTCCGCTCCCTCAGCCAGTTCAAGCCTTAAATGGCTCTTTAGAAACAGGCTGGTAATGCGGTACCTTCCCTTTGGAATCAATACCCGGCTATCCCTCGGACAAGCCATGATGGCTGCCTGAATAAAGGACGTATCATCCTGGATTCCATCGCCCCTGGCCCCCATATCTTTTACATTTAATGTTACAAATTCATAGTCGGTATGGAAACTGGCTTCCGCTCTTTTTCCATCCCTTTCCAGAGAAATATTATAATCCATATCAGGTTTTAAGTCAAATAGCGAAAAGACAACCCGGTTCGTTTCTCCAAAATCATTTCCATTTAACAGGATTTTTCCCGGTGTTTCAAATGCATAGATTTGTTCTGTCACAGTCTCCACCGTCACGGACCGTGCCGTTTTAAAGACAATTTTTAATTCCATTCTGACTTCACCTCAACTTTTTCCTATTGAAAAAGGGCGCAGCAATTTTTTACCACGCCCGTTCTTTATTATCCTTTCACGCCTCCTGCTGCGATACCGTCAATAAAGGCATCCTGGGCACAGAAGAATACAATCAGGGAAGGAATAATGGAGATTAAAGACATCGCCAAAATCCGGTTCCACTGGAATCCTACATCACCGTCCATGGACATGCGCAAATAAATGGAGTTCGTATATTTGGGCATATCAGAAACGTAAATAAGCGGTCCCATAAAGTCATTGGAAGTCCACATAAACTGAAACAGTGCGACGGATACCAGGGATGGCTTTAACATGGGAACAATCACATGCCATAAGGTTTTAATGGAACTGCAGCCATCAATTTTGGCAGCCTCCTCCAGCTCCTTTGGCACGCCTCTTAAAAACTGAATCAGCATGAATAAGAAATAGGTGTCTCCTGCAAACAAGGAGGGAATCACTAATGGTAAATAGGAGTTGGTCCAGCCCCATTTATTAAACATGATATACTGTGGCGCATTTAACACTACCTGAGGCAGAAACAGGGTGGAAATCATAAGAGAGAACAGGATTCCCTTTCCCTTAAACTCAAACCGGCCAAAACCATAAGCCGTAATCGTGGCTGATACAACGGTAAAAAGAACCTTTGGCACAACAATCTTATATGTATTGAGCATGGATTTGATCAGATTGATCTTTCCGCCGTAATCTACAAATGCATTGGCATAGCCATCGGTCACAGGCTTTTTGGGCCAGAACCATGCTGTGGTAAAAATCTCCGAGTTCGTCTTAAAAGTAGCACCCACCATCCAGAACAAGGGGTATACCATAATAAATCCGACAAGAATCAGTAATGCATAACGAATCGCTGCACTGATCTTTCTCTTAGTCTCTTTCGTCATGTCAATTACCTCCCGTCCTCATCTGAATAATAAACCCACTTCTTCTGGCTTACAAATGCTACTACCGTAAAGGTCATAACAATTAAGAACAGGATCCAGGCCTGTGCACTTGCCATACCCATCTTATGCCGTAAGAATGCATTGTTATAAATTAGGATTGAGATCAAAGTAGTCGCTCCGTTAGGTCCGCCCTTTGTGACTAGGAATGGCCCGTTGAATTCCTGGAACGCCTGGCATAACTGTGTGATCAGGTTATAGAAAATAACCGGTGTAATTAAAGGAACCGTGATTTTAAAGAACTGTGTCCATTTTCCAGCCCCGTCAATGGATGCCGCTTCGTATAAATCTTCGGAAACTCCCTTTAAGGCCGCAAGGAATATTACCATGGCAGAACCAAACTGCCAGACTCTTAAAAGAACAATTACGGTCAGGGCACCGCCCCCACTAGCCATCCAGTTGATCTTTTCAACACCAAATACGCCAAGAACCGCATTGATCAGACCGTCCGTATTGAATACGGCTCTCCACAGAATTGCGATGGCAATGGACCCGCCCAGAATAGACGGAACATAATACGCAGTTCGGAAGAAATTAACTCCCTTTAATTTAAAGTTCAGAATGTATGCAATGAACAATGCAAACATCAGCTTTAAGGGAACATCAAAAATTGCATATTTAAATGTAACAAAAAAAGCCTTTTTAATGTCGGAATCTGTAAAAATTTTATTATAGTTCATCATACCCGTCTTCGAAATGCCGTTAAACAGGTCATAGTTTGTAAAGCTGTAGTATAGGGAAGAGGCGAACGGATAAACTTTGAAAAGTATAAAACCGATCAGCCATGGTAAGATGAAGAAGAATCCTGCATTGTCTGCCAGAACCTTACGAATACCTTTTGACTTCATACTCTTATTCCTCCTGTTTTTTTAATATTGTATATTGCGCTTTCATCATTTCCTGTAAGCCTGCGCATGTATCTTTATCGTTACCTTCGATCGTTTTCCATATTAATTCCCCGAAATCACCATATTTCTCTCTTGGAAGCACCCCCATATTACATGCTCTCAAGATGGAATAACCGATTTCTAAGGATTCAGAAGAATCCGGGAGTTCCTTTATTTTTTCCTTCACTGCTGTTTTAAACAAATCCCTTAATTCCCGATAATATTCATAGATTTCTTCTGACATCTGTCCAATAGTTTCTATAAGAGCTATCAGATCGTTTCCTGTTAGCTTCTCTTCCCCCCGGAAGAAAGCTGCAATCTCATTATAATGTTCTTTTCTTTTATACCTTGTCTCGTATTCTGTTACAAAGGGCATAAAATCCAAAGTCCAATCATTCTGCCCGATAAGCGACTCAATTACCTGTCTGTATGTCTCATTCCCTGTCTGATCCAAAGCAAAAAAGCAGGCCAGGCTATCCTGTACCGGCAGACTTACTGCCATCCCCTCCGGAACTTCCATACTGCTTAGATAAGTCATTACAAAATCCTTATAGACCTCTTCGCCGGTAGCTTCATACATTTGTATTGCCCCAGTCAGCTGGTATGGTTTCATTCTCTCACTTCTGCATTCCATAACTTTTGTCTACCCTTTTCTTTATAGGAGCCGCCATAAAATTATGGCGGCTCGTATGAAATATGTACCCTTATTCAAACTATCCGAATTCTTTATTAGCTCTCAAGAGTCTCTGTAATTCCCTTAATCAGCTCGCTTGCTGCCTGCTTGGAATCAATTTCCCCTGTGCTTAACTTACCAAATACTTTATAGTAAACACCATCTGGATTTGCTTTTAAATCGTTGTGTTCAAACTTGCTGTCTAAGTTGAACTTGCTGTAATTCATAACCTTTGTATTCGCTTCAATGGTCAGAGGATCGCCAAGTTTGTTCGCCTCAAGAATCTTTAAGCCCTCTGTGGAGCAAGGAATTCCTCTCTCTGTGGAAACGATCTTAACGCCTTCCTCATCATTTAACAAGAAGTTGATTAACATTGCTGCTTCCTTCGGATGCTTGGAATTACCTGCAACTGCATATGCCATGGAAATCTTTGTAAAGCCTCCGTTGTTATCGCCCATCTTAACGAACTCACCGACTACGAACTTTTGACCAGGCTTGTTTACGCTGCCTTCCAGTGCTGCCATGAATTTAGAAGCAGAGGAATCCCACTCAAAGATACCTGCATACTTGCCATCGATCCATTTTGCATTCTTGTCAAGAGAGTCAGCCATATCACCCTGAATGGTTGCCAATGTCGGAATGACATGCTTTGTTTCCAGTTCAGTAATGAAATCCATTCCGTCCTTAACTTCATCTTCCGTATAGTTGACCTCTCCGCCTTCAACCCAGTTTTTACCGTACTTGGATTCCAGATAGTAAACCATTAAAATCATACGATCATATTCGCCAAGAGCTAAAGGATACATATCCGGATCTTTTGCTTTAAATGCTGCACCTGCTGCATACAGGGAATCCAGATCAGTAGGAATGTCACAGCCTACTTCTTCAAATGCAGTTTTATTCCAATAAAATACACGCCCTGTTAATGAAATCGGAACAGCCATTAACTTATTATCAACCTTACAGAGGTCAAGACTTTCCGGTGTAAACTGTTTTAAATCAAGAACATCGGAGTAATCTTCCAGATTGGCAAAGGCTGTTCCGCCCTGGCTATAGGATTCGATCCAGTTCCAGTTGATCTGCATAACATCGGCAGCATTTCCGCCTAAGATATTTAAGGACTGCTTCTCTTCCCAGCCCGTCCAAGCGCCGTACTCAGGAGTTACCTTGATGTTTGGATATTTCGCTTCAAATGCCTTAATCGCTTCTTCTGTTGCAGCATGTCTGCTGTCACCGCCCCACCAGGAGAACTTAAGCTCTACCGGCTCTCCGGAAGTAGTTGCTTCTGTTGTCGCCTCACTTGCTGCTGCAGAAGTGGTCTCTGCTGCTGTAGAAGCTGCAGTCTCACTGGTGCTCTTGCCCCCGCCGCAGGCGCTTAAGGATACTGCCATAGCAGTCGCTAACCCCATCGCAGCCCACTGTTTGATTTTTTTCATATTATTCTCTCCTTTTTCTTACCCTCATAAATGAGTTCTTGAAAGCCCTGTGTAAGAGGTTTCACTTTTTCTACATTTTTTGACACGTTTGCGTAAGCGCTTACACTATGCTTTTTCCTTATTATAACATCCATCTCTTGATAATTCATTTCAAATCTCGCACAAAACATTGCAAATATTGACATCCTATGGTAAGATTTTAGTATAATTATCTAAGGAATTTACGGTTTATGAAAGTACTTACCTCTTTTTCAGATGGAATTGAACAATGCATTGCCTCCCGGTACTTCTCTATTGTACATCTTCACAACGAATCGGGAGTTTTAAGCATGCACCGCCATCGCTGCCACGAATTTCATTTTTCCCTAAGCGGAGGCAGTACGTTTCTGATTGATGATAAAAATTACCTGATCGAACCGGGAAGTTTATTCATGATCAGCCAATATGAAAAGCACCATCTGCTGCAGATGGATACCACCAGACCTCAGGAACGGTTTGTCATATTCATCGATCCCACCTATCTGGAAAATATTTCCACAACGCAGACGGATTTAACCTACTGTTTTACCCACCGACCCGAGAGATTTTCCCATCGTATCGCCTTAAACCATGGACAGCAGCGGCGTTTCACTTATTTTTTTAATAAACTGGCCGTAGAAGAAGGATTTGGACAGGATGTGGAGGAACGCTCTGCCTTTGCCGAATTTATGGTTTTCATGACAAAGTTGGCTGCAGATGCCTTTCTTGGAGAGGGATCGGGAGAACCGAGACAGTATTTCAGCAGTAAAGTGACCGACATCATCACTTATATCCACCACAACATCGATTCCCAGTTGAGCATCGGAGATATTGCGGCCCATTTTTATTTAAGTACCTCATACCTTTGCAGACTGTTTAAGAAAAGCACCGGTACCACCATCAATTCCTACATAATTTCCTGCCGCATCGAACTGGCCCAGAAACTTCTTTCAGGCGGCTACAGCGTCAACGAGGTTTACAGTATGTGTGGATTTAACGACTACAGTAACTTTTTTAAAGCATTTACGAAAATAGTGGGGGTTTCACCGAAGAAGTATTCACAGAATTGTTTGAAATGATAAGTTTTGGGGATTGGAGCCCGGTGATCCGGGTCCCAATCCCCATTGATGTTTCTGATCTATTAATTATTGTATACCCAGCCGGTTCTTCTCATTTCCGTATAGGCGAGAAGGAAAGGTCCTACTCCTTTTGCATCATCCTTAACAATGGGTTCGGACATGTAATAGTCATACGTTCCGTTCCTTCTGTCTTTGCCGCCAAGTCCGGCCACCAGACAGATTCCTCCCAGGCTTATATCCCCCTCTTCCAGCTGAAGATAGGTATCGCAGATTCCCTGGAAAGCCTTTTTGCCATACCCGGAATAAGACTCCGGAAGATAACCCAAACGGACTCCCTTTAATATAGCATAGGAAAAAATAGCGCTTCCGCTGGTTTCCAGATAATTCCGGTCCATGCCGCCTAAGTTTACCACCTGATACCACATACCGCTTTCATCCTGGTATTTTAACATGGAATCTATTAAATCCCGGAAGGCTTCCTCCATCTCTTTTAAGTCATTCTTGTCCGACGGATCTGATTTGTCCATGGTATCCAGTAGGGCCATGGCATACCAGCCTAACGCTCTCAGCCAGAAGTTCTGGGACAGCCCGGTCACCTTATCACACCAGAACATCTCTCTGGAAGAATCATAGGCATGATAGTAAAGTCCGGTTTCCGTATCCCTCATAGCCTTCCTCACATTGGCAAACTGGCTGTAAATATCCCCGCAGTTTTTCTTATGATTGAACCGGGTTTCGTATTCCATATAAAACGGCTGGCACATGTACAGACCGTCGAGCCAAACCTGGTTCGGATAAATATTCTTATGCCAGAAGTTTCCCTCTCTGGTCCGAGGCATCTTTCCTATCTGGCTGTAAACTAAATCAATGGCTTTTCTGTATTTTTCCTTTCCCGTCAGGTCGAAAAGCTCGAACAGAGTTTTACCCGCATTGACATTATCAATGTTCCGTTCTTCCACATCATATCCGTCAATGCTCCCATCCTCTCTCACCTTGTAATCGATAAATGTGTCAGCAAAATTCAGATATTTTAAGTCCTCGGTAATGGCGTACATTTCTAAAATGGCTTTGATCATACAGCCGTCTATGTAATTCCATCCGGCCTTCTCTCCCTGAAGCAGTTTCTCAATGTTCCATACCGGACGGTCCGGTGTACTCTTTTCCATCAGTTCATTGATATATCTTTCAATTGCATCCATGTTCTTCTTCTCCTTGCCCTCTGTCCCTTTTTGTCTCCTTAAGCATTCGTTTTGCTTTGGTCATTTTAATACAAGCATAACCGTAAAATTCCCCGTTGTCAAATTCCATTGAAAAGCAGACGATAAAAAAATGGCGGGAAACAGCCGGGAATATACTAAAAATCCCGTCTGCTCTCGCCAATCTCATTATATTTCAGTTCATTAAAAACCAAGTGCCTCATCCACAAAGATGATTTCGCACTTCATGCCCATAGGAGCCCGGTCGATCACCGCCGTTATGCGGCAGATCCGTTCAGGGCTGTTGCAGTCATAGCACTTATCTCCTTTTTGGGCGCACGGTGTCTTTGCATGGATTCTTTGTGCATTTTGCGGAGCAGCCACATTCCTGCTTCGGTAAATGGCGTCCTCTAAGCTTGGGGTAATTTTATTCCTTCCCACAACATAATAGCATGTTTGAGGTCCAAAAGCGGTCATAGCGACCCGGTTTCCGGTTCCGTCGATGTTAACGATCTGCCCGGTCTCCGATACGGCATTGGCGCTGGTAATATAGATATTGGAGCAATTAGCCAGGTGCCGCACATCTCTGGAAGGCACCTTATTGTGCCATACCACGGCATTGTTCTGAAGCAGCGCTTCATATAGACCCATTTCCAGAAGTGTCACACTTCCGCCAAATCCAATGGTCTGGTTCTTTAAGGCCTCCACAAGATAATCACGTGCTTCTTCTTTTGTAGAAAAAAGCTGTGTGGAAAACCCGTGTTTTTCAAAATTTTGCCTGATCACCGTATATTCCATATCTGCCTCCAGATGAATCTGATTCAATTATCTCACAAGCATCTTGCTGATCTGATACTGGTCTTCCGGGATGTCCTTTGTCATGCTAAGGGCTTCCTGAATATCGAAATCCTGGAATTCTCCATGCTTATAGCCTACGACGCGGTTGCTTTTTCCCTCACACAGAAGCTCTACTGCCCTTGCACCCATAATGGAAGCATAGACACGGTCCTTGCAGGTAGGCGCGCCGCCCCGCTGCATATGGCCCAGGATGGTCGCTCTGGTCTCAATACCTGTGGCCGCTTCGATTCTCTTTGCCATAGAGGAAGAATGTCCGATGCCCTCTGCATTGATGATAATGTGGTGCTTTTTGCCCCGCTTTCTGTTCTCAATGATACGGTTAATGAGGGCCTGTTCATCGCCGTCATAACGCTCTGGTAAAAGGATATCCTCCGCACCGTTTGCAAAACCGCACCAAAGGGCAATATAGCCTGCATTACGTCCCATTACCTCGATGATGCTGCAGCGTTCGTGGGAAGTAGATGTATCACGTACTTTATCAATGGCTTCCATGGCTGTGTTAACAGCTGTATCAAAGCCAATGGTGTAATCGGTACAGGCAATATCTAAGTCAATGGTTCCAGGAAGTCCAATGGTATTAATCCCAAGTGCAGAAAGCTTACCTGCTCCCCGGAATGAACCGTCTCCTCCAATGACCACAATGCCGTCAATATTATGTTTTTTACAGATCTCGGCGCCCTTTTTCTGCCCTTCGGCAGTTGTAAACTCCTGACATCTGGCTGTATATAAAACTGTTCCGCCGCGGTGAATAATATCGGATACACTGGTGCTGTTCATATCAACGATTTCTTCCTGCAGAAGGCCTGCGTATCCCCTCATGATTCCCTTTACTTCCAATCCTTTATGGATTGCAGTCCTGACAACAGCGCGGATTGCAGCATTCATACCTGGTGCATCACCGCCGCTGGTTAATACGCCGATGGTTTTCACTTGTTTTGCCATAGTAGCTTCCTCCTGATTCACGGATATCTGTTATTGTAAGTTTTTCATTGCATACATGTTGTATTCTAATTCATTTTCCCAATCTTTTCAAGTTTTTTTTCTATAAGCTTGACATTTTTTTCACCAAGTTTTTTAACCAGAGCATCAAGGAGACCGTCTCCCGCGTTCACGTTCCGGTTGGCCGGCAGAACCTTTCTGGCCCGTTCTTTTTCCAGATAGATGATAACCGAATCATCACCTTCTGATTCCTTTAGGTCATTTAAGATTTCTCGCTCCACCGCCATATAGGATTCCTTATCAGGGAATTTCAGCCACAGTTCCTTGGGCAGATCTGTAAATGGAGTTACCCGCTCACAGATCAACTTACCCACCGGATCCTCTCCTACGGATACCCTGCCTTGTATGAAGACCTTGGAATCTTCCACAAAAAGCTCCCTCTTGCTTTCATAGTCCTTGGGGAACACGATCACTTCCACGGATCCCGCCAGATCCTCCAGGTTTAAGAATGCCATCATTTTATTGTTTCTGGTAGTTTTTACGGTCTTTCCTGTAATCATACCTCCGATGGTCACATAGGAACCGTCGGAAACACCTGCATTGCCGGTTTCCTCATCCACAATAAAGTCTATGGTGGTTGCGGTAATATTATTTCTCCAGGTGGATTCGTAAGCTTCCATGGGATGACCGCTTAAGTAAATGCCAAGGGTTTCCTTCTCAAATGCCAGAAGATCTTCCTTTATGAATTCACCCACATCAGGGAATGTGATCTGAAAATGACTCTTTTCTTCTTCCCCTGCAATATCAAACAAAGTCATCTGGCCTTCCATGGTATTTTTACGCTCCTTGGCTTTATGTTCCAAAAGCTCCGGCGATGTCAAAAGCTTCTGCTTTCTTGTACCAGGAAGGGTATCCAATGCTCCTGATTTTATGAAATTTTCCATGGTTCTTTTGTTGACCTCCTTATTGCTCATACGGTCAATAAAATCTTCCATATCGTGAAATATTCCATTTTGCTCCCGTTCCGTCACAATCTGCTCTACCACGGACTTACCCACGCTTTTAATGGCCGACAGGCCGTAGCGGATGGATCCTCCTGAAACGGAAAATCCGCTTTCTCCTTCGTTAATATCCGGCGGAAGGATGGAAATCCCCATCTGTCTGCAGCTTAAAATGTATTCGGATACTTTTGTCACGTTATCCATGACCGAGGTAAGAAGGGCTGCCATGAATTCCTGGGGATAATAATATTTTAAAAAGGCGGTCTGATACGATACCACTGCATAAGCTGCCGCATGGGACTTATTAAAGGCGTATTTAGCAAAATCAATCATCTCGTCATAGATTTGGTTTGCCGTCTTTTCATCGATCCCATTGGAGATACATCCGGTTACCTCCTCCTCTGGATTCCCGTAGACAAAGTTCTGCCGCTCTTTTTCCATGACAGAAGTCTTCTTCTTTGACATGGCTCTTCGCACTAAGTCACTTCGGCCCATGGTATATCCGGCAAGATCCCTAACGATCTGCATTACCTGCTCCTGGTATACGATACAGCCATAAGTAGGACCTAAGATAGGCTCCAGCTGGGTGCAGTCATAGGTAATGGAGCTGCGGTCGTTTTTCCCCTTTAAATACTTAGGAATAAAGTCCATAGGACCGGGGCGGTAAAGGGATATTCCGGCAATAATATCTTCTAAGCTTCCCGGTTTCAGCTCCTTCATAAAGCTCTTCATACCGGAGCTTTCCAGCTGGAACACTCCATCATCCTTTCCGGTACCAATGGAATCAAGCACTGCCTTGTCATTATAATTGATCTGGTCCATATCAATGGATAATTGCCTGTTTTTCTCAATTCCCTTTACTGCATTCTGAATAACAGTCAGGGTACGCAGCCCCAGGAAGTCCATTTTTAAAAGCCCCAGTTCTTCCAAAGTCGTCATGGTAAACTGTGTGGTAATGGTTCCGTCGGCTGCCCTGGAAAGGGGAACATATTCATCCACGGAAGTCCGGCTGATTACAACTCCGGCAGCATGCATGGATGTATGCCTCGGCAGGCCTTCTAAACGCATGGACATATCAATTAAGTATTTGACTTCAGAATCCTCTTCGTATGCGTTTCTTAGATCAGGGCTTTGCTTTAAAGCCTTTTCAAGAGTCATGCCAAGGTCTCCCGGGATCATCTTTGCTATGGTGTCACAGCGGGCGTAGGGCATGTCCAGAACTCTTCCCACATCCCTTACCACACCCTTAGCCGCCAGGGTACCAAAGGTCACGATCTGGACCACCTGGTCCTTTCCGTACTTCCGGACCACATAATCGATAACTTCCTGGCGCCGTTCAAAGCAGAAATCCACGTCAATATCAGGCATGGAGATTCGCTCCGGATTTAAGAAACGCTCAAACAGCAGGTTATAGCGGATCGGATCGATGTTGGTGATCCCCAGACAGTAGGACACAATGCTCCCTGCCGCAGATCCTCGTCCCGGCCCCACGATAATATCCTGGGACCTGGCATAATGAATGAAATCCCATACGATCAGGAAATAGTCCACGTACCCCATGGTATGAATGACATCCAGCTCATAATCAAGTCTTTCCTTTAATGACCCGTCATCCTCCGGATAATGGCGCTCAAAACCCTCCAGACATAGCTTGTTTAAATAAGACCAGGAATCATAGCTTTCCGGCACATCGTACTTTGGCAGTTTGGTCACACCGAACTCAATCTCTACATTGCAGCGTTCTGCAATCTTGTGAGTGTTGTCAATGGCTTCTCCTGCGTAGGAGAAAAGCTTCCGCATCTCCTCTTCGGACTTGCAGTAATACTGGCCGCCCTCGTACCGCATACGGTTCTCATCTGCCACCTTTTTTCCGGTCTGAATGCACAGCAGGATGTCGTGAGGTGTAGCATCTTCTGCATAAGTATAGTGGATATCATTGGTGGCCACCAATTCGATCCCCGTTTCCTTGCTCATCCGCAAAAGGCCCTGGTTTACCGTATTCTGAGCCGGTATTCCGTGATCCTGAAGCTCCAGGAAGAAATTCCCCTTCCCGAACAGCTCCTGGTAACGAAGAGCCGTTTCTTTTCCCTTCTCATACTGCCCGCGGCTGACCAGCCTCTGCACCTCTCCTGCCAGACAGGCACTTAATGCAATGATCCCCTCACTGTATTCCTTTAAAACCTCGTAATCCACTCTTGGTTTATAATAAAAGCCATCTACAAAGCCCTTTGAGACAATCTTCATTAAGTTCTGGTAGCCCTGGTTATTCTCCGCCAATAAGACCAGGTGATAGTACCTGTCCTCTCCGCCTACGGTTTCCCTGTCAAACCTTGATCCGGAGGTTACATATACCTCGCAACCGATGATGGGCTTGATTCCCGCCTCTCTGGCCGCCCTGTAAAAATCAATGACGCCATACATCACCCCATGGTCAGTGATGGCCATGCTGTCCATTCCAAGCTCCTTTGCCCTGGACACAAGCTCTTTTATCTTACAGGAGCCGTCCAACAGGCTGTATTCCGTATGGACGTGTAAATGTGTAAATGCCATTTGTGCCTCCTTTCTTCTTTCCTATGTATGTATAAGGCCGCAGCGAAGCCTGCGTATCCTGCTCATTGCTCTATGAAACAGTATACCATAAAGAAACATGCCGGAAAACCTTTTGGACCAGATTTCTTTGTTTCATACGTTAAGAGGCGGAGCCTCCATTATCAGAGCCTCCGCCTGGAACACACAGTATTCTTTAAATATTACTCGTGATTGCTTAAGTATTTTTCGATTTCGGCAATCGCCTGCTCCTCATCCGTACCATCCGCAGTGATCGTAATCTGTTCTCCCGCTGCAAGTCCCAGAGTCATCATGCCCATAATACTCTTTGCATTTACTCTCTTGGATTCGATTTCAACATAAATGTTGCTTTCATACTGGCTTGCAACCTGAACCAGCATAGCAACTGGTCTTGCCTCTAAGCCTGATGCAAGTTCAACGGTGACTGTTTTTCTTACCATAATTATCCTCCTCAATCCTATGAACGGATTATTCCATTCCGCTGCTAATGCCTGTCCCCCGCAGCCGCCCTGCCAGGTCGCCAAGCTTTCTAAGTCGGTGGTTCACTCCTGATTTTCCTACAGGAGGGTCCAGAGCTTCTCCAAGCTCTTTTAATGTTGCTTCCGGCCTCTCCAACCGTTCCCTGGCAATTTCGCTTAAATTGTCCGGAAGATTATCAAGTCCGATTGTATCTCTGATATATGTTATATCTTCTATCTGCTTTACCGCAGCTGATACCGTTTTATTAATATTGGCAGTCTCGCAGTTGACCTGTCGGTTCACACTGTTACGCATGTCCTTTAAGATCCTGATGTTCTCCAGCTCCATTAAGGCCACCGGGGCTTCCATAACATTCAGTATATCTACGATCTGGTTACCTTCTTTTATATAAACCACAAAATAACGTTTCCTCTTCACGATCTTTGCTTCAAGATCAAAGGTCGCGATAATGGACTTTAGCTGCTGTGCTTTTTCTTCTGTCGCACATACGATTTCAAAATGGTAGAATTTCTCAGGATCGCTTAACGATCCGGAAGAGAGAAATGCACCGCGGATGAATGCCCTCCTGCAGCAGGACTGCTGGATGACCACATTCCGTACAAGATTTAAGTTTTCCCCTATTTCTCCGTTTTCATCAAGAAGTTTTGTAGCATGTAAAACACGGATTGCTTCTTCATGCTCCCGGATTGTCACCGTATAGGTACGGCTTTTATTTAAATAAGCATTTCTTCTAATGGACACATCAGTACTTATATTAAATGTTTTTTTCAATAATGTAAAGTACTTTCTTGCAACTGCCACATTTTCCGTATTAATTTTAATCGTATAGCGGTCGTCTTCCGATATGATTATTTTTCCACAAAGGCTTATAATCGCAGCCATCTCTGCAATCTGGCAATGTCTTGCCGGGCTGATCTGCCTGGAAAGCTCTTCTTTTAACTTGGAAGAAAATGACATGTCTAGACCATCCTTTTCCGTATATTATCCTTATCGATGTCCCGGTGTTCAATCTTAATTCCAAATTCTTCCCTGGATTTAAACCTGTCATAAACAGATCTGGCAATGGTAACCGACCGATGCTTGCCGCCTGTGCATCCGATGGCAATTACCAGCTGGTTCTTTCCCTCCAGCACATAGTTTGGAATCAAAAATTCCAGCATATCGTTAAGCTTGTCTAAAAACAGGGCAGCGGTCCCATGCTGCATCACATAGTCCCGCACTTCTTTTTCTTCTCCGGTCTTAGGCCGCAGCTCTTCAGCATAGTAGGGATTTGGCAAAAACCTTACATCAAATACCAGGTCCGCATCCGACGGAATCCCATACTTGAATCCAAAAGAAAGGATCGTGATATATAAATTCCGGTAGGATTCCCGGTTTATAAATATCTTTTCCAGCTCCTGCCTGAGTTCCTTTGTAAGAAGCCGGCTGGTATCGATGATATAATCCGCTTCTTCCTTTAAAAACCCCAGTTTTACCCGTTCTTTTTCAATCCCGCTGTCGATCCTTCCGCCAGCCGCCAGGGGATGGGCTCTCCTGGTTTCCTTATAGCGCTTAATCAGTGTTTCGTCGCCTGCATCAAGGAAGAGTATTTCAAAGGGTACCCGTTTTCTTGACCAATCATCAAAAATCCTGTTTAAAACCGATAAATCCTCCCCACTTCGGATATCAATCCCCAAAGCTGCGTTCCGGATTCCTCCCTGATTGCTCATGGTCAGCTCTGCGAACGTTTCTATCAGGGGAATGGGCAGATTATCCACGCAATAAAATCCCATATCCTCCAGCATCTTAAGCGCCTGGGTCTTTCCTGCGCCTGACATGCCTGTTACAATGATTAGCCTCACGTTGTTCTCCTTTGCACCATTAAAACTTCCCCAGTGTCTTTACCTCCATCTCAAGAGCTACTCCGGAATTTTTAAACACTCTTTTCTTTACCTCTTCGCACAAGTTTCTGATATCAGCCGCAGTTGCACTGTCCTTGTTAATGACAAATCCACAGTGCTTCTCCGAAACCTGGGCTCCGCCCAGGGAAAAACCTCTTAATCCGGCCTCCTCTATGAGCTTGCCGGCAAAATGCCCTTCCGGCCTCTTAAAGGTACTTCCAGCACTTGGAAATTCCAATGGCTGTTTTTCCTTTCTCCTGCGGGCCAGTTCATCCATCCGATTTTTAATAGAAACCTCATCTCCATCTCTTAACCGGATCTTTGCTTCCAACACAACATACTGTTTAGGTATAATACAGCTGGTTCGGTATCCAAGAGAAAGTTGATCAGCAGGCAGCTCCCTTACTTCTCCCTCCGGTGTTAAAACTCTAACAGACCGAAGAACCTCCTTCATCTCCGAACCATAGGCTCCGGCGTTCATCACCACAGCTCCCCCAAGGGTTCCCGGTATCCCGGCTGCAAATTCAAAACCGGTTAAGGTCGCCCTATAAGCTTCAAGTGCAATCCGAGCAAGTGGTGCTCCGGCTCCAGCTTTTAAAATCCCCGTCTCCTTATCCGCCTGGCAGTACTTAAAGCAGTCCATGGAAATGACCACCCCATCAAAGCCTTCATCCCCAACCAGAAGATTGCTTCCATTGCCAAGTATGAAAAAAGGTACCTCTTCCCGACGGCAAAGAGCTATAACAGCAGCAAGCTCCTTCTCATCCGCCGGAGTCACAAAGCAGGCGGCTGGGCCCCCTACCCGAAACGAGGTATGCTTACGCATCTCTTCCCCAACTTTTATATTGTCTTTATCAGCTGCACCAAGAAGTTTTTCATAAAATCCAGTCATCAGACACCTCAATCATCCTGTTTTCTTGAAAGGTTTGCCTGAACGCGGTTATATAATTCCTGAGCCGCGTTGTACCCCATCTTCTTTTGTCTGTAATTGACAGCAGCAGATTCAACGATAATAGCCAGATTACGACCCGGCCGTACCGGAATGGAATGACATACCACCCGGTTCCCAAGGAATTCCGTATACTGGTCTTCGATTCCCATTCTGTCGTATTCCTTATCTCTATCCCAGTCTTCCAGTTTGATCACCATATCAATGGCCTGGGTATCCTTTACACTTTCCACGCCGAACAACGTCTTAACATCAATGATGCCAATGCCCCTTAATTCAATAAAATGCCTGGTTATCTCCGGGGCAGTTCCAATCAGAGTCTCATCACTTACCTTGCGGATCTCCACTACATCATCAGTGACTAGACGGTGACCTCGTTTGATCAGTTCCAGAGCCGCCTCACTTTTTCCAATGCCGCTTTCTCCCATGATCAGCACGCCTTCGCCGAATACGTCAACCAAAACCCCGTGAATGCTGATACAGGGTGCCAGCTTCACTTTAAGCCAGCGGATGATCTCCGCCATAAGATCGGAAGTTGTTTTATCTGATACAAGGCATGGCACGCCGTAATGGTTGCAAAACGCCAGCATATCCTCATCAGGACTCTGGCTCCGGCTATATACCAGACACGGGATCTGGCTGGATAAAAGCTTGTCGTACATCTCAAGCTTTCTTTCATGATTCATCTGATGAATGTATTCTTGTTCCACATAACCGATGATCTGCACCCGCTCGTTGTCAAAATGGTCGTAAAATCCGGCTAACTGTAATGCCGGACGATTGACATCCGGATGGCTGATCACAATTTTTTCCGCGTCAATTTCCGGCGTCATATTCCGGAAGTTCATCTTCTTTATCAAATCTGTAATAGCTACTCCATGCATGGCGAACGCTCCTCTTTTCCATCTGTTTTTTTCATACTAACACAGATTTCGTATTTTGAAAAGCTATATATGGAAGAACTCGTAAACGCTTTTCGCTGACAAAGCATTCATGCCAGGCACTTTAGAAAGCTCCTCCACGGTCGCTTCCTTTATGGCTTCCAGCCCTTTAAACTGGCGCATCAGCGCCTTTCTCCTGTTGGGGCCGATACCAGGAATATCGTCAAGAATGGATTTCACCTGTCCCTTGCTTCTTAAACTTCTATGGTATTCGATGGCAAACCGGTGGGCTTCATCCTGGATCCTGGTGACCAGCTTAAATCCTTCGGAATGCCTGTCAATGGGAATTTCCACGTTATTATAGTATAGCCCTCTTGTCCTGTGATTGTCATCTTTTACCATACCGCAGACAGGAATGGAAATATCCAGTTCCTTTAAAACCTCCAGGGCAATGTTTACCTGTCCCCGTCCTCCATCCATCATGATTAAGTCCGGGAAACGGGTAAAGCTTCCAAGCTCCTCATCCACGCCCTTTTCTTTTAAGCTTTCCGCTTCCTTAATGCCATGGGAGAACCTTCTTGTGAGTACCTCATTCATAGAGGCGTAATCATTGGCCCCCTTGACCCACTTGATCTTAAACTTCCTGTAATCATTTCTCTTGGGCCTTCCATCTTCATAGACAATCATGGAGCCCACAGACTCAAAACCGCTTATGTTGGAAATATCAAATGCTTCGATCCGCTTAATGCCAGAAAGCCCGAGCCAGCTGCCCACCTCATTCATGGCGCCGATGGTTCGAAGCTCTTCCCGCTTAATTTTTTCCTTATCCTGGGACAGTACCAGTGCGGCATTTTTCTCCGCCAGTTCCATCAGGCGTTCCTTCTGACCTTTCCGTGGAACTACGATCCTGACCTTTTGGCCACGCTTCGCAGAAAGCCATTCCCCTATGACGCTCTCATCCTCAAGAACGGTCTGCACCCACAGCTCTTTTGGAACAAAGGGAGTTCCTGCATAAAACTGTTTGACAAAACTGGTCAGGATCTGCGTGTTATCTTCTGCCGTTGCGATGCTTACATGGAAATGCTCCCGGCCGATGAGTCTGCCTTCCCGGACAAAGAATACCTGAACCACGGCATCCTTTTCATCCTTTGCCATGGCAATGATGTCCCTGTCTTCCATGCCGCTGTCCGTGATCTTCTGCTTCTGGGAGATCTGCTTTACGCTGTTTAACAAATCCCGGTACTCAATGGCCTTTTCATAATCCATCTCTTCCGATGCCGCCTGCATCTTCTCTTCCAGCATATTAATCACAGGTGCGTATTTCCCGCCTAAAAAGTCCAGGGCCCGGTTTATGGATTTCCAGTACTCTTCCTTGCTGATATAATCCTGGCACGGGGCCGAACACTGCTTGATATGGTAATTTAAGCAGGGGCGTTCCTTCCCGATATCTCTAGGCAGATTCCGGTTACAGGTTCTTATCTGATAAAGCTTGTGGATCAACTCAATGGTATCCTTTACTGCTCCGGCGCTTGTATATGGTCCGAAATACTTGCTCTTATCCTTTTTCATATCCCTGGAAAATAAGATCCTGGGATAGTCCTCGTACACCGTTACCTTGATATAGGGATAAGTCTTATCATCCTTTAGCATGGTATTGTAACGGGGGCGATGTTCCTTAATGAGATTGCATTCCAGCACAAGGGCTTCCAGCTCAGAGTCTGTTATAATGTATTCAAATCGTGCGATCCTCGACACCATTTGTTCGATTTTTGCCGTTTTATTTCTGCTGCTCTGAAAGTACTGCCTGACCCTGTTTTTTAAACTGATAGCTTTTCCCACATAGATGATTTCGTCCCGCTTGTCGTGCATCAGATACACACCAGGCTGGGACGGTAGTTTTTTTAATTCTTCTTCTATATTAAATGACCTGTGGTCCACTGAAACAAATCACCTCAATCTAGATCCCTCGTATTTATTCTGCAGTTCCAAATATCTTTTCACTGCATAATATTTCTCTTCAGGTTCAGAATCCGGCCTTCCGATCTCCATAATCTCGCAGATAGCCATCAGCTCTTCTGCAGAAAACCGATCCTTCCGATCCTCAAGAACCTCCAGCTTCTCATGATACGTCCCTGCGTCAAGAAATGCAAGAAGATTTTTATTTTCACGATAACAGCTTTCCGAAGTCATGCACTCTTGATTTTGGTGACTGGCTTCTGCCACAGGCTGTTCTGAAACCATATCCACCCGTTCAAACCTGTATTTCTGCTCTACCTCCGGATACTTTTCATGGTCCACCTCACTGATAAACATGGACAACGGGCGGGCATAGGTTCCAAAGGATCCATATAGCGCCTGATACACAACCAACTCTTCTCCTGTTTCGGAATGAACCGCAACGGTTATCACCTGGTACATCTTGTCTTTAAAATGCCGGTAGAAATCTCCTGGTCTGGGTGTTCTGTCCATGGCTTTCCTCACTTCCTAATCTCTTAAGCCGCCTGTGGTCACAATGACTACATCAGGCTTGGTTCTGGTTTTCTTTTTATTTTCCGCCCTTGTCTCCTGTAAGGTTTCTGCTGCTGTGCTTCCTTCCAGGCTCTTTTTGGTCTTCTCTTCTTTGCTTTCCGTCTGTCCCTCCGTTGAAACCTCGGTTGGTACCCCAGTTGGCACCTCAGGTTGTGCCTCAGGTTGCGCCTCAGTTGATACCTCAGTTGCTGCCTCAGCTGGTACCTTCGTTGGTACGGAAGTAGTCTCTTCCGTTTCCCTTATCCTGGCAAGTTCCTCTGCCTCTTCTTTCGCCGCCTCCCGGCTTAAGAAGCCATCCCAGGTATACCGGTTGGATGCGCTCCAAAGAATCCACTCATCATAACCTGCATCATAGACCGCCTGGATCTGGGCCCTTACCTCCTTAGCACCGTAAGTAATGTGGTGTTCCAGATAGGAAGCCGTGAAATCCTGGAGCCAGGGGCGGACTATGGCCTGATGCTTTCCAGCCTCACGGGCAGATTCCAGATCCTGCCTGGACAGCTTTAACGCTGCACGAATGGTACGGTATGGTTCCGTATCCGGATGATCGATTCCAAAGTTACCGTCACCGTAATGGGATGGGTAGATCATAGGACAAATATAATCCAAGTGGCTTGCCATCTCCTGATAGATCTGCCCCACTGCCTCCGCGTCTACCTTGCTCCCGATGATGGTACCAAACACATCTGCCGAAACAAAAACATTGCGGGAAGACAGCTTGTCATATGCATACTGGATAAATTCCGTAATAATATCCGTTTTGGAACGGCCTTTGGTATCCTTTTCGTCAAATACCACCTGTTTCATGGAACTGTCCGTGGAAAATCGGATGTAATCAAACTGGACTTCATCAAATCCGGCCTTGGAAGCCTCGGTTCCCACTTCCACCAGATAATCCCATACCTCTGTCCGGTAAGGATTCACCCAGGCCAGTCCCTTGTTATCCCGGTGCAGACTTCCATCCTTGTTTTTAAGTGCCCACTCCGGCTTCTTCTCAGCCAGATAAGGGTCTCTGAATGCCACTACCCGGGCAATGGTATAAAGCCCCCTGGCCTTTAACTGAGCCATGAGACTGTCAATATCTTTGATGTACTTTTCTGTGGCACCAATCTCATTTACCGTAGGTGCATCTTCCATGGCAAAGGTGATCCGTCCGTCATCATTCTTCACATCAATGACAACCGTATTGATCTCAGTACCCTGGATCTTGTCCAATATTGCCTGAAGCCCTTCAGAGCCTGCCATATAGCCGGAGATATAGATTCCCTTTACCTTTACCGGCTTCTTTCCAGGCTCAGCGGAAACTTTAAGTGGAAGCTTCCCGTCATCTGCCTCTGTGCTCTGTTCGGACTCTTCTGTACTCTGCTGAGATTTTTCTGTTTTGTCATCTTTTTCTGAAGGTTCGGAAATTCCTTTGTACCTGCTGCATCCGGAGGTCACCAATGAGAATGCAATCACTGCCAAAAGCCATCTTTTCATAATACTCCCATTCACTTTCTTTATGGTTTCAGGTGTTGAATGTAATAATTATTTAACATTTTACCATAATTTGTAAAATTTTCCAATAAAAATTACATTTTCCGGATGCAGCCTTTTATTATTAGCCTCTTATTTCATAAGCTATGTACTCTTTAATCAAATAATTCCCTACTTTTTCTTAGTATGATCCGCCTCTGTTTCAGCCTTTCTGACTGCTCTCCCGGCAGAAACAGGAAAGTTCGTGGTCATTGACCACACCGATTGCCTGAAGATAAGAATAGATGGTAACAGAACCTACAAAGGCCATTCCCCGCTTCTTCAAATCTTTGGAAACCCGGTCAGACAGCTCTGTTTTTACCTGGAAGTTATCATCCTGATTAACGATGATCTCCTTGTTTGTAAATCCCCATAAGTACTCGGAAAAAGAGCCAAACTCCCTCTGAATCTCCATAAATGCACGGGAATTTTTCACTGCTGCTTCTATTTTTCTCCGGTTCCTTATGATGCCCGTATCTTCCATTAAGCGATTAATTTTTTCCTCTCCGTAGCATGCCACCTTTTCTACATCAAAGCCATCGAAGGCTTCCCGGAAGGATTCTCGTTTTCTCAGTATGGTAATCCAGGATAGCCCAGCCTGAAAAGTCTCCAAAAGAAACATTTCATAAAGCTTTTTATCATCATAAACCGGAACGCCCCACTCTTCGTCGTGATATTTTACATAAACCGGTGAGGATTCATCCACCCAAAAACATCGTTTTTTCTCCATTTATCTTGCAAGCACCTCCGGACCTTCTTCCGTAATCAAAACAGTATATTCCCACTGGGCTGACAGGCTTCCATCCTTTGTATAAATGGTCCAGCCGTCATTGTCATCCTGTACCACATCGGCTTTTCCGGCATTTACCATCGGTTCAATGGTAAAAATCATTCCGGGAACCAGAAGCATATCGGTCCCTCTTGTACCAATGTGGCTGACCCATGGCTCCTCATGGAAATCAACCCCCACGCCGTGACCGCCGATTTCCCGCACTACCGTAAAGCCATTGGCATAGATATGTTCCGAAATAGCGGCTCCGATATCTCCAAGATGGCCCCATGCCCTGGCTTCTTTCAGAGCCAGATCCACACTCTCCTTTGTAACCTGCATAAGCCTCAATGCCTCATCCGATACCTTGCCTACGCCAAACATCCTGGAAGCATCGGCGTAGTAACCGTTAAAAATGGTAGTCACATCTACATTGACGATATCTCCCTCCTGTAAGATCCGGTTAGGATCCGGGATTCCGTGGCATACTACATCATTGATGGATATGCACACACTTTTGGGATATCCCTCAAAATTAAGGGGAGCGGGGATCCCTCCCAGCTTAATGGTATTCTCGTGTACCAGAGTATTGATATCTTCCGTACTGATGCCAGGCCTTATCATCTCTTCCACCAGATCAAGAATCTGATTGTTTATAATTCCAGCTCGGCGTACTCCTTCAATCTGAGCCGGCGTTTTTATCATATAGTGCTCTGGAACCTCATCGCCCATGACCTCATAATTTTCAAGTTTTTGGTCAAATGACAAATGACAGCTTTTGTATTTTTTCCCGCTTCCGCACCAGCATGCATCATTTCTTCCTATTTTAAACATTTTTATCCTCCTTCTTACTACAACGTTTTAACACGTTTAAGGCCGGTTGTAAAGGGTTTCAGGAAAAAGAAGGGGATAGTAAAAATTCCGTGGTAATTTCATGATTTTTATGATACAATTTATAAGTACTATGGTCAAAAAGTTCGTGTATGCGTTATGGTTCAACCATGCCATCCCTAATTTGGCGGATAAAACATATTTCCGAAAGGTATATGTATTTGCCGCCAATTTATTCATGTTGGGCGTTCGCCCTCTGGAAATAATTGAACAATTGTTTCTGCATGACTGAACTGTAAGCACACATCATGGAGGGACAAATGAAATTCGGATTTGATAACAATAAGTATTTAACCATGCAGTCAGAACACATCAGGGAACGGATCAGCCAGTTTGGTGACAAGCTTTATCTGGAATTCGGCGGCAAGCTGTTTGATGATTATCACGCTTCCAGGGTGCTCCCAGGGTTTGAACCTGACAGCAAGCTCCGCATGCTGATGCAGCTGTCAGACCAGGCCGAAATTGTGATCGCCATCAACGCTGCGGATATTGAGAAGAATAAAATCCGCCATGATCTTGGCATCACTTATGATGTGGATGTCTTACGACTGATCCAGTCCTTTACGGATAAAGGGCTTTATGTGGGAAGCGTTGTTATCACACAGTATTCTGGGCAGAAGGCGGCCGACTTATTTAAAACTAAGTTGGAGAAAATGGGGATTAAAGTATACCGTCACTATATCATTGACGGTTATCCAAGCAATGTTTCTCTTATTGTCAGCGACGAAGGATATGGCAGGAATGATTATATAGAAACAACAAAGCCCCTAGTTATTATTACTGCACCAGGACCAGGAAGCGGAAAGATGGCAACCTGCTTATCTCAGCTTTACCACGAAAACAAGCGGGGAATCAAGGCTGGATATGCGAAATTTGAGACATTCCCTATCTGGAATATCTCTTTAAAGCATCCGGTTAACTTAGCTTACGAGGCTGCTACTGCAGACTTAAACGATGTAAATATGATTGATCCTTTTCATCTGGAGGCTTATGGAAAGACCACCGTTAATTACAACCGTGATGTAGAGATCTTTCCTGTATTAAGTGCTATCTTTGAGGGAATCTACGGAGAATGCCCTTATAAATCCCCCACTGATATGGGCGTAAATATGGTCGGTTTCTGTATGGTGGATGATGAAGTATGCAGAGAAGCTTCCATGCAGGAAATCATAAGGCGTTATTACCAGGCCCTCTCCCGTCTGGCAAGGGATATGGGTTCCAAAGAAGAGGTCTATAAAATCGAGCTTCTCATGAAGCAGGCAAAAATAACCTCTGACATGAGAAAAGTCGTGAATGCTGCCAATAATCTGGCCGAAATAAAAGGCTCTCCGGCTGCCGCTCTTGAATTAGAGGACGGAACCATTGTCACAGGAAAGACTACCAACTTATTAGGTGCATCTGCTGCCCTTTTGTTAAATACGGTCAAGGTGCTAGGTGGTATTCCTCATGACATCCATCTGATCTCTCCTTCTGCCATTGAACCGATTCAGAAATTAAAGATCAACTATCTGGGCAGCAAAAACCCCAGGCTTCATACGGATGAGGTTTTAATTGCTTTGTCCGCCAGTGCAGCAACCGATCCCAATGCTCAGATCGCTCTGGAACAGCTTCCCAAATTAAAGGGGTGCGATGCTCATACTTCGGTATTGCTTTCTGATGTGGATGTTAAGATATTTAAGAAATTAGGCGTTAATCTGACCTGTGAGCCTATTTATGAAGAGAAGAAAATCTATCATTGATAACTGACTACTGAAAAAGCAAGGAATCTATTTCCTTGCTTTTTTTAGACTTATTTACTTTTCATGTTATTACTTTTATATTGATTAATACTGTTTAGAACTTCATCTTTTACCTTTGCATAATAAACAACATGTTCTATCGTTTCTTTAACTTCATTTATACCTATGTCCTGTTCTTCTTTTGTGTCACATTCAATCATTAATGCTCTTTTTATATTGATTTCTAACCATTCTAGTCTTCCAAAATTACAATCATAAACCGTTTCCCAATCGATATTAGTATCTAGTGTTGTATTTTTAAAATAAGAATTTAAAAATGAAATAAGTAAATCATAATGGATATTGCATGTTTCATAACCAGACCAGCATAATGCAAGTTCGAATAGCTCTAAATATGGATTAGAATAACCTAAGCACTCTAAATCGATTATTTTATAGTCATCTTTTATCCATAATACATTCTTACTATCCATATCATTGTGGCAGATACTTGAAACTTTAGGCATGTTTTTTATTGCCTTATTTCCACTATACATACTTTCATTTAAAATTTCAATTTTATCCTGCAGTAAATCATAGATTGGTGAATTTACTTTTTTTGCAAGGGCAATATATTTACTAAGTCTATGTGAATTTCATTCCTTATGAATTCATGGTTCTTAAAATCTATATTGTGGATATTGGCTAATGCTTCACCTATTTTGTTACAATTCAATTCTTTTATTTCATTGCCTTTTAATGATTTTCCGTCAAACCAATTATATACATAAAAATATTGTCCGTTTAATTCTTGCATCTTCTTATTGTTATAAATCAAAGAGTATATTGCCGGAATGTTATTTCGTTTTAATATTTCTTCAATAGAATCCGCTTGATTATAGTTATTCATAGCGGTAGGTCTACTCATAATGTTAGGATTTAATAACTTGATGATATAGTTTCCTTTATCTGTGCTAATTTTGTACATTTTATGGGTAAGACCACCTGTAATCTTTTCAGGTTCCGAAACCATATTACCCATATTGAGATTTGCTAAAACCATTTCAAAAAATTCTTTTAAATTCATGCGATTATTCCTCATATAAAGATTGTTTCATACAATTGATGTGGTCACATTACATACTTTTTAATTTATTAATCCTAATGGTTGATTCACGGTCATTGATCTATTCTAACATACTTGTCTTCCAACGCATATGCTAAAGTATAAAGCGGTGAAAACCCCTTTATATTATGATTTTAACCTTGCTATAGAAGGCTTTAAGAAATAACTCACAAATCAACTTAACAGAAGGGAGTTATAATGAATAACTGTAGAAATAACGACGATAATTGCTGTTTTGATAGATGCTGTTGTTGCGGTCCATCTGGACCTAGAGGTCCCCAGGGGCCGACTGGGCCTACTGGACCGACTGGACCTACTGGGCCTAGAGGTCCCCAGGGGCCGACTGGGCCGACTGGACCGACTGGACCGACTGGACCGACTGGACCTAGAGGTTTACAGGGACCTACCGGACCTACCGGACCGACTGGACCTACTGGACCTAGAGGTTTACAAGGGCTACAAGGACCTACCGGACCTACTGGGCCTACTGGAACTACCGGGCCTACCGGGCCTACCGGACCTACCGGGCTTACCGGAGCTACAGGGCCTACTGGACCTACTGGACCTACCGGGCCTACCGGGCCTACTGGGCCTACTGGAACCATCGGACTTACTGGAGCTACAGGGCCGACTGGACCTACCGGGCCTACCGGACCTACCGGGCTTACTGGAGCCACTGGACCTACCGGACCTACCGGGCTTACTGGAGCCACCGGACCTACCGGGCCTACCGGACTTACTGGAGCTACTGGGCCGACCG
>NZ_JPME01000033.1 GCF_000732605.1 Lacrimispora celerecrescens | reverse complement strand
TTTCCTGAAGCCCATTTGATCCAAGCGGCAAGTGCTTTGGGGGAAAATAGCCCGGTGAACATCGGCTGTCAGGGAGTGTTCCGTGAGGATACCGCAGTCGGCGGAAATTTTGGGGCCTTTACTACGAACCGCACGGCAAACGCGGCAAAAGCCATTGGCTGTACCACCACGATCATCGGCCATTGTGAGGAACGAAGGGACAAGGCAGGGATTCTTTCGGAAGCAGGAGTGACCGACTCCCATGCGGTTAACCGCCTGCTGAATCAGGAGGTTAAACAGGCGCTTAAGGCAGGACTGTCCGTGCTTTACTGCATTGGGGAAACCGCAGAGGAGCAGCCACGCTGGCAGGAAGTATTAAAGGAGCAGCTTGGGACCGGATTATCTGGTGTGGACACTGGGAGAGTCGTCATCGCCTATGAACCGGTATGGGCCATTGGACCGGGGAAAACTCCGCCGGATAAAGAGTACATAGCCAGGATCGGCTCTTACATCAAAGAAGTGACCGGTGGACTTCCAGTTGTCTACGGCGGTGGATTAAAGGCTGATAATGCACAGATGCTGGCTTCCATTCCGGTCATTGACGGAGGTCTGATCGCCCTGACCAGATTCCAGGGTGAGATCGGATTTTATCCAGAGGAATATTTAGAGATCATAGGGGCCTATTTAGGAAAATAGGGCTTAAATCATTCGAAAAAATTGGAGAAAAGGAGACGTGTAAGATGAATGTAGCATTAGAGTATGGACAGGGAACTGTAAACGTCACATTGCCCGATACTGCGGATATATTTATTCCGGGGGAGACAGTACCGGATCCGCCTTATATTCCTGAGGATCAGCTGGAGGAAAAGACCCTTGAATCATTACGAAACCCTATGGGCATGGAGCCTCTTTCAAAACTGGCTCATAAGGGTTCGAAAGTAACCATTGTATTTCCAGACCGGGTAAAGGGAGGAGAACAGCCCACCTCTCACAGGAAAATTTCCATAAAACTGATTTTAAAAGAATTATATGATGCGGGCGTGGAAAAGAAGGACATTCTTTTGATCTGCTCCAACGGTCTCCATAGAAAGAATACGGAAAAGGAAATCAGGGCCGTGCTTGGAAATGAACTGTTCCATGAATTCTGGTACACCCATCAGATCATCAACCACGACAGCGAGGATTACGATCATCTGGTGGATCTTGGGACAACAGAGCGGGGCGATCCGGTCCTGATGAACAAATACGTTTATGACAGTGATGTGGCGATTCTCATCGGGCACACCCAGGGAAACCCATACGGCGGCTATTCCGGCGGCTATAAGCACTGTTCCACAGGAATTACCCATTGGCGCTCCATTGCCTCCCACCACGTGCCGGAGGTTATGCATCGGGCAGATTTCACTCCTGTTAGCGGAAAATCCCTTATGAGGACAAAGTTTGACGAGATCGGGCAGTATATGGAAACATGTATGGGAAAGAAATTTTTCTGCTGTGATGCGGTTCTGGATACAAAATCCCGCCAGATCGAGATCAACAGTGGGTATGCGGCTGTGATGCAGCCCCACTCCTGGATTACGGCTGATAAGCGTACTTACGTGCCATGGGCTGAAAAGAAATACGATGTAATGATTTTCGGTATGCCCCAGTTTTTCCATTACGGAGATGGGATGGGGACCAACCCCATCATGCTGATGCAGGCCATTTCCGCCCAGGTGATCCGCCATAAGAGGATTATGAGTGATAACTGCGTTATCATTTTCACCTCCACCTGCAATGGATATTTCCATGACGAGCTTTGGCCATATTTAAGAGAAATGTATGAGATGTTCCAGCATGACCAGATGAATACTCTGCCGGATATGAACCGTTATGGAGAGTATTTTGCAACCGATGAAGAGTATATCAGGAAATACCGTTACTGCAATGCCTTTCATCCCTTCCACGGGTTCTCCATGATTAGCTGCGCCCATGTTGCCGAGATGAATACCTCTGCCATCTACTTATGCGGAGCCCAGGATCCCGGGTTTGCCCGGGGCATGGGATTGAAGACGAGAGCTACGGTGGAAGAGGCACTGGAAGATGCAAAGAAGAAATTTGTGGGAGCAAATCCTAACATCCTGGTGCTTCCTCAGACATTTAAGCTGAGTGCCGTCCATCTGATGATGAAGGGGGAAACTTCTGGCGGAAAAGGACATGAGGATTGCGGATGTATGGCTCATCATCATAAATAAGGGGGAATTCACATGAAGCATGAATATTACGGATACGATAAGGAAGCCCTTTTGAAGAATCCGAAGATGAAGCTGTTTTGTATGAAGGATAACGATGAGGTGTTCCGTCAGATGGCGGAGCAGATGGCGGAGGAGATAAAAAACCATAATGCCAGGGGAGAAAGGACCGTATTCATCTGTCCGGTAGGTCCTGTTGGCCAGTATCCTTACTTTGTGGAAATGGTGAATGAGGAAAACATAAGCTTAAAGAATGTTTGGTTCATAAATATGGACGAATACTTAGATGATGAAAAAAGGTGGATCTCTGCAGATCACCCCTTAAGCTTTCGGGGATTTATGGACAGAAACGTTTATTCTAAAATCAAGCCGGAGCTGATAATACCGCCGGAGCAGAGAATTTTCCCAGACCCAGACAATCTCTCTTATATTCCTGAGCTGATAGAAAGGCTTGGAGGTGTGGACATTGTCTTTGGAGGCATTGGCATTAACGGCCACGTGGCGTTTAATGAAGCGGACGGGACATTAAGTTCAGAAGATTTTCTAGCCCAAAAGACGAGAATATTAAAAATAAGCCCGGAAACTAGAGCGGCTAATGCCATCGGAGATTTTAACGGGGCGTTGGAGGATATGCCTTCTTACTGCGTTACGGTTGGTATTCAAGAGATTGCACAAGCGGGGAAAATACGCTTGGGATGCTTTCGAAACTGGCACAGAGCTGTGGTTCGGAGGGCCGGATATGGGGAGCCAACCCCAGAATTCCCTGTAAGTCTTTTGCAAAACCATCCGGATATTACCCTGACGTTTACAGAATTTGTAGCAGCCTTAACCGATTGAATAAAGGAGAAACAAATGAGCTTAATACCACTTAGACCTCTTATGGAGGCTACCATAAAATATGGCTTTGGTCAGGGCGGTTTTAACGTGAATGCGGTCGCCCAGGCCAAAGCAGTAATCGAAGTACATGAAATGTTCCGTTCCCCTGCCATTTTGCAGGGGGCGGATCTGGCAAATGGATTCATGGGAGGACGGATTGATTTTCTAAATGCAACCCTGGAAGATAAAAAGGCCGGGGCGAGAAATATTGGAAATGCGGTAAAAAAATACGGTATGGATTCTGATATTCCGATTGTTCTCCATTTAGATCACGGTAGAGACTTTGATTCCTGCGTGGCCGCCATAGAAGGCGGTTATACTTCCGTCATGATCGACGGCTCTTCCCTGCCTTTTAAAGAGAACATTGAGCTTACCAGGGAAGTGGTAAAGTATGCCCATGGCAGAGGAGTCAGCGTAGAAGGGGAACTGGGAGTGCTCGCCGGCGTGGAAGACCACGTATTTTCCGATTCTTCTACTTATACCAATCCATTAGACGCAGTGGAATTCTTTCAGAAAACCGGTGTTGATGCCCTGGCGATTTCCTATGGCACCATGCATGGAGCATCTAAGGGAAAGGATGTTAAGCTGCGTAAGGAGATTGTCATTGCAATCAGGGAATGCATGAATCATCAGGGGATCTTCGGTGCTCTGGTTTCCCATGGTTCCTCCACCGTACCGAAATACATAGTAGATGAGATCAATGATCTTGGCGGAAAGCTGTCAAACACCGAAGGAATATCCATGGAACAGCTTACGGCAGATATTGGAGCTGGGATTAATAAGATTAACGTGGATACAGATATCCGTCTTGCTGTTACCCGGAACATGAAGGAATTCTTTGAAAAGTATCAGGAGAAGAGAAACAGCGGGTCAATCGGTGCTATTTATGAGCGGCTGGAGACAATGAAGGAAGCTTTTGATCCCAGGGTATTTTTACCGCCCATCATGGATACGGTGATGTACGGCACCATCCCCGATGAAGATGTAGCCGCCATTGTCGACTGCGTAGAGCGGGGAGTAAAGGAAGTGGTAGGAACCTTGATTGTAAAGTTCGGCTCCTATGGGAGGGTCTCGCTGGTTGAGTGTGTGACACTTGATGAGATGGCAGAGCGTTACAGGGAAATTGATAAATGGCTGTAAAGAAAAGGCTGTTCAGGAGTTTGAATAAATAAAATGGAATCTTTGGGCGGATTGTGATATGATAAAACACAGCGTATAAAAAAAGCGGCGGTCTGAAGAAGGATAAGAGAGCTTTTTGATGAAAACATTATTCAGAAACGTACGGTTTTTTTACGGCAGCTTTGTTTTGGGAGACTTGCTGGCAGGGGATGGAGCAATATGGGAAATAGCAGAAGTTCACAGCGGGATCTGCAAGGGTTGATGTGAAAGCGGCAGCAGCGGAGGATTATGAGACAATCTGCCGCTTTTTTGCCGCCCAGGGGACAACGGCCTGGCTGGGGTCTATTGAGGTGGGAAAAGAATGCCGCTAATACCGGCGAGGAAGGATTTAGATAAAATGAGTGGTTATTTATATGGATTATTTCTATTGATCAGTTTTGGCGCATCCATTGCAGGCGCCATCTGCGGAATTGGTGGAGGCGTTATCATTAAGCCTACTTTGGATGCATTTGGAGTGTTAAGCGTATCAGCCATAAGCTTTCTGTCAGGTTGTACTGTGCTTGCAATGACCTGCTATTCTGTGATCAAAGGGAAAATGAGTGGAGAGTCCCTGGTAGATATGAAGACAGGGACACCTCTTGCCATAGGAGCGGCCATTGGCGGAGTTGTTGGAAAGTCCATGTTCCAGGCGGTTTCTTCCCTGTTTGCAGACAAAGATATGGTGGGGGCCGTTCAGGCGGCTTGTCTCCTGGTGATCACTCTGGGAACTCTGATCTATACGATTAAAAAGGACAAGATCCATACTCATCATGTGACCAATTCGGTCATTTGTGTGCTGATCGGACTGGTTCTTGGAATTCTCTCTTCATTTTTAGGAATTGGAGGAGGCCCCATTAACCTGGTGGTGCTGTTTTTCTTCTTTTCCATGGATACGAAGGCAGCCGCCCAGAATTCCCTTTATATCATCTTGTTTTCCCAGATCACTGGACTTTTGAATTCTCTGGTAACAGGAACGGTCCCGGAATTCTCCATCTGGCTTTTGGTGCTCATGGTGATAGGAGGGATCTTTGGCGGGATGAGCGGCCGGGTGATCAATAAAAGGATTGACGAGAAGGTGGTGGACAAGTTATTCCTGTCTTTGATGGTAGTTATCATAGGTATCAATTTGTATAATATTTATCAATTTATGTAAAACATCAAGGCTGTTGCGGATACGGTTCGCTTCAGCTTTTTTATTAAATGCCAATGCAGTCTACGCCCTATCAATTTTTATATGGACAAATATCGTAATTATGCTAAAATAATGCCGGAATCTGTCGATATATACAATAGATATAAAATCAAAATAAGGGGTGCAACTCAAATGGAAAAACGGGGAATACAGGAAAAACAGAATTCAATTGCTCTTAGCAAAAGGCTGGCACTAGGATTCGGTATAGTGAACATCATAACAGTTATAATATCTTTGATAAGCCTTTTCACCATTTACAGATTATATTCTACAGGCAGTGTTTCAGCGGTATTTTTTGCGTTTTTTTCGGCCGCAATACTGCTGTTGACCATTCTATCTGGTATTGCAAGCTCCATAATATGCAGGGTCTTAAACAGAAGCATTGTGCGCCCTCTTAAAATTCTTAACAACATCGCAAGACAATTGTCTGTGGGAGATGCGAGCGCAAACGTACGGGTTCTCACAAAGGACGAGGTGGGAGAGCTGATGGAATCCTTTAAGGCAATGGTGGAAAACACCAGAAACCAGGCTCAGACAGCAGAAGCAATAGCCCGCGGAGATATGACTGTTGATGTGAAAGTAAATTCGGAGAAGGATGTCCTCGGCATTGCGCTTAGCAGCATCGTAGAGAAAAATAACCAAATATTGTCTCAAATATGCGATACATCAGGTCAGGTTTTAAACGGAGCAGGCCAGATATCGGAAGCAAGCATTCGCCTATCAGAAGGGGCAGGCCATCAGGCAGGCTCCCTTCAGGAACTGGCTGCTGCTGTAGCGGAGGTGAAAATTCGGATCGGCTTAAGCACAGATCATGCGGCAGAGGCTATGGCATGTGCAAATGACGTCAGATATGGAGCCGTGGATGGCAACAAGCACATGGAGGAAATGCTCAAAGCCATGGATGAGATCAACTTATCCTCATCAAATATCTCAAAAGTAATTAAGGCGATTGAAGACATTGCTTTCCAGACAAATTTACTGTCATTAAACGCTTCGGTAGAGGCCGCAAGGGCGGGCCAATACGGAAAAGGTTTTGCGGTTGTGGCAGATGAAGTTCGGAGTCTGGCGGCCCGTTCTGCAAAAGCCGCAAAGGAAACAGCGGATATGATTGAAAACTCCATACAGAGAGCCGAGCACGGAATGAAGATCGCAAAGACCACCGCAGACGCTTTTAATAAAATTGTGGGTGGAATAGAGCAGGTCGCCGGATTGGCGGAAAAAATTGCCGGTGCATCGTCTGAGCAAGCTTCCGGTATCGCCCGCATAAACGATGAACTCAGCCAGGTGTCCAGTGCGGTGCAGATAAATTCAGCAGCGTCTGAGGAAAGTACTGCCGCAACATCTGAACTGTACAGACAGGCGGAGGCGCTGAAGGAAATGGTTCAGACCTTCAAGCTGAAAACGCCCTGTTAAAGAGAACTTGGTACCAACTCTGACATGATTTACATAGAAAAGGGAGGTTGTTCAATCACGGTCAATTGTGATTGAACAACCTCCCTTCTATTTATCCGGTCGGTCTAAAGAAGAATGATATTATGCTTCCTGCACTCTTCACGCATATCCTTTGGCCAGATGCTGGCCTGAACCTCACCCACATGGGCCCTGTCCAGAAGAAGCATGCAGAGACGGGATTGTCCGATACCGCCTCCGATGGTATAGGGCAGTTCTCCATTTAAAAGCATTTTATGGTAAGGCAGGCTTTTCCTGTCTTCGCATCCGGCTTTTTCTAACTGACTTGCCAGGGATTCTTCATCTACCCGGATGCCCATGCTGGAGATTTCCAGGGCGCAGTTTAAATTCTCAAACCAGAACAGGATGTCCCCGTTTAATTGCCAGTCGTCGTAGTCAGGAGCTCTGCCGTCATGAGGCTTTCCGCTCTCAAGCTTGTCTCCGATCTTCATGAGAAAGACACTGCCGTACTCCTTTGTGATTAAGTTTTCCCGCTCCTTTGGAGTTTTGTCCGGATAACGGTCCTCCAGTTCCTGGGAAGTGATAAAGGTGATGTCCTCAGGCAGGTGCTTTACGGCGTGGGGGTACTTGTACCAGACCTCATGCTGCATGTGCTTGATGATCTTAAAGATGGTACGGACAGTTTCCTTTAAGGTTTCTTCATTCCGTTCCTCTCTGGTAATAACCTT
>NZ_JPME01000032.1 GCF_000732605.1 Lacrimispora celerecrescens | reverse complement strand
CTCGTTTCCTTTTATCCGATATCACAGACTGATTTTTTTTCTAAAGGCTCCAATAGAAATAGCCGGATTCTCGCAGTTGTTTTCCATTAAAAATACTTTTCACATCAATGATAACCTTTCCTGTGCCAAAAAATACACCTCCACAGATGACTCCCCCAACGATTTCAAAAGGCGTTCGTAATATCCGGCTGTACTCCGGGAGGTCCGGATCAAAACAGGAGAGCAAAAAGGCTGCAATCGCTACGGCACAGACCAGACCAAAGAATATCCGGGAAACGCTGCCTGAGTAATTATAGGCGCTCCAGACCGTTTCTCTCTCATCTTCATATGCAGCAATCTGCTGGGGTCTCATTCCATAAGCAAAGGTAACATTTCTTGGATTTTTCAGCTTTAAATCCGTCTCATAACGATACTGTTCCCAATAGTGATCACTCATGGGGTCCTTATCCCCTAACGTCCCCAGGGTATTCATAAGTTTGACCGTATTGTCTCCGCTTACTGCCCCAGCCTGCATACGCCCAAGATCATCATAACGAAGCTCTGCTTTAAACGTATATTCATCGCTTCCACCAATGGAGCGGCCTCCCGCATGATCAGCCAAAACTTTGCCATTGCCATCAAGGATCTGATAATCCAGGTAATTTCTTATGCCATTAAAATTCCGGTTCCAGGATTCATATTGTCTGACACAGTTTTGACGCAGCTCCTTTAAATAATCAATGCGCTCCTCCTGGTCAGGCAATCCATTGGATTCTTCCCCGGCAATGGTAATGGTATCCACTCCTTCCATGGCATCCGGCTCTCCTTCCGAGGCTGCCGTCCGGCTGTTCACACCATTCTTTAATTCCTCCTCTGCCAGAGGGAAATAGAACTGAAAGGGAGATATGACGCTGCCCTGTTCATACTGGGCCTGTTCCAGATAAAGTACATAATTGCCCAGCACAAGATGCTTAAGAAACGCATCCTGCCCATAAACAGGCTCCTCGTATCTGGCTGATTCATTTTCAAAAAATGGATAAAGCCCCACCATGACAGATGCTGCCGACAAAATTACGATTAATGCCAGAAATATGCTGATTCTATGCCTGTTTCTCAATTTTATATCCAACGCCCCACACCACCTTTAAATATTTCGGTTCCTTCGGGTTGATCTCGATCTTTTCCCTGATTTTCCTTACATGAACCATGATCGTATCTGTGTTAATGGCCCGTTCATTCCAGACCCGCTCATAAATCTCTTCTGCAGAGAACACTCTTCCCGGGTTTTTCATAAGAAGAGCCAGTATCTTAAATTCAATGGGAGTCAGCTTCGCCGGTTTTTCGTCAACAGTCACTTCCACCGTGTCCTCATTCAGCTCCAGACCTCCAATGGAATAAACATTGCTTTTCTCCCTCTGCTCCTTTGCCTCCAGCATATCCATATATTTTTTATAGCGCCTTAACTGGGAATTCACCCTTGCTAACAGTTCCATGGGGGTAAACGGCTTTGCAACATAATCATCGGCGCCGATATTAAGCCCCATGATCTTATCCACTTCCTCAGACTTTGCCGACAGGATGATTACAGGGAAATCATGTGTCTCTCTTAATTTTACTGTCATCGTAATGCCATCCATTCGAGGCATCATCACATCCACAATAGCCAGATGAATCTCTTCCCTCTCCAAAATCTTAAGACCTTCCACACCATCTGCCGCCTGGAATACCTCGTATCCCTGGCTCCTTAAATATATCTCAATTCCTTCTCTGATCTCTTTATCATCTTCTACCAATAAGATATGGTTTGCTTCCATGTTCTCTCTCCTTTCACCTTACTGTCCATTCTTTCCGGACATAGAGGTATGCCTATATAACCCTAAAGGGTGTTACCTGATAATTAATAGGACCTGCCGCCCGCAGCATCCCAATTTATGATACCACATTTTCTATCATTTTACTTTAATTAAAGGATACGAAAGCAATCTTAAATGGAGGGGCACAGAAAACGAAAGAAATTCTAAAATTTCATTCCCCTTCATTAATAAATCATTTCCACATAAAAAAAGGCCATCAGGATTTAAAAAATCACTGATGCACCTTTCTGTTTTATTCAGATGTCTTCCGTAAATTGCTTTCCATCAACCGGTTAAATCCCAGCCAGCCGTTATTGTCTCCAGCGCCCTTTAATACCTCGATCATGGTCTCCATCTTCGCATCCGTGTTATCTGCAAAATTCAATGCCAGCGCCTCGATCAAAGCCGGTTTTTTGGGAGAACCGTATTCCAGCTCCCCATGATGAGCCAAAATGCAGTGCTTAAGCTCGGAAGCCGTCTTTTCCGGAAAACCTGCAATTGACCGGATCCTCTCTCCCACCATTTCTGTTCCAATGATGATGTGGCCCAAAAGCTGTCCATCATCCGTATAGTCGTTTTCCGGGAATGTGGAAAGTTCCCTGGTTTTTCCGATATCATGAAACATCGCTGCAGTTAAGAGCAAATCCCGGTTAATGAACGGATAGTAGCCGGCGTAATAATCACACAGCTTTACAACGCTTAAGGTATGCTCTAAAAGTCCGCCCACAAAACCGTGGTGAACACTTTTTGCCGCAGAGTGGAACTGAAATGCCTTGGCAAAAGCGGCATCCTCCACAAAAAAGCTTTCTGAGAGCTTTCTTAAATAAGGATTCTTAACCGACCGGATAAAGCCCAGAAACTCCTCATACATAAGTCCGATATCCTTAGAAGAAACCGGAAGATAATCACCGGGAACGTATTCTCCCTCATCCGCTTTCCTGATCCGCTTAATATTCAACTGGTTGGAATTCTGGAAAACGGTAACATCTGCATCTATGTATACATAATCCAGAGTTTCAAAATTTCCGATTCCCGGAGATCCCAGATCCCAGATCTTGGCATCCACAGTCCCGGTCTTGTCCTGAAGAATCAGGTTTCCATATTCTTTTCCCGATTTCGTAAGGGCGATCTGTTTATTTTTGCATAAATACACATCTGATACATGCATTCCCTCACGGAATGATTCTACATACCTCATTGTTTTCCTCCACATTCTTAACCCCAGGCAACACGGAAGCCAGGAAGATTACCTGGCTCCAATGGTTACCTGATACTGTATCTCTTTATATTCTTCCCTTCCATTGCGGGAAACACTCACAGGAATTACATCTCCTGGATTGGAATTTTCGAGCACTGACTGAAAGTCCTTCATAGTAACAATGGTTTCCTTTCCCATGGTCCTAATGATATCGCCACACTGGATCCCGACATTATAGGCAGGGCTGTCTGCATGCACATCAACCACATACACCCCAAGAGGCATACCGTTGCTGTTCATGACGGCGCTTACTTCCTGTCCTTTGATACCAAAGTATGGGAATGACACCCCATTGCTCATTTTTTCCAGAATACTCTTATAATCGGATATGGCCATTGCTGCTGTCATATCCTTACTGCTATCATTCTTATGTTCATCCGTTACCCAGCCGATGATCTGACCTGATGTGTTCATAAGGAACGTGCCAGTCCCGGCATTACCCTTTACATCAGAATACAGGATGCGTGTCATACCATCGGTGATCTGCACATTTTTCGTTATATACGATATAAATCCATATCCAACAGAGTGGACCATGCCTGCAGGGCCGCCAATGGCCACAACCATATCCCCCTGTTTCACGGAATAGGAATTTCCCAGATCAATGGCCTTAATCTCCTCTAACAAAGCCCTTCCAAGATCAGCCGTGGAAACGCTTACGATGGCCATTCCGGAAAGCTTATCGGTCTGCTTGATGGTTCCCTGGACTTCTGTCCCGTCGGAAAATGCCACACGAATCGCCTCCGCATCCTCCACCGCTCCATCTGGTGTCAATACCAGAAGCTCCTGATTTGCAGTAGCGATAATCACGCCTGAAAACAGGCCGGAGTTCTCCACAGGATTATTAAACCAGTCTGTCTGGGTTTTTACGGAATGGACCGTTACGATCCCCTTGTCCGCTTTTTGGACCAGAGTTCTAAGGCTTCCATAAAGAGTATTTAAATCATCCACTGAAAATGGATATTTCTCCATAGCAGATTTTAAAATATCCTCAATCGGTTCTGTCTCAGCTACAGACCCGGTCTCAGCCTCGGAAGGCACAGTTTCAGGATCATCCTTTGGTATGGTCACAGGAATACTTTCACTGGTGGACCCTTTTGTAAAAAATCGTTCAGCTACAGGTCGGGATACGGCAAATGTCACAGCTGCAATAATTCCGAAAATAACCGCAGTCGCAAAAAGGCCCAAGGCCCTTTTTAACATATCCCTTTTTGACATGGGCTGTCTCACTATCTTTTCATTGATAAACCGACGGGGCTCCGTCTTTCTATCATCTGGCCCGTTATTTTCCGGCATACTTACCCTCCTTTGCAGAAGACCTAAATACTATTATAAGGTTGTTCGCCCTTTAATGCAAGAAAAACCTACATGAATAGAGACTTCATCCGGTAACCTTAGGAATAATTTCCAGAAATCCAGAAACATTATAATTATCCCAGTGGCAGGAAAAACAACCTGAGGATTGCAGTTTTTGTCCCATATATGCTATACTGTAACAGATACCATCATCACCGAACCACAATGCAGAGAAAGCAGAATAAACAAGGAATATTATATGAATCAGAAAGCATTAAAAACTTTAGAATATCATAAAATCATCGCACAGCTTGCGGAATACGCTTCCAGCGATTCAGGCAAGGCACTGTGCCGGAATCTCGTCCCATCAACGGACTACCATGAGATCGTTAGGTCCCAGAGCGAGACGACCGATGCCGCCACAAGAGTTCGCCAGAAAGGCGGTATCTCTTTTGGGGGCGTGAAAGACATCCGGCCATCTATTAAGCGCCTGGATGTAGGAAGCTCCCTGGGAATTGTGGAGATTCTTTCCATCAGCTCCCTTCTTACTGCCTCAGCCCGGGCAAAAGCCTATGGACGCCATGAGGACTCTGAGCTGCCGGACGACTCACTGGAGGAGTTTTTCCGGATGTTAGAACCCTTAACCCCGGTCAATACAGAGATCAAACGCTGCATCATCTCCGAAGAGGAAGTCAGCGATGACGCCAGCCCGGGACTTCATCATGTAAGGCGCTCCATGCGTTCTATTAATGATAAGATCCATACCCAGTTAAACTCCATATTAAACTCCAACCGGACCTATCTTCAGGATGCGGTAATCACCATGAGAGATGGACGTTACTGTCTCCCGGTGAAATCTGAGCATAAATCTCAGGTATCAGGCATGGTTCACGACCAGTCCTCCACCGGTTCCACTCTTTTTATCGAACCGATGGCCATCGTGAAGCTTAATAATGACTTAAGGGCCCTGGAAATTCAGGAACAGAAAGAAATCGAAATGATCCTTGCTGATTTAAGCAACCAGCTGGCTCCCTATCTTGAGGAGTTGGAAACAAATTTTGAAATTCTGACCAAACTGGATTTTATTTTTGCAAAAGCAGCCTTATCCAAACATTACAATGCAAGCGAACCGGAATTTAACACAAAAAGGATCATAAACATTAAGGATGGCCGCCATCCCCTGCTTGATCCGGCCAAGGTAGTCCCCATCAGTATCCATCTGGGCCGGGACTTTGATCTGTTAATCGTAACCGGACCAAATACCGGAGGTAAAACAGTTTCCTTAAAGACAGTGGGCTTATTTACCCTTATGGGACAGTCCGGCCTTCATATACCGGCATTTGACGGTTCCCAGTTAGCTGTATTTGATGAAGTGTTCGCAGATATCGGAGATGAACAGAGCATTGAGCAGAGCTTAAGTACCTTTTCCGCCCATATGACCAACATTGTTAATATCCTGGGCCTGGCAGACAGCAATTCTCTCTGCTTATTTGACGAGCTTGGGGCTGGAACCGATCCAACGGAAGGAGCGGCCCTTGCCATCTCCATCCTGTCATTTCTCCATAATATGAAATGCCGCACCATGGCTACCACTCATTACAGTGAGCTAAAGGTGTTCGCCCTCACAACCCCAGGTGTGGAAAATGCCTGCTGTGAGTTTAACGTAGAAACACTCCGGCCAACCTACCGCCTTCTAATCGGCGTGCCGGGTAAGAGCAACGCTTTTGCCATTTCCAAAAAGCTGGGGCTTCCGGATTATATCATTGAGGATGCGAAGACCCACCTGGAAGCAGAGGATGAAACCTTTGAAGACCTTTTGACCCATCTGGAAGAAAACCGTGTCACCATTGAAAAGGAACGGATTCAGGTCGCCTCTTATAAGCTTGAGGTAGAACAGTTAAAAGCCCGTCTGACCCAAAAGGAAGAACGGCTTGATGAACGCCGGGATCAGATGATACGGGCGGCTAAAGAGGAGGCTCAGAAGATCCTCCGGGATGCCAAGGATACGGCAGATCAGACCATACGGAATATTAACAAGCTGGCAGCAGACTCCGGCGTGAGTAAGGAGCTGGAAGAACAGCGGACCAAGTTAAGAAGCAAGCTTCAGGCTGTGGATTCTTCCCTTTCCCTTAAAAATGAGAAAAAACAGCCCGGAAAGCAGATCGATCCCAAAAAGCTGAAGCTGGGAGACGGAGTAAAAGTCTTAAGCATGAACTTAAACGGAACTGTCAGTTCTCTTCCAAATGCAAAAGGCGATCTGTATGTGCAGATGGGAATTCTCCGTTCCTTGGTCAATCTTTCGGATTTAGAGCTACTCCATGAGGAGTCTGTTTCCACACCCGCCACCGGCGGTTCCAGGAAAACAGGAAGCGGAAGTAGTTCCACGCGTATGTCCAAATCCTTTACTATCTCTCCGGAGATTAATTTGATCGGAATGACTACGGATGAAGCCATTCCCCAGCTGGACAAATATTTAGACGATGCCTATCTGGCCCACCTTCCCCAGGTGCGTGTGGTACATGGCCGGGGGACGGGAGCCTTAAAAAATGCGGTGCACAAGCACTTAAAGAAGTTAAAGTATGTGAAGGAATTCCGGCTTGGCGCCTTTGGAGAAGGAGATTCCGGCGTAACCATTGTTTCATTCAAATAAAGTATTTCGTGGGCAGCCGTCAAATGGATATGCGGGCATATTCTCCTTGCCCGCTGCCTTTGCATGAATCATTTGAGAAAGGGGGCCATTATGGCAGAAAAACAGCGAATATTGATCGTAGACGATGACAGCAACATCGCAGAATTAATTTCCCTATATTTGTTAAAAGAATGCTATGAAACAGAAATCGTAGGCGACGGAGAGGAGGCACTGCGGGTATTCCCGGAGTTCCGTCCCCACTTGGTGCTTTTAGACCTGATGCTTCCCGGAATGGACGGCTACCAGGTATGCCGGGAGATGCGTTCCTCCTCTCAGGTTCCCATCATCATGCTGTCCGCCAAAGGAGAGGTCTTTGATAAAGTTCTGGGTCTGGAACTGGGTGCTGACGACTATATGATCAAACCCTTTGATTCCAAGGAACTTGTGGCCCGTGTAAAGGCCGTATTAAGGCGTTACCAAACGACCCCTGTTCCCGCCGCTCTTCATACGGACCACCAGGGAGATTATGTAGAATATCCGGACCTTATTGTCAATCTGACAAATTATTCCGTTATCTATATGGGGCATTCCATCGAGATGCCGCCCAAGGAGCTGGAGCTTCTTTATTTTCTGGCCTCCTCACCAAACCAGGTGTTTACAAGAGAACAGCTTTTAGACCACATCTGGGGATACGAATACATCGGTGATACCAGAACAGTAGATGTCCACATCAAACGGCTCCGGGAAAAGATCAAGGATCACGCAGGCTGGGCTCTGACAACGGTTTGGGGAATCGGCTATAAATTCGAGGTAAAAAGATAAAAGGACAGCTACTCGCTGTCCTTTTCCTCGTAAACGTCTCTGTTTTCTTTATATCTCAGTGTGTTCGGTCCCAGAAAATGCCCTGTTCCCCAGTGGTTGTTGAAAGTATTGACTTCCTCTGATGCATCTTCTTCATATTCCTGATAATCCTGGTAATCCTGATAATCCTTGTTTTTCTTCATGTTTTTCACCTCTGTGATAGTATGGACGATTCGTTGAAAATTAATCAATCACGATCATAGATAATGAAAGCAATTACAAAAATCACATCTAGGAAAATAAGAAGTGACTTAATTCCCGAAAAGATGTATACTAAATTTAATTACGTCTTAAGATATCAATCAGTTCGGATTCCTTGATGTAAAAATTAATAAGATGGAGTAGTATTATGAAACAGTCAAATAATAGTCAAATAATCGAATACGGCATCCATATGGAATGCTATGGTTTTGAGGTGAAACACTAGATGACACATTCTCTCTATTATAAATTCGTCCTGGGCTATCTGCTGTTCGGTTTCCTGGGATTTGCTACCATTGCCACCTTTTCTTCTGAAATCACGGACCAATATCTCCTCGGCCGCCGTTCTGAAGCACTGTATGACGAAGCCAATCAGATCGCTTCCTCCTACAGCGGCATGTACCAAGGCAAGGACATGAAGCTGACCTCTTCTTATCCGGAATTGGTTAAGGAAGGCAATTATCTTCATGCACAGATATGGATCGTAGACCGGCAGGGCAAGGTGGTATCCGATAGTGCACAGTCCGATAAGCAGGGACAGGTTATCGAAAACTTTGACCCTACCTCAATGGGCAACAAGTCCTACACCATTGGCGATTACTATCATCAATTCTCCTATGATGTCTTAAGCGTCCATGCGCCCATTACAGGGAACTATAACACTTATGGCTATGTGGTGATCCACCTGCCCCTATCCTATTTGAAGTTAGAGAGGGACGGGATCTTAAACATCGTCTATGTCACATCAGCAGTAGTGTTTGGCCTTTCCTTAATTATCCTCCTGGTTTTTACTAAGAATGTTTATTTTCCTCTGAAAAAAATTACGGCGGGAGCAAACGAATACGCCCAGGGGAACTTAGCCCACCACATTGAGGTAAATACAAGAGATGAAATGGGCTATCTGGCCGCTACGCTTAACTATATGTCCGCCGAACTTGGGCAGATGGAGGAATATCAGAAAACCTTTATCGCCAACGTTTCCCACGACTTCCGTTCTCCATTAACCTCCATTAAGGGGTACCTGGAAGCCATCCTTGACGGAACCATACCGCCGGAGATGCATGAGAAATATCTGACCAGGGTTATTTCAGAAACTGACCGTTTAAACAAGCTGACCCAGGGGCTGCTGACACTTAATTCCCTGGACTGCAAGGGGTATTTAAACCGCACAAGCTTTGATATCAACCGAGTGATCAAGGATACCGCTGCATCCTTTGAAGGAACATGCAGTGATAAAAACATCACCTTTGATTTAACCTTTTCAGAAAGCATTCAGATGGTTTATGCGGACCTTGGAAAGATACAGCAAGTGCTCTATAATCTGATAGACAATGCCATAAAATTCAGCCATGCGGATTCCACCATCTTCATACAAGCTTCCGTAAAGTATGAGAAGATCTTTGTGTCCATTAAGGATACGGGAATCGGAATCCCAAAGGAAAGTTTAAAAAAGATTTGGGATAGGTTTTATAAATCAGACTTATCCAGGGGAAAGGATAAAAAAGGCACCGGACTTGGTCTTGCCATTGTCAGGGAAATCATCCAGTCCCACGGAGAAAACATTGATGTGGTCAGCACAGAAGGGGTCGGGTCGGAGTTCATCTTCAGCCTGCCTAAGGCTGGCGCTCCATAGCATAAACAAACTTCCCAAAGGGGTAAACATAGAAATACCGGTACAGTATTTTCTTCCAGACAAACCTGGAAAATACTGTACCGGTATTTTTTATTCATTCCACTGAAGGTGATGAAGCTCTCCCTTCATAGTCATACGTTCAAATCCATGCTGCCTCAATGCCTCATACAACACAATAGAAACAGAATTTGATAAATTTAAAGACCTGATATCTCCCCACATCGGGATCCTGACACACCGGTCCTGATTCTCCAAAAGGATCTCTTCCGGGATTCCGGCGCTTTCCTTTCCAAACATAAGAAAGCAGTCCGGTTCATACTCCACATCGGAATAGACATGAAGCCCCTTTGTGGTAGCCATGTAGATCTTTGCTCCAGGGTTCCGGTCCAGAAAATCCTGATAATCGCTGTATACCGTTACATCAAGCTTGTCCCAGTAATCCAGTCCGGCCCGTTTAATCAGTTTATCATTCAGTTTATATCCCAGAGGCTCAATCAGATGCAGCTTCGTTCCCGTAGCCACACAGGTTCGGCCAATATTTCCGGTGTTGGCCGGCATCTCCGGTTCCAATAATACAATATTCATTCCCTTTACGCCTTTCCATCCAGTTTCTTGATAAATCGGTCCATACGGCTTAAGGCCTCCTTAAGATTCTTCAGAGAGTATGCATAGGAAATACGAAGATATCCTTCCCCACAGTCTCCAAAGGCCGTACCCGGTACCACCGCCACCTTTTCTTCCCGAAGGAGCCTGGTGGCAAATTCATCAGAGGTCATTCCAAACCGTTTGATCGATGGGAAGGTATAAAATGCACCATGAGGTTCAAAGCACTCCAATCCCATTTCCTTAAACGCATGGATCAGATAACGGCGTCTCTGGTCATAAGATTCCCTCATCACCTGAACATCTTTATCTCCATCACGCAGGGCCGCCACGGCAGCATATTGGCTGGTAGTCGGCGCGCACATAATGGCAAACTGATGGATCTTTAACATCTGTTCCAGAATCACTCTCGGAGCCGCAGCATAGCCAAGGCGCCATCCTGTCATGGCATAGGACTTTGAAAAGCCGTTGATGAGCACGGTTCGGTCCTTCATACCGGGAAATGCAGCAATGGTAGTATGGTCGCTTCCGTAGGTAAGCTCCGCATAAATCTCATCTGAAATCACAAACAGATCTTTCTCTATGACGATTTTAGCGATCTCCTCCAGCTCCTCCGCCTTCATAACGGCTCCCGTCGGGTTATTGGGAAATGGAAGCACCAGTACTTTAGTCTTTGGAGTGATCTTCTCTAACAGTTTTTCACTTGTCAGTTTAAACTGATCCTTTGCCTCCAGATCAATGATGACCGGAACACCATTTGCCAGAATGGTGCAGGGAACGTAGGAAACGTAGCTGGGCTGGGGGATCAAAACTTCATCCCCGGGGTCTAACATGGCACGGAGGGCAATATCAATGGCTTCACTGCCACCCACCGTCACCATAACTTCGTGGTCCGGATCATATGTAACCTCGAAGCGCCGGCTTAAGTAGCTGCATATTTCCACCTTTAATTCTTTTAGACCAGCATTAGAGGTATAAAACGTACGGCCCTTTTCCAAGGAGTAGATCCCCTCCTCGCGGATATGCCAGGGCGTGTCAAAATCAGGTTCCCCTACTCCCAGGGAAATGGCATCCTTCATTTCACTTACAATATCAAAAAACTTCCGGATTCCCGAAGGCTGGATCTCTACAATTCGATCTGATAATGGATTTCTCACGGCGTAATCAACATCCTTTCATCGGTTGTCCCTTCAGCAAGAACGGTTCCATGATCTTTGTATTTCTTTAAGACAAAATGGGTCGCCGTGCTTAGTACCGATTCCATGGGAGACAGCTTTTCTGATACAAACTGTGCTACCTGCCTCATGGTCTTTCCTTCTATGAAAACCGTAAAGTCAAAAGCGCCGGACATGAGATAAACAGCATTTACCTCACTGTACTGATAAATGCGCTCCGCAATCTTGTCAAAACCCATGCCTCTCTGAGGAGTGACCTTAACCTCAATCAGAGCCATAACCTTTTCTTCGCTGGTATTATCCCAGTTAATCAGGGTGTGGTAGCCGCATATGATATGCTCTTTTTCCATATCGGCGATTTCATTGGCAATGGCGGCCTCATTTTCCCCTAAAAGAATCGCCAGGTCCTTTAAATCGATCCTGCTGTTTTTTTCAATAATTGCCAATATTTTTTCTCTCATATCCTGCCTCCTGATTTTATTATTGTCCACGCTTTTGGGACATAGAGGTATGCCCTCAGGTTAATCCTAATTGTTATCCGCACCTTTTGGACATAAAACCTTATAAAGTTCATCCTCTGAGGGCCGGTCAAGATAGCCGACGCTTTCCCCGTGGTCAATGATACGTTTGATGCCTCCCGTTACTTTCCCGATCACCGCTGCATGGATTCCCTGCTCTTTTAAAGCATGTACCAGATCCCCTCCGTTATCAGCCGAAAAAAGCAGGCAGCCTGTCGAGAAAAGGCGGTACGGGTTTAAATCGTACCGCTCACAAATTTCAATGGTTTCCTGTTTTACCGGAATCTCAAGTAGGGAAAACCGGATTCCCGTCATATAAGCGCCGGATAAGTCCCAAAGAGCCTTTAAAATTCCGCCCTCACCTGCCGGTTCACATTCGGATGCACCGAATTCTTTCCACTTTTCCAAATCTCCTTCCAGTTCCATGTTCCCGGAATCCAAAATCCGGTCTACATAGTCTCTGGAAAACCATTGATACAATTCTTCTCTTTTATTTTTTACGGTTACCACCGTACCGGACAGCCCGGCATATCCTGCAACAACAAGATCTTGCCCGGGCCTCACGGTTCCGGTGTTCTCCCTTTCAATCCGTCTCATATATTTACCTGCCTGCGCTTACGGTCCTGCCTCTAATGAGGCATCTTCCGGCACCTGGGGTCCTTCCTGTACTGCGTTACCGGTATCCGCCGGAACTGTCTCAGGCGGTATTACAACCGGAGGCGTTTCCACTGGAATCCCGGGAGTTTCAGCCGGCACAGCAACCGCAGGAGCAGCCGGCCCCACCTTTATGATGGCCTTTGATGGATTATAGGTATCCGTATGGAGGATCTCCCGGCTCTGTTCAACGCCGTCCACATATACAACTTTCCACAGCCTGGACTTCATACCCTTATGTGCAGACTGGACCTGGCTTTTGCTTCCAGGAGGCAAGGTTGGATCCACAATCTCCTTTGGAGCACCCGGATCCGTTACACTCAAGGTCTCTGAAACAAAATCAAAGGTTCTGTTTGCAGGTCTGGTTTCTTTCCCATAGATGGTAAAGGTAAGGGTCTTTCCGGAAGTATAGCCCTCAACATAAATGGGCGTGCTGTAATTGTTGGTAAATTTAATGTCCTTATACGTACCGGCTATGGCTGCATCTTCAGAGGGTTTCACATAGCCAACTATCATGGAGTGGTTCTGCCTCTGGGCAACTTCCAGCTCTGCCCTCAGTACAGCGTTGTAAAGGGTGGTGGCAATCTGGCAGACTCCTCCGCCAATGCTGTCTACAACCTGGCCATTCTCATAGGCAGAGGCCGTTGCATAGCCATTTTCTACGGTAAACGGATGCATGCACTCATAACCAGACAAAGTTTCCCCCGGCATCAGCACGTGACCGTTGATCTTGCCTGCGCCTACCTGGAGATTCTTGGATCTGGAAGCACCACTGGAAGAGAAGCTGGTGGAAAAGGTTCCTAGCACATCTTTTATGGTTATCAGATCATCCGTGGTAATTGCAGGTTTTACCTCTAAGACCACTGCGGTGGCTGTTACCGGTTCCTTCAGCCCATTGGCAAGAGCCGCATCCAGGGCCTGCTTTGTAGCCGCCACATCTACGGTTTTACCAATGGCCGAGGGAGTTACGATAAATTCCCCCTTACCACGGACTATGGTCGCATTCTTTGGCTCCATTACTGCCTGTGCACATTTATCTGCCACAAATGCAGCCACACTTCCATCATCAAGGGCCGTTTCCAGAGGGATGATCACATGGTTTTGTTCAATATCCTTCTTATTCAGATACCGTTTGATTAAGTTGCCTCCCTGCCAGGAAGATGCGGCCTGGGACACGGCTTCCGGATTACTCCAGTGAAAGCCCAGATTTTTTGCTTGGGTTTCCACCGGCTGTCCGTCAACAATCAACGTTATTTTCTGGTTTTCCATCTCATTTACCAGACCCTGTATCTTCTGGCTGGCCTCTTCTTCTGTCATACCTCCCAGATTATATTCTCCCACATATATCCCATCCGGAAGAGTATCAGCCATGGCATACGCGGGAGAAAGAAGCCCAATTCCCGCTGCTATTACGATCGCTGCCAGGCTCATGGACAAAGTTTTCTTTTTCATAATCATTCCTCATGCTCTGCTGTGCCTGTACGCTGCCAATACACCTCCTGATTCGCTTATAGAAACTGAAGCATCATAGGAAGCACCATGGCAGCAATCAGTAAAATTACTACAAGGATCAAAACTACTGATAAAAATTTTCTGTTGTTTTTATTGTTAAAGTTAATCATATCGTATCACCTCTCTTATATTCTTCCATACTGTGCTATGATTTTATCCGTGATTCTTGATATTTCATTTCTGGATAAATGTTCTGTTTGCACAGATAAAACTATTTTATGATATTTTAATAAATCCTGCAAGTGTTCTTTTTGCCTTTTTGAGGCCGGCTGCTCTTTTTTTACCTTATAAATCAAAGCCTGAGAGTCAAAAGCTTCCGGCGATTCTTTCCCATACCGTGCTGCCAATTCCTGATACAGTTCATGAGCTGCTTTTGCATCTGCAAGTGCCCGGTGGCTTGAGGTTTGAACGATCCCATAATATCCGCAGGCTGCTGTTAAATTTTTTTTCTCTTCCAGAGGCATAAATCTTCTTGCAAGCTTAAGCGTGTCGATTCCCTGACGCTCAAATTCATAGCCATCATTGATTGCTGCGCGCTTTAAAAAACTGTAATCAAATATTACGTGATGTCCCAGAATCGGCAAATCTCCTGCAAAATCCAAAAATCCGCTGATCACCTCTCCGATTCCACGGGAAGCTTCTAACTGGCGGTCAGTAATGCCGGTGAGCATACCCACCTGAGGTCCCAATTTCCTGTAAGGATTAACAAAGGTTTCATAGCTTTCTGTAACCTGCCCCTCTATAACCCTCACCGCTCCTATTTCAATGATCTTATCCTGCTTTGGGTCAAGACCGGTAGTTTCCAAATCTACGGCAATATAGGATGATACCACATTAATCCTCCCTCTTCTGACTTGGTTCCAGTCCGGCGCTGGGACAAAGCTTTTCCAAAAAGCACTGGCTGCACTTAGGGTTTCTTGCAACACAAATGGATCTGCCTAAAGTAATGATCTGGATATTCCATAAAATCCAGTGTTCCTTTGGAAGTACCTTCATCAGTTCATACTCAATTTTCTCCGGGTCCTCTTCCTTTGCAAAGCCCAGCTTTCTGGAGATCCGCTTTACGTGGGTATCCACTACAATGCTTGGCTCATGGTAGATGTTTCCCCGGATAACATTGGCTGTTTTACGCCCAACTCCTGCAAGAGAGGTCAGTTCCTCCATGGTCCGCGGAACCTCACCTCCGAATTTTTCCACCAGGTCCTGACAGCATGATATGATGTTTTTCGCCTTCATATGATAAAAGCCAAGAGAATGGATATCCTTCTCCAATTCCTTTAAATCCGCCTGTGCAAACTTCTTTGGGGAATCATATTTCCTGAATAAGTCCGGTGTCACCATGTTCACCCTGGCATCGGTGCACTGGGCGCTTAGAATGACCGCTATTAATAGCTGCCATGGATTTTCGTGGTTTAAATAGCATACATATGACGTTCCATATTCCCGGTCGAGGGCCTCAAGCACCTTTAATACCCTGGCCTGACGTTCTGCTTTTGTCTCTCTCTTTGCCATCATTTCCTCCATACACCGATTTCATAAGCCGCTGCATTATGAGACAGGGCATCCCGTTTCTTATAATCAAAAAGAACCGCTCTTCCGTCCCGGAATACCTCCACATGAGCCATCTTTATAAGCTGTCTGGCCTCATAACCTTCGTATCCTTCCTCCAAATACCGGAATGCCGCAGCCTCTTCCTCAAAAAATGCCCTTACCCGGTCCTTATAAGGCTCCTGGTCTGCTGCAAAAACAGGCCGGCTCTTTAAATTTTCCCTCAGGTAAAGATCATACACCAGAAGATCCCGGTACAGGGAACGCTTTTCCGGTACACGGCTGTAAATAAACTCTTCCAATACCTCATACCGGGCCATACGGCTATGACTGATTCTTAAGTACCCCTGTTTATCATAATATTCGGCTAATGCCTCAAACATATCAAAAGGTGTTTCAAACTCCTTATGAAGTTTATCTAAAGTCGTCCGGAATTGCCCGCTGTTACCGTAAACCTCCAGCATTTCCTCCAAAGCCTTCAGCTTTAAAATCCCGCCGTAGTCAATCCATCTGGTTGACAGCACCTCGTAGGGCGCCTTCTCCTTAAACTTTACCCCGTATTCTCCTGTCTTTTCCCACAGATAAGAACCTTTTAACACCTTTAAGAATCCAAGCTGAAGCTGCTCCGGCTTCATCTCATATACCTCATTAAAGGAATTGCGAAAGCTTTGGTAATCTTCTCCCGGCAGTCCGGCAATCAGGTCCAGATGCTGATGGATATTTCCAAAGCTGTTAATTTTGGCAACCCTTTCTTTTAAACGCTCCAAATCCATGGTCCTGCGGATTTCCTTAATGGTTGACCGGTTGGTGCTCTGGACTCCGATTTCAAGCTGAATAAGTCCCGGTCTCATATGGGACATAAGTTCCAGCTCCTCCTCGTTTAAAAGATCTGCGGAAATCTCAAAATGAAAATTGGTTACTCCGTTATCATGTTCTATGATATGGCGCCAGATCTCCATGGTATGCTTTCTGCTGCAGTTAAAGGTCCGATCCACAAATTTCACCTGGGGAACCCGGTTTTCAAGGAACACATCAAGCTCCTTTAAAACCAGGGAGCTATCGCGAAGCCTCACAGACTTATCCAGAGAAGAGAGGCAGTAGCTGCAGGAAAAAGGACAGCCACGGCTGCTTTCATAATAAATAATGCGATTCTCAAAATCCTCCAGGTTCTTATAGAAGAATGGAATCGAATTCATGTCCACCGCTGTCTTTCGCGGATTCAATACCACATTTCCTTCCTCGTCTCTTACAGCGGTACCGTCTATGGCCTGAAAGGAAGAACTCCTGCCATTTAAATTCCCCCTGTTATGTTCCAGATAGCACCGCACCACTTCAGAAAAGGTTTCCTCTCCTTCTCCCATCATGACACCATAAACAGACGGTTCCCGGTGAAGGATTTCAGGGGCGTCATAAGACACCTCGGGACCTCCCAGCCAGATCTCCGCATGAGGGAGAACTTTCGGAAGGTCCCGGATCAACTCTAATACATAAGAAAAGTTCCAGATGTAACAGGAAAACCCAATAACATCCGGTTTCCTTAAGAAAATATCTTTTAGGATCTCATCGGGCTGATTGTTAATGGTGTATTCCTGGGTTTCAATCTGAAATCTTCCATCCTCCAGTTCCGGTTCTCTTACATGGGCTTTCGCATAGGCCTTTAAACTGTAAATAGCGGGATTGGAATGGATATATTTGGCGTTAAGCGCCACCAGCAAAAATTTCATCTTAAACCTCGATCTCTATCTTTCTTCCGGTTGGCTGATACTGGTAATACCGAACCCCTGCCGCATTGAGCATCCGTTTGGAAGCATTGACTGCAGGAGTACCGTCATACTTGTCCGAACCGTATACGATGGTTTTAATACCTGCCTGTATAATAGCCTTCGCACATTCATTGCAGGGGAACAAGGTAACATAAAGTTTGCTGCCTTCCAGGCTTCCCCCTCTGTAGTTAAGGATAGCATTTAATTCACTGTGAGTGGAATAGAAATATTTGGCATTGTAAGGATCCACCTGCTCATCTTCCTTGTCCCACGGAAATTCATCATCCGAACAGCCCATGGGAAAGCCATTGTAACCCATGGATAAAATCTTATTATCCTGGCTTACGATACAGGCTCCCACCTGGGTGCTGGGATCCTTAGAACGCCTTGCGGAAAGAGCCGCTACTCCCATAAAATATTCATCCCATGTAATATAATCTTCTCTTTTTCCCGCCATTTGTTTTCCTCCTTCTTGCCCATGCTTTATGGGCAGGGACCACCCCGCTTCATCGGGTGTACAAGAATACCCAAAGGTATATCCGTAAATCCGTTTTGCTCATTAATCATTCGCACCGTCTGCTTTATCGCCTGTATTTAAAATATGGTATCCTGCCGCCTTGGTCAGTCGGTTCATAATTGCCTGTCCTAAATGGTCTCTGGAAAAGCTTTCGGAAAAAATAAAATCCGCTTCCAGATCATCGAATTCCCTGAGTACTCCATAAAGGTTATGGGCAATGGTCTCCTCCCTGGCACGTAATCCCATACTTCGTACCATTCCCTCGGGATACCTCTCTCTCGTTTCTTCGGTGCAGATGATCCCAACCCGAAATCCCTTAGAAAGTTTTTCTTTGGCCAACCGGTTTATGTTCTGTATTACATCCTCTGTTTCGCCCTCTACCAGAGTTAATTCTGCCTTTGGCGCATAATGCTTATATTTCATTCCAGGGGCCTTTGGCCTTACATCCGCTTTCATCGGCCCGGAAACAATAGCAGGATCAAGAGGGACTTCTTGTCCGAGAACCGCAAACGCCATTTCCTGTGTAATGGCTCCTGGCCTTAATATCACCGGTTCATCCCCTGATACATCGATGATTGTGGATTCCACACCGATCCCTACGGCCCCTCCGTCTACAATCATTTCAATCTTTCCATTCATATCCTGCCATACATGATCAGCCGTAGTGGGGCTTGGCCGTCCGGAAGTATTGGCGCTGGGCGCTGCCACCGGCACTCCGGCCAAACGAATGAGAGCATTTGCCACCGGATCGGCTGGCATACGCACTGCCACCGTATCAAGACCTCCGGTAGTCCCATAGGGAACTAATTCACTTTTTGGAAAAATCAGGGTCAAAGGCCCCGGCCAAAACGCTTCCATCAGCCGCCGTCCAGCTTCAGGTATGACAGTAACCAGGGGAGGCAGATCATCAAAATCAGCTATATGGGCAATCAGCGGATTATCCGAGGGTCTGCCCTTTGCCGCATAAATTTTCCCTGCCGCTTCTTCGTTTAGGGCATTAGCTCCCAGACCATACACGGTTTCCGTCGGAAACGCCACCAGACCGCCATTTCTTAATATTTCCGCAGGCTTTTTTAGCAGTTCTTCCTCCGGTTGTTCTTTATCTTCTATTATAATTCGTTCTGTCTTCATATCACTCTGCTCTTTTCTTTTAACTTCCATTTATCATATCACAGGCCCAGTTCCCATGCAACTTTTTTGCTGACAGTCAAAGGCTTTCCTTCCTTAACCCATATTAAAACAATAGTTGCACGTTTTTCATATTAATGATACCATAATAAAAACATTTTATTTGGGAGGAATACCACATGGAAATCATCATACCGGAAAACTATGACCCCAAACTCTCCGTACGTGAGACCCAGGAGGCCATTAAATACATTAGAGATACGTTTCAAAAAGAGCTTGGTAAAGAGATGAATCTGGAACGAATCTCAGCCCCCCTATTTGTAGAGCGCAGCAGCGGATTAAACGATGATTTAAGCGGCGTGGAGCGCCCGGTACGGTTTGATATCGCCGGTATTCCGGATGAAACCGTTGAAGTCGTTCACTCCCTTGCCAAATGGAAGCGTATGGCCCTTCATGAATACGGCTTTCTGCCCGGCGAAGGCCTTTATACCAACATGAACGCCATCCGGCGAGATGAGGACTTAGACAACCTTCACTCCTGTTATGTAGACCAATGGGACTGGGAAAAGGTTATTACCAGAGAGGAACGGAATGAAGAAACCTTAAAGGAAACTGTCCGTACCATCTTTAAGATCATCAAGCACATGCAGCATGAGGTCTGGTACAAGTACCCCCACGCCGTAAAGCACCTGCCTGAGGACATCACCTT
>NZ_JPME01000031.1 GCF_000732605.1 Lacrimispora celerecrescens | reverse complement strand
AAGCAGTAAACCTGTTCTTGCTGTGGAAAGTAAAAGAAGAATTATCTCTGTCGGAACGCACTTATCGATGTGAATGCGGTTTCGTTTGTGACAGAGATGTAAATGCTGCACGCAATATCAAGAAACAAGGAATATTAGTATTGGCATAAACAGCTAAAAGAAACCGTGGGGCACACGGGGATAGCTTGCTGATACTGTAGCCGTTAGGTTACTTGAGCAAGAAGCCCTCACTTCTAGCATAAGCATTTGGTAGATCCCAAATGTGGTGCTAAGTGGTGGGAGTATGTCACAGTCCTTTTATGCTTCGGTCGAATGTATGGAACGAGGGCTTGATCCGTTGACCACTAACCTTGTTGTTGCTGATGCAAGCCGCACCGAAAAAATCTGATGTAACGAAATATAAAAAATAGCTATTATAACAAGATTATTGTAGGTCATTTCTATTATTAGCTTTTTATTCTCTATTTGGCTGCTGCTTCCCTTTTCAAAGTTCAGGCATGGCATAAAGTATTACCAGCGCCAATCCACTTTTAGTAAACGACACCGTTCGAGTTTTTCTCGAATCGGTGTCTTTTGTTTGTCCTTCGGACCAGCCTTTGTGTGGCTTAGGCCCAGATTGGTTTGGCATATGTGGCTCAGTTGAATAAACACCGGAAACATGTCTTGATAGATTTGGAACAACCTGTACATACAACTTTGGTAGAAAATGGAAAAAAAGACAAAATATGTATTGACAAAATATGAACAAAAATATATAGTTATTTTATAGTTATAAAATATTACTAAAAACATAATGATATATAAGAATAAATTAAGCAAAATAACATGAATGTCAATTATATATATAATAAAAACCGAAAAAGTAAATAAAAATGCAAAGTTGCCAACGATGCAACTTGTATATACAAAACAATACCACAGGAGGGTAAAATTATGAAACGAAGAATTCTAAGTCTCATTCTCGGAACGGCCCTTTCCGCTGCCATGCTGACAGGTTGCGGCGGTTCCCAGACCACAGCAACCACGGCCGCACCGGCGTCTGAAGCCAAAGCAGATGTCACCACAACGGCCAAAGAGGCGGCAACCGAGGCAGCGAAAGCCACAGGTAGCGGCGGAAAGGTCGGCGTAGCAATGCCCACCCAGTCATCAGAGCGTTGGATCAACGACGGAGCCAACATGAAGAAGCAGCTGGAAGCCCTGGGCTACCAAGTGGATCTTCAGTATGCAGAGGACGACGTGCAGATGCAGGTTTCACAGATCGAAAACATGATTGCATCCGGTGTTAACTGTCTGGTTATTGCCTCCATTGATTCCTCTGCATTGGTAAATGTGGAAGTGCAGGCAAAGAACGCAGGTATTCCTATCATTGCCTATGACCGTCTCTTAATGGATACGGACGCTGTTTCCTATTATGCGACCTTTGATAATAAGGGAGTAGGTACGGCAATCGGACAGTACATAAAAGACAAAAAGGAACTGGATAAAGCAAAGGCAGAGGGGAAATCTTACACCATTGAATTTTTCATGGGCTCTCCGGATGACAACAACGCATTGTTCTTATATAACGGTTTGATGGAAGTTTTAAAGCCTTATCTGGATGATGGAACCCTGGTATGTGAGTCAGGACGTACTTCCTTTGAGGATACCTGTATTTTAAGATGGTCACAGGAAACAGCGCAGCAGAACTGCGAGAACTATCTGACCGGTTTTTACGCAGACAAGAAGCTGGACATCTGTGCTTCCGCCTTTGACGGCTTTGCCTATGGCTGCAAAGCGGCTCTTGAAGGCGCAGGCTACAAAGTTGGCGAAGACTGGCCTCTTATTACGGGACAGGATGCGGAGCTGATGGCAACGAAAAATATTATCTCAGGCTTCCAGACCATGTCCATTTACAAGGATACCCGTCTGCTGGCTGAAAAGTGCGTGACCATGGTTCAGGCTGTTCTCCAGGGAGCTAAGCCGGAAATCAACGATACCACCCAGTACAATAACGGCAAGATCGTAGTTCCGTCCTATCTATGCACTCCAGTTGCAGTTGATAAGGACAATTACAAGAAAGTCATTGTTGATGGCGGTTATTATACGGAAGCACAGCTTGCACAGTAACAGAAGAAATAACGGAATGGAAATATTGACAGGCGGCGGCGGAAAAGCCGCCGCCTGCTTTCATGTAACATAAGAAAGTAAAGGAGTTGATGAGATGTCTGAACATATCTTGGAGATGAACCATATCACCAAAGAGTTCTACGGGGTAAAGGCTTTGGATGACGTGAATATCAAGGTGAAGCGGGGCGAGATTCATGCACTCTGCGGAGAAAACGGAGCGGGGAAATCCACTTTGATGAACGTGCTATCCGGCGTTTATCCTTATGGGACCTACAGCGGTGATATTGTATACAATGGAAATGTAAATCAGTTTCACAGCATTAAGCAAAGCGAGGCAAAGGGAATCGTAATCATCCACCAGGAGCTGGCCTTAAGCCCTTATTTGTCCGTGGCGGAAAACGTATTTCTGGGAAATGAACAGACAACAGTTAAAGGAGTGGTGGATTGGACAAAAACCAATAAACGGGCTCAGGAAATGCTTGAGAAAGTAGGTCTTGAAAATGAAAATTTAAATGTACCTGTCAGCAGCCTGGGCGTAGGCAAGCAGCAGCTCATTGAAATTGCCCGTGCTATGGCTAAGCAGGTGGAGCTTTTGATTTTGGATGAGCCCACCGCAGCCCTCAATGACGAGGAAAGCAGGCGGCTTTTAGATATTATGCTGGATTTAAAAAAGCATGGCATTACCTGCATCATAATTTCCCATAAGCTCAATGAAGTCAGCTATGTGGCGGATTCCATTACCGTCATCCGGGATGGGAAGACCATAGAAACCCTGGTAAAGGGAAAGGATGAGATCAGCGAGGACCGAATCATCAAGGGTATGGTGGGGCGGGAGCTGACGAACCGTTTTCCGGAAAGAAATTGTGAGATCGGAAGTAATATTTTTGAGGTTGAGAACTGGAATGTTTATCATCCCGATGATCCGAACCGGAAGATGATAAGAGATGTATCCTTTCATGTGAGATCAGGGGAAGTGGTAGGCTTTGCGGGACTGATGGGAGCGGGAAGAACAGAGCTGGCCATGAGTCTTTTCGGAAGATCCTACGGGCAGAAGATTACCGGAACCATTAAGATAAACGGAAAGCAGGTCCTAATCCGGAACGTAAGGGATGCCATCAACAACAAATTGGCCTACGTCTCCGAGGACCGGAAAAGTTATGGCCTTATCTTAATTGACAGCGTGCGCGGAAATATGACCCTGGCAGCGCTTCGCAACTTCTTTTCCAAAAGAGGCATCGTAAACGGCAATGCCGAAAACCTTTCAGCGGAGGATTTTAGAAAGAAAATCAACGTAAAAGCCAATTCCATTAACCAGACGGTCAGTTCCCTTTCCGGTGGAAACCAGCAGAAGGTGGTGCTGGCAAAATGGATGATGACCCAGCCGGATGTGCTGATTCTGGATGAACCGACCCGGGGCATCGATATCGGAGCAAAGTACGAGATATACTGCGTAATCAACGATCTGGCAAAAGCGGGTAAGGCAATTATTGTGATCTCTTCTGAGCTTCAGGAAATCATTGGCATCTGTGACCGCATCTACGTTATTAATGAGGGGCACATATCCGGTGAATTATCCAGTGAGGAAGTTTCCCAGGAAAAGATTATGAAATGTATTATGGCAGATAACGGAAAGGATGAATAGAGATGGACAAGAAAAAGACGGTTAATATTAATATGAAAGAATACGGCATGGTACTGGCCCTGATTGCGGTATTTCTCATTTTTGCGGCAATGACAGGCGGAAAGAACATGTCTCCGGCAAACATTAATAACCTGATTATGCAGAACAGTTATATTGTCATCCTTGCGGTCGGTATGCTGCTGTGCGTGTTGACCGGAAATATTGACCTAGGCGTAGGCTCGATCGTTGCGGTCTGCGGTGCTGCTGTGGGCATTATGATCGTGGACTATAAGGCCAGTATGTGGGTGGCGATTCTGGCAGCTCTGGCAATCGGAACATTATCTGGCATGTTTGTTGGATTTTTTGTCTCAAAGCTTTCCATTCCCCCCTTTATTGTGACACTGGCAACCATGTTAATGGGCAGGGGTCTTACCTATACCCTTTTAAAGGCTCAGACAAAAGGTCCCCTTCCCACAGACTATACGTACATAGGTGCAGGCTTTCTGCCTACCGTTAAAATCCCGTTTGGCAAAGGGACTTTGGATATTGTATCCATTGGAGTTGCTCTTGCTGCCTTTGCCCTTATTATATTCTCCGAAATAAGGAGCATACGGACAAAGAAGAAATATGGATTTCCGGTCACCCCCCTGTGGCAGTCCGTTTTAAAGGTGGGCGTGATTCTTGTGATTGTCTGGTTTTTCTTCTATAAACTGTCCCGTTATAACGGCATTCCGTTCGTTCTGGTTATCATGGGCGCGTTGGTTGCCCTTTATCATTTCATTACCAGCAAGACTGTGGCCGGGCGGCAGATCTATGCTTTGGGCGGCAATGCGAAAGCGGCAAAGCTTTCCGGGATCAATACGGGAAAGGTATTTTTCTGGGTATATACCAATATGGGCATCCTGTGCGCCATTGCCGGAATCGTTCTTTCCGCCAGAAACGCTTCCGCAACTCCAAAAGCGGGAGATCAGTTTGAAATGGATGCCATCGCTTCCTGTTATATCGGAGGAGCCGCGACCACAGGCGGAGTGGGCACGATTATCGGAGCCGTTGTCGGTGCATTTATCATGGGTATTTTAAACAATGGCATGTCCCTTTACGGCTGGTCCACCGATATCCAGAAAATCGTAAAAGGTGCTGTACTTTTGGGGGCAGTTACGATAGACTTATTATCAAAGAGAAAAAAATAGCTGAAAGATAGGGATGAAGTATGCAGGCACGGGAAGCAAAATATATGACGGTTGTCCAATGGGTACAGGAACAGATTGAAAACGGCAGCATCGGGATGGGCGATAAGCTTCCCTCTGAAAACGAGATGAGCCTTCAGTTTCATTTAAGCAGGCAGACGATACGCCATGCGATCGACGTGCTGGAGCAGCGGAAGCTTGTGACGCGGATACAGGGAAGCGGAACTTATGCAGGTGTCTGTGCCCGTGGAGGAAGTCAGGAAAAATATTTTAATATAGCGGTTATCAGCACCTATGTGGACAGCTATATTTTTCCGGCCGTGCTTAAGGGGATAGAACGGGTGCTTTCCAAGTCCGGTTATACCATGCAGGTGGCATTTACCGGAAACCGGACGGAGCGGGAACGAGAGGCGTTAGATAAGATTCTGGATAAAGGGCTGATTGACGGTTTAATTGTGGAACCAGCAAAAAGCGCCCTGCCCAATCCGAATCTACATTATTATAAGAAGCTGATGGGGCAGCAGGTTCCGATTTTGTTTTTTAACAGCCGCTATCCGGAGTTAAATCTTCCCTGCGTATCACTGAATGATGCGCAGGTAGGAGAGAAAGCAGCAGAATATCTGATTCAAGCGGGGCACAAGGAAATTGGGGGAATTTTTAAATGCGATGACGGCCAGGGACATTTGAGATATTCTGGCTTTGCACAGAGCATGGAGAAGGCAGATTTAAAGCTGGACGGAAAGAGGATTCTTTGGATTGATTCCGAGAGCTTAAAAGATATGGAGTCATGGGCGGATTATCTCTTCCAGCGGCTGGAGGGCTGCACGGGGGTTGTCTGCTATAATGATGAGGTGGCAAACCTGTTGTCTGGCATCTGCTTTAAAAGGGGAATCCGCATACCGGAAGACTTATCTCTTGTCAGCATTGACAATTCTGATCTGTCAACTTTGGGAGAAGTTCCTATCACCTCCTTTCCCCACCCAAAAGAGGCTCTGGGGAGAAAAGTAGCGGAAAATATGATAAAGCTCATAGAGAATCCAAGCTTTGATGGGAATTACCTCTTTGATTCGGAGGCTGTTGAAAGGGAATCTGTGAAATTTATGCGAAAGGAGAATTCCAATGAGTGAGAAAAAGGGGTCATCCAATCCGCCTCAGAGCACCCTCATCCTCCGGCTTGTGGGCGGAGGCTATCTGGTTTATCTTGGGTACCAGTTGATACCGGAGCTTTCCATGTCTTCCGGGGGCCGAAATCTGGTTCAAATGATAGCTATGGTCACATTCTTAGTGGTGGGCGTATTGCTAGTGGGATGGACTGCGATAAAGCTGCTGCGAAAGGAATTTGTGCGCCCGGGGGAGGATGAAGCGGACCAGAAAAACGAAGACGATAAGGAAAATTTGTTGTAATACCTCTGATGCATAGTATAATATGATTATGGCTAATCTGATCTTAAGGAGGAATGCAACTATGATTATCGAAATTGAGGAGCTTGTCAATAAGAATTATCATAAACTGAAAGAAACGGACCTTATCATCTGGAAATATATTTCAACTCATCGAAAAGCATGCTGTGATTACACCATCTATGAATTGGCTGACGCCTGTAATGTGTCACGTACAACGGTGCTGCGTTTTGCACAGAAGCTCTCATTAAGCGGCTATGCAGAACTGAAGACCTTATTAAAGCTGGATTATAAGCAGAAGTCTACGATTTACATCAACGATCCAAAAGACTTAATTTCGCTCTATCACCAGATCGTTTCCGAGATGCAAAACAAAGACTTTACCAAAATCAATCAGTTGATTTACGGTGCTAAGCACATTTTCGCCTATGGCACGGGAAATATGCAAAACAACGTTCTTGGAGAAATGCGGCGGTTGTTCCAATGCAGCGGTGATTATATCATCAGCATACAGGGCGGGAGTGAATTATCCTACCTGCTGAAGAATGTTACCCCAGAGGACCTGGTTTTTATCATTTCTTTCAGCGGCGAAACGCCGGTTGCATTGGAGTTCGCACGGAACCTTTGTGCAAGAAATGTTCCTGTGATTTCGATAACCCGCTTAAAGGACAATTTACTGTCCTCAATCTGCAACGAGAACATCTATGTACACACAATGGACTTTCAATTTTATTCCGAGTATCACGGCTATCGGACCGAGTCTGCCGTCGGATACTTTATTGCCATTGAAACCTTGTTTTTACAATATCAGCAGTATAAAGCAAGTATGAGAACAGAACAAGAAAAAGCCCTGCCGGAATCTCAAAACGATCCCAAATCGGATGAGTGATTGCCGTTCAGATAGATATCGATTCATAAAGCAGATCCTTCGGGGTATGCTTTTTTTGTGTGATAAATCACAGATAAAGGTATAAAGTCCAACTTTTGAGATAAGGAACAAGCTGGGCCCAAAGCGTTGCAGTGCACTTGCGAAAATTATATAATATTGTTAACAGAAAAGCAAAAATATAGAGAGGAGATCCTAAATTTTGAAACAATATAAGACCATTGTGAATGGTGCGACCATGGCTGGACTGGCAATTGCTTCATGTGATCCGGAAGGAACGCTGATTGTGGATCGGGGAAACCAGCTGGCAAGTGATTTTTATGCCAGTATGCGGGCAGATCCCATGCCGGAGAGAGTGATACAGGGAGAGGCTGCCCGTAAATTCAGGGCCGGAATGGAACAGTATCCATCTCTTGTTCAAGATGGACAGCTTGCAATAACAGAAGGGATGCCCGCTCTGGGAAAATATGTGGAAAACCAGAAATTACAGATATTATTCGATTTCTCCATCATATCCCGTAAACAAAATATGAATCACCTCACACTCACAGGGATCTGCCGAGATGAGATCTATCACATACAGGCAGAAAATTATGTAGACACTACCGAAGCATTTGCAAAGCAGGCTGCTGATGGAAGAGTAACCGAAAGTCTGAACCTTCTGATCTGGAAGAACGGAAAGGACCCGGTGATATGCCTCGTGCCGTGATTCATGATTTTCCGACTGGCGGATATTACATTCTTGAAATGCCGGTAGACACCGAAATGACATATCCGCAACTGCGAAAGCAAGCCCTTGAGCTGTTTTCTTACACGCGAACCGACAGCAGCGATCTTTTGCTGAAGGCAGCGGATCGGATATGCGTCAGGGGCAGGCAGTCATCGGTTATTTCTGATTCAAATGGTTTCATCTTATGTTCCTGCTTATCGGAAGATCTGCTGCACGCGATGGAACGTGGGGAACAATTCTGGAGGGATTACTTATGCTGATGTTTCAACAGATTCTCGAACATGGAGAAATAACAAAGGAACAACGAGATAATGTCTCTTTTTCTAATCATTATGACGCGGTCATTCTTGGAGGCGGCACTGCCGGAAGCATTGCGGCAATCTGCCTCGCTAAAAAGGGACGGAACGTTCTGATCGTAGAAAAGCAGAATTTCCTGGGCGGTGTACACAGCGGGGCCATGTTCCATTACTATCAGGGGTCACCCGGCGGGATCTATGAAGAGTATGACGCACAGATCGAACAACAAAAAAAGCAGTATCGTCTTCCTGAGGTGTTTGGGTCTCACCCACTGATGCGTATGTACGTGTACGAACAGGAACTGGAGGATACAAACTGTCAGATCAGCTTTGATTCCGCTTTGGCCGGTATTTATACAGATGGCAGAACAATTGCAGGCATTCAGTACCTTACTCCTTTCGGGCTGAAAGAAGCTTCCGGGGATTACTTTATTGATGCCTCTGCCGAAGCGGTCCTTTGCCGAATTGCCGGGTCCGCTAAAAAGAGCGGAAGAGAATTCGATGGCCTGTCACAGCCATTTTCCAATGTACGGCAGTTTTTCGAAAAAGATACTTGCCGCATAACTTTTGATAACATAGATGCTGGCTATGTCCGCCAGGAGCTGCCGGAAGAATATACCGGTCACATCATCGCATCCCTTAATAATCCTGTTTACAGCAAATGGCAGAAAGATCAGATTACCATGGGGATGTCCCCACTTTTGGGAGTTCGTGAGGGATTTACTATAGATGGAATCCGGCAGCTGTGCATGGATCAGGTAATACAAGATAAGGAACTTACAGAACCGTTGTTTTTTTCCAGTGCAAACATTGATAACCATGTGAAGGATATGGCTTTTGAAAGTCAGACTCTATGTGATTGGGTCGTTGGACTTAGTATGTGGTCCACCCTGGTTTCGGTGCCAATCGATAAGGAAGTGATGATTCCAAAAGCACTGGATAATGTGATCGCAGCCGGGCGGATTTTATCACTGGATCACGACATGGCTTCGCATACGCGAATGATGCGCGATTGCCAAAAGTCAGGTGAAGCGGCAGCAACTGTTGTGGAAGAGGCCCTTTGCCTGGGACTTCCGCTGCAGGATGTACCCTACCAGGCACTGAAGGAGAAGCTGACTCAAACAGGCTGCCTTTCTTTGGAAAATCATTATGTATTAAGAGACAATCCTCCGCCTGGACGTGAACGGATCTCCCATTTTGATTTAACAATGGAACAGATCCGCAAGGGTATGTTATCCGATAGTCCAGGTTTTGCAATGCTGGCTGCATGGAAGATGCGGATCACAGAGTCATTAAAAAGCTGGCTGACCGAAGACAATATTAATATGCAGGTGAACAGTGCATTGGTATTGGCTTTGTGCGAGGATGATTCAGGCTTTTCGGTCCTGATCGATACGGCTCAGCGAAGAGACTGCTACCTGCCGCAGACCAGTAAATCATATAACTCCTTAAGAGGAATCAGTGCCGTTTACGCATTGGGAAGGCTTCACAATGCCAAGGCAAGTGAACCGCTGCTGCGTATGCTGCAGCAAAATGAAACCCTTATAAACGACAAGGTGCATTTTGACAAATTTATCGGCCATTTGCAGGATTATCGATTCCAATATGTGAGTCATCTGGTTCGTGCCCTTCTTACAATTGCTGATTACCACCCGGATTTGTGCCGGAGTATTTATCAAGGGATAGACGAAATCGTTATGGCACCTGAATTTACGGTATCTAGCACGCTAAAGAGCAACCCTGATTGTTTACATGATATGACAGGAAGCTTGCGAAGCTATATTCAATGGAGAAAAAATAAAGGAGAGAGAAAATTATGAGCAAGACGATCGACATTACGGCAATTATCGAGGGCCTGGGCGGCATCGATAATATTGCAAAAGCAGGGAACTGCATGACTCGTTTGCGGGTGACCGTTCATGATGCGGCATTGGTAGACAGGAAGAAACTGCAGGCGGTCCAGGGTGTCATGGGGCTGGCGGGAGATGAGAGCAATCTCCAGGTGATCCTGGGCCCTGGTAAAGCGGACGCAGCCTGCCAGGAGATCCGTAAGATACAGGGAGGCGAATCACAAGCCTCCGTAGATCATGTAGAGGAATTTAATCAAAAGAAAAAGGGCAGAAACGAGATCTTTACCATCATCTCTCAGATCTTTACCCCACTGATTCCTGCCTTTGCCGGTACGGGCCTTTTATACGGAATTATGAAGCTGCTGCAGTACATTTATATCTACTTTGGTGTCCAGCTGTTTAATCCTGCGGGAATTGCAGATGGAGGTTCTGTTTTTATGGCAGCGCTCAGTGTGATCGCCGGTTCTTTCTTCTCCATCATGAACATTGCAGTTGCAGGTCAGGCCGCCAAGGTTCGCGGCGGAAATTTGTTTGTAGGCCTTGCTGTCGGCGCAATCGTTACAAATGTTGGAGCCTTAAACGGTATTTCCATGGGCATCATGAATCTGCAATTCAAAAGCGGCCTGGGCGGAACATTTGCCGCACTGATTGGCGGTATGTTGGCTGCTAAAATTGAAAAAAGCGCAAGAAAGAAACTTCCGAATTCACTTCAGATCCATTTCCCCGCTTTATTTTCTGTTGTGATCACCGGCTTGGCATTGTTGTTCATCATCCAGCCTATTTGCGGTATTGTAAGTGACGCCCTCAGCACTGCTATTCTGTGGCTGGTCTATAATGCTGGTGCGCTTGGCGGCGCCATTATTTCCGGCACCTTCCTTTTCCTGGTCGCCATGGGGATTCATCACATTGTTACGCCGATCAACACCTTGCTGCTTCAGGAAGTTGGCTATACGTGCCTTCAGGGCTTTACCTCTTTGGCAGGTGCAGGCCTGGCAGGTGTTGCGGTTGGCTTACTGATCCGTTACCGCGACAAGAAAAAGTACGGCAAGCTGCGTTCTGCTGTTTTCGGCAACATTCTGACCCAGCTGCTCGGTATCTCGGAACCTATGATTTATGGTATTACTCTGCCTTTGTGGAAACCGTTCCTGGCCGCCAATTTAGGAGGTGCCTGCGGCGGCTTTGTATTAGGCTTATTTAAGACCCAAGGCGCAGAAACAATGATGGTGTCCGGACTTTTGGGGGCACTGGTTAACACCAAGCCTCTGGCTTATTTGCTTGGATACGCTACTGCAGTTACTGGCGCTGCTTTCTTTACCTGTGTACTTGGCGTAAAGAATGAAAATATGGCAGTGTTCTTAGATGATGAAACGGAGAATAGCAATGCTTAAAAAGGATTTTTTATGGGGCGGTGCAATTGCAGCCAACCAGTGTGAAGGTGCTTATGAAGCAGACGGAAGAGGCCTTGCCAATGTAGATGTACTTCCTCATGGGAAAGATCGATACGCGGTTGCTTCCGGTAAGATGAAAATGCTTAGTCCTGATGAGCAGCATTTTTATCCCACGCATCAGGCAATCGATTTCTATCACAGCTATCCTGACGATATACGGCTTTTATCCGAAATGGGTTTCAAATGCCTCCGCATCAGCATTGCATGGAGCCGCATTTTCCCCACTGGTGAAGAGGAAGCGCCAAACGAAGCAGGGCTTCGTTACTACGAAAACGTATTTCTTGAATGCAAAAAGTATGGGATGGAGCCGGTGGTCACCATTAACCATTTCGACTGTCCGATCCATCTTATCCGTAAGTACGGCGGCTGGCGCAGCCGTGAAATAATACCTTTGTTTGCCAAATATGCCAAGTGTCTGTTTAAGAGGTTTCATGGGATGGTAAGGTACTGGCTCACCTTCAATGAGATTAATATGATCCTCCATCTTCCGTTTTTAGGTGCCGGTCTGGTTTTCCAGGAAGGTGATCAGGAAATACAGGTAAAGTATCAGGCCGCGCACCACGAATTGGTGGCAAGTGCTCTGGTCACCAAAATCGCTCATGAAATAAACCCTGATATGAAAATCGGCTGTATGCTGGCATCGGGCAGCGTATACCCTTACAGCTGCCGACCAGAAGATGTGCTTTGCGCCCAGCAGAGGTCGCAGGAGTCTTACTTCTTTACGGACGTGCAGGCCAGAGGTTATTATCCGGAATATTCCATAAAACGCCTGGAGCGCGAAGGCGTAACGTTACATATGGCTCCTGAGGATGAGGTAATCCTGCGTGAAAATCCCGTAGATTTTGTCTCCTTCTCCTATTATCAAAGCCATTGCGCCAAAGCGGATATGCCGGATTTGAAAACCTTGAGCAATGTGGACGGTGATGTTAAAAATCCTTATCTGGAATGCAGTCAGTGGGGGTGGGGCATTGATCCCATCGGTTTAAGAATTACCCTTAATGAACTGTATGACCGTTACCAAAAGCCGCTGCTGATTGTTGAAAACGGGTTTGGTGCAAAGGATGAGATCTCGTCGGATGGGAAGATCCATGATCAGTACCGCATCAATTACCTGAAAGCGCATATCAAAGCAGCTATGGATGCAGTTGATTTAGATGGGGTAGATCTATTTGGCTATATTACCTGGGGCCCATTGACTTAGTCAGCGCAACTACCGGAGAGATGAGCAAGCGCTATGGTTACATTTACGTGGACCGGGATGATCTTGGCTGCGGTTCATTGAGACGAATGAAAAAGGACAGCTTTTATTGGTACAAAGAAGTAATTGCATCCAATGGTTTAAGTGTGCTGCAGTAAACGCCGCAGATGCAAGGTGTCTCAATCCAGGACACTTACTAAAAATAAGTATAGATAATAAGAGGTACATCTTCAATTAAGAGGATGTATCTCTTATTATGTTATGTTTCGCTGGATCAGGGAAACCACGCAGAACTTACGGCTTAGGGTATTTTGGTTCGATTACATGAAATAATTAACAGTGCGTGGTTTTCAAAGAATAGCGAGTTGCAAAACTACAAGGAGGTAGCTATATTTACAGTAAGGTCTCAGATGGGCAGGCAGATTGTTTCCGGCATTATCCGGTCTAAGGTCTAAATTCTAATTTCGGAAAAGGAGAACAGATATTGAAAACAGCAGGGAAAACAGCCAGTGCTCTGGCAGCAGGGCGGCGAAAGGAGGAAATTGCACAAGTTATAGGAAGGATGAAAAAAAACTGGCAGCTGTATGCGATCATCGCACTGCCCGTGATGGTTCTTCTGATATTCAGCTACGGGCCTATGTACGGCCTTCAGATTGCTTTTAAAGATTTTGTACCGACCAGGGGATTTGCAGGCAGTAAGTGGGTTGGAATGAAGCATTTCCAGACATTTGTTACTTCTTATCAATTTGGAAGGTTGATCAAAAATACGTTATTAGTCAGCCTGTATTCTTTAGCGGCAGGTTTTCCGGCGGCTATTATATTGGCAGTGGCAATTAATGAATGCAAAAGCAAATGGTATAAGAAGACGGTTCAGATGATTACCTATGCGCCGCATTTTATCTCTACCGTAGTTATGGCAGGTATTGTTATTATGGTTTTATCTCCCTATTCGGGTGTTGTCAATAATATTATACAGGCTTTTGGAGGAGAAAGGATTGACTTCATGGCGAATGCAGGATACTTCAGGCACATTTATGTATGGTCTGGGGTATGGCAGAATATGGGCTTTAATTCTATTATTTACATATCCGCCCTGGCATCCATAGACCCGACTCTTCACGAAGCTGCAGTGGTGGACGGAGCCGGCAGGTGGCAGAGAATATGGAATATAGATCTTCCTGGAATTGCTTCTACCATTATCATCATGCTGATTATGAACTGTGGACATATTATGTCTGTCGGATATGAAAAGATTCTGCTTCTTCAGAATTCGGTGAATATGTCAACGTCTGATGTTATTTCCACGTATGTGTACAGGATCGGTCTGCAGAATGCCCAATACAGCTTTTCAACTGCGGTTGGATTGTTTAACGGTGTAATTAATTGTATCCTATTGGTTTCAATTAATAAGATTGCCAAGCGGGTCAGTGAAACAAGTTTATGGTAAGGAGACGATAGGCGATGAAACGAGAGGATATGGCTTTTTCTTTTATGGTATATGTTTTACTGACTTTTGTACTGATTATTATTGCGTTTCCTCTGATTTATCTGGTAAGTGCGTCTTTCAGCAGTCCCCAGGCTGTGATATCCGGAAGAGTCTGGCTGCTTCCGGTGGACTTTACGATAAAAGGATATGAGGCAATTTTTAAAGACAGCAGCATCATCAGAGGATTTCTAAATTCTCTTTACATAACCGTGGTGGGAACCGGAATTAATATTTTGATGACAGTAATGATGGCTTATCCCATATCAAGAAAAAAGTTTTACGGGAGAAAAGCTTTCACCATGTTTATGATGATAACCATGTTTTTCGGCGGCGGACTGGTACCTACCTTTTTATTAATCAATCATCTGCATATGTACAATACCTTTTGGGCGGTTATGGTTCCGGGCTGCGTAGGAATCACAAATGTCATCATATGCCGGACCTATTTTGAGTCCAGTATTCCGGAAGAACTGTATGAATCAGCTTCCCTTGATGGCTGTGATGATTTTGGATTTCTTATAAGAATTGTTCTTCCGCTGTCAAAACCAGTGCTGGCGGTTCTGGTTCTGTATTATGCGGTGGGCCATTGGAACTCCTATTTTAATGAGATGATTTATTTGGAAGACAAGGTGAAGTATCCGCTGCAGGTGGTGCTGCGCCAGATCCTTATTATGAGTCAGGTTGCAGATGAAATGATGCTGGATTTTTCAGCAGCAGAACAGGCACAGGGCATGGCAGATTTATTGAAATATTCTACCATTGTAGTATCCAGCTTGCCAATGTTGATTTTATATCCATTTATTCAGAAGTATTTTGTGAAGGGTGTTATGATTGGCTCCGTGAAGGGGTGAAATAAGGGTCATTTATATTGTAAGTTAGTTTGGGAAGCCAAACGGAAGAGAGGAAGAAAATATGAAAAAAGAAAAAGTTTTGAAACTTGCAGCGTCAGCTATGGCCGCGGCGCTGTTAGTTACGGGCTGTGGAACTTCTGGTTCCGAGAAGTCCGCAGGAGCGCCTGCAAACGTGAAGCAGTCAGAAGCAGCACAAGCGGAGGCTGTAACACCGGCAGGAGAGTTTCCCATTGTAAAAGAACCGATTACCTTAAAAGTAGCAACGATTGATGCGACTTATGTGGGACCGCTAAAAGATGTGGATTTCTGCAAATGGTATGAGGAAAAGACGGGAATTAAAATTGAATGGACGGAATTACCCAGTGATGGATATAAGGAGAAACTGAATCTCATGCTTACCACTGGAAATCTCCCGGATGTTATTCTGGGTATGTCGGTTTCTTCCGGTGATGTTTCTTCTTATGGAGAAGACGGAACGTTTCTTGGGCTTGATGACTACATTGAGAAATATGGAGTGGAAACTAAAAAGATCATGGAGGAACATGATCAGCTGAAAGATATGATCACTTCTCCAGATGGCCATATATATGCGTTGCCATACATAAACGAAGCTCTTCATAATCAATACCGTACACGCGGCTGGATCAATCAGGACTGGCTGAAGGCAGTAGGAATGGAGATGCCGAAAACAACAGAAGAATTTGAGGCGGTATTGCAGGCCTTTAAAGACAAGGACCCTAATGGAAACGGTATTGCGGATGAGATTCCAATGCTTGGCAATAGCTCTAAGAAGAACGGAATCGTTAATTACCTGATGAATGCATTTATCTATATGCATGACATGGATTCCAACGACCCGTCGTCAACCTCTTATCTGTATTTAGATGACGATAAAAAGGTTCAATTCTCACCTGAAAAGGATGAATACAAAGAAGGACTTTTATGGATTAAGAGCCTGATTAAAAAAGGTTTGATTGACAGTACTTCTTTTACCCAGGATGAAACTCAGTTTAAGCAGATTTTAATGAATGAGGGAAGTGCAAAGGTAGGAGTCATAAGAGCGGATCTTATTAACACTTATCTGTTAGAATACAACAGCACTCCGGACCACCGGGTGGCACAGTATTCTGTTTTGGAACCGTTAATAGGGCCGGAAGGCTTTCAGTATCAGCCCTCTAACTTATATGCGAGCGTACTCTTAGGGAATTTTATCATAACAAGTTCATGCCAGAATCCCGAAGCTGCGTTCCGCTGGGCGGACGGCTGGTTTTCAGAAGAAGCAAGCTTTATGGCATGGTACGGACAGGAAGGAAAGGGTTGGATTCAGCCTCCGGAAGGGTCTGTAGCCATGAATGGGGAAAAGGCTTTATATCAGAGACTACCTGTCGAAGGTGCGGATCAAACCATCCGCGTTACAAATAAGTTTGGTAATAACACCGCTAAGATGAGGGAAAGTGAAGTGTACTTAGAAGGTGACCTGGCACAGAAGTTTTCTACGGAGCCCATTCTGTATTTTGCAACCAAGAACAGTCTGGTCCCATATGCGAAGCCGGAGCATGTAGTTCCTCCGCTCATGTTAACCAGAGAAGAATCCGCGGAGATTTCCAACATCAGAACTATGATCAATGATTATGTGGAAGAAAATCAGGCAGTGTTCTGTCTTGGAACCAGAGATATAGATAAAGAATGGGATTCCTATATTAAGGAGTTCTCCACATTGGGATTGAATCGTATGCTGGAGATTTATCAGACGGCCTATGACAGACAATATGGCAGCAAGTAAAATCGCATAAAGCAGAAATACTGAGGCATGGGGGCAACTGTGTCTCAGGTTTTTGCATGTAAATCGGAATGAAATCGGAGGGATAGATTACGTGAGAATAATAGCCAAAAAGGGCTTTGTGTTTCAGATATGGCGGTCATTTATATTATTTATTCTGATACCGGTCATACTGTTAAACATCGCTATCTCTTACATACTGCACGATATGGAAAGTACCATAAAAAATGCGGCAGAAACCCGGTTATTTCATGCACAGTTTCTTTTGAACCAGAACATTACAGATAGTTTATCGGCAGTAAGAAAAATTGGAAGCGACTATAATATTCAGAAGATGTCCAGTTTACAGAAACCCTTGACGCTGATGGATTATGAAACCTTACGGAATGTCCAGAAGTTTTTCCGTAATATGGTGACTGCCAATGATGCTTATTCCATCAGCGTATTGTGCAATGGAAGCAATATTTTTGTGACTGAGAATGCCTTTTGCCTGGATCTGGATGAATTTTATCGTAAGGCTTATGGATTTGATCAGGTTCCTATGGAAGAACTGAAGGAATATGGGCATGCGGGAAAACGTTTGATTTTTTACCCTTATTCCAGCTATAACAGCGGTGAAGTGAAGCGAAACGGGATATTTTATAAAACAGTTTTGACTCCTTATGCCGGTAAAAACACAGGGGCTACGGCTATTATATTTTTTAATGAAGAAAACCTCCAGAATATCCTTGGAGATTCCAATATTTGGAATGGGATGACTTACATAATGGATGCGGGAGGACGGGTTCTGTATCAAATAGGGAACGCAGAATTAAATCAGGTAGTTTTTCCGACAGAACCTGGTTCAGAAGAAATACGGCGCCTCCCTGAAAAGTATTTTGGAAAAGATAATTTCGCCATGGCGGCCGGCCTTTCCACAGGACTCCAGATCGTGACTGTGATCCCAGAGAGAAATCTCCTTATGCGTACGGGAAGCTTAAGAAGCTTTATTTGGATACTGAATGGAACGACTTTGATCATGTGTTTGATTTTATCCTTGTCCATGGCCCAAAGGAGAGGACGGATTCTTTACAATGCGCTGGAATTGATGGATCATGATGCAACCGGCTCAAAGAATGTTTTTTCCGCCCTTTATAATTCCGTCAGCAGTATGGTGGATGCGAATGTCTCCCTTAAAAATGCCTTGGGAGAGCAGAAAAAGCTTATTAAGTCCGTATTCTGGACCCGTGTTTTAACGATTAACTCCATGTCTGATGAAGAGCTGAAGCATCTGGCTGAAAGCGCCGGAATTCCCTGGGATGCAGCCGGATATTGCTTGCTGCTAATTGGGTTTGGCAGCGAAAATGAAGTAGAAGCGGAGTATTGGAACCTTCTCCAGCAGAAGAGAAACAGAGTTTTGGAGGAGATCAGCCAGGATCATACACTGGTTAATTATGTTGGAAGCAGTGGGGGAGACCAGATCGTTCTATTATTCCCATTAGAGGAGGAACTGTGTGGAGACTACAGGAATTATGTGACAGAAAAGATGGAAGAACTAAACCGCCAGAACCCTACGGAACTTTTCGTATGCAGTACTGTATTTAAGGATTTAAGGGATATTTACAGTGCCTATTCCATGTGCAGCAATCAGATGAATCTGTGGGGAAGTTATATGGAGTCCAGAGGAATCGTCTGGTGCAGCGAGGAGGAGGTCGGAAAAGAATTCGCATTTTATTTTACAGATCAGCTAAAGGACCAGATCGTATTATGGATAAAATCAGGGCAGCAGGAAATGGTGAAAGAAAGCTTCCGGCAGATCCTGGAGGAAAATTATTTAAATCGGCATATCAGTGCAATTATGGAACAGCTTCTGATTTCCAAGCTGAAGCTGACCCTTCTGGGGGCATATGACAGACGAATGAGCGTGAATATGACAGAAGTTTTTGAGCATATTGACAAGATTCAGACCGATGCATGGAGGTTTTCCTATATTCTTCGGGTAGCAATAGACATGTGTGGTCATTACATGGCTGGAATTCACAGCCGTGAAGAGAATCTGCACAAGAAAATTATCGGATATATTGATAAGCATTTTTCAGAGTGCGGTTTCGGATTATATTCTGTCGCAGAATATTGTAATTTTAGTGAAACTTATTTTTCGCAGGTCTTTAAGGAGATCATTGGGGAGAATTTTTCCGTCTATGTGGAGAAAAAAAGGATGGCCTATGCATATCAGCTGATTACAGAATCGGATGATACGATTGAAACGGTGTCAGAAATGGTTGGCTACAGCAATACCAATGCATTTCGTAAGGCTTATAAGCGGTTTTATGGCGTAAGTCCAAGTCAATGCAGAAAAAAATAGGCAGGGGCAGGCGGTCAGATAAGGTTAAAAAAACGAAAAAGGAAAAGGAGATTTATTTAGGATGAAAAATTATGAGTTATGGTATGAAAAAGAAGCCCCGTTTGGGTATGAAAATATTGCCTGTTTCGAACCGGAAAACATTCCGGACGAAGGCTGGGAGAACTGGTCCCTTCCCCTTGGTAATGGTTATATGGGCGTAAATGTTTTTGGGCGTGTGAATACCGAACGGCTGCAGATAACAGAAAATAGCTTATCCAATCCCTACGTTCTTAAGAAAGGGGGTCTGAATAACTTTTGCGAGCTGTATCTTGATTTCGGTCATGAGCATGTTGAAAATTATAAGCGGGGACTCCGGTTGAACGATGGGACTGCATATACAACCTATCGGGAGAATGGGGTGGATTATACCCGGCAGCACTTTACCAGCTATCCAGACAAAGTTTTTGTCACTAAACTCTCCAGCAGCGCCAAAGGCGGTTTGTCCTTTACAATTCGTCCGGGCATTCCCTATGTTAAGCCTTATTTAAACGAAGAAGGGGACGGTATGGGGAAGACCGGTAAGATAGAAACCAAGGATAACGTCATCACATTGTCAGGCATCATGGAGTATTATGGAATACAATACGAAGGACAAATTCATGTAGCCATTTCTTCCGGAAAAATTGTGACAAAGGAAACAACGATTGAAGTCACACAGGCTGACAGTGCAGTGATTTTAATGGCTGTGGGCACTAACTATAAAATGGAAAGCCGTGTATTCTTAGAGAAAGAACACCAAAACAAACTGGCCCCGTATCCTCATCCCCATGACGCTGTTACAAGCATAATCAATGAGGCGAAAAACTACAGCTATGAAGAATTATTAGAAAGACATAAACAGGATTATTGTCCTCTGATTCAAAGGGCAAGCATAGATTTAGGCGGTGATAAAGAAAATGTTCCTACAGACGTGCTTTTGGAGGAATACCGGAAGGGCAGCCGCAGCAGATATTTGGAGGAATTATATTTTCAATATGGCAGATACTTACTCATTTCTTCCTCGCGTCCAGGAACCTATCCGGCAAATCTCCAGGGAACCTGGAACTGCTATGAGAAATCCCCCTGGTCTGCCGGCTATTGGCATAACATCAATGTCCAGATGAATTATTGGCCTGCTTTTAATACCAATCTCCTTGAGATGTTTGAGCCGTACATCGACTACTTTAAGGTTTATCGTCCCCTGGCCGAAGAATTGGCCTCCGATTATATCAAACATCATTTTCCGGAAAATTTTTCAGATAAAGCAGGAGAAAATGGCTGGATTATCGGCACCGGCGGATGGCTTTATAAGATATCAGGCATGAGTGAACCGTTTACAGGACATTCCGGTCCGGGAACAGGGGAACTTACCTCAAAGCTTTTCTGGGATTATTATGCTTTCACAATGGATGAGAATCATTTAAAGGATACTGTATACCCGGCAATATTATCCTTATCCCGTTTTTACCAAAAGGTGCTTATCTCACAAGATGATAAACTGCTGGCAAAGTATTCGGCCTCGCCGGAACAAAGGCAGAATGGAGTTCATTACCACACCACTGGCTGTGCGTTCGACCAGCAGATGATATATGAAAACTATCATGACACACTAAAGGCAGCAGATATTCTGGGCTGCCAGGATCCTTATATTGAAAAACTCAGGGAGGATATCAAGAAACTGGATCCGGTGCTGGTGGGAGAATCCGGACAAATCAAGGAGTACAGGGAGGAATCCCATTATGGTGATATCGGTGACCACCACCACCGTCACATTTCTCATCTGATTGGCCTTTATCCGGGTACGGTGATCAACTGCAATACCCCCCAATGGATGAAAGCGGCTGAATTCAGTCTGAACCAAAGAGGCGATGAGTCCACTGGTTGGTCAACTGCTCATAAGTTAAATACATGGGCAAGACTTAAAAAAGGCAATCGGGCATATGACTTATTAAAAATGATCCTCTCTAAATGTACCTTAAATAATTTATGGGACACCCATCCACCTTTTCAGATTGACGGAAACTTCGGGGCAACGGCCGGTATTGCGGAAATGCTGCTCCAAAGTCATGAAGGCTGTATTCACATTCTTCCGGCCCTTCCTGATGAATGGAGTAATGGCACCTATTCCGGTCTTACGGCAAGAGGAAATTTTGAAATCTCCGTTACATGGCAGGAGCGGCGTGTGAAGACGCTCGAAGTTTTGGCAAAATCCAATGGTAACTGCAGGATCTTTTTAGGTGATGAGTACAAAGCAGATTGTATAAAGGATGGATTTATCACCTTTACAGCAGATGAAGGTCAACGCTACAGCTTCGGCCTTTCATGACATACCGAATGAATTCCAGGAAGAAAAGGGAAAGAGAGCGATAGAAAATGATTCAATTTACGCAACAGGAATTAATAAATCTAAGAGAAAAAGGCAGAAAGCATCCTCAGATGATTGCAAAGATAAAAGAAGTAGTAAAAGAAATGATGGTTCAGTCTGCAAAGGTGCCCAGGCAGGGAATTGCCAACTGGTCTCTCTATTATTACTGCCCCAACTGCTCCGTACGTTTAAACTTTGACTGGAATGAAGAACATCATCATCAGTGCCCTTCCTGCGGACGGGTGTTTACAGGAGAACCCTATGACAGCTCCTGGTGGGGAATTGTGAACAGCAAAAACTATACAGCTGCGGTACATATGGGATTTATATACCTGATTACGGGGGAAGAAGATTACGCCAGAAAAGCCATTTATATGATGACGGAGTATGCCAGATATTATAGAAATTATCAGATTCATGGCGATATTCCCTACAATGGTCCGGGAAAGTCCGGAGCCCAGACGCTTGATGAGGCTAATTTTCTGCGTAGCTTTGCCATAACTTATGATCTGCTGTCAGACTGTATGACAAAGGAGCAGAGGGAGTTTGTGAAACATGAAATGCTGCTTCCTGGTGCGGAATTTCTTATGGAGTACAGGCACAGCCAACTGCACAACCATGAGGTGGTCATCAATTCTGCCGTTGCGATTATTGGCCTGATTTTTGGAATTGACCGTTACATTCAATTTGCAGTTTACGGTCCCTATGGTCTTTTGTACCAGCTGGAAAAAGGAACGAGTCCGGATCAGATGTGGTTTGAAGGGGCATTTGGATACCATTTCTATGCGCTTGCCAGTTTTTTTGCATATGAGAAGTTTGCACTGCATACACCCCATAGCCAGATCAACCACCCCAACTATAAGGTAATGATGGAACGTTTGCTTGATTATCTGGAACCGGAATTTAGGATTCCAATGCTGAATGATACCAACTATGGCCATACATCCACCAGCTATTACTTATATGAATTTGCCTACCGGGAGTTTGGTGGTGATAAGCTTCTTTATGTACTGAATCAGCTTTATGAACGGGAATCAAGAGATAATCTGGAAGCTTTCGTATATGGGGCCGATGTGCTTCCCCAATGTACGGTTGATTTTGACAATTACCATGTGGAAACAGGGCAGCCAGGCTGTACGGTCTTGCGAGGGAAAAATGGAAGATATCTTCTGCTTAAGCACGACCGTTACGGCGGTGAGCATGACCATTATGACAGGCTGGATATCAGCTATCTGGCTTATGGAAAGCGAATATCCCCAGATCTTGGAACAACAGGATATGGTGCAGTTTTACATTATTATTATTACAAGAATACAGGTTCACACAATACCGTAAATATCGGAGAAGAAAATCAATCCCCGGTACTGGGAAAGCTGGCCAGGTATGAAGAAATAGATGGAATCATTTACGTAGAGGCAGAAGCAGACTGGACTTTGCCCTATGAGATGCCTGACAGTTTTACAATTAGACAATGGAAGGAAGAACATTACCGCACGGTAAAGATGGTGAGGAAAATCGCGTGGACAGAAGACTACTTTGCAGAGGTATTCCTGGTTAAAGGAGTAGAAGGGGATTTGCCGGTTGATTGGGTTATGCATTTTTCAGGGGATCTTGTTTCCATTCCGGAAAGTACGTCAATCGAGAATTTCTCCGATAAAAAACCATATCGTCATCTTAATTCAATGAAGAAGGCTGATTTTAAGCATACTCCGGCTGAGAGTGTGGTATCCGTCTATGATGACGGCGGAGTGCAGACTTCGGTATTTTCCTGGAGTGGGGGAAAGGAATTTTACTTTGGAAAGGGACCGGATAATCCTTCTGTTACAGAAATCAACTATCAGATAGAGCGGACATATGGACCGGAAGCAGTTTTTGCCCATGTGATTACAAGCAGCAGAGGGTCCTGTTTAGTAAAAAATGTTGAATTCACCTGGCAGGCAGGGGGAATGAGGATAGATGTGGAAGGATCGGCTGAGACGAATATTGGGATGTTTACTCGTGTGATTCATATGTAATAGGAATGGACTGAACCAATAAACCGGAGAGTTTTTGCTGATCAAGAGATACACTTCCTATGACCGGTTTCGGATAGAAGAGGGAGGCTTAAGATATTTGCATATATTGGCTTTTATGTTATAATATTAAAAAAAGGGTATTGGAGGTGTAATTTGGCACAGCAATATACAAAAATAATGATTCGGGATATGTGCATTAAAATGCTGAATGAGCGCCCCTTGAATAAAATTACAGTAAAAGATATTGTTTCAGCCTGTGATATTAACAGAAATACTTTTTATTACCATTATCCGGATATATATGCAATTCTATCAGAAATTTTCCAGTCGGAGCTTCAAAATGCCATTGATGAGTATAACGATACTCTTTCATGGGAGGAAGGCTTTCTTGTTGCGACTAAATTTGCAATGGAAAACAGAAGGGCCGTTTATCATGTATATAATTCCATGCAGAAAGAGGAATTGGAAAACTATATTTACAGCGTCGCCGGAAATGTTATGTACCGTTATGTTGAGAGAGAAAGCGAGGGGATTCAAGCCTCCACAAAAGATAAAAAACTCATAGCCTCTTTCTATCAATGCGCTCTTACTGAAATGGTGCTGCGCTGGATAGGCTCAGGAATGAAAGAGGATCCCAATATAATCATCAGACGCATAGGCGAGCTTTTTGACGGTCATATTACACTGTCTCTTAAAAGGAGCGGAAAATTTAATTTTTAAAATTACAAATCAAATGGATAATAAAAATATAAGGTCTAAATGCTAGACAAATAAGCCCCAGTGTTCGATTTTTGAACACTGGGGCTTATTTGTCTAATGAAAAGTTGTGAAATAAGATATATGATTTATTTTGCTATACATTACTTCAGTTAACATTTAAACTAAAAATTTTGAAAGAGGGGCTAAGAATGAAAATTAAAACACATGATGAAAGACTTACTCTTACAAACGGCACATATCATGCTTTGGTTCATGCTAGAAAGCCGAAAGGAATCGAAGATAAGAAAGCTTACTTAATCGGTACAGGCATCGGTGCCTTGGCTGCAGGCTGCTTTTTGATTCGGGACGCCCATATGGACGGCAGCAAAATTGTTTTTTTAGAGCAGCTTGACATTCCCGGTGGTTCTTTAGACGGTGCAGTTATGCAAAACGCAGGTTATGTAGCACGCGGCGGCCGTGAAATGGGCCAGTGCTTCGAGGTCCTTTGGAACTTGTTCAGCTCTTTACCATCCACAGAGGATCCGAATATGACTGTATTGGATCACCTGTATTATACAAACCTTGAAGACCCCAACTACAGCAATTGCCGTATTACAAAAGAACGCGGCGTTCGCTATGACAACGGTAAATTCAATTTAGGCCAGGAGCTTGCAAAAGAACTTGCTATGTTTGTAGCAACTGCCGATGAAGTGCTTGAAAACAAAACCATAGAAGACGTATTCTCCGACGAGCTTCTTGACAGTGATTTCTGGACATATTGGAGAACGATGTTTGCCTTTGAAAACTGGCACAGTGCACTTGAAATGAAGCTTTACATGAACCGTTTCATACATCATGTGGGCGGTTTGCCTAACCTTTCAGCTTTGCAGTTTTCACGCCATGACCAGTATACTTCCTTCGTAATGCCTATGGTTAAATATTTGAAGGAAAATGGAGCAACATTCAGATATGGAGTTAACGTAAACAATGTCGAGTTTGCAATTTCTCAAGAAAAGAAGGTTGCTACAAAGATTGTTGCAGTAGATAAAGAAGGAACAGACATTTCCATAGACTTGTCGGAAAATGATTTAGTATTTATTACAAACGGTTCCATGACAGAAGGCTCCGGATATGGTGATGACAATACGCCTGCTCCTTTCAATAAAGAGCTTGGCGGATGCTGGACGCTTTGGAAAAATATCGCTGATCAATGCGATGAATTCGGAAGACCGGATAAATTCTGCGGAGAGCCTGAAAAATCCAATTGGGAATCCTGTACTGTTACATGCCATGACGAACGCGTACCCCAATATATTGAAAAGATTACAAAACGCTCACCTTATACAGGCCGTACAGTAACAGGCGGTATAGTTACCGCATTGGATTCTTCATGGCTTATGAGCTGGACAATAAACCGTCAGGAACAGTACTATGGACAGCCTGAAAAAGACGTTGTAGTTTGGGTATACGGGTTATTCTCCGATGTTCCGGGAGACTATATTAAAAAGCCTATGAGAGACTGTACCGGTAAGGAAATCACAAAAGAATGGTTGTATCATATAGGAGTGCCTGTTGATGAAATAGAGGAGTTAGCCAATACATGTACAGCTATCCCAGTAATGATGCCGTTCATAACTTCTCAATTTATGCCCCGTGAATCTGGTGACCGTCCTTATGTAGTGCCTAAGAATGCAGTAAACTTTGCTTTCCTTGGACAGTTCGCTGAAACATTGGATGATCCCGGCCGCGATACAGTATTTACCATTGAATATTCCGGACGTACAGCTATGGAAGCCGTATATGTTTTAACCGGAGTGGAAAAGGGTGTTCCCGAAGTATTTGCTTCCCGTTACGATATTCGTTATCTTCTCAGCGCAGGCGTATGTCTGCTTGACGGAGAAAAACTGGAATTAGACTTGCCTCCTATTAAAAAGAGCAAGATTATGAAGCAATTAGCAGGAACGGACATTGAGGTAATGCTGAAGGATTGTGGGATTTTATAAAATAACCGAAGTTGTGAAATTAGATAAAAATGTTAAAATCCCGGTTTTTTAAAGCCGGGATTTTAATTTATAGCCAGTCAAAACGGACCTAATCGTGCAAAGGGGAAATTTCCATGAAGGACAAACACGACATTGAACCGCGCTGTATTCCCTCAATTGAAGCCATCCAGGAGCAGTATGAAAACCAGCTGCGAAAGGAAGCTTCAAAGTTATTAGAGGATGAGCACAATAAATTTACAGACGGGCAAGAAAGCTTTTTCAAGGCCTTTCGAAGATTTGAACAGATAATCGAAAGCTCTGTGGCAGATGAAAATACAGATATTGAATATTTTGAAAAATACAGGGCCTATGTTGAAAAGGAAACAGCAAATCAGGGTCTGAAAATAGAGGAAATTGAAACTCTTATTGAGTACGAGACTTTTTTTCTTAAATGGGAAAGGCGGGTTAGCTATGAGAGCAATCATTATTCCCAACACGGAAGCAATTCCGCTACGAGATACAGGGTTGACCGTATAGAGCGTCTAAAAAAAGAGATAGAAAAGCTTTTGGAAAGCTCTGCCGAAGCGTGGGAATTTTATCATACCCGTCAATTGCTGAGTGATATAAAAACCCAACATCAGCAGCGTTTAGTAACGGTTCCTTATGTAATGGAAGCAAAGGAAAAGGTAATAGATTCTTTAAATCTTGGAATGCCGGTTTATATTGTAGGGCATTTAGGAAGCGGAAAGACCCAGCTTGCCACGGAAGCCGCCATGGACTTTTCAATACAGAATAAAATTCAGGCAGAACTTGAAGATCAATTAGAGAAATGGTATTGTGCCAATCCAAAGGCCGGGGAAAAAGAGGCTATTGAAAAATTCAAGGAGATATATACACAGCGAAAGCAGTATTATAAGGAAATATTGACAAATGGAACGCAAGAAGAAATTGAATCTTTGCAGCCGCTCTTTATATCCGGTTCTCACAATCTGACCTATGAAGATATGTTTGTGGAGAAGACACTAACGCTCAAACATAGCTTTTCTCAAAAATCCTATATTGATTATCTGGATATGATCATCGGAGATTTTTATCAGTGGCTGCATGAAAACGAAGATAAGCTTCAGCAGATGACAGAAGAAGAAAAGCTTCAGCTTAAAATACAGATATGGAACAGCTTCTCCGATTTATTGGTTGCAAGCAACAGTGCCTTCGGTACGGAAATCAAGAAAATTGAGAAGGAAATATTAATCGCGGTAAAAGAAGGCCGGCCTGTAATTATTGACGAGATTAACACCATCGCAATGCAGAATCTCATTGGATTAAACGATATACTGCAGCACCATGCAGGGCATACGGCTTATATTACAGGGGTAGGCCCTGTATTGATTAAGCCGGGGTTTGCTTTTATAGGAACAGGAAATCTGTCTACCCAGATGGTTAATTACGAAGGCACAAACGAGCTTAACCCTGCGTTTAAATCCCGGTTTGTAACTATAGAATATAATTATGTTTCCCAGAATACCAAAGGCTCTATGGAAGAACAGGCATACCCGGAAAAAAATGAACTTTTCAGAGTTATTATTGCAAGGCTTTCGAATGCCAACGGAACAATTCAAATTCCCAATCCCAAACGGACCATTGAAGAGCTGTTTCGGTTTTCTCAGCTTTGCCGTGTTACCCAAAATGTATTTATGGGCAAATGGAAGGATGAAGAACAGAAGGATTTTTCCGGCGGGGAGCTGGAGCTTAGAGAATCCGTATTGTCTATAAGAAATATTCTGCAAGTTTTGGACAATTGGAATCAAGGAGAAGAAAAGGATTTAAGCAAGGCCCTGTGGGACGGATTTATAAGCTCTATCACTTATTCCGACGATCAGAATTATATTCTTTCTCAGGCGGTGCGCTTTGGCTTTTTTCCGGCAGAGGAAGGTTGGAAGATTGAAACCAAAGGCATGGGAGAATCAACCACCACTTACGACGAAATCAGAACCCGCCCTTATCGCTATGTTCGCTCCAAAACCCAGACCTTGAGCCATTTGGATGTAGTTCATATGCTTTTTGGAAAGGGGACCCAAAGAAAAAGTATACCGGAAGAATTAAAGAATATTTTTCAATCGGACCTGGAAGATACGCTGAGGATTGATGCAAAAAAATATCAGCTGTTAGATCAGAAAATATCCCATTTAGAACATTCAAAAGCTCTCCTTGAGCATCTGGAGAACAAGGGAGGCTAAAATGAAGCTGAATTTATCGGTAGATGAGGAAGAATTTAAAAATCAGGTAAAAGACCTAAGGCAAAAACTAAATAAAACTCGGGAAACAGGCATTTTAGAAGATGATTTTGAAAAATGTCTTGAAGTGCTTTCAGCGAAGGAGGAAAAGCTTCTTACGGAGATGATTCCCCATTACAGAGCATATACAGGAAATTCAAAAGACGTCATAAAAACAGAATTTATAACAAGACTGGGAGCCTGTGGCTTTGAAGGATTTTTACAAAGTGTTTTAAGGATTTCCGAGGATATGTTTATTACTGGAAGCACAGATTGCGCATTGCGGTTCTTTCAGATAAGCAAAAGTACGGAACCTTCCGGCAAGGAAATGATTCAGGAGGAATGGAGTCCGCCTTTTAACGATATGAAAGAAAAAATCTCGGCCTTTCACAGGCTTAATAAGAATGAAATTCTGCTTCTTGGAAGCAAAGGCGGCGGCTATTTATTATCATGCAGCAATTTTAAACAAATCCCCAATGGAAGCGGGGAGATGCATATAAAAAAGATAGAGACAGGAACAGGAATGAGCTGGTTTGGTCAATGCCTGTCCGTAAGCGATAATTTGATTGCCGCGGAAAGAGAGCAGGAAGAGCTGGTCTTGCTGGAAGTAGTTAAAGAAAAAGAAAAATACCGCCTGATTCTCCATAAAGACGCTTCTCTTCCTATTTCAAACATAATCGGAATGGAGAAAACAGGGGCTGATGATTTTGCCGTCGGCACCGAATCAGGAGAAATATATTTTATAAAACGTAACTATAATAATCTTTCTATAGTAAATAAAATTAAAATTCCAGATTGCGAAATACGCAAAATCCATAGTCTCGAAAATGAAAAGGGGAAGAAGGATACTCTTTTGTCCATAGGGAATAATGGTAAGCTTCATATCATTTCTCTTGACGGGGCAGATATAAACATTCTTGATGAAGGTAATTTTCTTAAAGGAAATCTTTTTGATGCAGAGTCTTCAAAAGGAACAGCCGTAATATTAAGCGAAGACGGAATTATATATTTGCTGGAAGAAAATTTCGGAAAATGGCATATCAATAAGGATTCAATTATGGAAGGAGCCTTTTTTACCGATGTGCTGAAGCTTTATCCATCAAAGTATTTGCTGATGGGGGTAGAAGGCGAATTATGCACACTAAATATTAACAGAATCGATACCCCAGAAGCTTTGTGGGATTTGCCGTTATATCAGTAGGAGGGGAAGGGGCTTGCCTAATTATGATGAACAGAAGCTGATCGAAGAGTCAACAAAACATGTGGAGTCCTTTTTGCAGAGAGAGCAGCGCACGTTAGCTACGTTTACAGGGGATTCCAGCCTGATGTATATGCCCGATCCAAAGCTTGAAAGATTTTTATTAAATCCGTCCAAGGGCATATTATATCTTCCGCTGGCGGCTTTTTTGGACAGGAATTTAGACGATAATCAGATTTTATGGCATATCTATTATGAGCTTGCCATGTATCCCGATTGGAAAAAACAAACGAAAGCCTATCTGTACAGAGGTAAATCGTGGAAAAAAGAAAAAGACAGAATGACAGGATATATCCTTCATCGCATTGAGAAAGAAGGCCTTGGAGGAGATCGCGCATATCAGCCGGATATTATAACCGGATATGTTGAAAAGGAAATACTTGATGCTTTGCACAGGCTGGATAAGCTGACTTCCTTTTTAAGGGTACTGCAAATGTGCCCTGTTTACAGAGATGTAGCTAATTTTAAAAAGATAACTGCATATATGGAGCAGACAGGCATTAAAAGGAAGGCTATTGATGAAATGCCGAAACACAGGGCATTTATCAATAGTTTTATCCTTAAGGAAATTTATAAAACAACGCCTGAGATGAAAGGATGCGGTGAGAATCCATTCAGCAAAAGAATATTGAATCAGCCTTTTTTGGATTTCATTCATTCTCAATTAGAAAGACAGATAAACAGCGAAGAAGGTGTTTTAGAAAGAGATTCCCTGATTCGTTCTTTTATTTATCCTGTATTTGAGCAATTATGGAAAGAAGAAATAGATGCAATGGACTTTTTTAAATCCCATGGCGCATCTCAGGAACAGGTAAGTGAAAGGAAAAGCCCTTTTGAACAATCGAAAAAAGAAAAAAAGTGATACATTGGAATCCACTGATGAAGAAGTAAAAACGATCCTTGAAGAGATGCTGGACCAGCAGGAGAAAAACAATGAAATAGTTAATATAATGACTGGAAAGGTCGACTTAACATCTTACGGCATCAGCCAGAATGATCAGCAGCTTTTTCAGTATTATTCAAATAAAATGAAGCCGGAAAGAGAGCAGATGCGTCAATTCTGGAGTAAACTTATTGGAGATGCCAAAAAAGAAATCAGCGTAAAAAAAGACGGGCAAATAAAAGGCAAGCTGGATGTTAGCAGCTTTATTGCCGCCTATCCTGATTTTGTAGAAGCGGAGAAAAAAGGAAAATATAAAAATCTTCCCGTATTCAGCAGATATCTGCTTGAAACCCAGGCAGATAAATTACCGGAACGAATCGAAATTTCTTTTGTTATAGATAATTCTGGCTCCATGAATGCTGCAAAGATTGAATCAGCAAGAGAAGCGCTGGCCGTAACGTTGCTGTCAATTGATGATTTGAACAGATATCTTAAGCGAAATGCTGAACAATTAAACCAGAAAATAGAAGTCTTAAGCGAAACATGGTTTTTCGGAAGTCAATATTATCATATGAAAGAATTTAACGACAAAACCTCCGGAGAGAAAGAATCGGCGGATATAATCCGTTCCATCGTAAGGCTTAATTCCAACGATGGCGCTACAGACGATGCAAGCTGCTTGAAAGAAATATCTGGAAGCATCACTCCCGCAGAAGAAAGGCAGATGAAAAAGGGAAAGCATATAAAAATAGTTTTTGAAATTACTGACGGAGCCTCTAGTTTTCCTGGCCTGGCTAAGAACGCTGTCCAAGAGCTTTTATCGAAAGATGTTGCCCTTTACGCTTTTCAAATCGGAAAGAACAGTACAGCCAGCGAAAGCGCATTTAATTTTGTATGGAATGACGGCTACAAGGAGCCTCACGGTATAATTTTAGGAGAACAAGTTGAGAAGCTTCCTAAAGAACTGCTGAAAGCCGTAAAAAAGAATATGCAGTCTATTTTCAAGGGCTGACGGATAATTATTTTTACCTAAGGGTGGGAATTTGTTACGTCAATTCTCCCAATATGCCGCTAACAGCCAACTTTCAAATGTAATAGAAAGTTGGCTGTTTCTATAAATATCTTCCTATTTATGGTTACGATGAAATACCTGGCAGTGAATATGAAGTTTTCTTTTATCAATATTATTGACTACTCGGTCTATTTAGTATATAATAGACCACATGGTCAATAATATATAAAGGAGGCTTTCATGAAAAAAGAAGAAAAAACTGAACGTACCAAACAAAAAATATTAACAGCAGCGATGGAAGAATTCGGCGCAAACGGCTATGCAGGCGCATCTCTGAACAATATTTGCAGCGCAGGGATTCCCAAGGGTTTGCTTTATCACAATTTTAAGAATAAGGATGCCATCTATCTTGCCTGCGTAGGCCAGTGCTTTTCCACGTTGACAGAATATCTAAAAGCTTCCGACATCGGAAATGACTTTCAGAAGTATATGGATGCCCGCCTGCGGTTCTTTCAGGAACATGAGCAGGAAACCAGGCTATTTTTTGAAACGATCTTTCAGCCGCCGGAGGCACTGCGTGCTCAGATCGCGGATTTGCGGCAGGAATTCGACCAACTGAATTCTGGATTATATCAAAAAATATTAGATTCATTCAAGTTGCGGCAGGGCGTTACCCATGAGGAGGCAATGACCTATTTTGCCATGATGCAGGATATGTTTAACGGCTATTTCAGCAGCCCAGCCTGCCGTGATATGTCTTTTTCAGACCGCATGAACTCACACGAAACAAATCTTACGAAACTGCTTGATTTTATGCTTTATGGCATTGTAGAAAGAGGGGATGAAAAATGATGTTGCTTTTACTCCGGTGGGGTGCCGCCATTGTTCTTGCCTTTTTTATAGGCAAACTGGTTTCCAAATTAAAGCTTCCATCTATTCTGGGCTGGCTTGTCGCCGGAATGATTTTAGGCCCTCACGCGCTGAAGCTGATGCCGCAAACCCTCATGGATGGCTCAGGATATCAAGCGATCGTTCATGTGCTGGAGTGCGCCGTAGGCTTGATGATTGGTACAGAGCTTGTCTGGAGCCGTATGAAAAAATATGGGAAAGCTTTGATTATCACCACGCTGACTCAGTCCCTCGGCACGTTCGCCTTGGTGTCTGCCGTTTTCGCAATCGTCTTTGCCGTCAGCGGCATTCCGATTTATCTGGCGTTTATTTTTGGCGGCATCGCATTGGCCACAGCACCTGCACCGGCACTTTCCATCGTGCGGGAATTTCAGACCAATGGTCCTGTTACCAAAACGCTGATCCCCATGGCAGCACTGGACGACATGGTGGGGGTGGTCGTGTTTTTTACCACGATTGCTATTGTTGCAAGAAAAGTTACTGGCGGCGATATGCCAATCTACATGATTCCGGTAATGATTTTCCTGCCGCTTTTGATTGGGGCTGTCACCGGTGTGCCCGCGGGATTTCTGTTAAAAAAGGAACGCTCCAAACCGATGACACTTTTTATCCTCGTAGGGATGATTCTCGTAACTGCGTTCATTGGCTTTATCTGCAATACCTATCTGATGAAGTCGCCGTTACTCAACTTTATGCTGATGGGAATGGCATTTTCAGCAGCCTTTTCTAATCTGGTAACGGAAGAACGTCTGGAGCAGATTGTTAATGATTTCAATCCGTTACTTGGCGTTTCCATGGTTATTGTAATTTTGAACCTGGGTGCACCGCTTGATTATCATGCGATTCTCGGTGCAGGACTGTTTACTTTTATCTATATTGTCTCCCGCGCACTTGGAAAGTATTACGGGGCACGGCTCGGTGCGAAAGCAACCGGTCTTCCTGATACCGTGCAGAAATATCTTGGTTTTACGCTTTTACCTCATTCCGGTGTTTCGCTGGTATTTACAGGAATCGCGGTTTCTGTTTTAGCGGCTCCCGCGCCTGAGTGCGCAAAAATCATTCAAGGCACGATTGCGGCCGCAGCGGTAATCAATGAGGTTATCGCTGTCATTACAGCGAAGAAGGGTTTTGAATGGGCAGGCGAATTTCACGGCTATAATTCTAACTTACAGGGACGGAACACTTGATAAAAAGTAAGGATAAATAATGAAAGGCATATCACTGTGAGGATGTGCCTTTTAGATACGTTATCATAATGTTGTCTATTAACTAATGTCAGATGGCGTGTTTTGAACCACAACCTGGGAAGTGACGGGAAAGTATATCTTAAAGCTTTTGTTTGTCGCTTTTTGGTATCAGCAAGCGAACCAAGAAACAACAGTGGAAACCATTAAAATTTTCAAAATTATAGGACAGCTTCCTATAATGAGGTACGTAGAAAAGGCATATATATCGCTGTCTTCCGGAGATATAAGGTGATTTTAAGGCACAGCTTTACAGTTTTCACTTGTGTTATCTTCCATGTCATCAGCAAAAACAAAATCATAATTTCGAAGCACATGCCGCCAATGTGCTTTTTCGATTTCTTTGGTGCGCTGTAGCGCGGCTTCTCTGCGGGCGCCCTTTCGGTGCTGAATCAATTGATTCAAGAGAACGGCACCAACCAATACGGTGATTAAAAAATAGAAATTGCCGAAAGTCATAATATATATCCTCCTGTTGATTTTTTGTTGTCGAGCTTTATGTTAAGAATAACAGGATATAGGCGTAATCCATTAGGAGATTTATCATAGTTCTGAAAAAAAATTGGAAGTTGGGTAAAGAAGGAAAATGCGCAATATGAAATAAGAGAAGCGCAGTGGCTTTCTAGTAGGAATTTTTGATGTGAAAAATTTTCTTGACAATGCTTGCGCAATAGTATACACTATTAACAGTGTTAGTTATGAATACTAATACCTGTTTGAAAGGTGGAGGTGAATAGATTGAGTAGTATAGAAGAATTGGTCGATTCATTGGGTGAGCTGATGTCCCGTGGAAAAGTCATGGATGAATTTAATCGTTCTGGTAAAGGCGAAATTTTCATTTTAAGATATCTATATACGAAAGAATCACCTGCATCGCCATCTGAATTGAGTGAGGCGCTGAACAGCAGTACGGCCAGAATCTCTGCGGCACTCCGTACCCTCGAAAAGAAAGGGCAGATTCACCGTGAAATCGACACCACGAACAGACGCTTTATATTGGTTACGATTACGGAAGAAGGTCGTGAACGGATTCGGGTAAACATGCAGCGAATGCAAAATCATTTGATTCAAGTATTAACTGTGATGGGTGAAAAAGACGCAAGAGAATTTGTACGTCTCTCCACGCGGTTTTTTGAGATCGCCCAGCGCACGATGCCAGATCCTTTTGAATAGAATAATCGAAACCGGGGAATAAAGATAGTGAGATAAAAATGCAGACCAAACGAGGTCTGCATTTTAGGACCACATAACTAACAGCGTTCAATATGAACACTAATAACAAGGAGGCTTTTTCTATGATTAGAATATTTAAATATCTCAAGCCCAAAGAATGGCTGATGGCTTTATTTAGCTTGATATTTGTGATGGTCCAGGTATGGCTGGATTTAAAATCACCGGATTACATGTCAGAAATAACTATGTTAGTGCAAACGCCCGGTAGTGCGATGAGCGATATTTGGCTTGCTGGGGGTAAAATGCTTCTCTGCACACTCGGCAGTTTGGCAAGTGCTGTTATTGTTGGTTATTTTGCGGCACGGATTGCCGCCGCATTTTCTAAACGTCTGCGCAGTCTGCTTTTTAATAAAGTGGAATCCTTTTCCATGGAGGAAATCAACCGCTTTTCCACGGACAGCTTAATCACCCGTTCAACAAACGATATTACACAGATTCAGACTTTGATTACCATGGGATTAATGCTGATTATAAAAGCTCCGATTATGGCTGTATGGGCAATTACCAAAATCGCGGGAAAGGGTTTTGAATGGTCACTCGCCACAGGCGCGGCGGTTGCAATTCTGGTTGTAATGATTGGTATCATCATGATTTTTGTGATACCGAAATTTAAGAAAATGCAATCTTTAACAGATAACATGAACCGGGTTACCCGTGAAAATCTGACTGGACTTCGTGTAGTAAGAGCTTATAATGCCGAGAATTATCAAGAAAAGAAGTTTGAAGAAGCGAATGAAGAATTGACCGGTACCCAGTTATATACAAGCCGTGCTACGGCAATTATGATGCCGGTCATGAATATGATTATGAGTGGTCTGTCCCTTTCCATCTATTGGATCGGTGCCTACTTAATTAATGCGGCCCAGATGACGGATAAACTGACGTTGTTTTCTAACATGGTGGTCTTCTCCAGCTATGCGATGCAGGTTGTTATGTCATTTTTGATGTTAGTCATGATTTTCATCATGCTTCCCCGTGCCAGCGTTTCCGCCAAGCGAATCAATGAAGTGCTGGACACCGAGCCTACAATCCTTGATGGCAGCCATACAAATGGACTCCCTGGTTTGAAAGGTGAGGTTACGTTTCAACATGTGGGCTTCAAATATCCGGATGCGGCGGATTATGTGCTGGAGGATGTGAACTTTACGGTGAAACAGGGAGAAACGATTGCATTTATCGGCTCCACAGGTAGTGGTAAATCAACGCTGATAAACCTTGTACCGCGCTTTTTTGATGCAACAGAGGGAGAAATCCTGATTGACGGTGTGAATATTAAGGAGTATACACAGGAGGCACTCCACAATAAGATTGGTTACGTGCCGCAGAAAGCGGTTCTATTCAAGGGGTCGGTTTCGTCTAATGTGGCATACGGAGATAACGGTGGCAATGGATTTTCTGAGCACGAAATCAAGAAAGCTGTTGCAATTGCACAGGGAACGGATTTTGTTGAGCGTATGGAGGGTGGTTATGAAGCAGACATTGCCCAGGGCGGTACCAATGTGTCTGGCGGGCAGAAACAGCGGCTTGCCATTGCCCGCGCGGTCTGTCGAAAGCCGGAAATCTATATATTTGATGATTCCTTTTCCGCATTGGATTATAAGACGGATCGGATTTTGCGTAACGTACTGAAAAAAGAAACAGCAGGTGTGACCAGTATGATTGTGGCACAGCGTATCGGCACGATTATGGATGCTGATCAGATAATCGTACTGGACGAAGGCAGAGTTGTGGGCAAAGGAAAACACAAGGATCTGCTGCAGAACTGTGAGGTATACAGGCAAATTGCCATGAGTCAGTTAAGTGAGGAGGAGCTTGTATCATGAGTGAACAAAGAACGAACAGAAAGCCGATGGCCGGAGGTCCTATGGGACAGGGGGCTGTCGAAAAGCCAAAAGATTTTAAAAAGACATGGGGAAAACTGATTGCCTATTGTAATAATTATATGCCTGCAGTAATTGCCGCTCTTGTTATGGCGGCAATCGGAACGGTGCTGCAAATCATCGGCCCGGATAAACTGAAAGATATGACCAACGAGATTATGAAAGGATTACCTTCGTTGATCAATGGCGTTCCGGTTGCTGGTGCGATTGATTTTGGTATAGTAAAAAGCATTGCATTACTGTTGGTGGCATTATACACAGGTTCAGCGCTCCTCAACTTTATTCAAAGTTTTATGATGGCAACTGTAACACAAAAAATAAGCAAAAATATGCGTACCGGTATATCACAAAAAATCAATAAGCTGCCTTTGAAATATTTTGACCGGGTAAGCTATGGTGATATTCTCAGCAGGGTGACCAATGATGTGGATACCATCGGTCAGACCATGAACCAAAGCATCGGAAATCTGGTTACATCCGTTACCATGCTTGTGGGTACAGCAATTATGATGTTCTACAATAACTGGATTATGGCGTTAACTGCCGTAGGATCGAGTATTTTGGGGTTTGTTATCATGGGTGTTATCATGTCAAAATCGCAGAAATATTTCGTTCAGCAGCAAGAAGATCTGGGTGTCGCTAATGGTCATATTGAAGAAGTTTATTCCGGCCATAATGTGGTAAAGGCTTATAACGGTGGAAAAGAGGCCAGATGTTTTTTTGAGAATGTAAACGAGAGCCTGTATAACAGTGGCTGGAAGAGCCAGTTTATGTCCGGATTGATGATGCCGCTTATGACATTTATCGGAAACTTCGGATATGTGGCAGTCTGTGTGGTAGGTGCGGCGCTGGCTATGAACGGTACCATAAGCTTCGGCGTGATCGTAGCCTTTATGTTGTATATCCGCTTGTTTACCCAACCGCTGTCACAAATTGCTCAGGCATTCCAGAACCTGCAAAGAACCGCTGCTGCCAGTGAGCGCGTGTTTGAGTTCTTTGATGAGGAAGAGCTGTCTGACGAGAGTCAAAAAGTAAAGAAGCTCACCAATGTGAAAGGTGATGTGGAATTCCGTCATGTGAAGTTTGGATATACCCAAGAAAAAACGATTATCAATGACTTTTCAACTCAAATTAAAGCCGGTCAGAAGATAGCCATTGTAGGACCGACCGGTGCAGGAAAAACAACAATGGTCAATCTGCTGATGCGTTTTTATGAACTGGACGGTGGAGAAATATTGCTTGATGGCATTCCAATCAGCCAGGTGCCAAGAGAGAATGTCCATGAGCAATTTTGTATGGTATTACAGGATACATGGCTTTTTGAAGGCACCATCAAGGAAAATATAATCTATAGCAAGCCGGGGGTGACAGATGAACAGGTAGTTGCTGCTTGCAAGGCAGTAGGCCTTCATCATTTTATTAGAACTTTGCCGCAAGGGTATGACACATTGTTAAATGACAGGGCAAGTCTTTCACAGGGACAGAAACAGCTTGTTACGATTGCCAGAGCGATGATCCAAAACGCTCCCATGCTGATTCTGGACGAAGCAACAAGTTCTGTGGACACACGCACCGAAATCTTGATTCAGGAAGCTATGGATAAGCTGACGGTAGGACGCACATCCTTTGTCATCGCACACCGCCTGTCCACCATCAAAAATGCAGACCTGATTCTGGTCATGAAAGATGGGGACATTATCGAAAGTGGCAATCATAAGGAACTGCTAGAAAAGGGAGGCTTCTATGCGGAACTTTACAACAGCCAGTTTGAACCTGCTGCATAGATCTTGATCCGTTGATTTGTAATCTTTTATAGTATGAATATCTTACTTTATCATCAGATAATGTAAAAATGGAGAACGGCTTAGTAACCGTTCTCTTTTTTTAGAAAAAGAGAGTATTTCAATGTCCGATATCGGATAATACAGGCAAATGCAATTAAGAACAACAAAACGCAATTTGAGAACAATATAATTCCAGTAGAATCCATTTTTAATATACTAAGTGAGAATAATTCAGAATGTTGAATTGCTATTCAGCAGGGCCGAACCAAAGCCATATAGAATATCTGTTTCCATATCTAAATATGGCCAGGCTAAGAACGGATATCGGTTATTCCAGAACAATGGATTGCAAGTATTTATAAAATGATACTTGACTGAAAGAGGGGTTAAAACGTGATTATTGCAATATGTGATGATAATGAACAGGAACTGGAACATTGTAAAAAGCAGTTGGAACAGTTAGCGTCAATTCATCAAGTCGATGTGGTGCTTTCTTTATATCACAAAGGTGAAGAACTGTTATTCCACCTGCAGGATCCCAAGAATTATCCGGACATTATTTATCTGGATATGAGAATGAACGGGATTCAGGGGGATGAGGTCGCCGGAAAGCTGAGAGGCCAGGGTTATAACAGTGAAATCGTTTTTTTTACTGTTTCGAAAGATTTTTATACAACAGCGTTTGATGTAAGAGCGTTGCATTATGTAGTAAAAGGAGAAACAACAGTAAAGAAATTCGAAGATATTTTCATACGGGCAGTAAAATCAGTGCAAGAAAAACAAGCGGAATACATTATGTGTACAGGCGCCGGTGAATTCCGAAAGATTGAGATAAAAAAGATACATTACTTTGAAGTTGTAAAACGAATTGTGACTGTTTACTACGATAATGACCAGTTTCACTTTTATTCGACTATAGGAAAAATTGAATTAAGATTAAAGGATTATGGTTTTGTAAGAGTCCATAAATCTTATGTGGCGGCAATATCTCATATCAGAAATATTTCATTTAAAGAAATAACTTTGGATACGGGAGTTGTATTGCCAGTAGGGAGATACTATTACGCAGACTTGAAACGGGAAATAGACGCATACACGGAAGCAAGAACAGTAGTGTAGTTTGGAGCAAAAAAACTGCTGTTTATCCATTAATTAATACATGATGAGAAAAATGAAGTACAGTAATGCCGAGAGTACTTGTTCATCCAAACAAGGGAAATAACCAAGGTCTACATATAGATAAAATGTTTACAACTATCTGGTTATTTTAAAAGGCAGGATAGGGGGCAGGTAATTGCAATTAAGAAAAAAACTTCTTACTTTGCTGGGGACGCTGTTGATTACAATCCTATGTTGCACAGTCGGATATGCGGATACGCAACCTGCTTGTACCGGCGGCCCGCAGCATGAATTTGAAAGCCATATATTGGTATTAAACTCAGAAGAGTCAGAAGGTCAAGTTGAAAATGTCTGTACATTGTGTGGATATACTTATATTGAATATCTGCCGGCAACCGGTCATAAATATGACGACTGGAAAACAATAGAAGAAAGGCCGGAATCAAAGATAAGGATTGAACGGAGAGAGTGTCAGATCTGCCATCGGGCCGAGGTAAGGACGATCAGAATAGAGTCGTCTTCTCAAGACTCCGATTCTATTCAGGAAGAGAAGTCTGGGAAGCCTGGCATCAATCAGATGGATTATCTATTATCATCATCGGTTGGAGGTGTCTGGATGTGGGCGGCAGCAGCTCTTTGGTACAATAGTTTGGTTTTCAACTGGTACAAAAGAGAAAGTGCCGCAAAGAAGCGAAGAGGGGGTGAGGGCTTATAACAATCAGTAATATAATTGAATTGATTATTCTGGTATGCAGCATTCCGGTTGCAATCTACATCGTTACAAGCAGCAACAAAAAGGTCAAAGATCTGGACGGTTTAGGCAGCATTGTAAAAGAAGAAAATGAAATGGGCGTAGTGGCGCAGTTTTAATCGTGTAATCCAGAGGTGAAGATATGAATAAAAACCAGAAAAGAATTGGTTGGACTGTAAAGCTATATGCAAGTGCTGGTTTAATAGTAACATTGATAGCCGGAAGCGTTTCGTTAGCCTCTCTTGCAGAGATGGAACACATAGAAAGTATGTTTGGTGTAAAGACAGAAGGAAAAAGAGCCAGAACACAGGCAACGCCTTCACAGGCAGAAGAATCTTTGCCTTCTCAATTATCTGCAGGCCTTTCGGACCGGAAGAGTTTGCAGGAACTGCTGGAACAGGAAACAGATAATGAGGATGCAATTATTCCCACCTGGTTTCAGGTTTCGCTGAACGGAATTGCCATCGCTGACAGTGATCATTGGAATGTAACATTAAAAGAAAATCAGAAAATCAAGTCAAATACCGCTGTTAAACATCAGTTAAAGGTGACAATTTATCCGCAGGCTTATGGATTGGGCGCCGGAGACAGCGTCTCATGGAATCTGGGACGGATTGAAGGACTTTCCCTGGATCGTGAATTCCGGGAAGAGTTAGTTCTTAGCGGCGGTGTCCATGTTGGAGATGCAATGCTTTGCTATACGGAGGACAGTAACGTCATCCTCTATACCGAGTTTGAAGAAGCGGTAAAAAGGTATTCAAGTATTACGATTACATACTGGTATGAATGTGGTTTTATTCCGGTAGACGAACCGACTTGCATAGAATTTGATTTACCGGGATATGACGAACCGATTCCGGCAGTACTGCTGCCGGAGAAGGAGACCACGGCAGAAGCGGGCGAACCGACTGTAGAGGAAAGCCGTCCACAGGAGACAACAGAGGCGGAATCGTCTGTAGAAGAAAGCCGTCCACAGGAGACAACAGAGGCGGAATCGTCTGTAGAAGAAAGCAGCCCGCAGGAGACAACAGAGGCGGAATCGTCTGTAGAAGAAAGCAGCCCGCAAGAGACAACAGAGGCGGAATCGTCTACAGAGGAAAGCAGCAAACAGGAGCCAACAGAAGCAGAACCGGCTACGGAAGAAAGCAGTTCGCAGGCAACAACAGAAGCAGAATCAGCGACGGAGGAGAGCAGTCAACAAGAGACAACAGAAGCAATAAATCCGTCAAAAGATTATGACTCAGGGGGAAATTCGAGTTCATATAGAGAAAAAACTATTTTAGCAAAAGAAACAACAGCAATTCCGGTAACGATACCGGAAAGTATGACAGAGACCGAGACAGCTATAGATCCGCAATTAAAAGAGCTAGAAGAATCTCAGGCCCAGGAACAGGATTTACAAAATGACCAAGCAGCAGGGGAAGCCGGGGAATCAAATGAGGTATTGGATATCAACATCTCCTTCGGCGCAGAAGTTGCTGCAAGTCATGGAACACAGTCCCGGATACTTCCGAATGAAATACTTACTTATCGGATGGTGCTTCATAATGACAGCGAAGAAGAGATTAAGGATGTACGTATCCGAGATTATCTTCCGGAACGCACTAGTTTTGTTTCGGTAGGCGAGGAAGGGATCTATGGTGTTGTCGATGGACAGCAGTATATTACCTGGATCCTGAAGAGCCTCCTTCCGGGAGAAGAAAAGGAATTAATCTTTCAGGTAAAAGTATTTCTTTGTACACCGCCGGATTTTCCGGTCAGAAATCAGGTTTACTGGCAGGCTGATGACAGCAGGTCCGTAAACAACCAGGAAAGGCCTGAAAATCAGGTAGACTTTCCGATGGTCACTATAGAATAAAAAGAGATGCTCTTTTTATTATAACTAAAATTTATCAAAAAGGAGAGAAAGAAGAATGAAGAAGAGACTTACAACAGCATTATTAGCAAGTGCAATGGCAGCAAGCATGGTGATTCCGGCAATGGCTGGCCCGAATGATCTGGGAGGCGCTGTTCCTTCCTCATCCGGCACGGAGGTTTGGGCAGGTATTGTTATTGAAGACATGGATGCAAAAATAAAAGTTGAGGTTCCGACTCTGTTTGCATTCGTAGTAAGAGGTACTACAGATTTATCTGATACCGGTACGGTTACCAGTGCGGCCGGAGACATTTATCTTCCAAATGTAAAGGTAAAAGTGATCAATGAGTCAGACAACAGCGGAAATGGCGGAGTTTATGAACTGCAGACAGAAGGAAATCTTGTCGAGGATGGAAAGTTGCCGTTTACGAACTATTCCACCTACACTGATGATGATGGTGCCACAAGAAAAGGTCTAGAAGTTACGATTAATGGAAATATCAAGAATGAAGGGACTCTTGAATCCAGAAACAACTGGACACATACAACCAGTACCAACACTGGCTTGAATGATTTTAAGAACTACAATGTAAGCATTGATAGTAATCCATTTGATACAGCGGCAAACGGCGGATTACAGATGGCCAATGGTATTGCTCTGACTGGACCTGACACAGATTTGGGTGGTTCACAAGCTAATGTAGATGTTAATAGTAAATATGCAACAGTTGGAGAGACTTATTATGCACAATTTGATGTTTCTGTAGGTGGAAAAAAGAATGAATATAAGCAGGTAGAAGAGTCAGCCAAGGTCGGTACCATCGTATGGACAATTAGTGCAGAGATTAATGGTGATGATCTTGGTGGTGTTATTACTGCACCTGAGGCACCTTACCTTCCATATTAATTTTTACAGAGCATACATAACCCTAATAGTGATTAAGAAAAATCCCAGAAGAATCTCCGAAAGGAGATTCTTCGGAGATTTGTTGCAAATAAACCGCAGAGGGAAGAGCAGTTTACTTGCAAGAGATTTCCGAAACCAGCCATAATGGAAAAGAGGAAAATGAATGAGCCCTATAAGACGATGGGAAAAAAATAAAATCAGACTTACGTTAGCTGGACTTCTATGTACAGGATGTCTGTGCTTTTCTACGTTAGCGAGCGAAGATCCGGCGTCCAATGTATGGTTGAGTGTAGTCGAGATACAATCAGATGCAAGGATATCGGTAACCGTGCCTTTAGCATATGGATTTGTAGTACGTGGAAGTATTGACTCCAATGATACGAATCAAGTGTCAGTAGACAATGGAAATTTAATTGTGCCAAATGCAAAAGTCCATGTTACTGTACCTTCCGGTACAGGGGGACCGGCAAAGTATGAATTGCAAACTATATCGGAGCATTCGATCCCGATCCGGAATTACTCAACCGATGTAAGAGAAGAGGATATGGAAAAAGAGAATCCGCCAAGAGAGGGATTGCCGGTTGAGTTAAAGCCTTTTATTTCTGGCTATGGCAGTGATACGCATCACTGGAAAGTGGTAGAATATGATCCGACATGGGATGAAAGTGTATCATCACCGACTCATTTTAAAGAGTACCAGATGGGGATTGACGAATATATATTTTCTTATTCAGATGGGATCAATGACGGACTTTGGCTTAACGGTACAATTGCCTTGGATGCACCGGAAGATGTACAGACACATGGATATACCGCAGCGGGAACAGCTCTTATACCTTCGGAAAAATATGTCCCAGTAGATGTTAAAGTAGGTGGAATGCAGAGCGAGTATAAGCAGGTCGAAGAGTCATTAAAAGTCGGATCGATATTTTGGCAGATAATACCGGGAGAACTTCCGGAAATAACACCGTAAGAAATCAGAAAATAGAAAGAAAAGGATAGGTAAGATGGCAGTACAAAAAGAAAAGAAAAAAAGCAAGTTGCTCTGGATAATTATTTTTCTTCTGTTGCTTCTGATTGGAATTGGAGCAGGGATCTACTATCAGATGACCAAAGACAGTAACTTGGGCCGATTAACAAGAGATGAGTTGGCTTTGGGTGGCATGCTTCCAGGTAAGACGGACCAGGAAATTTCAGATATATTAAATGCCAAGGTAGCAGAAGGTATGGTGGATATCGGAATTGCAGCCGGTCCGATCTTTGAATATGGCGGAAAGAAAGGTCGAATTGCAATAGAGAATATTGCGGCGAACCGTTATTCCTTTCAGGTAGATGTCATACTGGATGACACTGGAGAAGTTCTTTATCAGTCGGGAGTCGTTGACCCAGGATATTATATTGAATACATCGAGTTAAACAAAACACTTCAGGCCGGAGATTATCAGGCAACGGCACACTTCACTACATATTCCTTAGATGAAACAGAGGATAAGATCTCTGAGATAAGTGTAAAAATCGTACTTCATGTAATGGATGGTCTTTTCTATCGATGAAGTTAAATAACAACAACTTTCACGATTGCCTAATGTTCATAACGGTTGTCTGCTGGCTGGCTGGTTCGTTTCTAATAGGTATGGGCTTACAAAAAGTGTTCAGTAATCAGAAAATCCGAAAAGAATATATCAAATCGGAACTTGAATGGAAACAGGAGCTGGCCGGAGGCAAAGATGATGCAATCGTAAGAGATTTGAAAAATCAGGAGCTGATTAAAAACATGAATTATGTTTCTCTGGAACAACAAATTTATTTTGAACATGCGGATGCACCCGGAGAGGCAAGGATTGCAAATGGCATTAATAATAGTTTTAGCTGCACGGTAAAGCTTATAAGGGATGCAACTGGAGAAGTAATATATGAATCCGGCTTGATTGAGCCTGGACATTATATAGAGAAAATTCATTTGACTGGCGGTCTTAAACAAGGGTTTTATCCTTGTACTGCAATTTGGAGCTTTTATACAAAAGGGGAAGAATATGCAGGTGAGACAGCTTGGAAAGTAGTTGTGATTATTAGATCCGTGGATAAAAAATCAAGAGATGACTCTTAGTTTATCCGTAGATTACAACATAGCAACCAAGGAGGTGGGTATTGTGAACAGAAAGAAAACCCTTATATCATGGCTGATTTGCAGCCTGATGTTTTTGTTTGTCTGTTTCCCGGTTTGGGCGGATGACAATAATCTGGGCGAGGGAGCAGTGCCGAAAAAGAATGGGCAGACCGATATTATGGCAGGTGTGGTCGTCGACTATATGGGGAAATTGCGCTTTCTGGTTCTGGATAGAGACCTCAATAAACCGATTACAGGTGCGTCGGTGGAAATATTTATCCCAAGTCTGAACCGCTATGTTTTGTTTGGGTTAACAGATAGTAAAGGTTTATATGAACTGGACGTGGCATACAACATGAACTCCTCTGTAGCGGACAGTGACCAGTTTATTAAGAATGATGGCGAAGATTATACATTTCAAGGTACGCTCGTGTATCTAAATGATAATAACATTCAGTACCGGGTTTATAAAGCCGAATGGCTTCCCTACCCTTACGAAGGAAATTACCTGGTAAAGGGAGATAAGGTTCCGGAGACGATTATCGTAAAATTATATCAGAAAGAAACAAAGCCCAATGAACCCAGTTCGGGAGGAAACTCATCGGGGGGAAAATCTCCAGGAGTTACTCCTGTGAATACCCCCCCTACTGATACGCCCCCTTCACTAAATAACGCAGAAGGAACCGGAACCAGTGGAATCCCGAAAACCGGTGTGGAAGGAACCTATCCTTACTGGGCATTTGGTCTTGTATTCTTCCTCCTGGCAGGAGGTACAATTCGGAAATTGTCAAAGCTGGATAATAAGAGTAAAGAGAAAAGGAGAGATTCAGATGACACAATTTAAAAGACTTATAGCGTTCCTTTTATGCTTACTTATGATCTTTCCCACTCAGGAACTTACGATTCTGGCAGAGACCATGTCAATGGATCATGTACAGGCAGAGGAAATAATTTCAGCAGAACCAATAGAAAATGGAACAGACCTCATAGAAGAGACTCAGCAGTCAGAACCAACGGAAGACGGAGAAGACCGCAAAAAGGAAACTAGCCCCTTAGAATCAATAGAAGATGAAAAAGACCGCATAAAGGAAACTCGCCCATTAGAATCAATAGAAGATGAAGAAGACCGCATAAAGGAAACTCTGCCATTAGAACCAATGGAAGATGAGGCAGACCGCATAAAGGAAACTCTGCCATTAGAACCAATGGAAGATGAGGCAGACCGCATAAAAGAAACTCTGCCATTAGAACCAATGGAAGATGAGACAGACCGTATAAAGGAAACTCTGCCACTAGAACCAATTAAGGGTGGGAATAGCGGAGTAGACCGTATTAATAAAACGTTGTTATTAGAGCCTTTGGAGGATGATACATATGCAATCTATTGGAATCCTGGCGGTCAGCTGCCGGCTGAATTAGCAACCCCCTCTGATGCCACGGCAACTGCATCCGATGCATCCGCGACCAAGGCAAGAATGGGGAAAGACAGCGCCAGTGGGTTAAGCCCGGCTAGGCCTGTAAAAACCCTCGAAAAGGCAGTTGAACGTGCGAAAAAGCTGATGGAGAATAAGGGACTGGATTCTTCGGATATTACTATATATGCCATGAATCCGATGGAAGTGGCGGATGGAGAGCTGTATGTGCTGAATGCAGGAAATATGCGCATTGCATCCTGGCCGGAACGTCCCTATCAGAGTGATGCGCTGTTTTATGTAAATGGCGGACAATTAGCATTGATGAATGTTTTGCTTGAAGCAGAGGATCCGGCTTACGGACCTGATGAGACAGAGTTGATATATGTTCGGGGCGGCAGTCTTCAAATGGGACAGAACGTTAATATTAACGGCTGCGTTATTATGGATTATAACAGTGAGCTGGAAGATATTAAGTGGAAAGAAGATATTGCGACTCCTTCTAATACGGTAGAAATAGAAGACAGTGCAGCAGAAAAAAGTGAGCAGATGAAAAAGGTTCTTCCCTTCCAAATGCTGTTTTCAAATGACAGTGAAACTTTAAATGGCAGCAAAACTTCAACTGCCAGCAAAGCTTCAACTGCCAGCAAAACTTCAACTACTAGCAAAGCTTCAAGTGGCAGCAAAGTTTCAACCAACCGTAAGGCTTCTACTGCCAGCCAGGCAGGAAAAGCGTCCTTTCATATTGACAATTATAGGTTAGACACCAGCGAAGAGAATGTTGAACTGCTGGAAGACAGGATATCCGCCAGTACCTGGAAAGAGCCGATTATTGAGTTAATGGAAGGCTTTGACGGCAGCGGCGGCGAATATCTTCTGAAAGTAAAAGATGACGGCAGAGCTGAATCACGTGAACTGGTAACAACCCTTTATGCGGATGAAGCAACTGCGGAAGAGTTTTTAGATTATTTTACTCTGGTAGAGTCCGATAACTGGAGCCTGCAGGTAGAGACTGCGGCGGCTGCCCAGTTAAGAGATACAGGATCAGGAGAGGAAAGCACCCCTAATCCCTTTGCTTTTGAGGAAGTGACTCTGACCAGTAAGACTCTGATTGCGAGCCGTTCCTTAGGTGATGCGCCAGTTATTTACTGGAATCCGGGACCTGCTAGGACTTTAGACGGAGTGGACTATCCGGCGGGCAGGGATGATGGTGTTGATGGAACAACCCCTTTCGCTTCGTTCAAAACATGGGAAGCGGCGGCTAAAGCGGCCAGGAAGGTCAATGGTACTGTTGTAGCTATGCAAACTCTGGATTTGGGAGCTGAAGACGCTGGCGATTATCTTTCACAGCTTTCTGATGGAGTATTTTATATGGCATCAGAGAATTCTTCATTGATAACTTCTCTTGGTACATGGAATGCTGCCGCACAGCCGGCAGTCGTCGTGCCGAAAGATAAAACCTTGATTATGAAAGATCTTTCCCTTGGCGGAAGGTATGATGGCAGCGGTAATGTGACCGAGGCTCAGACTATTCTGGTAAAAGAAGGAGATCTCATCATTGATAAGAACGTCAAAACAGAAGAAAAAGGATATATCCAGTTAAATGCTTTCCGTGATTTGAAGAATCACCCGATTCAGGTATGCAGTGTGGATTCTTCCGATGATGGTGACTTAAGAGTATTCTTTGGTGGCATTAATAATAACATAGAATACCGTTATGTAGATGTAGTGGTACCAGGCGGAGAGCTGGAAGACTCAATCATTAATGATGAAGAAGCAGATGATGTAGGTAAGGCTCTGCTTCACCGGGTAAAGCTGCACATCGCCAACCGGTCTGAAGAATATGGAGGAACTTCAGATAATGACTGGTCTCTGCGTCAGGATACAAATGAGGATGACAATATTGTAACGGCTCAGAATCTTGAACTTTATGCGATTTATTACTTTGATGCAATTTATATCGACGGTGTAGAGGGTGATGATGGAAATTACGGTGCATCTTGTAATTATCCGGTGAAAACCTGGGCCAGAGCCAGAGCAATCTGGCAGTCTGAGATGACTAAGAGCCTGGAGGCAAGACATAAGGCAGTTGGCAGTATGACATTAGGTGAAATTGAAGCTCATTATCCGATGCCGGAGGTAATCTATATTTGTAATACTGTGACCGTAGACTCCGTCAACGAATGGGAACTGGAGCCCCGTTATGACGACGCAAGAAATGCAGCTGTTAAAATAGAAATCGTATCTCACATTGATCATATTGCAGTTCAAGAGGAGGACAATGCGGCAGCACCCCGTCATGAAGCGCCGAAAACTATGATCGAAGTAACCGGAAGTGGTGCCTTGAGCATAAAAGATATTTATATCCGTAATATGGTGGACGATACTGACAGTATTACAATCAAGGTAGAGAACGGTGGGACTCTGACCTTAAAGGGAGATACTACCCTGAACGGAACCCGTCTTCCGAGTTCTGGTTTTACCCAAAAGAACCTCACTCTGGGCTGTCACATAATGGTTACCAAAGGCCATCTTGAGATAGATACAACTGGTTCCATTGAATATAAAGAACAGGGCGTAGTTGCTATGGGAAGCGAGACCACGGTTGAGATGAAGAAGGGGGTTATCCAGCAGAACAATTCCTACCGTGCAGATTATTATGAAGGCGGAAGAACCGATCATAAAGCCGGAGGTGGTGTGGCTCTAAGTGGTGGTGCCGTGTTTACGATGGACGGTGGCACTATTACCAAAAACCAGACCTATCAATATGGGGCCGGTGTTTATCTTAAAGATACCGGAACATCCTTTATCATGAAAAAAGGTAAGATTTCTGGTAACAGTATGCCAGCATATCGTTATTCCGCAATGAATAGTGCGAATCTTACCGTATATGGAGTCGGTATTTATGCGGATAAAGATACTGTAGTTGAAATAGGCGACGGAACTGGTGTACAGGAAGATACGCTGATCAGTGATAATACAGCATATTCAGCTAAGGGTACGGGTGTTTTTTCGAATGGTACTCTAACCATTGATAATGCGAAGATTTCTGATAATATCGGCGGCGGGATTAGTACTAGCAATATTGCATACGTCTATGGAGTCGGAATTTTTGTAGGCGCAGATGGTACGCTTACTATGAATAAAGGATTGGTGAGCGGGAACCATGGTTCGTATACGTCAGTGGCTAATGTATTAGGTGCAGGTATTTATATTGAAGCTGCTGTAAATAACAGTCATAAAATAACAAAAAGTACGGTAACCGGTAATAAAGCGGGATATGAGGCTTCTATTGGCTCTAACGTGTTGGATTATAGTCAGGGAGGCGGTATATATCTTGCCGCGGGAAACGCCCTTGAGATAACAGATAATACAACGATTTCGTATAACAGAGCTGCACGCGGTGGAGGAATCTATGCTGTTGGGGGCAGCGGAAGAAATATTTCTTTAATTTTAGAAAAAACCATTATAGATCACAATGATGCCATCGCATATAGTGTCTCCAGCTATGGGGATTCCGGAGGCATTTACTTCAAGGGCTATGGAATTCTTACTCTGAAAGATGGAACTAAGATCACTAATAATACTGCAGTACAACATAGCGGTGGACTTTATATGGGTGATTTTACTACTAATAGTGTTCCAACTGCCAATATCTATATGAAAGCAAGCCCATCGGAAAGAATTGAAATCAGTGGCAATAGAGTTACTGAATCCAGTACTTATGGTTATGGCGGCGGGGTCAGTCATTTTGGAGGCAAGTGGATGGCCGAGAATGTACTGATTGATAATAATGAAGCGGTTACGAAGGGCGGAGGCGTTTATGTCAGCAGCTCAGCCGCTGCCGGCATATTCAGGAATATGGTGTTCTCTAACAATCGGGCAGTAAATGGAGCTGCATTGGATATTGAAAGTGGCAGATATTACCTGCAGGATTCAGAGATCGAGGGCAATATAGCAGCCAATAGAGGCGGTGGCATTCATCTTGGAACGACTGCTGCATATATGTACCTGTCAGAATCAACTGACGGAAAATTTAAAATAAGGAATAATCGTGCAGATTATGGGGGCGGAATTGCTATTACAATGGGAAATACATTTGTAATGAATATTGCCGGTCCAATCCAGAATCATGCCAATGTACAGGGAAGCAATTTCTGTTTAGATGGATATGCGAACATTGATATTTTGAACGGAAAATTTAAGCAGCCTGATGCAGCTGAGCAGATGGAAGGTGTGTACAATATCTATATTAATGACACCTCGATTTCTACCTCAATCATTAACCCGGTATATTATAATAAGTATATTGATTTTAGCAAGGTGACCTTTGAGAAGAAAACGGTGGGCGATCCGGATGTTATCCTTTTGAATTCAGGGAATTCTTTCCTGACAGTGCTGAAAGAACCGCCGGATAGTTCTGGTGACTTTCCGATTGATTTAAATAAAGAGGCGTTTCAATCAGGCAGCATAGTACTGAAACCAGCAGGAAGTATTACACGGGTAAATATGTATCCAAGTGATAATTTAGAGGAGGCATGGCCAAGTAATTTCACATATAGCAATATGGATGCATCTTCCCATCTGGCTTACTATCAAGGCGGTAAACTGCCAAGAAGAAGTCAGCTGAGCGGATTTAAAGATGAAGCTTCTCCTGCCAAAAAAAATGTTATTGTTCTTGGTGAGGGCGTGTATTTAGCCGGAGCGGCAAGCGGTGGAAATGACAACAACCATTATGGAACCTCGCCGGATGATGCGGTGGCTACTTTTGCCAAAGCAAAGGAGATTTTGTCTGACAGGATTGAAGCAGAGGCTGAGAAAGAAGGATTTGCACCGTTTATCTATATTTGCGGTCCGGTAGATATTGCTGCCAATGAACCAGTCTGGGAGCTTGATTATAATGCTTTGCTTTCCACAAATGAGAATTATGCGATTACGGAAATAAGCAATGGAGATCCGGTATATGAGCCTCAGGTGCGTCGGTTTGCATCATTTCTGCGGCAGCCGATGATTAAAGTTGGCAATAACATCGATTTTACTATTGGAAGGCTGATTATTGATGGTATGGCGGATAAAGTGGTTGTTGCTGATCAGGGTGACAAAAGCCCTGTTATAAATAGTGGCGGCGGTAGTCATGTTACCCTGACTGGAAATTCGATGATCAGGAATAATTACTATAGTGCTTTGGATATTTCCGGTGAACTGACACTTAAAGGTGATATTGGCGATGTGAACAAGCAGCTATATAATAATCAGTCAACGTATACGGTCAGACTGTATGGAGCAGCCCAAATGTCCATGCAGGGATATTCAAAGATTATCGCAGGTGATAAAGTTAAAAAGATTGGCAGCTTTACAAGCTCTGGTATATGGTTTGGAACGACTTCCTCAGGAGCCTCGGTTTCTATGGATGATAACAGTGCGATTATACAGGAACCGGATTCCGAGTTGCTGGATGAATATTTGATTTATTCCTCTTCTTCAAATAGCACCATTGAAATGAAAGGGAATGCCAGATTAGAGGTAGGTAATAGTGCGATTGGTGCTCTACGCTCCAATACTGGATCGAAGGCGAGTATGTCAGGTGATGCCAGAATTGTAACGTTGAAGGATGCAAGTTTGACGTACGGTGCTTATGTGTACGGTGATTCTTCTCTGACTATGTCGGACCAGGCCGAGATTATCTATGGAGGAGTTTTAAAATCGTCAGTCTACGGGATATATCTGAGTGCAACTACGGCCCCATTATCGCTAAAGATGCAGGATAAAGCTGCGATTACGCTTGCTGATAATGTCACAGGTGCAAATCCTTATTATGGAATCTACGTGCAGAGCGGAGAGTCACCGAGGGTTGAATTGTTAAACAATGTAAAGATTACTGGTAATCTTGATTCTAAAATTTCAGGTACGACCTATGGTATTTACGCAGGTACCACTTTTGCAAAAAATGTAAGTATTTTGCTAAACATGGATGATGGAGGTTTTGAAGACGAATCAGTTTTAATTAAGGATATGGGAATCGGTATTTACTTGGGACCGGCGGAAAACTGTTCTATCGGAATGGGAAAGAGTGCTCTGATTGATGGTGGTTCTGGTGAAGGTGCAATCGGAATATGCGTGGCGTACCATGACAGTGCAGCATCAGCAGCCAATGTTTTGATGAAAGGTCATAGCAAGATTCGCAATACCATCTATGCAGTTCAATTTTATAATGCTATGGGTGGGCCAATTAACATCAAAATGGAGGACTATGCGGCAATTGAGCAGAATGAGGAAGGGATCTATGAGTACGCAACGAGAGGATTAATATGGCGTCTTAACGTAGAGTTGTCCAATAATGCCAGAATATCCGGCAATGCCGGTTCTGGAATTGATTTGGGTGGTACTTTTTCCTGGTCACGGGAATCCGGAGGATTCCAAGATATCATTTTAAATGATAATGCAATAATAGGCGGTAACGTTGATTATAGCAGTACGGATCCTACTTCCGGAAACAAGAGTTCCGGAATATATGCCACTGGTCCGGTTAAAGTGACAATGAATGGGGCTTCAAAAATATCCGGAAATGGTTTTTATGATTATAATGGCACTTCGGCAAATGCCCCTTCATCAGGTGAAGCTTTATCCAATTCGGGAATTTATCTGGTCCGTGCAGTAAGCACTCATAGGGCTGGAACGGCAGAAATCATCATGAATGATGATGCTTCAATTTGTGATAACCATGGCGGCGGTATTTACGCTGCAACGCTTAGCTCAACAAATTATCACAATAATGTTATTATTGAATTAAATGGTAGTTCGGATGGGGAGATGCCTTCTGCACCATCTATTAAGGGAAATACAGATGCACTCTATTTAGGAGCCGATACAACCTTAAAACTTAAGGGAGAAGCATCGGTTGAAATCGGTAACAATCCATATGAAACATCTTCTTATAAAGCAAGGGCAATTGATAATTATGGATATATTGAACTGGATGGCAGAAGTACCGTTAAGGGTCTGATTTATATGAATAACGGCACTAAGCCAATTACAATGACTCATAGTGCGGCTGGCTCAACTCCAAAGTATGATTTGCATCTGGTAGAAGGTTTTACCGGTAATACTGTGGTTAAACCGGATATGATCGGTATTATGGATCTTACGAGCGATGGAGTGGATGGAAGTCAGCTGGTATATTTCAACAAGTTCAGCGCGGATGGAATGGCAGACAGCCGGCCGATTGCCGAGAGGAAACCAAACCTTGTGCTGATGGGAGAAAATAATGTTTACCTGTCAGGGAATGGTAATGATAGCAACTCCGGAGACACTTCATCGACAGCAGTCAGAACGTTTAAGCATGCCAGGGAACTGTTGGAGGGAATGGGAAATTATACGGAGAAAGCGAATATTATCATCTGTGGAACTGTCAATGTCTTGTTAGGAGATGAGGACTGGTCATTCGGTCCCGGAGGATATGTAAAGAATACTCAGAGCGGAGATCAATGGCAGCCGCTGGTGATCCGATATGAAAGGTTTAGCGGTACACTGATTAGACTGCCCTATGACAATACTTATGCGTCTACAGTTACGTTTAAAAATATCACAATTGACGGCGGTTCAGAGAATGGTAATACTATTTTGACATCAAGTCAAAGCCGGGGGAATATTGAGCTGCTGGCGATTGAAAGAGGAAAGACCGCTATCCTTGATGAAGGTGCAGTACTGCAGAACAACAAGGCAGTAACGAACAGTGAGAGTAGGTTGAGTAATTACACAGTATTAGGTGTGGATGTTTATGGCGGTATACTTGAGATAAACGGCGGAACCATTCGGAATATGGGCTGGGAAGAACCTTCAACTTACGGACTCGGTGGTTTTCATCTTGCCTCTGCGGTATTGGTTCAGGGGGTAGATGCCAATCAGCAAGGGAAGTTGATTATGAAATCAGGGCAGATAATAAATAACGATCTAAATATTCTGGGTGCAGGAGGTACTAGTAACAGTATTGGAACGATTAATGTGAATGGCAGTTACAGCAATATGGAGATGAGAGGAGGCATGATTGAGAATAACAGGGTTGCTTCAAATGATTTATATCCGGCAGTGGCTGGTACAATTGTAAACTATAACGGAAATGTAACGATCAGCGGAGGAATTATCCGTGGGAATGAAGGCAGGTATGGCAGTGCAATTTTCTATTACGGAACCAGCAGTTCTTCCAAATTGATTTTCTCCGGCGGACAAATCAGCGGAAATACGACAAATGTATCAGGACAGCAGCCTGTCGATAAATACTCGCCAATTTATGTTGAGCGGAATGGCTTTGAACTGTATGGCGGTGGTGCGGATATCCGTGACAGCATTTATTTAAAACAAACTCAAAGTGCTATAAAAGTAAGCGATTCAATTTACCAGGCCGGACGTTCCTACCGCGTATGCTTAAATTTCGACTACTTTAAAAAAGGCAGTGTTGTTGTTGAACCGGATGGCAATAAAGTAACAAATGTCACTTCCTACCTAAAGTATTTTGATGTACGGTCGAATCCATTTGTACTGGATCAGGGAAGAACCAGCAACCCAGCAGGAAATGTGGCAGGTGTAAAGGAAGAGCAGTGCTTAATTCTGATGAAGGCAGTTTATCTTGATTCGGAACACGGCAAAGATACGAACAACGGATTAAAGCCGAGCCAAGCCGTAAAGAGCTTTAACAAAGCGAAGAGTGTGGGGGCAACGGGTAACGGAACTTTTGATCATTATGTGATATATATTTACGATAAAGCGAGTAATATAGACGGCGAAGCTCTCTGGACATTACCCAAAACCGCTTATATGTGCCGTTATACCGGATTCCCTGTTTATGAAAGCGACGGAACTGAGACGCAGGAGCTTGAGAGGGAATATCACGGCTGTTTGATTGAGCCGGGCAGTGAACTGGTATTCAGTGATATTACGATTCAGGGACGGAGAAACACAGACAGTACGGAGCATAATGGAGACAGTCTGGTGAATATCCTCTCAGGAGTCAATGTAACAGTGGAAAGCGGTGCAGTCTTTTCAGGAAACTATAACAACGGTAACTATATTGCCGAGGATGGGCGTGTATACAACCTGCCTTCAAAAGGCGGCGCCTTCCAGGTAGCAGAAGGAGGGAGCCTGAGGATTAGCGGAGGTGAGATGAAAGGGAACAGCGCAGTTGATGGAAGCGCAATTTACCTTCATGCAAGTGAAAGCAATCAATCATCCCTTGGACAGCTTTATCTGACTGGTTCGCCGACAATATCCGGTAAAGTATATTTAGATGGTACAGCCGATATAACTTCGGCATATATACAGCCAGATGCGCTCTATCTGCCTTCAGAACCTTTGCAGATTTCTGTAAGCAATGATTACAATGGCCGTCCTTTGATTAAATATAGTAATGTCCCAACGCCTGGTGAGACAGAACTGAATCATTATTCATTCGATGATGCAATCAAGGCATTATACGATATTGTGAACAACAATTCAGAACCCAACATTTTGGAATTGAGTCTAAGAAAGGTGATTTACCTGGATGGACAGCATGGATCTGACAGTAATGATGAAACAGCTGGAACAACTCCAGAGACGGCGTTTAAGACATTAAAACGGACCTTTGAGGAGATTAAAGAACAGGAAATTACCATGGGTGTCCTTGTTTATATTGTAGGTACTTTGGATATTGACGGAGAGGAAAGCGATATTCAACTGATGAATCTTAAAGTTCCTGATAGTAACGGAACCTATCACTATGAGGGATACTATATGGATTTAACTACTGAAAAGGTTGATATCCGGGCGCAGGTATATTTCAAACGGTATTCCATGCCTAAAAACTACAATGCAGAAGATCCTGTTTATGAAGGATACAACAGAGCAACATTACGTGATAGTCTGTTCAATATTGATCATGGGGGAAAGCTGACTTTAAGCGGTATTTATCTGGATGGTCATTCAATTAGCAGTGACAGCAGCTATCCGACATTAACAGCTCCGGCTGTAAAGGCAAAGTCTCCGCTGATTACAGTAAAAAACGACGGCACGCTGAAATGTAACCGTGCGGAAGATGAGAGCAATAGTATATCGACCGTAACGATGTTTGTTAATAATGTTAATGAAAAAAAGCATAAGGATAAAGTGGTCGGTTATTTGGATAACTCTCTTGTTTACGAAGGTAGCAGTGCTGGTATTGAGTTGTTGGATGGAGGAACCTGTATTCTTGAGTCTACTGAATTTTCCAACCTTGCATTAGACAATGGGGTGATTGGAGGCACAGATGTGTACAGCAATGGATTCCTGCATTTCAGCTATGAGACGATTTTTGGTGGAAGCGTATTTTTAGAGGGATTTGGAACTAAAGGTGAAAACACAGAGACCAGCCGTTATTTAACTGCAGATGTATATGGTACTCCGGTAAAGAATAGTTTCCAGGTATTGATGAGAGACCCTTATATGGGCAGAGATGTGGTTCATTATCCACAAAGCTTCACTGCATCAGCTACCGATGCTGGTTATTTCCTGTTGGAAGAAAGAGTAAAAGATTACTTCTACCTCTCAAACCGCGCAGGCTATCCTCATATCCTGGAGCTTTCCGTGCCGGTAGCCGTCTATATTGATGGAACACCGAAAGGTAATGATGATCTGTTTGACCCGAAGGCCGGTTCCACTCCGAAGAATCCTGTAAGAACGCTGAGAAGAGCTTTTGAGTTATTAAAGACCCGTGGTGGAAATACAATTTATGTTGTTAATGCCATTCAGGTGGAAAGCGATATCCAGGTGACGGGAATGTCTTATGTTGGCAATGATGGAAACGTTATACTGGGAAGTACCTCTAAAGTTAATATTGTCCGTTATATACAGCCGGATTTTGCACGGGAAAGTTCGGATGATGCAGAATCTGAAGAGTATGATGTGGCTGACTATACCGGTGTATTGCTGAATGTCAAGGATGGTGCATCCGCCCGGTTCAGTGCGAATGTAAATTTTGACGGGCACAGTGAAAAAAAGGAGAGTCCAGACCTTCCCAAAGGTGCGGTAGTAAGCCGGAATAGCGAAGCAAAGACACCGCTGATCACAGTTGAAAAAGGCGGAACTTTGAATCTTCTGTCAGATGTTGCGCTTTTTGATAATAAGAATACCTATGCGGATGGTGATTCCAGTGGCCAGCATGGCGGTGCGATCTCCAACAGCGGCACAACGATTGTTGACGGTGCTTTATTTAAGAATAACGTGGCAGCGAAAGGGTCTGTGGCATATCAGGACGGAACCTTTACGATTAAGAGTGCTCCGGAAAATCTGGCTGACAATCCTAAGGCATTTTATTTGACCACTGAGAATACCGGAACGCCAGAACAGCCGGTCTGGGGAGAAGACCATGTGATTCAGACGGCGGTAGCGATACCGGATAATCAAATTTTTGATATTGATATGGATCACGCGGTAAAAGGCAGAGATGTGGTTCGCTTTACCAATAATTCAGCTTATAATCCCAATGCGGATACAGAGCAGGATCATTTCCATTTAGGAAGCACGGTACCGGAGGAGTTATTTCTGGTAGAAGCAGAGAACGACCCGGATGTTCTTGAATTACAGGATTGGGAAGTTCTGAAAGTGGAAGTACCGGCCGATATTTATCTTGTCGTATGCCGGAAAGGTTCTTATGACAGTACGAATAAGTTAATGGGTGTTATCAGCGATCCTTCAGCAGGTACGGATCTGTTTACAGCACCGGAATATACGATTAAAAATAAGGGCAACTATGATGCGAAGGTTTTCATTTCCGGATTTGAAAATAAGACAATAGAGGCTGGTATTACAGCTGATCCGATGAACCTGACAGCCAGTGCGGCCGCAGCAGCGACTGCTAATGATTTATATCTGGCAGTAAAAGGCTTAGATGATGTCACCAGCGGCTCAGGCTTCGTTATCGCTGAGACCTCGTTACAACCTTACGCAGAATCACCGGTTGCTGCAGCGCCGGTTGCTTTGGGAACCTTGAAGAAGGAAATGTCCGGTAAATTTACCTTTATTGGAGCGGTAGGCAGTGGCAGTGGGTTTGTGGAGAAGTATATAGATCCTGACTTAGTGGTTGAAGGATCTACTAAGACCCAAGTACAAGAATACATGGACGGAAGTAATGGCGGCCCAATTAAGGCCAAAGCAAAATATCTGTTAAAATATAAGGTAGAGATTGATCCGTCCAGAAGGACTCCTTAACACAGTCGAAAGAGAGGTTTAAGCGTTGGAAGGATTTAATGAAACACAATTTGTTCAAGAGAAAACCACGAATAGACCACTGGGAGCCGGTAAAAAAAACAGTAGAAAGGAAAAGGAGAAGGGCAGAAAGAAAGCCCTTCTTCTACTCCTGTTATTATTTATTGTTGCCGGTGCAGGTGGCGGATACTGGTGGTATACACATAATCAGGTGATGGATGCCACAACCAAATATTGGTTTGACAAGCTAGCTAAGGATGGTTCTTTACAGGGAAAAACACCTGCGGAAGTACAGGATATTCTTAATTCTGTTGTGGAAGAAGGAATGTTTAATGTATCCATGAATGCCAAAGCCATTTTCAATGATGGAAAAAGCGAAGGCTCCATTGGATTGGAGAATATTCCCCAGAACCGTTATTACTGCCGCGTAGTGATTCTCAGAGATGATACGAATGAAGTGTTGTATGAGAGCAAAGGGTTAAAGCCGGGACAGTATATTGATAAGATAAAGTTAAAGAAAAATCTTCCGGCTGGAGACTACGCTTGTACTGCCCAGGTAATTGCCACCGATCCGGAGTCTTTGGATGATATCGGGCAGGTTCAGGTAAAGATTCAGGTATGTGTACTTAATTAGGATATCAGGATGAAGAAGAAACGAGTATTACTTTTGGGACTGTCTTTTTTATGCATGGCAGGGACCGTTTTCTGTGGTTGGAATTTATATCAGGAGATGAAACCCAGGGTACAGGCAGAGCGAGTCTATGCCCAGCTTAGAGAGCAAACATTCCGGGAATCGGCTGATGCGGCAGTTAAAGATCATGCCGCCGCTGATTCAGATATACGGAAAGAGCCGGATTTTAATACGTTGTTACAATGGAATCCGGATATTGCAGGCTGGCTCTGGTCTCCGGGAACTGATATTGATTATCCGGTTGTGCAGGGAGCGGATAATGATTATTATCTGAATCATACTGCTGATGGCGCAAGAAGCATCATAGGCTCCATTTTCATGGAGAGTCAAAACCGGAAAAAGTTTCTGGATGATGTGACTGTTCTGTATGGTCATCACATCAGGGGAGGGCGGATGTTCTCCTCTCTTTCTGGTTATAAGAACCAAAAGTATTATGAAGAGCATCCCATCATGTATTTGTATACTCCGCAAAAGAATTACCGGGTAGAGATATTTGCCGGAGAGATACTGGATGGCCAGAATGGAACCTTTCCATTCATGTTTGAAAGTACAGATGCGCAGGACAAATGGTTAAAAAAGCTTTTGGTTTCTTCAACATTTAAAAGCTCAGTCGTGGTAGAGGAAAAGGAACGAATACTGGCACTTTGTACCTGTTCCTATGAATATAACAATGCCAGATATGCAGTATATGGAGTTTTAAGGGATATGGAGGAAGTACAGAATGAAAAATAAGAATAAGATAATTCGGCTTGTATGTTTGGCGGGTCTGACTGCTATGCTGGCTGCTGGCTGCGCAAAGAAACAGACCTATGTAGCGGTGTCTCCGGATATTGCGGACAGCTTTCCTATTCAGGCAGAACCGGCAGCGAATCCGCAATTAGTGGAGTCTGATGGACCTTACGCAATTCTCCATACGACGGCTGGAGATGTTACCATTCTGCTGTATCCGGAACAAGCTCCTAAAGCAGTGGAGAATTTTATCGGTTTAGCAAATGAAGGTTACTATAACGGCAGTCTGTTCTATTACGCAAAGCGCGAGGAACTGACCCAGGGCGGGAGACCTGGAGATCCGGAAGCAGAGGAGAGAAGTCTTTGGGGAGAGCCGTTTGAAGATGAGGTGGATAATGGACTGTATCATTTTAAGGGTGCAGTCGCAATGGCCGGAGACGGAGGCAATACCCGCGACAGTAATTTGAGTCAGTTTTATCTTCTCGTAAGAGCGGAAGTTCCGGATGATGACCGGATTATCCCGGATAACTGCTATATGAATGATCTGATGAATCTGCGTCTGAAAGATTTAGAAGAGCTTGGTAAGGAAAAAGAACTGAGTCAAGAGGAGATTCAAAAATTTGAGGAGGATTTAAATAAAGAAATTCAGGCCATAGCAACCGATGGCATACCGAGTGAATATGAGGCAAAGTATGCACCTGTCGGAGTGCGGTACAGCCAGGTCGGAGGTGCATGGGGACTGGATTATAGTCATACGGTATTTGGTCAGATTGTTAATGGACTGAATGTAGCAGAAGCAATTACCCAGGTAAAGGTATCGGCCGAAGAACGAAAGCCGAAGAAAGACGTGGTGATTGAGAGCGTTGAAATTGTTGATAAAATCATTGAGTAAAAATATGAAAGTCATAATAGCTGGAACGTTGATTGCACTTGCTTTATTGCTTTCCGCCGGCTGCTCACAGAGTGGCGGCAAGGAGAGGGCTTATCAGTTCGCAGAGGAGGCAAAGGATGGAGAATATGTACTCCCAACCCATGTTCCAGGGCAGAACGGTGATCAAAAGGAGCCTTCTTATTTTATGATCCAGGTGAATGCTAGTCCAACGGTATCAAGAGGTGGAAAACGCTGCAATCTGATGATTGGAAATCCGGCAGAGAATGAACAGTATGTAAAGGTGAAATTAACTCTTAATGACACGGGAGAAGAATTGTTTTGTTCGGAAATACTGAAGCCGGGTGAGCGAAATGCTTATGTGGATCTGGAACAAGTACCAGAAGTCGGGGAGTATATTGCAACTGCTGTGTTCATGGTGTATGATCCGGATAGTATGGAGCAGATAACTGAAATTGATGCAGGGGTCTTATTGACTATTGAAAAGTGAGTCATCACCAAGATAAGAGAATTGTTTTTGAGGGAGTAGCTGATCCGCGTGTATAAAGAGATTTACGAGTATCACTACGAGCCGACAGAGAGGTCTCTCGGATTACTGCTCCGCGAATATAAACATAAAGGCGTTCGTGGTTATTAAGGGAGATATACGACAAAGGTAACATGTAAGTGCGACTGCTTTCCTTAAGAGATAGACGACCATGATTCCTTTATGATTTATTGATAATTAAATAGACTTTATGAAACCAAATATGATATAATAAAGATAGCATTATTACTGGAAGAGATATAATTAGCACATTATAAGGAGCGTGATATCATGGCATTGACCAATGAAGATTTACAAGCCATAGCAGCATTAATGGACGAAAAAATTAATCCGCTAACGACTGATATACGAGATATAAAGTCTGATATCAATGGTATGAGGTCAGAAATCAATGATATAAAGTCTGATATCAATGGTATGAGGTCAGAAATCAATGATATAAAGTCTGATATCAATGGTATGAGGTCAGAAATCAATGATATAAAGTCTGATATCAATGGTATGAGGTCAGAAATCAATAATATAAAGTCTGATATCAATGGCATAAAGTCTGATATAAATAAGTTGTCAGATAAAATAGAAGTACTGGAAATCAAGCAAGATATTACATCTCACAAAATAGAAGATCTTACGTATCGTGTCACTAGTTTAGAGTATCATGGCAAAAAAGAGTTTGCAAAGATTAACGATCAAGTAGAAACGTTAATTACAGTTTTGGAAATAAAAAACATTTTACCAAAACAAGCATAGTGGTTACGCATAAGTAATGGTTATAAAAATCATAAACAATTGAATTGTATCATATATAAAGCGTAAAGTCTAAGAATAAAATGGACCCTATAAGATAGACAGTTAAAAAAGCGAAAATTGCTTATATTTTAACTTACCCTACCTTGTAGGGTCTTTTTTTGTTATACTCATAGCATAAATAAGGAGCGTACTTTATGGGAAAAAATTATTTTACAGAGAAACAGCAGGAACAGCTTCGTAATAATCCATATATTGAACGCGTTTCTGAGAAAGCAATTACATATACAACTGAGTTTAGAAAAAAATTTGCCACAGAATATGAGGCTGGAAGATTGCCTTCTATTATTTTACGTGATATGGGGATTGACCCACAACTGCTTGGTAAACGTAGAATCGATACAATTACGAGACGCATAAAAAAATTCAGTCTTCGGGCGGAAGGGTTTGAAGACACACGTAAAAATAATTCTGGACGCCCTTCAACTAAACAATTATCCGAACAGGAACATATTGCATATCTAGAACATCAGGTAAAATATTTAAAACAGGAGAATGAGTTTTTAAAAAAAAATCAATTTTCTAGACAAACAAGCCGAATGGGTAGAAAAGCGAAAGCAACTCCAGAAGAAAAATTTAGACTCATCCAAGAAATGATTTCACGGGATAATAATGAACTAAACCTCAGCTGGCTCTGTGAATTGGCACGGGTATCCAGAAGCGGTTATTATAACTGGTTAAATTCAAAGGATAAACGAAATGAAAAAGATGCTAGAGATAAAGCCGATTTTGACTTGATTCTTAAAGCATATATGTATCGTGGTTATGATAAAGGAAGGCGCAGTATCTACATGCGCTTGCTTCATATGGGAGTACGTATGAATCAAAAGAAAATCAGTCGTTTAATGAAGAAATTCAACTTGTTTTGTCCTATACGTAAAGCGAATCCATATCGAAGAATGGCAAAAGCTTTAAAAACAGATGCTGTATCTGATAATCTTGTACAACGCGAGTTTTCAGAACATGGTGCAGGCAAAATCCTTCTCACCGATATTACGTATCTGTTTTACAACCATGGATGTAAAGCATATTTATCTGTAATAAAAGATGCCTGTACGAAACAGGTATTGGCCTATGTTCTTAGCGAATCCCTTGAAGTTGATTTTGTACTCGACACAATAAATATGTTAATCAAAAATCATAAAAAAAGCCTTCAGACCGATGCAATATTGCACTCAGATCAAGGCTGCCATTATACAAGTATTTCGTTCAGACAGCTACTGAAAGATAAAGAACTAAGACAGTCAATGTCCAGACGTGGTAACTGCTGGGATAATGCACCACAGGAATCTTTTTTCGGACATATGAAAGACGAAATCCA
>NZ_JPME01000030.1 GCF_000732605.1 Lacrimispora celerecrescens | reverse complement strand
AAAACAATGCCGCCAAAGGATAACTAATAAAGCATAATAAGGGGGCGATTCTCAGCTTACAAAAAAATGCGGAAGAGAATTGTGCTCTGTTTGGCATACAGTTTTTTCTATCATAACGCGGATAAAGTCAAAAAGCAAATGGCGTTTCGCTTACAAAAACTGCATTTCGTTTACAAAAAGGTGAAAAAGCTGCATTTCGTTTACAAAAGTTAACTACTTGGTTACAAAAGTTGCATCTCGTGATTCAAACGAGCATCTGGTTTTACAATTAAGCCGGAAGTAGTATCTATTGACATTATAATACCAACAGAATAAAAAAATCAATGATATTCCAGATAAACATATGAATATTATTATACTTTTTGCAAATATCAGACAAGAATCATCGGATCCAATATGATACACTACAGGTAGAAGCAATCGTTTTCCTATTCAAATAAAAGGAGGAAGGAATATGGCAGTGAGCAGATTAATTGGAAGTTACCCGGTGATAGGGATTCGTCCCGTGATTGACGGAAGAAGAGGATACTTGAAAGTAAGGGAATCGCTGGAAGACCAGACCATGAATATGGCGAAGGCAGCGGCGGAATTGTTCCAAAGTAACATTTGTTATTCTAACGGTGACCCTGTAAACGTGGTAATTGCAGATACCACCATTGGAGGTGTCGGCGAAGCAGCCGCTTGTGCGGATAAATTCCGCAGGGCAGGTGTGGATATCACCTTGACGGTAACCCCATGCTGGTGTTATGGGGCAGAGACAATGGATATGGATACAAAAACCATCAAAGGAGTATGGGGACTGAATGGAACAGAGCGTCCGGGAGCTGTATATTTGGCTTCCGTGTTAGCAACTCATGCTCAGAAAGGCCTTCCTGCTTTTGGGATTTATGGTCAGGATGTGCAGGATGCTGATGAGACCGGGATACCTGAAGATGTGAAAGAAAAACTGCTCCGTTTCGGTCGTGCTGCCGTAGCTGTAGCTACCATGAGAGGAAAATCCTATCTCCAGATTGGTTCTATCTGTATGGGAATCGGCGGATCCATCATTGATCCATCTTTCATAGAAGAATACTTAGGTATGAGAGTTGAATCTGTGGATGAAGTGGAAATCATCCGTAGGATGACAGAAGGCATTTACGATAAAGAAGAATTTGATAAGGCGCTGGCATGGACAAAGAAAAATTGTGTCATAGGCTTTGACAAAAATCCGGAAGCAGTGCAAAAGAGCCAGGAAGAAACAGAGAAGGATTGGGAATTTGTTGTAAAAATGATGTGCATTATCAAGGATCTGATGAATGGCAATCCGAATCTGGATAAAGGCTTTGAAGAAGAATCCTTAGGGCATAATGCAATTGCCGCAGGCTTCCAGGGACAGCGTCAGTGGACGGATTTCTATCCCAATGGCGACTTTGCCGAGGCCATGCTTAATAGTTCCTTTGATTGGAATGGCGCAAGGGAACCATACATATTGGCAACTGAGAATGATGTGTTAAACGGGATCGGTATGCTATTCTTAAAACTTCTTACAAATCGGGCACAGATTTTTGCAGATGTTCGTACCTACTGGAGTGAAGCCGCCGTAAAACGTGTCACAGACTATAACCTGGAGGGACGGTCAAAAGAAGCCGGCGGATTCCTGCACTTAATAAATTCCGGTGCCGCGTGTTTGGATGCCAGTGGAAAGGCTGTGGATAAAAGCGGAAACCGCATGATAAAGCCTTGGTTTGAGGTGACGGAAGAAGACCAGAAACAGATCATGGAAGCCACCACATGGAATCAGGCTGATTTCGGATATTTTAGGGGCGGCGGATTTTCTTCCCGTTTCCTCACTGATTGTGAGATGCCAGTGACTATGATCCGTCTGAACCTGGTCAAAGGCCTTGGACCATCCCTGCAGATTGCAGAAGGGTACACCGTTCATCTGCCGGAGGAAGTGTCGGATGTTCTTTGGAAGAGAACCGATTATACATGGCCTTGTACCTGGTTTACCCCTATTATCACAGGACAGGGTGCATTTGCAAGTGCCTATGATCTGATGAACAACTGGGGCGCTAATCACGGGGCAATCAGTTATGGACATGTGGGGGCCGACTTAATTACCTTGTGCTCCATACTCAGAATCCCTGTCAGTCTGCATAATGTTCCCGAAGAAAAGATCTTTAGGCCGGCCGCATGGAATGCTTTTGGTATGGATAAAGAGGGGCAGGATTACCGGGCGTGTCAGACATACGGTCCCCTTTATAAATAGGTGGAACTATTATGATGCAAAAACAAGTATTAGCAACGGACATTGGCGCATCCAGCGGACGGATCATGGCAGGGAAATATGATGGCAAACGAATTTCTTTAGAAACGATCCATCGTTTTTCTAATGATCCGGTTACCATGGGAGATACGATGTACTGGGATTTCCCCCGATTGTTTTATGAGATAAAACAGGGACTTTTAAAGGCCAAAAGCTATGGCGGATTTGGCAGTATCGGAATTGATACATGGGGCGTGGATTTTGGCCTGCTTGATTCCAATGGAAGGCTGCTTGGCAATCCGGTCCATTACCGGGATAACCGCACAGCAGGTTTCTTAAAAAAAAGTGAACAGATGATTGATAAAAAAAGATTTTATGAAATCACGGGTAATCAGTTCATGGAAATCAACACAGCGTTTCAGCTTCTGGCTCTCCATGCGGATTCACCCGGACTCCTGGAACAGGCAGATTCCCTTTTACTTATGCCCGATTTATTCCGCTATTTTCTTTCTGGAGAGAAAAAAAGTGAATGCTCCATTGCATCAACAACTCAGCTTTTTGATATGAGGGAAAAGCAATGGTCATGGGAAGTGATAAAGCGGCTCAATCTGCCGGAAAAATTATTCACACCTCTGGTCACTTGGGGAACCGCAACCGGAAAAGTAAGTCACACAATCTGTGAAGAACTTGGAATATTGCCGGCAAACGTCATCGCAGTCGCCGGCCATGATACCCAGAGCGCTATGGCAGCTATTCCGACCCAGGAGAAAGACTATATCTTCCTAAGCTGTGGGACTTGGTCCATTCTGGGAACAGAACTGGATACACCGATAATCAACGAAAAGTCACAGAAATATAACATAACAAATGAGCTTGGTGTAGAGGGAAAGTATTCTTTTCTTAAAAATATCATTGGACTTTGGCTGGTACAGGAAAGCCGGAGACAGTGGATCAGGGAAGGAAAGAACTATGATTTTGCAAGGCTGGAGGAGTTGGCTTCCGAGGCTGAACTGTTAAAAAGTTTTATTATGCCGGATGCTCCAGAATTTGTTCCGCCAGGTGATGTGCCGGAACGGATCCGCAGCTTTTGCAGAAAAACCGGTCAAACGGTACCAGAGACAGAAGGAGAAATCATTTGCTGCATAAACCAAAGTCTGGCTATGGCCTATCGAAAAGCGCTGGATGAAATTGCAGAGTGTACAGGAAAAACGTATTCCACAATCTATCTTGTGGGAGGAGGCGCTCAAAGCAGGCTGCTTTGCCAGATGACTGCTGACGCCTGTAACTGCACAGTGGTTGCCGGTCCAATAGAAGCAACTGCATTTGGTAATGTGATGGTCCAGTATATGGCGGATCATGAGTTTTCGAATTTGCAGCAGGCAAGAAAGGTTCTGGCGGAATCTGTGGAGCCGATTCGATATGAACCAAAGCATGCAGATCGGTGGGAAGAGGCGTATCAGTGGTACCGCGAAAATTTCTAAGAAAGGAAGAACGATGATAGATAGCCAATATAAAGAATTAAAAGAACAAATGTGTGAGATCTGCCACAAGATGTGGCAGTTAGGCTGGGTGGCAGCCAATGATGGAAATGTGTCAGTAAAACTGGAGGATGGGAGCTTTTTCGTGACGCCTACCGGCATCAGCAAAAGCTTCATTACGCCGGAAAAACTGCTCCGAATTGATGAGAATGGAAATGTTTTGGAAGGACTTGATGGAAGCCGCCCGTCTTCTGAGATAAAAATGCATCTGCGCTGTTATAAAGAGAGGGAGGATGTAGGGGCTGTTTTACATGCCCACCCACCAGTTGCAACAGGATATGCAGTGGCCGGCAAATCCCTGGATGAATACTCCATGATTGAGACCGTAATTGCATTGGGTTCCGTACCGGTCACCCCTTACGGAACACCATCCACATATGAAGTCCCGGATGCGATTGCGCCGTATCTGGAACATCATGATGCCGTGTTGCTGCAAAATCACGGTGCCCTTGTGGTAGGAGCTGACTTACTCACTGCTTACTACCGGATGGAAACCCTGGAACTGTTTGCAAAAATCAGCCTGAATGCCCATTTGTTAGGCGGGGCAAAGGAAATATCCGAAGAAAATATCGATCGACTGATTTCTATGAGAGAAAGCTACGGAGTGACAGGAAGACATCCGGGTTACAAAAAATATAATAAATAAATGGGGAGGCAGGTATGCTGAAAGGAATTCCTTCGGTTTTGTCGCCGGAACTGCTGAAGGTCTTATGTGAGATGGGGCATGGGGACGTGCTTGTGATCGCTGATGGCAATTTTCCCGCTGAGTCTGTTGGAAAAGATGGGAATGTGATCCGTATGGATGGGCATTCTGTCCCGGATATTCTGGAAGCCGTGCTGTCAGTATTTCCTCTTGACCGCTATGTAGAAAAACCAGTGCATTTAATGAAAGTAGTGGAAGGTGATCAGGTAGAAGTTCTGATCTGGGAAGATTATAATAAGATTATAATGCAAAAAGAAGGACTAGGTGAGGAAGCAACCGGGTATCTGGAACGTTTTGATTTTTACCGGGAGGCGAAGAAAGCCTATGCGGTAATCGCTACGGGAGAACAGGCCTTGTATGCCAATATCATGCTGCAAAAAGGAGTTGTAAAATAATAGAAATTTTACTTAATAAATGCAGCATAGGATGATATAATAAAATAGATCAACTAGAAAAAACTGTACTCATTTTCTCGTAGTACAGTTTTTCTCTAAGGATGATTTGTTAGAAATAGAGGAAAATGCAGATGGAAAATCCAATGGATTTAAAAGAAAGAATGCTTCCGGCTCCAGTTGGCGGAGGATTTAGGATGGAAGGATATTGGGTTTGGTGCGGATCTGTAATTAAAGGGGAAGATAACCGGTATCATATGTTCGCATCGCGCTGGCCGAAATCACAGCCGATGCATCCGGGCTGGCTTTCCCTTTCAGAAATTGTTCGCGCCAGTTCCGATACGCCGGAGGGGCCATATCAGTTTGAAGAGGTAGTGCTCCCAGCCAGAGGCGCGGAATATTGGGATGGGAGAATGACACATAATCCTCAAATTACAAAATGGGGAGACACATACGTATTGTATTATATAGGTTCTACCCATCCATTTCCGGATTTAAAGGAGGGAGAGCAGCTGGTCCACAACGACTATCGTTCGATTGTAGCCCGTGCGAATAAAAGAGTCGGAATCGCAACCGCAAAAAGTGTTTTTGGACCATGGACACGCTCTGACCGTCCCATACTTCCAACCAGACCAGGACATTTTGACAATTTCCTGACCTCGAATCCGGCACCGTGCATAGGAGAAGATGGTTCGGTTGTTCTGCTGTTTAAAGCGAGATCATATAAACCGATGCCATATACAGGAGATACATATGGACGGATGACAATCGGAGCAGCAATGGCTAAAGATGCTCTTGGGCCATATCATGTGATGCAGGAAACCCCGTTGTTTGTAGATGAATCCATAGAGATTGAGGATCCGTTTATTTGGAAAGAAGGTCCTTACTATCAGATGATTGCAAAAGACATGCATGGAAACATATGCGGTGAAAAATATGGAGGCGTTCATGGCTATTCTGAGAATGGTCTTGAGTGGACTCTTAACATGGGAGAACTGACCTATTCCCGTCATGTGTTATGGGATGATGGAAAGGTACGCCAGATGGGAAATCTAGATCGACCCTTTATCTTATTTGAAAACGGTAAGGCGACTCATATGTTCTTTGCAACGAGCGATGGGACGGAAAGTTTTTTTGATGCGGAAAATACCTGGAATATGGTGATTCCTTTAAAGCAATATTAAATTATTTATTCAGCCTTTATTTATAAGGCTTTTATAGAAAGGAGCAATTAAAATGGAAGATTTTATGGATTTATGCCTTCGCAGGCAAAGTTGTAGAAATTTTAACGATCAACCGATAGAACATGAAAAGCTGGTTAAATGTGTTGAGGCGGCCCACCTGGCGCCTTCCGGATGTAATGGTCAGCCCTGGAGCTTTGTTGTAGTCGAAAATCCTGAACTTATGGAACAGATAGCGGAATCTGCACAGCAGTTAGGTGGTTCCAATGCATTTGCTTCTAAAGCACGGGCATTTTTTGTTGTGGTTGAAGAACATGCAAATTTAATGCCTCATGTTAAATGCCTTGTAGACAGTCAGTATTTTGCTCCAGGCGATATTGGAGCGGCAACGGCTTATCTTTGTCTGGAAGCCGAATCACAGGGAATCGGTACTTGCATATTGGGAATGTTTGATAGAGAAAAAGTAGCTAAGCTGCTGGATATTCCGCTGGAAAAACATATATGCGGGTTAATTGCAGCCGGATACCCTGCAAATCAGACGGTGCGGAAGAAAACCCGCAAACCACTGGAAGAAATTGTCCGGTTTGTTTAAACTTCTAATTAAAGTCAGTATTTTGCCTATGGCATTGTACTGACTTTTTTCTTTTGCCAAAATGATGGTGAATGGGTTATTTTCTTAACATCTTCTTTATACATATTTCTTTTATAATTAATACAAATGAATAAATTTATGATAAAAAAGGAGAAAAATATGTTAGAAAGTTACGCTTTTACAATCAATTCACAAAGAAAGATGATCATTTCTTATCGATCAAAACCATTGGATATAAAATATGAAAAGAAAACCAAATTCCAGGTATAATTGTTCATCAATAATGGCCGCATAATCGAGTAACAATACAAACAATTAGGAGATGATCGTTATTAATTTTATTACAAACATAATAAGCAATTTAACACTATCAGAAATAATCATGATATTTTTTGCACTTGCCCTTGCATATATGGCAGTGGAAAAAAGATATGAGCCCTTGCTTCTTCTTCCATTGGCATTTGGAATGCTTATTGCCAATATATCTAATGCGGGTCTGTCCTCTTATGATGAAGGAGGACTGATTTATTATCTGTATAAGGGCATTGAGCTTGGGATTTATCCTCCCATGATTTTTATCTGCATTGGCGCAATGACGGATTTCAGTCCCTTAATTTCATCCCCTAAGACAGCGTTAATTGGTCTTGGAGGTCAGGTTGGTATTTTTGCGGCCATGTTTGGGGCATTAGGTTTAGGACATATAATTTCCTATTTTGTCCCCGGCTTTGTAAACTTTACCATGCAGGAAGCGGCAGCCATCGGAGTAATAGGAAGTTCAGATGGTCCGACTTCTATTTATATCACAAAGCAGCTGGCAAGTCATCTGCTTCCGACCATTACGATTGCAGCGTATTCTTATATGGCTTTAGTTCCTCTTATACAGCCGCCAATCATGAGAGCACTTACCACTCAAAAAGAAAGAATGGTAATTATGCCTATTCCGAAAGAGGTGTCCAGGAGAAAGAGAATTCTTTTTCCTATTGCAATGACTTTGTTGGTATTAATCTTCGTTCCTTCCGCTGCAACGTTGATATCAATGCTGATGCTTGGTAATCTTATCCGGGAGAGCGGCGTGGCAGAACGGTTAGTCAGAATGCTTGAGGGGGATTTGCTGAATCTTCTTACCTTATTAATTGGCTTATCCATTGGAGGAAGTGCAACCGCTGAGAGGGTATTGAATATTAAAACACTTTTTATTATTATCTTAGGTCTTTTTGCATTTGTCATGGGAACCGCCGGGGGAGTATTGGTAGCAAAGCTATTATGCAAATTAACAGGAGGAAAGGTAAATCCCCTCATAGGAAATGCAGGTGTATCCGCGATGCCAATGGCTGCCAGAATATCACAAAGATTAGGTCACGAATACGATCCTACAAACCATCTTTTAATGCATGCAATGGGACCGATTGTTGCAAGTACCATAGGTTCTGCAATTATAGCGGGAATTTTTATTTCCTTGTTCGGATAATAAATTTATGATAGCTATGACAGCTAAAACAATGATATACTATTCATGATAGACAATGCTTCATCATGCATGAAAATGATTCCATGCATTTACTTAAATAACATATGAAAAAGTGTAGGGTGGTTGATTTGGACAAGAAAAGGGTTAAAAATATTATTTTCTCTTTCTGCATTCTTTGCGGTACATTACTTATCTGCGAAGTTCTTTACCGTAATAATTTGGGATATCAAAATATAAATATTGTAATGTCCATGGCAATATTTATTATTACAGCTGTTACAGAAGGATATATCTATGGAGTAACATCAGCAGTGATAGGCGTATTTACTTATGATTATTTGATAACTTCTCCAAGATTTGGTTTTAGTTTTACTGTGAACTTTCCGGTAACTCTTATTATACTGTTGTTTGTAGTTTTCACCAGCAGCATTATTACTACCAGCATTAAGACGCAGGCAAAGCAAGCAAGGCAGAAGTGTCAGCATGCGGAATTGCTGTACAGCATTAACAGAAAGCTTCTTTCCACAAGGGATCTGCATACGATTATTAGATACTCTATGGATTACTTAAAGGATGAGTTAATGCATTCCGTAGCTTTTTTTGAAGATATCAAACCAAGCGGAAAGCTAAACCCTTATTTTATGCAGGCAAATGATGATGTGGGTTTTGAATTTTTTACGCAGGAGGAAGTATTTAGCTTAGTAAGGCTTTCTGCGGATAGGCAGGAAGTTCTGGATGATAAAGACTATGGCTACTTTTTGCCCATAACGACTCAGAACATCACTTATGGAGTCTTTGCTTTTTCTTTCAAAGAGAAGGATTTGGACAATAAGCAAAAGATGTTTTTGGAATTAATAGCGGATCAAACGGCTCAGGCTCTTAGAATGTACCATCTTATGGCAGAGAAGCAGGAAACTAAGGTGATGATGGAAACGGAAAAAGTAAAGAACAGCTTTTTAAGAAGTATATCTCACGACTTAAGAACTCCGCTTACCGGGATTATAGGTGCCAGTTCTACTTTGCTGGAAGAGGGGGATAAGGTTCCTTCTGAGATGCGGGCCAAACTGGTGGAGGGGATTCAAAATGATTCCCAATGGCTTTTAAATATGATTGAAAACATATTGTCCATTACAAAGATCCAGAATAATGATATGGTGATTGATAAATCAGAAGAAATCGTGGAAGAGGTGATTGAGGGAGCGGTCACAACGTTTCGCAAACGCTTTCCGAATACCAAGATCACGGTGATTCAGCCTGACAATGTGATTTTACTTCCCATAGATATTATGTTGATAACTCAAGTTCTTACTAATATTTTGGAAAATTCACAAAGACATGCTCTGGGACAGAGGTCGGATGTGACAATCGAAGTAAAAGAAGAGGATGATTTTGTGAGTTTTATCATAACAGATACAGGCCCTGGAATAGATCCAAAGATTCTTCCGATGCTATTTAACTTTACGGTTACGCCGGAGAACCCATATAAAGATTCAACGCGAAATTTAGGAATCGGACTCTCCATTTGTAAAACCATAATCAGAGCGCATGGAGGAGAAATATATGCAAATAATCGGCCGGAAGGCGGAGCACAATTTGTGTTCACATTACCGCTTGACAATAATGAGCTTTAAAGATTGCCAGTGGCATGGCGGCTACAGATGATAGAAAGGTTTTGATATGGAAAATAAACATGTTATTATGATCGTAGAGGATGAAAAAGCAATCATCGAATTCATTTCTGTTAAATTGGAATTACAAGGATATCGGGTGTTGAAAGCCGTCAATGGGCAAGAAGCCATTTCCTTTGCCTCATCCCATTGCCCGGATTTAATCTTGTTGGATTTGGGACTGCCGGATATGGATGGTATGGAAGTACTTAAGTCTATTAGAAGCTGGAGTATGGTTCCTGTGATTATTATATCGGCAAGGAATGAGGATAAGTGCATTGTATCGGCTCTCGACAGCGGTGCAGATGACTATATTACAAAACCTTTCAACAATGCGATTCTAGTGGCAAGAATCGGAACGGCTTTGCGAAGAGGGCATATATCGAAAATAAAGAATAGCATATTGAACCAGCCATTCAACTCGGCGGATTTATATATAGATTATGATAAAAGAATCGTTACAGTAGACGGAGAAACGGTACATTTAACCCCAATTGAATATCGGATTATCGTCCTTCTCTCTCTAAATGCAGGTACTGTATTGACTCATGAATTTCTATGCCGTGAACTTTGGGGGCCTTATGTGAACAAAAGCAAAGCCCTTCGGGTAAATGTAGCAAACTTAAGGAGGAAAATCGAAAAAGATACGGCGAATCCTCAATACATTTTAACGGAAATTGGAGTGGGATACCGATTGATCGAAGATATAGGATAGTCTAAAGCGATAAAGAATGATATTCTCTGCATAGTTTCCGTGGAAATACAAAAACTAACGACAGATAGGAGGTATCATTATGGCAAAAGCAGGTATGAGAAGACCGAGTCCTTATGATTCAAACAACCATGGAACGGAGAATCGTGAGAAAATGCATCGACCAAAAAATGAGCAGGCCCATGTGCCAGAAATTCAGGGGGCTGCGAAAAATGGAAATGACAAAGCCGGTCCGATCAATGCTCCAAACTGGGCTAGAGACGATTACAAAACGGGAAATAAGCATGACGATATTTAATAAAGAGGGTGCCGCTTCGCAGCTGTGGATCAGCTATGAAGCGGCACCCCGCTTATTATGGCATTTTCAGAAACTTATTTTTTTAAGTAATCGATAGCTCCCTGCCAGAGCATACTTCCAGAGGGCTGATATTCTGCGTCGCACTGGGTCTTTGCCTTCTCACTCATTTCTGTTAAGTTATAGCCGTCTTTTAAAACGGAAAATTTAAAAACTCCCGGAGAAAGGGCATGATGTGGGCAATCATAGATGCATTTCAAACACCACATACAATTAGATCCAAACTTTGGGAGGCCGTTTTGGATCTTAATGTTATTAGATGGACATTTTCTTTCACATAGACCACATTGGGTACATTCTTTTGAGGCATGGATAGATAAGCCGAAGATTTTTGCACCAAAGTGCTCTGATTTGCCTATAAATGCAAAAAAATGATCAAGAGCCCTAGGTTTTGTAAGGGATATCTTACCTGATAAAATCTCTGTGATGGCCTGGGTTACTTTTAACGGAATGACATTAAGCAATTGGAGATTTAATTGGTATTCTGCCTGAGAGCCATAATTAGAGGGCATCACAAACATTTTTTCATAGATCGGCTGATACCCCTTTTTAACCAACAAGCGCTTACAGTGAACGCGGCATGCGGTATTGGGTGAGACTTCTCCGCCGCCGGAAACAGAGATAACTGCGGCTGGTATATTCTGTGCTTTGGGCAGATTCTTTACCCATTGTTCCATGATAGTGGCTAGTCTAAAGGCGTATACAGGAGAGAAGATGATTAGAAGATCCGGTGCTTTTTCCTCATGATATGTATTGCGACAAGATATATCAATCACATTTACATGGATTCCAGATTTTATAAACTTGGTTTCAAAGCAGGATACAATGGCTTTTGTGCCTCCTGTTCCGGAGAAGTATGCTAATGTAACGGTTTTGACGGTAAGATTTTTATTATCCATTAAGATTTTCTCCTTCCAAATACTTATATAATTTAGATAAATAGCAAGCCGCTTTTGTTACAAAAAGCGGCTGCCAGAATCTCTGTACTAATTTTCTTTTTATGTTAAATCTCGTTGACTGGTTGTTTTGTCTTATGCAAAAGCACAGCGCCAAAAGCCATGATAACAAAAAACACAACCAGATAGGCGATCGCAGCAATTCCATGGGCAAACCATGCGGCAGCAATCATAAAGATACAGCCTGCAAGGGATATGCAGGGCATTAGGATCCGGTTGAAAAAGTTAAGCTCCTTCCCTTTTATCATGAACATAATGAAAATAGGGATGTACAGGGCATAAATTGTGATAATTGGCAATTCCGAAGAATCAAAGCTGAAGAATCCAAACCAGTTGGAAGTTAGATTTGCTCCATAAAAATAAAATAACCAGAGGCTGCAAAGAAACAACCCCATAATTGCGGAATTAACAGGCATATTGGTCGCCGGATCTACCTGGCTGAAAACCTTGGGCTTAGGGCCAAGACCCCTTGCAGCGATTGAATAAATTCCCCGTGTACAGCCAAGCATCAGCCCGTTTAAGGTACCCAGGCATGAAATGATGACGAATACAAACAAAAGGGAACCGCCTGCTGAGGTGAATACTGTTTGGAATGCCAGCTTGGCACCGGCTTCACCACCAGCCATCATCACCTCATTTTTAATCGTTCCGGCCAAACCAATATAATACAGGATGTAAATGGACATGGTAATAAAAGTACCTGCAATCAAAGCCAAAGGAAGATTTTTCTTTGCATTTTTTAACTCTGCATTAATACAGGTTGCAATGATCCAGCCTTCATAGGCAAAGCTTGCTGCAACAACAGCCGTAAACAACCCGTTGGTAGTGCTTTGGGACACGTAGTGGGTGAAGTTATACATCGTCATACCGCTGCGAAGCCCTGCAAATGTTCCGACAACTGCCATTAAGAAGAGGGGAATCAGTTTAATAACCGTAGTGCTTACCTGGAATTTTCCTGCCAAAACAGGAGATAAAGCATTCATTGTAAAGCTGGAAATCAGATAAAGGCAGGCGATGGTCATACATTCTCCGCCTGTAATAGAAAAACCAAAGATTACGCAGGTATACCGGGCGGAGACCCATGCAAGTACCGAGGTTATTGTGGGATAATAAATCGCTGCCATAAACCAGCCGACATAATAGGCATATTTTTTCCCCATTGTTGCTTCTGCGTAATCTACCACACCATTGATATACTGATATTTGGTGGCCATGACAGAAAACGTGTAAGCGCAGGAAATCATTATGATACCCCCGATCACCCACGCCAGTATGCCCTCTTTTAAATTGCCTCCGGTTGCCGTAAGGATCTTTTCCGCCTTAAAAAACACACCGCTTCCGATGACGATACCTACAACCATTGCAATGGCTGTAAAAAGACCATATTTCTTTTCTAATTTCGGTTCCATAGTTTACCAGTCCTATGATCCATAGGATTCCTTTATATTATTCTTTCATCATCAAAGAAAATAAATGCCATACAACCAGATTTGATAATATTATGGCCCTATTTATGGATGAGGAAACTTTTTTTATTTTATCATAAAGTTTAATAGAATACAGCTAGAATTTTCTTATTTAAGGTTTATTTTTCGTTAAAATAATTATTTTCCAAAAGAGGAAAATGGCGGTAATAAAGACCTGAAGCCGGGATTGACAGCATTGCCGGAATTAATGTATGATAAGTATCAAATATGGGTACGTCTTTAAACGCTTAAGGTTCTAAAAAGAATAAAAGGAGAGAGGCTCATGGCAAAAATAAAGGAGTATACTCTGGAAAATATCAAAGAGATCTGTGAGTTTGGCAAGGCGATCTCATCACCTGTCCGGCTTGAGATCATCAAGCTGTTATACCAGGACAATTTTTCAATAAGCCAGATCGCGGAAGCTCTTGATCTTCCACAGTCCAGCGCCGCTTTTCATTTGAAGCTTCTTGAAGCCGCGGATTTGATCCGCATGGAGGAACAGCCTGGGAGTCATGGAACTATGAAGGTCTGCAGCCGGAAACAGGATTATGCCAATCTCTGCTTTTTGCCGAGAAGCAGCCAGATCAATGAGGTATTAAGCATTGAAATGCCGGTGGGTGCATTTGTGGACTGCAGCATTTTTCCTACCTGCGGGTTATATACCGCTTCAGGAGTGGTGGGAATGGAAGATAAGGTATACAGCTTTTATCTGCCGGAACGGATGGATGCCGGTCTTTTGTGGACCTCCAAAGGCCGTGTGGAATACCGGTTTCCCAATCAGCTTCCTAATGGGAAACGGCCGGTGCGGCTATCCTTTTCCATGGAGATATGCTCGGAAGCGCCCGGATATGCGGAGGACTGGAAGTCTGACATTACCATGTGGATAAACGGTGTGGAATGTGCCACCTGGTGCTGTCCGGGGGACTTCGGGTCCAGAAGAGGGAGACTTACTCCTTCCATATGGCCCAATGGTTCTACCCAATACGGTCTTTTGGTAAAATGGGAGATCAAAGGAGACGGAAGCTATATAAACGGAGAGCGAGCCTCCAAAATCAGGATCAATGACCTCGCGTTATCAGAAAATGCCTTTATAAGCATGACTATCGGAAATAAAAAGGATACAGAATATGAGGGCGGCTTTAATCTTTTTGGCAAAACCTTCGGCGATTACGCCCAGGATATTATTATGGAAATCGAATATTGATGATATATGGTGAAAGAGGAAACAACCGTTTGGAGAATATGCATATTTTCCGGGCGGTTGTTTTTTCGTTGCCTTGCGCTTGAAAGTGGAAACGTTGTATTATAACAGGGATTCTATTTTTTTGTATAATAGAAATAAATAATAAAACAGTAACACTGTTGTAAAGGGGAATATTATACAAATTATTATATAAAATAGAGAATAATATATTGACTTACACAATAAAAAGGTGTATGGTTGATTTATTGAAACAGTAATACTGTTGTTAGTCAAGCTTCTATTGGACAAAAAACGACAGGCTGTTTTATGGTTTGCGAGGTTAACAAAACAAAACAAGGAGGTAATTATGAGAAGAGGCAAAAAATGGATGGCTGCATTAGGTGCAGCGGCACTGGTTATGGCGGCATTGTCAGGATGCGGAAGCAGCGCAACAACGCAGACAACTGCGGGGACCCAGGCAGCACAGGGAACCCAGGAGAACAAGGAAACTTCTAAAGGAGAAACGTCAGCAGCAGCTACAGAAGAAACAAAGAATGTCAATGACGACGGAACGGTAAACAATCCAGAGCAGGTGGCAGTGGATGCCAACAAACTGGTCATGTGGTCCTTATTCAGCGGCGGTGACGGCGGTTTCATGACCAAGATGATCGAGGACTACAATAGTACGAACCCGACGAAACAGGTACAGTCTATCATGCTTGTATGGGCGGATTATTATACAAAGCTGCAGACGGCTGTTGCTGCCGGAAAAGGGCCTGATATCGGCATTTCCCATGCATCTTCTCTTCCTCAGCTGGTGGAAGACGGTGTGGTACAGCCGATCACTACATATCTTGACGAGCTGGGTGTCGATTTGAGCCAGCATTATTCACAGGCCTCCATTGATGCTGTGACTTTTGACGGAGAAGTCTATGCCATACCTTTGGACACACATGCAGAGATCATGTATTTCAACAAAGAGTTATTGGAAAAGGCCGGAGTGACCTTAAATGCGGCCGGAGCAGTTGATATTAAGAGCGTGGATGACTTCTATGCCGTTTGTGATAAGATCAAGGCCGTGATCCCCGAAGACGGCACAACCATCGCCATTACCAACAATGGAGACGATCCATACCGTCTGTGGTGGGCAACCTATTTCCAGATGGGAGGAACCCCTATCGTCAGTGATGACGGCAAGGAGGTCACCCTTGATAAGGAAAAGGCAGTTAAAGCAGCGGAGTTTGTAAAGGGACTGTATGACAAGGGTTACGTTGCCGAAGGCATTGATGATCACCAGAAGTTCTTCCAGACCGGAAAAGCAGGAATCTGCATCGGCGGAACCTGGGCGGTAGGTGCTTTTGAGCAGACGGATAACTTAAAATTCGTACCTATGGCATTCCCAAAACTTTTTGATACCGAAAACTGCTGGGCTGATTCCCATACCTTCATTCTTCCTACAAAGAATTCAAGGAATGAAGCCGACAGCAAAGCAGCGGTGGAATTCATGGTAGCAGCATCCATGAATGGCGGCGTGACCTGGGCAGGCTCCGGCCAGATTCCAGCATGCAAGGAGGTTCTTGCAAGTGACGCCTATAAGGCACTTCCATATAGAAGCAGCTACATGTCTGAGGTGGAGAAAGCAGTCCTTCCGGCAAAGGTTTCTACCTTTAATGGAATGAAGAAAGGGATGATCGACAGCCTGGATACTATCTGGACAGGAAAGGGAGATGCTGCTTCAGGAATTGATGCCTTATATGATGAGCTTGAGTCAAACCTTCCGTAACATTTAGTGAAACTAGAGGGGGGAATCTTTCTCCCCTCTTTGTAAATAGGATTGCATGGTTAGGGAGGACAGTAATTTGAGCAGAAGCAGAAAAGTAAGAGATATGGCTACAGGCCTGGGATTATGCCTTCCTTTTTTGGCCTTATATACGGTTTTTACCATATGGCCGGTGATTCAGGGGCTGTATGTGAGCCTGCATAAGTGGTCCTTAATGGGTAAGGTAAAATTTGTAGGACTGGATAATTATATTAAATTTTTGTCGGATCAGAAGTTTGTTGACGCACTGAAACATACGATCATCTTTGTCATCCTTTCCGTACCGTTCCTGGTGATCATGGCTTTGATACTGGCGCTGTTTGCCAATAGGCCGGTGAAGATCAGGCGGGGGTTAAGGATCGCATATTATCTTCCCAGTATTATATCTGTTTCTGTTGCGTCCTTTATTGCAAAATACATGTTTGCACCCTATATGGGATTTGTAAACGGAATGCTCCATCTGATCGGGATTTTAGGTCCAGGATCGGAAATCCAGTGGCTGATTGACACAAATCATGCATGGGCGGTCGTTACTATGATGACCGTATGGTGGACCGTGGGATTTTCCATGCTTTTATATTTATCGGCGCTGCAGGACATCTCTCCGGAGATATACGAGGCAGCGGAAATTGACGGAGCGGCGAAATGGCAGCAGCTGTTTTCCATTGTTCTGCCTTTATTAAAGCCCACCACCTACTTAATCGTCATGCTGCAGATTATCGCCAGCTTCAAGGTGTTCGGCCAGATCCAGTTAATCACGGCAGGAGGGCCGGCAGGTAGTACAAAGCCTTTGATCCAGTATATCTATGAGACAGGATTTACGAAGAACAATATGGGCTATGCTGCGGCCATGTCCTATGTGCTGTTTGCCATTCTGGTGGTATGTACGTTTATTCAGAAGGCGGTTCAGAGGAAGGGGGAAAGGGAAGATGAAGCGTAAGAAAGTAAAGGCAGGGAGCGTTGTGCTGACTCTTTTGTCCGCAGGGCTGGCCCTCATTTTTCTGGCACCTGTGATCTGGGCCTTTTTCGTATCCCTGCAGTATGAGGGGAAGCAGATCATAAGCGTGGGCAGCTGGTTTTCACCCCCCTACACGTTTCGGAATTATCTGGATCTGATCATCGGTTCCGATGTTGCCAAGTGGCTGATGAATTCCGTGATCGTTGCAGTTCTTGTTACAGTTTTAACAGTCTTATTTTCCGCTATGGCGGCCTATGCTCTGGCAAAAATTAAATTTTTGGGGAGAAATAATCTGTATCTTTACTTTTTGCTGGGACTCATGGTACCGGGGGAAGCAACCATTGTGCCGCTGTTTATTACTGCCAATGGATTAAAGCTGATTGATACATATGCAGGATTGCTTTTTCCGTCCGTGGCAGTATCCATGAATCTGATAATCATGGTGACATTTTTTAAAGGGCTTCCGGATTCTCTTATAGAAGCTGCCAGAATCGACGGAGCCGGAGAGATTACGATTTTTGCCCGAATCATCATGCCCTTATCAAAGGCAGTAATCTCTACCATCAGTATTTTCGCATTTATTGGAAGCTGGAATAATTATCTATGGCCTCTGCTCTGCGCCATGGACAGCAGTAAATTTACATTGCCTGTGGGCATTCCCATTTTTGCCGGAACCTATACCGTGGATTATGTGAAACCGATGACGGCTAATATGATCGCATCCATTCCTGCCATTATCATTTATCTTATCTTTGAAAAACAGATCGTGCAGGGAATCACGATGTCCGGCGTTAAGGGATGATTAAAATAAATATATATACCTTACAGGAATGCCTAAATGCCAAAAGCAGGTATATCTTTGTACCAAAAGGCAGGCAGGAAAGAGGAAAGGAGAATTATTACATGCTATGTTATCAAAAGGACTATCCAAGACCACAGTTTGTCCGTAGGGAATGGATCAATTTAAACGGTATTTGGGACTTCAGTTTTGATGATGACAATCAGGGTGAAGTTCAAAGCTGGTATGAGGGGTTCCATACGGAGAAAGAGATATGTGTGCCCTTTACTTACGAAACAAAGAAAAGTAATATCCATGACGAAGGGGTGCACCATTTTGTGTGGTATGGCCGCAGGTTTCAGGCGGAAAAAGAGAAATTATCGGGAAATAAGCTGTTTCTGCATTTCGAGGGAAGTGACTTCCTGACAAAGGTATGGATCAATGGGCAATTTGCCGGTATGCATGAAGGCGGATATTCCCGTTTTTCCTTTGATATCACGAACCTTGTAACGGATGGGGAGAACCTTGTAGTTGTAAAAGCAGAAGATCATTTGGATCCCCAGCAGCCAAGGGGGAAACAGCGGTGGGTTTCTGAAAATTTTGGTTGCTGGTATGTGCAGACGACAGGAATCTGGAAGACCGTATGGATGGAGTATGTACCGGAGGTCAGCTTAAAATCGGTGAAAATGACTCCCAATTTACCGGAAGGCAGGCTTGAACTGGAGTATACCGTAGACTGTCCCAACCCCCTGGATGGGAGAAGGTTAGAGGTAGAGGCGGTTGTAAGCTTTGAAGGCAGGCTTGTGGCAAGGACTCTGGACGGCATAGGGAAAAATCCCACAAAGGCTTTCATTGATCTGGAAGCAGCCGAGGCAGAAAATCCGTGGGGGATCCGTACATGGACCCCGGCGGAACCCCAACTATATGATATCAGCTTCCATACCCGGTACGATGGAGAAGTATGTGATGAGGTTGGTTCATACTTTGGTATGCGGGAGATCCGGATCGATGGTCCCAACATTCTTTTGAATGGGGCACCGTTATATCAGAGATTGATCCTTGACCAGGGATATTGGGAAGAAACCCATTTGACGCCGCCGGATGAGGAGGCATTGATCGAAGATATTGATAAAATTCATGCACTTGGGTACAACGGTTTGAGGAAGCACCAGAAGACAGAGGATGAAAGATTCCTTTACTGGTGTGACGTTAAGGGGATGCTGGTATGGAGTGAGGCACCTGCTGCTTATGTTTATTCCGACCGTGCGGTGGAGTTGTTTACAAGGGAATGGCTGGATATTGTAAAGCAGAATTATAATCATCCTTCCATTATTACATGGACGCCGATCAATGAATCCTGGGGCGTTCCTCAGGTTGAGACCAACAGAAGCCAACAGCATTTTACGGAAGGGATTTATCACCTGACGAAAAGCATTGACAAGTACCGGCCGGTGATTGTAAATGACGGCTGGGAGCATACGGTTTCAGATATTATCACCCTTCACGATTATGAAGAGAAGGGGGAAGTGCTAAAGAAACGTTATACAGAATACAAGAATGAGATACTAGCGACGGAGGTTTATCACTCCACCTCTAAATCAGCCTTTGCCAACGGATTTACATACAAGGGGCAGCCGGTGATAATCAGTGAATTTGGCGGAATCGCGTTTGACAGTGACAAAGAAGGCTGGGGGTATGGGAACAAGGTCAATACAAAAGAGGACTTTTTAAAGAGGTTTGACAGTATTACGACAGCCATTAAGGAGATCCCCTATGTATGCGGCTATTGCTACACCCAGGTCACGGATGTGCAGCAGGAAGTCAATGGACTAATGGATATCAGGAGAAACTTTAAGGTGGAGTCTGATAAGATAAAGGAAATAAATGAGAAGAGAATCGCGTTTTGGAGAGATGAACTCCGATAACATACTCCTCCTGTCAGAGAAAAAGCAGTCACTCTTTTATCGGGTATTTGCCCTTTTTAAAGAGTGGCTGCTGCTTTTTATTGGAGATTTGTTTCTTTTATTTCGCTGCTACGATAGACTGCACATACGAAAGCATTTCTTCTTTGGATTGTACTGTTTGCGTATGATCGATAATCTGCTGCTGAGCTTGGGTAGGTAAGGAGAAAAAATAGTCCATTGCTTTATATTCTTCAAGTGCCAGACCTAACCCTACCGGCAATTCCGCACCGCTTGTATAATTTCCCATCTTTAAACCTCTTAGATATTAAGATCTTTCCATGATCTGTTTTTCCTGTTCCTCTATCATCTTTTTAACCATATAACCATATTGATAAGATGTCATGTTACTATAATCATTGCTTTTTATAGGGAAGCCGGTTTCTTCGGCGATTTCATACTTAAAACGGTCAAGAGCCTCCCTTGCTTCCGGAATGATATTTCTGTTTGGCATATAGAATCACCTCAATTCGTTTTATAACTATTATGAGGACTTTTAGAAATAATATTCAGAAGCATAAAGCTAAATAATAAACCACCAGACAAGAATGGAAAGAACGGCTCCAGTTATGCAGCAGATCGCATCATTCATTGTATCCACAAGACCGGCAGGCTGAAGTGCTTTTTCAGATACATGATTATGAGAGGTATGGATCTTTTGCCAGCGCTGTGCATTACTATGAGTGATACAATCGGTAATATATTCAAGCACTTCCCAAATTACATGAAGTGTTATGGAAAACGTAAAACCAAACAACAGGATCACATATTTTATAACGCCGGAGCTTGTACCAGTCAATGCAATTCCAAAGCCCACAAACGCAACTCCGGACAGGAAATGGATCGCCCGATCCCACCATTTATATTTATCATAAAAATGGAGCGAGCTGCCCAGATATAATGCCATGAATAAGATGATAAGATATACGAAGATGCTGAAGCCATCAATTCTTATATGAAATACGGCATCTAGAAATCCAGGTAAAAAGGACAATACAAATACCAAGATAACGGATTTCATTATTTTAAATTCCCTTTTAAAAACATGATATACGGCCAATGCAAATAAAGCGCACCGAAAAATAATCTCGCAGAGACTCAAAAGTTTCATATGATCACCTCACGAGTTGAGTATGCGCAGCGGCTGAAAAATTATACCTTTTGAAAATATCATTAAGAGGCAGATCATTAAGCCCTGCCTCTTAAAAACGAAATTCCTGTTCCACCAGTTTCTCTGCATATTCTTCCACGGCTTTTTCAATTCTCCGATAAGTCTCAAGGACTTCTTTGCCTTTTTCCGTTAAACGTGTTCCTCCGCGTTCATTTCCGCCCTTTTCAGAGATAACAACAGGAAATCCAAGTTCTTCTTCCAGAGTCCGAATCATTCGAATGGCCTTCGGATAGGAGATTCCTGTTTGTTCCGTTGCTTTTTTAATGGATTTACACTCTTCAATGGCATCTAACATTTCTTTTACGCCCTTGCCAATAAAAATTTTATCTTTACCAATTCTTGTTCTTGTAATTACGCGCATGTTTTAATCACCTCAGATTTACTATACAGAGATTTTGGATTTGTGGCAAGAGGAATATGAATGAAAGAAAAAATAGTTTGCTGGATTGCGTTGAACGATTCATATTGACCATCAACTGTTTTTTAGGTATTATGATTTTATAGATGGAAGGAAGGGGAAAACATGAAGCACATTGGGACGGAGTATTTGGAAACTCAGCGATTGGTATTGAGGAGATTCACCTTAGAAGATGCGGAAGCAATGTATAAAAATTGGGCTTCTGATATCGAAGTTACAAAATATCTAACATGGCCGACCCATGAAGAGGTTGCTGTCAGTAGGCTGGTATTGAATGGCTGGATAAACGGTTATTCCAGGCCTGATAATTATCAGTGGGCAATCGCTTTAAGAGAAATCCCTAATGAACCTATTGGATCCATAGGTGTAGTATACCGGGATGATAGCATTGCCTTAGCCCAGATAGGGTATTGCATAGGCCGTAAGTGGTGGCACAAGGGAATCACCTCTGAAGCGCTGAATCGAGTCATGAATTATTTATTCGATGAGGTAGGAATGAACCGAATAGAAGCCAGGTATGATCCCCAGAATCCCCATTCCGGAGGAGTTATGGAAAAATGCGGTATGAGATATGAAGGGATAATGCGGCAGTCAGGCCGTAATAATCAAGGGGTATGTGATCACTGCTATTATGCCTTATTAGCTTCTGACAGAAACTAATTTGTCTCATGGAATCATGATTGGAAATAGAAAAGCTGCTGACTGTCCGTAAAGACTAAGTCAGCAGCTTTTTGATGCGTAGCTTATGATTTTTTCCAACGTATAAGAGTCGGCAGCACAGTTGTAACTTCTTTTCTTGCTTCTTCCTCACCAAAAGTCCTGCCTAAGATAGGTACAATCATCTCAGTCATTTCTTCCATCGTCAGATCAGGATCTATAAATTTTCCGTCTTTATAACAATTCGTGCAATAAATGCTTTTACTTCCATCAGGCTCTGTTGCAATGAAATGAGAGTGTTCTTTGTTAAAAGGTAAACCACAGCTTTGACACATTGTTACTTCCGCCATATTTATCATCCTTTCGTATAATAACTCATCAACAGTTAGCTTATATTGTCAATACAAGCTAACTTCATTATAAAGGAGAGCCGTGTGGATTGTCAACGGCAATGCCTGTCTTCTGATATCGGATTCGTGTTGTTAAGATGGTGTTAAGATTGTCATTCATCTATTCCTTTTTTTGGTAATTCTTACTAAAATAAAGATAGAAAAGGAGGGGTGATATATGAATGCCATTATTGTTTTACTGATTGTTGTTTATGCGATCATAGGTGGGGCGTCCACACTATATCTGTTTTTCAGTATGCCCGCTGTTATTATATGGAAGTTTTACAGGAAGTTTAAATATCACATATCCTTAATGAATTGATCGACGCATAAAATCCAAATTTTTAAGGGTGCCCCTTTCTAGTTTTATATAGAAGGGGGCACCCTTATGCCGATCCGGACAGACAGATTAAACATTGGTAAGCCTTCGGAACAGATTGTTCACATCCAACTGGCCATATCCCCATACATTGTTTGGAAAAGTGCTAGCCCCTTCCCGCCGGGCCCCTCTTATAATAAGGCGATTGACATCGTATCCGGTCATGGAAGTATAATTTCCTCTGGAAATACCCCATTCCAGGATCATGGCAATGGCGCCTGCCGTATGAGCGGCGGCGGCCCCTGTTCCTGTAATGGTTCCATACTGATTCCTTAAGGTAGCGCAGGGAAGCTGGTATCCAGGAGCTGCGATATCTGGTTTGACCAGTCCACTTCTTGTATAGCCTCTGCTTGATTCGATGAGGATGCTGTCATTAAGCTGGTTATAGGCAGTGACCGTCAGCTGATGGAGTCCATTGCCGGGAGACGTTATCGTGGTATCCGGATTCGGATTGAGAAAAAAGGTTTCATTGGAAATAATATCTCCTGCAGGAAGCCAGGAGTGAAAGGATATGGGCTCATTATCAATGCTTTGGATCCGGATGCTCCAGACTCCGGGCAGGGCATTCCTAAAACGCAGCAATATGAGCTGATCCCCGGTTTCCTCTTCAAATATAAAATTATTCACCCAGAGCATACTTGGGGTAAAAATGAAGTTGAACATTCTGCAAGAGCCAATGGTAGGATAAATCAGCTGAGTGGATTCCCGGTTTGGTGTGGAAACGTCAACGGCAAACCGTCCAAGAGCATAAGGCCATATTTCCATGGAAAATGATTGATCCCTTTCTCCGACTCTTAATTCAAAGTCATTGTAAAAAGGGGGCTCCGTCGTGTTGTTAAAATAATGCCTGCGGTTATTCCCTTCATTCCCTGCTGAAACAGAAAGGCCGATGCCGGGAAGTCTTCCCAGGTAGTTTAAGTAATTACTAAGCGCGCCGCTGCCGTCATGCCCGCCGCTACTGCTGCCAAGGGCGATGCATATGACCACAGGACGGCTAACGCTTTGCGCATAGGAAATTAAGTAGCGTATTCCAAGTATAATATCAGATTCCTGAAAGCAAAGGGTGCTTTCATGTACAAAAAAAATTTCTTTCAGATTTTGCTTTGCCTCTTTCAGCTTTACAACCACCAGTTCGGATTCTGGAACAACGCCGGAAAAGGATCCATCGGCATTTGGCTTGCCGGCGATCACGCTAGCAATAGACGTACCATGGCCATTGGTGTCAACGGAAGGTACAATGGATAAGGGGTTTTCTGCTTTCAGGGCAAGATTGATAATTTCTTTCTTATATTCAGTACCAAATGTAAAGCCTTCTGGAATAGGACCGTTCTGTATGGTTTGGTCCCAGATAGTAAGGATTCTGGTGGTATCATCATTATAGAGAAAAGCCTGGTGTTGGTAATCAATTCCTGTATCTATGACCCCAACGAGGATCCCCTGCCCAAATAAACCTAAGAAAGGATTTCTCTGTACGGTCCCGATTCCTGATTTTTCGATGCTGATAGTAGAAGTTGGCACATAAAGAGTAGGAAAATTGTGATAAGGATAAGTGCCCAGGTTGCAGGGATCTGAGTTTGTCTTAGGGATATTAAGTAGAGAGTGCCTGAAATTCAGCGTAGTAATGTTATCCCCGGAACCATACAAGGGGATTGAAACATTGTTAATAATAAGATCAAAGTAGTCATTGTCCAGTATCTTTTCCAAATTTCAGCCTCCAGGTCTGATTCAAAAGGAGCATTTGTTTTATATTATGCAGCAGGAGTGCTATTATGAGCAGCATAGAGGTTTGTTTTATTCTTGTTCTATTAAAGATTTTGACATTGTGGTTGTCTATCCTGCTGACTGCTGGAGGCCGAAATTTTCTCGATATTTCATCTATAGTAGAACCCTTAGACTGCTGGAAGGAGAATCTAAATTTGACAGAATTATAAAATAAAAATGACAATATATCTAATATAGATTGACAAATATAGCGTAGCAGGTAAAATAATAGGTATTAGGTATAAAATTTTCTTTCAACTAAGGAGGTATATTTTTATGAAATTATTTAGATGTACAGTATGTGGTTATGTTCATGAAGGAGAGACTGCACCGGAAAAATGTCCAAAGTGTAAAATGGGTGCTGAGAAATTTGAAGAGCTCAGTGACGAGGATGCGGAGAAAATATATCGTTCTGACCGTACCAATGCCATTCATATGGAAATCATTACATTAGCAGAAAAAATCATTGCATTAAGCCAGGAAGGAATTGAGGACAATTTAGATCCTAAATGTGTATCCGCTTTCACTCAGGCAAAGGATGAAGCATGGGTAATTAAACAAAGATCAAAAACAGAACTTGCAGGACATATGAAATTGGGTAAATATTAATTGTAGTAAAAGTGCCGTAAGAACTGCTTTTATATCTTATGAAAGATGAGAACACCGGGAAATCTTGTATTTACAAGAAAACCCGGTGTTTTTGCTGTTCATGGGAGGAGGGGGGCAGTGGGGGCGATAATTAAGGTAAAACGTTCCCAACCCCAGGTTATTGTTATATACAATTAAGTGTATATTGATAGTTTGTGGTTTTTTAGATAAAATGGTATGGAGCAAGTGTTTGAATTAGTGTGGGACTTATTGTAACGTAAAGCGATTGTAAGTACCCTTTAGGTTTCGTACAAACATTGTAGAAAATGAATAGGAGGATTAAATGATTAAATCAATATCTAATAGACGCAGCATACGAAAGTTTAAAGATACAGCTATTCCGAAAGAAATGATTGAAGAAATTTTAAATGCAGGAAGACTTGCGCCATCGTCAAAGAATAGGCAACCCTGGAAATTTACGGTTGTAAGCGGCCATTCAAAAAACGATATGCTTTTGTCAATGAAGCAAGGCCTTTTACGGGAGAGAGAAGGCGTGCCTCAGCTTCCTAATAGCAAGCAGCATTTGGCAGGGGCTGAATATACTTTAGAAATTATGGAGCAAGCTCCGATAACCGTATTTGTAACCAATCCTTTGGGTATTGAATTATCGGATCATCTTAATCAGGAAGATAGAATTTATGAAATTTGTAATAGTCAATCCATAGGCGCCGCCATGGAAAACATGACACTTACAGCTACAGAATTAGGTTTGGGTAGTTTATGGATTTGTGATATTTACTTTGCATATGAAGAATTGAGCAGATGGTTAAATACAGAAGGAACATTGACCGCAGCCATGTCTTTTGGTTATTCGGATGAATGCCCCAGACCTCGCCCCCGTAAAAATATGGAAGATGTAGTTGAGTGGAGAGTATAAATGCATTTAATTTAAAAAAGATATCAAAGATAGTCACAGGACATGTTGAAGTTTTATATCTTATTGGTGTGAAGGTTTTAAATGCCTACGACATAATAATCCATAGTTATTTGTTCATACTGTGCCTCCTTTATAAAACGCCTGTCGGAATTTGTACGATGGGCGTTTTTGATTGAACTTATTATATACAATGTGACACTTATCCACAATGTTGTGGAAACATTTGTGGATTAGGTGTTAATGTCTGAAAATACGACACTAAACTGCAAGTTATTACAGGGTTTTAGTCATTATTTTACACATATTTTAAGGTGAGGTGATTGGAAAACAATTGTTTTACTTATGCCACCACATCTCAAATGAATTTAAATGCAGTTTGAAATGTGGTGGACAAATCTTAGGCTTCTTTACCGATCGGATCATCAATCAAGGTGGCAACTCTAAATTCATGAAAGTGACCTTCATTCACTTCTGTTACGGATGCCAGAAAATGGACATGTCTGTCCCCAACAGGAATTGCACCAGATGTCTTGCCACAAAATTCATGATAATGATCTTCATAAAAATCCGTTCTAAATTTTACTTCATGAAAATGGTTCTGGTTCTTACCTGCAGGGATTGCTTCACCAGAAACCGTAGCAAAGCGATGATTATGGGGATCCTGCTGACGCTCTGCTATTTGTACACTTCCTTGAACTTCATGAACATGTGACTGCTTTTCATGGCAATCGCAACAACAATCCTCATTAAACCAATTTTGGGTATAGTCATTCATATTGATTTACTCCTGAACTCCAATATTTTGAAAACTTTGCTTTCGTAATTATTATATGAAGTTAAAACAGTAAGGTGTTGTTTCTGAGTTTGTCTGCCACTTCATATCCATCGATAACGATCTTGTCCAATAACTCATATCCTATAGTACAAACCAGGGACTATTACATATAATATACTATGCGATTCATTTATTCATCTTCCTTATTTTAGTGGGCTCCGGGGCTTTGACCTGGGTCCACTTTCTGTATAAGCCATTCTCCGAATACACACCTTGTCTACTTGTCCCATATAATATTGTGTAGTACAACATGAAAGGAGTCTAAGTATATGAGTAGCGATACTTTTAAATGTAGATGTGAATGTTTTGAGAAATGTGAACCCAAACATGAATGTGAATGCAAGCCAAAACATGAATGTGAATGCAGACCCAAACATGAATGTGAATGCAAACCCAAACATGAATGTGAATGCAAACCCAAACATGAATGTGAATGTGATCATGATCATGGTAAGGACTTCGAATGGTTCCAAAAAGCACTAAAAGAAGCTTACTGGAGAGGTTTTAAAGACGGTTGCAGAAAATGCAGACGGAAAGAAAATGAATGTGACGAATGTGAAAAGTATGATGATTATGAAGAGTATGAAGATTATGAAGAGTATGAAGATTATGTAAAATAGTCTAGAGCGGGCTTCGTTTTTCCGGGCCCGCTTTTTATAGAATTCAACTTTTACTCAATAAAACAAAAGAATTCCCCCGGCAAATGACCAGGGGAAACCTCAAACACCATCAATAGAAAGATTATTAATCCTTAAATACAATTGTATAATAAAGAATGATTTGTTTATTACCACAAGGGCATGTACAGCCTAAAAAAACTGTACTCTCTTGGTTGAAGCAAAAACCAAAGATGTGACCAAAAAGGTTGATTAAGAACAAGAAAAAATTTAATTCTCTCTCTAACTCTCTTGTGCTGCAGTAAGTGAAAACTTGAGCATACCAATTTTTACATGGTCTCTGATCACAGCATCTAGGAATGTCCCAATCAATATTAAAATTTTTTCTTAATATTTCCATTATTTCATCATCTGATTTTCCCTCTATATCTCTTAATACATCCTCTTTCAATTCTTCTAATTCTTTTTCCTGAACTTTCATAACAGTTTTGCGCCCCCTTAAATACTTACTTACAATATTATAATATTCAATATAAATCTTTTTGACACAAGCCCTAATTCATAGACTTTATATTGCAGGGATAGTGTGAGATTAGTGTGAGATTATATAGGGGAGTAATTTAAGAGATAAATCGTATAAGCAAGTGTTGGTATTATGAAAAGGCGGGTATCCGAAAAAAGGCACTAAGTACATACTTGAAAATCCGAAAACTGGATCAGTTTATGTGTACAGCCTGACAGGGAAATACCTGACGTACTGTCGAAAAGATAGCTTTGATAATTGGAAATCTGTTAACCAATAGACCCACAACTTCAAAGGAGGAGTACCATGGGAGAAACAAGATACCCGTTAGGTTTGGAAAAATATGTGAGATTTGGCTATGAAGATTATAGATATGGGTGTCTATGCACATTTCCTTTTAATTATCATGACCATAAGTTAAGCTATGGAACGATAGAGAGTTTAGCGCTTCTTGGGGCTGCTCTATGCATGAGTGTAAACGGAGGATTACTAGAAGTCGAATATGCAGGCAGAAATGAATATGTAATTCCAGATTGTATCCCAATGTGGGTAAGGGATGAAATACGAAGAATTATGTGTGATTATCCAGAAAAATATGATGAAGGGGAATATGATATAGATCATCTTTCGGATACAACTTCTGATTCTGAATATAAAGAATTAAGAATTAAACGCCTTAATGATATTCTGGTGTGGGCAAAACAAGAAATTAAAGAAATAGAAAACGAAGAAGATGAATAGGATCAGATGAAATCAGGAATTTATAAGGATTTTCCCATCTTTTCTATATAGTCTTGTGTCCCGGTTGACTGTAAAGGGGCGTAAACTGATTAGGGTTCTTGCTTGTTTTTTTATATACGGCTTGGCGACTAACACCGACACTTGAACTTATTGGATAAATATGGTAATATTTATGGGAGTTTATTATTAATCACGATTTCTATTTTAATGGTATTTTCAATGACTGCTTTGCGGCGCCGCTGCAACCGGTCTCAAGTGTGACTATTACAGAAAAAGGAGTTTGGAATAAAACTTTGGAAGTCCTGCTCTAGATTCTATGAATGGTCATGTATATTTTGTAGTAAGAACAATGGGCCATGGGGGCTCGGTTGCCACATACGATAATGTTAATACAAAAGAATTTTGGTACGATGTAATTAAAAATTATGCCGGCACGCCGATTGGTTTTGAACGCTATTATGACTGTGGGCCTGTTACGTCGGGAAAACATACGTTTAGAGTTAAAGTTACTTCTTATGGTTCTCCATACAATACTATAGAGAAAACTGGTACAGTTACATACTAAACGATATATGATTTTGGAGGTTTATAAATGAGCTTAACCATTGGCAATAACTATGTAACAAAACCCCTAAGTTATCCAACTGCCAGAAAGGTTGAAGATAATATTTTTCAAATGAATACTTCTTCGGAAATAAAAGAGATAAGGCCAGAGGAAAACGTGGATAATCTAAGACCCGATTATTTGTATAGCGTGGTTCATTGTCTAACAAATCAGCCTCTGCATATGAAGTATGATGATACTTCTACAAAAGAGAATCCTGTCATTCTGGCTATAGGAAGGGATAAGCAAGGGAATAATTTTACGAGTAAAATTTATGTGAATAATGTAAATCCAGAAAATGCCTCTGCGGTTGAAATGATAGCGCTGAGTGTGCATTTAAGGGAACAAAATGTCCCAGGAGAGGAACCGTCTTCCGTCCGGAGAATCGCTTCTCGGATACTTGAAACTGAAGATGTCCATGAAAAGCAGAATTTTAAAACCCAAATGGAAAAGGAATCCGACCAGCAAAAAAGGTGGGGATTTGACAAGATAGCTGATCAATATAAAATGGATTTAGAGTTTTGTCTTTCTTGGTATCTCTCTAAAAAAGACAATGTAATAGATACATTAAGAAATAAGTAAATCTATTTTTCGTAATAGTAATGAAATTCTGAGATACAACAAATGATATAACTTTATTTACAACCCTACTAAACTTAAATGTTTTAGGAATGCTTGTTTTAACGAAGAAGCTATGTGCTGATTTAAAAGTCGGTTCATAGCTTCTTCTATTTGATAAAAATAATACAACTTGATAAATTGCTGATAAAATAAGTGTTTAAAACTAAATTAGGATTTAACTTAAGGGGGTGAAAATCATAGATTTTCACCCCCCTGGAGTAAACAACACGATCATGATCAGTAAGTGCTACAGAACTTCATATCAGGGAGCAGGACGAAGTGTAATAAGGAGGTAGCCTTACTGTGAAAGGAGCTTCCCTCTACATGTGCGATTGTAAACGCGATGGTTTTGGTGGTAGCCCTTCACAAGACAGCGTTGTTACAAGTGTCTCTATAGGAGATGTTGACTGTGGTGATTGGTAGTGAAAACTGATATTTAAGCTATGAAACAATCATTTAATTATGATAATTAGATTTTCAAGAGCTTTTCACCACCCTTTTACTTACTTTTTATAGAAAATCAACATTAAAAAATAAACAAAAAATATTTACTTATTCCTAAATTATTAGAATATTTTGTTACTTAAGCCGAAAAAAATATTTTTTTACGGAATGTATTTACAAATTTTTCCAATTCTGATATTATGTCCATGGCAAATACATTTCATACAAATCACCATTTAATTCAGACTAATTTTTTAAAATACTTAATTTGACAGATAAATTTGTGCGTTTTAAGCAAAATGCACATTCGCTCTTCGAGCTTATTACGGAAAAAATCAAATCCTAAAACCGCTCCGGCCTTATTCCAAACAGAGCTGGTTAAACTAAGATGGGAGGGGAGAATAACAGATAATATTTATATCGTATGTAGGTAAGTATATGTAGCATGTTTTTAAAACAGGAGGGTAAAAATGAATAAAGTAAGCAAAAGGGTCTTATCGTTTCTTTTTATTATTGCAATAGGCTTTTCAAGTATCTTTGCAAGTACTACCTATGCGGCTACAGATTACTGGCAGAATTGGACCGATGGGGGCGGAACAGTAACCGCCGTGAATGGATCTGGCGGAAACTACAGCGTTAAATGGACAAACTGCGGCAACTTTGTTGTAGGTAAAGGCTGGAATTCCGGAAATGCTAACAGAGTCGTAAATTATAACGCCGGTGTGTTTTCTCCATCCGGCAACGGTTATCTGACATTATACGGCTGGACAAGAAATGCTTTGATTGAATATTATGTCGTTGACAGCTGGGGAACCTACAGGCCAACCGGAACCTATAAAGGAACCGTAAGCAGTGACGGAGGCACCTACGACATCTATACAACCACACGCACCAATGCTCCTTCTATCGACGGTACGCAGACATTCCAGCAGTACTGGAGTGTAAGACAGTCAAAAAGAGCCACCGGAAGCAATGTCCAGATTAATTTTGCAAACCATGTAAATGCATGGAAGAGCAAAGGAATGAATTTAGGTAGTTCCTGGTCATATCAGGCTCTTTGCGTAGAAGGATATCAAAGTAGCGGTAATGCAGATGTAACTGTTTGGTAATTTGTCTTAAACATCTAAAATAGGTGTTCTGACCTGATTTATATATACTTACCTATATACTATTTAAATATTATAGAATTTGAATTTCCGTAACATTTATTGTGATAACTGTTTATTTCATAATAAATCATACAGAAAGGATCATGGCAATGAGGAAAAAACTGATCTTGCTATTGATTTTAGTATCCGTATTTTCCTGCGGTTGTTCGAAAGAAGAGCAGGAAAATCTCGTATTAGTCAAAGGCGGCATTGTTTTAAATACCACGTCCGGCCATCAGGAGGAAGAGGAATCAATACCTGATTTTTACATAGGTAAATATGAGGTAACCCAAAAGGAGTGGACGGAAGTGATGGGCAATAATCCCTCAGGCTTCAAAGGTGATAATCTGCCGGTTGAAATGGTGAGCTGGTATGATGCCATTGAATATTGTAACAAGCGAAGTGAAAAAAACGGATTGACTACATACTACACTATAGATAAGAATAATCAGGATCCGGAAAATAAGAGTGACTACGATGACATCAAATGGTTGGTAACTGTGAATGAAGGATCTAACGGCTACCGCTTGCCGACACAAGCAGAATGGGAATATGTTGCAAGCGGAGGATTAAAGAGTAAAAATTATACCTACAGCGGAAGCAATAATGGAGAAGATGCTGCGTGGTATTTCAGAAATTCCGGCAAAGAATATTTATCCGGCGAATGGAAATGGTCACTCATAGAAAATAATCGGAATATAACACATCCTGTTGGGTCTAAAATACCTAATGAACTGGGTATTTATGATATGTCGGGAAATGTCAGGGAATGGTGCTATAACTGGTATGAGGATTCAGGGATTGAAAGCGGAATTTACCGTGCTTGGAAAGGTGGAGGCTGGATTGGGGATATTACTAGCTGCCAAATTTCATACCGTGGCAAATTTGAAGCTAGCGGCAAAGGCGCAGATCAGGGCTTTCGTGTGTGCCGCAACAAATAATCGAAAAAACCAAAGCAGGGTATGTATCATCATCTGCTTTGGTTTTTTATTTCATCTCGTTTCTCCAACCTGGTTCAGGGCCAAACTATGGTCGGCAAATTACTGCATCATAGTACAAACTGCTATTTTACTGATGAAAGAACTATTTTGATGGCTTGAAATGGCGATTAAAGGAATAGAGAGAAGAGATAAGAGTAAATTATCCAATTAAGAAGGAGATAATAACATGGGAGCATTAGCATTTATCGGATTACTTGTGGGGCTGTTTTTATGGGCAAAAGAAAGCGTGACTCCAAACACGCCGGCTGAGAATACAAGAGACTTAGATGGGATCATGAGAGATTCTACCATATACTCATTGCCGCAACCAAACATACCAATCACTTTTTATCCATCTAAGCCATTCATATAATCTTCCTCCATTATACTATTTTCATAATACAAAAGCCACCAGATTTTCATAATCCGATGGCCGTCAGCAATGTATTCTATTCATTTGTAATGCCCGTTGTTGATTCTTTTCGTCATCTCTTTCTTTGAGTATTTATAGATTTTCGAATAAAAATTATATATTACCTGTTTTGGAACTTTCTTTTAAGAAAAACACAGTAGATATTAACGATGTAATTGATTTTATAAATTGTTTATTAGAAACAGGAGTAAT
>NZ_JPME01000029.1 GCF_000732605.1 Lacrimispora celerecrescens | reverse complement strand
GAGAACATAACAGTCTGGCGCTCTTCCGGAAGCTGGCTTAAAATAGTTTCCATATCCTCAAGGAATCCCATATTTAACATCTCATCGGCTTCATCCATGACCACCGTATGAACGTGCTCGAATTTCACGGTCTTCCTGCGCATATGATCCATAACACGGCCAGGAGTTCCGATAATGATCTGAGTACCGTCTTTTAAAGAACGGATCTGTTTTACAATGTCCTGTCCTCCGTAGATCGGAAGGACTTTAACACCGTGCATGTATTTAGCAAGCCTGCGGATTTCATCTGCCACCTGAATAGCAAGCTCTCTGGTAGGACAGAGGGCAACCGCCTGAAGCTTTTTCACCTTAGGATCGATCTTCTGCAACATTGGGATGCCAAAGGCTGCTGTTTTTCCGGTTCCTGTCTGAGCCTGCCCAACGATATCTCTTCCCTCAGCCTGGACCGGAATGGCCTGAGCCTGGATCGGAGATGCCTCTTCAAATCCCATGTCTGCTACTGCCCGCAGAATTCTTTCATCTAACTGCAATTCATCAAATCTAATTGTTTCCATAAATGCTTGGTTCCTTTCTTACGGCCAACCGGCTTCCCATGTTGCCGACGGCCTCGCACACACTTTTCGCAAACAAAACGAGAGGTATCAGGCACGTTTCAGACCTTCATCCTCTCGCTTCACACAAAGATATACTATAGCAGATTTTTTTTTGAGTGTCAAGGGCAATGACTTGAATTTCCCGCATCTTTTTAATAGGAAATAATTACCATTTTCTATGATCTCCTATCTTTTTAACCAGCCGTTCTTATTAAAATACCATATCTCTATCAGTATAATAATAACGCTGGCCGCCACACAAACCTGATAGCCATAATTCCAGTTAAGTTCCGGCATATTTTTAAAATTCATGCCATACCAGCCGGCAATCAGCGTAAGAGGCATGAAAATAACGGTGACCATGGTGAGAAAGGACAGCACATGGTTCTGTTTCATATCTATATGCACCTGATACATTTCCCGGATCTGCAGGGCATATTCCCTTAATTCCTTACCATGCTCTGTAAGCCTTGCCATACGGCCCGAAAACAGATGGAACAGAACACACTCTTCATCCTTTAATAGCCCATTATAATTTTCCATCAAGGTCTGGCTGACATTTAAGAGTTGTCCATAATAGGAAGAAATCTTTGCCAGTTCCTTCCTCGCCCTTAATATGGCTCCCGGAACATCGCTCCGCTCTCTTTTTCCACTCATGATCCGGTCTTCCATTGCTGCCAGCTTTTCCTCATACTTCTGTAAAAATTCAATTTCATCCTTTACCTGATATTCCAGGAATTCAAAAAGTATATGAGAAACACAAGTCTTATCAAAGATCTGGTTCCGTTCCATCTCTTTCAGTATTTTTCCAACTTCCCCGCTGTCATCAAGAAAGATCAGCCGGCTTTGGTCCATATAATAGCCAAATACCATAGGTCTGCCTAAAAGTTCCTTTTTAACAGGAATAACAAGAGTTCCAATGACACAGTCCTTTAATAAGTCTGCCCTGCAATACTGCGCCCTTTCCAGGTTTTTCATCAATAAATGGTCCTGATACTTCGTATGATATGCTTTCCAGTATTCTTCCTTGCTCATGATCTCAACAAGGGCCTCCCCTTCCGGAACCACCTCATCCGCTCCCACGGGAACCAGCCGTTTCTTTATTCGATAACGCACGTTTCTTTCCTCCTGCCGATGTATATTTATCAGGCGGTCAGGCTACCTCACCCAATCCCTGCCAGCCTGTTCTCCTATCCAATTCTATCCCTGGTTTTCTTTCATGTCAACAAAACAGGCCATTTCAGTGAAAAACCGGAGCATCGCCCAAGCTTCACCAAAAAGGCCTGTTTTAATAAAAAGCTTCCTATTATTATGATTCTCCATACAGCTGGTTCACGATCTCTGCAATCAGCTTTGCAGTCCCCGTGACCCCAAGAAGGGAAGAGTCGATCATCAGGTTCTTGTGCTCCGGATCACCTGGCAGGTAGCCGGCGTATTTTTTATGATAAGCATTTCTGGCTTTGTCTACGGACACGATCATCCGTTTCGCTTCACTCTCAGTCATGCCAAGAGTGTTCACACAGTTTTCCAGCCTTTTTTCATAAGGTGCATAAACGAATATATTGATGTTGTTCTTTTCCTTTTCAAGCAGATAATCTGAGCATCTTCCCACCAGGATGCAGCTGGACTTTCTGGCCAGATCCAGAATAATACCTTTTTGAACATCAAAAATGATATCCTGGATATAAGTCTCGTCCGTCCCCAAAGGAAACATGCGTGGCAGAAAGCTATGCTTTGATTTTTCTTCCTCATCGCTGACCGTGGAGACAGGAAGGTTCAATTGCTTTGCAACCTCCTCCACAATATCACGGTCATAGAATTCCACTCCCAGCTCTCTGGATAGCTCCTTGGCAATGGAACGACCCAGGCTACCGAATTCACGGGTAATGGTGATAGTAAACTTTTCCATATCAATATGTTCCTCCCTAACCGGTCACAATGGTTTTCTGATATCCCCTCACCGCACAGCTAAGGGCAAAGCAGATGGTAAAATAGCAGAGAGCTTCAAATCCGAACAGAAGCAGCATGCCTCTGACATCGTATATGCTTCCAAGAACAACGGAGCAGTTTCTCATAAATTCCGCCACGTCCACCATCTTTAAGAAGGAAGTGTCCTTGATGATGGTGATTACCTGGCTGAGCAACGCCGGAAGCACCTTCTTATACATCTGGGGAAGCACGATAAATATAAGAGTCTCTACAAAGCTGAATCCCTGGGATCGGGCTCCCTCAAACTGCCCCATAGGAATGGAGTTTAAGCCTCCTCGGAATATTTCAGCCATGACCGCTGAGGTGAAAAGGGAAATCGCAAATACTGATACTCCTACCTTATTCCCCTTCACTGTGAAATAGATCCAGAGTATCCACAAAAGATTGGGTGTGCAGCGGAAAAATTCGGTATAGGCGGCCACGAGTCCTCCTGCCCACTTCCATTTTCCTGACGAGTAGGTCCTGATAAGTGCCAGGATCGTTCCGAAAAATGTACTGATTACGGTGGCAAGAACAGCGATCATGACCGTCATTCTCAACCCCTTCAGCATGAAAGTCACATTGGCCGGTGTAAATATCTGATGAAATAATTCTAACATGCTGCCTCCTCATCTGCCTTAATATCAAGCGTTTTTGCTACAGGCAGCCGCATGGATCTGATTTCCAGATAGCGGGCCAGCCTTGCCAGTGGGAAACAGATGATAAAGTACATCACGGCGCTTGTAAAATACGCCTGAGCAAAGTATCCCCGGTCAGCTCCCCAGGAATCCGTAAAGTACATAAGATCCATACCGGCCACCATAGCCAGAATGGAGGTATTCTTCACCAGATTAAGTGCCTGATTCGCAAGAGGCGGCATGATAATCTTTATGGTTTGAGGCAGAATGATATGATACATGGTTTCCAGATAGGAAAAGCCCTGAGACGAAGCTGCCTCAGACTGGCCTTTTGGTATGGCTTCGATTCCGGTCCTTATGACCTCTGATATATAGGCACCATGATAGACACCCACTCCGATCACGCCCAGGACGAACTTGGGAATCCTGAAACCTGAGCTGGAAAATATCATAGGCAGCACGGAATAATAGCATAATACCTGCAAGGCCAGAGGCGTATTCTGTATGAATTCCACATAAATTCGTGAAATTATCCTTAATGGCTTAAATTTAGCCGTGGAGAACATACCAAATATCACTCCCAGGACCAGCGCAACGGCCAGCCCCACAAGTGATATTTTAAGGGTCATAAGAAAGCCCGGTATATAATATTCGGGAAATGCCTGAAACAGGGCATTCCATCGTTTTGCATCAAAAAGACCTTTTATCATGTCATCTATCCTTTACATAAGGGTTTACTGCAAGCCCCATTTGTCCTGAAGGGTCATAAGAGAACCGTCAGAAAGCATGGTAGTCACTTTTTCATCAACAAGAGCTGCAAGCCCTGCATTCTCTTTTGCTGCTGCCACACCATAATCCTGTTCCGCGAAGCGGTCCTGTAAGATCTGGTTTCCGTCATTCAAATAGCCGGCCAGAATCGCACGGTCAACAGAGAAGCAGTCGATCTGATTGGTTGCCAGCGCCTGAGCCAGTGCCGGATAACCGTCAAACTCCTGGAACTGAGGATTTACTTTGTATCCCTTTTCATCAACATATTTCTTAAAACCGTCCTTTGTCGTAGAGGACTGGGCAACGCCGATGATCTTGCCATCCAGATCTTCGATGGACTCGATCCCGGAACTCTTATTAACCAGAAGTCCTACCGCATCGGTAAAATATGGGGTAGAGAAGTTATATGTTTCTTTTCTTTCCGGTGTAATGGTAAAAGTAGCGATAACAAGATCGATCTCACCGTTCTCTAAGAGAGGTCCTCTAGTCTTTGCGGTAACTCCCTGGAATTCTACCAGCTTCTTTTCTTTTGCTTCATCTGCGGTGCAGCCAAAGATGGAGCCGGCTATCTCATAAGCCAGGTCATCCTCAAAGCCTTCATACTCTCCGGTAGCCGTATTCTGTAAGCTGAACTTTGGTATATCGGCCTTACAGCCAACCTTTAAAACTCCACGGTCAATAATCTTCTGTACGTCTGCTGCCGCTTTTCCACCTGCTGCATCTGAGCCAGCCGCAGTTCCTTCCTTTGCAGTAGTCTCTGCTGGAGCAGCTGTGGTAGCCTCCGGAGCCTTTGCACCGCATGCGGTTAAGGATGCCATAGCTGCAAAAGCCAGGGCTAGTGATAACATTTTCTTCATCATAATTGGTTCCCTCCTCATTAATATTATTTAAACAGCATCCTAGTGAAGGATCTTGCTTAAAAACGCTTTGGTCCGCTCATGTTCCGGACATTCAAAAAAGTGTTCCGGTGTTCCCTCTTCCAGGATATAGCCTCCATCCATGAAGATCACCCGGTCTGCCACCTGACGCGCAAAGCCCATTTCGTGTGTTACACAGATCATGGTGATGTTCTCATGAGCCAGCTCCACCATAACATTTAAAACCTCCTGGACCATCTCAGGATCCAGTGCAGAGGTTGGTTCATCAAAGAGTATTAAGGGCTGTTTGGTGCATAAAGCCCTGGCAATGGCCACTCTCTGCTGCTGCCCTCCGGAAAGCTGAACAGGATAATTCCCCGCTTTCTCTTTTAAGCCGACTCGTTCCAGGCATTTGATGGCATTCTTCTTTGCCTCTTCCTTGGGAACATGCTGCAGCTTAATGGGTGCTAAAGTCAGATTTTCTAAGACAGTGAGATGGGGATATAAATTGAATTGCTGAAAGACCATGGAGGAATACTTTTTAGCCATTTCCAAATGGTTCTTTTTTGTCACTTCCGTGCCTGCCACGGTTATCTTTCCGCTGGTGGGCTCCTCCAAGTAGTTGATGCAGCGGATAAAGGTGGACTTTCCTGATCCGGAGGGTCCGATGATGACCAGCTTTTCACCCTCCTTTACTGTCAGGCTTATATCCTTTAAAACCTCTAAATCTCCGAAGTTCTTCTTTAAGTTTTCAACTTTCACCATATCTGGCATAATTCCATCCCCTTTCCTCTTATTTTTTTCTTATGTCTTTGGGACACAAGGCGTTCTGTAATTCTTTCTAAAAATATGCAAAAAGACGCCTTAGAGTTTTTATGTCTTAAGCGCCTTTGCTTAGTCTTTTTTAATTGTTGTTATTATAAAAAGTTTTATTTGAAAAGTCAAGGATTATTTTCGTTTTATCCTTTAATTGGCAGACAAGAGCATGCCACAAAATGTCCGGGGGAAACCTCTTTCATCTCTGGAACCTCCCTGCTGCACCCTTCCTCGGCATACATACATCTTGTATGGAAATGGCAGCCGGAAGGCACATGCATGGGGCTTGGGAGTTCTCCCTGAAGCATCAGACGCTTTGATTTTGCGGAAAGCTGTGGATCAGCCACCGGGATAGCGGAAAGCAGCGCCTTTGTGTACGGATGGAGGGGATTTTCATATAGTTCATCGCTGTCTGCGATTTCTACCAGCCTGCCCAGATACATAACGCCGATCCGCGTGGAAATATGGCGTACCATAGACAGATCATGAGCTACAAACAGGTAAGTAAGTCCCATTTCCTCCTGTAAGTCCTCTAACATGTTCACTACCTGGGCCTGAATGGAAACATCCAGGGCCGAGATCGGTTCATCACAGAGCAAAAATTCCGGTTCTACGCCAATGCCCTGGCAATTCCGATCCTCTGACGCTGGCCTCCCGAGAACTCATAAGCATACTTGTACATGTCATCCGGTTTCATTCCAACCTTTTTTAGCATTTCTTCGATTCTGCCATCCATCTCGCTTGCCGCTATGCCGGATACCGCAGCCATGGACTCTCCAATGATTTCCCGCACATTGTGATGAGGGTCCAGGGCCGAATAGGGATCCTGGAAAATGATCTGCATCTGCCGGTGGATCGGAAGTAATTTACTGCCCTTTACCCTGGTAATATCCTGTCCCTTAAACAGGACAGACCCGCTGGTGGGATCGTACATGCGGATTAAGGTCCGGCCTAAGGTAGATTTTCCGCAGCCGGATTCTCCTACCAGTCCAAAGGTTTCCCCTTTCCGGATGGTAAGATTCACGCCGTCCACTGCCTTTACCTCTGCCTTCTTGCGGCCAAAAAAGTCCTTGGCAGGAAAATATTTACATACCTCCCTGGCTTCAAGGAGGATTTCCTGGTTCCTGTTATCCATGTTAATCCACCTTCCTTTCCCTTGCATCCAGTTCCTCAGCAGAAAAGATACACATGGCTCTCTGGGTGTCCGAATATACCCGGTACTTGGGAATCCCCTTCTCACATTGTTCACAGGCGAATTTACACCGCTCTGCAAACGGACAGCCATCCGGAGGATCTATTAAGGACGGTGCCATTCCCGGGATTGGCTCCAGTCGTTTCCGGTCCCCTGCCTGAGGTTTGGGGATTGCCTGAAGAAGAGCTCTGGTATAGGGATGCTTTGGCGAATAAAAAATTTCTTCGGTAAGCCCCTCTTCCATCAAAAGTCCGCCATACATAACCATGATCCGGCGGCTTAAGCTTGCTACTACTCCCAGATCATGAGTGATGAGTATAATACTCATTCCCGTTTCATCCTGCAGCTTTTTCAAAAGTTCCAGGATCTGAGCCTGAATGGTAACATCGAGAGCCGTAGTCGGCTCATCTGCGATCAGAAGCTTCGGCCGGCAGCAAAGGGCCATGGCAATCAGAACCCTCTGTCTCATACCTCCGGAAAATTCATGCGGATACTGGTCCAGCCTCTTTTCCGGAGAGGAGATGCCCACCTGTTCCAAAACTGCAATCGCTTCCTTCCGGGCGGTACGCTTATCCATACCCCTATGGCGTTTCAGCACCTCTGTCAGATGAAAGCCGATGGTTCTTAAAGGATTTAAAGCCGTCATGGGGTCCTGAAAAACCATGGCGATCTCTTTTCCCCTCATCTTCCTTTGCTGTTCCGGTGTCATTTCAAGTATGTTCTTATCCATAAATAAAATCTGGTCCGCAGTGACCTCTGCATTCTCCGGCATCAGGCCCAGTATGGATTTCATCAGAACACTTTTGCCGCTGCCTGATTCCCCGACAACGGCCAGAATTTCCTGATATCCAGCATAAAAGCTTACGCCGCGAACCGCCTTTACCGATTTCCCGTGGGTACGAAAGGTGGTATGCACATTTTGGGCAGAAAGGATTTTATCATCATTTTTCTTTATCTCTTCCAATTTCTGTTTCCTCGCTTTACTCTTTCTCGTCGTTCATAATTTTCGGTTCCACGAAAACCCGGAGCAGATTTCCCAGCTTATTAAAAGCAAAGATCGTTATAATGATCAGAAGTCCTGGGATCAGCGCCATGTAAAAGGTATTTTGCATGGTTCCCTGGGCGTTTTGTAAAAGACTTCCCCAGGAAGACATGGGCTGCTGGATACCAACTCCCAGGAAACTTAAGGAAGACTCTGTCATAATTGCATTGGCCATGCTTGTGGTCGCCGATACAATGATAGTCGGAAATACGGAAGGTATGATATGGCTAATAATGATCTTCCAGATACCCACACCGGAAAACTCAGCATATAAGATGAATTCTCTTTCCTTAAGGGAAAGAGTCTCGGCCCGCACCAGTCTGGCAATCTCCATCCAGGTAAAAAAGCCAATAACCAGAATGATGGACTTTAACCCTGGTCTTAAAAAGATGCTGACAACGGTAACCAGGATCATCCACGGAATCGAGTACAGGACATCTACGATACGCATAAGAACCATATCCACCATCCCGCCGCAAAATCCGGCAATGGTTCCCACCGCCACACCGATGGTAAGACTTGTAAGCATGGCCAGGAATCCAACCATCAGGGAAACCCGTCCACCGTAGATCACTCTGGCAAAATAATCTCTTCCAACTTCATCAGTTCCGAACCAGTGTCCGGCAGACGGAGGCTGAAGGCGGTTTGCAATATTGGTAGCATTCGGTTCCACAGGAAGAAAGGGCGCAATGAGTGCAAATAAAATGATCAGTCCCAAAAGAATCAGGGAAATAACCGCCGCCTTATCATGCTTTAATGATAGCAGTACGCTGTCTACTCTTACTGATCTGCTCTTCTTTTTGTTACCTTCGTTTCTTTTCATCATCTGTCACCCCATTTCCCTGATTCGCGGATCCGTGATACAGTATAGGATATCCGACAGAAGGTTGCCAAGAATCACAAGGGTAGAGGACAGAACCAAAATGATCATGACGATGGGATAATCCATGCCCTGGATCGCCTTGATAAAATAAGGTCCGACGCCCGGCCACCCAAATACAGTTTCCGTAATGATGGCTCCCGTTACCAGCAGCTGAAGAGCCATGCCAAGCCTTGTAATAATGGGAAGCAGGACGTTCTTACAGACATGCTTAAACATGATTTCCCCTCTGGAAGCACCAAAGGCCCGCTGAACCAGCACATAATCCTCAGAAAACTGGGTGACAGTGGAAGAACGGACAAATTTAACATTAGCCGGTAAAAATGTAAAGGTAAGGGTGATAAAAGGCATAATAAAATGCCTTAGAAAATCCGCCATAGAAGCTTCCTTTCCTACGGAATGCATTCCTACAATGGGAAGAAGCTTTAGCTTATAACCCAGGATAAAAATCAAAAGCATGGAAAACCAGAAGGAAGGAACGGCAATCGCTATGGAAGAGATTCCGTCAATCACTTTGTCTGCTGCCTTATTCTTGTGGGAGCCCGCCAAAAGTCCCAGGATAATTGCCAGGATATAAGCGGTTGCATAGGCAGGAAGAACCAGTTTTATGGTGTTTGGAATCCTAACTGCAAGATCCCCGGCAATGCTTTGCTTGGTTACGATGGAATATCCGAAATTCCCGTTCAATATTCCGTTCAGCCAGCGTAAATACTGGATAAACAGAGGCTTGTCGTACCCATATTTGGCCTTAATCAATTCAATTGTTTCCGGAGACATCTTTGGTGTTGTCATTGCATCAATGGCATTATACGGTGCAAAATGCATCAAAGCAAAACATAGAATTGTGATTAAAAGGACCATGGGTATGGCTGTTAATATTCGTCTTACTATATATTTCGCCATATGGTTTCTCCTTATATATAGAAAGAGGTGTCTGCCGCAGGATTCCAGCAGCAGAACACCCTTTCCTCTTCACAGCTGATCCAAGCCGCACCATTTCTGCTGCTTACGCATCTGCTGTCATCATTACTTCATCTGTAGTTTGGAAGTGTCTTCAAAGGTATATACAGGAACCAGCTTTGACTCTTCAATTCCTGATACATTCTTGGATACTACAAGAAGGCGTTTATTGGAATACAAAGGATAGAAGCAAGCGGTATCCTGCAGTTTCTGCTGGATCGTTGTATAGATTTCTTTACGCTTTGCATCATCTGTTTCCTTCCGGCCCTGGGCAAAAAGGTCATTCATCTCAGGATAGTCGTAATGCATATAATTGTAAGGAGCACCTGATTCAAATAAGCTTGAGAACGTATCCGGGTCAATACCCATGATATAGCCGCCAAAATACATATCATAAGGATTATCAGCCTGCTTCATCTGCTGGCTGAGGGCAGTCGCATCCACGCCGGTTAAATTAACCTTAATTCCTGCCTTCTGAAGCTGTTCCTGTATCATAATGGCAGAGGTGGACTGAAGGCTGTCGGAAGCATTATAGGCAAGTGTTAATTCCGGATTTGTTACTCCGGAAGCTGCAAGAAACTCTTTGGATTTATCCAGATTCTGTTCGTATTTCTCCACATCTTCTGTAAAATACTGGCTGTTAGGAGGCATGAAGCTCCATGGCAGATCATAATACTGGGGATCCAGGAGAGCTGCGTCTGCAATGGCTTTTTTATCCAGAGCATAGAAGATCGCTTTCCTGAAGTTTTCATCCTTTATGCGGTTTGCATTTATCATCATATATCCCACACGGCCTTCCTGGTATGGGTAAACAGTCAGATTGGCTGCCTCCAGGTTCATCTGTGCCACCTGCGCAGGAGTACCGATCCAAGCGTTAACTTCCCCGCTCTGAATGGCTGTCATAGCTGTATTTTCATTTTCAATGATCCGATATACAAAATTATCAATGGACGGAGCACCTAAGAAGTAATTCTCATTCTTCGTGAATTTCACATAGGAACCTGGGGAGTATTCTGCCATTACATAAGGTCCTGTGCCAACTGGCTTGGTGTTTACGTCATTGTTTTCAAAGTTCTCCACATTTTCATAGATATGCTTTGGCATGATGAATATCTGGGAAAACATCTCTATTGCAGCAGAGTTAACAAAAGGCATGGTGAGGGAAACCGTATAGTCATCGATCTTCTCGATCTTAACTGCTCCTTCAGGGAATACCAGCTGAGAATATGCCCAGCCTGCGTTTTTCTCATCTGCCATGGCTTCAAAGGTAAAGACAACGTCATCGGCAGTGAATTTCTCTCCATCCGACCACTTTACATCATCACGAAGGTGCATGGTATAGGTCAGTTTATCATCGGAGGTGTCTATACTTTTTGCCAGAAAATAATTGATTCCATCTGCATTGTACATATACAACGGGGAATAGATCATTTTAATAGTCATAAGGCCGAAACGGTCGCTTGTTGTAATTACATTTACATTAGCGCCCGGATCACCCGCAATTGCATACGTAAATGTGCTCTCCCCTCCTGCAGCCGTTTGTCCGGCTCCGTCATTTGATCCGCTTGCAGAACTGTCATTGGCAGCTGTGGTATCTGCAACCGGGTCCTTTCCTCCGCAGGCGGTAAGACCTCCCAGCACCACGACGGATGCCAACAGGAATGCCGTACTTTTCATAAAAAATTTCTTCATACATTTCTCCTTTCATTTTTCCATTAATCATACCTGATCCCGTATCCGGTTATCAGTCGGAAAAGTCAGATTCATTATAAACATATTTCCGCAACTTTTGCAACTGTTTTTAAATTATTTCCTACTTTTTCTATATGCTTTAAGGTGATTGAACAAAACTACCCACTGATGGAATTGATTCTCTTATCATTTGACCATTTAATGATCAGGTCATTTTTTCCGTATCCCGCAGGATAAAGGAGATCTAGCTCCACCTTAGTATTATCCTTTGTTTTACCTACTTTAATGTTTAAAACCTTGATTTTTTCTTCATTTAAATTATGAAGCAGCTCCGTAATAAGGCTGTCGTATTGGTTCGTGGTTATTTTAATGACACCTTGGAATGGTTCCCTGGACAGAAACGGTACATCATGAAGGAGGATCTGGGTAAAAATAAGAAAAAGGCCTGCTCCGCATCCCATAAAGTAGTCGCCTGCACCAATTGCCATCCCCACCCCCGCAGTTGCCCAGATACCTGCCGCAGTGGTTAAACCACTGACAGAATGATTCTTAACAAAGATGACCCCTGCCCCAAGAAAGCCGATTCCTGATACGATCTGGGAGGCGATCCTGGAAGCATCAAAATTGGGGACATCCCGAAACCCGTACTTGGACACCACCATCATTAAAGCTGCTCCCATGGCCACAATGGCATGGGTTCTCATCCCCGCACCTTTGTAACGATTCGTTCTCTCATAACCGATCAAATATCCTAAAAACCCTGCAACAACAATTCTAAAAAACAAACCCGTCTGGTAGATAAGGTCATACCTTTCCACAAGGTCTCCCAGTACTTTCCAAACCTGGCTCATGATTACTCCTCTTTTCTGATATTAATATCCATCAATATCTTATAAAATATGCTGACAGAGTACATCATGTTTGCATAAAGCCCTGTAAGGAATCTGTATGTCCAAATCTGCAGAAAACAACAAAAGCGCGGTGTTTTATCCGGAATAAAACACCGCGCTTTCCAGCCGATCAATTTATTTTAATTCTTTGATCCAGTTATATCTGGGATCATCCACCCTTGTTGTCCATGGATTATCCGGAAGGTGCCGGATCATCCAGCAGTAATACATGGGGAATCCAGGGGCAGTTACCTGGGGATGGGTCCTTCCGCCAGGAATGGCAGCACAGCTTCCATCCTTGATTTTAAAGACATCCTCTCCGATAAAGCAGGCGCCAAAGCCCTCTGGCCGTTCAAACCGGTAATAATAAACCTCAGGCTGAGGATGCTCATGAGGGGTGTAGCTGGACCAGCCTCCCTGATGATTGATCACTTCCCCGTTTACCATATTGGAATAGGGAGCATTGTTGTAGTCGAAAACGGTGCGGACCGTCCGCTTCATCTTGCCATCCAAAAGCCCTTCACCAAAAATATCATTGGTACAGTCCTCCGGCTTATAGAAAACGCTGCCAAACTCCCTGTCATTTCTGGTGCACTGGATTAAGACCTGGCTATCCTCTTTTGCCGTCACACTTACCAAAACGCCCTTTGAAACATGAAGACAATATGGCCCTTCTTCCATCAGGCTGCTCCGTTTTCCCCGTTCCTCCCTTTCTTCCCAGGAAAACAGGATTTCCCCGGTAAGGAGAAGGACCGCCATCTCATCCGACTGACTGGAGAAGGATCGCTCCTCCCCTGCCTTCATCTCATAAACGGCAATGTCCATTAACATATCATTTTCCCCATCCCCTGCTTTGGTGAGGAGTTTTACTCCTTTGGGATCAAATTCCGGGTAACTGAATAATTCGCTCATGGCAGCTCCTTTCTCCGTCTGATTCTTACATCATGATTTCAGAAATCCTTACAGGTCTGTGCTCCTGAACGGATTTTTTGGCAGCAATGCCCATTAACACAGGTTTTAATCCATCTACTACGCCAAGAGGAGTATCGGTATCATTCTCAATAGCTTCAATAAAGCAGTTCACTTCCTTTGCAAAGGACTGCATATAGCGCTCTAAGAAGAAGTAAAGGGGCTTTTCTCCGGTAACGCCATCGGCAGTGCTTAATACTGCGCTGGATTCCGTATCATTGGAGGTTGCAACCATTCCCTTGGAGCCGAACACCTCTGCTCTCTGGTCATAGCCGTAAGCGGCCTTTCTGGAATTATCAATAACTGCAATGCTTCCGTTCTCCATCTTTAAAGTAATAACTGCGGTATCCACATCCCCTGCTTCCCCAATGGCCGGGTCTACAAGCACTGCGGACTGAACGTAGATCTCCTCTGCATCACAGCCTGCTAAGTAGCGAACCATATCAAAATCATGAATGGTCATGTCTAAGAACATACCGCCGGATACAGCTGCATACTCTGCGCTTGGCGGTTCAGGATCTCTGGAGGTCACTTTGATGATGTGAGGCTCTCCGATCTTTCCGGCTGCAACCGCATTTCTAACTGCCTCAAAGTTGTGGTCAAAGCGGCGGTTAAAACCTACCTGATATTTTATCTTACTGCCTTTTAAAGCTTCAATCACTTCCTTGATCTTCTCAATATCGTGATCAATGGGTTTCTCACAGAATACATGCTTACCTGCTTTAATGGCTTCAACAGAAATAGGGGAATGCGTGTTGGTGGAGGAGCAGATCAATACGGCATCAATCTCCGGATCTGCTAAAATTTCCTTGTAATCCTTCGTTGTATTCGCAACTCCCATGCCTTTAGCCCAATTCTCTGTTTCCTCATTCATAAATGGATCTGCAATGGTCTTGATCTTTCCGTTCTTAACAAGGTTGCAGATGCTTGTTGTATGTACCTTACCGATTCTTCCTGCTCCTATAATTCCTACAGTTACCATAATTTTCTTCTCCTTCTCTTTCTTTCAACTTAAAGACCGGTTTTTTCAGCAATGAATTTTCTTGCGCGGATGGCGTATTCCAGAGGATTTGCCTTTGCAGGATCCTGCTCTGCTTCTACTACCATATATCCCTCATAGGAAGCCTCCTCCAGAACCTTGAAAATAGGATCAAAGTCCACACAGCCATCTCCCGGAATGGTGAATGCACCTGCCCGTACTCCTGCCAGGAAGCTCATGTTTTCCTCTCTTACCTTTTTTACAATCTCAGGACGGATATCCTTTAAATGTACGTGTTTGATGCGTCCTACATATTTCTCCACCATGGCAACCGGGTTCTCACCACAATATGCAAAATGGCCGCTGTCAAACAAAAGGCTTACATATTCAGGATCCGTGTTCCCCATCATGCGTTCTACCTCTGCGGCACTCTGAACAACGGTTCCCATATGATGATGGAAGGTTAAAGCCACCCCGTATTTTTCTTTGGAAAGCTTTCCAAGACGGTTTAAGCCTTCGCAAAGCAGCCCCCATTCCCTGTCATCCATCTCATGCTTTCCTTCAAATACCGGCTGATCCTGAAATCCCTGTGTGCTGTAGCTCTGCTCGGAAACGCCTACAACCTTGGCTCCCATTGCTGCCAGGAACGCCACATGCTTTTCAAATCCTTCTTCCGTCTCCTCATAAGGCTTGCTGATTAAAAAGGTGGAAAACCATGCATTGCAGATTTCTACGCCCCGAAGGTCCAAAGCCTTTTTTAATACCTCAATATCTCTAGGATATTTGTTGCCTACTTCGGAACCGGTAAAACCTGCCAGGGCCATTTCACTGACACATTGTTCAAAGGTATTTTCTTTCCCAAGATCCGGCAAATCATCGTTGGTCCATGCAATCGGTGCGATTCCTAATTTTACTTTCTCCTTATTTAACATAGTTGCATCCCTTCCCTGTCATATAATTTTTTTATTCAGCCGACTTACCGGCAGATCAATACTTTCTAGCCTCATTTCTTCCTTCTAAGACTCTATCCCACGCCTCTCTCACACTGCTCTTTTCCGAGGTTGTGGCAATTCCTACGTTCCACCAGGATTCATAACCATCCGACATGGTTTTGGGGATCACCTTTAAATCAAACAGGCAGGCCCTTTCCTGTTTTTTTGCATCTTCCAAAGCCTCTTCCAGTTCCTTGGTGGTTCTGCAGGTATAAGCTTTCAGACCATACCCCTCCCCGATTTTGGCATAATCAACCGGGATTAAATCCCCTGAGGGCTTCTTCCCATCCGTATAGCGGAATTCCGTGGCAAGACTTCCGATCCCATGGTTCATTTCCAGATTATTGATGCAGCCAAAGCCGCAGTTATCAAATATCAGAATATTGACCTTCTGTCTTTCCTGCATAATGGTCATAATTTCACTATGTAACATCTGGAAGCTGGCATCGCCGACAACACAGTAAACTTCCGTTTCCGGCTCTGCAAATTTAACACCCAGTGTGGCTGCCACTTCATATCCCATACAGGAGTACCCGTACTCCGCATGGTAACCGCCCCGCTTGTCAGTCTTCCACATGCGCTGCATACAGCTAGGAAGGGAGCCCCCTGCCGTAATGATGGTAGCATCTTCATCGATGATTCTTCTAATTGCTGCAAGTGCAGCTGTTTGGGTGAGCCTTCCATCGGTTAACTTAACAAACTCCGGAATGGTTCTGGGATCCCTTGCTTTTATGTTGGGTTCAAAATTCTCTCCAGTGTATTCAATGCTGCCCAAACGCACCATCTCTTCATCCCATTTTCTTTTTGCATCGGCGATCTCGTCTTTATACTGAGATACATACTGTTTTTCCCTCAGCTTTTCTGCCAGTGCCTGAACGGTTACCTTCGCATCTCCCACTGCTTTAACCGCATCCATTTTGTACGCATGGAATCTGCTGTTATTGATGGTAATAAACTGGACGTCTTCCCTTTTAAACAGCCACTTTGAGCTTGTTGTAAAATCACTTAGCCTGCTTCCGATGGCGATCACCACATCCGCATCCTTTGCAATCACATTGGAAGCATAGGTACCGGTAACTCCGATTCCGCCAAGACAGTAAGGATGGCTTGATTTGCAGGCACTCTTCCCTCCCTGGGTTTCTCCAAAAGGTATGTTAAATTCTTCACAGAATTTTTCTACGGTTTCTCCCGCCCCGGAGTAGCGGACTCCTCCGCCTACGATTACAAACGGTTTCTTTGCTTCTGCAAGGATGTCTGCGATCTCATTAAGCTCTTCTTCTACCGCAAGAGGTCTGGTAATCCTGTGGACCCGTTTCTTAAAAAAGTAATCCGGATAATCATAGGATTCTCCTTCCACATCCTGACAAATGGAAATGCAGCATGCCCCGGTTTCTGCCGGATCTGTCAGCACACGCATTGCATTGATCAAAGCGCTCATGATCATCTCCGGTCTGGTGATTCTGTCCCAGTATTTACATACTGGCTTGAATGCATCATTGGTTGTGGTCGCAAGGCTGCTGCTTTGTTCCAGCTGCTGCAATACCGGATCAGGCTGTCTGGAGGCAAAGGTATCGGCTGGAAATACCAGCAGAGGAATATTATTTACCGTTGCGGTTGCACAGGCGGTTACCATATTGGCAGCACCCGGTCCCACGGATGAAGCACACGGAATGATTTTCTTCCGGTTGCTCTGCTTTGAAAAGGCAATAGCCGTATGGCACATCCCCTGCTCATTTCTTCCCTGAAGAACCTTAAGCTGTCCAGGGTCCGTATCCAGAGCCTCTCCTAAGCCAACTGCGATTCCATGACCGAAAATAGTAAAAACACCTTCAACGAACTTTGTTTCCACTCCATCGACAGAAACATACTGGTTATCCAGGAACTTCACAAGTGCCTGTGCTGTTGTCATTCTGATTGTTTTTGACATGTTCCGCTCTCCTTTACTTTTTTATACACGGGCAATCATTTCACCAAACTTTTCCTTTTCTTCTTTTATAAATGCATGTACCTCCTCCGGAGTCGGCAGGGAATCCGAACAGTTATTGCTTTTTACCATCATGGAGGCCTCTGCAGAGCCAAATTCCAGGCAGTCTATGATGTCCCAGCCTGATACAGGCCATAAAGGAACCCTGAACCATATCCGTCGCCGCCGCCAAATCCCTTTCTGGCTTCCACCGGGAACGGTTTGATGGAAAATGACTGTCCGTCATAAGTATAAGCCGTAGACCCTTTCATTCCATGCTTGATGACCACGATCCTTGCACGATAACCCTGCCATAGAGCTGCACTTTCTTCGTCTGTCATGCCTGGTTTGATCAGTTTCTCAGTTAAGTCAAATTCTTCTCTTGAGCCCATAATAATGTCAGCTTCTTTGGCAACTGCAGAGTAGTATATGGATATTTCATCCGCATTTTTCCAGTTATAGGCTCTGTAATCGATATCAAAGATAATTCTGACATCGTTCCTCTTCGCCAGCATGACTGCCTTAAGAGCTGCTTCTCTTGACGGGCTTTGTGCAAGCGCCGTACCTGATATCAAAATTGCTTTTGCCTTTTTGATATACGCTTCATCGATATCTTCAACGTCCAGCTGTAAGTCAGCAATGCAGTTCCGATACATCAGGATATTACTTTCACTGCAAGAGAGCATTTCTGTAAAAGTCAGTCCCAGCTTTTCACCATTTTTGCATTTTGTAATATGAGAAGTATCGATCCCCTGTTCGTTAAAATAATCCACTACAAATTCACCGAACTGGTCATCTGAAACTTTCCCGATAAATCCTGCTTTCATGCCATGTCTGGTCACACCTACGGCGATGTTAGCCGGAGAACCGCCCACGAACTTTTCAAACATGTGCACTTTCTTTAAAGGCTTGAATTCTTCTTTCACATACTCATTGTAAGCCGGATTAAAATCAATTGCTACCCTTCCAAGAAGAATTAAGTCCATTTCTCTGGTTTCATCAAATCTTACATATTCCATCGTTACATCTCTCCCATCCCGTTTTGCATGATCAGCAGCCATTTCATGGAACGAAAAAACACACTGCAAGGTCTTAATCCGCCTTGCAGGGCGTTTTTATCTATCATTGGCCGGCATTTTTTAGATTGTACCATCCCAGGTATTTACGTTTGTAGATTCTCCGGTTTCTTCGTCGAACCACCTGCTGGTAACAACTTTATTTTCTGTGAAGAAGCGGAATCCATCCTTGCCTAAGCAGTGCAGATCTCCGATGAATGACAGCTTTTTGCCGTTGAAAGGAAACATTCCTACCGGAACAGGAATTCCCACGTTGATGCCGATCATACCACCGTCGGTGTGTCTTGCAAACTCTCTGGCATAGTGTCCATTCTGCGTAAAGATAACAGAACCATTTGCATATGGATTGGCATTCATGATCTCTAATCCCTCTTCAAAAGTCTTCACTCTCTTGATGCACAGCACCGGTCCGAAGATTTCTTTTTCCCCTATACTCATGCCTGGAGCCACATGGTCGAATATGGTCGGCCCTATGTAAAATCCGTTTTCATAGCCTTCGACTACAATGTCCCGTCCATCCAGTACAAGCTCTGCGCCTTCTTCTATTCCTGTCTCAATCCACTTTAAGATGGAATCTTTATGAGCCTGATTTACCACCGGGCCGAGTTTTGTACTCTTATCATACGCCGGACCTACTTTAAGAGTCTTGGCCTGAGCGATTATTTCCGCCACAAGGGCATCAGCAATTCCCTCCTGGGCTACCACAACAGGGAGAGCCATACATCTTTCTCCTGCACAACCGAATGAGGAATTAATGATTCCAGCCGCTACCCTCTTGACCGGAGCATCATTTAACACCAAAGCATGGTTCTTTGCTTCGCAGAGAGCCTGAACTCTCTTGCCCGTAGCTGCAGCTGTTGAATAGATATGCATACCTACGGATGTAGAACCTACAAAGCTGATTCCTTTGATGTCGGGATGAGTGAGAAGAATCTCTGCTTCGTTTCTGGAGCAAGTGACAATATTAATAACGCCGTCCGGCAGTCCTGCTTCTTTATACAGTTCTGCTATACGCATACAGGACTGAGGGGTAAAGGAAGCGGCTTTCAGTACGATGGTGTTGCCGCAGGCGATACACATAGGGGTCATCCAGCCCATCGGTATCATTGCAGGGAAATTAAATGGGATGATACCGGCAAATACCCCAAGAGGCATACGGTACAGAACCGTATCAAATCCGCTGGAAGCGTCCATCAGGCTGTCTCCCATCATCAGTGACGGAGCACTTATCGCCTGTTCAGTACCTTCTTTGGCTTTCAGTACATCACCCTGAGCCTCTTCCCAACTTTTACCATTCTCTTTTGCTACCAGCATAGTCAGTTCATCCATATGCTCTATGAGCAGATCCCTGAGCTTATAAAGTACCTGAACTCTCTTTATTACAGGGGTAGATGACCATGACGGGAACGCCGCTTTGGCTGCCTCTACGGCTTCCTCTACTTCTGCTTTTGTACAGCATGGTACCTTAGCAATTACTTCGCCGGTACTGGGATCGTAAGCATCAGAATACTTCTCTGTCTTTGATTCCTTCCACTGTCCATTTACAAGAAACTTTAATTTTTTAACTTCTCCCATTTTTATATCCATTCCTTTCTCTTCGCTTAGTGGCTGCTTTAAGCGGTTTGATTTCATGTTTCATACTGATTTATGTAAGCGGCTCCACACATTGAAAGATCCGGATATGCTGCTTTACATTCTCATATACTCCCCGGACCATCGCTTCATTCAGTCCGAAATAATCATGCTTGCCTTCCGATTCCAGATACTTTTCCGCTTCTTTTGTAAGACTGTCAAAGCTGGCTGTTGCAATATTGATCTTCCGGATTCCAAGACCTATGGCCTTTCGGAAATCCTCTGGAGTAATTCCGGTCCCGCCATGAAGAACCAGAGGAACATCAATCTTCTGATCAATGGCTTCCAGTACATCAAAAGCCAGTCTGGGAGCCACCGGATAATTGCCGTGGGCATTGCCGATCGCTACTGCCAGTGCATCCACTCCGGTCCTCTCGCAAAAAATTCTGGCATCCTCAGGATTGGTACAGCGGATTCCCCCATCCGTGCTCCCATCTTCACTGCCGCCCACCAGACCCAGCTCCGCTTCCACGGTTGCTCCATATACTCTGGCGAGGTTGACCGCTTCCAGGGTTTCTGCCATATTCTCCTCAAAGGAAAGATGGGAACAATCTATCATTACGGAGGTGAACCCATAATCCAGAGCCTGTTTTAACACCTGTATGGTCTTGCCGTGATCCAGATGAACTGCGATATCAACCTTAGAATGTCTCGCCGCCTCTACCATCATAGGTCCCATCAGAGAGAGCGGGGAATGGGGAAGACGAACTTCCGCGATCTGTAAGATAATGGAGGCATTCATATCTTCCGCTGCCTTTACAGCTCCCTTCACCATCTCAAGGTTTCCCACACTGAAGGCCCCGACCGCCCTGTTATTTTCAGAGGCCTGATTCAGCAATTCCTTCATTTTTACTAATCCCATATTTCTTCTCCTTTTACTTTATGGGTACATTTTGATTTAGTTTATGTAACATCTTGGTTATATTTTAGCACTTATTACGGGAACGGTCAAGATAATCTTTTAATTTTTTTCTATTTTGGGCAACTTCATGGTAATGTCTTGGTTACTTCTTGATATTTTCTTGTACATCTGTTATAATCTAACCATAACAGCATGTCAGAGAGACAGCTGAGCAAGGAGTACAACTATGAGAATTTCCCGAATCGACCAACTGGAACAATATATTCTGGAGCACAAGACAGCCTCTATTGATGCCCTGTGTGAAGAATTTGAAATTTCAAAAAACACCCTTCGCAGGGATTTAGAAATCCTTGTTGCCCGAGGCAGCGTGGAAAAAGTCTATGGAGGTGTCATCGCATGTGAGAATGCGTCCTCTGTCCCGAATCTGGTTGCATTCCATGAACGCGCAGGCAGAAATGCCCAAAGCAAGCAGAGAATTGCCGCACTTGCCGCCTCTTATGTACGGGAGCGGGATATCATATTCATTGACAGCGGAACCACTACCATGAATATTGTGGATCATCTGTCCCATTTGACCACGGTTACGGTCATTACCAACAGCATCCAGGTCATCAACAAAGCCATGAATTATCCTAACATTAACGTAATCGTCCTGCCCGGGTCTTTAAAAAGAGATACTGCTTCCTTAGTCGGCAGCTCATGCGTGGAATACTTAGAGGATTATAATATTATCCGGGCATTTATGGCCTGTACAGGAGTTTCCCTTCAGGCCGGAGTCTGTAACGCTTCCACAGAAGAATACACCATCAAGAAAACAGCATTAAAAAAGAGCCAGAAGCATTATCTTCTGGCAGATTCCTCAAAATTCGGACGGGCATCTCTCATGACCTACGGAGACATCGGACAGTTTGATTCTATCTTAACCGAACGGACGCCTGATGATGATTTCAGTTCCAGCTGTAAGGAATTGGGCTGCGTCATTGAGATTGCTCCTGAACTATAAACCGTAGTTTTCTTCTTCCTATTAGAAAAGCGTATCCAAGAGTCCTTTTTTACCAAACTCATGGTTACGCTTTTTTAGTGCTCTATTTAATTTTGTTATGTCCGCAGTTTACAATACACCAACCATTTGAAGCCACTTAACTGCAAGATACGCATGTCCTGTATTTGTAGGGTGTACTCCATCTTCTGAAAGCTGGAAAGGAGAGTATCCATCCTTCATCGCCTCATCAAACAGTTGTCCGGAAGGAAGATAAAAGTCAGCCATTTCTTTTGCAAGACTCTTTACGATTTCAATCTTAGGGGTGAGATCTTCCCAATAAACTGTTTTTTCCGGGTCTGTGGGTAAAAGAAACGGTTCAATCACCATGATAGGGGATTGAAGGAAATCCAAACGGATACGCCCCAGTAAATCCCGGTATTGTTTCTCAAAATCAGCTTCTGTAACGATAAGCCCACGATCATATCTTCGCCAGGTGTCATTGATCCCTACAAGGACTGAAACAAAGTCCGGTTTTACCGGGCATACATCTTCATGATAACGATCAAGCAGATCCGACAGCCTGTTTCCTCCAATGCCCCTGTTATAAAACTGAACGCCGCTGTTTGGGTATAAAGCGGTGTAAATGTCCGCAATCTTATTTGCATAACCATATCCCATATGAAGGGGATTTTCCCTATCCCGTGATGCATCGGTAATGCTGTCCCCATAAAAAAGTACTTTGGTACCGTGTTTAAAGTATTCTTTCATTTCTCTTCTCCTTTAGATAAATTATTCATTTATCTGAACAAAAAATTCGATACGTGTTTCATGTCCAGGGATACTGGAAATTATATCGCTTACAATCATATCAACAGGATTTGATTTTATAAACTCAAGCGCTGCCTTTGCCCCTGATAATTGGCCCACAACAAAAAAGCCCAAATATCTGATAAGCCATGCCACACCTTCCTTATATTCCACGATATCAATACCGGCAGTTCGATGCTCTGCAAATAGAAGTAACCTGGAAAAGATTATCGCGACTCATCAACATCTCTATGTACTGGTCCGGGGCGTGTTTAACATTTCGTTTAAGACACGCCCTGGTTGAATATTATGCTTAGATTTTTTCCAATATCTTTTTAAGGGATTCGTATGCTAAAGTAAATGCTTCTTCTCCGCTCATCTTTTTCTTCTGGGAAGCATTCTGCTCCAGGGCATCAAATCCGGCAAAATCACTTAAATGAGGCTCTAAAGATAAAAATCCCTGATATCCTCCGGCTTTCAGAGTCTTTAAGATTTCTTCCACATGTCCGTCTCCCATGCCTGCCGGAACCACACTGGCATCAGACCACAGGGCATCCTTTACATGAATATAGGCGATGTAGGACTTTAACATCTCATAAGCTTCCAGAGTATTCTGTTTGCACTGAACAAAATTTGCAAAGTCAAAGACTGCCTTAAAATGATCCCCATAGAATTCCTTCATAATTTCCAGACAGCGGTCTGCAACATCTCCGTAGATATCCTTTTCATTCTCATGAAGAAGTATGGCCTGGCTGGCCTTAGCATAATCTACAAACTGTCCCAGCTGATCCATGACCTTTCCCCGGTAAGGAGCATAGCTTTCATTCTCAGGCATGAAGAAGCTGAACATACGGATGTATGGGACATCCATCAAATGAGCGATTTCCACGGTATGCTTGTAAAGCTCCATGTGAGGGGCAAAATCATCGGTGATTTTTATTTTTCCAATGGGAGAACCAACAGAAGATAAACGGATGCCCGCCTCATCAAGCTGCTTTTTGATTTCCTTTGCTTCATTGATAGAGTATTCAACCATGCCCTTGCCGTTTACACCCCGCATTTCTACATGATGAATACCCAGCTTCTTTAATACTTCTATCTGCTTTCCTAAGTCCATATCGATTTCATCTGCAAAACCAGATAATAGAATTCCATCCCACATAATCGTTTCTCCTTTTTTAATTTCCTCTTTATTGCCCATGTCCTTTGGGCATAATGGGATACCTGTATTTCTTAATAGCTTCCTTCTGTGTCAAATACCACGCCGGACCCTTCTTTTTTTCTGGATTCTCTGCGGCGCTTATTAAGCTCTTCTAAGAATAAATCTTCATCAAAGGGGATCTCCACTTCCCGCTTTAACCAGCTGGATAAATGCATGGCATTCGATAAGGTCAGACCATTAATTCCTTCCAAACCTTCTGCAACAAGGGGTGTACCATTAAGGATCCTGCCTGCAAATGCCTTTAAAACTCCAACATGCTGTTCATTCTCTCCGTCCGTTTCAACCTCTGTCACCGTACATTCCGGAGTATCAAATCCGCCCTTTGCCGTTTTGCAGAAGGCACGCTCGTTTTCAGACAGCTTATGAAGCATGAGCTTGCCATTTTCACAGACCAGCTTCCCCATCTCCAAAGTGATCTCAAACCGGTTTGTCCCAGGAGCATCTGCGGTTGTGGTAACAAAAACTCCCGTAGCCCCGTTTGGGTACTCCAAATAAGCCGTTACATCATCTTCCACTTCAATATCATGCCATTTCCCGTTATGGCAGAATGCCTGCACCTTACTTGGCATTCCACAGATCCACTGGATTAAATCCATGTTGTGAGGACACTGATTTAACAGTACGCCACCGCCTTCTCCATCCCAGGTAGCTCTCCAGCTCCCTGAGTCATAATAGGACTGGGTGCGGTACCAGTCCGTTACGATCCAGTTGACCCGCTTGATGGCTCCTAGTTCACCGCTTGTTACAAGTTCATGCATTTTCCGGTAAATGCAGTTGGTCCTCTGGTTGAACATCATGCCAAAGACCCTGTCGCACTTTTTAGCCGCGTCGTTCATTTCCCGTACCTGCTTGGTGTAAACTCCAGCGGGTTTTTCACACATGACATGAAGCCCGTGGTTCATGGCATCAATGGTCAGTTCGGGATGCTGGTAATGAGGAACTGCAATTAAGACTCCGTCACATACGCCTGCTGCGATTAAATCCGTTCCTTCCTCAAAAATAACTACCGCCTCCGGCAGATTCTCCTTTGCCCAGGTCCTTCTGCTTTCCTGACGGTCCGCCACTGCAGTCACTTCCATCTCCGGGACCTTTCCCTCCAGAATGTTCTTTAAGTGGCCGCTGCCCATGTTTCCAATTCCAATAATACCAAGTCTTACCTTATCCATGTCCTATCTCCCCTCATTTCTTGCTGAATCGTAAATATCCATCATGGTGTAAAATGTATTCTGAACCGAGGTAAGGTCATTGAAATAGGCCTTCCCGGTTTCTAAACAATCATAAAAATCTCTGATACAGGCTTCGTGTCCGCTGCCCCAATAGGACTTTCCCAGCAGAGAAGACTTTTTCGCCTGCCATACCACTGGCTCCTCCTGACCTTCCGTCTGATACCAAACAGAGTTTCCTTCCAGGCGGACAAATCCTTTTTCACAGGCAAGCTCTAAGAAAACCGGTGCATCCATAGCATAAGCCGTAGTGGCATAAAAGCTGGCGCTTACCGGATCCATTCCTTCTGAAAATGTCATATAGGCTTCCAGGGTGTCCTCTACCTCTACGATCCCTTTCAGATGATGATTGCTCATGGACGCCTCTGTTCTCACTGGTTTTCCAAGCCAGGAAAGAAGCAGATCCAGGGCATGAATGGATTGGTTGATCAACGCCCCTCCGCCCTCTGTCTCAAGCTTTCCTCTCCAGCCGCTCTCTGTATAATAGGGAGCATCCCTGTGCCAGGTAACAAAGGCCCTTCCGCCTTTTATCTTCCCGAGGGTCCCCTGGGCCAAAAGCTCATTTACCTTTCTTGTTGTTTCATTATACCGGTTCTGAAAACAGATGCCTAACCTGCCCGTACTCCGGTCGGAAACTTTCAAAAGCTCATCGAATTGCTCTCTGCTTATGGCCGGCGGCTTCTCCATGAATACATGAAGCCCTTTCTTTAAGGCCTTTGCTGTCATGGGCACATGGCAGTAGTGGGGAGTGCAGATATGTACCACGTCAAGCGCTTCCTTCTCAAGCATATCCTCCATAGAATCATAAGCCTTAGCCGTTCCGTCCGTAAATCGGACCGAATATTCCTCTGCCCGTTTCAAGCGGATATCCGCAAAAGCACAGAGTCTGGCCTGTTTTATTTCATTCAGTACCATGGCGTGAACTCCCCCGATGTTTCCGCAGCCGATTATCCCAACCCGAACCATGATTACCTCCTCTTTTCTTTTTCCTCTTTCTATGATAGATTTATTATATACTGTTTTTAACGCAATTTGTTTGCGTATATTGACTAGAAGTATGCATATATTGTCTATTTCAGGAGGAAGCCATGAAAAAGGAGAGCCTTTATCATTACAGTGAATTTTCCGAGCCTTTCAGCTGTGATTTTACCACCAGCCAGATCGCCGGAAATGTGGATTTTCACATGCACAACAGCCATGAAATCTATCTGCTCATGGACGGCCATATCCAGTATTTTGTGGAAAATGCGTGCTATGATATGAACCCTGGAAACTTAATCCTGTTTTCCAACCGGGAGATCCATAAGGCCATTAACACCACAAGCGAAGCATTTACCCGCCTTGTCATTCACGTAAATCCTGCCTTTATCCGGCCTTATTGTACTCCTGACACCAACCTGTTAGAATGTTTCCACCGGGAGCCTGCCACAGGCAACCTGGTCCTGCTTTCAAACGAAGAATACGGGCGCCTGGTTTCCATGGCTCAGTGTCTTCATGAGACAATAAAAAATCGCTGCACCTACGGCAGCGACTTAACGGCAATGACCACATTGATCCAGATCCTTATTCTTATTAACAGTGCCTGGCAAAAGACAAGTCCTTTAAGGACCGCCCCGAAACCACACAGGGCCCAGGCAATTATGAGTTATATTGACAAAAACTTAACAACGCCCATGACCCTGGATTCCATCTCCCAGGCTCTTTCCCTTGATAAATATTATATCAGTCATTTGTTTAAATCCGAGACAGAAAGCAGCATCTTTCAGTATATCGTGGTGAAACGGGTGGCTCTGGCAAAGGAGCTGCTTTCCCAGGGACATACGGTTTTAGAAACCTGCCATTTATCAGGTTTTCACGATTACTCCAACTTTATTCGCACCTTCCGCCAGACCACAGGTTATACGCCCGGACAGTTTAAGCGCCTTAGCCGGTAAAGCTTACCGCTGTTTATAGGCAGGATCTGCCGGGTATCCGCCCCGCAGCTTTTGCATCCCACGCTGGACGGCATCCTTTGACTGCTTCCAATCCGCATCTTTGTTTAAATAATCAAATTTCTCAATGAACCAGTCGATATCACCGGATACCCGCTCCATATTTTGCTCCATGATCTGAAAAATGACAGGATAAAATTCCTTCCGCTCCTTGTCACTTAAATATTTATCTGCTCCACTGCATAAGTCAGCAAAGTGGTGGAGGCAGAATCCTCTGCTTTTCTCAAGTTTTTCCCGAAAAACAGAATCCTTTTTATAAAGATGGAAAAAGGTTGCCACATAGCGCTCATAGCTTTCAGAAAACCGGTCGCATATATAGCAGGTCTTCTCTTTCCCTTCAATCCAGGCGCTGACGGAATTGCCATTTCCTGTCTTACCCGTAAAACGGTCTTTTAAGGAGGTTTTTCCGGGAGTAAACTCCTTAAATTCCTCCTTCATTTCCCTTATCAGTTTCTTATAATAGGTTTTTAAGATCCAGCCGTTTCCTAAAGCATTGCCGTAATCAAACATTTTCTTTTGATGGACCCGGCAAAACCCCGAACGGTCTGTGGCTTCTCTTGTATCGCTTTCCATATAGGACGCACAGGAACCTAATGCAAAATCCATAAGCTCCTGCTCCGCTTTTCTCTCGAGAAAGCAGAACAGGCACTCGTCATCTGCATCCATGGCGTCATTTAGCGGTATCTCGTATAACTTTTCTTTCATTTTTATACCTTAAACCGGTAACCGACTCCCCAGATGGTCTCGATGTACTGGGGCTTAGCCGTATTAAATTCGATTTTTTCCCTGATCTTTTTGATATGGACGGTAACGGTAGCAATATCACCGATGGATTCCATATCCCATATTTTATTAAATAATTCTTCTTTCGTAAATACATGGTTTGGATTTTGGGCAAGGAAGGTTAATAAGTCAAATTCCTTTGTGGTAAAATTCTTTTCCTCTCCATTGATCCATACCCGTCTGGCTGTTTTATCAACTTTAAGGCCTCGGATCTCAACGATCTCATTGTCCGGCACTCCGCTACCAATCAGCCTCTCATAACGGGCCAGATGGGCTTTTACACGGGCAACCATTTCACTTGGGCTGAAGGGTTTTGTGATGTAATCATCGGCTCCCAGACCTAAGCCCCGGATTTTATCAATATCCTCTTTTTTTGCAGAAACCATAATGATCGGGGTGTTTTTTACTTCCCTGACCTTCCTGCATATTTCAAAGCCATCCATTCCCGGCAGCATCAGATCAAGGATCACCAGATCAAAGTCCTCATGGAGAGCCTTATGAAGTCCTGCTTCTCCGTTATTCTCAATCTCAACCTCAAATCCACTCAGCTCCAGATAATCTTTCTCCAGCTCTGCAATGCTTTCTTCATCTTCTACTATCAGAATTCTGCTCATTCCTGTATGACCTCCTGGTATTTTCTCAAAACAAAATGTATCTCCGTTCCAATGCCTTCCTTACTGGTAGCCCAGATCCGGCCTCCGTGATCCTCAATGATCTTTTTAACAATGGACAGGCCGATTCCGCTTCCGCCCTGAGAGGAATTTCTGGATGAATCCGTGCGGTAAAACCGGTCAAAAATACTGGGCAGATCCTTTGCCGGAATCCCTTTTCCGTTGTCCTCAATCTCCACCTGGATAAAGTCTCCCACATCCTTAATCCGGATGTTGATGATCCCACTCCTCTTATCCATATATTTTACAGAATTGCTGACAATATTATTAATGACACGGCGCAGCTGCTCCGCATCCGCGATGACCATCACATCCTCATCCACATAATTAAAATATCCAAGCTCAATGCTGCGGTCTTCCATCTCAAGTCCCACTTCATCCACGCAGTCTCTGAAATAGCCTGCTACGTTGATCTTGGAAAAGGTATAGGGAATTTTATTGGTGTCAATTTTTGAATAAAAGGTCAATTCATCAATCAGCTTATCCATGTCATTGGCCTTGTTGTAGATGGTGCGAATATAACGGTCCAGCTTTTCCGGGGAGGAAGCAACTCCATCCATGATTCCCTCCACATATCCCTTAATGGCTGTAATGGGGGTCTTTAGATCATGGGAAATATTGCTGATCAGCTCCTTGTTCTCCTTATCATACTCCACCTTTTCTTCCGCAGATTCCTTTAAGCGGATCCTCATCTCTTCAAAATCCTGGCAAAGCTGTCCGATCTCATCGTCATTCTCCACCTCAAGAGAGAAATCCAGATTTCCATCCCGTATATTCTTGGTGGCGGTTTGAAGCCGCCCAAGGGGACTTACCACAGACCGGTATACCCACATCATGAGAATCGCATCGGTAAACACGATGATCATAATGATGGCCGTCAGCATCTCCGCCATCATGACCTTGATCTCGGGAAGAAGACCATTTACATTGGAAACAATGAATACGCTCCCCCTGTCCCCATCGGGATACATAAAGTCCATCTGTTTTACCAGATGCTGTGTTTCCCCATCCAGATAAATGGCACCGTCAACGGTGCTGTCTATTTCCTCATATTTAGGAAGCTGGTCATAAAGACCCTGGGTGATATGGCTGTTCCCGTCAAAAATCAGGGAATCTCCCTTTCGAACGATCATATAGGCATACTTTGATACCAGATTCTCATTAAGTGATTCCAAATAAACCGGATCCTGAAACTGCCCTGGATCACTTTGTAGGATCTGGCTGATTTCCCTTTGTTCCGACCGGGTCAGGCGGTTAAATAACTGCAGGGAATTGCTTGACAGAAGATCAATCTGCTCCGTTATATCATAGGCTTTGCGGAACGCCTTCATCTGGTAATTGCCAAGCCCTGCCACCACTGCAAAGATCAGGATCAGGGGGATTACCGTTATAATCAAAAATGCTACAACAAGACGGGTTCTTAATCTTAATTTCACTTTTCTCGTCTCTCCCATGCTCTGAACTTTATTTATAACGAAAATTTAATATTTCTTAGGGGTATTATAACACACATGGACAAGAGAATTTATAAAACAATTCTAAAATTTAAGGCATTTTTGCATAATTCCCGAAATTTACCAGGAAACGAAGACTTTCGGCTGATTCCAGAAGGAAAACTCTAATCTTTCCATTTCCTCACAGCTTATTAAAAATGCTGCATCCCTCCAATAAGTGGAAGAATACAGCATACATGATTTTTATTCTTTATTTTATTTTTACAATTCCTTTGGATCAATTTCAAAATGATCAAACAGAATCTTTTCTGCCTCCCCATTCCATAATCCCTTGTGCGCTTTACAAGAGTCGTTTAATTTTTTAAACAGCGGATCGGTGCTGCCCAGCTTCTCAAAGTCTTCAATAGCCGTCAAAGGCATATCAAATTGTGTGTAGGCAAGCTTCTTTCCTCCAGGAATGGACGGCAGATTCTTGGTTGCTTCTACAATGCTGTCAATTCCTCCTACATGGGTTACCATAACAGCCGCTTCTATGGCACCTTCTGCAGAGAGCTTATTGGCCTCAATTAAATCATCTGTATTGCCGCCGGTGGTTCCCATAATGTGAGTACTTGTATAGTGGCAGTTATAAAGATTGATTTCTGCTTTAAACTGGCTGTCTGATGGACCGGCAAAGAAGTTCATACAACCGTCAAAGGCCAGAAGCTTATCTCCCATCTCTGCAACCTCTTTCACAGGAACATATACAAACACGTCATCATAGCCCTGGCCGCCTGTAATAGCCATTAAATCAGATACAGGATCTGCCATCTTATCGGTATTTACATAAAGAAGCTCAATTCCTCTCTCCCTTGCGGATTCTTCTGAAATCACTTCCCTGGCCCGGGCAATCCGCTCATCGCTGATATCCGTAACGACTATCCTCTTCGGCTTATTCTCAAACTGAAGGCCATAGCTTACCGCTCCTAGGCCCATAGGTCCGCAGCCTCCCATGATCAGGATACTTCCATCTACTTTTGTCCCCATGGCATGATCATAATTCCTTTTATTGGTATGATAGTTGGCATGAAATCCGCCTATGATACAGCTCATTGGTTCTCCAAGGGATGCCTCAAAAAAACTATCTCCCGTGTAATCCAGCAAGCACCCCAATTCCATGACCTCGTTTGGCATGATGCAGTATGTACAGGCGCCTCCGCAGAATTCATAAGAATATCCCGGCGAATCCAGTTTTCCCATGTAATTTAAAGCAGGCTGCAGAGAAAACTTTTGTCCCGGGCGAAACTGTTCCTGCCACTTTTTTCCCACTTCTACAATCAGTCCTGAGCATTCATGACCAACAATCACCGGATTGGTATCTATATTCTGGGGAGCCCTTTTATGTTTTTTCCCCTGTTTTACCAGTTTGTAAGTAGACATGCAGATGCTGTCACTCATGATTTTTACAAGAATCTCATTTTCAGCAATTTGAGGCAATTCAAACTCTTCTAACCTTAAATCATCTGTGCCATACATTCTTACCGCTTTTGTTTTCATATTTCTATCCTCCAAGCTTATTTATCAATATATTTCTGGATTTCCAACAATTCCACCTGCTGCATGAGTTCATCTACCAGACTGCGATGAGGCGGTTTGGTTCCAATGCTGGTAACAGCACCTGCCGAGGCTCCCATGCATAATCTGATGCATGTTTCAAGGGGAAGCTTCTCATTCCAGGCGTAAGCCATGGCTCCCACCAGGGCATCTCCGGCACCTACCGTTGAATGTGCCTTCACACGAAGCCCGGGGCACCGGTACCGTTTATCCCCTGTTAAAAATAATGCTCCCATCTGGCCAAGGGATATCGCAACCATATCGGTTCCATGATCCAGCAGCTTTTCACCCATGGAAACCAGCTCCTGTTCCGATGCACGGTAATCCATCTGGTAATAACGTTCCAGCTCTGAACGGTTAGGCTTTAACATATCCGGTGCTGCTTTTAAGGATTCGGCAAACAGCGGACCGTCTGCATCTAACAAGACCTTTGCCCCTTTCCGGTGGACTTCTTCCGTGATCCTCCGGTATATATCCGTTGGTATGCCAGCCGGTATGCTTCCCGCCAGTACAAACAAGGTATACGGATTTGCATAGCCATTCAGCCTATCAAGAAGATCTTCCAGCTGCTCTTTTGACACCTCAGGTCCAGGTTCATTAAGCTCTGTCACCTCTCCATTTTCCTCTACTATCTTCAGATTCGTTCTCGTCTCCCCTTTTACTTCTACGAAATCTGTCTGAATGTTCTGGTCAGCCAGCACATGTTTTATGATGGTTCCGCTGGTTCCTCCCACAAAGCCCATGGCAATGCTTTCTCCGCCTAATTCCCTGATGGTCTTGGAGACATTGATGCCTTTACCTCCGGCATCTAACTCCACACGTTCTATTCTGTTTAAATCTCCCCGTTCAAACCGGTCAATATCTACGGTTTTATCAATGGCCGGATTCATTGTTACTGTAACGATCATTGCGGACACCTCTTTCCTGTAAACATGGTAAGGATTTCTTCTGCACTGCATCCGGTAATCCGTTCTACATCAGCCGGATCAGCCAGACACTCAGCGATGATTGAGAGTATTTCCAAATGTTCCTCTCCTGCCCCTGCAATCCCTATGACCAGTTTTACCTTTTCTCCTCCCCAGTCTGTTCCCTCAGGGAAAACCATAACTGCAATGCCGGAGCGCTTAACCGATTTTTTAGCTGCCTCTACGCCATGGGGAAGTGCAATTCCATTGCCGATATTCGTGGAAAACGTCAGCTCACGCTGAAGCATAGCCTCTATGTAGGATTCTTCAACACAGCCGCACTGATAAAGCAGCTGCCCTACCTCCCTTATTACCGCCTCCTTTTCCCCGGGTTTACAATTCAAACGAATATTCCCAAGCTCCAGAAGCTCTGCACTTTTTTCTACATTCTTTTTCCCGTAGCCAAACACGTTTCTTGCCCTCCTGTGTTAACTTTCTAACTAAATTATAGGGGTGTTATCTCCTCCTTTTCAATGAAAACAAAATGGCATTTGGCGCCATCAGATAACGCCAAATCTGAAACCAACAGAAAAAGCCGGGCCCTTTCGGGCCCGGCTTTCACCTTGCTTTTATATTATATCTTATCCAGATAATGTTTGAAATATTGGTTTAAATACTGGGAAACCAAAGCTCTTATCTCCTCTTTTCCCCCATGTCTTACCGTATCCAGAAACTCTTCCTCCTCGATCAGCCGCTCACTTAACACACCCAGGATATCACTGTTTTCTACTTCATGATCATCCTTTGGTACCAGCATGATTAATACAACGCATACTCCCCTAAAATAAGGGTCACTAAACGGCTCACCATCCTTTGTCTGGCACACCGAAAACACCGGCTTTACCACTCCTTCTGTTCTGGCATGAAGCAGGGCAAAGCTTAAATCAGGAAATATCTGGCTGCAAAGCCGTTCTCTCCTCATTAAATCCTCCTGAATGATGCTCTGCCGTTCCGGATAGGCAGCCAGCTTCTCGCTGACAGCAATCAGCAGTTCTTCAAAGGTGATCCCATTATTTACACGTTGATATTCCATAAGCCGAATGACATTTTTAATCTGAACGGCAATAAAATTCACCTGATCTAATTGAATGGTAAACTCCTGGTTATCCTGCTTTTTAGGCATAAATTCACACCGGCGTACCTTTCCGGCGATCTGTTCCATATCCTCAGCAGGAAGCAGGGGGCTTACATACAGGATATCAGCCTCCTCCTTAATTGGTATGGTGGATACAAAGAAATCCGTCTTGCTTAGCACGTAAGGAGACAGATCCGTCATTCCATAGACCGACAGCTCCACCCTGTCTGCAAAATCCCTGGCTACCTTGGAAGACATGAGCCGTGAGATACCGATCCCGCTGGCGCAGACGATCCCAATATTTACCTTTCTCCGGCTTTCCTTCCTGCTTTCCATCCGAACCTCTGCCGCGCCGAAATGAATGGCAAGAAAGCCAATCTCTGATTCCGGCACTTCATACCCATACCGGCCTTCGATCACCTTTGCAACCGATCTGCACCGTTCAAATATCACCGGATAATCCTGCTTAATTTGTTCCAGCAAAGGATTCTGGATCTTCATGCCATTGGTTAAGCGGACCAGAGTCGGCTTTAAATGGGCAATCAATCCCTGAATCACAAATTCCTCATCCTGCTTTAGAAGATAGGCAATACTGTCGTCATAACAGTCGATCATCTCATTGACCACATCCCACAGTTCCCTGGATTCCTCTATTTCACTTCTTGATTTCTCGTCAATATTCAGCTGCTGGATTTTGGAGCCTTTAATATGCAGACAAATATAGGCACACTCAATTTCCGGGATCTGAATCTGAAATTCATCTTCCAGGGATTTGGTGATTCTCTTTGCCAGGTCGTAATCCTGATCATTCCGCAAACCATCTGTCATGAGAGAATTTTCCTCAATGATCTCCTGCCTTCGGATCCGGTTCACAGCAATAGCCACATGGATCACCAGCCCAAGGTAAGAATCCTGGGTTAAATTGAGAATGCGTTTATCCCGGATTCTTAAGATGCAGGCCGTCACCCTTTTTACAATATCGTCATCTAAGATCCGGTAAATATTCCGTTCACTTTTATTCTGTATCACGTTTAACACAGACTGGTTCCTGTCCTCATACATCTCCTGTATGATTTCCGTATGGATGTTTTCATCAATAAACACGCGCAGGGCACGGCGGAAATTCCGTTCGCTGCCCTCAATAAACACACCATATCCGGGTTTTCTCTTTATCTCCAGATGACATTTGTGAAACCACTCTTTTACTACCTCTAAATCTGAACTGACGGTGGCTTCACTGACTCCAAATAAGTCACTGTAGTAATATAGTTTTTTTAAGGTCTTGTCCTTGAGAATCTCAAGAGTAAGGCGCTTCTGGCGTTCAATCCGGTCAGAAACATCAAGAGCATCATCCTCTTCAAGTTCAGCTTTAATGGCTTCGATCTGATCCTGATCTCCCTCCAGCCAGATACCGGTTCCCGTTTTTGAGCAAAAGGTGAGCCCGTATTTCTTTAGCACTCTGGGAATATACTCCAGCTCTCTTTGTACCGTTCTTTTGCTGATATGGATCTGATCCGCAAGCTGCTTAACAGGAATAGGTCCGTCCTCGTTAAGAAGAGCCAGAACGATCTGCTGCATTCTGGGTGTAAGATCATTACTTGCCATTTTCTCCACCTCCCATTAACCAGTTCAGGAGTTCCTTATAGCCAGACATATCCGTAAGATTATTGACTGTAAAGCATGGTTTATCAATTCCTGACAGGGAACGGGCAAAATCCTTTTGACAAACAATCGCATCCGCGTCAGGCGGAATGCGGTCAGCCGATACGTGAAACACCTGGACATCTGTTAAGCCTTCCAGTTTCAGTCTTTTCTTAAACAACGCGCTGGCCATGGCACTGGAACCCAAACCAACATCGCAAACAAAATAGATTTTGGCATGTTCCATTTTCTTCATTGGCATCCCTTCATCTTTCTGTAGTATTTCTTCATCAACAACTGTTTTTTGTTTCTTTCCGGACATAATCAGGCAGGAGAGAAGACAAGTCACTCCGGCAGAGACAAAGATTCCCGTAAGAATTCCCAGCCAATGTTTTTTGTCTGCCATAATCATGATTGTAATGATACTTCCGGGAGAAGCCGGGCCCAGAAGACCGCTTCCGGTGACCATGAAGCAGTAATTTCCCGCAATACTGCCTGTTATGGCAGCTCCCAATAATCGAATATCTGACAGCACATAGGGAAAATAAACCTCATGGATACCACCCAGGGACTGAATAATAAGGCTGGAGAGCATTTGCTTTCTCATATTCCGGTAAACCAGGGCATAGGCAAGGAGAATTCCAAATCCCGGGCCCGGATTGGTCTCTAAGAGAAATAAGATGGAGCTTCCTTGTGTTTTCATCTGCTCCAATCCCAAGGGAAGGAAAAAGCCATGATTGATCCAGTTATTAAAGAAAATTATTTTTAAAGGCTCTACCACGAAGCTGATGAAAGGAATGATTCCCCTTGCAATCATAAATGATAGGCCATTTCCTAAAAAAGTAAGAAGCCATGCCGCTATCGGTACCAGCATGTAATGGGTAAGCGCTCCGGCTAATAAACCTAGCCCCGATATATATAGGTTACTAAAGAGCATCTCAAACCCGGCCGGAATCCGATGTTTGATCCGGTCCAGCCCCTTCCTGGATAATAAACCGGCAATGCTGCCTGCTATGGCAGATAAAATCATGGCAGAAGCAGGTTCTGCCATGACAACAGCAGAAGCGGCAAGGGTGCCGGCTAAACCGCCGACATCCCCGCCGCACATCGTGCCTGCTTTGTATCCCATAAATACCGGAATCACCAGAAAAGACAAAATATTGGACATTTCAGGCAGGTATCTATTCTGGAATATCACTGCCGATAAGACTGACAGAAGCCCCGCTGTCACGAATAAAGGTATGCACTCGGCAATTACCCTGCTGTATTGCTTTAGTATTCTCCCCGCATATTTCATTTATATAATCCCCTTTTGAATCCGTTATACGTAAATTATATTGTACCGTGGGTCCGCAGTGGAGCTGGTAAAACCGCAGGTTTACCAGCTCACGGGCATTCGCCCTATGAAATAATACAGGGATAGAATTTCTTATGTGCAGGCACAACGAAATTTTATCTCTGTATTATTTCGCACTGCTCATTGCTTTCGTGTACATTATACCATGATTCACAATCGGATACTAGAAAGGCTATCTATTTCATTTTATTGTTTATTTTTTAACGTTTCCACCAGTTCATCATATTCCGGTGCCGCCATAAAATTAGTGATTAAAACCAGTTCCGCCTCAGGATTGCTGCGGGCTGCGCGCTCCTTCAGTTCTTTATGAGTCACCACAATCTGGGCATCCTGTGGAATGGAGGATACGGGTGAATGAACCACTTCAATATCTCCAAATCCTGCTGCCGCCAGCTTTTTCTTCAATATGGTAGCGCCCATAGCGCTGGAGCCCATACCTGCATCGCAGGCAAACACGATCTTTTTGACGAGTCCTGCTGGCATAATTTTCTTTTCTGTGGTCTGATTTCCCTTAGACTCCTGCTTCATTTGTTTCACTTTTTCCGCTGACTCTTCTAAATCCCCGCTTTTTCCTGTAAACCGCAGTAAGGGAAGGGCAACTAAGAAGGAAACGACTGCTGCAACCGTAACTCCGGCTAAAACTCCAAAGTATCCGCCTCTTGGTGTCATTGCAAGAACAGCAAGGATACTTCCAGGAGATGCGGGTGAGGTAAGTCCAACACCAAGGAGCTGGAATACGAAGATTCCGCTGGCCCCACCTGATACAACCGCCAGAAGTAAAAGAGGATTCATCAGTATGTATGGGAAATAAATCTCGTGGATTCCGCCTAAAAAGTGAATGATAATTGCGCCAGGTGCAGAGCTCTTGGCTGATCCTTTTCCTGCAAGGCAGTAAGCCAGTAAAACACCAAGTCCCGGCCCCGGATTCGCTTCAAGAAGAAAGAATATGGACTTTCCGATTTCCTCAACTTGCTGGATTCCCATAGGAGAAAGGATTCCATGGTTGATGGCATTATTGAGGAACAGGATCTTAGCAGGTTCGATAAAAACACTTGCCAGCGGAAGAAGTCTGTGATCCACAAAGAATCCAACTCCGGCTTCCATCACCCGGTTCATCACCTCAACAAAAGGAGCAATTCCTTTTAAGGCGATTACCGCCAGGATCGCACCGATGATGCCCAGAGAAAAGTTGTTTATCAGCATCTCAAACCCGGCAGGGATCTTGCTCTCGATCTTGCGGTCAAACTTCTTAATCACCCAGGCGCTGAGAGGTCCTACGATCATTGCTCCCATAAACATAGGAATACTGGAGCCAACAATCACACCCATGGCTGTGATTGCACCGATAACACCGCCCCGCTGTCCGTAGACTGCCGTGCCGCCCGTATAAGCGATGAGAAGCGGCAACAGCATGGAAACCATTGGGGATACCAGGGCACCAAGTGTTTCATTGGGATACCAGCCGGTGGGAATAAACAATGCCGTAATCAGTCCCCATGCAATAAATGCACCGATATTCGGCATTACCATACCGCTTAAAAAGCGGCCAAATACTTGTACCTTCTCTTTCATATAACATACCCTCACTTAATTATATAGTATTTACTTCATGATCCGTGTAAGGTATGATTGGCCAATCAATTCCTTTCGTTAGCCTTATTATAATCAATGTCAACTTAAGATTTCAACAGGAAGAAACAAGGATTTGGCGCTAGTTTTAGTGCCAAAGCTTAAAAAGCCTGAGCCCCCTGTCCCAATGCTTCCTCTGATCCACTTGGAACCAGCGGAAATATTGCCTTGGGAATCAATCTGACTTTATGATCCAAATAGAAAAAGATGCCGCTCAGCAGCTTGGAACAAACTGCTTTTGCGGCATCTTTCTAATGTATATAAATTATAAATATTCTTTTAAAAGAGAAACCTTGTCAAGCTTTTCCCAGGGCAGATCTAAGTCATTTCTTCCAAAATGTCCGTAAGCTGCGGTCTGTTTGTAAATCGGACGGCGTAAGTCCAGCATCTTGATAATTCCTGCAGGACGCAGGTCAAAGTTATCCCTGATGATCTCCACAAGCTTTTCATTGCTTAATTTTCCGGTTCCAAAGGTATCCACCATAATGGAAGTTGGATGTGCCACACCGATGGCATAGGAAAGCTGGATCTCACACTTGTCAGCCAGCCCTGCTGCTACGATGTTCTTTGCAACATAACGTGCCGCATAAGCAGCGGAACGGTCTACCTTGGTGCAGTCCTTACCGGAGAATGCACCGCCGCCGTGGCGTGCATAGCCGCCGTAGGTATCTACGATGATTTTACGGCCGGTTAAACCGCTGTCTCCGTGAGGTCCGCCGATTACAAAGCGTCCGGTAGGATTAATAAAGAAATTGGTCTTCTCATCTACCAGCTCAGCAGGCAGAACTTCATCAAATACATACTTTTTAATATCTGCGTGAATCTGCTCCTGGCTCACGTTCTCATCATGCTGAGTAGACAAAACCACTGCATCCAGACGGAGAGGAGTGCCATTCTCATCATATTCCACGGTTACCTGGGTCTTTCCGTCAGGACGGAGATAAGTAAGGGTACCATCCTTACGTACCTTTGTAAGCCGAAGGGCCAGCTTGTGAGCAAGTGCGATAGGATATGGCATATACTCCTCGGTTTCATTGCTTGCAAAGCCGAACATCATTCCCTGATCTCCTGCTCCGATGGCATCGATCTCTTCGTCAGACATCTTGTGTTCCTTTGCTTCCAAAGCCCGGTCAACACCTAAGGCAATGTCAGCGGACTGCTCGTCCAAAGCAACGATTACGCCGCAGGTATCGCAGTCAAATCCGTATTTTGCACGGTCATAGCCGATTTCTCTTACGGTCTCTCTTACTACCTTCTGAATGTCTACATAGGCATGAGTCGTTATTTCTCCCATAACCATAACAAGACCTGTGGTACAGCAGGTTTCACAAGCCACACGGCTCATTGGATCCTGCTTTAACATCTCATCTAAGATCGCATCTGAAATCTGGTCACACATTTTATCCGGATGTCCTTCTGTAACGGACTCGGATGTAAATAATAATTTTTCCATGTTGTCATTTCCTCCTTGATATCACATGGGGGAATAACAAAAAGAAAAGTCCGCAGCAACGCGGACTTGATTCAACAATATATCAAATCCTCTTATTGCTCGATTTCTCGCTCAGGTTGGCACCTTCCAGCCGCTCATTTCTGGCCAAGGCCATCATTTTCGGTCGGGGTTGCCGTGACTTCACAGATCCTTTGTATCTCCATCACTCTGAATAAGGGATATTACGTACTTTTCATTTGTTATTCAATTGTAAGCTGTTTTATTGCATGTACATTTTAACGTATTTAAAAACGGCTGTCAAGGGAATTCTCTCTCTTTGCCTGGGCAAACCTGTTTTCATTCATGGGATCCGCATAGTTTTTTAGTCTATCTGGCAACCTTATTTCTGAATTCGCTTGGGGTACAGCCCTTATTCCTCTTGAAGGTCCGGTTGAAGGTGGAGAAGTTCGTGTAGCCTGTACGCAGAGCGATCTCGGTTATTGATATGTGCGGATCGGCAAGAAGAGTCTCTGCCTTTTTTATCCTTTCGGTCGTGAGAAATTCCAAAAACGTCATATTCACATACTTCTTGAATGTGTGTGCAAAATGATACTTGGAGAAGCCTACATGCTTTGCCACTGTCTCCAGCTCAATAGGTTCGGTACAATTCCTGGCGATAAATAGACATGCTTCCGCAATTAGGTCAATAGATTTTGTGCTGCCGGAATCTAAAGTCGCATCCTTCATCTCCCTAAGACACCAGTTTCCCAACTGTGTAAATAATGACAGTAAATCAGTATATAAAATCACTTCTTTAAAAGGCAGGTCAGAATAATATACATCTTTCATATGAATAAGAATATCCTTCATCTTAATTGCTAACTCTTTCGATTCGTGAGCACGTATGATCTTCATTCCTGTGAACAGATAGGTCATACGGTTGAATTCATTCATATTCGTGATAAGTTCAAATGGAAACTGAAGGATCAGAAAGTCTTTTTTGCAGCCCTTAGATTTGATGGAGTGAAGGACGCCGGGGTAGCAAATAGCCACATCAAGCTTTTCCATCTGGTAAATATCATGTCCCAGCCCCAGTTCAAAGCTCCCTTCAAAACAAATCATAATTTCAGCAAACGTATGCCAATGCAGTGGAAAATCCGTCGGAATATTCACATAAGAAATATTCATCATGAGTCCGTGACTGAAACTTAAGTTCTCATAATATTCACTAATCAGCATAGTATCCTCCTCTGCAACCATGTCAAATATTTACCACTTCATTTTAACTATAGCAATAAATGACAGCATATTACGCAATATTTCAGTGGTTCATTTGCGAAAATTATTACATAATTACTAAAAGAACAGGGTAAAAGTACGATATTTACGCATTGTAAATGCTACTAACGCTATAGTAACACACTGTAGGGTGTATTGTACATAAAATGTTTACAGACAAAAGGAGGAGATTGTTCATGGGGATTGTGGACGGGAAGACCATCTGCCAGGTGGCGTTGGTGGTAAGGAACATTGAAAAGACTGCAAAGGCATATGCCGAACTCTTCGGAGTAGACGTTCCCAACATATTTGAGGTTCCGCCCGAGAGTGAGGCGCACACAAAATTTAGAGGAATGCCTACGAATACGAGAGCGAAACTCGCAGTATTTGATTTGGGACAGGTTGTTCTGGAACTTACGGAACCTGACGGCGAGCCGAGTTCATGGCAGGATTTCTTAGACAGGAATGGAGACGGAATACATCACATCGCATTTATGGCCAGAGACAGAGAACCGGTTGTCCGGTATTTTGAAGAAAACGGAATGCCGGTTCGCCACTACGGCGAGTATACGGGCGGCAACTACACCGTATTTGACAGTAAGGAAACGTTTGGTACATATATCCAGGTCAAGGAAGACAAAAACTTATAAATAAGGGAGGAAGAATTATGAAGTTACGTAGGATTGCAGCATTAGTACTTGCGGGAATGACAGTCACAAACCTGGCGGCATGTAGTTCGGGTTCGGCAAAGTCCGGCACAACGGTAGCGGTAGCGGCAGCCGAAACCGCAAAGACAGAAACAGCGGCGGAAACCACGGCCAGTGAGAACTCTGCGGCAGGAGTTTTTGCAGGAGTCGAAAAAGAAGAAACGGATCTGAGCGGTGAACTCATCTACTGGTCGGCATTTACAGGCGGATCGGGTGAATGGGATCAGAGCAGGGTCGACCTCTTCAACAAAATGTATGCGGATAAGGGGATCCATGTAACCCGTCAGCAAATCGAAGGCGCAGGTATCAAAAACGGTGCTCTTATGTCAGCGGTTGCTTCGGGAACTAACGCTCCCGACTTAATCATTTCGGACGCACCTATTGATGTATACTCCTTTGCGGTTGAAGGCGCTTTTATGGCTGTTGATGACCTGCTTCCGAAGGTAGGCATCGACCCCGGCAGCTTCTTTGACGGCCTTGATGACCTCATTAAGGTAGACGGCAAGACATATCTGATCCCACAGGATGCAAACGTGCATCTCCTATATTACAACAAGAAGCTGGTAAGGGAAGCGGGTCTTGACCCGGAAGCACCGCCTACGACGATCGAAGAACTTAACAGCTGGGCGGAGGCTCTCTCAATACCAGATGGAAACGGCGGCTTTAAACAGCTTGGCCTTATCCCGTGGATTGGAGACGGCGGTGACACCAGCGGCGACGCGTTCCACATTCCCTTTGTATTCGGCACCAACGTATATGATCCGGCAGCCAATAAGCTTAATCTTACGGAAGATAAGATGATTAAGTATTTTGAATGGATAAAAGGATATTCTGAAAAATATTCACCCACGATTCAGGAATGGGGTACCTCGGCAGGAGGCGTATTCGATCCTTCCTGTCCTTTCTATACCGAAAAAGTAGCCATGTACTTCTGCGGTAACTGGATGGCCAATGCAATCAAACTGACTGTCGGTGACGCAATTGAATGGGGCGTAACGGCAGTTCCTGCACCTGATTACGGCCGTGCAAAAGCCACAACTTTGGGTGCTAACCCATTTGCTATCGTCGAAGGTTCCAGTAACGCAGAGCTTGCAGCATTCTTTATCAAATTCTGCATAAGCCCAGCGATTCAGGAAGATAACTTCGCACAGTGGAGATCCATACCCTGCTCAGATTCTGCTTTTGATGGCGTAAGCCTTACAAAGAACGGAGATGCCATGTATGCCCTGGAACGTGAGATAGCTAATAATCCGGAAAATGGTGTTCCTGCCATGTGTTCGGTTTCAACAGAACTTGCGGATCAATTCCAGAAAGCACGTCAGGAGATTATATTTAACGGTGCTGATATCACGTCTACCTTGCAGGCGCTGCAGGACAGGATGCAATCCGCACTTGACAGTGCAAATTAGCAGATGCTTAGACGAAAACGGCGGGCAGTGAACAACTGCCCCTGCCGTAGATGGATGAACTGGTTAGGAGTGCGAAGATGAAAAAAAGAAAAATAAAATACGACAGCATTGAATACTCTCCCAGTGTAATAGCAAGAAAGGTTGTCATGTACGCGATACTGACCCTTATCTCAGTTGCGTTTGTCGCTCCGATCGCTTTTATGTTCTTAGGTTCCTTTAAGATGACTAAGGAATTGACAAGGGTACCGTTTAAGTGGATGCCGGACAGTTTTAATTTCACCAATTTTAAGGCAGTTTTTGAGAAAATTCCGTTTTTCTTGTATTTGAAGAATACTCTGATCATTGTGTTTTTTAACATGATCGGTTCTCTTGTTTCAAACAGCCTGGTGGCTTATGGATTTTCCCGTATCAAATGGCCGGGACGGGACAAGGTATTTATACTGGTTATCGTTACCATGATCCTGCCTTTTCAAATCACCATGGTTCCCCTGTATCTGATGTTTAATAAATGGGGCTGGATCGGTACCTTCTTACCGCTTACGTTTACCTGTTTTTTCGGATACCCGTTTTACATATTCCTGATCCGGCAATTTTTAATCGGGCTGCCGGCCGAACTTTCTGAATCCGCCAAGATAGATGGTGCAGGTGAATTCAGGATATTCTGGCAGCTTACTCTCCCACTTGCAAAACCCGTGCTCGCCACAGTTGCCATCTTTGCCTTTATGAAAAGCTGGAATGATTATATTGGTCCCCTTATATTTCTTTCGGATCAGAAGCTTTACACGCTATCTCTTGCGGCGTCCATGTTAAAATCAAATCTTGATCCGCAGTGGACGGTGCTTTTGGCACTTGGCTCAATGATGGTTATGCCTGTTCTTATACTGTTTTTTGTACTGCAGAAGTATTTCATTCAAGGCGTAACCATGTCAGGAATAAAAGGGTAAGGAGGAGCGCATGGATTATAGAAAAAAAGACATTCGCAATGCATTGCTTTTCATATCACCATGGATTATCGGCTTTTTAGTATTTACACTTTATCCGATTTTAAGTTCGCTTTATTATTCATTTTGCGAATATAAGGTAATAAAAGCGCCGGTATTTATTGGTCTGAGAAATTATATTAATTTATTCGGAGATAAGAGTTACCTTGCGGCACTAGGCAATACGGTATATATGCTGATATTCGGTGTACCGGTTACCACAGTTACTGCAGTGGCGGTGTCAATTCTTTTAAATAACAAACATCTGCATCACGCAGGGATTTTCAAAGTGGTATTCTTTATACCGACCCTTGTCCCGACCATTGTGGCTTGTTTTTTGTGGATATGGATGTTTCAGTCGGGTGGTATTGTCAATACGGTACTGGGGTATTTCGGCATATCCGGGCCGGCATGGCTGTCGAGCATCACATACGCAAAACCTGCATTTATATTCTATATGATATGGACCATAGGCAACGCAGTCATCATATATCTGGCGGGTTTGCAGGATATCGATCCGAATCTTTATGAAGCTGCCGAGATCGACGGAGCGGGTTTTATCAGACAGACGATGTCTATCACCATACCGCTTCTGCGCTCGACGATCCTGTACAATATGGTAACACTGATCATCGGTGTATTTCAGTGGTTCGCCGAACCGCTCATCATCACGGAGGGCGGGCCAGGCAATGCGACATTGTTTTACTCGCTGTATTTGTATCAGAACGCTTTCCGCTTTTTTAAGATGGGATACGCCTGCGCAATGGGTTGGGTGCTGCTAGTAATATCCCTTGCGATTATTCTTGTACTATTCAAAGTGTTCAAATTCGGCGAGGCAGAAAACTGAAAGGGTGGTGTGATATGGCAACAGGACTTATAACAGGAGCAGATACAGGACTTGGTTTTGAACTTACAAAGATGGGGCTATTAAAAGGCAATCGAATGATTGCCATCGTGCTGAATGCATCGGGCGAACAGATAACCGGTCTTCAGTCCGAATACCCCGATAAACTGACTGTCATAGCTGCGGATATAACGGAAGAAGAAGCTATTAAGAATGCGGCAGCCGGGATCTCGGACAAGTTTGAAGGTATCGATTTTATCGTCAACAACGCAGGTGTACTGTTCGGCTCAAAATACGACAAGATTGACGAGATTGTTGATCTTGATGTTGCAAAATTCAGAAAAACCTTAGATGTCAATGTAACGGGTATGGCTATTGTTCTTAAGTATTTTATGTCTTACTTATACCATTCTTCCTATCCGGTCATTATAAATATCACCTCCGAAGCCGGTTATCTTGGATCAGGCGGTTATAACTATCTTTCTTATTCGGTTTCAAAATACGCGGCAAACATGTACACACAGAAAATCCGAAATTATCTGCATGATGTGCGGCCTGAACTCGGTGTAAGAATATTTATGATGCATCCGGGCAGAATGCAGACGGTCATGGGCGCCGAAAATGCTCAGATATCCCCGTCGGAGTCCGCAGAAGGTATCTATAAGGTGATTGAGGGAGAGATAGACCCGAAGCTGGACATACCGTTTATCAACTATAAGGGCGAGACTATGCCGCACTGACACATGCCGATCAGATGGAAAGCAGTCTGCGGCGTCCTGATTTTTGGAACCGGCGAACTTCACAAAAAGGATGCATTTTATGAGAACTTACAAAATAGGCATAATCGGGTGCGGTATGATCAGCAATACCTACATTCCCGATATTCAGAATTATTATCATTATCTGGACATCTGTGCGGTCGCAGACACAGACCTTTTGCGGGCCAGAGAGACCGGGGAGAAATTCGGCATAAGAAAAGCATACAGACCGGAAGAATTATTAGCCGACGGCGAAGTAGAGATCGTAGTCAATTTAACACCGCCTAAGTTTCATCATCCGGTAAATCTGTCTATACTCTCGGCAGGGAAACATCTATTTACAGAAAAACCGTTTGCCCTGAGCCTTTCTGAAGCCGATGAACTGATAAATCTTGCAAAGGATAAGGGACTTATGATAGGCAGCGCTCCGGATACGTTCTTGTCCTCGGGACTGCAAAGTATGAATAAGTACATTCGTGACGGTATCATCGGAAAACCGCTTTATGTAACAGCCAATATGATGTCGCATGGAGTGGAGATGTGGCATCCTTATCCATCACCATTCTACGAAGAAGGCGGCGGTCCGCTTCATGATATGGCAGGTTATTACCTCTCCGCCATAGTTTCAATGCTAGGTCCGGTTGATTCCATATCGGGCGCCTGCGGCAAAGGATTTGACAGACGCCCGATATTCAGTAAATCTCAACTTGGAAAATATGTGGATGTCAAAGTTCCGACACACTACAGTGCAGTATTGAAGCTTAAATCAGGCGTAATTGTAAGCATGAATATGAGTTTTGATATCTGGCAATCCGGTCTTCCGAAATTTGAAATCTATGGGACTGATGGTACCATAAGCTACCCGGACCCTAACTACGGCGGGGGAGTGCCTTCAGTTTATCGCAAAGAGCAGGTACTTGATACGGCTTTTCAAGAGAATGAAGAATACAGGCAGCGGGAATTAAAGACCTACGAACTGCCTGAGCTTTACCATAGGGTTAATCACTACTCTCGCGGACTTGGCGTACTTGATCTGGCATATGCGCTTGAATATGGCCGGCCTAACAGAGCGAGTGCGGAATTGGCGAGACATGTCACCGAAGTGATAGAAGGAATTATGACAGCCTCAAAAGAACAGCGAATCTATAAAATGATTACCAGCTGTACGATTCCAAGACCGGTAGAACCGGGACTTTCTGTCGGAGAGCTGCAGTAAAATACAGGCGTCATAATCATTAATACGCTAAACAACAATATTTTAAATTAAAGGAGAAAATCATGAGTGGAGTAGTAGGAACAAACTTAGTCGCACAAGTAGGTTTTATCGTTAAAGATGTTGAAGTAACAAAGGTAAAATGGGCACAGTTTTTAGGAGTAGAAGTACCTCCGACCGTGCCTGTCGGTGAGTATTCCATAACCAGAACAACCTATAAAGGTGAGCCAGCGCCCGATGCAAGCTGCCTCATGGCATTCTTTGATGTCGGCCCCGGTCTTCAGCTGGAACTGATTCAGCCTGGCGAGGCACCCTCCACATGGAGAAATTACTTGAATGAAAAAGGCGAAGGCATCCATCACGTAGCTTTCCAGGTGAACGATTCCAAAGAAGCAATTGCCCAGTGCGAGGCTTTCGGGTTAAGCTTAGAACAGCACGGCATATATGGAGACGGATCGGGCGAATATAACTATATGAACGGTGAGAAAGACTTAAAGTGCATCATAGAATTGCTGGAAAGCTACAAAAAGTAATCTGCAAATGAGTCCGGTTTAAAAATATTCAGGAGGTTAGATTATGCGAATAGGCTTATCAGCAGCATTAGAACACTCTTCGCCGGCAGAATGGGCGGAGAGAAACGTTTTAGCCGGTTGTAAGTGTGTAAACTTTCCAATCAATTACAGGCAGGGGGAAGACCTGGTACAAAGCTATGTAAAAGCTGCCAAAGAACACGATTTACTGATTGCGGAAGTTGGGGTTTGGAGAAACCCGATATCGCCATTTGACGATGTAAGAAAGGACGCCATGGATTATGCCATAGGGCAGCTTAAACTGGCGGATTCAATTGGTGCTAACTGTGCTGTCAATGTAGTCGGTTCAGCAGGTGAACGCTGGGACGGTGCTTATAGAGAAAACTTTACAAAAGAAACCTGGAAAAAAGCAGTAAAAAGCATCCAGACAATCATCGATGCGGCAAATCCACAAAACACTTACTATACCATAGAGCCGATGCCATGGATGTATCCGACAGGACCTGATGAATATCTGCATCTGATTGAAGACGTCGGAAGAGATCGCTTTGCCGTACATATGGACATCTTTAACTGGATCACCACACCTTACAGGTATTTCTTCAATGAGGAGTTTATGGAAGAAGCCTTTGATAAACTTGGCAAATACATGAAGAGCTGCCATATAAAAGATGTCCTGCTTGAGCAGGATTTCACGATGATGTACAGGGAAACCGAATGCGGCGGCGGCATAATGAATCTGGAAAAATATGCAAAACTTGCGGATAAATACAACTCGGATATGCCGATGATTATCGAGCATCTGCATTCGGAAAAAGAGTATCTGGAAAGTATTGAATATGTTAAAAGAAGGTTAAAGCTATAAGTGAATGGTCGTAGATCATGGATAAAGTTCTTGCAAAATTTTAATCCATAATGTATAATTACACCATTCTTTAAATATTCGCCATATGAAATCTCCGGAATGCGCCCAGTGCAGACCGTGGACGGATGGCACTCTGGAGACATCTGCTACCACGCAGGGGCCGAAGGGGCAAGCGCTTAGGCGCGAAACTCTCAGGCAAAAGGACAGAGGCGATTTTTTCACTTTCTTTTTGGAATATCGCATGATCTCTGTTTTTTGTGAGTGGGAGTATATCCCACTCTTTTTTTATTAAAAAATATGAAGGAAGGGAAGTAGAAAACAATGCAAACAGTTATTGAACTTTTCAACAAGCTGGACTCAGCAATTTGGGGGTTACCCATGATTGTACTTCTGTTTGGCACTCACCTATTTTTGACCGTACGCACAGGCTTTATCCAACGCAAAACCTTTACAGCCATTAAACTTTCCGTAACAAAAGACCCTGATTCACCAGGTGAGGTCAGCCAGTTTCAAGCGCTGACTACTGCCCTTGCCTCTACCATCGGCACCGGCAATATTGTGGGGGTTGGTACAGCAGTGTTCTTAGGCGGTCCGGGCGCAGTTCTCTGGTGCTGGCTGACCGGTGTATTCGGCATTGCTACCAAATATTCTGAGTCCCTGATTGCAGTTAAATATCGTGTGCAGACGAAGGATGGACGAATGCAAGGAGGGGCCATGTATGCGCTGGAGCGCGCACTGGGCTTAAAGTGGCTGGGCGTACTCTTTGCACTGTTCGCCCTGTTTGCTTCCTTTGGCATTGGAAGCGGAACTCAGATCAACGCCATTGCTGAGATTATTGAAAACAACGTACCTCTTCCGATTCCACGCATTGCGATCGGCCTTGTATTCGGCACGATTACTGCTGTAGTTATTATCGGCGGTATCAAGTCCATCGCAACGGTGTGCGAAAAGCTTGTACCATTTATGGCTGCATTCTATGTGGCAGGCTGTCTGATCATCCTTAGTATCAATGCTGATTTTATCATTCCTGCGCTGAAGGCGATTATAACTCTTGCCTTTCACCCCGGTGCGGTCGCAGGCGGCCTGGTTGGCCGAGGCATTATGCTTGCCATGCAGTACGGTATTGCCCGCGGCTTGTTTTCCAATGAGTCCGGTATGGGTTCTGCACCGTTAGTCGCTTCGGCTGCACAGACACGCAATCCGGTGCGCCAAGCGCTGGTTTCCTCAACCGGTACCTTCTGGGATACGGTTGTCGTCTGCCTTATGACCGGTTTGGTTCTGGTTTCGACCATAATGAAAAACCCGGACATTAACATGGATATGATTCAAAACGGCGGCCAGATGACCACCGCTGCTTTCAGTCAGATTCCAGTCCTTGGGCCGGTGATCCTGGTAGTTGGCATTATCACCTTTGCTTACTCCACCATTCTTGGCTGGTCTTATTACGGAGAGCGCTGCTGCGAGTACTTATTCGGCGCCAAGGGGATGCTGCCCTATAAAATCATCTTCGTGTCAATCGTAGTTGTCGGCCCCGTGCTGTCCCTGGATCTGGTGTGGACTATTTCAGACATCCTAAACGCGCTGATGGCGATTCCCAATCTTGTGGCTGTGCTGCTTCTATCGGGTGTAGTAGCAAAGGATACCAAATATTACTTAAACCACTTAGACGAAAGAGACGAAACTCCGATTCCTGTCGTAGATAAATAATAACTTAAAAACCTCCTGCCTTTCTTGGGCTGCGAAAGAAACATTCCTCCGGTAAATGGATTGTCTCGCAGTCCCGCATAAAGCAGGAGGTTTTTTATTTTTCCATCAAAGCGATCAGCCTTTGACTCCGCCCCCGGTAATACCGGCAATGATCTTCTCCGATAAAAAGATATAAAGGATAAAGGTAGGAAGAAATACGATGATAACAGATGCAAACATCCCTGACCAGTCTCCTGTATATTTCATGGAATTAATCATGGAATAAAGTCCTACTGCAACCGGCCGCACCCTGTCGGAGTTGGCGAAAATCAGGGAAATAAAATACTCATTCCATATATTAATAAAATTGAATATAGTTACCGTTATAATCCCGGACTGAGCCATGGGGAACATGATCAGCCAGAAAGCTCTCATGGGAGGACAGCCGTCAATGGCAGCCGCTTCTTCGTATGCCCTGGAGATATTGGCAAAAAATGTGAGCAGAAAAATCGTTGTATAAGGAACATTGATCCCCACATAAAGAAATATGAGCACTGCCTTATTTGCAATGTAGTTGTTTAACACATTCATACCGGCGATCAGGCTGAATAAGGGAAGAACGATCATGACCACAGGCACTCCCATGGCAGAAACGAGACTGGTCTGGATCATTTTATTCCCTGCAAAGCGAAATCGGGACAATACGTACGCAGCAGGCGCACAAATCAAAACGAGAAGCGTACATGATATAACGGAATACATCAGGGAATTAAAGAAAATAGCGGACACATTGGAATTGTTCCAGGCCTTTGCATAGTTTTCAAAATGAATTCCCTGGGATAAGACATGGCCTGAAAAGATGGCCTTTGTCGTAGAAAAGCTGGCAGCTACCACCCAGCCTAACAATACAATGGTAAATAATATCCAAACACTAAGGAGCAGATATCCCGGAAAAAGCCTAAGCTCTCTTTTCCAGTTGAATGGCTCCATAAACCCTCTCTTTTTAGCCATAGATTCCCCTCCTTAGAATTCTAGATCATCCTCTTTTATCAGTTTGTTGCATAGCAGGAATACAGCAACCACACAGATGCTTAAGAGGACACCAATTGCCGCACCAAGGCCTGCATTCCGCTCGGTCATGCTGTTGCCGGCACCAAAAATCATCATGTACATATAAACCATGGGAGTAATGGTCTGGGTATCCGCCGTAACCGTTGAGAACAGCTGGGACCAGACGAAAAATCCCACCGATGTAACGCTCCACATGGTAATATTTGTTTTGAATACCCCTTTTAACAAGGGAAGGGTAATATAACGGAACTGGTTTACCTTATTTGCTCCATCCAGAGTGGCTGCCTCATAGTAGTCCTCTCCGATCCGCTCAATTCCGCTTGCAAATATCAGCATGTGATATCCTACCATTCCAAAACAGTAGGCAACCAGAAGGGCCATGAATTTATGATCATTATCAAGCCACTGGACTTTGGATAAGTATTTAAGTCCCATGGCGGAAAATACATTTTTAAGGAGACCGAATTTAGGGCTGTATACATACTGAAGCCACATGGTCGCAAGGGCGACCGCACTGACTACGTTGGGAAGATAGATCATTGCTTTAAAAAAGCTTTTAAAGCGTATCCCGCTGGTGAGGATCACCGCAAACAAAAGAGCGAGAGACATAACAACCAGTCCGCCGATCAACCAGATGCGGAACAGATTCCACATGGAAATGCGGAATAAGCTGGTGGACGCAAGCTTGCTGTAATTGGCAAATCCGGTAAACTGCCACTTAGTCATAGAATCCGTGATTCCTTCAATTTTAAAGAAGCTCATTAAAATTGTCCTGAGTATGGGATAAAGGAATACAAGGACAAACATTAAAACTGCCGGTGTTAGAAATACGGCAATCATTGTCTTATTCTTCTTCACGTTAAATACCTCCCCCGGCTTTCCTTAATCACAGGGTGACACCGCCAGGGCGGTGCCACCATAAAAATCTATTGATCTGGATTATTTACCCGCTGCTTTAAGAGCATCTACGAACCCTGTCGCTGTAATAGAACCACCGCAAAGCTTCATAAAGTTCTCCTTAATAATTGGTGTTAAATCTGCATTTGCTTCCGCTCCGGCTGCCCAAGGATAACGCACGCTTAAGCTCTCCATAACCGGCTTCACGCTGGCAAGCTGTGCCGGCCATTCTGCATTCCTTGAATCTGCCGGAATACCCATTGACATCTCGGACATTTTCTTGTCAAATTCTCCCTGAGTGATGTATTCAATCAGTTTAAATGCATTTTCTCCGTTTTTAGTATTCTTGTTGATTGCCAGAACCTGAGCGCCGTAGTTAGAGGCATTGGTGCCATCCTTTCCGCCGTCCAATGCAGGATAGCTGAAGCAACCCCATTTAAAGTCTTCTCCTGCCATATCCTTTACTTCATTCGGAAGCCAGGAGCCGTTTAAATACATAGCTGCCGTTCCCATAGCAAGTTCCTGGTTCTGTCCAGCAGGCCATACATTAGAGGCAATGGTTTCTGAAAAATACCCTTTTTGTGCAAAGTCCTCATAGGCCTGTGCGGTTTTAAGAACTGCCGGGTCATCCCACTTGCCTTCCTTTACAACAGCCTCTGTTCCCTGTTCGCCTAATAGTCTGGACATATGATAGCCAAACATGGATGTTATGTAAGCGTCATCACAGGTAATAGGAGTATAGCCCGCATCCTTGATCTTCTGGCATGCTGCATCAAGCTCTTCCCAGGTCTTTGGTACTTCCTTTATTCCTGCCTCATCGAAAATAGTCTGATTATAGAAAAATGCGAATACGTTGGGCTGGTAAGGAATGGATTTTAATGTTCCCTCTCCCACTTCCCTGCAAGCCTTTATTAAGCCTGCATTGGCATTGGCTTCATAGCCGGAAGTCTTTACCAGATCCTCCAGATCCATCAGATACTGTCCCCATGTGGTATTTACACGGTCAATATCCTCGTCAAATAAGTCAATGTTGGTTCCCGCATCCAAAGCCGGCTGCAGTCCTTCACGGATTCCCGTACGTCCCTTAAACTGAACATCAACCTTCACTCCTGTATCTGCAGTAAACTTGTCAATTGCCATCTGAATTGCCTGACCCTGAGGCTCTGTTGCCTCCCACATGGACCAGTAAATAAGTCCTTCCCCGCCGCCTGCAGCCGTTTCCTTCGGTGCATCAGTGGCCGCTCCGCCAGCCGTCGTTTCTGCTGTAGTAGCTGTGGAAGCCCCTCCTGCACAGCCTGCCAGAAGACCGGCAGCCATGACCGCACTTAGCATAATACCCATAAAACGTCTTTTCATAATTTTACCTCCCTCTGTTATCCGACTTTACCGTCAGATGTTCTTGGTGAGTCTATATTATTATACTTTTAGGCAAAATGCTTTGTACAAAAGGTCATCATTTTTAACAATTTAGGTTTTTATCATTTGCTTTTTTCATAATTAGAAGTTAAAATACAGGTAAATTATATACCATTTGCACAATGCCGTATTTGAAAAGGCAAGCAACTAGTCTATAAAACAGGGGGGATTGTATGAAATATAAGTACACAGAATTAACAGAAGAGGTAACAATACACCGGATAATCAGCATCCATTATTTTGAATATATGAGCGACTTCACATTTGCGGGAGAATCTCATAACTTTTGGGAACTGCTATGCGTTGATAAGGGAGAAGTGGATGTGGTGGCTGACCATGAACGGCTGACGCTTCAAAAAGGAGAAGTCATCTTCCATCAGCCCAATGAATTCCACCGAGTTCTGGCCAATGGAGTCATTGCTCCCAACCTTGTGGTCATCGGATTTGACTGTCAATCACCTCGTATGGACTTTTTTAAGGAGCAGATCTTAAAGGTGGGGCAAGAAGAGCAGGAGCTTTTGGCACGGATCATAGCAGAAGCACGCCTGTGCTTTGAGGGAAGGCTTGACAACCCTTACCAGGAAGTGCTGGTACGAAAGGACCATGGGCCCTTTGCAGCAGAGCAGATGATAAAGATTTATCTGGAACAGTTCCTGATACAAATGTACCGCCATTCCTTTTCAGCCCGGCAAGCTCCCACTCCACTTAAGGACACCCCTTCCGCAGAGGACATCTATGAAACTATCCTTTGTTATTTCGAAAAGAACATCTGTGTCCAGCTGACCATTGACCAGATCAGCCGTGATAATTTAATCAGCACTTCCCAGTTAAAAAAGCTTTTTTCTGAAAAGGGGAACACCGGTGTCATTGAATATTTTAACTGTATGAAAATTGATGCAGCCAAGCAGCTCATCAGGAACCGGCAGCTTAATTTTACCCAGATCGCCAATCAGCTGGGATATACCTCGGTTCACTATTTCTCCAGGCAATTCAAGCATCTCACCGGAATGACCCCTTCGGAGTACGCCACCTCCATAAAAAAACTGTCCGAAAAAAATATAGTGCGCGATACAAGCCTATAAACTCTTGCCCTTCGTGTAATAGTTTTTTCCTATAGGTACCTATAATTATTTTCTATTACGTTATAACCTCATTCCTGTGTTATTATTTGAAGTAAAATAAATGGAAGGGCTTTTGCTACATGAACCGGGACAGCGAAGACTTAAATGAACCCAGTCTTGAAAACATGGTTCAAGAAGCAAGGCAGTTGAGAAATGAAACTATCTAATATACTAAAAAATCAGGCAACATTATCTTTTGAGGTTTTTCCACCCAAAAGAGACGGCTCTATTCAAACAATTTATAATACCCTTAACGCTTTGCAGGAATTAAATCCCGACTTTATCAGCGTAACCTATGGAGCAGGCGGCAATGGTAACGGCCATGCAACCTGTGAAATTGCATCCACGATTAAGAATCAATATAAGATTGAAAGTCTGGCTCATTTAACTTGTGCTGGCCTATCCAAAGAAGATTTGCTTTCTCAGTTGGATATTTTTAAGCAAAACGGAATCGAAAATATCCTTGCGCTCCGTGGAGATATTTTAGATCCCAAACAGTCCAAAGGCGACTTTACCTATGCCAGTGATATGATTGCATTTATTAAGGAGCACGGAGATTTTGACATAACAGCGGCTTGCTATCCTGAAGGACATAATGAATCAAAAAATCTCATTGAAGACATCCGGAATTTAAAGAAAAAAGTGGATTCAGGAGCGGATCAGTTAATTACACAGCTTTTCTTTCATAATGACTATCTTTACCGATTTCAGGAGCGCTGTTCCCTTGCGGGAATCCATGTTCCCATTGAGGCAGGCATTATGCCGGTAATTAATAAAAAGCAGATCGAACGCATGGTATCACTCTGCCACGTAGAACTGCCCTCAAAATTTATTACGATGATGAACCGGTACGAAAATAATCCGGTTGCAATGCGTGATGCAGGCATTGCTTATGCAATTGATCAAATTGTTGATCTTGTTGTGCATGGAGTCAATGGCATTCACCTGTATACAATGAACAATCCATACATAGCTAAAAAGATACATGAAGCGGTTTATCGGCTGATTAAAGAGTAATAAAGCAAAGACTTCAACGAAACCTGATGAAGTCTTTGCTTTTTCTTTACACCACAAATTTTATGTATGTCCTGTCATCGAGGGAGGTCTTTCCGTTTGTAAAGCCAGATCCGGCTTTATAATTTTCGATGCACAACGGATCATTTTTCTTAAGTTCCATTAAATACAGCTCACTTTTATATAATGATGGTTCCAGTTTGGGGTATCCGTCAGATGCTAATATGACCGTATCTCCCTCTTCCACGTCATGGATGATTAACTTTGAGAAATCATTACAAAAACCATCTAATACGTTAAATCCGTACTTGCCGCCTTTCTCACAGTTGGAAAAGTACAGCTGATTCTTTATGACAGGAAAAATAATGTCATGAGACGGGTCTGAAATACATAGTTCTTCTACTGACTTTCCTCTGATAATCTCTGATTGGAGATATACTGATCTTACTTCAGCCAGCAGTAGATCGATTTCCATTTCTTCTTGAAACACCTGACCGTTAATGCTGAATTGGCAATCTCCAAAGCACCAAATCTGTTTGTATCTGCGGCTGTAAATCACAATGGTAGACCGTATTCTCTCCGTTGTATTGTTAAGGAAAAAATCATCGTTTCCATTGTATTGTTTATGAAGCTGAGCATTTAAATACTCGAATGTCTGAACCGCGCTTTCACTTCCATTTAATTGTTCCATTGCATGCAATAAAGTTTCCTTGGCATGAAATCCGCTGGTCTTATTATTCCATAAAATATCTCCCTTTGCTGTGACTCCATCCATTACCGCAATAAATTTATCATTGATAAATAACCCGTCCTCACACAAAGCATCATCACCATACTTTGATGCAATGAATTTTTCAATAACTTGCATTTTTGCTCCTTTCATAATCATTAACAATAAGCTCAATACTTGGTGTCGTATTGAATTAATCCTTTGATAATTGAAAGCCGAATAAAAGAAAAAAGTATCCGTCCATGGAATGAAATCCTAGGGATAGATACTTTAACAACGGAAATTATCAGTTTTAATTGTCATGATTGTGCATAGCCACCTAATTAAATTATTTTAAACTCCTGTTCCTGGTTTAAAACAGATCTTATATCTTTTTGCATATGGTTAATTTTGATACGTCTCAGAGAATTCATAAACTCCAACAAGAAGTCTATTTTATTTTTCATTCCCTGAATCTCCATCTCTACATTTCCGTCCTCAAGATTCTTTATCCATCCGGTTAATTTTAATCTTAATGCCAGCTGCTCGATTTCCAGGCGAAAACCAACGCGTTGTACTCTTCCCGAAAAAATAATATGAAACCGCATGTTTTTATCTGGTTCTCTTTACCTCAAAAGAGCATCTGCTCCCGGCTGGCCATCGGTCAAACCAGCCGGTGCATCATGCAGGGCGCAAGCCCTAAAGACTTTACTTGTATCCGTTCGGATTCCCTGACTGCCATCTCCAGGAGTCTTCGCACATCTCGTCAATTCCGCGTTCTGCTTCCCAGCCAAGCTCTTTTTTAGCCAGAGCTGCATCTGCATAGCATTCTGCAATATCACCTGGGCGGCGAGGCTTGATGGAATATGGGATGGTTTTTCCGCATGCCTTTGAAAATGCTTCGATCATCTGAAGCACGCTGAAGCCCTGCCCGGTTCCCAGATTATAAATACGTACCAACGGTTCTGAAGAAGCCATCTTTTCAAGGGCTTTTACATGTCCAAGGGCCAGATCTACCACGTGGATATAATCTCTGACTCCGGTTCCGTCAGGAGTGTCATAATCATTTCCAAATACACCTACTTCCTTTAGTTTGCCTACTGCAACCTGGGTAATGTAAGGTGTTAAGTTATTGGGGATTCCCGCAGGATCTTCTCCGATTAAACCGCTCTTATGGGCTCCAACAGGATTGAAATAACGAAGAATAATCACATTCCATTCCGGATCAGCGGTATGAAGGTCTGTTAGGATCTGCTCCAGCATGCCCTTCGTCTGCCCGTAAGGATTGGTGATTTCTCCTTTGGGACATTCTTCTGTGATCGGCACAAAAGCCGGATCTCCGTATACGGTTGCTGAGGAGCTGAATATGATGTTCTTTACCTTATGCTCCCTCATAACATCACACAGAATCAGAGTTCCGGTGATGTTGTTGTGGTAATATTCCAATGGTTTGGCAACGGACTCTCCCACAGCCTTTAACCCGGCAAAGTGGATGACAGCATCGATGGATTCATGTTCAAATATTTCATCTAATGCCTTCCGGTCCAGAAGGTCTGCTTCGTAGAAGGTTACCTTTTTCCCGGTAATGGTTTCTACCCGATCCAGGGATACCCTGGAGGAATTGCAAAGATTATCCACTACAATAACTTCATGGCCTTGTTCCAATAGTTCAATGCAAGTATGGCTGCCGATATATCCGGCGCCTCCGGTTACCAATATTCTCATATTCTCTCCTCTTTCTTATTCATATTTTGTTTACTAATGATTTAAGCGGATCATTTTTTACTCTCGCGGACAATCTCAGCCATTTCTTCCCATTTCTTCTCCATGTCAGCTACAAGAGCGAACTGGGTTCTGGCACGGTCTAAATTGTGATTTTCTCTGCTTGTATGGAAATAAGTATCTCCCTGAAGGAAATCTGTTAAGAAGCGGACGCCACACTCAAAGGTCATCAGCTTTGCTCCCATAGGAAGCATCATCTTTTCTTCTGTCGTCAGACTTCCCTTGCACCCCTCTAAATATCCCCTGGTATAGGTCTCAAACAGAGGCAGGGACAAGGACACCTTGCTCACATCAGGCTCATCCTCTTCTGCCGTATTGGCTCCAAAACGGATGGAATCGCCAAAATCAAAGATGGACAGGCCTGGCATAATTGTATCCAGATCAATTACGCACAGGGCTTCTCCGGTTACATCATCGATCATGATGTTATTAAGCTTGGTATCATTGTGGGTAACACAGAGAGGGAGCCTGCCTTCCTTTAACATATCCATGGCAATGGCTGCCTCTTTCTCCCGGTCAAGGGCAAATTTTATTTCAGCCTCTACCAGATGGGCACGGCCGCAGGAATCGGCTTTCACAGCCGCCTTAAAGGTTTCCATACGAACCGGAGTGTTGTGGAAATTGGGGATGGTCTCCGCCAGTTCATCTGCCGGATATTCTGCCAGCAGGCGTTTAAACCGGCCGAACGCTTTGCCGCTCCGGTAGAAATCCTCCGGTTGCCTTACCTTATCATAGGTGGTGGCCCCATCAATAAATAGATAGCCTCTCCAATAATTCCCGTCACTGTCCTGGCAGTAATCCTTGCCATTCTTTGCTTTTACAATATTAAGCGTCTCCCTGGCCGGATCTCCGCCCTGGGCCTGGATCCGTTCCCGTAAAAAGGAAGTAACGCCTGCAATGTTTCTCATAAGAGAAACCGGATCCTTAAAAACCTCATGGTTGATTCTCTGGATGATGTAGTGTTTTTCTCCTTCTCCTGTCTTGCAGATCAGGCGAAAGGTATCATTAATATGACCGCTTCCATAGCGGTTCCATGAAATCGGCTCTCCCTCAAAGGCCAGAAGTCCGATGGCCTCTTTGATTTTTCCGCATTGTGCTTCTCCCATTACTTTACCTCCCATAGCTTATCCGGATACAGGCCGGCTTCTTTCAGTTCTTTGATGGCATTTACCACCGTCTCTTTGTCTTCTTTGTAAGTGACTCCGTACCAGCGGTCCACGCTCTTTAATACTGAAACCTCTGCCTTATCTTCCTTTAACAGCTCATCAACCACAAAAGGAAGGAAATATTCACATTTCACAGGATTTACAGGAAGCTCTCTGTCTAAAAATGCAGCAAACCGTTCCTCAAGCTCCTTTAATATGCTGCTTGTGAATCCCCACATATTCATGGATACGATGGTATCATCTCCAAGTTCTGTCCAGGTTTTCCCGTCATCCTCTGTAAATTCTGCCTGGTCGCCATGCTTTTCAATTCTGGTCCGCTCATGAATGTCAACGAGCTTTCCTGCTTCATCGGTACTGCATACGCCTCTTGCCACATGGCCGTTTTCCGTTAAGGTGTTGTAAAGCTGGTAGCCGACCATGGTGTACTGGTACTTCTCCCCGTCAGTAACCTTAGTAAGCTGGTTATAAATGGAAACAAAGGCGCTTCTGCCATAATAATCATCTGCATTAATAACCGCAAAAGGTCCGTCTACCGCGTCCTTGCAGCATAAAATTGCATGTCCTGTTCCCCAGGGTTTTACTCTTCCCTCCGGAATCTCATATCCTTCCGGAAGCTTATCAAGCTCCTGATATACGTACTCCACCTGCACATGAGCCGCCATGCGGTTCCCGATATTTTCTTTAAATTCTTTTTCAATGCCCTTTTTAATGATAAAGACAACTTTTTCAAATCCTGCATATACCGCATCATAGATAGAAAAATCAATGATCTTGTTTCCATAGGCATCTACAGGATCAATCTGCTTTAAGCCCCCGTAGCGGCTTCCCATACCTGCTGCCATAATTACCAGAACCGGTTTCTTGTTCATCGATGTTACCTCCTAAATTCTATTAACCTCAGTATAATGAATGCGAGCCAAAAGATATTTGCACTATTTATTATTTAATTTGCATTATTGTTCTCTTCTCACCATTTTATCACGGAATGTGGTATACTGTCCATAACTACATTTATACCTGTCCGGAAGGAGGTTTCCATGGCATATAAAAGTACCCAGCTGCGTTCTACAGCGATTGTTAAAAGAATTGTAACCATTCATTATTTCGAATACATGAGCGATTTTTCCTTTCCAGGAGAAAGCCATGACTTCTGGGAATTTGTTTGCGTTGATAAGGGTGTCATCGATGTTATGGCCGGTGAAAAGCGGATCCCTTTAAAACGCGGAAACATCATCTTCCACAAGCCAGGGGAGTTTCACAATATCCTTACCAACGGAACCATTGCCCCCAATCTGGTGGTGGTAAGCTTTGAGTGCAGCTCTCCCTTTATGAAAGCCTTTGAGGGAGAAGTCCTTTCCGTACAGGAGACAGAGATGGCGCTGCTGGCGCAAATCATCATTGAGGCGCGGAATGCATTTTCAGGAAGGCTTGACGACCCATACCAGGAGGAGCTGGTCCGAAGACAGCCTGCCCTGTCTTTTGGGGCGGAGCAGTTGATCGGGAATTATTTGGAAGAGCTGATCATCCATCTTTACCGCAGATACTTTTCGAATCCAAAGCAGATTTCCACCGGACGCGTAACAGCAAGTCCCATGCACGGGGATGCCCACAACCGCATTATCCGCTATATGGAGGAACACATCGGGGAGCACTTAACCATTGAAACCATCTGCCGGGATAATTTAACCGGGCGGTCACAGTTACAGAAAATATTTCATAAGGCATATGGCTGCGGGGTCATCGATTTCTTTACAAGCATGAAAATCGACGCAGCCAAGCAGCTGATCCGCAGCAACCAATTGAACTTTACCGAAATTGCGGACCGTTTAGGATACACCTCTGTCCACTATTTTTCCAGACAGTTCAAACAGCTGACCGGGATGACTCCGTCGGAATATGCCACCTCCATACGGTCTCTCTCGGAAAAAGGCATGGAGAATCAATAGATCTGCTTTCAGACGATAGGAAAAGGCGGGAATTATCCCCGCCTAGCCTACTTTTAATTTAAATTTCTTTACTTCATGCTCAGAATCTACCTTTTCGATCATGGCGCCAAGTCCCTGAAGCTTTTCTTCAAAGCATTCATAGCCTCTCTGGATATATCCAATCTCATCCACAACCGTATATCCATCCGCAGCTAGTCCGGCAATCACCAGCGCCGCACCTGCACGGAGATCAGGAGCGTTGACAAACGCCCCGGTAAAGCCATCTACACCGTCTATAACGGCTACATTTCCTTCTACTTTTACATTTGCTCCCATGCGGGAAAGTTCATCCACATAGCGGAAACGGTTTTCAAAAATACTCTCTGTGACCACACTGGTGCCTTTTGCAAGGGCCAGGGTCACGGTCATCTGAGGTTGCATATCAGTTGGAAATCCCGGATAGGGAAGTGTCTTGATGTCGGTATGTTTCTGATAGGATTTCCCTACTACACGGACAGCATCATCGAACTCCACGACCTCGCATCCCATCTCCAAAAGCTTTGCAGAAATGGCCTCCAAGTGCTTTGGTATGACATTTTTTACCATAACATCTCCACGGGTAATGGCAGCAGCACACATAAAAGTACCTGCTTCAATCTGATCCGGAATGATGGAATATTCAGTCCCATGGAGTTTTCTCACCCCGCGGATACGGATGGTGTCCGTACCGGCTCCCTTAATATTGGCGCCCATACTGTTTAAAAAGTTTGCCACGTCAACCACATGAGGCTCTTTTGCCACGTTTTCCAGTATCGTTTGTCCCTCTGCAAGGGTTGCCGCCATCATAACGTTGATGGTAGCTCCAACGCTAACCACATCCAGATAGATATGGCTCGCCACTAAATCTATGGCATGGGCGATTACTGCCCCACGTTCAATCCTCACATCGGCTCCAAGAGCGCGAAAACCCTTTAGGTGCTGGTCAATGGGCCTGCTTCCGATGTTGCAGCCTCCCGGAAGTGGGACCTGTGCGCTTTTATATTTACCAAGCATAGCTCCTATAAAATAATAAGAAGCCCTGATCTTACGGATATAATCATCATCTACCGAAACTTCCCGGATGGTCTTTCCATTGATGCGTACCGTATGCCTGTCAATCCGCTCTACCTTAGCACCGATCTCTTCTATAGCCTCCAGCAACACATTTATATCTCTGACATCAGGTAGGTTATCGATCAGAACATCCTCGTCTGTCATGATCGCTGCTGCCAGAATTCCTAAAGCGGCATTTTTTGCTCCGCCAATGGTCACTTCACCGACCAGGGGATTTCCGCCCTTCATTATATACTGCTCCATTTCACACCTCTGATTATCTTGTTATCTATTACAAATTTCTTAAATTTCATCCATTAGCCTTTAATGATTATAACATATCTTATGAATTTGTAAAGAGAACGCATTTTCTATTCCGTAAATACTCCGCAGACAAAGTCATTTCCCTGGCCGGCAAAGTATGCAGAGGCATCATTTAAGCCCATTTTCTGACTCTCTCCAGATACCGGATTATAGACCGTCACATTATAGGAATCATAGCCGGAAAGGAGTACATAGCCTCCCTGAAGAGTATAGGCTGCCACCGGACAACCATGGCCGATGAAATATAATACCTGACTTAAGGTGCAGCCCCTGGCATCCAGCATAAAAACTCCATCCCCATAGAAGCTGTTGTCAGTAAACCCTTCTAAATTCCGCACAAAGGCTGCCCCTGTTTTCATGGGATCCTTCATATTGCGGACCGGCGGACGATTCACTCTGCTCCATATAATTTCCTGATTCTTATCGGTCACAACTCCCATTTTATCATAAGCAAGGGCAAGGGCATCCGTAAAGCTGTGGCTGCCTCCGAGATAATGGCCTCCCCCATAGGCATAAAACCGGTTTTCCTGGTTTCTGACATTCCCCTTTAACTCCACTACTTCTGTGGTTTCATAGGCCACCTTTTTGGGGACTGCAATCTTTACATCCCGGCTTGCCGCATCTTTATCCAGCTGGACAAAGTACAGCTTTCTCCTGTCCTCTGAGGCATACCAGCCAATGCCTTCCATCTCTCCGTCTGCAAGCTCCTGGTTGCAGACAATGGTATCCTGCTTAAAAGCCGCATAAGACTGATCTCCGGATTTTGACACCTGGGTCAGATGGATCCGGCTGTCATCCACGGACACGTCTGCGATATAAACATTCTCATGCTCATATTCCTTTACGATTTTTCCGCTTTGATCCATAATCTCGATCCGATACATGGGAGCATCCTTTGTTCTTCCGTTTTGCACCCAAACGTCGCCCTTCCGGGCAATTCCGTAAATGAAATCATCCCCCACAAATCCAAGGGGCCTGTAAATATTATCTTCACCGCCTGTTATTTCTCTCTTCACCCCGGTATCTAAATCCATGAGATGAACCACTCCGGCTCCATAAAGGTCACTGCCCTCCTGCCATGCAAAACGGCTGGACCCGCTGCTGACCGCATATCCACCCTCAACGAGTGAATCAGCCAGAACCATATATTCATTGCTGTTTAAATCAATACCGTAAACCGCCCGGTCCGCCATCAGATAAAGCATCCCATTGGCTCCAACATGAGCCAGCTGGTCAATGTCTTCCTTAAGCATCCCAAAGGACAGGGTCACCGGAGTGAAAAAGCGCTCCGTGGTGGCATTGTCCTGACTGCTGTACTGATACATTGCGATCCCTAAGCTTCCCTCATGAATCCCCCGGTTCATATACCCATATACCAGGAAGTCCACATCACCATTATCTTTGGTCGACAATATCTTAATATCATGCTGATTATAACCGCTGCGAAGTCCATCGTCTTCGCCGCTTCGGAAGGAGAACACCTTAACCGCATGCTCACGGCTCTGGTCAAAAGTCCATAGATCCCGGTTTACCACAAATGCCAGGCAATCCCCTGACGGGCTTTTTGCCGTCCTTATCTCATCCGGGTTGGAAATCCCCAGCATAATCCGTTTTCCGGAGAACAATCCCTTCTGGCCGGAAAACACCTGATTGGTATTCCGTTCAAAATCCATAAGGTAGATACGCCTGCTGTCCCATTTCATAGTAAAACTGTCTTCCACCTCATACAATTCCTGAATATCATCTTCTCCGGTCCTGGTCACTTCATAGTCCAGCTGTACGCTGCACATGATTCCATCTAAGTCCTTAAGCGTTACCCTTATGTCTCCTACCGGTTTCACCGATAGCCCTCCCCATGTCAGCTGGGAAAAGCTGGAGCGGATGGTCACATGGCCAAGGGAGCTGTTATCCTCGCCTTCGCTGGTTTCCAGATAAGTGGTAAGCTGCCTGGCCTGATCATAATCAAAGGTCCTGGTCGTAAAATCAACTGCAAAATCGATCATATCCTTTGCATTGGTACTGTCCGTCCACATGATGCGGGTATAATAAAGGAGCTTCCCATTCCCGGAGGTATCCAGTGTCAGGATGAGAAGGTATTCCTTATCCTTTGTCAAAAGGTTCTGGATCGGAAGCGTGGCCGTGACACCTCCCTCTCCCTCATTCCATGTATCTACCTTTGTCCGTTCCACCAGACGTCCCAGATCCATACTGCGGACTTCATACTCAATCCCCTGGATGCTGCCTTTATAATCTGATACCTGTATGTTCATCGATCTGTCTGCAGGAAGAACGGTAAGGGCCTCCCTGGAGACCACCTGCTTCATATCCTGGGTGTACCCATGGAGAATGTTCATCTTTCTTCCGTACATATCGGAATATACCACAGGCAAAGCCGCCTCTTCCATGGAGGTATATACCATAACATCGCTTTTTTCCGTATCTTTCTGATTCCACATAAAATAAACTGCGATTGCCGCTATAAAAACCGCAGATAAGATTCCTATTTTTTTAACCATTCGATTCATCCTGAATTTCCTTTACTTGTCTGTCAACCTTGTCTTCTTTATTGTATACAATAATATCCAAAACTACAATGAAAACTTTCTTAAACATTCGTTAAACGTTGCCCAACCAGTACTGCAAACCACATAAAAAGCAGCTGTCCTCCCAAGGACAACTGCCTTTCTTCTCCCTATGTGCAAAGCCCGCTGCGGCATCTCCTGCGGTGCATCTCATTTAGCAGCAGCACGTTAACGACGCCATCCAGCCAGCCGTCATCGAGACTCTGAGCCCACGGTCCTCTCGGTCCCCATGGCCCCCACGGTCCCCACGGTCCTCTCGGCCCACATGGTCCCCATGGTCCGCATGGTCCCCACGGCCCTCTTGGTCCCCACGGTCCTCTTGGCCCCCATGGTCCTCTTGGTCCTCTTGGCCCTCTTGGTCCCCATGGCGGTTGATCCCATGATGAACCACGGTCCTGGGACAGTAGATTCGAATTATCCGCCTCGTCTGCTCCCCACTCCATCTGTTCCGCTCTTTCTTGCTCTGCAGCCGACTGTTGTGAATCTTCTTGTTCTGCTGCCATTTCATCATTTAGGATACCATCCCTGCGTATTTGGTCACAGATAGAATCGCAGACCTGGTTGATCATCATACGGTCCGGATATTCGTCATACATGGGACTGTTCTTGTAATCCAGATGATCACACGCTGAAATTACATATTCCTGTAAACGTTTCATATGTCCTGGGTACATTCCTTGTAGATATTCCAAATCCTGCACAATGGAATCTTTTCTTTCAAAGGAACGCTCTGCAGCACTCCTATCGCCATAAAGCATATATGGCTCCAGTTCCTGAAATCTGCTTCCATAAGTATAATCCGGGTTAATCGGCACGGCTGTTATCACTCCCTGCTTTCTGCTTATACAACACTATAATATGCAGTGCAAAAAGGGAAAGTGCGAATCCCGTTAAATGAAAATACGGTTTCTGATGGACAGCCAATCAGAAAACCGTATATATCTTTTACTTCACATCGAATAAGCGCTCAGGATATACACCTTCTAAAACCAGATTCCTGATTGCCGCCGCAACAGCAGGCTTGTCCTCTTTATAGGTCACGCCAAACCACCGATCTCTTGTTTCAAGCACCGTTACCTGGGCTTTCTGTAACCCGACAAGCTTATCGATGATCTTAGGAAGGAGATATTCCGTTTTCACATCCCCTTCTTTTAAACCGGTCAAAAATCCTGGAAATCCTCTCTCCAGTTCCTCAAGAAACGCAGGGGAAAGCCCCCACATATTCATGGAAACATTTTGGCTCAAAGGGATATTCACCGGGGTTCCTTCCTCACTGCGTCCTTCCGCCCGGTCTTCGCATCGTCTGATCTCGTACGTCTCTGTAACCCCTTTTAAGATTCCTCTATCATCCACCTGACATACCCCACGGGTCACTCCCCCATTTTCGCTTAAGGTATTGCCAAGAACAAATCCACCCATGCAGATATCAAAAGGCATTGAATTTGGAACCATCTCATTAACCAGATATTCATGAATCTTTATAAAACCTTCTTTACCATAATAATCATCTGCATTGATCACGACAAAAGGTTCATGAATTACCGGTTTTGCACATAAAAGGGCTTGTCCGGTTCCCCATGGCTTTGTCCTGTCAGCCGGCTTTGTAAAGCCTTTTGGAAGGTCGTCCAGTTCCTGATAAGCATACTCCACATGAGCAATCTTTTCGATTCTCTTCCCTATAATCTCCTTAAAATCCTCTTCCAGATCCTTTCTTATGATGAACACAACTTTGTCAAATCCAGCATTCAGAGCATCGTATATGGAATAGTCCATGATAATCTCACCGCTTGGCCCTACCGGTTCCAGCTGTTTGATTCCTCCGCCAAACCGACTGCCGATGCCTGCCGCCATAATCACTAATGATGTTTTCTTCATAATACTATCCCCCTGTTTGTATAATCTGCCTAATAGTATACCACAAAAGTAAGGTTTAATCCATGGATTCTGGATTATCCCATCGTTTCATCTGCAATAATGATATCACAACAAATCCTTGTAGGTCAATAAAAAAGGATCTGAACCTTTTTATAAGGCCCAAATCCCTTTTCTTTACTTTGTAAGTGAAAGCCTTATAAGAGCTCTTCTCAGAGCAGCTTCCGCTCTCGCATTATCAATTTTTCCGCTCTGTTCTTTTAAGCGGCGTTCTGCACGTACCTTAGCCTCTTCTGCACGGTTTGTATCGATTTCATCCGGCCATTCCACAACTTCCGCCATTACGACGATCTTCTCCGGTAAAATCTCAATAAAACCAGACATCAGGGCCGCATTCTTCACTCCGCCCTCCTCGTGAATCTTTAAGATTCCCGGGGCGACAATGGCAGTCATGGGGATATGATTGCGGTATACGCCGATATCCCCTTCCGTGGTAGTAAGCTCCACCATGGAAGCCTCTCCCTCGTAAAACTTCCGTTCCGGAGTAATGATCTGCAGTTTAAATAAATCAGCCATATTCCCACCCCCTATTTTTTCACACGGGCAAGAACGTCCTCAATGCTGCCTGCATTTAAGAAATAGCTCTCCGGAATATCATCATGCTTTCCTTCCAAAATCTCCTTAAAGCCCTGAATGGTATCAGAAAGCGGCACATAGCGGCCTTCCAGACCGGTGAACTGTCCTGCAACGAAGAAAGGCTGAGATAAGAATCTCTGAATCTTTCTTGCACGGGCCACCGTGATCTTATCTTCCTCAGAAAGCTCATCCATACCCAGCATGGCAATGATATCCTGAAGCTCTTTATACTTCTGAAGTACTTCCTGAACCCCGCGGGCAACACGGTAGTGTTCCTCACCTACGATACGAGGATCAAGGATTCTGGATGTAGATCCAAGGGGATCAACCGCCGGATAAATACCAAGTTCCACAATGGAACGGTCAAGAACCGTGGTCGCATCCAGATGGGCGAATGTGTTGGCTGGAGCCGGGTCGGTTAAGTCATCGGCCGGAACGTAAACTGCCTGAACCGATGTGATGGAACCATTCTTCGTGGAAGTGATTCTCTCCTGAAGAGCACCCATCTCAGTCTGCAGCGTCGGCTGATAGCCTACTGCGGAAGGCATACGTCCAAGCAAAGCGGAAACCTCAGAACCTGCCTGGGTAAAACGGAAAATGTTATCAATAAATAACAGTACATCTTTTCCGCCCTGGTCACGGAAATACTCAGCCATGGTAAGGCCGGTAAGGCCAACCCTCATACGGGCGCCCGGCGGCTCATTCATCTGTCCGAATACCATGGTTGTTTTATTTATAACGCCTGATTCCTGCATCTCGTGATAAAGGTCATTTCCTTCACGGGTACGCTCACCAACGCCGGTGAATACGGAATATCCGCCGTGCTCTGTGGCAATGTTACGGATCAGTTCCTGAATTAATACGGTTTTACCTACTCCAGCACCACCGAAAAGGCCGATCTTACCACCCCTTTGGTAAGGGCAGAGAAGGTCAACGACCTTGATACCGGTTTCCAGAACCTCCGTTTCCGTGGACTGCTCCTCAAAGGTGGGAGCCGGTCTGTGAATCGGAAAATGTTCTTTTACTTCCGGTGCCGGTTTATTATCGATCGGGTCACCCAGAACGTTAAATATACGTCCCAATGTCTCCTCTCCAACCGGTACGGTAATCGGAGCGCCGGTAGCCACCGCGTCCATACCACGTACCAGTCCATCGGTGGATCCCATGGCGATACATCTTACCGTATCATCGCCAAGATGCTGAGATACTTCTACAACCAGTCTGCCGCCATCTTTTGCAGTGATATCAATCGCTTCATTGATATCAGGCAGCTTGCCCTGGCTGAACTTGATATCCAGTACGGCACCGATGATCTGGGTGATCTTACCAATATTTTGTCCTGCCATCTTGTTTCTCCTTCTTTTATATTTCTCTCGTTCCTGCTAAAATGAAGTTCGATTCGCCTTATGAAATCGCATTGGCTCCGGCTATGATCTCGGTAAGCTCCTGGGTTATAGAACCCTGTCTTGCCCGGTTATATGCCAGTCCAAGTTCTTCTATCATCTCTTCCGCATTATTGGTTGCAGAGTCCATGGCTGCCATTCTGGCCCCGTTTTCACTGGCAACGGCCTCCAGCAAAGCGCCATAGATCATGCTGCTCATATACTTAGGAATAATGGAATCCAATACCTGATCCTCATCCGGCTCATAATTCATTAAAGTCAGATCTGTTTTTTCGCTTCCCTTTTCCATTTCAACCGGGAGAAGCTTTTTAAGAGTCGGTATTTGGGTCACAGTATTCTTAAAAGATGTATAAGCCAGATAAATTTCGCCTATCCGGTTCTGTCCAAATGCATCCAGAAGCTCCATGGTAATATCGGCCGCATCGCGATAGATCGGTTCATTGATCACCTCGGAATAATCCTCGGCAATCTTATATCCCTTTCTTGCTAGTGCTTCCTTCCCTTTCCGTCCTACGGCATAAACATCTGTAAGTTCCGGCGTAAAATTGTCATTTCCATGAACCAATTTGACAATGTTGCTGTTATAGCCCCCTGCCAGTCCACGGTTTGAAGTGATGACAATGACCGCCTTCCTCTTAGAATCGCCTGCCTTTAAATACTTATGGTCAATGTTGCCTGATTTGCGCAGCATGGAACCTATGGTATCATACATCATTCCGTAATAGGGTTTGGATTCCTCTGCCTTCGCTTTGGACTTCTGCAGCTTAACGGTAGATATGAGCTTCATGGCTTTCGTAATCTGTTCGGTACTGGAAATACTGTCTCTTCTTCGTTTGATATCCCTAATGGATGCCATGATTGTTCACCTGCCTTTAAAAAACACCTGCTTTGCATTCGTTAATCGCCTTTATAAGCAATTCCTCTGTCTCAGGTGTGATCTGCTTTGTCTCGCGGATGCTTGCGGGAATTTCAGAATATTTGCTGTCAATGAAGCTGGTCAAAGCCTTTTCAAAATCCAGGATCTTCCTGGTAGGAATATCCAAAAGCAGCTTTTTGGTTGCTGCAAAGATAATGATGATCTGGTATTCCACCGGCATCGGCTGATACTGGCCTTGCTTTAACACCTCTCTGATCCTCTCGCCCTGGGCAAGCTGTTCTGCCGTCTCCTTATCAAGCTCGGAACCAAACTGAGCAAAGCTTGCAAGCTCGCGGTACTGCGCCAGTTCCACACGAATAGGAGCTGCGATCTTTTTCATAGCCTTGATCTGAGCAGAGCCGCCTACACGGGATACGGATAGACCTGCGTTGATAGCAGGACGGAAACCGGAGTTAAACATCTCTGTCTCCAGGTAAATCTGTCCGTCTGTAATGGAGATAACATTCGTCGGAATATATGCGGATACGTCACCTGCCTGTGTTTCAATGATCGGCAGGGCTGTTAAAGAGCCTCCGCCCAGTTCTTCAGAAAGTCTGGAAGCTCTCTCCAGTAATCTGGAATGCAGATAGAAAACATCACCCGGGTATGCTTCACGGCCCGGCGGTCTCTTAAGCAGTAAGGACAGGGTACGGTAAGCGGCTGCATGTTTACTTAAATCATCGTAAACAACTAATACATCCTCTCCGTTTTCCATCCATTCCTCTCCAATGGCGCATCCGGAATATGGAGCAATATACTGAAGAGGAGCCAAATCGGAAGCAGTAGATACGACGATGGTGGTATAATCCATGGCGCCGTACTCTTCCAGTGTCTTAACAATATTGGCAACCGTAGATGCCTTCTGGCCAATGGCTACATAAATACAATGAACGCCCTGGCCCTTCTGGTTAATAATCGTATCAAGGGCAATCGCCGTCTTTCCTGTCTGGCGGTCACCAATGATCAGCTCACGCTGACCTCTTCCGATAGGAATCATGGCATCAATCGCCTTAATACCGGTCTGAAGGGGGGTGTCTACTGATTTTCTGTCAATAACTCCGTGAGCCACACGCTCAATCTTGCGGAATTTGTCTGTCTGGATCGGTCCTTTTCCATCGATGGGCTGTCCTAACGCATTTACAACACGTCCAGTCAATGCATCGCCAACAGGCACTTCCACCACTCGTCCGGTAGTCTTAACGGTATCGCCCTCGCTGATAGCACCGGTACCAAGTAAAACTGCACCAACGTTATCCTCTTCCAGGTTGAGCACCATGCCGTAGATTTCTCCCGGGAACTCAAGAAGCTCTCCCTGCATGGCATTTTCAAGGCCATGGATACGGGCAATTCCGTCCGCCACCTGAATGACTGTACCGACATCAGAGACATCCAGTTTTGTAGAATATCTTTGAATCTGTTCCTTGATGACAGAACTGATCTCTTCTGGTCTTAAATTCATTAAGGTTTGCACCTTCTTTCTAAGTTTATAATGTATCCGTTTCGCCTGACGGCTTAAGTCAATTGCAGCTTTAACAGGCTGCGGCGCAGTTCATAAATCTGAGTCTTAATGCTGGAATCCACCACCCGGTCCCCGATCCTGATCACCATACCGCCGATGATTGACGGGTCCACTTGATAATCCATCTCAAAATCTACGTACTGAGTCGTATTTAACAGCTTTTCTACTAATCGGGCTTTCTGCCCCTCATTTAATTCAACAGCGCTTGCCACATGGGCCACGCCGATCTTCTTATATTCCTTGACAGCGTTTATGAAGTATTCACAGATTGCCGGAATCTCCTTCTGCCTGCCTTTGTCGACAATGACTGCCAGAAAACCCATCAGGTCATCCGATACGCGTCCGCCGAAAATATTCTTAATAATGCCGATTTTATCTTCCTTTACAATCTTCGGATTATTAAGAAGCTCAGCCAATGACTGATTCTCGTGCCAAATCACCTGCAGGCTTTTCACTTCCTCAAACAAAGCGTCCACTTCCTGCTTTTTCAGAGCTTCCTCAAACAATGCATCGCCGTATACCTTTGATACTAGCTTTGCCATGTGCTTTCACCCATCTCTTTCAAAGTCTCGTCAATCAGGGCCTCCTGCACCGTAGTGTCTATGGAAGCAGCTACGACCTTGCCGGCCATAACAGAAGCGATGGATATGATCTGTTCCTTCATATCATCAAGCGCTTTCTTTCTCTCCAGTTCCACCTCACGGCTGCCCCGTGTAACAATACGGTCCGCTTCTTCCCTGGCTTCTGTAATAATCTCTGCCTCACGCTGTTTTGCTCTTTTTCTGGCATCCTCTAAGATTTCTTCTGCCTCTTTCTTCACTTCATGAAGTCTGGCTTCATATTCTTCCTTCATTGCCCGCGCAGCTTCCTTATCGTCGGCAGCGTTCTTTAATTCTCCCGCAATCCTCTGCCTTCTCCTTTCCAGCACTTCACGTACCGGATTGAAAAGCATATAGGATAACGCAAAAAACAGGATGAATACGTTGATGCCTGTTACAAATGCATCGAAAAGCAGCTGTGGGTCAAATCCCAATAATCGATCCAAGGTTTCGCCTCCTTTCGCTCTTTATTCTTTCCCCGTTCTGAGGCAGGCTTTCGCCTCCCGCCATTTCACTCTTTAGCTGAATGGCTTTAAGAACATGAGGATAGCAGCAACAGCGAAACCATAAAGACCTGTTGTCTCGGCAACGGCCTGTCCTAAAAGCATGGTAGATGTTATATCAGACTTTGCGCCTGGATTACGTCCAACTGCAGCAGCCGCATGACCTGCTGCGATACCCTGTCCAATACCAGGTCCAATACCTGCGATCATCGCAAGACCTGCACCGATTGCTGAGCAACCTAAGATAAAATCCTGTCCTGAAAATCCGTTCATAGAAAAATTCCTCCTGAATTTAATATTATTGAAGTTTAATCCATCTTATCATTGACATATACCATGGTCAGCATACAGAACACATACGTCTGGATACAGCCTGAGAATACATCACAATATACGTGTAAAAACGATGGGATACCGATCTTTACAAAGATAGGCATCATCCCATACCACAATCCCATAATAACAACGCCTGACATCATATTGCCGAACAAACGAAGCGCTTGGGATAATGGGTTGGTAATCTCACCGATTACGTTAATCGGGAACAAAATCGGAAACGGCTGAAACAAGCTTGTGAAATGACCGATCCCGTGATTCTTAATTCCCTGGTATTGCACGATGCCGAAGGTAAACAAACCAAGCATAAATGTCACACCGAAATCTCCGGTTGGCGTCCTAAGACCAAATAAGCCGCCAATATTGCAGAACAATATGAAGATAAATATCGTTCCAATATAATTAACAAATTTTTTTGCGTTATGACCCATAGTACCATTTACCAGGTTATCAAGCGCCTCTACGACAAACTCCACAATATTCTGGAAGGTGCCAGGTACTTCTGTCGCCCGCTTCATTTTTCGGTTGGCAATCACTGCGATAATCAGGATTACGATTGTCACAATGCTAAGGCCTATTTCCGTGGTTGTAACCCAAAGCTCCTGACCAAACGCCTGAAACTTTGTAACGCCTTTGATCATAAAGTCTACATTATTGGCACTCGCAACGACCATACGCTTAAGCCTCCTTTCTTAAGAGATTCCACTTGACCGCAGAGAAAATTACTCTCCTTTTGACCTGTTGGCCAAGATCTTGTGGATAATAGGCTGAGAAAATGCTCCAACCTTGAGTCCGAGGACTCCGATTACTACTGCGACCGGATTGAACCAGCTCGAAAACCGGACAATAACTGCCACCAGTATAACAATAAGCAGCAGATAGCGAAGAACTGAACTAATAATACTCTGTTTCTGTACAGCCTTTGGATCTTCCGTCTTCATAGAACGTTCAAGTACTATGCCCATTGATAAAAACATAGCCAAGGCTAACATCATTCCCAAAATCAGTCCTGCAAATACAGCACGTCTTGGATAGATAAATAATGCCCCCAGCATAGCCACTGCCGTGAAAATAACAATTCCGGCAGAAACCTCAAGCATCAGATTCTTTGTTTCCTTCCCCATTACAAGTCCTCCTGTCTACGAAAGTTTCTCATCATCATGTCCTTTCACGCGGCTTGGCTGCTTCGGTTTATGCACCTTGGGGCCAGCCTCTACTTGCCGCTCTACGCGCTCCTTCTGATCCTCAACCCTCTCCTCCCTTTCATTCATGGCCAGTGTAGCCTTTGCCAGCTTATAGGCATTGGCTCCCCCAGCCAGAAACCCCAGAACCATAAATAATAATGTTAGTTTTGTCCCAGCATACCGGTCAATATAGTAACCTGCAAGAATACAGACAAATACAGGTACCATGACACTGATCCCAAGTTGGGTCACCATCATGAAACTTCTCATTACGCTCTTTTTATGCCGCATAATTACACCTGCTTTCTGCATCCTGCACATATAACTGGTATTATACCTAAAAAAACATATTTTGTCTATTATATGCGAAAATTTAACTTGACGTCCTAAAAATTTTTCTGTTTTTACAATTTTTTTAAAATAACCTTGAAAAAAGGCCTGTTTTTTGCAGGAAGAACCTGAAAAAACAGACCTTATCAAATTTTAATTATGCTTCTTTTGTACCTGGAAGAATTGTTTCAACTTCTGCATGTGGACGTGGGATTACATGTACGGATACAAGCTCACCAACACGCTGAGCTGCTGCTGCTCCTGCATCAGTAGCTGCCTTAACGGCACCTACATCGCCTCTTACCATAACAGTAACAAGACCGCCGCCTACGAATTCTTTACCGATCAGGGTAACGTTTGCTGCTTTAACCATAGCATCTGCTGCTTCAACGGATCCAATTAAACCTTTTGTTTCAATCATTCCTAATGCATCATATTTCATTTTTAAATCCTCCTGATTTATAATTAATTTTTAATGGTTCACTTATTTAACAATGGTTACGGTGGAAGAACTGCCAAGTCCCATAGCATTTGCTTCTTCCGTATCAAGATGACATTCCAGGCTCGATGTATCGGTTACGCGGATTGCCGTATGCTGAAAGATACCGCCGCGGATTCCCTCAGTCTGAATGCTTACTGTCTGACCGTCATGAACGCCGAATTTCACGGCATCCTGAGGAGTCATATGAATGTGTCTCTGGGCGATGATTAAACCCTCTTTCGTTTGAACGGAACCCTTTGGTCCCACCAGGGTGATCCCTGCCGTTCCTGCTAATTCACCGGACATCTTAGGCTCAGATTTTTTTCCTAGCTTAAAACAGTCTGCTGCCAGAACCTCGACCTGAGTCTGTTTTCTGACCGGACCTAATATACGGACCTTCTCAATGGCTCCTTTGGGACCACATACGGTAACTGTTTCCTTGCATGCATACTGACCTGGCTGGGATAACTCCTTCATCTTGGTCAGTTCGTATCCCTGGCCGAAAAGGGCATCCAAGTCTTCCTGTGACAAATGTACATGGCGGTTGGAAACGCCAACTGGTATTCGAAACTCATCGGTTCCGGATTCCGCCTTCACGGCTTCCATTAAGAGTTTGATTACCGCTTCATACTTATCCATTCCTGTTCTCCTTTCCTCGCTGATTACTGGCCTTTCATGGCCAGTACGATCTCCTTTACAAGAGCAGCCAGCTTCTCATTGTCATCATTTCCTCCCTGGCAGGAAGAAGAGGCCACACTTTCCTTTTTATCAAAAGAAGCTACGAAGTCAGCAGGGCTAAAGGAAGCTCCCTGAGATTTGTCCTTCCATGTAAAGGTTGGATCATCGGCTGCGATAGTAGAACAATCCTTTATACCAAAAGCTACCTTTTTCACATTAAGGAGATGCTTCGGGCTTACGTTTTCAGAAACAGAGCTTCCGCCGCAGGTTCCGCATCCTAATGTAAAGGAAATCGGAAGGCCTGTACTGATTCCGGTTCCTCCCTGGCTGCCGCCTGTGTTAACAAGGATTCTGGAAGCAGGCTTTGCAGCGAACTTAAGTACCATATCCCTATCCTGGGTATGAATGCTCATGGTATGTCCGATTCCATTCTGTAAAAGACGAATGCTTAAGCCGCAGGCCTCTTCCCAGTTCTTTACTGTGTAGAAACCAAGTACAGTTGTCAGTTTTTCGTAGGATAACGGATATCCCTCTCCAACACCTTCCTGCTTTCCGATGAGGACCTTGGCTCCCTCCGGAATCTGGATTCCTGCTGCCTGTGCAATCACCTGAGGGGAACGGCCAACAAATTTGGCATTCATGTTATGACCATTTTTAAATAACAGAGCACAGACTTTATCAGTTTCTTCCTTTGTCATAAAGTAACCGCCCTGGCTCTTTAACTCTGCTACAACTTCTGCGTGGTTGCTCTCCTCACAGATAATGGACTGCTCGGAAGCACAGATGGTACCATAGTCAAAGGTCTTGCTGGCAAGAATTGTCTTTACCGCCTGCTTAACATCTGCCGTTTTTTCAATGTAAGCCGGTGAGTTTCCTGCACCTACGCCGATGGCTGGCTTTCCTGCGCTGTATGCAGCTTTTACCATACCCGGGCCGCCGGTTGCAATGATAACGGAAACTTCCTTGCACTTCATCAGTTCATTGGTAGATCCCATGGAAGGCATGGATACACAGCCGATGATTCCCTCCGGTGCTCCTGCTGCAATTGCAGCGTCACGCATAACCTCTGCAGCCTTTAAGGTACATTTTGCAGCTGAAGGATGGGGAGAAAATACAATTGCGTTTCCTGACTTAATGGCTACCATGGATTTAAAGAATACGGTTGAGGTTGGGTTGGTAGATGGAACGATACCCATTACAAGGCCAACCGGCTCTGCCACATCGATGGTCTTATTCACGGTATCCTCTGCAAGGATTCCTCTTGTCTTCATATCTTTTATTTCTTCATACAAAAGAGTGGAGGCAGCATGGTTCTTATATGCCTTGTCCATGACCTTTCCAAAACCTGTCTCTTCAACTGCCATCTCTGCCAGGCAAAGAGCGTGTTCCTCTCCTGCCTTTGCCATACTCTTAAGAATGGTATCAATTTGTTCTGCCGTAAATTCTGCAATTTTCTTTGCGGCTGCTTCACCGCATCTAGCTAAATCCCTTGCTTCCTGGATGGAACGTAAATCAAAATCAAAATTATCCATGTTCCCGTTCTCCCTTTCTAAAAATATTAATCATTCTGTCCATAATACTTCCCGAATTCTTCCAGCAGCAGGGTTTTATTTGCCTTTGAAATCTCCCGTCCAGCTATGCTGAATTCCGGATATTCTCTGGCAAGAGTCCTAAGCTCTGTTACCTTCATATCTTCAAGTATCTTCATGGTTTCTTCCTGACCGTCCTGCTTGATCCATAAGTCTACGGTTTCTCTATTTATGGTATCCACAGGTTCCGGTTCATTGGAAGATTCTTCGTGTTCTTCTGCGATTTCCGGAACTGGTTCTTCTTCCGGTTCATCAGGAGTACCGCCGCCGATTACAGCCGTCAGCTCATCATGAGGCCTGGCGATAACATGGCGTGTTACTAAAGCTGCATCGTTAATGCGTTCCACCGCTGCTGCTCCGGCGTCCACCGCTGCCTTTACTGCCGCCACATCACCGGTCACCGTAACAGCGACGAGACCTCCGCCGACTTTGGTCTTCTCCAGAAGAGACACGTCCGCCGCCTTTAACATGGCATCTGCCGCCTCAATGGCCGTCAGCACGCCTTTCGTTTCTATAAAGCCAAGTGCCTGCATTGTTTACCTCCTTAAACCAAATCAGCCCAGTTTGCCGGATACGTTGCGTAAAATACTCTTGCTTTATCCGGGGAACCCCAGACTACCTTGGAGCCTGACGGTACGAAGAGTACATCTCCGGCTTTTGCCGTATAGGTCTTTCCGTCAATGGTAACAGTTAAGGTTCCTTCGATTACATAGTCAATCTCTTCATAGGTGAGCTCCCATTCAAAGCTTGAATGGTCGATCACAAGGAAACCTGCACTGATATGGGATTCCTCTTTGCTTACCAATTCCTGATAATAAGCTTTGACAGATGGATCACCCGTATCAAATACGTCCATTTTCACAGAACTTCCGCGAACTACCTTAAGACCATTTCCATGACTTTCCGACTCATAGGGTTTTAAAATATCATTTAACAACCCTTTTTCCATCAAAGTCTTCAGTACCATATAAATTTTATCGCTGTCAATATCCATGCCTGCAAGAGCAGCCGGAGCCTGTGTCTGCTGCTCCTCCACCTTATCGCAAAATTTGATGCCAAACGAATCCGCTGCATCTTTTGCAGACGGTGTGATGATACTTCCGCTTTCCACGTAAAATACCTTTTTTCCCTCAGCATTTAACTTTTCTACATCTTTTGCACAAATCAACTGCTTCATATGATCACTTCCCTTCTATATAAATTGGCAATCTTCATCAATGATCCCAATTACTACGGCATCGACTGGAATCTCATCGCTTCCCAGCATCCGCCTGGCAGAAGATCCGGTGGAAATGATCACACGGTCACCGATTCCCGCGCTGATGATATCTGCTACAATCAGCCGTTCACCTTCCCGTGTGCCACCAATGATCTCGGCAAGCATAAATTTATACCCATTTAAGGACTCCGCTTTTCTGGTTGCCCATATGTTATCAATCAATCTGGCCGCTACCATTCTTCCACCCCTCTCTTCTCTCTTTGCTTAATCTCATCCATCGCTGCTTCCACCGATGCCGTATCTCCAAAAATCGCCAGCATGATCATGTTCTGCGGGCAGCTTCCTCTAATGTCTTCTACCGTAACACCTACTGCTTTTTCTGCCACATCAGCGGCACAAACCATTTCGATGATCCTGCCCTGTACCAGTCCCACTGCATCCACCGGCCTATGGGGGAGGAGGTGCCGGAGCCTTTCCTGCGGTTCAAAATATCGATTGTCCCCTGTGACGGAGATTTAATTATACGGTATTCCATATTGTCCACATCCTTTATGCCAGTTCTTCCTGAGTACAGGAAAATGCGATTCCAAGAGGAGTTACAAACATTGGGTTCTCAGGCTTCCTGGTTCTGATTCCCGTCTGTTTTTCAATAATTGCTTCAATCCCGGTCAGGCAGCAGGTACCGCCTACCAGATAGATCTCCTGAACGTCGTGTCCTTCAATATGGCGTTTTATGATGGAAGCAACCTTCTCCACAACCGGTTTTAAAACCGGCAGCAGTTCTTTATGGTGTTCTTCTTTCCTCTTATAAACCTCTGCCTCCTGAAAGGACATTTGGTAAGCACCGGAGACCACCAGTGAGAAATGAGTTCCTCCTGTTGGTTCATCCGCTACATACACCACCTTTCCATCTTTTAAAATGGAGATTCCGGTGGTGCCGCCTCCGATATCCACGACAGCACCGTTTTTTATTTTTAAAACTGCATTTGCCGCCGTTGGCTCATCGAGTAGGGCTGTGATTTCAAATCCGGCTCCCTGCACCACGTTTTTTATGGCTCCGCCATCCAGGGAATCAGTGCCCGGAGGAATGGCTGCAGCCGAATAAATCAATTCAGTGCCCAGCTTTTCCTCCAGTTCTTCTTTAAGTTCCCGAACAATCCGGATCGCACCAATGTAATCCACCACCATTCCATCCCGGACCACATCTGCATATCGGTAAGCGCCTGCCACAGGCTTGTAATTCTCATCCAACACGGCCAGTACCACACACGCTGTTCCCAGATCGACACCGGTATAGTAAACAGAGGAGCTTCCCTTAACGGGCTGCTTAACAACTGCTTCAAACTGACTTACCAGCTCATTGCAGCCATCAAATGTAATTACTTCCTTTGACATGTTTTACCTCCATATTCCAGACATATCATCTGTGATAAGCGGTTGATGACCGGGTTTAAGTTTTCGCTTCCTGCTTCCGCTGCCAGCTCTCTTGTGCTGCAGCGAAGGCGGTGCAGAAGAAGGATTTCTTTCCCCTTTTCTGACTGTGCATGAAAACCTGTTATTTCAAAGCAATCCTCAAAAGGTTCCTGCATATTATCCTCATGAAACCCGGTGCAGGGTTTAAAACCCATTTCCTCTTCCCTGCCCTCTTTTTTAAGGTTGGAAAGTTTCCGTTCAAGATCAAATACTTGTTCTGCCAGAAGAACGTCACGGCTTAACAGTTCAAGGCCCACTTCCAAAAACTGTGCCTGCAGCGTTTTCTTTTTTAATAAGAACAGATCCTGACAGAGTTCTTTTTCCGGTGCTTCTTCTTTTTTCTCTGCAGGCTTTACAAGATTTCGTTTTACCATCATGGGATCGTCACTTATGGGAATCTTCTTATCCACCAGGAATTGGCGCGCTCCAGGTGTTAATCTGGTTCCCGCAGGGAGATCATAAAAAGTAAAGGGTTCTCTTCTGAACAAAATCCTCAAATCGTCTTCCGTGATGAATTTCATTAATAGCCCCCCTTACACAGTTTCCGATAGATGGTTTCAATCTCTTCTACCGTAGGCACTCTTGGATTGGTTAATGTACAGTTATCAGCCAGGGCTTTTTCCGCCATTTCCCGAACGGCCTGTTCAAATTCGTCTTTATCGATTTTTAAGTCTGTAATCTGCTGAGGTATTTTGATCTTATTCATCAGATTTTTGATGTGACGCACCAGGCCGTGTACCGTGGCCTTATCTGTTCCGGCTGCAATTCCAAGCATATTGGCAATTGCCACATACCTGCCGCAGGCTATCTGTTCACCGGCGTCTTCCAGACCAGCGTTGTAGCTGATGACATGAGGAAGCAGAATCGCATTGCTTCTTCCATGCGGAAAGTGAAAGCGTGCGCCCAGAGCATGGGCCATGCTGTGGCAAAGCCCTAAGGAAGCTCCGTTAAACGCAACTCCAGCCAAACATGATGCATTGTGCATGTGAGTTCTGGCTTCCATGTCGTTTCCCTCTTCTACGGTACGTGCCAGATAGTTCCACACCAGTCTTACCGCTTTTTCCGCACAGGCATCGGTAAAATCACCTGCATTGGTTGAAACATAAGCTTCCAGGGCATGGGTTAAAACATCCATTCCGGTATCCGCTGTAATGTGAGGCGGAACCGACACGGTAAAGCGGGGATCAAGAAACGCTGCATCCGGCACCATACTATCAGAGCGCAGCGGATACTTCGCTTGGGCCTGCGGGTCGGAAATTACGGAAAAATTAGTCACTTCACTGCCGGTACCACTGGTTGTGGGAACCGCAATTAAAAACAGTCTCTCATTTCCCATTTGACTGTAGATATGGCTAGCCGCCTTTGCCGTATCAATGGCAGAGCCGCCGCCAAGGGCGATCACTGCATCAGGACCAAAGCATTTCATTCCGCCTATGGCTTTTGAAACGACTTCAATGGTCGGATCAGGCACTACCTCAGAAAATACTTCATAGCTGCTCCCCTTCTCCTGTAAAAGCTCTGTAATCCAATTTACCTTTCCGGACTGTGCCATAAAGGGGTCACAGATAATATAAGCCTTTGTCACAGGAAGATCCTTTATCTTATCCAGACAGGAAGATCCCATATATACCTTAGTATTCATTACAAATTGCTCCACGTTACATTTCCCTCCTTTCCTAATATTTTAATGCCTCCATTAATTCCTGAAGGCCTGTCCGTTCAGACAGATTAATATGATAATAGGGCTCCCGGACCCCGGCTTTTTTTAACTGACGGATACACCAGCCATCATGTTCCGGTTTTTCTCCGCATCCCGTAATTACGCCGATGACGGGAACCCGAAAGGCTTTTGCAAATCCTGGCGGGTAACTTTCCCGGCATGAGGACTGGTCTACCAGCATCAGTACATGGGAGGCATCCTGTGCCGCCGCAATGATATGCTTATGCATCCAGGGACTTTCTAAGTAAACCCCCGGCACATCCAAGGTTTTTTCCCCATATACCATGTTCTGGGTTCTTCTGGCCGGACCGGTAAAACCGTTTATGACATGAGCCAGGGAGGTTTTACCGCTGCCGCCGGGACCGATGATCATGATTCTTTTCTTTCTCATGTTTTGGTTACCGCGGGCACCATATAACCCAGCCCGCGTTTTAAGGTATCGCATACCGCATTCAGAGCGGTTTCTACACTGTCCACGTCACCGGCAATGATCACAGAGCCTGTGAAGCGGTCTAAAAATCCCACCTGCACATCTGCCGCCTTTGCCGCTATATCCGCCGCAATGATAGAGGTTTCAAAAGGGGACAGGGTGAGAATTCCGATGGCTCCCATCTCATCGATGCCAAGGCATTCATACACCTCCGGAATGGGGGATGCGATCACATGGGCGATGGTCACCTGTTTACCGGGAACGGATTCCTCTATGACACGCTGCATCTCAATCATGGCCTCTTCCCCTTTCTTAGTGCTTTACCACAGTAACCGGAAATTGATATTCCTTCATCCAGCCTTCAATCCGGTCTAAATCCTCCGCACTTAAGCTTGGATCCCCTTCAATAGGGTATTTCATATCAAGCTGATTGTATTTGTTAACGCCCAGCTTATGGTACGGAAGTAAATCAATTCCCTTAAAATTTTTGTAATCACGGAAGGGCATTAAGAATTTAATGACCTCATCGATCTCTTCCCGGCTGTCATTGATCCCTTTTAACATAGGCATGCGGACTTTCACATTGAAACGGTGGTGAAGCAGTTCCTTTAGATTGGTAAGAATCTGTTCGTTGTTCACACCCACCAGTTCATTGTGGCGGACAGGATCCATATGTTTGATATCAAACAGAAACAGGTCCACATACTCTGCAATTTTTAAAATCGTTTCCGTATTGGTATAACCGCAGGTCTCAATTGCTGTATTGATCCCTTCCTGCTTGCAGGCCATTAACAGATTTAAAGCTGCTTCCGGCTGGGCAGTCACTTCGCCGCCGCCAAGAGTTACGCCGCCGCCTGAAATATCATAAAAGGCAGAATCCTCTTCCACGATTTTAAGCAGTTCTGAAATGGTTTTCACCTCTCCGGCAATGGTAAGCGCTGCATTGGGGCAGACATTCTTGCATTTCATGCATCCAATGCAATCCTTTTCCCGCTGGATTTCATGTTTTCCCGTTTCCTTGGATATCACATGGATTCCTACGGGGCACACATCCGCGCATGCCCCGCAGCTTACACAGGAATTTTGCTTATACATCACCTGGAATTTCCGCACCATTCCTTCTGGATTGGAGCACCATTTACACCGGAGCGGACAGCCTTTAAAGAATACCAGGGTTCTGATTCCCGGCCCGTCATACATGTTGTACTTCTGCACGTTAAAGATAAACGCCTTACGTTCAATCTCTCCTGTTGTTCCATGGTCCATTGTGATTGATCTCAACTTTCTTTTAGAAATGTGTCAGCATGGTTCTGCTTATGATCTCATCCTGTACATCTTTGCATAACTCTACGAAGAATGCGCTATAGCCGGCTACTCGGACGATTAAGTCGCGGTACAGCTCCGGATGCTTCTGAGCCTCAACTAAGGTATTGTTATCCAGATAGTTGAACTGCATCTCACCGTTTCCTAACATGCAGGCCGTACGAAGAAGGGTGATAAGGCTTTCTTCCCCTTCCTGAGTATCCAAAAGACCAGCCATAATCTTAAAGTTATGAACCATACCGATATTCATGCTGTCATTGGACATCTTGGATACGGACTTGATGATTGCAGTCGGGCCCTTGAAGTCTGCACCCTGGGTCGGGCTGATTCCGTCGGAAAGAGGCAGCCATGCATTACGGCCGTTGGCAGAAGCGCCTGTCATCTGTCCGAATGGGGTGTTATTGGAAATGGATAAGGTACCATGGCTTAATACAGAGTATAAGGTCTTATATTTTCTGTGTTCATGCTCTGTAAAGTCGACCAGGTCAGCAGCAATTAAATCTGCATAATCATCATCATTTCCGTATTTTGGAGCATTAAGGCAATCGGTGCGGATCTGGTCATATCCAACAAAGTCAGCCTTTAACGCCTCGTTAATCTGCTCTAATGTATATTTTTTATCTTCGAATACAAGCTTTTTGATTGCTGCCATAGAATCTGCATAGGTAGCAAGTCCGGACCATACCACACCAGGTCCGAAGTTGTACATCGCACCGCCTGCGGATACATCCTTGGCTTTTTCCATACAGCCTTCGTACATGATGGACATAAGTGGCTTTGGAGCTAAGTCTCTGTGAACGCGCTGGGAAATAACCGTAGCAACATCACTCCACTTTGTAATATATTTGATCTCTTCTTTTACGGCTGCTTCAAACTCTTCATAAGTTTTAAAGCTGCTTAAGTCACCCATATCCGGGCAAACCTGCTTGCCATACCATAAAGGAGTTCCGTGGTTTAAAACAAGCTCGATACAGATCGGCCACTGGGTATAAGCAGTGGATGTCCACTGATACAGACGTCCTGACTTCTGAGGCTCAACACAGCCCATCAGACAGTAATCACGTGCATCTTCAATGGATACGCCTTTTGCAAGCATCATCTTGATGTGAGCATCATCAAAGTGGCAGGCTGGGAATCCCATACCGGAACGAACCACATCTACGATCTTCTTCATGTACTTTTTCGGGGACTTGTTGTGGATACGGCATGCAAGTGATGGCTGGTAAATCTTTACATGACGAACTGCATCCATAAGTAAGTAAGTTAAATCATTGGTTGCATCGTGTCCGCTGCGGGTCACACCGCCTACGCACATGTTTACGAATGGCTGGTAGCCTGCGAAGAATTTGGAGCCGCCTTCGCTGGTGATCCACATCATCTCAGACATCTTGATCAGCATACAGCCTGCAAGCTCAAATGCCTGGTAATCATTCATACGTCCGGATTCGATATCATCTTTGTAGAATGGATACATATACTGATCCACACGTCCGATGGACATACCGGTCTGGTTCTCTTCCACTACGAGCAGAGACTCGATGGTCCATACTGCCTGGATTGCCTCCCAGAAGGTTCTTGGCTTGTGAGCAGGAACGTAAGCATTTACTTCAGAAATCTTTAACAGTTCTTCCTTACGCTTTGGATTGGTTTCCTTTGCTGCAAGCTCTGCTGCATACTCAGAAAGTCTCTTTGCGTAGATCATAACGCCTTCTGTGGTATCGATAATGGATTTGTAGAAATAAATCTTCTCTATATCATCAGGATTCTCATAATCCAGTTCTTTTAAATGATCCTTGGCTTCCTGCTGAATATCAAGCATGCCCTTCTTCATAAGGATCACATCATAGCCGGGGTTGGAATCTCCGCCGCCGTTGATGGCATGGTAGGAGCAGTCAGATACAAAGGATTCTCCGGATAATTCCCAAACGCCTGCTTCACGGTACTGATCTTCACAATACTCATCAACCGATTTGCCGGACCAGTATGGGAACAGCTCTTCTTTCATGATTTTCTTGTCTTCGTCGGAAATATAGAATGGATCCTGAGGACGGGTTCCGATGGTATCGATCTCATCTACCATCCATCTCCAAGCGATATCCGGGGAGAATGCACCTGCACGGGGAGCGCCGCAAGGAGCGCCTACGATGAGCTCGTTGTCCTGAATTACCAGAGGTGCTGTCTCACAGCAGTAACGGAAACATTTTGCACGAAGCATGATCTTTGGCATACCAGGATTTTCTTTTGCGATCTTGGTAATGGCACGTGCACGATACGTTGTAATAGATGGTTTATGTTTTAAATAATTTTCCTTTAAATTCTGAAGTCTTGGAGTAATGCCATCCGGTATCTCCGTTCCTCCCTCAAAGCTTACTGCTGCCTGGGAAGCAGGCTCTTTTTTGTTAATTTCATCGGAAACAGTTTCAAACATTTTCATCAGAGAAGCTCTTTCTTCCGGTGTCATGTTCTTCGTTGCTTCTACAAATTTATTTGAAAATTCACGAATATCCAATCTGGTTTCCCTCTCTTTCAATTATTTATCATCCAGCTCCTTAGACAAGGTCTCTAAAATCTGCTTCAGGAGCGCTTTTGCATCTTCGCTGCTCTCTTTTGTCTCAGGAGCTTTTCCATATCCGCCCGAAGCGTTCCCTGCAACTCCAAGGAATTCCTTCGCACCCCGAACTCCATATCCCACATTCCGGACGTAGATGAAATTCATGGGCGAAACGTTGTCAGCCGTGATTCCGGCACCTGCTGTAATACTTCCAAGGGTCATAGCCGGAAACAGGTTCGTGGTTGCTCCCATGCTGCCCAGAGTGGCAGGTGTATTGACAAGAACTCTGCCCACCGGCTTCTTTAAGGCGAACTGGCGTATTATTTCTTCATCCCTGGAGTGGATCACCAGGGTGTGTCCATGGCTTTCGTTAACCAGAAGACTCATGCATTTCTCGCAGGCATGCATCCAGTCATTTTCGATGTAATAAGCAAGTACTGGACATAGAAGCTCTTTTGCAAACGGATTCCTGTCAGAAATATACTTCTGTTCGGAAACCAGCACCGTTGCGGAATCAGGTACCGTAAATCCTGCTCTGACCGCAAGTTCTGCTGCCGGTCTTCCCATGATTTCCGTATCCGCCTTCCCACTTTCCAGGCAAAGGAGGTCGATTAACTGCTTCTCCTCTTCCCCATTCATAAAGTAGGCACCATTCTTAAGCATCTCGGCTTTAACTTCTGCTGCAATGAGGCTGTCTACCACCATATACTGTTCGGCTGCAGACACGATCCCGTAATCAAAGGTACGGCTTGCAATGATATCCTCTACCGCCTGTCTTACATCAGCAGTCCGCTCCACAAAGACCGGTCCGTTTCCTGTACCGCCGTAAATATAAGGTTTTCCGCTTTCTGCCGCCTCACGGCACAGCTCCGGAACTCCGGTGTTTACTACCATGGCTGCTGCCGGGTGGCGGATCAGCTCCAGGGCTCCTGCCCTTGTCACTGTCTTTAAATACCCGATGGCTCCTTCCGGAAGCCCGCAGTTTTTTCCTGCTTCCATCAGCCGGTCAATCAGCCTGCCCGTTACCTTCCTTGCCCTATCATGAGGCGCGATAACGATGGGATTGCCGGACTTAACAGCAATCAGAATGTTGTAAATCGCGGTAGAAACCGGGCTCACTGCCGGCGTCAGTGCGACAATCACACCCACTGGAACGCCTACTGCCATGGTTTTTAACCGTGAGTCTTCTTCTAAGATGCCGACGCACCTCATATCTTTTAAACGTTCCGGCAGAAAATTGCAGACAAAGGTGTTTTTTACGTACTTGTCCTGGAAACGTCCATATCCGGTTTCTTCCGCAGACATGGCCGCCAATTCCTCCGCCAGTTCCTTTGCTGCCGCAGCCAGGGTGCCGATAATGAGATCAAGCTTTTCCTGGGGAAAGGTTAGCATGGTCTCTCTGGCCTCCCGTGCACTTTCCATTAAAATCCTTGCCTCCTGTATGGAGAGCAGGTCTTTATCTACAAAACTCATTTTCGATTCTCCCTTCATCCGGGATGCCTGCTATTCCTGTTCTGGAGCAATACTTAAGGCATATCGTCTGATGATTTTTTCAAGATGGGGATGGGGTCTTGGAATGACTACGGAACTGTAAACATCCGCTCCCATATCCTTTACTGCCTTAATTCCAGCTTCTACAGCCGTTTTGCAGGCTCCCACATCTCCCCGTACTAAAACAGAAATATAACCGGAAGCTACGTTTTCATAGCCGATGAGTTCCACATCTGCTGCCTTGCACATTGCATCCGCCGCTTCGAGAACAAATACCAGACCAAACGTTTCTATTGAGCCTATGGCTTCATATCTTTCCATATACTGTTTTCCTTTCTCTATGCGTCAATGTCATGTACGGATACAATGTCTCCGACTTCTTTGATCGGCCTTGGCATTACGTTCTTTGCCGTTAACTTGCCGATTGCTGCTGCCGCTTCCGCACCTGCCTCTACGGAGGAACGTACCGCTGCCACATCACCCTTTACCATAATGGTCACCAGGGTGGAACCTACGTTTTCATAGGAAATCAATTCTACATCTGCTGCCTTAAGCATTTTGTCTGCTGCTTCCAATGCAGGAACCAGTCCAACGGTCTCTACCAGGCCTAAAGCTTCTTCGCCGTAATATCTCACCTTTGTAAACCTCCTCTATGCTATTTGCGGTATTTCTTATCCACATATTTGTCAACTGCGTATCTTCCGTCATCATTGATTTCGTAACGCATGCGCAGCTCTCCGTTCTGATCCAAGTCATAGCTGCATAAGTTGACCATACCGTTTGCTTCCAAAGACATGACATGATCCATGTAACGATCTTTGGTAAACTGGCGCTCTCCGCCGTAAAGCGGTTTTAAAGCCTCCATGATCTGGGCAATATCCGCATTTTCTACTCCATATAAATAATTTAAAACCGCTGTTCTTGCAGGTAATAACATTTCCTTATTCCCCTTTCCTGAATAAATCCAGTGGATTCATGGTAACCAGAATCGCACCAAATACGATTACAAAAGAACCGATTACAATCGTAGGTGTCACTGCCTGTCCCAAAAACAGGATACAGAAGAAAACTCCCCAGAACGCATAGGTTACATTTAAGGACATTCCCACAGCACATCCAACGGTGGAATTACTCTTATACCAGCAAAGGAAAGACACTGCGGCACTTAAGCCGGATACTGCAAGCCAGATGGCTGGTATTCCTGCCATAAGTGTTCCGCCAAGAAGTCCTAATCCACCAACGATAGGCACAATTACGAACAAATCCACAATACCGGAAATCAGCTGGCGTAAGTTTACTGCAACATCGGTATCGATCATGGCTCCGCCGTAAGTGGCAAATACACCTTCTAAGGCCCAGCAGATTGCTGCAACAAAGGAGAAGATAATTCCCAGCGTAAAGTTATCGCTGCCTTCCGGCTTCGTCCAGTTGATGATGATGGCACCGGCCACACATACCAGCATACCCATCATGACTCTCTTGGTGATTTTCTGTTTTAAGAAGATCCATGCAAAAATTGCTCCGAATAAACTGCATAATGCGGAAATCGGAATCGCATAGGCACCGGCCATGGCAAGACCTACCAGATAAGCGCCATTGGCAATTGGTCCTCCGAGGATGGATCCAACGACTATCATTTTACCAGGGAATGTATTAAGACTTCTTCCCATCTCACGGATACGGCCGCTTTTTGCATTATAAGCAGTCAGCCAGATTCCTGCGAAAAGATCGTTTAAGCCGGAGCACACATATGGTCCTGCTAAAAGTCCTGCCGCACTGACAAGAGGTTCATAATAACCGGCAACCAGTACAAGTACGGTATAAATCCCGTATGTCAGTCCGGAGAATGCACCGGTTGTCATACCGGTTGTCCTGAATTTTTTATTGACCGCCGCCATTTTTGCATCCGCGGATGCAGTTGTCATTCCTTGGTTACTCATTATTTACACTCCTTTTTCTCTTTCGGAAGAATGGTTTCAACCTCAGCATGAGGACGAGGAATTACATGAACAGAAACCAGTTCTCCAACTCTCTGGGCTGCAGCCGCACCTGCATCGGTCGCTGCCTTTACCGCACCAACGTCACCTCTTACCATAATGGTAACAAGACCGCCGCCGACAAATTCTTTTCCTACCAGAGTAACATTTGCTGCCTTTACCATTGCATCTGCAGCTTCGATTGAACCGATCAGGCCCTTTGTCTCGATCATTCCTAATGCATCAAATTTCATTGCTTACTTCCTCCTTTTTTTTGAGCAATTCAAATGGGTCTACGGATACTAAAACCGCGCCCAAAATGATAATAATGGAACCAATGATGATAGTTGGGGTCAATGGCTGTTTTAAAAACAGGATACAAAACAGCACGCCCCAGAACGCGTAGGTAATATTCAGTGACATTCCCATAGCGCAGCCTATGGTACTGTTGGATTTATACCAGCACAAATAGGATATTGCGGCGCAAAGTCCGGAAACCAGCAGCCACATAACCGGCGGCAGTGAGAACAGGGTGCCTTTTAAAAGTCCCATGCCTCCCACCATCGGCAAAATAACAATCAGATCCACAATACCGGATAAGAGCTGGCGAATGTTGATTACAACATCGGTATCCAGCATGGCACTTCCGTAAGCTGCGAATACACCTTCCAAAGCCCAGCCGATGGCCGCAACAAACGCGCAGATGATTCCAAGGGTAAAATTCATGCTGCCTTCCGGCTTTACCCAGTTGATGACAATGGCACCAACTACACAGATCACCATTCCAATGCCTACTCTGGGCACGATTTTCTGCTTTAGGAAAATCCTTGCAAACAATGCTCCAAAGAGTATGTACATGGCGGAAATCGGTATTGCGTAAGCTCCTGCCATGGCAAGTCCCATGAGGTATGCTCCACTTGCTATGGGTCCGCCAACCAGAGAGCCTATTAGAATAATTTTTCCCGGGAACAGGCGTAAGCTTCTTCCGATTTCCCGGATTCTTCCGGTCTTTACGTTATAAGCGGTCAGCCAGATGCCTGCAAACAAATCATTCAGGCCCGAGGTTACATAGGGAGCAGCAAACAACCCAACCGCTCCGGCTAGAGGCTTGTAATAACCGGCAATCAAAACGAATGTGGTATATAACCCATACATAAGACCGGATATCAAGCCTGTTGTAACGCCAATTGCTTTAAATTTTTTTCGTGCTTCCGTCATTTAAGTTTTCCTTCCCCAATTGGTGCTGCACAAAATTCAAGTTAGCATGTTTCTCTGCTTTTTTCTTCACGTTCAGCTGAAAACGTTTAGAAAACACATCACGCCAGTTAATGTTACTAATTTTACGTAGTCGCTTTGTGTTTTTCTATGCATTTAGTATAAATGTTCCCCCTAGGGTAAATGTCAACAGGTTTTTAAACTTTTTTATGCTCCAAATATTGGGAGAAACAGTAC
>NZ_JPME01000028.1 GCF_000732605.1 Lacrimispora celerecrescens | reverse complement strand
CCAGGACAACGGATATGATTCCGGCCACAGTCAGTGCTGCGATGAGCAGTATAACCGAAATGATGATTCCGGTTACGGTTGCTCCCATAAAGTCAGTCATAGGAGCTTTTAGGCCGAAGCTCCAGCCATCGGTCCCCTCAATGGGGGCATAAGCCAGAAATTCGTTTACACCGCCCTTGTTGTAACGGCCAAAGCCGCTATTTCCTTCGGTCATTCCTTTCTCAAGAGCAGCAAGTGCGGCAAGCCCTGGGTCTGTCTTTGCGATATCCTGGGTATTTGTCACATTGGTTACCTTCTCCATATCCACATCGGCAATGACACCGCCATCTTTGTTCAGTATGTAAGAACTGCTTCCCTTACTTATCTTTATGCTGGCAACGATATCATTTAAAAAAGTCTCGGTAGGGACAAAGTATACAACGCCTACTACTTTGGAATCTGGAATTCCTTTATCCCATAATGGGGCGGATATTATAATAGTAAGCTGTCCTGTGATCTTACTGATCAGAGGATCGGATACCACTGTCTCGCCGTTTAGGGATTTTTGGAAATAGTCCCGGTCAGAATAGTCTTTTCCATCAAAGATGCTGATCCCGTCTGCTCCCAGTATGTTACCCCGCTGGAAGTCGTGTGCTTTTGCCTTCTGGTCTATGATGGTTTTTTTATCTGCCACGCTGGTTCCTGGGCTTGAGAGTCTGTCCATGCTGCCGACTTCATAGGCAATATTTTTGTAAATATCCAGCTCCTTGGAAACCCGCTGTGAAGCGGTGCGTGCCAGTTCCGTCATGGTCTGGTTCATGGTCCCGATCATGCTGGAATAGTTTAAATAAATGCTGGTTCCTCCAACTGCGCATAGAGAAAGAAATACTGTCAAAGCCATGCTAAGCAGTATTTTTGTTTTGATGCTCTTCATAATATTTCTCCTTTGTACTGTACTTCGTTTAAGCATGAAATGATAGGAATAAAAAGCAGGGCTTTTAGAATCAAGTATACTTTATGTTAGTAAAAATGTCTAATTCCTTTTATTTAAAATTATGTAAAATGTGAGTATAACAATGAACAAGAATTCATATCTCTATTTCGGCCAATATACGCAAATAAATTTACATTCCGTTACAAATTTTAGGGCATTACTTGCCTTTTAACGTATTTTGTGCTACACTTTTTTATGCAATAAGGTCGCAGACCCTTGATTTTCCTATGTATCAAGGCCATTTGCATTCAACGACCGGTGTGTTCGAGACCTTCCACACCTAAAACAAAACTAAAGGAGAATTGAATATGCATTACAAAACTTCAGAAAAGACCTATTTTATGGTTTTTTCAGCGGCGATTGCTGCAGTTTACACTGTGCTGACCATGGTTTTTGCCCCTGTCAGCTTCGGCCCCATCCAGTTTAGAATTTCAGAGATCCTCTGTATTCTGCCATTTTTCACTCCGGCAGCAATTCCTGGATTGTTCGTTGGCTGTTTCCTGTCAAATTTATTATGCGGAGCAGCAACTCTGGATGTGATTTTCGGAAGTCTTGCAACCCTGATCGGAGCGATTGGTTCGTATAAGCTTCGGAAAAACAAGTGGCTGGTATGTCTTCCGCCGATTTTGGCAAATACCATTATCATCCCATGGGTTCTGCGGTACGCTTATGGCTCAGAGGATATCATCTGGTATGCGATGCTAACAGTGGGTACAGGAGAAATTCTTGTAATTGGAGTTCTTGGAAATATACTGCTTGGCTTGCTGAACAATTACAGGCATGTAATATTCGGACGTTTCTTGTCAGATAAATAATGACCTGAAATATTACGGTACCGCAGCATATCTTCATTTAAAAGCTATTTTTGGGCTTGTTCAGGTGTTTTGTAATAAGCATCCTGAACGAGCTTTTTTGCTATATGATAACAAAAGTATTCCATGAGAGTATTTTCATAGAGAGAGTATTCTTCCCTCATATCATTAGATTATAAGGCAGGTTACAATCATTTTATAAATTTTAACCAAAAGTGGAAAATGTAACCAAAATGTAACCGCCTTCATTTATAATTATAACATAACATAAGGATGATGGTGGAAATTATGACAAAAGGAAGAGTGAGTGTAGTTCGCGGTACTGACCGGTATATCACTGTCGCAGTGGATGAATGCGATAATTGGAGCATTAAGGGGGTTATGTTTCATTGTGATGAATCCCGGGGAATCCAATATGGCAGTATGCTGGAGATGATTTTAAATATGGACCGTATATTTGATTCCATGAGCTGTCCGAAACAGACATTTCAAATGCGCCATTTTCCTGGGACAAATCCGCCTGATTTTGTGACACGGATCAGCAACGAGAAAGAACGAAAAGGAAAACGGAGTACCTTCCGTATTTATGTACAATATCGTTACCATGCCAGTTGGCAGGGATTGATTCATTGGGAGGATGGAGACAGGCAGGAGTCATTTGAAAGCACGCTTCAATTAATTCTCTTAATGAATAAGATGTTAAGAGGAGACTTCCATATGGGACAGGAAGGGGAATCCTTGAATTCCTTCCATGTGGCTATTGATGATTATGAGTCTGGGCGGATAATGGGAAATTATCAAAATATACCTGCTAACCTGACAGCACGGTATGATGTTTTGGCTGATCTGGCCGGGACCCTGGGAAATTTTCTGGAAATTAAGGCTCCTAAGGAAAAGGCTCCAAAATGCGGAGTCAAATATGGGCGTCTTATATCCAATGATATCTGTTCCATGTGCAGGAAAGGTGGGCAAAAGGCAACTTTTTCAATTAAAATCATGTTTCGCGAGCATTCTACATGTCAAGGCATTATTTATTGGCGGGAAGGCAGGGTGGATCAGCCCTTCCGAAGCTATAAGGAGATGCTTTATCTGATGGTATCTGCTATAGGAATGCCACAGATAAGCAGCGGTAACATGGAGGTAGATGCACCGAAAATTGCCCTGGGATCATAAGGACTATGTCATAAAGTGCACTTTACAGAACATAAAATCTGTAGGGTGCATATTTTTTGATTGTAATTATATTGTAGATTTTCTCAGTGCTTTCTTATATAATAAGAAAGGAAGCAGTTGCTTTACAAAAGAAAAGCGTTAAAATAGAAGAAGACATTCGTTATTACAGAAAACAAAATTAAGGATGGAAAAAGCATGTATCAAATTGATTTTCATAAACCAGAGGCAATTCATTTTATTGGAATAGGCGGGATCAGCATGAGCGGTTTGGCGGAAATTCTCATTGATGAGGGTTTTACCGTTACGGGATCAGATTCCCAGAGTTCAGTGCTGACACGCCATTTAGAGACAAAGGGTGCAGCGATCGCATATGGCCAGCGGGCGGAGAATATTAAAGAAGGAATTGACGTGGTTGTCTATACCGCTGCCGTCCATTCCGATAATCCGGAATTTGCAAGGGCGAAAGAAAAAGGACTTCCTATACTCAGTCGTGCAGAACTCCTTGGACAGATGATGAAAAATTATGAAAACTCCATAGCAGTATCAGGAACTCACGGAAAGACTACCACCACATCTATGATCACTGAGATTCTTTTGGCAGCCGAAACAGACCCAACCATATCGGTAGGCGGAATCTTAAACTCCATTGGCGGCAATATCCGGGTAGGAGGTCCCAGGCTGTTTGTAACAGAAGCCTGTGAATATACCAATAGCTTTCTGTCCTTTTTCCCCACCATGGAGGTGATCCTGAATATTGAGGCGGACCATCTGGATTTCTTTAAAGATATTAAAGATATTCGTCACTCCTTCCGCTTATTTGCCGAAAAACTTCCCCAAAACGGCTTACTGGTGATAAACAATGACATTGAGAGCAGGGAGGAGATTACCCAGGGACTGCCATGTAACGTGATCACATTTGGCAAGAAGCCAGGTAGCAGATATCAGGCAGAAGCCATCCGTTTTGATGATTTGGCAAGGGCTACTTATAATTTAAAGGTGGACGGAAATATTGTGGATACTGTAACACTTGGTGTCCCGGGAGAACATAATGTGTATAATTCCCTGGCAGCAGCGGCCGTATGTACAGAGTTAGGAATTGGCCTTGAGTTGATTAAAAAAGGGCTGAAGCGTTTTACAGGCACCAACCGCCGTTTTGAAAAAAAGGGAGAACTGTCAGGCATTACTATAATCGATGACTATGCTCACCATCCCCAGGAGATCAAAGCAACTCTGGAAACGGCAAAGCATTATCCCCATAAAAAGTTGTGGGTAGCGTTCCAGCCTCATACGTATACAAGGACAAAGGCGTTTCTGGATGAGTTTGCAGAGGCTTTGTCTCTGGCTGATGAGGTGATCCTTGCGGACATCTATGCGGCTCGTGAAGCGGACGATTTAGGAATCAGTTCTAAGGATATTGCGGAGAGAATCGAGAATAGAGGCGTAAAAGCCCACTATTTTTCAACCTTTGATGAGATTGAAACATTTATTTTAGAAAATTGTATACACGGTGATTTGTTGATAACTATGGGGGCCGGAGATATCGTAAAAGTGGGAGAAAAGCTTTTAGGCTTATAGTTATCCACATTATCCACATAGTTTTCAACATTTTATGTTAAGAAGCTATGTGGATTTTTTAATTTACATAATTTATAGTCTTACAATTTAAAAAATCTCGATTCTATCAGCAAATCGACATGATTCGGAGAAGAAATCCTATTTATGTATACTTGGTTTCCACATTATCCACATTATCCACAATTCATACAGTGGATAACTCCACCTATTTTCTTTTAATAGGACCTGTGGTATGATATTCACGAAAGCAATGAGCAGTGCGAAATAGGGCACGGGAAATTTTCGTTGTGCTTGCACATAAGAAAATTTTCCCATGGCCTATTTCATAGGGCGAAAGCCCGTGAGCGAGAGAAGCCGCGGGCTTCTCTCGCTGCACTGCGGACTAGCTATATAAAAAAGGTGAGGGTTATGACATTGAATATTAAAAGCAGTTTCAAGATCAACGTTACGGTCATTACCAATGAGTTCATTGACGACTACATGGCTGCGGCCAATGGAGAATACATAAAAGAATATTTATACCTAATGCGCCATGAAGGAGAAGAAATCACGATTCCCCAAATTGCGGATGCCCTAAACCATACAGAATCCGATGTGGCGCGTGCCATATCCTACTGGAAAAATGCCGGAGTCCTTAAAGAGAGCATTTCATTAAAGCCAGAAATAACCCCAGCCGCATCAGAAACAGCCTGTTCCGGCATTACCGCAGAGGAACAGCCGAAATCGAAACAGAAACCAGCCCCATCCGGCCACCGCATGGTCTACTCCCCAGAAAAGATAAGCGGTCTTGCCGGTGATGAGGATTTTTCCCAGCTTCTTTATATTGCCCAGAAATACATGAATAAGGTATTCACCCAAAGGGAGTGTGAGGTGTTTGCCTACCTTTATGACGGCCTTCATATGCCTGCCGAGCTGCTGGAATTTGTAGTGGAGTATTGTGTGCAGGGCGGGCACAGCAGCATCCGTTATATTGAAACAGTGGCTATCAGCTGGCATGAAAAAGGGTTTCGGACCGTGGATGATGCCAAGAGCTTTGCCCTTACCTTTACCAAGGATTCCTTTGCTGTTATGAAAGCCTTTGGGTTAAATGACAGAAAGCCGGGAGACATGGAGAAAGATTTTATAGAGCGATGGTTCCGTGCCTATGGATTTGCCAGGGAGCTGGTAATTGAAGCTTGTAACCGGACACTGGCGGCCACTCATTCGCCCAGCTTTCAGTATGCGGATAAAATATTAGAGGGTTGGAAAAAAGCCGGGGTACGCTCCATGGAAGAGATCAGAAAGCTGGACGAACAGTATGCGGATCGTATAAGAAGCGGAGAACATAAAACAGGAAAAAGCGGTGATAATAAGCAGACCCAGAGCCCTAAGGGGAAAAGGGGACAGAATCAGTTTCAGAATTTTCCTCAAAGGGAGATTGATTATGATGCTCTTGTTCTAAAGCAATTAACGGAGCGGCAGTAAGTTACATAAGGTCAGCAGGATGAACGGAGGTAATTATGGCGCTGAGCAATTCACAGTACGATGCTATCATGCGGGCATATGGACAGCAACAGTTTAAGAACCGCCATGAACAGGAAGAACGGATTGCGGAGGTATATCGCAGGATTCCGGTTATTAAAGAGCTTGATGATTTCATCAGCACCAGTGCAGTGGCCAGTGCGCGCAGACTGCTTGAAGGGGACCAGGGAGCCCTTAAAGACTTAAGAAATGAGATTGCAGACTTGAGAGAGCAGAAGAGTGTGCTTTTAAAGGCAGCCGGTTATTCTGCGGATTATATGGAGATGCAGTACCGGTGCCCGGATTGCAAAGATACTGGATATGCAGATGGAACCAAGTGTCACTGTTTCCGCCAGTCTGAAATGAAATATCTTTACGCTCAGTCAAACATTGAGCAGATTATTGCAGTAGAAAATTTCGACACACTTTCTTATGAGTTCTTTGATGATACCAGGGTGGTTCCGGTTCTAAACAGGACCGTCAAACAGTATATGGGACAGGTTGTGGAGACTTGCAAGAACTTTGTAAAGGAATTTTCACAGGAACACGGAAACCTGCTGTTTACAGGCCCTACGGGAGTCGGTAAAACGTTCTTAACAAACTGCATCGCCAAGGAGCTGATTGACCGGTATTATTCCGTGATATACTTATCGGCTAATGATTTATTCGAGGTATTTTCAAAGAACCGGTTTGATTACCAGGATGAAGAAGATATGAAAGGGATGTACCAGTATATCCTGGACTGTGACCTTTTGATTATTGATGATTTAGGCACAGAGCTTAATAACAGCTTTACATCTTCAGAATTATTTTACTGCATCAACGAACGGCTTAATTCTTCTAAGTCTACGATTATATCCACCAATCATCCCATAAATGAGCTGAGGGACCGGTATACGGAACGTGTGACCTCAAGGTTAATCAGCCGCTATACGGTAATCCCGCTTTATGGAGATGATATTCGTATCAGAAAGAAAGAAAAACGTTCAAATTAAAAAAACCAGGAAGCCCTTTGTGTTACCGGGCTCCTGGATTTTCTATGTTCACTGCGGTTTTTAGAGGCTGGCAAGCCGCTCAAATAGTCTGTTCACATCCACCTGTCCATATCCCCAAATATTATTTGGATAAACATTGCCGCTGCTGCGCACTGCACCGCTTATTAAGAGGCGGTTCACATTATTTCCGGTCATTCGGGGGTAATTGCCTCTGACAATGGCCCATTCAAGCACCATAGCGACGATTCCGGCTGTATGTGCAGCTGCAGCCCCGGTACCGGTTACCGTTCCATATTGGCCTCCTCGAACTGCACAAGTGAGCTGGTAGCCCGGTGCGGCCAGATCAGGCTTGATCTCACCGATTCTTGTATAGCCTCTGCTGGACTCCGGCAGAATGCTGTTATTCGTATCGTTATAAGCAGTCACCGTCAACTGATGCCTTCCATTTCCTGGAGAGGTTATGGTGGTATCAGGGTTTGAATTGAGAAAATATGTTTCGTTTGAGATCATATCTCCGGATGGCAGCCAGGAATGAAAGGCAAAGCCTTCCGTTTCAATATTCTGTACCCGTAAGTACCAGATTCCGGGAATGAGATTGTTAAACCGCAGCAGGATGAGCTGATCTCCGTTTTCTTCCTCAAATATGAAGTTGTTAACATAGATAACCGTCTCGTTAAATATGAAACTGAACCTTCTGCATTGATTGAAGGTAGGAAAAACAGGCTGTGTGGATTCACGATTTGGAGAAGAGATATCGACGGAGAGCCTTGCCGGAGCATATGACCAGATCTCCATGGATAACATTTTATCATTGCTCCCCACTCTTAATTCAAAATCATTATAGTAAGGTGCTTCGGTAGTGGAGTTAAAATAATGTCTCTGACGGTTTCCTTCGTTGCCGGCGGAAACGCATACTCCAATTCCTGGCAGCAATGTGAGATAATCAATATAGCTGTCAATGGTACCCCTGCCGTCATGGCCTCCTTGGTTGCTTCCTAAAGCGATGCATACCACAAGGGGACGTTTATACCGTTCAGAGACTGAAAACGCATAACGTATGCCAAGTACGATATCGGATTCCTGGTAGCAGAGAGTGTTTTCCGGGACAAAGAAGATATTTTTTAAATTTTGTTTTGCTTCTTTTAACTTGATGACTACAATATCAGCTTGAGGAACGACACCACTGAAGGATTCTGCCTCATTTGGGGTACCGGCCAAAACACTGGCTATGGCGGTTCCGTGTCCGATGGGGTCTGTTGTGGGGACAAGGGCCAAAGGATCCTCTGAGCTTAATGCGGCGTTGATTTGCTCTCTGCTGTATTCAGAACCGAATGTAAAGGTATCAGGGACCGTTCCGCTTTGCACTGTCTGGTCCCATATAGAGAGGATCCGGGTGGTTCCGTCATTATATTTAAATGCGGGATGGTTGTAGTCGATTCCGGTATCAACGACAGCCACCAGGACTCCTCTTCCAAACAGGGCAAGAAAGGGATTTCTCTGAACGGTGGTGATGCCGGATTTTTCCAGGCTGGTCGTAGAGGTTGGTGTGTAGAGGAAGGGAAAACTATTATAGGGATGACGGCCTAAATCACAGGGATCAACCGTACTGACAGGTACGTGCAGAAGCGAATCCCTTATATCTAAAAAAGTGATATTATTTCCAGTATCATAGGAAGGAACCAGGGTATTACTAATTATTAAGTCATAATAATTATTATCCAAAATTTTTAACAAGATTAATCCTCCCTGTATTTATTGGGTACATAATACATTTTATGCGGAAAAGCATCTATTATGAGGATATCAAAGAGCATTGTATTAGATTATAAACGTAAGAAATTTACAGTTGCATCAAGTTCTCTCAAAGGTTACAATGAGAGATAAAGAGTCTTAAATGCATCGATTAACTTGACTATTTCCGTACATAATGTTATAAAAGAACCGTTGCATTGTATTAGGATACATTGGAGGAGAAAAGAATGCTTTACGAAGAAAAGACGATAGAAACCATTCCGGTAGGTCCACTGGGTTTGATACCGTTAAAGAGCTGTAAGGAACTGGGAGATAAGGTCAATGACTACCTGGTGTCATGGAGACAGGAGCGGGAGAGCGAACATAAGTCGACCATCGCTTTTTCAGGTTATCAGAGAGATTCCTATATTATAGGAGCCAGCACGCCAAGGTTCGGATCCGGGGAAGCAAAGGGTTCCCTGCATGAATCGGTACGTGGTGATGACCTTTATTTCATGGTGGATGTGTGTAATTACAGCCTTACTTATTCCCTGTGCGGAATGACCAATCACATGTCACCTGATGACCACTTCCAGGATTTGAAGCGTCTCATTGCAGCATCGGCAGGAAAAGCCCGACGCATCAATGTGATCATGCCATTCTTATACGAGAGCAGGCAGCATAAAAGATCAAGCAGAGAATCCTTAGATTGTGCGCTGGCCCTTCGTGAGCTTGTGAATATGGGAGTTGAGAATATCATCACCTTTGATGCTCATGACCCAAGAGTGCAGAATGCAATTCCTTTAAAGGGCTTTGAGACTGTTCAGCCTATTTATCAGTTTATCAAATACTTACTGAAGGAAGAGAAAGAGTTAGACATTGACAGCGAGCATATGATGGTCATCAGCCCGGATGAGGGTGGTATGGGACGTGCTGTATTCTTTGCCAATGTTCTTGGACTTGACATGGGTATGTTCTATAAACGCAGAGATTATACTCAAATTGTTAATGGACGCAATCCCATCGTTGCCCACGAATTTCTGGGAAGCAGCGTAGAAGGTAAGGATGTGATCATTGTTGACGACATGATTTCTTCCGGCGAAAGCATGCTTGATGTAGCGAAGGAGCTTAAGAGAAGAAAAGCCAGGAAAGTATTCGTTTGCTCCACCTTCGGCCTTTTTACCAACGGTCTTGCTAAGTTTGATGAATATTATGAGAATGGATTTATTGACAGGATCCTTACAACCAATCTGGTCTATCAGACTCCTGATCTCTTATCCAGACCATACTATATCAATGTTGATATGAGTAAGTATATTGCGCTTATCATAGATAATTTAAACCATGATGCCTCCTTAAGCGAGCTTTTAAATCCGACCAAAAGAATTAACCGGCTTCTTGAGCGTTACCGCGCAGGTGACAGGTAAAGCGGGCATATGGAACGATTATCGAAGCAGAAACTGGTCTTAGTAGGCCTTACACTTTTCTCCATGTTTTTTGGGGCGGGAAACCTTATTTTTCCGCCCTATTTGGGTGCATCCGCGGGAACGAATACTTGGATTGCCATGGCAGGCTTTGCGGTGACGGCCATCGGATTTCCGGTTCTTGGTGTGGTTGCAGTGGCTAAGTCTGGCGGTCTTGATAAGCTGGCCGGTCACGTTCATCCCAGATTTGCATTTATTTTTACACTGCTTATTTATTTATCCATTGGGCCGTGCCTTGCAATTCCCAGAACTGCCAGCACCTCCTTTGAGATGGCGGTGGTCCCCTTTTTAAAGGAAGGTAGCTCAGGAGCGCTTACCCAGTTCCTCTATTCCGCTGTATTCTTTACCATTGCCTTTGTTGTATCTTTGAAACCGGATAAATTGACAGACCGTCTGGGCAAGATAATGACTCCCTGCCTTTTGGCTTTGATCGTGGTAATATTTGCGGGCAGTGTAGTCCATCCGGCAGGCCCCTACGGGATTCCGTCAAAGTCTTATGGGTCCAATCCATTTGTGAAAGGATTTCTAGAAGGGTATTTAACCATGGACACCATCGCTGCCTTAAACTTTGGAATTATCATTTCTTTGAATGTCCAGGCAATGGGAATCAAACAGGAGACTTCAGTCGTAAAGGAAACCATTCATGCCGGTTTCATTGCAGGAGGGGTCCTTTTAATGGTATACAGTGCCTTAGCCCACGTGGGGGCCGTCACAGGCGGCGCATTGGGACTTGGCGAAAACGGTGCTCAGACCTTAAACCAGGCGGTACGTTTTTTATATGGTAATGGAGGGCTTGTGATGCTGGCTGCCATTTTCTTCATTGCCTGTTTAAATACCTGCATTGGTCTTATCAGCTGTTGCAGCAGGTATTTCTGCACCATTGTGCCCAAAGTGGGATACCGTTCATGGGCGCTCCTTTTCGCATTGGTCAGCCTGGTGATCTCCAATATCGGCCTTAACAGAATATTGGAAGTCTCTGTACCGGTGTTAAATGCGATTTACCCCGTAGCGATCGTCCTCATTCTGCTGTCCTTTGGTTTTCCGGACGGAAGGAAATGGAAGGCCGCTTATGTTTTCTGCATTAGCCTTACGGGAATCGTCAGTGTGCTTCTTTCCCTGGAACAGGCAGGTCTAAGCTTTTTGAATCCCGGACTTTCCATGCTTCCTCTTTATGATATGGGACTTGGCTGGATCGGGCCTGCGATTGTAGGGCTTCTGGCTGGCGTATTGGCCGGTTTTTCCGGATATGGGAACAGATCATAGGATCTATAGTAAAAAGACTGTCATGAGGCCCCAGAGCCGTCACAACAGTCTTTTTTATTGGAACATAGTATGAGATTAAATTTCGATCAGGTGATAGGGGATCAGGTTTGCTGTCAGCATCTGAGCCTCTCTCTGATGGCAGGTGAAGATAATAACCTGGTCGGAGTAAGAATTCACCAGCCATCTTAATGCAGTCCGAAGCCTGTCATCATCATATAGTACAAAACTATCATCAAATATGAATGGCATCCGCTCGCTGCCCTCTTGAATTAGGGTGGCGGCCGCCAATCGAAGGGCCAGATAAACCTGGTCCATGGTACCGCTGCTGACTTGCTCTAAGGGTACCAGCTTGGTTTTTGTATTCAAAAATACATTTAGGTTCTCATCGACACTCATGCTGGTATAGATACCGCCCGTGATCCCGGCAATAAGGTCAGAAGCTGTTTTATTTAAATATAGGCCAAAGGAATCCCGGATAGAGGAGGAGAGACTGGTCATGGTTTCCAGTGCTAAGTCAATGGCAGATATTTCTTCCCGGATCCGGTCGTTCTCTGCCAGGATGTGTTTCAGTCCTTCCGCCTGGGTTTTACAGCTTGATAGATGCTCCAGCTTTTTCTCAAGCTCCCACTGGCTTTTCTGCTGTTTTTCAATAGAATCTCCACAGTTTTCCTGCTTTTTTGAAAGCTCCTCAATTTCCTTGGCTTTCTGAGCGATAACGGCTTCCGATTTGGCTACGGCCGAGCATAAGCGGGTGAATTCTGCCATCTTCGTCTGGAATGCACGGATTGCGTCTGAAGATATCTCGGTATTTCCCAAATGTCTGGATAGGATCTCCTGTAGGATCTTGGCGCTCATTTCCATGTCCTTTTGGCTGTGCCTCAGCCGTAAAAACAGAATCAGGCCAATCAGGTAGAAAATCGTGGCAGTTCCGACAAAGATGCCCAGCAAAAGGAGGAGGTCAAGTCCATAATAAGCGGTGAAATAATTTGCTTCCCCAAGATAATAAAGCACTCCTGTTCCACATAAAAGCAAGGTAGCAATGATCAGGGAAAGGACGGAAAGGATCTTCCGAGGTTTTTTATTGCAGGCCGCCTGAGCTTCCATATATTCGTCATAATTTTCCTGAGCCTTAGCCTGGCAGGCGTTAATGGACGCCTGATCAGAAAACTGGTTGCTGTTCAGTACCTGCCTGCCCCTTGCAGCCTTTTGAAGGAGTTCTTCCTTTTCCTTTTGCTGTTCCTCCATGGATACCCTGATATGAGAGCGAAGCTTATGGTATTCCTGAATCTGATTTTCATATTCCGGAGATGAGATTTCTTTCTCCGTGTTACGGATTTCGCTTAATAATGAAGTATAAGTCCGGGCTGCTTCCGGAACCATCTGGGATTCCAGCTCTTTTTTCTGTGACTTTAAAAAGGCGGCAGCTTTCGTGATGTTAAGGGCCAGATTTCCCGTAGTGTTTAAGTTGGCTATGTAATTTTTAAGTTCGGAAACCATGCCTTCGTCGGTAGCACTTTTTAGCTGGCCGATGCTGACGGTGTTAATGTATGCGGATTCGCTTAAGCCGCATAATAAGTCATCTAAAAATGCCTTCGTCGGTTCTATTTCCCGTCCGGCGGTTTCATCTACGATCTTAAACTCTTTTTTATTTTTCTGGAAGGTGCGCTCGATCCGGTAGATGTGATCCTTATGCTCCAGCCGTATCTGTCCCTCATAAGTACCGCTGTTTTCCCAAGGCTCGAATTTTGTGTAAAGATCATTCCGGGAAGCACGGCCTCTCTGGCGTTCAATGCCAAAAAGCATACCCCGGATGAACGTATGGATGGTGGATTTTCCGGCCTCATTTTTCCCATATACAATGTTTAACCCATCCTGGAAGGTAAGGTTTCTGCCATGGAATTTCCCAAAGCCATTGATATAGATATCAATTATTTTCATGGGGTCAGCTCCTTTCGTCCGTTGTACGAAGCAATGCGTTGATGCCGTAATGAAGGGCCTTTTTTTCTACCGGGCTCATCTCCGGCTTCTGAAGGGCCTGGATAAAGAAACCGATCATGTCGCTGGGGTGTTCGGCAAACAATGTGGGAAAATCATACTGAGGTTCCGATTCGTCAATGATTTCCATGATCTTAAAACGGGTGGAAAGCATCTCTAGGTCAAAGGAAATGTCAGGATCCCTCATGCCGCGGATTCGAAACCGGAATATGTTTTCCGAACCCCGGTTCTGGATTTCCTGGGTGATTTTCATGGCAAGTTCCGTATTGGTAGTGGCAGTAGTTACATTAACTGCCAGTGAGATATACTGGAGCCTTGCAAGGGGAATGAACTTTAAGGAAGTCACCATGCGGGTTACCTCATTGATCTCCCCCACCATCATGCCGTGCTGACCGGATTCCGTTTTATCTAACGGCTCTAAGGAGCCGGCAAATGCCATACGGTTTTCCAGCAGGATCTCCGGCCGGTGGATGTGCCCCATGGCGATGTAGGAAAAGTCCAGATTGGACATGGCGCCTTTGTCAAAGGGGATGTGGTTGGCATCACCCCCATGACCAAGAAGGACATGGATGCGCCCGTTGTTGGGCACTTTTAAATGATCAAGACGGTTTTCCGGGATTTCTGCTGAGTGGTAACTGAAACCGTAAACCTCGGTATTAATGTCCTTAAAGTAAACGCTTTCCAGCTCCCCTCCCATGAGATAAGATACATTGGGAGCCCAGGTAAAGCTTAGAAGGGCAGAGTTGCTCCGGATGCGGTCATGGTTACCGGCAATGATGACCACGTGGACATCCGGTATGGTGGAAAAAAGAAAGTTTACTTCTTTCAAATCTCTGGCCAGGGGCTGGCGGTGAAATAAGTCTCCGGAAATAAAGAGGCAGTTGGCTTCCAGGGCCTTTGCCTGGCTGACCGCCTTTGCGAAGGTGTCCTTGATGTCCTGATACCGTTCCTTACTCCATGGCTTGTCGCTGTCCGGGCTCATGCCCCAGTGAACATCTGCAATATGTATGAATTTCATTATCATTACCTCGCTGGTCCTCTGCATGGCTGAACTGAAACCACAAATTCCCTGCCGTTTTGGAAGGGAATTTGTGATACAGGCTTAAAGCTCGCAGTTGTTGACAGTTCTTGGGAATGGAACTACGTCACGGATGTTGCCCATTCCGGTAAGATACATCACGCAGCGCTCAAAGCCAAGGCCAAAGCCTGCATGGCGGGTAGATCCGTATTTTCTTAAGTCAAGGTAGAAATCGTAATCCTCTTTCTCAAGGCCAAGCTCGTCCATACGTGCCACAAGCTTGTCATAATTGTCCTCTCTCTGGCTTCCTCCAATGATTTCGCCGATTCCTGGAACCAGGCAGTCTACGGCAGCCACGGTCTTGTTATCCGGATTCAGCTTCATGTAGAAGGCCTTGATCTCCTTTGGATAGTCTGTTACAAATACAGGCTTCTTATAGAGCTGCTCGGTTAAATAGCGCTCATGCTCGGTCTGTAAGTCACAGCCCCAGAATACCTTATAGTCAAATTCCTCATTGTGCTTTTCTAAAAGCTCTATGGCCTCGGTGTAAGTCACACGGGCAAATTCAGAATTCAGAACATGGTTTAAGCGATCAAGCAGCCCCTTGTCCACAAACTGATTGAAGAAATTCATTTCTTCCGGTGCGTGCTCCAGAACGAAACGGATCACATATTTAAGCATGGCTTCCGCCAGCTCCATATCGTCATCCAAATCGGCAAAGGCCATCTCCGGCTCGATCATCCAGAACTCTGCCGCATGGCGTGTGGTATTGGAGTTTTCTGCACGGAATGTAGGTCCAAAGGTATAAACATTACGGAATGCCATAGCGTAAGTTTCCGCATTGAGCTGTCCGCTTACGGTTAAGTTGGTAGGCTTTCCAAAGAAATCCTGGCTGAAATCCACAGCTCCTTCTTTAGTCTTTGGAATATCTGTTAAATCCATGGTAGTTACCTGGAACATCTCACCGGCTCCCTCACAGTCGCTTCCGGTGATGATTGGAGTGTGTACATACACAAAGTCCCTTTCCTGGAAGAACTGGTGAATGGCATAAGCGATCAGAGAACGTACGCGGAAAACAGCCTGGAAGGTATTGGTTCTGGGACGCAGATGGGAAATGGTTCTTAAATATTCAAAGGAATGGCGCTTTTTCTGAAGAGGATAGTCCGGTGTAGAAGTTCCTTCAACAATAATGTTATCCGCCTGAATTTCAAAAGGCTGTTTTGCATCAGGAGTGGGCACCAGAGTACCGGTGACGATGACAGCTGTTCCTACATTTAGTTTGGATATTTCAGAGAAATTTTCCATCGTGTCATGATAGACGATCTGAAGTGTTTCAAAATAAGTTCCGTCATTTAAAACAATGAATCCAAATGATTTGGAATCTCGTAAACTTCTCACCCAGCCTCCGATCGTAACCTGAGTGTTAAGAAGTGATTCTTTGTCTTTATATATTTGTCTTACAGTGATTAAATCCATAGTGGCTTCTCCTTTTACATGTTCGCATACTTAGTAAGATTATACTGTATTTCGAGCATTGATTCAAGGGGGAAGGGTGTAAAAACGCAAGATATGGCTTAAAATGTAAAAGAATCGAAAAAAGCATGAAAAATGTCGGAAAATGCACAAAAAATTATCCTAATAATTCAAAATTTTGTTCACTATTTTCTGAATATGTGTTATAATGCTAGTACAATAAAATTACAACAGCGAGAGGTGATAACGTGATCAAGAAAGAAATGATTGCCATGCTTTTGGCAGGCGGGCAGGGAAGCCGGTTAGGCGTGTTAACGCAAAAAGTGGCCAAACCAGCAGTATCATTTGGCGGCAAGTACCGTATAATTGATTTCCCACTCAGTAACTGCATCAACTCAGGTGTAGATACCGTGGGAGTTCTGACTCAGTATCAGCCATTGCGCTTAAATACCCATATCGGGATCGGCATCCCATGGGACTTGGACCGGAACGTTGGCGGCGTCACGATCCTACCTCCCTATGAAAAGAGCAAGGGCAGTGATTGGTATACTGGAACGGCAAATGCCATTTATCAGAACCTCGAATATATGGAAACTTACAATCCGGACTATGTCCTCATATTGTCAGGGGACCATATCTATAAGATGGATTATGAGGTCATGCTGGAATACCATAAAGCGAATAATGCTGATATCACCATTGCTGCTATGCCGGTGCCGATTGAGGAAGCCAGCCGTTTTGGAATCCTTATAACCGATGAGAGCAACCGTATCACGGAATTTGAAGAGAAACCGGTAAATCCAAGAAGCAATCTGGCATCCATGGGTATCTACATATTTAGCTGGAAAGTATTAAGAGAGGCACTTATCAAGATGTCTGATGTTCCGGGCTGTGATTTTGGAAAGCATATCATTCCATACTGCTTCGAGGCAGGGGACCGGGTATTTGCCTACGAATACAATGGTTACTGGAAGGATGTTGGAACCTTAAGCTCATACTGGGAAGCCAACATGGAGCTGATTGATATCATTCCGGAATTTAACCTCTACGAGGAGTACTGGAAGATCTATACAAAGAGCGACATCATACCGCCTCAATATGTGTCGGAAGAGGCTGTCATAGACAGAAGCATCATCGGAGAAGGTTCAGAAATCTGCGGAGAAGTCCACAATTCCGTTATTGGTGCTGGCGTTACCATTAAAAAGGGAGCCGTGATTAAGGACTCCATCATTATGAGGGAATGCGTACTGGAAGAGAATGTTAAGGTCCAGAAGGCCATTATCGCTGAGAATGTGAAGATAGGTGCGAACTCTGAGCTTGGTTTCGGGGAATTTGCTCCCAGCAAATATGATCCCAAGGTCTATCAGTCCGATCTGGTGACAGTCGGTGAGAATTCAACCATACCGGAAAATGTGAAGGTGGGTAAGAATACGGCAATAGTCGGTGAGACAACAGCAGAAGATTATGCTGATGGTGAGCTGGCTGGCGGAGACTACATCATAAAGGCAGGTGGTATACGATGAGAGCGATAGGAATTGTATTAGCAGGCGGAAACAGTAAGAGAATGCGGGAACTATCTAATAAAAGGGCGATCTCGGCCATGCCCATTGCAGGCAATTACCGCAGCATTGATTTTGCCCTCAGCAATATGACAAATTCCCATATTCAGAACGTAGCGGTTTTAACTCAGTATAATTCCAGATCGCTTCATCTGCATTTAAGCTCTTCCAAATGGTGGGATTTTGGAAGAAAGCAGGGGGGATTGTTTGTATTCACACCAACCATAACCGCAGAAAGCAGTGACTGGTACCGGGGAACTGCAGATGCGCTTTTCCAAAACCTTACATTCTTAAAAAACAGCCATGAACCCTATGTGGTCATTGCGGCAGGTGACGGCATCTATAAGCTGGATTATGGAAAAGTTTTGGAATATCATATTGAGAAAAAGGCTGATATTACCGTCGTATGTACGGAACTTCCAGTTGGAGAGGATATTACTCGATTCGGTCTGGTGAGAACCAATGAAGACGGAAGGATTACGGACTTTGAAGAAAAGCCTATGGTTGCATCTTCTAATTTCGTATCCTGCGGTATTTATGTCATACGCAGACGGCAGCTGATTGAGCTCATTGAGCGCTGCGCCATGGAAGACCGTTATGATTTCGTGAATGATATTCTGATACGTTACCGGAATCTAAAACGGATTTACGCCTATAAGATGAACACTTACTGGAGGAATATCGCTTCTGTTGAATCTTACTATAAGACCAACATGGATTTTCTGAAATCAGAAGTAAGGGATTATTTCTTCCGCCAGTACCCGGATGTTTATTCTAAAATAGATGATTTGCCTCCGGCAAAGTATAATCCGGGAGCCATGGTTAAGAACAGTTTGATATCCAGCGGCAGCATTGTCAATGGAGTGGTTGAAAATTCTGTTCTGTTTAAAAAGGCATATGTAGGCAATAACTGTGTCATTAAAAATTCCATTATTTTAAATGATGTTTACATAGGTGATAATACGGTTATTGAAAATTGTATTGTGGAGAGCCGGGATACAATCCGGGCAAATACCACCCATATCGGAACACCGGACAATATAAAAATTGTCCTAGAAAAAAACGAAAGATACACATTATAAGGAAATGCGGGGGAATGCTTGACATGCAGATTACAGACGTGAGGGTTAGACGTATCGAAAAAGAAGGAAAGATGAAAGCAATTGTATCCATTACACTTGATAATGAATTTGTTATTCATGATATCAAGGTAATCGAAGGGGAGAAGGGGCTATTTATTGCTATGCCAAGCCGCAAGGCTGCTGATGGGGAATACCGGGATATTGCACATCCCATTAATTCCGACACCCGTGATATGATCCAGAAGGTCATTCTGGATAAGTATGAGACTACGGCATTGGAGATGCCGGAGGTTACGGCATTTGCTTAATAAGTCTTTTAATCCGCAGGCAGGGGTGACTCTGCCTGCGGATTTTTGCATGGAGACTCAACTTAAATACAGGATTTACACGGGGCTCTTTTTGGGGTTATAATAAAAAGTAATAATTTTGGAAAGGTAGATAATAATATGACAATTAAAATAGGTATTGCAGGCTACGGAAATCTGGGTAAAGGGGTGGAATGTGCCATCCGCCATAACCCGGATCTTGAGCTTTCTGCCGTATTTACCAGAAGAGATCCGGAATCAATAACCCTTCTTACTCCGGGCGTAAACGTGTATCCCATGGAGGAAGCCATTTCAAAAAAGGATTCCATTGACGTGATGATCCTCTGCGGAGGAAGCGCCGTAGATCTTCCGGTACAGACTCCCCTTCTAGCCAGGCATTTCAACGTGGTGGACAGCTTTGACACCCATGCACGGATCCCTCAGCATTTTGAAGCAGTGGATGAGGCGGCAAAGGAAGGAAACAAGGTTGGGATCATATCCGTTGGCTGGGATCCGGGCATGTTTTCCTTAAACCGCCTGTATGGAGAGTCCATTTTGCCAGGCGGCCATGATTATACGTTCTGGGGCAGGGGCGTAAGCCAGGGCCATTCCGATGCGATCCGCAGGATAGAAGGTGTTAAGGATGCCAGACAGTATACCATTCCGGTTGAAGAAGCCCTTGAGGCGGTCCGCAGCGGGAAAAACCCAGAACTGACCACCAGAGATAAACATACCCGCGAGTGTTTTGTGGTGGCAGAAGAGAATGCAGATTTAAACCGGATCAGGGAAGAGATTATATCAATGCCCAATTATTTTGCTGATTATGATACTACGGTTCATTTTATAAGCGAAGAGGAACTTCATCGGGACCACAGGGGAATTCCCCATGGTGGGTTTGTCATAAGGACCGGGAATACAGGCTGGGAGGATGAGAACAGCCATGTGATCGAATACAGCTTAAAGCTGGATTCCAATCCGGAATTTACAGCCTCCGTTCTGACAGCTTATGCAAGAGCCGCTTATCGCTTGAATCAAGAAGGCCAGAGCGGATGCAAAACCGTGCTTGATGTTGCTCCGGCATATTTAAGCGCCTTTAGCGGAAAAGAGCTGAGGGGACGTCTGTTATAAAACAAAGCAGGAGGAATAGAGAATGGCAGCGAGAAAAGAAATGATCCTGTATTATCAGCCCGAAAAGGACAGGCAGAGTGGAAATAATACAAAGGCCGCAAAGCTGAAAGCAGTTCTTGTTCGTATGGGGATACGGATTAAAAATATTTCCCCGGAACAGGTGAACCAGACCGTTGGATATCTGGCAGGCTTTGACGGCTTTGAAGAAAAGGAGCAGGAGGAGTGCCCTTATGTGGAAGAGGAGATCCTGGTAATGAAAAATTTTTCAAACCGCCGGATTGACGAACTGCTCTTAAACTTAAGGCGGGCCGGAGTTCCTAAAATCGATTTAAAAGCGGTCATTACAGATACTAACTGTAACTGGAAATTCTATGACCTGTATCTTGAACTTAAGAAAGAACACGATACCATGTCAGGAACGAATGAGACAGATACGAATGAAGCGGAAACGGTTGAAACAGAAACGATTTAGGGTGCCGGACAGAATGCTGAAAAAAATGCGTCTTGAAGGGGAATGCCCTCTCAAGACGCATTTTGTTCTTTATGTTGTAAATTTACTGATAATCACAAACAGTGGCCCACTGTTGCAGCAATTCCGCCTCTTCCGGTCTTTTCTTTGAAAGCTGGGCAGCAGCAACCATGGGAAGCCAGGTCTGCACATATTTCTTTGCAGTTCCGGTCTTCTTGCAAAACAGGTTCATATACATATCTGCCTTATTCTGGTCCTGCAGACAGAAAAGCAGGTAAGTTCTTGCCACATCCGCGCTGGCATTTCCCTGGGTCGCGTGTACCCAGTCCAGAACATACATGGTTCCGTCAGACGTTACCACAATATTGCTGGGATTAAAATCTCCATGGCATAATTTTGTATGTTTAGGCATACTGTCCAGCTGTGTCCGCATATCGTATCTGGTCACATCCTCTAATTCTTCCGTATCCAGAATCTGCCGTGACATCTTATCTTTTAGCTTATTAAGAAGCGGGCACTGCTTTGACAGAATACTCAAATGAAGATCTACCATATTCTCCATGTATTCCGGTAATTTATCAGGATTTTCATCCATGAGCTGTTGGAGAGTCTTGCCTTCAATGAAATCAAAGGTAATGGACCACTTTCCCTCGAAAACGCCAACCTCTAGAACTTTGGGAACATTGATACCGCCGACTTCTTCCACACGGGCTGTAATCAATGCTTCGTTCAATACATCTGCCTTTGGGAAATCAGCGTTGAAAACCTTGATCGCTTTCTCTCCATCACGAAAGACCTTTTTTGTTGCAGTTGTAGCAATTAATTGTGCTGCCATACGAATCTCTCCTTCCATCCAACCATTAGTCTGAACCGTTATGTAGTGATTCTGTACTTATATTTTACTACAAAATCCATAAAAAGTATAGCTTGTTTTTAGATTTATCAGGAAAAAATTACTGAATATGCTGCAAACTTAAAAGCGGAAAACAGCCGCGCCATAAGCCGGAATTTGGTAAGGAAAGGAGTACTCCTGTCCGTCCCATTCCATTTTTTCAGAGCGGATAGAAGGCGCTTTTTCTCCCCGTTTGTACAGTCCATGATCCTGGTCTAATAAAAGAGTATAAGTTCCCCGCTTCGGTACTCCTACCCGGTAATCTGGACGGGCTACAGGAGTGAAATTTAAGACAAACAGCAGGCTGCGCTTTTTATCCTTGCTGTACCTGATAAAACTGAAAATGCTGCGTTCCTTGTCATCCGCATTGATCCAGTAGAAGCCTTCCCAGTCATAGTCCTTTTCATAAAGTGCCGGATATTTTTTATACAGGTGCAGAAGATCTCTGACATAATCCTTAAGGCTCTTGCCTAAAGGTTCCTCAGACAGATACCAGTCCAGGGCGGTCTTTTCATCCCATTCATGGAACTGCCCGAAGTCCTGTCCCATGAACAGCAGTTTTTTACCGGGATGACCCAGCATAAACGTATATCCCAATTTTAAATTAGCAAATTTATCTTCCAGAAGTCCCGGCATTTTGTTGATCATGGAACATTTCAAATGCACCACCTCATCATGGGATAATACCAGTATATAATTTTCACTTGTAAAATATGTAAGGCCAAATGTCATTTTGTGGTGGTTGTATTTGCGGAAATAAGGATCCAGCTTCATATACTCCAGAAAATCATGCATCCAGCCCATATTCCATTTAAAGGTAAAGCCAAGGCCTCCCTCTTCCTGATTTCCGGTAACCTTTGGCCAGACGGTAGATTCCTCGGCAATGACCATGGCTCCGTTACCCCGTTTTTTAATGACGCTGTTTAAATGCTTAAAAAACTCTATTGCCTCCAGATTCTCATTTCCACCGTACTGGTTTGGTACCCATTCCCCGTTATCTCTTCCATAATCCAGATAAAGCATGGAAGCGACCGCATCCACCCGAAGCCCGTCAATATGGAATTTATCTACCCAGTAAAGGGCATTGGCAATAAGGAAATTATCTACCTCATATTTACTGTAATCAAAGACCTTAGTTCCCCAATCCGGGTGTTCCCCTTTCCGGGGGTCCGGATATTCGTAACAGGCTTCTCCGTCAAAGTCTGCCAGGCCATGAGCATCTTTTGGAAAATGGGCCGGAACCCAGTCAAGGATGACTCCAATCCCTTTTTTGTGCATGTAATTAACGAAATACATAAATTCCCCTGGAGTACCATACCGGGAGGTAGGAGCAAAATATCCTGTTACCTGATATCCCCAGGAACCGTCATAGGGATGCTCTGCAATTCCCATCAGCTCCACATGGGTATAACCCATTTCCAGAATGTAATCTGCCAGTTCGTGTGCCGCTTCGATATAAGTATAAAAACCATCCTTTTCATCCCTGTTTTTCTTCCGCCAGGAGCCTAAATGTACCTCATAAATGCTGATGGGGTCATTAAAAGGATCTTTGGTTTTCCGTTTTTCCATCCAGGTTAGGTCCTTCCACTGAAATCCCGAAAGGTCAGCGGTAACTGAGGCGGTCTGAGGACGATATTCTGATTGGAATGCGTAAGGATCTGCTTTAAAAAGGATCTTACCGCTCCTGGTGGTGATCGCATATTTATACAGTTCCCCAACGCTTAAACCAGAAACAAAGGCTTCCCAGATTCCGGAATCTGCAAGCAGTGTCATGGGATTTGCCTCTGGATCCCAGCCGTTAAAGTCTCCTACTACGCTGACCTGGCTTCCATGAGGTGCCCACACTGCAAAATACATCCCATCGATTCCTTCATAGTTTCCCGGATGTGCGCCCAGCTTTTCGTAGATTTCGTAATGCCTTCCATTGTTATAAAGGTATCGGTCAACCTCTGTGATAAAACCCATTCCGATTTCATTTCTTCCACTTTCCATTCGCTCATCCCTCCATGATCTTTAAGATAACACCCCGATTTGCGGGTATGGTCAATCCGATTTTATGGTCAATTACTGGAAACACTTCATCGTTCAGAAGATTGACAGCCGTGTTTCCCTCACAAGGACAGGGTACCTGGGCAAATGCGTCAGATTCGTCATTGTTGACAGCAGTGATGATGGCCTGATTCTCGTGAAACCGTGCAAAGGCATACTGACGGTTGGTGAGAAGAAGCTCCTGGTACCGGCCTCCATGAAACTCCGGGTTTTGTTCGTGGATATGACCTAGCTTACTGATAAAGTCCTCAAGCGGGCAGGATAGCTCCTTTATTTCGGAAATGGAGACCATAGGGCGCAGCATAGAGTCATCCGTATTGGTCCGTTTGCCCTCCATCCCAAATTCACTGCCATAATAGATGGAGGGAATTCCGGGAAGAGTGAATAACAGGGTGTAGACAGGATAGAGATGCTGTAGATTATTAAGTTTACTTGCAATCCTGTTTTCGTCATGATTGTCCACAAAGGTATAAAGCTGGGAACCAATGGATTCCAGCCTCTTTACATTGTGTGCAATCTCAAAATAGTTATGATCATTATGACCTGAATAAATGCTTTTATGTAGTTCGTAGTTGGTGACAGAATGCAGGATGTCCTGATTGACCCATCTGCCATATTCCCCATGGATTACTTCCCCCATGAGCCAGAAGTCTTCCTTCACTCCTGCTGAATTTTGCCGCAGTTCTTTCATAAACCCAAAGTCCAGTACATTAGCACAGTCAAGACGTATTCCGTCAATGTCAAAGGTGTGGATCCAGAACTTTATTGTATCAAAAAGATACTGCTTGACAGCGGGATTAAAAAGATTAAGGCAAGGAAGTTCAAAATGCCCCTGCCATGCTTCATATCCAAAGGAATCTCCCAAGGGACTGCAGCAGGAAAAATTGATTCCCCGGTACCAGTCCCTGTAGGGAGAACTCGCCCCATGGTTTAAGATATCTTGAAATGCAAAAAAATCCCGTCCTGTATGGTTGAAAACGCCGTCTACAACCACCTTGATTCCCGCTTTGTGGCAGCGGGATACAAACTCCTGAAAGCCTTCCTTATCACCAAGGCGGCGATCCACCATCCGGTAATCACGGGTATCGTACCCATGGGTAGAGGATTCAAACAGTGGCCCGATGTAGATCGCGTTACACCCCAGAGACCGGATATGGGAAATCCACTCACAAAGCTGCCCAAATTGGTCTGTAACAGAAGATTCTCTGTTCTCTTTCGGAGCGCCCACAAGCCCCAGGGGATATATGTGATAAAAAGCTCCCCTTTCATACCACTTGCTCATATACTTATCCTCCAGATTATAATAGTTTATACCTCCCGGCTTTTAAAGCGGCGCAGAAGGAACTGGTAACGCAGCTGTGCCGCGTTAAGTTCATAAATATAACAATCAATAAGTGTAGGATCAACCACTTGTTCAAAGTGGTTTCTGGCGGAATCAATGGCGGTTTTGGAACGCTCAATCTCACGCCTTAAATTTCGCTCTTCCTCTGATAGTACCAGATGTTTTTTTAAAAGACCTTTCATTTTATCATCTCCAGATTTTATAATTTTTACCGAATGCTATAAATTCAGTATGTCTGGAAAATGGTACTTTATTCATTTATTACCTGTATATCTTTTATAATTATGAAACTTGGTTCATTAGCTCCTGCAAATACTTTCCCAGGGAGCAAAGTTTTTTTGTACTGTCGCTTATGGTCAGATAGTAATAATTAGCTGTCCCCTCCTGACGGACATTCACAAGACCTGCTTCTTTTAAAATCTTTAAATGATGGGAAATGGCAGGGCGGGACAACCGGGTCATTTCCGTGATTTCCTTTACATTCATTCCCTGTGAGGGCTTTATGCTCAAGCTAGCCCTGATGTCTGTTACGTCGTTTCCCAGATCATCATAAAGACTTATGCAGGCGAGACCCTCAATAATGGCCAGCCGGACTTCGTCCCCCAGAGCAATAAAGATAGGCATGCAATTCCGGAAAAGTTCATTAAAATCCTCGGCATGCATCAGTGGATTCCTCCTTTGGTTTAAAAAATTAAACTAATATTATTTTATCATCCAGGTAGGATAACGTCAATGTTTTGGTGCTGAAATTTTGTGATTTATGCTGCGATATAAGTAAAAAAATGGAAAAAATTGTTGAAAATGACAATAAAGTGATAGAAGGATTCTTATTTTCAAAAAGTCATAAAAATTAAGTATACAGTATTTCTAATAAAAAACAGTTGACATTTCTTTTTCTCCTGTGCATAATAAAGGCACATTCTTATATGCGTTCCGCATAAAGCATTTCAAAGTTTTCAAGACATTATGGACGTTTGATTCCATAATCCAAAGCTGTTTTTCCAGCGTGAATTCCAATGTAGAGATTTAAGAAAAGAGGAGGATCGTATCGTACGTTATGTTATTTTGCTGCTAATTTTGGGGGCAGGAGCTTTTTATGATGTCCGGGAACACCGTATACCTAACTGGCTGGTGCTTTCAGGTATCATTCTTGGCATTCTGCTTGAATTCTCAGAACAAGAGAAGCCTTTGGAAAGTCTTATGTTTCTTCTAAGGCTCATCATAGTGACTGGGGGATTCTTTTTATTATTCCTGTGCCGGATGATCGGTGCAGGAGATATCAAACTGACTGCACTTATCTGCGGCTTTCTGGGGTTTAGAACAGGCGCTTTGGCAGTCGGACTTGGTTTTCTTATAGGGGCTTTCTGGTCCTTTATCAAAATGGCAGGGAGTGGCAGTCTTTTCGCCCGCCTTACCTGTCTTCTTGCCTATATCATGCGCGTATTTCAAACAAGGAAGCTTACAACTTACTACGATCCTGTCCGGGATGGATATGATGTGGTGATACCTCTGGGTCTGTGCCTGTTCTTGGGCACACTTGGCTCTATGGTTTGGGTGATAAGGTGATTTATTAGTATACAAATTAAGGAGGTTTGGTTTTGGCAAAGAGAGTGATGGCAGTTTATGATACAGATCCTTTGTATACGGAGAGGTTCACGGAATTTGTTAGCCAAAAGGAGCAGGTTGGGTTCTCGGTTATGGCATTTACTGCCCTGGAACGGCTGAAGGCCTATGGAGAAGACCATAAGATAGAACTTTTGCTCATTAGTTCTTCCGTTTCCAGGGAGGAAATAGAGAAGATAGGCGCCGCCGTTGTGGTCCTGCTGGCTGACGGTGAGGCAGTCTCCCCGGGGGGACAGTATCCAATTGTTTATAAATATCAGGCTGCAGACAGCCTGATGCGTGAGGTGATGAATTACTATTGTGACAATCCTGACGATCCGGGTTATGCCATGGCTTCAAAGGCGGGCAGGATCATAGGAGTCTATTCACCCATTAACCGGTGCCTAAAGACCTCTTTTGCCCTTACCATGGGCCAGCTGCTAGCCCGGGATTTAAAGGTCCTTTATTTAAATTTAGAGGATTGTTCCGGGTTCCGGCGGTTGATTGGTGAAGAGTACAGGGGAGGTTTGTCTGATCTTTTGTATTATTACAGTCAGGAAGGTTTTCGATGGGTACGCCTTGGATCCGTCGTCTATACCTGGGGAGAACTGGACTATGTGCCGCCTGTGCAATATCCTGAAGATCTTTGCCAGGTGACCGGCCAGATGATGGCGGAGCTGATAATCCATATAGCCAGGGAAAGTGTTTATGAATCCATCATTCTGGATTTAGGCCAATTCGGTAAGAAAGCCGCGGAGGTGCTGGAGATATGCGATGCAGTATATATGCCGGTAAAGGATGACTGCGTGTCCGCAGCAAAGATAGAAGAGTTTGAGGAATATTTGATGTCATCCGGTTATGAAGCCCTTAAACACCGGATTCAGAAAATAAAACCTCCCTACCACTGCAGCTTTGGCCGGAAAGACAACTATCTGGAGCAGCTCTTATGGGGAGAACTGGGAGATTATACAAGACAGCTTTTAAGGAAACAGCCTTAAGTTTAAAGGGATTGTACAAGGAGGAACAGATATGGACGACGAGGAGAGAAGGAAGCTTCGGGAAGAGATCATGATAGAACTGGATGAACGGCAGCAGGTAACTGATGAGGAGCTTTACGACATCATAGACCGCAGGATTCTGGAATATGGGCAGGGCAGTTTTCTTCCACTAAAAGATAAGATGGAGCTTCGGGGCCGGCTCTTCGATTCTTTTCGGCGGCTGGGTGCCCTTCAGGAGCTGGTAGATGATGAGGAAGTGACGGAGATCATGGTGAATGGAGCAGACCATGTCTTTGTGGAGAAAAACGGGCGTATGGAGCCATGGGGCAGGGCTTTTGACAGCCAGGAGCAGTTAGAGGATATCATCCAGCAGATCGTCAGCAGAGTAAACCGTACGGTAAATGTATCAAGGCCCATTTCGGATGCCAGGTTAGCTGATGGTTCCAGAGTTCATGTAGTGCTGCCGCCTATTGCCTTAGACGGTCCCGCAGTGACCATTCGTAAATTTCCAAAGCCCATTACCATGACAAAGCTGTTAAAACTGGGCTCGGTCACAGAAGAGGCTGCGGATTTTTTAAAATGCATTGTGGAAGCCGGATACAATATTTTTATCAGCGGCGGGACTAATTCGGGAAAAAGTACGTTCCTTAATGCACTGTCTGCCTACATCCCCCGGGATGAGCGGATCGTGACCATTGAGGATTCTGCTGAACTGAAAATCGTTCATATTCCCAATCTGGTGCGGCTTGAAACAAGAGAGGCCAATGGGGAAGGAGACGGGGAGGTGTCCATTGGAAATCTGATCCGTGCTGCTCTTAGAATGAATCCCAGCAGAATAATCGTTGGAGAGGTGAGAGGAAAGGAGGCTTTGGACATGATATCGGCCATGAACACCGGCCATGACGGAAGCCTTAGCACCGGACATGGAAATAGTCCCAGGGATATGCTTTCCCGGCTGGAGACTATGGTGCTTATGGGAGCAGATATCCCATTGGCAGCGGTCAGAAGCCAGGTTGCGGCAGCAATTGATATTTTAATTCATCTGGGACGGTTAAGAGATAAAAGCAGGAGAGTCTTGTCCATTGTGGAGGTAATTGGTTATGAGAACGGAGAAATCAGGCTTAATCCGTTATACAGGTTTGAAGAAGATTCTGGGAGTCTGGAAGAAGGACAGGCCGTTTATGGAAGTCTTAAAAAAGTTGGAATCATTCAAAACACCGAAAAACTCAAAGCAGCAGGCATTGAGATATGAAATTTATGTTCTGACACCCATTCAGAGGTGCCTGTATGGATTTCAGGGTCTGGCAATTGCAGGGATTTTCGCTTACGTTTTTTATCGCAGCGTCCAGTCATTTCTGATATTTATCCCAATGGTCTTTTTATTCCCCATGATTAAAAAAAGAGAACTGAAGGAAGTTCGGCTTCAGCAGTTAAATCTGGAATTTAAGGAGGGTATCTTGCTTTTAGCCTCCTTCCTAAGTGCCGGATACTCTGTGGAAAATGCGTTTTCTGCTTCTGTAAAGGAATTGGTTTTACTTTTCGGGGAGGAGGGGATGGTTTCCAGGGAGTTTAAGCATATTGAGAGTCAGATCCGGATGAACCGTTCGGTGGAGCAGGCACTTTCTGATTTTGCAGGCCGCAGCGGTCTTGATGATGTTAAAAACTTTGCTGAGGTATTTACCGCGGCAAAACGAAGCGGAGGAGAACTGGTTTCGATTATAAGCCATACGGCAGATGTAATAAGAGACAAGGTACAAGTAAGACAGGAGATTCTAACCATGACAGCCTCAAAACAGTTTGAACAAAGAATTATGAGCATGATCCCCTTTTTTATTGTTCTTTATATAGATCTGACTTCTCCTGGCTTTTTTAACATCATGTACAGTACGGGTATTGGAAGGATTCTTATGACTCTATGTATGATCATTTACATCGTTGCGCTGGTGACTGCTAAGTGGATTATGAGGATTGAGATATGAAATGGAGATTTCCTTTTACAAAGATACAGACGGCCTGTGCTGTTTTAGGGATTGCTTTATATGCTGTCATGAAGCTGGTTTCTGCGGCAGGCGGACAGATGGTATCGGAAGGGGGAGGGCTTAAACGGGCAGGGCCGGGGCAGGGAGATACTACCTATGATATCCTGGTATCCGGGCTTGACCAGGAGAATGGGAATAGGAAGATACCGGTGAGAATCCCTGTCAGGGAGCGGCAATATGGGAATGAGGAAGTAAAGGAGCTTTTTCAAAGGATCCAGCCTGAGCTGATAAAACAGATGCTTGGAGAAAATGAGACCCTGGAGGAGGTGAGAGAAAACTTAAATTTAAAGAGCAGCCTGGGAGAATACGGGCTTAGAATTAGCTGGGAATCTGATAATCCCCAGGTGATTGATTCCTTTGGGATTATTCACAATGAGGAAATACCGGAAGAGGGAAAGCAGGTCTGGTTAATGGCCAGAGTGACGGATGGGCATTATGAAGATCGATATGAGTTTAAAGTGACGGTTTACCCGGCCTCACTTACTCAGGAAGAAAAACTCGCTGCCAACTTTCTTCAGTGGATTAATCAGATGGATGCGAAACAGCTGACAGAGGATCGTCTGCTGCTGCCGTCAGTCTATGAGGGGAACCGTCTGACGTATTTCCAGACTGAAAAGGCAGATTACCGGGTCTTGCCGGTACTGGGGGTTTTATTGGCGGCACTTCTGTACGTAAAAGAAGAGTTTGACAAAAAAAGTCAGGCGAAAATACGGGAGCAGCAATTGCTGTTTGATTATTCTGAGGTGGTTTCCAAGCTGGTGGTTTATATCGGGGCAGGTCTTACGGTCCGTGGAGCATGGGAGAGGATTGCAGCTGGCTATAAGGAGGCGGTAAAGCAGGGGAAAAGAAGTGTACGGCCGGCTTATGAAGAAATGGTGAAAACAGCAGGGCAGATCGGCAGCGGCCAGTCGGAAGGACGGGCTTACAGTGAATTTGGAAGGCGATGCGGTTTACAGGCCTACCTAAAGCTTTCCACCCTTCTGGAACAGAGCCAGAAAAACGGAAGCAGACAGCTTCGCCAGGCTTTAGAGCTAGAGATGGTTTCCGCCTTTGAGCAAAGGAAGAACCTGGCGAAAAAACTGGGGGAAGAAGCAGGAACAAAACTTTTGCTGCCCCTGTTTATGATGCTGGGAGTGGTTATGGTCATGATCGTAGTTCCTGCGTTCCTGGCATTTTATTAGAAGGGAGGTGATACGATGCTGACATCGGTAAACAGACAGATCCTTGATTTTTTTAAGGAAGAAGACGGGGTAGGCGTTATTGAAGTGGTACTGATTCTGGTGGTATTAATCGGACTTGTCATTATTTTTAAAAAGCAAATAACAACTCTTCTTGAAAATATATTTAAGGAAATCAACAGCCAGTCTAAAGAGGTGTATTGATGCGAAAGAGCGGACAGGTAACAGTGTTTTTCAGTTTAGCCCTTTTATGCATATTCAGCCTGATGTGCGGACTTCTAGAGTCCGCACGGACTGCCGGATCCAGGTGTTATCTAAAGCTGGCCGCCGATTCTTCCATGGACTCTGTATTCAGCAGGTACCATAGAGAGGCCTGGAATAAATACCGTCTCTTTCTTCTGGAATGTGAGAATAATGAGGAACTGGAAAAGGCATGGAAGGAATTCATGGAGCCTTATATGGACAGTTCCGGCTGGTACTCTATGGATATGGAGAAGGCGGATACGGTGCAGCTTTTTCGTATTACGGATGGGGGAGGGCAGTATTTGAAGCAGGAAATTCTAGATTATATGAAGTATGGAATTTTTGAAAATATAACAGATGAAAAGGGTGCAGAAGATCTGCTTAAAAGCTTGAAGGAAGCAAAAGCAGTGAACCGGATATCCGGATCGTTTCGTGACCATGAAAGAGAAGCCGTCCGGTTGGAACGGGCTTTGGAAGATATCAATGATTCATTAAAACAGCAGAAGGTTTACTGGCGGTCTGCCTATGAGAGAATAGGGGACTATGATGGTTCGGGATTTCGAAGAGAAGCGGATTTGCTGGAGCGGGAAATGAACCGGATTCCTTCTCTTGTAAAAACTTATGGGAAAAAGGCAGATGATTTAAAAAGCAGCATAAGCGAAACGAACAATGGCTTATCTGGGACACAGGATGAATTAAGCCAAGAAGTACGTGAGGCTTTGTATGGGGAGACCTCTTGTTATGGATCCTATGTAAATCAGGATGGGGAGCGGAGGCGGGTAATTGAGGCCTTGCCGGGGCAGACGGAACAGATTAAACAGGTTATGGAACAGGCAAGGAAGCGTTCCTTTGAGGTAGAGCAGATCATTGATAACTGGGACAGCGATGATGAAGAGGATGACGGCCCGGACTTATCTGAACTATGGGGGTCTGTAGAGGAAATATGGGATGAGGCAGATATCCCTTCTCTTTCTTATTCTAATGGGGTGAAGGATCCGGAAAAACAGAGACTTCTGGAACAGGTGGAAGGATTCATACAGACAGGGATCCTATCTCTGGTTCTGCCTGATGGAACGGAAATATCCAAAGGCGTTTTGTCTGACGATACTTTTCCTTCCATTACCTGCACCGATGGCCAGACGTTTGAAACGGGCTTACTAGACCGGATCTTGTTCGGGGAGTATTGTGATCATTTTCTCACAAGCGCTCTCTCGGAGGGGGATAAGGAGGTAATGTATGAATTGGAGTATATGGTATCAGGAAAGAAAACAGATGAGGAAAACTTAAAGCAGACAGTTCTAGAGGTTCTAATGATAAGGGAAGGAATGAACTTAATCCATATACTTTCAGACGGCCAGAAACGGGAGGAGGCAATGGAGCTTGCCGGTCTTATTACCGGAGCCGCGGGTCTTACCCCTCTTACAGGAATCGTTGCATTTTTTGTAATGAGCATCTGGGCGCTTGGGGAGGCGATTGTGGATGTAAGAATGCTTTTAGAGGCGAAAAAGGTGGTCTTTTTTAAATCAAGGGACACCTGGAAGTTGTCCCTTGATGCCCTTCTGGAATTAGGAAAAACAGGAACATGCTCAGGCGGAAAGGAAGATGAAAACGGTATTGGCTATACCGGCTATTTAAAGCTTCTTCTTTTCCCTGGAGAACCCGGGCGTCAGCATTACCGTCTGATGGATGTGATTCAAATGAATTTATGCAGAAAACAGTCGGATTTTCGCATGGTGAACTGCGTTTATCAGGCAGAGATAAGTGGAACTGTGAGATCAAGGCATATGTTTTTTGGAGGAAGTAATCCCTTTTATCCGATGGAAGTGCGGACTGAAAAAGCATATTAAGGGATGCCTGGAGGCATTCCTTAATGCTTAGGGAATGTGGCAGGAAAGTGGTAAGGAGGTGGATGATCATGCCCTTTTTCAAGGAGTTCAAAAGAAAAAATAATAAAAAAATTGTTACTCTCCAGGTACAAATCCCCTTCATGAAACAGGGATTCCTTGTAAAAAGGGTATTATCATCTGCCTCCCGCCATAAAAAAAAGGGGAGCCTGACCATAGAAGCTGCCCTGGTCCTGCCTCTTTTCCTGTTCTTCATGGTAATTCTCATGCTTCCTATGGGGATAATGAAGGAAGGGAGGCGCATTCAAACCGCACTGGAAGGGGCAGGGGAAGAGGTCAGCCAGTATGCTTATGTATTGCATCAGCTTAAGGTAGGGGAAAAACTGGAAGCCACAGGTATTGATGGATTTTCAGAGGAGTTTTTAGACGGACTCACAGAGGAAGGAATCCTTCTATTTGTCAGAAAACAGGTGGAAGGGCGGGCAGGGTTTGAACGGCTTGAATCTGCAACCTTCGCACGTTCTTCCGTATTAAGGGACGGAGAGACCATTGATTTGATTTTGGACTACCGTGTCAGAATCCCGTTTTCCGTATTTGGCTTGAAAAGTATACCCATGACAGCCAGGTGCTGCCGGAGAGCCTGGATCGGCCAGGAGGGAGGAATCAATGGGAAGGACGGACCGGAGGATGAGCTTGTATACATTGGAAAGGCGAGTACAAGATATCACCGCCAGCGGACCTGTCATTACTTATACAACGATATAGAACAGATTTCATTTAAGGAAATAGAAAATGCTCGTAATTTAAACGGTGGAAAATATAAACCCTGCAGCAGATGCGGCAGATTTGCAGAGGAAAACGGCAGTGTTTACATCATGCCGTCAGGAGAGCGGTATCACAGTGACAGGAATTGTTCCTCTATCATGGCATACGTGGAGGCTGTTCCCTTATCACAGGTCCGCCATTTAGGCCCCTGCTCGTACTGTTCTCAATAGGGAGGAACCTCTATGCCGGTAAGTATAAATAAAATAATATTCGGAGTATTTTTATTGGGGGCTGCCTGGGAAGATGGAAGAGAAAAGGCTGTCAGCGTATGGCTTTTTACGGCAGCAGGTATTGCCGGACTTATTCTGGCTCTTTTACAGGGAGATGTCGGAGGAGAACGGCTGTTAAGCTGCATGGTAGGAGTGGGACTCCTTCTTATAAGCCGATTAACAGGTGAGGCAATCGGCATGGGAGATGGCTGGTTTTTTGTATTCAGCGGCCTCTATTTGAGAGCACAATTGAATCTGAAGTTATTGATTTATGGGATCCTTTTAAATGGCATTGTATGCGGTGGAATTTATCTCTGGGGCTTGCTGCATGGGCAGGACTATAAGAAAAAAACGATACCGTTTCTGCCATTTCTGGTTCCTGTGTGGATTGGACTGGTGATACTATGAAAAGAAAACTGCAGGGAAGCTATACCGTTGAGGCAGCTTTTATTATGGCAATTGTTTTATGGGCGCTGATTGTTTCAATTCAGGCAGCTTACCGGATGAGAGATGAAGTTGTTGGATCCATGGCATTGGAAGAGTCTGTGCAAAGACTGCGCCATAACGAAACAGAGCCTTCCGATGAAGCTGCTTTATGGGCAGCCAGAAGGGCCGGTAACCCTTTTTCCTGGAGAAAATATGATTTCCATATCAAGATGGCAGGAAACCCTGTAACAGGCAGGAGGGTGGAAGCCTATGGAAAAGCGGGAACCTGGAAGCTGGAAATGGAACAGGGCGTGTTCGACCCGGAGAATTTTTTAAGAATGTTGACTCTTATCAATCAGGAGGAGTGAAATGAAGGCTGCATACAGACGGGAAATGAAGCAAAATTATTTGATCATTGAGCCGGAGGAGGCCGGATATGACAGTTATGAAATACATATGATGGAGGCAAACAGAATAGAAGGGTTGCTGAAGTTTCATGTAAAGCAGGTGGATAACCGGAGGTTTTATTATTATGAGATTACTTCAAAGCAGCCCCTAAACAGAGTTCTTGAATGTCATAGTCTGGGCACGGATGAGCTTAAGAAGTTAATAGAGGACATTGGGCGAACTCTGGGGAGGTTAGAGTCTTTCTTGCTTAAGGAAAAACAAATCCTTCTGGAGCCGGAATATATTTATGTTGAACCGGAGCAATTTAGAGTTTCCCTTTGCCTTGTCCCCGGAAGGCAGGTGGGATTTCCAGAGGAAATGACCGGGTTGCTGCGGTATCTTCTGGGTAAGGTCAATCATCAGGATAAGGAATGTGTAGTTATGGCGTATGGCCTGTATCAGGAAAGTCTTAAGGAAAATTATGGAATGGAGGATCTTCTTGATATAGCCGGTAAGAACCGCTCCAGCGAAGAAGGACGGGATGAAAGTATCCTTCAGCCGGAAAGAGATAACAAGCCGGAAGAGAACCAGAGCTCTCACCTTTCGTATTCATTAAACGAGGAGATAGAAGAAAGAAATCGACTTTTTGAGGGAAAGGAGATAGGGGCTGTTTTCATTATCCCGATTTTGTCTATGTTTGGTATTGCCACAGCTTTATGGTTGATTTTTGGCATGGAAGGAATTCGGAAATTTTGGTATGGGGTGCCTATTACCGGGATTTTCTCAGCTTTTGCAGTTTTTGCTGTATGGAGTAAAGAGTCCGGACGTCCAAAGGAGATAAGCGTGAAAAAGGAAGAGGGCGGGCGCCAACCGGTGGAACGCTATGACTGGCAGTTGACATTTGAAGAAGAAATAGAGGAGAAGACGCCAAAACATGGAACAGGAGATGAGGAAGTATTTCAGACGGTTTTGTTAAACGAAACAACGGATGATAAAACTATCCGATACTTGCGTTCCGTTGGCACTGATGCGGAAGATATTGCAATTACTTACGTCCCTTATTTAATCGGAAAACAGGAAGGCATGGTTGATTGTGTACTCACCGGAGAATCCGTCAGCAGGATTCACGCCAGAATAGACAGAGAAGGAGAAGAATACCGGATCAGTGACTTAAATTCAACCAATGGGACGTCTGTGAACGGACGGGTATTAGAAACGAATGAGACGGTACCGTTAAAAAAAGGAGATGAAATTTTCATCGCAAATTTCCCCTTTATCTTTACATAATAAATACACCGGCCGTTTTACGGGCCGGTGTACTGGCGGTATGGGAATGATAGCCTATACCGCCTTAACGTCGTTTACAAGCACATAATAATACGTGTTGCCTTCCTCCACATAGCTTTTATACACGCCTGTGATCTCTATTTCACTATCCTCTTTCGGATAATCATCCGGATAAGCGGGATCCCCGTCCCAGATTAATTCCAGTCCTTGCTGGCAGCAGGCAGTGGCATCTGCAATGACTAACGCATAAAAGTTCGTATTATCCGAGTCCTGAAAAACCTGGAATATCCCTTCGGCTTTTATTGTTTTTCCCACATATTCTTCCGGAGATAACATCATATTGTATACCTCGGAAAAAACCATGGTACTGCTCAATTTCGTCAGGTCAATATCAAATCCGGTGTTATTCGTGGAACCTGCCGGATCATCCTGAGGATAAATGGCATCATCATCCTGAAATTGTTCCGTGGTTGGTTCGAACGAATCAGAAGGATAGGAATTGGCCCCATATTGTCCGGAATCAGCCTGGTCCCCTTGCGGCAGTGACGGACCGGGAGCTGTTTGCTTCCCGCAGCCTGCTAATGCAAGGATTACCATTAAAAGTATTAGAGTCATTCCAAAGATACGTTTCATCCTTTGACACCTCCCCAGATCCCCCCAATGAGTGAGCATATGGCAAACGCGGCGATATCAACAGCAACAATGGTTGAACCAACCGGCGTTCCTGCCAGAATGGACGTTAGAATTCCCAGTACGGCACAGAAAACAGAAAGGATAGCCGAACAAAAAATCACTGACTTAAAGTTTTTAAATAAGCGCATTGCCGAAAGTGCCGGAAAGATGACCAATGCGGAGATCAGCAGTGAACCTACCAGATTCATGGCAAGAACAATGATGATGGCTATGATGACTGCGATCAGCAGGTTGTATTGGTCGGCTTTTGTGCCGGTTGCCTTTGCAAAGTCTTCATCAAAGGTGACAGCAAATATCTTATGGTAAAAAAGAAGAAATACGGCGATAACGACCACCGAAAGGGCAACACAAAGCCATACTTCCGTCTTTGTCAGTGTCAAAATGGAGGTTGAACCAAACAGCGTGCTGCATACGTCTCCTGCCAGATTGGCTGAGGCGGAAAATATATTCATGAGCAGATAGCCCAGGGCCAGAGCGCCTACGGAAATCATAGCGACAGCCGCATCGCCCTTGATTTTGGCATTTTGACCGGTGCGCAGCAGAAGAATTGCACAGATAACCGTAACCGGCAGAATAAGCAGCATATGATTGGACAGCTTCATTACCGTTGCGATTGCCATAGCGCCAAAAGCAACATGAGAAAGTCCGTCTCCAATAAAGGAAAAACGCTTTAACACCAGTGTAACACCTAACAGGGAGGAACAGAGAGCAATTAATATGCCAACAATCAGCGCATATCGCACAAAGGGATATTCAAAATATAAGATTAATTTTTCAATCAATATACTCATGCTTTGCTGCCTCCATCCTGAGTGGAAAATGCTTTCCCGATGCTGCTGTCCAGATACTCATCTTTTGTTCCGAAAAAGTAGGGATTTCCCATGTGCAGGATATGGCTGGCATAGTTCACAGCAGTACCGATATCATGAGATATCATGATGATGGTGATACCTTCCTCATTCAGCTTTTGGATTAACTCATACATCTCGGCAGTGGCCTTTGGGTCAAGACCTGAAACAGGTTCGTCAAGCAGAAGCATTTTCCCGGCGGCGCACAGTGCCCGAGCCAGCAGTACACGCTGCTGCTGGCCTCCGGACAATTCTCTGTAACACCGTTTGGACAGATGGGAGATCCCCATTTTCTCCATATTTTCACGGGAAAGCTGCTTTTCTTCCCGACTGTAATAGGGACGCAGCCCACAGCGGTTCAAACAGCCGGATATAACAATTTCCAGAACAGAAGCCGGAAAGTCCTTTTGTACTACGGTCTGCTGAGGCAGATACCCGATTCCTCCGGAATGCTGCTTATTTTCTATAATAACGCTTCCTTCAAGCGGTGCCAGAAGGTGCAGGATGGTTTTCATGAGTGTACTTTTTCCAGAGCCGTTTTCTCCCACAATACAGAGATAATCCCCGCTGTTTACGGAAAAGTTAAGTCCCTTAAGGACCGTTTTTCCGTCATACCCGATGGTAAGGTTGTTGCATGTTAGCTGTGCCAATTTGATTCCTCCTCTTAATTTAGTGCATCTTTCAGCACTTCCAGATTCTTCTGCATGATGGTAAAATATGTTGTACCACTTTCTGCATCCTTGGAAGTGGTAGATTGCATGGAATCCATAGTTTGAATTGCTTGATCTTTGTCCTTCGTGTTTTGGACGATGGTTTCGGCGATCTTATGCTTGGTGCCTTCAATCGTCAGCACAGTGCCAAGTCCTAACTCATCTACTTTTTTTGAAAGAAAGGCGATGGTTCCAAAGCTGGCCTCCGTTTCAGCCGAGCAGCCCACAAATGCGGCATAATAGGTAAGGCCGTAATCATCTGCTAAGTAGCGGAAGGGGAATCGGTCTCCAAACAGCACTGCATCCTGCTTTGAAGAGTCTACCACTTGCTGGTAGCTTTCATCCAATTGATCCAGCTTTTTTCCATAGGCATCTGCATTTGCAGAATAGTCTGAGGCATTTGCACTGTCGATTTCTCCCAGCTTTGATGCAATGTAATTGCAATAGGTTTTGGCATTTTTCAGTGACAGCCAGACATGCTCGTCATATTCCGGACCATCATCGCTGCCTCCGGGGTTTCTTCTGCCTCTGACTCCATTCCTTCCACGACCTCTTCCTCTTTGACTGTGTCGCCCAGAACATCAAGGAGATTGATCACGACCATATCTTTGTTCTTGGCTTCTTTCAGGGCATCTGTTACCCATTGGTCGGATTCCCCGCCCACATAGATGAACATATTGCAGGTTGAGATTTTGATGATATCATCTGCTGTCGGCTGATAGCTGTGCAGATCCACACCGTTATCCAGAAGCATGGTGACCTCTCCATCATACCCATGGCTCCCAAGGATTTCTCTGACCCAATCGTATTCCGGGAAAATAGTGCATACTACACTTAGCTTATTGTCATTGCTGGTCTTTGTCGTTGCATTTGTGCTGGAGCAAGCGGTAAGCACTCCAATTATCATAAGTCCTGCTAACAGGCAGGCAATTAATTTTTTCATTATTTAAACCTCCGAATAAATATTGATCATTAAAAATGGGCATAAGAATACAAAGAAGCACCGAAAAATACGGTTTCTGCCTAAAATGGGCAGAATACTCCCTTGTGAAAGTCAATATTCAATTCGTAAGCTTTACCTTAAGAGAAACCAAAGTGTGTGAAGGGTTGCGGCGAAATACCGGAATCACGCAGATTACAAAAAAATGGGCTGCCGCAAATACGGCAACGGCGGATGACAGGCCTGTTAAAAGAGTACTAAGCGCCTGGACACATGCCTGAACTTCAAGACAGATGGGACAGTTTTCGCCTATGCAGTGATGGCGAGCCTCAGCTGTAACAAAAAATACGGAAAAGAGCAGCATAAAAAGAACCGCCAGGGCAATAAGCCCGGCAAGCAGTTTTTTGTTTTTTACCATGTCTTTTCCTCCTTTTTAAAACGATGGACACATTAGATACAGTTTTTGCAGATTCCGTAAAGTACGGATTTTTCTTTTTTTTATTTGGAATCCGTCCGCTTTTAAAATGTCCGCCAGCATCCTGTCAGCAATGTAGACATTCATATGAAATGTCCTTCCGCATTTTATGCAGTTCATATGAATACAATTACGACAGTCCTCTGAATGAATATACTGATAAAAAAGTTCTCTGCTACCTTCTTTCGTAAAGCGGTTGATCAGCCCTTTTTCCTCCAGATAAGTGAGATTACGGTACACCGCACTTAAACTGACGGAAGAATCAGAAAGGCTGTCTGCAATTTGTCTTGCGGAAAATTGCCTGTCAGGGTTTTCCTGCAAAAAGGCAAAAAGTTGTTTTCTTTGTGCTGTCATATAGTTGGCCAAAAGGGTTCACCTTCCTAAATTTGCGATTTATTCGCAAATAAGTGTACTGCGTAATCAAAACGTTGTCAAGATGATTTGCGAATGTTTCGCAAATTACTTCTGAATTTTTATCGCAAATTTTGCGTTTATATTTACATAATATGTCAGCTTATGTTAAAATAGGCATAATATTTATCAAGGAGAGTGGCAATGAAAGACTTGTACAGGCGTAAGAAGGCATTTGTAAACGTTGGTTTGATTGCAATAAATGTCATCTACTTCCTATATCTGGAGGTGACAGGCTCCACGGAAAATACGCAATTTATGGTGGCACATGGGGCAATGTATGCTCCGCTTGTATTGGAGGGAGGAGAGTATTACCGGCTTCTCACTTCTGTTTTTATGCATTTTGGCATTAACCATATTATGAATAACATGCTCATTCTGTTTATATTGGGAGATAATCTGGAAAGAGCCCTGGGCCATATAAAATATCTGCTCTTCTATCTGTTTTGCGGTATTGGCGCCAATGTTGTGTCCATGATCGTGAACCTGGGAGAATACCGGACCGTAGTCTCGGCAGGGGCGTCAGGCGCTATTTTTGGCGTGATTGGAGGGCTTTTATATGCGGTATTGGTCAACCGTGGCCGCTTGGAGGATTTAAGTGTCAGACAGCTGGTAGTTGTGATTGCATGTTCCCTGTATTTTGGTTTTACCAGCACAGGCGTAGATAATGCAGCCCATATTGGTGGGCTGCTTGTTGGAGTTGTTATGGGGATTCTCCTGTACCGCAAGCCAAGACGGCGCCAGGATATGGAACTATGGGGATAATATATTTGGAAGGAGGTGAGTAAGTGAGGGACGATAATTGCATTTTCTGCAAAATTGCAAATGGCATGATACCTTCTGAAACGATATACGAGGATGACATGTTTCGGGTGATCCTGGATTTAGGACCAGCTTCCAGGGGTCATGCCCTGATACTTCCAAAACAGCATTACAAAGATATCTGTGATCTGGAAGAGGAAACAGCAAAAAAGGTTCTCCCGTTAGCAGCTAAAATAGGAAGCGCCATGAAAAACTCATTAGGCTGTGCCGGATTTAATGTTGTGCAGAATAATGGGAAAGAAGCAGGCCAGACGGTTTTTCATTTTCATGTGCATTTGATTCCTTGTTATGAGGAAGGCCCTGTTATGGTTTCATGGATGCCGGGCGAGGCAGATCCGGGAGAATTAGCACAGACAGGAGCCGCTATAAGGAGCGCCCTACAATCAGAGGGACACAATCAATGAGTATACATGAAGATGAAAACTTGTTACTGCAGTCTATATATGGGGAATATCAGGGATTGCTCCGCAGGATAGCGAAGACTCTCAATGTGCCAGACATGGAACTGGATGATGTGGTTCAGGAAACTTTTATTGCATATTTTGAGAATTATTCATTATCATGGACAGATACCCGAAAGAAAGGCATGCTGATTAAGATTTTAAAGCGTAAATCCATTGACTGCCTCCGTAAAAATGGCCATTATGAAAAGGTGAGCCTGGATGAAGGAGATGCAGTCAATGAGGTGGCGATGCTTACAAGATATGTGGTCACTGATCCCCTGGAAGTGATCCTTGGAGAGGAAGCTCTTTTAAAAATAACCGGGGAGATTTCCAACATGAGAGAGGAATGGAAGGAAATGGCTATTCTTTATTTTCTGGAACAGCTTACCATACCTGAAATCTGCGAAATATTAGAAATTCCGGGAACGGTTTGCCGTTCCCGGATATATCGCACAAGAGTTTGTTTGAAAAAGATCCTTGGTCCTAATTTTCATATATAAAGGTTAATTTTAGACCAGGGATTCAATCATATCAATAATGGTATCAACCGCATTGTGTAATTCACTTTTCTCCATTTTTGCGATAAAAGCCTGCCTGTTTGCAAATGTTTCGCTGATTGCCTGCAAGAGGGAATCACCGGTAAGGTTTTCTTCTTCCAGAAGGGAACTGAAGCCCTGCTTTGCAAAGGATCGGGCATTTAAGATCTGATCTCCCCTGCTGGCCGCAGCCGAAAGAGGGATCAGGATATTTGGCTTTCTAAGTGCTAGAATTTCGCAGATGGAGTTAGCTCCGGCTCTTGAGATCATTAGGTCAGCAGCAGCAAAAAGATGCTTTAAAGGAGCGTCAACATATTCGTATTGTACATATCCTTCCATTCCGATCAGGCTTTCGTCCAGATTGCCTTTTCCGCAGATATGTATCACCTGGTAATTTTTAAGCAGTTTTGGGAGAATGCCCCGTAAGGCGGTATTAACCGTTACGGAACCAAGACTTCCGCCGATGATTAAGATAACAGGCCGGTTTGCAGATAAACGTGCATAGTTTAATCCTGTCAGCCGATCTCCCTTTAAAAGCTCTTTCCTTATCGGAGAGCCTGTGAGTACGGCTTTATCCTTTGGAAGATAAGGAAGGGTTTCCGGAAAATTGCAGCATATTTTTGCTGCAGATGAAATACAGAGCCTGTTGGCAAGCCCTGGTGTCATGTCTGATTCGTGGATGATAACGGGCACCTTGCAATGTTTTGCAGCCATCACTACGGGAACGGCTACAAAGCCTCCTTTAGAGAAAACCACATCCGGCTTGTAATTTTTTATCAATTTCAATGCTTCCCAATATCCTTTTAATACCCGGAATGGATCAGAGAAGTTTTTGAAGTCAAAGTACCGACGGAATTTACCTGAAGAAATGCCGTCATAGGGGATTCCGGCTCCCTCAATGAGCTTGCGTTCTATTCCCTGGTATGATCCTATATAATGAATATCGTAATTCCGCTCTTTTAACGAGGGAACTAAAGCCAGGTTCGGGGTAACGTGGCCGGCTGTACCGCCGCCGGTTAAGATGATTTTTTTCATAAAGTGTTGCCTCCCAAATTCGATATACTATTATAGTAAACGCTAGCGATAAAAAGTCAACCCCAAGCTTGTGGGAACTTAAGGATAACTTGTATTTAAGAGGTGTATACGTGGAGAAGGAGAGAAACCATGGAAAAAAATATTCAATGTTAAAAGTTATAAAGTATCATTTGTCGTCTCAGGAAAAATTAGAAGCCCATCTGCTTGATTATATGCAGGAGCATCCGGAATTAACACCTGAGCCCCCCTCCCCTCCTCCCGGCGAATTTCAAAAGATCATGGAGGAACTTAACCGGCGGGGGACAGAAACAGTGATAGGAAAGCAGCTGAAGATGTTGTATAGCGGCCACAGATTAGTAAATTCCATACAAAAACCGTTCCTCATAGTAATGGTGGTCCTGATTATACTAGCCGTTTCCGCAATCGGAGCATCGGCAAAGAAGGCTCATGATTATCGTATAAGAGAGCAGAATCCCGGTAAAAGCAGAAGTGAGGTACTCAAAGCGGACAAGATATCAAATGCGTATGAGGTAATAAAAGAGCATCTTGGGATTAATCTGTTAGTGATTAACAGCATGCCCAATTATATAGACCAGTAAAATTTTATGGCAGAATACCCGGCGGAGGAGAGAAAATCCAGAATCTCAAGTCCCGCCGGGTATTCTGCATGTACAAGGATTTAACGGAGAAACGCAGACTCCCATTCCTTTTCCTTAAAGCCAACCAGAACGAAATCTTCACCAATGATTAAGGGACGCTTGACCAGCATTCCATCGGTTGCCAGAAGATCGATCTGTTCTTTTTCGCTCATGCCAGGCAAAAGCTCTTTTAAATTTTTTTCCTTGTAGATAATCCCGCTGGTATTAAAAAAACGTTTTATGGGAAGGCCGCTTTTTTGGATCCAGTCTGCAATCTCCATGGAATTTGGGTTTTCTTCTTTGATATTTCTGCTGTCATATGCTACTTCATGGACATCCAACCACTTTTTTGCATTTTTGCAGGTACTGCAGGGAGGATACTGTAAAAATAAAATGCTCATATCGGTACATCTCCTTTTGAGAATAGTTTACCTCAAAACGTCTTGAATGAAAAGGAAAGAATTGGAATAAACTATAACAATTAAGGTTTTTTAGGTGAAGGTATGAAATTTCTATTATTTCTGTCTGAGGCGGCAGTGCCGCTTATCATTTTTTACATGGTAGGCTTTGGCATGTTGTCCAAACGTCCAGTTTTTGAGGATTTTATAGACGGGGCTAAGGACGGGATGAAAACAGTGGCAGGGATCATGCCTACGCTCATCGGACTTATGACGGCAGTGGGGGTACTCCGGGCTTCCGGTTTTCTGGACTTTCTGGCAAAATGCCTTACAAAGCCGGCTGCTCTTCTTTTTCTTCCTGCTCCGGTCGTGCCGGTGATTTTAGTGCGTTTGGTATCAAATTCAGCTGCCACAGGTCTTGTTCTTGATATTTTTAAGAAATATGGGACTGATTCCTATATCGGCATGCTGACGTCAGTGATCATGAGCTGTACGGAAACCGTATTTTATTGCCTGAGCATTTATTTTGGAACCGTAAAAATAAAAAAGACCCGTTATACCTGGGTGGTGCATTGGCCGCTACGGCTGCGGGTGTAGCCGCAAGTGTCCTCATATCCCGTTTTCTGGTATAAAAGGAATTTTTTTGATTCCATTTTAAGAATTTCATAAGAATTCAGGTGGTTGTCTTGAGATACATAATCATGTATAATTACGGAGAAGCTTTTATTGTCATAAGTGAAGGGGATAAACGTGGATACTTACGGGACTCTTAACGAAGTTTTGGTAAGACTGTTTCGAGATATTATGGATATAGAGCAACAGGCTATCATTACACAGGAATTTAACAATATTACAAATAATGATATGCACGTGATCGAGGCCATTGGAATTGGAGAACCAAAGAATATGTCAGCCATAGCCAGGGAACTGTCCGTTACGGTCGGCACGTTAACCATAGCCATGAACAGTCTTGTAAAGAAGGGGTATGTAACCCGTCAGAGAGGCAAAGAGGACCGACGTGTTGTATACATCTCTCTTTCAGAAAAAGGGAAAGAAGCCTATGAGCATCATGCCAGATTTCATCAGGAGATGATCTCCGGCATTGTTTCAGGTTTAAGTGAGAATGAAATAGAAGTTTTGATCAAAGCTCTAACCAAGTTAAACCTATGGTTTCGGAGCCTTTAACAGAATTTAAGGAGGCAATATGCAATTATGAAAAAATTCATCGTGTTTTTAATTAGCGCAATGATGATGGTGTCCCTGGTGGCATGTGCACCAACAGAACCAAAGGTGGAGACCACAGCACCTGGCCCTGGGGCAATAGCTTCAACGGGAGGCGCCAGTGATAAAGTTCCTGATCCTAATGCAGAACCTATGGAGATCATATCCGTATACAGCCAGAATGATGACGCCACAGGTTTAAATCAGGCAATGGATGCAGTATCTGAACTGACGGCAGACGCTATGGCGGACAAGCTGATTGAATACGGCGTATTAGAGGAAGGTACAAAGGTTCTGAAGTTTGATAAAAAAGATGATGGCACGGCCACTCTTGATTTATCCCAGATACCAGAAAAGGGTACAGCGGATGATATACTTACCCTGACCGCGGTTGGCAATACCTTTATTGAGAATTTTGAATTGGACAAATTAAAAGTTCTTGTTAATGGTAAGGATTATTCCAATAGTCAGATCAAGCAGGGAGATGGTGATTACCTGGAATACGTTAAGAATTATAAGAAAATAAAATAAATAGAAAGGGCAGAAGCAATCACAAGCTTCTGCCCTTTTTTTACTGGTTTCTTAACTGTTTGGACAGCCATGTACGGAACGCAGGCTGGATAACTGAAAACGGAGCAGGACCTGTATTAAGTAAAAAGGTGTGAAAGTCCTTTAAATTAAAATCATCTTTTAAGATCTTCTTGGCTGTGCCCAGCATTTCCATAATTTCCATGTATCCCACATAGTATTCCATATAGTTGGTGGGATTCTCGATCAGGCTGTTGTAAATGGAATCCACAATATCCGTTTTTTCAATATTATAAAATGTGCCAAGATATTTGGCTGTCTGCTCTTTATCCCAGCCCTCATAATTGATACAAATATCAAGATAAGCATAGATGCCTAAGGTGACGGCAGTGTTATGTGCTAAAAGCTCTCCAAGTCCCGGAGGCAGCCCGTTATCCATGGTGTAGGAGTAAAACTCCACATAGGTTGCCCAGCCTTCCGAATAGCTGGGGAAGGAGAGGATGCTTCTTAAGTCATTTGGTTTGCTGCTTAAGAAATAAACATTCTGATATAAATGCCCCGGATAGCCTTCATGGGCCAGGGTGGTGAAAAGGTCATCATTTTGAAACCGCGGGTTGCCGTTGATATAAATGACATTATCCTCATAACGGTCCAAGGGAGGGACTAAGTAGAAGGCAGGGCTTAAAGATGCCTCCAGGGAATTTGGAACGTACTTTACTGTATAACTGCAGGGCGGAAGTTCAGGAAAATCTGAGGATATCTGGGTTTTAAGAAAATCCAGGATATCTTCCGGTTTGGTATAATGGAAGGAATAGTTGTCAAGGTGGTCCAGGACCTCCGGGTGTTCCTTTGTAATCTGTCCTATGGCCTGGATATCAGAGTTCAGCTGTTTTTCGATTGCCTTTGTCAGGTTTCGGATGGAACCATAGGAGGTTCCTGTATTGGAATTGACCAGGTATTCAAAATATTCTTTACCCTTAGGATACTGGGATAAGCCCTTGTCATTGGTCCCGGTCCCCATAAGGGCGGTGATTCCATTGACTAGATTTTTATAAGCCGGTATGAAATGTTCTTCCAGGACTTTTAAATTCTTTTCTTTATAGGAAGCTTTCTCTTCATCGGTTAAGTCCGTGAGGGCATCCACCCGTGTGTTAAATGTGTCGGCAAGGAAGCTGTGGTCAGGCTGGATTAGATATGCCTCGCATGATTTTAATACATGATCTGCGGTAGCATCAGACATAAATAAGCCGGCTTCTGATTTTTTCTTTTCAAACTCCATGATCTGCCCATAATAATCATCAATGGTAGAAAGCAGAGCAAGATAGTGGTCCACATCATCCCTGGTGTAAAAGGCGTATTCTGAAAACAAGATGGGAAGCTGTGCCTGGATTCCGATGGTAGTAGTTAGAGGTTGGGCGTAAAGCTCCAGACCGTCGGAGGCTAATTCCGTATTTATGTAGGAGCGGAGAATCTGCCAGGTTAACCGCTGTTCGTCGGTTAGCTGTCGGGGGTTAAAATCTTCCAGCTTCATTTTTAACTCCCTAAGGTCTTTTGATCCCTGTTTCATTTTATCCAGAGAAAAATCACCAAGGGTCAAAGGAACTGTGTCAAGTCCCCGGGAAGCAGGATCTGCTATGCTGAAATGAAAGCTGATCCCGGAATCGCTGATCTCCTCACGAAACAGATCATTTGTAAATTGATCAAACTTGTTTTGAGCGGATAAATCCCTTGCATGGAATTGTTCATACCCCGCCCCTGTAGGTGCGGCGGGTGATTTATTGGGGGGTGCGCAAGCACAAAGCAGGGAAACAGCCAGGAAGAAGGACAGAAAACGGCGGCCCTGTTTCAAAACAATGTTTTTCATATTTTATTCCTCCGTGATTCACTATTATTATTTATATGATGATATTAAAAAAGTCATGACAAAAGCACTGATGTATCAACATACCCGCTTGACAAACCCTACTGAAACTATTAAACTAGGGTTACTAACAATCTAATTTCTAGAATGCTGAGAAAAGAAGAGTAAGAAATTAACCTCATGTGCAGAGACTTCCGGAAGCTGAAAAGGAAGCTTGAGCGTATTTCCCAACATGGCCTTGGAGCAGCGGAATTGAATTGGCGAAACAGCGCCTTTAAATTTCGACGGTTACACCCGTTATCGTGTCAGACTGTTATTAAGTAACCATAAGATCTTAGGGGGATTTTATGGAACAAACGCAGCCGGTAAGGTCTGTACTGTAAGGTACGGATAAATTAAAGTGGTAACACGGGACAGTTCCCCGTCTTTAAATTTCCGAAAGGATATTTTAAGACGGGTTTTTATTTGAATTCCCATTTCATAAACAGGAGGAAAACAGAATGTGTAAAGATTCTAACAAAAAACCATATTATATCACCACAGCCATTGCCTATGCATCAGGAAAGCCTCATATTGGCAATACTTATGAGGCAGTACTTGCAGATGCGATTGCCCGTTATAAAAGGGCGGAAGGCTATGACGTATTTTTCCAGACAGGAACCGATGAACATGGCCAGAAGATTGAGGAAAAGGCAGAGGCCGCAGGTATTTCGCCGAAGGAATTTGTAGACAGGGCAGCCGGTGAAATAAAGAGTATTTGGGATTTGATGAACACCTCTTACGATAAATTCATCCGCACCACTGACAAAGACCACGAGGAACAGGTTCAGAAGATCTTTAAGAAACTCTATGATCAGGGTGATATTTATAAAGGACATTACGAAGGCTTATACTGCACCCCCTGTGAATCCTTTTTCACAGAATCCCAGCTTGTAGACGGCAAATGTCCGGACTGCGGCCGTGAGGTAAAGCCGGCAAAAGAAGAGGCATATTTCTTCCGCATGAGCAAATACGCGGATCGTTTGATAAAACACATCAATGAGAACCCGGACTTTATCCAGCCTGTGTCCAGAAAAAATGAGATGATGAACAATTTCTTACTTCCGGGGCTTCAGGATCTTTGTGTATCCAGGACTACTTTTAAATGGGGAATTCCGGTGTCCTTTGATCCGAAGCATGTCACCTATGTCTGGCTTGATGCGCTGACCAATTATATTACCGGAATCGGCTATGATTGTGACGGCAAAAGCAGTGATCAGTTTGCCAAATTATGGCCGGCAGACCTTCACCTGATCGGTAAGGATATTATCCGCTTCCATACAATATACTGGCCTATTTTCCTGATGGCCCTTGATATTCCTCTGCCAAAGCAGGTATTTGGCCATCCCTGGCTGCTTCAGGGGGACGGTAAGATGAGCAAATCCAAAGGTAATGTCCTGTATGCAGATACCCTGGTGGATTTCTTTGGTGTGGATGCAGTCCGCTATTTCGTCCTTCATGAAATGCCATTTGACAATGACGGTGTCATCTCCTGGGAGCTTATGGTGGAGCGTATGAACTCTGACCTTGCCAATATCCTTGGCAATCTGGTGAACCGTACCATTTCCATGTCCAATAAATACTTTGGCGGAATTGTGTCTGACGGGAAGGCAGTGGATGCTGTTGATGAAGACTTAAAGGCAGTCGTGCTGGAAGAAGTGAAAAAGGTACAGGAGAAGATGGAGAAACTCCGCGTTGCTGATGCTATGACAGCAATCTTTAACATTTTCAGAAGAAGCAACAAATACATTGATGAAACTGCTCCATGGACTCTTGCTAAGGATGAAGCATCAAAGAGCCGGCTGGAAACCGTTCTTTATAATCTGACGGAGGCCATTGCCATCGGAGCATCTCTCCTTGACTCCTTTATGCCGAATACATCGAAAAAAATTCTTAACCAGCTGAATACAGAAAAAAGAGATTTATCCCAGATGAATGAATTTGGTTTATATCCCTCTGGGAACAAGGTTACGGATAAACCGGAGATCTTGTTTGCCCGAATGGATATCAAAGAAGTCATGGAGAAGGTGGAAGCCATGTATGGGCCGAAAGAGGCAGAATCGAAAGAGGCTGCCAAAGAAGATGCTTCGGCCGTGATTGATATAGAAGCCAAGGCAGAGATTGAATACGACGATTTTGCCAAGCTTCAGTTCCAGGTAGGTGAGATCATTGCCTGTGAAGCGGTTCCAAAGTCAAAGAAGCTTCTGTGTTCCCAGGTGAGAATCGGAAGTCAGGTAAAACAGATCGTCAGCGGAATCAAAGCTCACTATTCACCGGAAGAAATGGTTGGCAAAAAGGTGATGGTTGTGGTAAACTTAAAACCAGCAAAACTGGCTGGAGTCATGTCTGAAGGCATGCTTCTCTGCGCGGAAGATGCAGAAGGCAACCTATCCCTTATGGTACCGGAGAAAACAATGCCGGCAGGAGCGGAAATCTGCTAATACAAGGGAATATCTGAAGACACTTTAAAAGAAACAACGAAAGGCCGGGTAATCGAATCCGGCCTTATTGTTTTAAGAAGGAGAATTCCATGAAGGAATCAATGATCGCCCGCATAAAAGGAATAACAGGAAACTCCTTAAAGATGATCGCCATTGTTACCATGCTCATAGATCATATCGGAGTGGCTATTCTTGAAAATGGTATATTAAAATATCAGGAGAACCCCTTGGCCTGGGTGAGTATAGCGAACCTGGCGCTTCGCACCATTGGAAGAATTGCATTTCCTATCTTTTGTTTTCTGCTGGTAGAAGGATTTTTCCATACCAGGGATATTAAGAAATATGGTGCCAGGCTTTTTTTATTCGCTCTTATTTCTGAGATTCCTTTTGACCTGGCTGTCTTTGACACATGGCTTTACCCAGGATATCAGAATGTATATTTTACCCTGTTCATTGGTCTATGGGTTATTTACTGGTATGATAAGGTTTTTGGTAACCCAATCAGGCAGACCCTGGTATTTTTGGCCGGATGCGGAGCGGCTGTTCTTCTTAAATGTGATTATAATATCATTGGGATTTCCATGATCCTGCTTTTTTATGTTTTTTATAAAGATAAGAAAAGACAGACCATATTTGCAGGAATTCTGGCAGCCGTAGAAAGCCTTAGCTGCTTTGGAGCCGCCATCCTGGCTTTCATCCCCATCCGTATGTACAGCGGGGCGAGAGGAAAAAATAATTTAAAATACTTTTTTTATTGGTTTTATCCCGCTCACTTAGTTTTGCTTTATATTCTGCGTTTGATTATTATAAGGAGATTCCTATGATTTTTGATACACACGCCCATTATGATGATGAGGCATTTGATGAAGACAGGGAGGAACTGCTGACCAGCCTTTATAACCATGGAATTGAGGCTGTCACCAATGTGGGGGCCAGCATGGAAACTTCCAGACATACACTGGAACTTGCAGAGAAATATCCATATATATACGGAGCCATCGGTGTTCATCCCAATGAAACCGGAGAACTGAACGAGGAAGACTTAGCCTGGCTGAAGGAACATTCTTCCCATAAAAAGATTGTGGCAATCGGCGAGATCGGTCTTGATTACTACTGGGATGAGCCCGATCATGAAACCCAGAAAAAGTGGTTTATCCGCCAGCTCAGCCTGGCCAGGGAAGTAAAGCTTCCAGTCATCATCCACAGCCGCGATGCGGCAAAGGATACTCTGGATATTATGAGGTCAGAGGGAGGAAAGGACATTGGGGGAGTGATTCACTGCTTTTCTTATGGAAAGGAGATCGCCAGGGAATACTTAAATATGGGATATTATCTTGGGATCGGAGGTGTCCTTACCTTTAAGAATGCAAAGAAACTTAAAGAAGTGGTGGAGTATATGCCGATGGAACAGCTGGTCCTGGAGACGGATTGTCCTTATCTGGCTCCCGCGCCCAACAGGGGAAAGCGTAATTCCTCTATCAATCTTCCTTATGTGGTACAGGAAATCAGTGCCATTAAAGGAATTCCGGAAGAAACAGTTATTGATATCACCAATCAGAATGCCAAAAGGCTTTACAGGCTTAAGGAACAGCTATAAAAGAAAACGGAGGACAGGCATGGCAACACTGGGAAATCCCCAAAAAACTATTGAGATCATAAAGAAATACGAATTCGCATTCCAGAAGAAATTCGGACAGAATTTTTTAATAGATACTCACGTATTAGATAAAATTATAGCCGCGGCAGGCGTAACAAAGGATGACTGCGTTCTGGAAATCGGGCCGGGGATCGGTACGATGACACAGTACCTGGCTGAAAATGCCAGACATGTAGTGGCAGTGGAGATCGATTCAAACCTGATCCCCATACTCAACGAGACCCTGGCAGACTATGAGAATGTAACCGTTATCCATGCGGATATTCTTAAAGTTGACATCAATCAGATAACGGAACAATATAACGGCGGACGTCCCATTAAGGTTGTTGCAAATCTTCCATATTACATCACGACCCCCATCATTATGGGTCTTTTTGAAAACCTGGTTCCAATCGATAATATCACGGTCATGGTTCAGAAGGAAGTGGCTGACCGCATGCAGGTAGGGCCTGGTTCCAAAGATTACGGCGCTCTTTCCCTGGCAGTCCAGTATTATGCAGATCCATATATTGTGGCAAATGTTCCTCCTAACTGCTTCATGCCCCGCCCTAACGTAGGATCTGCAGTCATCCGCCTGACCCGCCACAAGGAACCACCGGTAAAGACAGAGGATCCTGGTCTTATGTTCCGGCTGATTCGAGCATCCTTTAACCAGAGAAGAAAGACCCTTCAAAACGGATTAAACAATTCTCCGGAGATTCCCTTTACAAAGGAACAGATCATGGAAGCGGTTGAAAGCCTGGGACTTGGGCCCTCCATACGGGGAGAGGCATTGACTTTAGAGCAGTTTGCCTCCTTAAGCAACTATTTTACAGGAATGAAATAACAGATAGGAGGGATTATGTCGGATTCGCTTATTACAAAACGAGCAATAGCAGAAGCCTTAAAACAAGTCTGCAGGGAAAAGCCCTTTGATAAGATATCCATATCCAATATCACTTCGGTATGGGAGTTAAACCGGCAGACCTTCTATTATCATTTTCAGGATAAATATGAACTTTTAAGCTGGATCTATTACAATGAGAATTTTGCTAAATTAGCAGAAGACATTACCCTTGATAACTGGGACCAGAAGATTTTTGAACTGCTTCAGAATATGAAAGAAGAAAAGGCCTTTTACATCAATACCATCAAGGAACAGGAACATACTTTTGAGAGTTACTTATTTGAGATGGCAAAGGCCCTGTTTTCCGAAGCGATTATAAAGCTGGATGAAAAGAAGAAGCTTACCGTAGAGGAGAGGGATTTTGACGCAGAATTTTATGCATATGGCATATGCGGAATCATCGTTGACTGGGTGGAGAAGGGAATGAGAACGGAGCCGCGGCTCGTGGCGGAACGTTTAAAAAGCCTGGCCAAGGCTTCGGAGCGGGCCGGTTATCTCCGGAGCCAGGCAGGGCTTTAAGAAAGCTTATGCATGATGATATCCAGGCACTCTTCCATAGTACAGCTTTTAATGAGCACAACCAGATCAGAATAAGAAAAAAGCTCTGCGGATAAGGGGTTGAATTTTTCCAACAGTTCTTCTAAGTTCCGGGCGGTTCGCTCCGGAGATTTCTGCCCGTTTCTTAACTGGTGGAGAAGCGCCGTTTTCAGGACGGACTCCCGGATATGTTTGTGAATAGTTGCCGACATAAAAAGTCCTCCTTTTTCATTATCTTTATATTAAAATAAGGTAAAAAAATCTTCTATAGACAAAATTGCAAAATTGTCTGGTTTTACGACATCATTTCCCTGATGTCGTTTTTTTATACAACTGAAAAACCATGTATGGTGACGGATAAAATGAAGTATGATAATATAAGCATATCAGTTAACACAATTCATAGAATGGAGCGTTGCATATGAAAGGAAAAAATAATTTCGGAAAAGTGCTTGCATGGGGAGCTGCGGCAACTGCAGCAGGAGTAGCTGCAAAAAAAGCCTATGATTATTCAAAAAAACAGATGGATTTAAAAAATGAAGAAAACATAAGTCATATGGAAAACGGACAGGCCCCTGGAAAAGCATATTTTGTAGGCGGCGGTTTGGGAAGCATGGCAGGAGCGGCTTATCTCATACGTGACTGCAACATGCCGGGAGACCAGATCACGATTTTTGAAGGAATGCATATTCTCGGAGGAAGCAACGATGGTATCGGAACTCCGGAAAAAGGATTTGTTTGCCGGGGCGGACGTATGCTTAATGAAGAGACTTATGAAAACTTCTGGGAACTGTTCCGTACCATCCCGTCTTTAAATAACCCTGCAAGGAGCGTAAGCGAAGAGATCTTAAGCTTTGACCATGCCCATCCAACCCATGCGAAAGCCAGGCTGGTAGATAAGGATGGAACCATCCTTGATGTGAAGAGCATGGGCTTTACCCAGCAGGAACGTATGGCCATGTTAAAGCTTATGAATACACCGGAAGAAAAGCTGGACGATATGACCATTGAGGAATGGTTCGCTGACATGCCTCATTTCTTTACAACGAACTTCTGGTATATGTGGCAGACTACCTTTGCATTCCAGAAATGGAGCAGTCTTTTTGAGTTCCGCCGCTACATGCGCCGGATGATCCTGGAATTTTCAAGGATCGAGACTTTGGAAGGAGTAACAAGAACCCCATTGAACCAGTATGACAGTGTAATCCGTCCTTTGGAAAACTATTTAAGAAAGCAGGGAGTTGTCTTTGCGGAAAACTGTACGGTTACAGATATTGATTTCGCAGATGGAGATGGAATTACAGCTAAAGTGCTTCACTTAAAAGATAACGGGATAGAAAGACAGATCGAGCTTCAGGATGGCGATATCTGCATCATGACCAATGCCTGTATGACCGACAGCGCAACCCTTGGAGATCTTCACACTCCGGCTCCGGAGCCTGTGTTAAGACCAATATCCGGGGAATTATGGACCAAGGTATCGGCTAAGAAACCTGGACTTGGAAATCCTTACCCATTCTTTGGCGATGTTCATGAGACCAATTGGGAAAGCTTTACCGTAACAAGCCGTGGAAATAAACTTCTTAAACTAATTGAGGATTACTCCGGCAATGTACCTGGAAGCGGAGCACTTATGACCTTTAAGGATTCCAACTGGCTGATGAGCATAGTTGTAGCTGCCCAGCCTCATTTTATCAATCAGCCTATGGACCAGACGATCTTCTGGGGATACGGGCTTTATACGGACCGTGAAGGGGACTTCATAAAGAAACCGATGAAGGATTGTACCGGAGAGGAAATGCTCATCGAGCTTCTCCACCATCTTCACATGGAAAACCGTAAGGATGAAATCCTGGCAGATGTGGTTAATGTCATTCCCTGCATGATGCCTTATGTAGATGCCCAGTTCCAGCCACGCAAAATGACTGACCGTCCGAAGGTAGTTCCTGCCGGCTCTACCAACTTCGCTATGATAAGCCAGTTTGTGGAAATTCCGGATGACATGGTATTTACCGAGGAATATTCGGTCAGGGCCGCCAGAATCGCTGTTTACACATTGATGGGATCGAATAAAAAGATTTGTCCGGTCACCCCTTATGTGAAGGATCCGAAGTATTTAATGAAGGCAGTTCAGACCTCATACCGTTAATAAAATATAAAAGTGTCTTTTTGGGCCAGACATTTCCCGCCAGGAAATGTCTGGCCCTTTACTGAATTACCGCGGTAACACGAGGGTGTCATGAATTTCCACGTTGCAAGAACTGTCTATCTGTGGTATGCTAAAACCTGCGCTGTCTCTGAAGGGCGGACGCAAAAAAATAGCAGATACGGAGGAACAGATATGAAGAAAATGGCGCTTGTATTAGCGGCAGTCCTTGCTTCAGGGATGATCCTGACAGCATGCGGGGGTTCCGGTAAATCCGGTACGGCCGGCAACGAAACACAGAAAACAGAAGCAGGAAATTCTGCAGGAGGGCTTGATCTGGCAGTTCAGATTGGTCCTGATCCGGAAACCATTGATCCGGCTTTAAATGCATCAATTGATGCATCCAATATGATCCTGCACGCATTTGAGACACTTATGACCTTTGATAAGGATAATAATATTATTCCCGGACAGGCTGAGTCTTTTGATGTGAGTGATGATGGACTTACCTATACGTTTCATTTAAGGGATGGATTAAAATGGAGTGATGGCTCTGAACTTACCTCAGAAGATTTCGTATATTCCTGGAAGCGTCTGGCTGATCCTGCAACAGCAGCTCCTTATGCAGCAGACATGCTTTCCATGGTAAAAGGATATGATGAGGCAACAACAGGAAATGTTGATGCCCTGGCTGTATCCGCACCTGATGCAAAAACCTTTGTAGTGGAGCTGGCATCTCCTTGCGTTTATTTTGATAAAATTACAACCCATGCCAGCATGGCACCTGTAAAAAAGGATGTCGTAGAGGCTAATGGTGACCAGTGGTCCTTAATACCTGATACTTATGTATCAAACGGACCGTTAAAGATGATCGAGTGGGTACCAGGTTCCCATATCTCCTTTGCTAAGAATGAAAATTACTGGGATGCAGATTCTGTGACTTTAAATACCTTAAAATTTGTTCTTATGGAAGATTCCAACGCAGCTTACAGTGCTTATCAGACAGGGGAAGTATCTATGATCAAGGATGTTCCTACTGACGAGATCCCAAGCCTTGAGGGTACGCCTGATTACCACTTAGATCCTCGTATGGCGACTTCCTATACAATCTTCAACGTTACGAAAGCCCCCTTTGATAATGCTTTGGTGCGCCGTGCATTGACCCTTGCCGTTGACCGGGAATACATTGCCAGTACCGTAATGGCAGGAACTGTATTACCAGCTACCAATTTTGTAGGCCCTGGTATCTCTGATGTGGAAGGCGGTTCTTCTTTTGAAGAGGTTACAAGAAAGAACAACGGCGGTGATTACTTTAATGTAAGCAATTACGAAGAAGACTTAAACAAAGCAAAAGAACTTCTGTCAGAAGCAGGCTATCCAGACGGAAAAGGCTTCCCAGTGATCGAATATATGACCAATGATGCCGGTTACAATAAGCCGATTGCAGAATATTTACAGAGTGCATGGAGCGAACTGGGAATCAGAATGGATATTAAGATTGTTGAATGGTCTACCTTCGCACCAACCCGTCGTGCCGGTGACTTCCAGATTGCCCGCGGAGGCTGGGTATACGACTATGATGATCCTTCCAATATGTTAAACTTATTCACGACTGAAAGCGGAAACAACGACGGAAAGTATTCAAATCCTGAGGTGGACAGCCTGTTAAATACGGCCCGTGATACGGCTGATAAGACAGAGCATTATGAGAAGCTTCATGCAGCAGAGAAGCTGATCATGGAAGATGCAGCGGTTGCTCCGCTTGTATACTCCAGCGATTTCTATCTGCAGAAGCCTGAATTAAAGGGTACATGGCATTCTCCATACGGCTACTGGTTCTTTACACATGCTACTATGGATTAATGACTGGAGCAAAATATCCATCATAAAATAGTTTAATAATAAATATAAAAAGAGCGCGTCTTGATTAGCTGTAAAAACAGCTGCAAGATGCGCTTTTTGCGTTGTGTAAAGGTTGTTTATCCCAAGGTCTCGTCATAGCAGGCGCGGGCCCCGCCAATGTATTTTGGTCTGGTACGTGCGGTGACTACATGGGCTGCGCCGATGTACCTGGTCTTTATACGGACGGGTACAGCTACGGCCTTTAAATGCATGCCAATCAAGGTGTCACCGATATCAATTCCGGCGTGGGCTTTTATGGATTCTACTGCCACAGGGCATTGCAGGGTCTGATAAGCCGCAGTTGCAAGGGAACTGCCGGCTTTTAACTGCGGTATCACATTAACCGGTTCGTAGCCGTAGAGTATGGCCGCCTCTTTTTCCAGAATCAAAGCCCGGTTTAAATGCTCGCAGCACTGGGCTGCAACATAAATCCCCTGTTCGTTAAAAACCTCATAAATGGCAGAAAACACAGTCTGTCCGATTTCCGCACTGGAATGGGAACCGATCCTGTGGTCGGATATCTCGCTGGAGGAGCAGCCGATTACGACTAAGTCCTTCTCGTTTAAGTGTGCCGCTTCCAGCAGCTCTTTTGCAGCCATTTCGGCCTGTGCCCTGATTTCATCTAACATGATCCGGCCTCCTCCTCATGAGTGTTTTTATTTTTATAATGCTGCACGGATGGCAGCCGCCATTTCCTCATACTCTTTATCTGTCAAATATAACTTGTCCGGATTCATGGCAAAGGTACTGCCCCATTCGTCCATGCCGTTATATTTCGGAACGATATGCATATGAAGGTGGCAGCCGGTATCGCCGTAAGCGCCGTAATTTACCTTATCCGGATTAAATACTTTATGGACAGCCTTAGAAACCCTGGCTACATCAGCAAAGAAGGCATTTCTTTCCTCATCCTCAATATCAACCAACTCACTGACGTGGTCTTTATAAGCAAGAATAACCCTGCCCTTTTTACTCTGCTCTTTAAATAAATATAAGAATCCTGTCTCCATTTCGCAAACAGGATAGCCGAATTTTGCAACAAGATCTCCCTTCATACAGTATGCACAATTAGGATCTTTCATAATCATGTTCCTTCCTTCTGCCGGAGCGTTGTTTTAGCTTTCCGGCCTGTTCTGTCAAAATACCGGTACCATAAGATGCAATTTACTCTGTAGGATTAAGCCCTGCTTCTAATATGAGCGGCCACCTTGGCATCCTCTTTTTTGATGTGGTTGATCAGCCAGCCTGCAATGGCACTGTTAACTTCGCCTACAAGAATGATGGTCGGGCCTTCCTTTTCCAGCTTGGCACAGATTCCTGCAACCACTTTTTTGAAATCCTCGTGATAACGCTTGTGGTTTACATAATCTGGATACTGATTCTGAATCTGGAGCTTCTCCTCATTGCCGAAGTGTTTTGCGGTATAGTCCTGCAGAAATTTGGTGGTATTAGCCAGCTCCGCACGCCCTTTCCCTGTGGAACAGGCGGTAAGCAGGTTATTGACTGCATCAATTAACTGGCGATGCTCAGAATCAATTAACTGGTTGCCGGTTTCTAAATCTTTTGAAAATGTATATGCCATATTTAACATCTCCTTATCATAAGTTTTAAACTCATTCTACACTATTTCCATATAAATTCCAACCTGAAAATTTCTAATGAAACTCCTGCTTTTCCTATTCAGAATGTCCACCCTGCAAATGGGAATAAAAAAGCCCGGTGCAGGAGCAGCCGGGCAGATACTGTCATATAATTTGGAAACAGAAGAATAAACAGCTGGGCTTAAATATTTTCCAGCTTGGAAAGAGCCGCTTCGTCTGCCACAATGGTAACATCCGGATGAAGCTGTAAAATAGATGCCGGAACCTTGGAAGTAACCGGTCCGCAGATTACATCATAAAGGATGTCTGCTTTTTCAGCACCGCTGACAATCAGCAGGATCTTTTTGGCTCTCATAATGGTGCCGATTCCCATGGTATAAGCCTGGCGTGGAACTTCGTCAATTGATGCGAAGAAACGCTTGTTGGCTTCAATGGTGCTTTCCTGAAGGTCTACGATGTGTGTATCCTTTGGAAAAATATCGGATGGCTCGTTGAAACCAATGTGGCCATTGTGCCCAAGACCTAAGAGCTGTAAGTCAACACCGCCCAGGCTTTTGATAATTTCCTCGTAGCGGGCTGCTTCTTTGTTGGCATCAGGTTCCATTCCATTGGGGATGTTGGTATTTGCTTCGTCAATGTTTACATGGCGAAACAGGTTCTCACGCATAAAATAGTAATAACTTTGATCATTATCCCTGGTGAGTCCCTTGTATTCATCAAGATTCGCAGTCTTAACCTGGGAAAAATCAAGATCTCCCTTGTTGTACCACTCGATCAATTGCTTATAGGTGCCTATAGGTGAGGAACCGGTAGCCAGTCCAAGAACACAGCTCGGTTTCATAATAATCTGAGCAGATATAATATTGGCAGCCTTGCGGCTCATATCGTTGTAGTCTTTCGCGCGATAAAGCTTCATTTCTCTATCCCTCCATACGTTTGAAAAAAATTTTATATATTCTTTTCATAAGGATATCATTTTTGTGTCATAGATGCAATGGCATTTTGCATAAAATAATTATAAAGGAGTGATGGCATGCCTAATTATCGAAGACTAATCTCATATATTTATGCCTATGAAGGCGCAGTCAAAGGAAAAAACATCGGATTTGCCAAGATAGAGACGAGAGGGGTCCAGTGCAAGATTACGGTCAGTGTCAAAAGAATATATGTGGGCGGCAATGATATTGGAGTATACTTATTAGCCGCAGACCAGGAAATATTCCTGGGAAATATTTTTATACGTGGTGGTTCCGGTGAATTCAGGACTGTGGTATCGTCAAGCGATATAGAACACTCCGGAATTAACGTGGATCAGTGCTATGGACTGACCATCCATGATGTGAAAAATACATGGCGTTCCTATACGACCATTTGGGAAGATGCTGTTGCCCATGCGGCGGAAGTTGATCTGGAGAGTGCGGCCAAGGTGGTTTCAGAGAAGGAACAGGCCGTTATTTCAGAAGAAAAGATAAAACAGGCGGTACGCGAAATCGAGGAAGAGTTCCCGCTGGCGCCTGATGAACCCCGGGAGATTTCCAGGGCAGAGATTTCAAAGGATGATATAATTGAGTCTTCCTCCGATGACCGGACAGAAGAAGAGGATGTTCTGGTTGCCGAAGAACAGGAGCTGCCGAAGGAGGAAGATCTGCAAGCAGAGAACCTGTCTGAAGAGGATCAGAGATCAGCTGACGCGGATATGGACCTTGCCGTACCAGACGATGAGGAACTGGTAAATGCAGAGTCAGAGGTTGTGGAGCAGGAATGGATCATGTCTGATGAGTCGATAGTGGAAGAAGATACCTTACAGTACACAGAGGAATCGGAAGAAGACCATCCGTACATAGAGGAATCGGAAGAAGACCTCCAGTATATGGAAGAACCGGGCGTAGTAGCAGAGACCGGGGAACCGGCTGGAGAACCGGTAGCAGCCGGAGAACCGGAATGGTTTTCATCAGCAGGAGTCCAGCAGAGTGCCATGCAGTCTGCGGAGCCAGTATCCGGAGATTGGGAAAATGACGGACAGGAAGACATACCCAATGAGATGCAGGAAAAGGCTTTTGAGCAAGAGAATGCCAAAGCAGTGGATGCCCAGGAAAGGGAAGCTGTATTCAGTGAGCCTTATCCTTGCAGTGCCCAGGATGGGATTGGTGAAACCACTTGTTACCGGGCAGATGCTGTGTTAAAAGAAAACATGGGCAATCAGGAGGTACAGCCAAAGCTGGGAAATCCTGATGAATTGGAGCGCCTGCGTCAAAGTGAAAACCAAGTCGATAATTCCCATACTATGATCTGGGAAAAGTTGAAACGTGAACATACTAGGATTCTTGCATTTGATTATGAGGATGGCTGTGAAATTCTGACCATCAAACCCCAGGATATCGGTATCCTTCCAAGGGAGTCCTGGGTTTATGGCAACAATAGCTTCCTCCTGCATGGATACTACAATTACCGTTACTTAATTCTGGCAAAACTGTTGAATCCAGATGGAATGCCTCGTTACCTTCTTGGAATTCCGGGGCATTATTACAGCAATGAGCGATATATGGCTTCCATGTTCGGCTTTCCCAATTTTGTGCTTTCCAAGGAGCAGCCAATGGAAGACGGCAGGTTTGGATTCTGGTATACCGATGTAAAATTAGGGGGCTAGTTTAAGCCCCCTTATCGGCATGCCCTGATTAATTCTCAACGCCTCTTAGCATGGCGTTGGGAATCCTGGGCTTTAAGATATTTAAGAATTTATTCAGCTCTTCTATGGAAAAGGGCTGGAAGCCTGGACATAGGACCTGGTCCGAGTCCGCATAGTTTTGCAGATAATAATTAGGACAACCTGTCAGCCATTCGCCAATATCTACAAAATCCTGGAGGCTATGGATTCCTTTTACCGCCGTTGTGCGGAATTCAAAAGGAAGGGTTCCATGAAGGAGAAAAGAAGCGCTTTCCTCAATATCTTTCATCTTTAGCCCCCTTATTCCGGCTGCCTTGGGATAATGTTCTCTGCCGGCTTTAATATCCATTGCCACATAGTCCAAAAGCCCGTTTAAAGCCAGCCTTTTTAAGACCTCCGGCCGATATCCATTGGTATCCAGTTTAATAAGATAGCCCAGATCCCGGATTTTCCGGATAAAGGGTTCTAAATCTTCAGACAGGGTGGGTTCTCCCCCTGTAATGCAGACTCCCTCTAAAATTCCTTTTCTTTTCTTTAAAAAGCTTAAAATTTCCTCTTCACTGAACATGGACTCTGCCTCATTGCCGATCAGCCCGCTGTTATGGCAGAAGGGGCAGCGAAAATTGCAGCCGCCGAGAAAAATCGTGGCTGCCACGTGGCCGGGAAAATCCAGAAGCGTTGTTTTTTGAAGACCGCATAGTTTCATACCTTCACCATTCCTTTGTTTCGTGATATACTTATCCAAGTATATCACAATGAAGTACTCTAAGGGTATAATAAATTGAAACACCTTGGAGATAAAAGCAAAGAGGAACTAATATGACGACAGATGAGAAATATATGCGCACAGCAATAAAACAGGCTGAAAAGGCAGGCGCCATTGGCGAGGTCCCCATCGGCTGTGTTATTGTTTACGAAGATAAGATTATAGCCCGCGGATATAACCGCCGTACCGTTGATATGAATGTCCTGTCCCACGCGGAGATCAACGCCATTCGTAAAGCATGCAGAAAAATCGGGGATTGGAGGCTTGAGGGATGCACGATGTACGTGACCCTGGAACCTTGCCCCATGTGTGCCGGAGCCATTGTCCAGGCCAGGATTCCCAGAGTCGTTATCGGATGCATGAATGCAAAGGCCGGCTGTGCGGGATCGGTGCTTGATATGCTTCACGTGGAGGGGTTTAACCATCAGGTTGTAACGGAAACAGGGGTCTTGGGAGAAGAATGCTCTCAAATGATGAAAGAATTTTTCAGAGAGCTTCGGGAAAGAAATAAAAAGAAACAGGAAGAAAAAACCCCCATAACAGGACAGTAATTTTATTTCCGGATTTCCTATGATATTTATTTAACAAAAAAAGCCTTTGAATTGAGCAATCGGTCTCAATTCGAAGGCTTTTTAATTGGGAATTAATACGAGTAATTGCCTGTAGCAAATTGGTACGATAAACAAGGCATTAAAAGTAGTCAGAAATCGCGCATTTCTTCTGTGGAAACAACTGAAGCAGCATATCATCGCCGCACCGCCGGCACTCAGCTGGCAGGTAAGAAAGCTCTTCCTTTGTCAAACCTCTGCAGATCAGCCTGGAAAACAGAGAGATATCCAGGACGGCGTCGGCCTGCTCTTCGCCCCCGTCCGCCTGATAATGGAGAGAAGAAAGGCGGTCTTCCTTCCACTCAATCTCCCATAAACCATGATTGGCCGGGAGCCATGGATCACGGAGGAAGAGACGGATGGAACCGTTAGCCAGGAACCGGGCGGTCTTTAAGACCTCCTCTGCATGAACCACCCGGACCATGCCGTGCATCGTCTGGCGGATCGTTGCCGTATGTCCTGCCGGCAGACTAAATTCCTGACAAAGAAAATCCAGGGGAATGAAGTCGGGAAGGGGAATGGAAACCCTGTCATAATAGGCCTGCCTGCTTTTGCAGAATCGAATCAGCCCCATGAGGCCTTCTATATCTGAGTATGCAAATTCATGGCAGTTCATGGTAACGGCCTGCTTTTCATCTGTTGTTTTTGAGTAGATGAGGTAGCCGCAGGGGGTTCCGGCTTCGCTGTAATACACGTAGGCAAAACGGAAGTCGCGGTCAGGCTCATATTGTCCCACGGCGTGATACCATTCGATGTCGTCTCGCATGACCGAAAGGTTGCATCCAGTGGTAAAAGCTTCATAAATCGTTTTTAAATCTTCCAGCCGTGATGGCTGATATATCTCCACAGTACCGGAAACCCTGAAATCAGGAAGCTGTGTCATTGGGAAATTCCAGTATTTTCTGCGCACACAGTAGGTGTATCCAAACTGACCGTAATACGTTCCAGAGAAAGCGTAAAGGTAGGAAAAATGAATGTTACGGCTGTGCCAGTCTTCCAGCATAGTACGAAACAGTGATTTCATTGTTCCTTTCCCCTGACAGCAGGGCATGGCGGCTACGTCGCCGACCGCTGCCATAGAAGCCGTTTTACCGTCAAATTCTACCGGACAAACGCAGTGGGAGACACATGCCTGCATGACGTTATGTTCATCAAACCAGGCCAGTGTATTCTGGTAATCCCGCTTCATTCTGGTAACCGGATTCCTTTTTATGGTATCGGCAGATTCTGCGGCGCAGGAGGCGCCGTCAATGGCATTTTCAAAGGCTATAAAGCATAATCGTCTGGATTCAATCAGCTCATCTTCACGTATTGTTCTTATCATGAGATATCCCCCCGAATTATATAGTCACAATTAGTTTAAGTAATAAATCAAGAATATCATGGCCGGTCCACGATTACAAGTTTCTGTCCACTTCTTTCAACTAAATTCAATAACTGAAAAAAGTTTAATGAAATATAGGGTAATATAAACAAAAAATAGGATAAAGTGAAAATATTATTTGACACTATATATAGTTTGGACTATATTAAAGCCAACTTATTTCAGTGATTAAAAATAGAATGAGAGAGGATACGGTGCTAAATGATGAAAAAGCATCTCATCTACATCAATCTTGATGGTTTTGGAAGATATTATTATGATCGAATGCGTGACGAACAGAAAGCGCTCCCTAATATAAGAAAGCTGGTGAAACGCGGCGTTTTCTTCGAACAGGCTTATACGGGAATTCCATCCATTACCTGCCCCATGCAGTCAGGTATCGTCAGCGGCTGCTATTCAGACCGGACAGGAAACTGTGACAAGTACTGGAACAGGGAGGCCAATGAAATTGTACTTACGGGACGTCTCAACCGGGCACAGACCATAGGGGAGGTATTGGCAGAGGAAGGAAGGACCTTTGTATCGATCCAGCAGTTCGCATTGGAGGGAAAGGGTGCTGTCAGAGGAAGGAAAGACAGACTCTATATGGAACCTGGCGGTGATTACAGGAAACGTTTTTCTGTATTATTGAAGCTTATACGGGAGAATGTCATAGAACATGAGGGCACCATATATGAGTATCCGGAATTTCCTGATGCCGTATTCCTGTACATAGACGATTTGGATTCTGTAGGTCATAATCCCCCCTGGTGCTATGCGGATTCGGAGGAAAAACGGGTGGATAACGTCTGCCGGGTGCTGGAGGGAATTGATGAGCTGATAGGTGAGACATTAAAAAGTCTGGAAGAGAAGGGACTGCTGGATTCCACGTATCTTCTTCTGACTACTGATCATGGCATGGTAAGTTACAGAGGGAAAAGCAGGACTGAAGACTTAATATGCGCCCTTAAGGAATGGGGATACCGGGTGGCTGTATGCCGGGAAGGAAACGTTGAAACAAAGGATTTTGATATCCTTTTAACCTCTCATGATATTCAATGCCAGATGTTTTTAGCCGAAGAAGCTGACAATTTGAATGTAATGGAATCTTTAAAAAAGCGCCTCAGTGGGCTTCCATACGTAGAAACAGTCCTTACGGCGCAGGAACTTACTGAGCGGGGCGTATACCGGGATTATGCCGATCTTTTAATCAGCCCGGCAGAGGGAGAAAGCTTTTCTTTAATCCCTCTTGACCAGAAACATCTGTATGCGACCCATGACAGTCTTCATGAGAAATGCCAGCATATTTTTACCGCAGTGACGGGGCCGGGCATACGATCGGATTACCGGGAAACGTCCCTCGTGTACAATAAGGATTTAATCCCCACACTGGCGTATTGCCTGGAGTGGAAGCAGCCAAGGGATGCAACCGGGAGGAAGCTTGCCTCGATTCTGATGGAAGAAGGGAAGGGGTGATTGTTTGAAGGCAGGAAAAGAGACAATTAAATACATAAACAAGCAAAATATATTAAGCGTGTTCCGTGAAAAGAATGAGGTGACGAAAGCCGAGATCATGGAAGTTACGAAATTAAGCGCAGGCACGGTCTCTGCACTGATCCGTGAGCTGGTGGGAGAGACGCTTCTGATGGAGGAATATTACGGAGAGTCCAGCGGCGGCAGAAAGCCAATGATTTACAGCTTAAACGGAGAACGGGTAAGAATTCTCACCCTTAAAGTGACAGCAAAAGGGATTCTGGCAGGAATCGTGAATCTGAAAGGTGAGATTATCTGGCATAAATCCTTACCGGTCCGAATTCACGATAAGGCCACATTTTCCAGTGCGCTGAAAGATACGGCTGCTCTGATTGAGGAACAGCAGCGTAATGTGATGGAGCAGATATCCATCGTGGCATACAGCATACCGGGTATTATCTGCTACAGCTCCAGAAGCATTGTCTATTCCACTGCATTATATCTGGAAAATGTGAATCTCCAGGCATTGAGCAACCAGTTGTTTAGAAAGGATATGGAGGTTTACGTATTTAAGGATACAGATGCACTGATTCTTGGAGAGTATTACGGAACAAGAAAGGACAGCCGGAACATGCTTTACCTGCTGTGCGATCAGGGCGTCGGCATGTCGGTAATCAGCAGGGGCAGCCTTTTAAGAATGGATGGCTGCGGTCTTGAGATCGGACATACCACCATAGACCTTCACGGGCTGCCCTGCAAATGCTCATCCACAGGCTGCGTTGGAACGCTTCTTGGGGAAAAACCTGCGGCGGCACAGTACACACAGATGTATGAAACGATTTATCCCGAAAGCATATTAGACGGTACCATGCTGTCCTACGATGTACTTACCGACTGGTATTTGGAAGGAAAGGATAAAATTGCCGACAGGGTCATGAGGGAACAGATCGAGCTGCTTTCCCTGGTCGCAGTAAACGCGGTTAATTTATTTAATCCCGATGTGGTGGTAATTGGCGGCCCGGTATCCAGAATCCCGGAGATGGCCGGGATGGTGGAAGCATGGGTGAAAGAAAAAGCACTGAAGCCCTTTACCGCCAGCATTTCCATCAAAGCATCCAGACAAGGATATCACACGTCGCTGTACGGTATGGCAGAATATGTGCTGGATAAGGAAGTTTTTACAGCGGTTTCTATCAGAAAATAGACAGGATTTAATCCTGATTTATTAATAAAATATGAGGAGGATTTCAAAATGAAAAAAATGGCATCACTACTGGTTGCGGCAGCCTTAGTGGCCGGAGGACTCTCGGGCTGTACAAAGGCACCGGCAAAAGAGACGTCTGGAGGGGCAGTAAGTCAGGAAAAGACAACAGATCAGGAAAAGACAGCTGCAGAGAAGGAAAACGGTGGTGGGGAGAAAACACCTGTTTCGCTGACATACTGGCAGCACTCCAGTGCAGCCAGGGATGAGATGATGACTGCGCTTGTCAAAACATTTGAAGAGCAGAATCCGGATATTAAGGTGAAATTAGAATTTATTCCAGAGGGAGACTATAGCCAGAAGCTGATTCCGGCGCTAGCTACCGATACGGCACCTGATGTATTCCAGATACAGTCCGGAATGGTGGCGAAGCTTGCGCAGACCGGCGCGATAAAGCCGCTGGCAGAAGAAGTTATGTCTGCAGATTCAATCACGGCTGACTTTGTGCCTGCGGCTGTAGACGGCTTGAAATACGACGGTAAATATTATGGCATGCCCACGGACTTACAGACAATTGTTATGTTATGGAACAAGAAGCTGGTGGCTGAGGCCGGCCTGGATGCAGAAAAAGGACCGCAAACCTGGGATGAATTCTTTGACTGGTCCAGAAAGCTTACAAAGACAGAAGGCGGTAAGCTGGTTCAGTCTGGCTGGGGCGGAAAGGGCTACGCACCTGAGGTGCTTTCCATCATAAAGCAGTACGGCGGCGCCTTCTATGATGATGCAGCGGGACAGTACGTATTTGCTGACGATCCGAAGGTTCTGGAGGCAATAGAAGCTTATACCGCACCATACAAAACTGATAAGGTTTACAATACGGAATTTGTAAAAAACTGGGCCGGCTTCCGGCAGGGGCTGATTGGCTTAATGTTAGGCCATCCGGCCATGATCGGCAACCTGCCCCAGACAGCTCCGGATTTGGATTTTGGAGTAGGTCTGATTCCTGCAAAGGGTGACAGCCATGCGACCTGCGTGACCTCCTGGGGCTATGTAATGAGCGCAAAAGCTCCAGACGAAGCGGCTACCCGGTTTATACAGTTTTTAAGCAGCGATGATGTGGAAAGACAGTGGACAGAGAAGACGGGAGAGCTGCCGGCCAGAAAAGCTCTTTTAGAGGACGCAGGATTAAAATCAGACCCGAAGGTAGCGGTTGCTATTGAATCACTGAATGATTCCTTTGTAGGAGCGCTTCAGACTTCTGCGTTAAATACCATCTGGACAGAAGCTATGGACCGGATTTTACAGACCGATGAACCGATTGAGACTATTTTAAAGGATGCCCAGAGTAAAATGAACGATGAATTAAAGAATCCGGTATAACAATCAAAAAAGGGCGTCAACCGGCATGTTCCGCTTGGCGCCTCTAGGCACTCACGTTTAGGAGGTTTTTCCATGAAAGTATCCCAGGGCGCAGTAAGCCGGAACCGGATTACTATGCACAGGGCGGTGCCGTATTTTTTTATTGCACCTGCCGTAATTTATATATTTTTTGTTACACTGATTCCAGCTATCATGGCCCTTCCGATCAGCTTTACGGACTGGTCGGCCTTAAGTCCCAAAAAGAACTTTGTTGGGTTTGATAACTATGTCCGGCTGATGGGAGATAAGGATTTTTGGAAGTCGTGCCTCGTTATGGCTCAATTTTTTATCTATGTCCCTATAGTCCTGGCTGCCGGTCTGGTTACTGCGCTGCTGCTGAATTTAAAAATCAAAGGCGTTAAATTATTCCGTCTGATTTTCTATTCTCCGGTCATTACCTCCACCATTGCCGCGGCAATCCTGTTTGAGTATTTTTTTCAGCCCAGCTTCGGTCTGTTTAACAGCATCTTAGGCTTTTTCGGCTTAAAGGGACTTGGCTGGGTGGAAAATGCCTCTACCGCCGTACTGTCTGTTATTATTTTCAAGGTGTGGAAGGACTTTGGAGAAGCCATGCTAATCTATCTGGCAGGACTTCAGGATGTTCCCTCAGAGATAAAGGAAGCCTCCGCAATCGACGGAGCAAGCAGCTGGCAGACCTTCCGCTACATCACGTTTCCCATGCTGCGCCCTGCTCATATCTATCTTCTCATGAAAAATGTGATCGGAGTGTTCATGATTTTCCAGGAAACATATATGTTAAAGGGACCGTTAAACAGCACCAGAACCGTGGTGAATTACATTTATGAAAAGGGATTTCAAAGCTACCAGATGGGATATGCATCTGCAATGTCCTTTAGCCTGTTTCTTATTGTGCTCATTATCACCATGGTTCAATATAAAGCGACGAAGCTGGATGTGTTGTAGGAAGGAGGAAAAGTCAATCGATGAATCGTGAAAAAAGTAAAAAAATGGCAGTGAGAATCTTTTTCTTTCTCCTGACCCTAGGCCTGGCTATGATTATCGCCTTTCCATTTGTGTGGATGATATTTGCCTCCTTTAAGGAATCGAAAGAATTTTATGTACTGAAGCCCACTTTGCTGCCGGAAAAATTTAATACCGATAATTTTAGGGAGCTGTTCGAAAAACTGAATATCGGGCTTTATTACTGGAACAGTGTCATTGTTACCGCTATGCAGGTATTATCTACAGTGACCATCGTCTTACTGGCAGGCTACGGCTTTGCAAAATATGAATTTAAGGGAAAGAATGTCCTATTTCTTATGATTTTATCCTCTACCATGATTCCGTGGGTGGCTACAATCATCCCTCTTTATATTATGGCAAACCAGTTAAAGTTAGTGGATACCATGGCCGGCTTAATCATACCGGGAATGGCGGATGCCTTCAGCATCTTTCTGGCCAGGAACTTCATGTCATCCATTCCCACGCCGCTTTTGGAGGCGGCCAGGATTGACGGGGCGGGAGAACTGCTGATCTTTAGGAAAATCGTAATTCCGGCAGTGAAGCCGCTGATTGCGGTCATTGCCATTCAGAAAATGGTGTCAAGCTGGAATGCATTCCAATGGCCTCTCCTTGTGGTGAACTCGGATAAGCTGAGGACGCTTCCGTTAGCAATTGCCAAGCTGTCAAGCCAATATTACGATTCCTATAACTTAAAAATGGCAGCAGCTGCAGTGGCTATCATCCCGGTCTTAATTATCTACGTCATATTCCAGAAATATTTGGTAGAAGGCGTGTCGCTTTCCGGAATTAAATAGGAAGGTAAGATTATGGTAGATTATCATGTACATACAACATTTTCCGATGGGGAAAAGACTCCGGAAGAAGTCATAAATATGGCTGTCTCCCTGGGAATTGAAAAATTGGCGATTACGGACCATTTTGATGCCTTTGATCCAGGTCTTTCAAGAGACCAAAAGACGACTGGAGAGCTGCTCCGTCATTTTGACAAGATCAGGAACCTGGCCGCAGGAAGCTCGATTACGGTCTACTGCGGCATCGAGACCTGTACCGATGAATCCGGACATCTGCGCGTAGAACGGGAATGTAAGTCTGCCTGCGATATCATTATAACCAGTCCCCATTACATAGAGGGGAGTTATCCGTTTCGGCGGGGAGAGTATTTTTGTGACGCCTACTGGCAGGCATATAAGAAAAAACTGCTTTTGATGGCAGAGGGAGAAGGAGATGTGCTGGGGCACCCGGAGGGCTACCTTCCCATTGGACCGATGCTGGGAGAAGGTACGACCTATGAGGGAAGGCAGGAAATCTGCAGAAAGATCAGCGAGTCGTACTTTGATCCCCCATTTATACAGGAACTGGGAAAACGGCTTAAGAAAAGCGGGAAAGCATATGAACTGCATGGCGCTACGAAAACGCCCAGGGAATGGGTGGTGGAAGCGCTGGCAAAGCAGGATGTTTTGTTTTCGCCGGGAAGTGACGCTCATAACGTCAATATCCTGGGAAAAAATGAGCGGGCCATAGAACTGGTGAAAAAATACAACCTCCATTTGTATGAACCGGGACGCGGCTGTACATCGAGAAATAAAATAGATAAAATAGGAAAGTAGAGGGATGCGGTAATGGTAAAGATTGCATTGATCGGCTGTGGAACCATGGGAAGAACCCATGCCAGCGGATACTTAAAGATTAAGGAGGCGGCTGTAACGGCCTTCTGTGATATACAGGAGGATCGGGCGGTGAGGCTGGCAGAGCTTCATGGCGCTGCAACCTTTACAAGCTTCGAAGAATGATGGAGCAGGGAGACTTTGATGTGCTGGATGTGTGCCTTCCCACGTATCTTCATAAAGAATATGCCATTGCGGCCATGGATAAGGGAAAGCATGTCTTCTGTGAAAAACCCATAGCCCTGACAATGGAAGATGGCGAGGCTATGCTTGAGGCGGCAGCAGCTAATGGTGTTAAATTTTCCGTTGGCCATGTACTTCGCTTTTTTCCGTCCTATCGGCAGGCACAGGAGCAGATTGAAACTGGCAGGCTGGGAGTACCCAGGCTGATCAGAACAACAAGAAACCAGGCATTTCCCCAGTGGAGCTGGGAGAACTGGTATCAGGATTATAGAAAAAGCGGCGGCCCGATTATGGACCTGGTGATTCACGATGTGGACTGGATCATCCGCAACGTCGGAGCAGTAGAGCGAGTCTTTGCGAAGAGCTTTAACGGCACGGTGTCCGGCCAGGAGCACTGTATCCTTCTTCTCCGTTTAAAAAATGGAGCCATCGCCCATGTAGAGGGAAGCTGGGCCTACCCCAGCGGTTCCGCCTTCCATGTGACCTATGAAATCGTAGGGACTAAGGCACAGATTGAATTTGACAATTTAAGCACCTCTCCTGTAATAAAGCAGACTTGTGAGGAGGGCCTGCATAAATTAGAGGCATTTTCACCGGTAGAGGGGAGCGCAGAGCCTTACTGTGCTGAATTAAATGAATTTGTGCGTTCCATCGAATATAACTTACCTTTAGCGGTAACAGGACAGGAAGCCATTGAAGCATTGAAGGTAGTACTGGCAGGCATACAGTCGTCACAGACGGGACAGCCGGTGAGCTTATAGCGGAGGGATAAAAGAATGAAAAATGTAAAAATAGGTGTAATCAGCTTTGAACACATGCATGCTGTAAGCTATACGAAAGCCCTGCTGGAGCTTCCGGGCGTAGAGCTTTTAGGAATTGCCGACGAAGACGAATTCCGGGGAACCAGGATGGCTTATGAGTTTAAGACCAGATATTTTAAGGATTATCATGATCTTCTTAATGAAGCAGTAGATGGAGTCATTATCTGTACCAACAACAAAATGCACTGTCAGGTATCAGTGGATGCAGCTTTAAAAGGAAAACACATTATGGTGGAGAAACCCTTTGCCCTGACTGCGGCTGAAGCAAGGCAGATGATAAGGGCCGCGGATGAAGCAGGAGTCCGTATCATGAATGCGTTTCCCATGCGCTTTAACCCGAATATTGTGGCCGCAAGGGAAATGGTGGAACGCGGCGAAATCGGGGATATATTAAGTATCACAGGCATAAACCACGGGAAAATACCATCCGGCTGGTTTTTAAATAAGGAGCTGTCAGGAGGCGGCGGAGTGATGGATCACACCGTTCATTTGGCCGACTTAATCCGCTGGTTCACCAACAGCGAATACCGGTCGGTATACTGTGAAAGTGGTGATTTGATTCACAACAAGCAGATTGATGATTGCGGAATCGTTGTGGCTGAAATGGAAAGCGGTGCATTTGTGACCATAGACTGCAGCTGGGCTCATCATAAAAATTACCCAATCTGGCCTCAAGTTGATATGGAAATCATCGGAACAAAGGGTGTCCTGGAGGTAAAGGCTTTTGGACAGGTGAACCACATCGTGGATGAGGTTAGCGGTATCATCGTGGACGTGATATGGAATGAAGGCGGTGACGAGGGGCTGGTACGTGAGTTTGTGGAGGTATGCAGAACCGGGAAAGAACCACTGGCCTCTGGAAGAGACGGTGCCAGGGCTTTAGAGGTGGCTGTGGCAGCCTACCAATCCACGGACAGCCACACTGCCACCATGGTGGAACATATTGAATTTGACAGATGACGAAAGGCGCTGTGACAATGAAGGCAGGAATTATAGGATGCGGGAAGATATTTCCCATGCACGCAGTTTCAATTAAAAAGCAGCCGTTGGTACAGCTTGCGGCGGTATGTGACAGTAATGGAGAGCTGGCAGAGAAGACGGGAAAGCAGTACGGCTGCAGCTATTATACAGATTATCAGGAAATGATAGCAAAGGAGAAGCTTGATACGGTCCATATCTGTACTCCTCACTATCTCCATGCTGAAATGGCCATCTATGCCCTGGAGCATGGAATCCACGTACTGACAGAAAAGCCCATGGCAATTGAACTTAAGGATGCAAAGCAGATGGAAGAGGCGGCGGAAAAGAACGGACGTGTTTTAATGGTAAGCTTTCAAAACCGTTTTAACCCTGGTTCGCTTCTGATTAAAAAGACCTTGGAGGCGGGGGAACTGGGGAGTATCCTTTCTGCCAGAGCATCCGTCACCTGGAACCGTTCTGATGAGTATTATTCTAAGAGCGACTGGAAGGGAACATGGGAGAAAGAGGGCGGCGGCGTGATTATCGACCAGGCCATTCACACCTTGGATCTGATGAACTGGTTTATTGATTCAGAGGTTCAGTGGGTTGACGCCACCATCAGCAGCAGGGCCCATAAGACCATAAAAGTGGAAGATTGCGCAGAAGGTCTGATTCACTATAAAAGCGGTCTTAATGCCAGCTTTTACGCCATGAACTATTATACATATGACGCACCTGTGGAGATTGAGCTGCACTGCGAAAAGGGTATGGTGAATTTGACAGGTGAGAAAGCTGTGATTGCTTTCCACGATGGACGGCAGCTTGCAGCGGACAGAAACCCCATGGAAACCTTTGATTTTGGAAATGTGAAGCAGTACTGGGGGGTTGGGCATATGAAGGAGATACAGAATTTTTATTCCTGCCTGGCGGAAGGAAAGCGTCCGCGAAATACGGCGGGAGAGGTGATGTCCACACAAGAGCTGGTGTGTGCGATTTATAAAAGCGGGAAAGAGGGGAGAGTAATTCCAATAAAATGCAAATCCATTTCAACTCCTTGACAATCCTCCCGTTTCCATGTATACTAAAGTGCGATTAAACCAATACATGTCATAAAGTTTCCGTGCAGCCGGGGAGATAGCGGTGCCCTGTACCTGCAATCCGCTCTAGCAGGGGTGATGTCTCACCCCGGGCTGCCTATTGTAGGGCTGCCCCTGGTAAGTGGCGATGACGTTTGGGTCTTACGCAACAGATCTTCATGAACCGTGTCAGGGCAGGAATGCAGCAGCACTAAGTGAAACCTTCTGTGTGCCGTGAGGGTGCCTGGACCGAGTTAACTGCCAGGGTAACGCCTGTGATAGCGGTTCAAAGTGAGACGCACGGATTAAAAATAGAAAGAATTATCAGACGCCGGAGAGCAGGAAACTGTTTTGCGGTGTCTTTTGCAATTTATGATTACCATTTTTAATATTTTCTTACATTTCTTATGAAATAAAGTTTTCCCTTGCCCCATATTCCCCTTTGTATTATAATTATAAAATGGGTATAATACTACCTATTTCCTAATGACAAATCGAATCAAAAAAAGAGGTGTGCTTTTATGATAAGAATTGGAATGCTTACAAGCGGAGGCGACTGTCAGAGCTTAAATGCCACCATGCGCGGCGTAGCAAAGGCACTGTACCGGATGCCCGGCGATATTGAGATTGTTGGATTTGTGGATGGCTACAAAGGGCTGATTTATGAGGAGTACCGTGTAATGAAGCCGGAAAACTTTTCCGGGATTCTTACTACGGGTGGGACAATCCTTGGTACCTCCAGACAGCCGTTTAAACTTATGCGGACACCTGATGAGAATGGTCTTAATAAAGTAGAAGCTATGAAGCACACCTATAAAAAGCTGAAACTGGAATGCCTGGTGGTATTGGGCGGCAATGGAAGCCAGAAAACAGCCAATCTCCTTCGGGAAGAGGGGCTGAATGTAGTATCCCTTCCTAAGACCATTGATAATGATTTGTGGGGGACCGATATTACCTTTGGTTTCCAGAGTGCAATCAATGTGGCTACCAATGCCATAGATTGCATCCATACAACGGCAGCTTCCCATGGAAGAGTCTTCATTGTGGAAGTCATGGGGCACAAGGTCGGATGGCTTACCTTGCATGCAGGGATTGCAGGCGGGGCTGACATCATCCTACTGCCGGAGATTCCTTATGATCTGGATATTGTGATAAAGGCATTAAAGAGCAGGGCCCAAAACGGTAAGAAATTTTCCATTCTTGCTGTGGCGGAAGGGGCAATTTCCAAGGAAGATGCCTGCATGACAAAAAAGGAATTAAAAGAAAAAAAGAAGAATGGGGTGGTTTATCCCTCTGTGGCATATGAGATCGGGGCTCAGATTACGGAGCGTACCGGACAAGAAGTGCGGGTTACCGTACCTGGTCATATGCAGAGAGGCGGCGACCCATGCCCCTACGACAGAGTGCTTTCCACTCGCCTTGGAGCAGAGGCAGCAAAGCTCATAAATAACAAAGAGTACGGTTATATGGTAGCGGTGAATAACAATGAGATTGTTAAGATTCCGTTAGCCGATGTAGCCGGAAAATTAAAAACCGTCGATCCGGAGAGCTCTATCGTTAAGGAAGCCAAGATGATAGGCATTAGTTTCGGCGACGAATAAGGAGTTAACAGGCATGTCATATACGGCATTGTATCGGAAATGGCGCCCTCCTTCCTTCTCGGATGTAAAGGGTCAGGACCATATCGTACAGACTTTGAAAAACCAGATAGTATCCGGGCGTATCGGGCATGCGTATCTGTTTTGCGGAACAAGAGGAACCGGCAAGACCAGTATTGCCAAGATCTTTGCAAAAGCGGTTAACTGCGAACACCCGGTAGACGGAAGTCCCTGCGGGGAATGCCAGACCTGTAAGAATATCGCAGCTGGTGCATCCCTTAATGTGGTTGAAATTGATGCTGCGTCAAACAATGGCGTGGAGAACATCAGGGAGATAAGGGATGAAGTTCAGTATCCTCCCACAGAAGGCAAATATCGGGTTTATATCATCGATGAGGTTCATATGCTTTCTACAGGGGCATTTAATGCATTGTTAAAAACCTTGGAAGAACCCCCATCTTATGTTATATTTATTCTGGCGACTACGGAAGTCCAGAAGATTCCGGTGACGGTCCTGTCACGGTGCCAGCGGTATGATTTTAAGCGCATTACGGTGGAAACCATTGTAGAGCATTTAAAAGAGCTGACAGCTGCAGAACATATTCAGGTGGAGGACCGGGCCCTAAGTTATATCGCTAAGGCGGCTGACGGGGCGCTGCGTGATGCCTTAAGTCTCCTGGACCAGTGTATTGCATTTCATTACGGAGAGCTTCTCACCTACGACAATGTCCTGGATGTCCTGGGAGCCGTGGACATCACCGTTTTTGGAACGATGTTCCGTGCAATCGTGGAAAACCGGACGAAAGACTGTATAATCTGTCTTGAAGAGCTGGTGATTCAGGGAAGGGAACTAGGCCAGTTTGTCATTGACTTTATCTGGTATTTAAGAAACCTTTTAATATTAAAATCCGTTGATCATGCAGAAAATCTGCTTGATATGTCAACAGAGAACCAAAACTTGTTAAAAGAGGACAGCAAGCTTACGGACAACGAAGCACTCCTGCGGTATATCCGGGTGTTTTCAGATCTTTCCAATCAGCTTCGCTATGCCTTCCAGAAAAGAGTTCTGATTGAGGTAGCCTTAATCAAGCTGACCCGTCCTCAGATGGAGCAGAACCTGGATTCCGTACTTCAGAGGATCAGCAGTATAGAAAAACAGCTGGAAAGCGGCATTGTAGTAAATGCCTCCCCGGATACTTTAAAAGCAGGGGAAGGAAAAGGCGGCGGCAATCCACCTGTCCCTGAATTAACTCCCGCAGAGCGGGTGGCTCTTCCCAAAGGCCAGCTGGAGGATTTAAATCTGATCCGCAGTGAATGGGGAAAGATCATTCGGGAACTGGGAGGACCTATCCGGGCCAGCTTCCGGGATACGGTTGTGGAACCAGCAGGAGAGAGCTGTCTTTGCGTCGTCTTTTCCGATCAAAGCAATTATATGATCGGGAGCAGGGATACAACAGTTGCAGCGATTGAGCGGTATGTGGAAGACCATTACCAAAAGTCCATTACCTTTAAGACCAGGCTTCTGGGCGGAGGGGAACGGCTTGATACCGTTTATGTCAGCGATGAAGAATTAAAAGCAAATATTTTAATGGATATAACAATAGAAGATTAAAAAATCATAAAAATAACAGGAGGACATACACCATGGCAAAACGTGGCGGTTTTCCAGGCGCAATGCCTGGCAATATGAATAATTTAATGAAGCAGGCTCAGAAGATGCAGCGTCAGATGGAAGAGACAACAAAGGCGCTGGAGGAAAAGGAATATACTGCAACAGCAGGCGGCGGAGCTGTATCAGTCACTGTTTCAGGAAAAAAAGAAGTGACTGGGGTTAAATTATCCCAGGAAGTTGTAGATCCGGATGATATCGAGATGCTTGAGGACTTAATCATGGCTGCTACCAATGAAGCGTTCCGCCAGATGGAAGAGGACAACAGCTCTGCCATGGCGAAGCTGACTGGCGGTCTTGGCGGTTTAGGCGGAGGCTTTCCGTTCTAAAGGTTGAAAGAGAAACATCTTTCAATCATGAATTTGTGAGTCAACTGGATATGCTGGCATATCCGTTTGATTCATTAGGAGACAAATTATGAATTACTATAGCAGTCAGATAACCAGATTAATTGAAGAGCTGTCAAGACTTCCGGGTATTGGCAGTAAATCTGCACAGCGCCTGGCATTTCATATCATCAATATGCCGGAGGAACAAGTTGCAGGTCTTGCTTCATCCATTACAGAAGCAAAACGGAATGTACGTTATTGCAAAGAATGCTTTACCCTGACGGATCAGGAAAAATGCCCCATCTGCCAGAGCGAAAAACGAAATCATAAGGTAATTATGGTAGTGGAAGACACCAGGGACTTGGCTGCTTATGAAAAAACAGGAAAATTTGATGGCGTTTATCATGTCCTGCATGGGGCTATCTCTCCCATGCTGGGAATTGGACCTGGTGACATAAAGTTGAAAGAGCTGATGCAGAGACTGCAGGGAGATGTGGAAGAGGTGATTATTGCTACCAATTCCAGTCTTGAAGGAGAGACGACAGCCATGTATATCAGCAAGCTGATCAAGCCGACAGGAATCAGGGTTACCCGTATCGCCAGCGGAGTCCCCGTTGGAGGAGACTTAGAGTACATAGATGAGGTGACATTGTTACGGGCCCTGGAAGGCCGGGTTGAGCTGTAGCTCATTTGCCTTGTTAAAGATATAAGGTTGAAAGGAAAACCTTTTCTAGCCTTAAGTTTACGAACAGCGTGCCCCGCTTAACCGGGCATCAACGGGACAGGCAAGCATATCCGCCTGATTCATTAGGAGACAAATAATGGATAAGTACGAGTTTAATATAAAGGTTGAACAGATTAAAAAATTGGTTGGCAAAAATGACTATGAAACGGCTATGAAAATAGCCGACACAATAGACTGGAAGAGAGTACGCAACACGAATCTGCTTTCCATGGTAGCCACGATTTATGAGAAAAATGAAGATTACCAGGAAGCCAAGGAGATTCTTCTCCAGGCTTTTGAACGTGCCCCAATTGGGAAACGTCTGCTTTATAAGCTTGCAGAGCTGGCGATCAAGGAAGGGGATATCGAAGAGGCGGAAGCCTACTATAAGGAATTTGGTGACCTGGCTTCTGATGATCCCAGGCAGCAGTTGCTGCGCTTTATGATTTTAAAAGCAAAAGGAGCACCCGCCCAGCAGCTCATTCATTCCCTGGAATCCTATACCAGTGTGGAGCTTGATGAGAAATGGCTCTATGAGCTTGCTGAACTCTATAGCCTTGCGGGTATGCCTGATCGCTGTGTGGAAACCTGCGACCGAATCATGCTGATGTTTGGTCTTGGAAAATATGTGGACAAGGCCATGGATTTAAAAATACAGTATGCACCACTTACCAACTACCAGATGGATCTTGTGGAGAACCGGGACAAGTACGAAGCAAAGCTTCGGGCAGTTGAGCAGGAATACAGCGTTGGAAGAAAGCTGAACCCGGTTCCGGAACCAGAACCAGAGCCAGAAGAAGAATACTATGAAGAAGAACAGGAGTTTTCCCAGGAACCAGACATGGTATTTGGAGAGAATCTTAAAGAAGATAATCTGGAGGCGAGGCTTCAAGAAGCAGCGGTTCAGGAGACGCTGGCCAGAGAAATGTCAAAGATCTCCTATGAAGAACCCATTATACGGGAAGAACCCAAGATGGAACGCACGAGAGTGCTGGAGGACATCCGAAGAGTAGGCCGCCCTGTAACTGCTATACCAGGACCCGGAAGTATCTATGCGCTTAAAGAAGAGGAGTCTCTTCTGCATCGTTCGGAGCCTGTTTTTGAGGAAGAGGAGCCGGATGGCCCTGGAATGGAAGAGAGTGACCTTGGCGGATATTATGACGGAGAAGCAGAATATGAGGCGCCGGCTGATGCCAGAGGACAGTTTGCCGTTGTAGACGATAATTTTCAGGAATCCGAAGATCAACCGGAGAATGATTTTGAATATGAAGAAAAAGATTATAACCAGTCGGATGAGTCCTATTATGAGATGGAAGAGACGGAGCCTTCTTATGGATCTTTAAATCCAGTCTTAAAAGAGGAAAACACCCCATACGGCGATGAAGATAATCTGGAGTTTGAGGATCTGTATGAGGAAGAGGAAGAGGAGCTGGAAGAAACCCCGGTTCAAAACCACCTTATGATAGAGGCAAGAACTCCTGAAAAAGGACTTCAAATGGCTGTTGAAGCCTTAAAACAGATTCACAATGAAAATAACGTAAAGAATCCGGTTGCAAAAATCACCGGTTCCAAGTTGTCCAATCGAGGAGTGCTTGCATCCGCTGACAGGCTGGCCGGAAAGGATCTGGTCATTGAGGAAGCCGGTGATCTTACCAGAGAAGCGCTGGAAGAATTAAATGAATTGATGGACCAGGATACAAGCGGTATGATTGTGGTTCTCATTGATAACCCAAAGCAAATGGAGACCCTTCACCAGGAGCATCCTGCACTGGCAAGTAAGTTTGAGTGCATCGGAAGCGGGGAAGAAGCCCCGGTTTTCTGTGTGAGAGAAACGGTGCGGGAGGAAAAACCGGTTAGAACTGTTCAGAAGCCTGATTATAAACCCTTGACCCCAGAAGAGCCTTATGAAGATTATGGGGATCAGGAATATAATTATGAAGCTGATTCCTGGAAAGAGAATGATTACGGGGAAACCGATGCCTATGATACTGGAACCTATGAAACCGGAGCTTATGAAACCGAAGCCTATGAAGACGAACCCTATGAAGACGGTGTCTATGATGACAGTGATTTTTATGAAGAGGGTGAAGAATTCCGCCCGTCTGTCAGGGACGAGGAAGGTCCTGGTTTTCAGGGAGAAGAGATGGATATTGACGAATTCGCTCAATATGCCTGTCGTTATGCCAATGAGATCGACTGCAGCATTACCGGTAAGAGCATGCTGGCGCTCTATGAGAGAATAGAGATCATGGAAGAGGATGGACTTCCTCTAAACAGGGCCAATGCAGAAAGTCTGATTGAAGAAGCGGCTGACCGTGCGGAAAAGCCCTCCCTTGGAAAACGGATTAAAGGTTTGTTCTCCTCAAAGTATGATAAAGACGGCCTTCTTGTTTTAAAAGAAGAACATTTCATTTATTAAATTGGAGTATTAGACGTGGATATTAAACTCATTGCAATTGATTTGGATGGAACTCTGTTAGATAATAAAAAACGACTTTCTGACGTCAACCGCCAGGCACTCATTCAATGTGTTCAAAAAGGAATATGGATCGTTCCGTGTACCGGACGGACCGTGCATGGAATACCTGAAGAAATAAAAGGCATTTCCGGAATCCGTTATGCAATTACCACCAATGGGGCGGTCATTGAGGACATGGAAGAAAAAACGGTTATTGACACCCGAATGTTATCCCGGGAACAAGCGCTGGAGCTTTTGCATCTGGTGAAGGCCTACCATGTTATGTACGATCCTTACATAGACAGACGCGGGATAACAGAACCTCGCTTTTATGAACACCTATCAGAATACGGCCTGCCGCCCGAATTACAGGAAATGGTCCATAAGACCAGGGATGTCCATCCCAATATTATAGAGTTTGTTGAAAAGAACCATAAGCCTGTGGAGAAAGTCAATCTGTTTTTCCCTGAAATGGAGGAACGAGCAAGATTAAGGGCTGAATTGGAGAAGAGACAAGACATTCTGGTCACCTCTTCCATACCAAACAATTTAGAGATCAATGCCATCGGAGCAACAAAAGGCGAGGCGATCTTAAGACTCGCTTCCTATTTAGGGATTGATGGAAAACAAACAATGGCGATAGGAGATGGAGAAAACGATCTTTCTATGATCCAAAAGGCAGGAATCGGAGTGGCCATGAAAAATGGAAGCAAAGAGCTTCTTGCAGCTGCTGATTATATAACGAGTACCAATGAGGAAAACGGAGTAGCATCCGCAATTAACCGATTGATATTCGAAGAAGATTGATAGAAACATATCTTTAAACCTTGAGTTTATGAATCAACTGGGTATGCTTGCATATCCAGTTGATTCATTAGGAGACAAATTATGACGAGGTTATATACGGAAAACTGGTTATCTATTGCAGCCGGAGTCTATCTTTTGGGAATGGTCCTTTATGGCCATCATAGAGGATTCATCCGGTTGGTTGTATCAATGCTGGCGGTGGTTTTATCCTTAACCATTGTCCGGGCTTCATTACCTTCGGTGACAGGGTTTTTAAAGGAAAATACAGGCCTTCAGCAGACGATTTCAGAAAACATGAAAAAATCAATGGGTTTGGAACAGGAAGAAATTCCTTCCGGGGAAGCCTTGGAAGCTCCATCTGCCCAGCGTATGATTATTGAAAATCTTAAGCTGCCCCAAAGTGTCAAGAATGCACTCATTGAAAATAACAACAGTGAAGTGTATCAAATGCTGGGAGTTCAGGCTTTTACGGACTATGTAGGAAACTACCTTGCAGATGTAATCCTCAATTCAGTTGGATTCGTTCTTCTGTTTGCCGCCATCTATCTGTTCTCAAGGCTGGTCATGAGGTGGCTTGATATTATTTCAAGACTTCCTATTATATCGGGAATCAACAAAATAGCAGGCGCTCTGCTGGGAGGATTGGAAGGACTTGTATTCCTTTGGATTGCCTGTTTGCTGGTTACTGCTTTCTCCGGAACCGAGTGGGGCTTAATGCTGACCCGGCAGATTGAAGCGAGTAAATGGCTGTCCTTTATATACACCCATAACTTTCTAAATCTGATGGTTCTAGGGGTACTGCGTGGCTTCGTATGAGGCAGGAATTGTACCTATCATATATTCAATTAAAACAAATCTGCAAGCAAAGATGTGATAACCTCTGCTTGCAGATCTTTCATTTAACCACAAAATATAGAAAAATTAAGGACAAATGCTTATATATAGTGGGTATAGAATCGCTGAAAAAATTGTTTGAACAAGTGGAACAAATTTCCTTGACAATCACATATGAACATGATATTATAAAGACCCAGCGCGAGACAGACTGCGAGGGCAATCAATTAAAACAGATTGAAAAAAGTAAAAAAAAGTTGTTGACAAAAAAGCAGCCACATGATATTATAAATGAGTTGCTGCTGAACAAGAAAGCAACACACAAAGCACTTTGAAAACAGAAGATTGAACAGTATGTAAAACCCTGAAAATTCTAATAAAATAAGCCATGTTTGATGGCTTTGAATGAGAAAATTTCAGAACGAATACAAGTAATTGTATACGAACCAAACAACAAGTAAAACGGGAAATAAATTAGCTAGTTAGTTGATTTTGACCCCGGATTGAACATCATTTAATTTGAGAGTTCG
>NZ_JPME01000027.1 GCF_000732605.1 Lacrimispora celerecrescens | reverse complement strand
TCAATGAGATGGGCCGCTTGTTCAATGCACTGGGAAATGGTACAGTCATCGATTCCCAGGTACAGGCTTAAGGCAGAGTTTAGTATGACGATATCCCGCTTTGGCCCGTGAAGCTTTCCGTTTAAAATATCCCGGGTGATCTGGGCATTTTCTGCCGGTGTGCCGCCCACCAGCTCAGGAAGGGTGCAGCGGTTTAAGGAAAACTGCTCCGGTGTGATCTCATAGGGAGTCAGTTCCCCGAAACGGATCTCGCATACATGGCTGGGCCCAGTGACCGTGGCTTCATCAAGCCCGTCGTCTCCACAGACCACCAGTCCCCGCTTAACTCCCAGATTGCTTAGTACCTGGGCCAGGGGTTCTACCAGCTTCCGGTCATAGACCCCCAAAAGCTGCATGGTGGCTCCGGCAGGATTGGAGAGGGGGCCTAAGATATTAAAGATGGTCCGAACTCCAAGCTCTTTCCGCACAGGTCCGGCGTATTTCATAGAGGAATGGTATGCCTGGGCAAAGAGGAAGCACATGCCCGTTTCTTTTAGTATGGTCCCAGACTGTTCCGCCGTAAGATTTAAATTCGCACCAAGGTGCTCCAACACATCGGCAGCCCCGCTTTTGCTGGAAACGCTGCGGTTGCCGTGCTTTGCCACCGGAACTCCTCCTGCAGCCACAACAAATGCGCTGGTTGTTGAAATGTTAAAGGTTCCTGCCTCATCACCGCCGGTTCCTACGATATCAATGACAGGAAAATCCGGCTCCAGCTTTAATGCTTTTTCCCGCATGACCGTAGCACAGGCGGTGATCTCGTCAATGGTCTCGCCCTTCATACGAAGACCTGTTAAAAATGCGGCCATCTGAGCCGGGGTGGTTTCTCCGCTCATAATTTCATTCATAACCTCTTTTGCTGCTTCAAAGCTTAAATCCTGCCCTGAGATAACTTCATGGATTGCCTGCCTGATCATTTAATCTGCCTCCTTTATATGAATGGATAAAAAATTCTTAAGTATGGTCATTCCATCTGGGGTCAGGATAGATTCCGGATGGAACTGAAGTCCGTAAAGGGGATATTCCTTATGCTTTACCGCCATGATTTCCCCCATATCATCAGTTCCGATGACAGTCATGCAATGAGGAAGAGAATCTTTTGCGGCAATGAGAGAGTGGTACCTGGCTGCCAGGATCTGTTTTGGAAGCCCGTGGAAGATGGGATCAGAAACGTCGATGGTAAGAAGGCTCTGTTTTCCGTGCATCAGCTTCCTTGCATGGGTGATCTCTGCCCCGAATACTTCGCAGATTCCCTGATGCCCCAGGCATACCCCAAGAATGGGGATCGTTCCTGAAAGCTTTTTCACCACGTCCTCGCACACTCCTGCGTCTTTCGGATAGCCGGGACCAGGGGAGAGGATGATGTGGCTGGGAGATAGCTCCCCTATTTCTTCCGCTGCCATTACGTCATTTCGTATGACCCTGATATCCGGATTTAAGCTGCCAAACATCTGGACTAAGTTGTAGGAAAAGCTGTCGTAATTATCAATCAATAGAATCATCAGTCATTTACCTCCCTTGCGGTTTCAATGGCCCGGATCACGGCCTTCGCCTTGTTTTCCGATTCATCGTACTCCCGTTCCGGAACGCTGTCAGCTACGATACCGCCGCCTGCCTGAACGTATACCTTTCCATGACTCTTTACCGCCATGCGTATGGCGATGCAGGTATCCATGTTTCCGGCGAAATCAATGTAACCCAGGGCCCCTCCGTAAATGCCCCTTGGCTCAGTTTCCAGCTCTTCGATAATCTCGCAGGCCCGAATTTTTGGAGCCCCGGAAAGGGTGCCTGCCGGGAGAACTGCCTCTATGGCATGGAAGGCATCCCGGTCAGGGGTGATATCAGCTTCCACCTGAGAACAGATGTGCATGATTCTGGAATAACGGTGGATCATTTGATAGCCTGTCACCTCTACCGTGGAAAACGCTGCGATTTTCCCCAAATCATTTCTTCCCAAGTCCACCAGCATGTTGTGCTCTGCAAGCTCCTTTTCATCTGCTAGAAGCTCTTTTGAAAGCCGTATGTCTTCCTCTTCATCCTTTCCCCTGGGCCTGGACCCTGCTACCGGAAAGGTGGTGAGCCGCCCGTTCTTTAGACGGACCAGGGTTTCCGGGGAGGTGCTTATGATTTCGGTATCATCCATGTGGAGATATACCATGTAGGGGGAGGGATTGGTGGTCCTTAAGACCCGGTAGGCATTGAGAAGACTGTCCTGGTAATCACTTGTAAACTGTCTGGAAAGCACCGCCTGGAAAATGTCTCCGTCCACGATATAATCCTTTGCCCGCTCCACCATGGAACAGTATTCCTCTTTGGTCACGTTGCAGCTGAAGTTTGGCTGGCTGGTGACCGCTGACTTCTTTAGGGGGATATTTTCTCCGATCATGGCTGCAATGCTTTCCAGCTTTGTGCAGGCCTTCCCGTAATTTTCCATGACCCGGTCGGTTTTCATGTTGACCACAAGACTGATTTTCTGCTTTAAATGGTCGTAGGCTATGACCGTATCAAAAAGCATTAAGTCAAAGTCATTGCAGGTTCCCTTTTTGATGGATAGGACCGGTTCCGCATAGCCAACCATACTGTAGGCAAAATACCCAACAAATCCCCCGGTAAAGGGTGGAAGTCCGGGAAGCTTTGGGGAGCGGTAATCCTTTAAGATATTCCGCAGCACATCATAGGGCTCCCTGGTAAGGATCACCTGATCCTCCTCCGGCAGGCTGTAATGATGTACCCTAACCACATGATCCTTTAAAGTCACCTTAAGGACCGGGTCATAGCCAAGAAAGGAGTAGCGTCCCCATTTTTCGCCTCCCTCAATGCTTTCAAGCAGATAATAACGGCTGCTTTTGGCTGCGATTTTTCGCAGCAGGGTAATTGGTGTGACAATGTCTGCATAGATCTCTCTGCAGACCGGGATGACGGGATAGGAAGCGGCAAGCGCTTCGATTTCCTTACAGTCCGGCGTGATGTTCATGATTTATTACGCTCCTTTCCTGGTTAATACTCATGTCTTTTGTAGTCGGTAAACACCCTATAGCAGGTGGAGAGTAACATAAAAAAGGCCTCCGTCCCTCCTCCATACTGCTATGGATAAGAGGGACGAAAGCCTGTAAATTACGGTTCCGTGGTACCACCCTGATTGGAGAAGATAGACTTCTCCCGCTTTATAACACACTAACATGTGCCTCCCCTTGATAACGGATAGGAAACCCGTCGACACCTACTCCCGATTATAAAACCGGTTTCAAGCCGCCCTCGCAGGTCCATTCAGACCAGACATCAACGCTTCCTCCCACCAACCGGAAGCTCTCTGTGCATGATGTTAAAATCTTACTTACTCCTGCTCAACAGTTTTTCACTTTGATTTGTTACAGTATATGAGATTAAAATTAAAATGTCAACACTTTTTTTGCGGACGTTGTTTACAAATCCAGCTGCATGAAAACTGCTGTATAAAGTGCCTAAACGCATATGCTTATATCCGATCTGTCTGGCATCTGCAATCATTTGCTCAATCAGTGCATTTCCTATATGTTTTCCCCGATATCCAGGTCTGACATATAAACGCTTCATTTCACAAAAACGAACATCCAGCTGTCTCAAAGCAACACATCCAACAATATCACGGTTCAGATAAGCAAGATAGAGCCGTCCATTGGGCAAACCATATTTTTCATTCAATTCTTTCACTTCATCGTCATAGTGCTGGGAATTAAGACACTTTGCTACTTCGGTATCTTTAGCAATAATACTATCCGTGTATTCAGTGAACAAGCGGATAATTTCCTGCGGCCGGTCATATGCCAGTTCAATTCTTACTTCCACCTGTATTCACCTTATAAATTTTGATTTATCACCCTGTAAGGATATATGGTTTTGCTGCGTTTCCGGCTTTACTTCCAATGAGAAAATTATACCATACGTCCAGGCTTATTTCCATATCACTTTATATTTTGTATCATGGGACCCATGTTACAAAATACAGGGATTCAGGGGCTTACCAACATGCACTTTTTATATTTTATTAATAATTATTAAAAGAAAATAAAAATTATATTGACAATATTAAACAGACAATGTAAGATTTAGAACATAAATGAACATCATTAACGAACATAATCAAACACGAACGATATCGGCACCAATGTATCTCAAGCCGGTACTGGTACAGAGAAGGGAGAGGAATTATGCCTCAATGTATTGTGGTGGCAGATGATCTGACAGGAGCAAATGCCACAGGGGTTCTGCTTAAGAAGATGAACTACAGGACCTACACCGTAATGAATTCAGAACGGTTGAAGCTGTCCCTGTTCGATCAGTGCGATTGTATCATGTATCCAACAGACAGCAGAGCGGTAAGCAGCGAGACCGCTTATAATCGGGTATTTAACGTGACCAATCTTTTGAAAAATGAAGAGGTTAAGGTATATGCAAAGCGCATTGACAGCACTCTCAGAGGAAATGTCGGGAGGGAGACGGATGCTTTTTTAGATGCTTTGGGCCCGGACTATACTGCTATCTGTGCGCCGTGCTTTCCGGCTTCAGGAAGAATCGTGATCGGCGGGTACATGATGGTAAAGGGGCTTCCCCTTCACAAGACGGAGGCAGCCTTAGACCCCAAGACGCCTGTGTTCACATCGGATGTGAAGAAAATTTTTGAAGGTCAAAGCAGATATAAAGTGGGAAGCATCCAGATGAACGGCATGATGGAAGGAAAGCATGCCCTGGCGGAACGGATCAAAGGGCTTATAAAAGATGGGTGCAGAATCATCGTAATGGATTGTGTGACCCAGGAGGATTTAGACTTAATCGCTGACGCAGCCATTACAAGCGGGATCAAATTTGCTGCAGTGGATCCGGGCGTGTTTACTTCCACAATTGCGAGAAAGCGGATTGTTCCGCCGGACAGGGGGAAGGGGAACAAGATATTGGCCGTGGTGGGAAGTGTAAATCCTGTGACAAGAAAACAGATGGAAGAGCTTTGGCTGACCCAGCGGACCGCCCATAACATTTTTGTTTCCGCTGCCAGGTTCCTGGAGAGTGAAGAATGCCGGGAGGAGGAAATCAAACGGACCGTAAAAGAGGTTTTGGAAGCCAGCGAGTCTTATGAGATCCTTACTGTTACAGGGGATGGGATCTATCCGGAAAACAGGGTGGATTTTAACCGATACGAATCCGGCTATCCAGGGGGAGTGGATGAGATGACCAGGCTGATCTGCGATTCCTTTGCGGAAATTACCCGCCGGGTATTTACATATAACGGCGGCTTTCAAGGGATCTACAGCAGCGGGGGAGATATTACGGTGGCTATCTGCCAGAAGATCCATACCGCCGGCTTATGCCTCCTTGATGAGGTTCTTCCCCTTGCGGCCTACGGGAAGTTTTTAAAGGGGGATTTCGAGGGGGTGTCAATCATAACAAAGGGAGGGATGGTAGGAGAACCTGATGCTGCCAACCGGTGCATCACCTACTTAAAAGAGAAGCTATTTATGTAAACCTTATGCAAACTAAGAAATGGAGGAACAAATATGAGCAAACCACTAATCGTAATACCCATAGGAGACCCGGCTGGCATTGGCCCGGAGATCGTGGCAAAGGCGCTGGCAGAGCCAAGGGTCATAGAGGCGGCCGACTGCATTGCAGTGGGAGATAAAAAAATCATGGAGCAGGCCATCAGGATCACAGGGGTGGATTTAAGGATCAAGACGGTAAAGGGGCCGGAAGAGGGGGAATTTGAAAAAGGAATATTAAACCTCATCAATCTGGATAACGTGGATATGGACCAGTTTGCATTCGGAGAAGTCAGCGGAATGTGCGGCAGAGCAGCCTATGAATACATTGAGGAAAGCATCAGGCTGGCAAACGAGGGAAGGGCAGATGCGGTGGCAACCACTCCCATTAACAAAGAGGCCTTAAGGGAGGCTGGTATACCTTTTATCGGTCATACCGAGATATTCAGCGCTCTGACGGAGACAGAGGATCCGCTTACCATGTTTGAGACCAACGGGCTGAGGGTTTTCTTCCTTACAAGGCATGTATCCTTAAGAGATATGCTTGATATGGTGACCAGGGAGCGGATCAAAGATTATGTGAAGCGCTGCCTTGAGGCTTTAAAGCGGCTTGGAGTAGAGGAGGGGACCATGGCGGTTGCAGGACTGAACCCTCACTGTGGGGAACATGGCCTGTTCGGTGACGAAGAGGTGAGGGAAATCATCCCAGCCGTATTGGAATTACAGGAAGAAGGGTATCCGGTTGCAGGGCCGATCGGGGCGGATTCCGTGTTCCATCAGGCAGCCCAGGGGCGGTTTAACAGCGTGCTTTCCCTGTATCATGACCAGGGCCATATTGCTACAAAAACCCTGGATTTTGACCGGACCATCGCAATTACCAACGGGATGCCCATCCTGCGCACCTCGGTGGACCATGGCACGGCCTTTGACATTGCAGGAACTGGAAAAGCAGGCGCTGTCAGCATGATCGAGGCTATTTTGCTTGCAGCAAAGTATTCCCCCCGTTTTAAAAAAGCGTAACGGGGCAGTTAAAAATTTGAGGAGGGTTTCTTTATGGTAGGAGGACTTAGCGGCGAAAGAATGATGATTGCTCTTGGAATCGGTATTGTGATTCTGATAGTTTTGGTACTGAAAACAAAGATCCACGCATTTCTGGCACTGATCATGGCATCGGTTATCATTGGTGTGATAGGGGGTATGCCTCTTGTAAATATCACATTGGAAAATGGGAAGACCTTTGGCATTGTTAATTCTATAACAACCGGCTTTGGGGGAACGCTTGGGAGTATAGGAATCATCATCGGTTTTGGTGTAATGATGGGACAGATATTTGAACGGACCGGTGCAGCCAAGCGGATGGCCCAGACATTTTTAAAGCTTTTTGGGAAAAAGAGGGAAGAGGAAGCACTGGCACTGACGGGATTTCTGGTTTCCATCCCCATTTTCTGCGACTCCGGATTTGTGATCCTGGCACCCATTGCAAAGGCTATTTCAAGGGTGACGAAAAAATCGGTGATTTCTCTTGGGGCAGCTCTGGCAGCAGGGCTTGTGATTACTCATAGCCTTGTGCCGCCAACTCCCGGGCCTTTGGGCGTATGCGGAATATTTGGAGTGGACGTAGGAAAATTCATTCTTTATGGCATTGTCATTGCTATTCCCATGACTGTGGCCTGTACGGTTTATGCAAGATGGGTCGGAAAAAGGATTTACCAGATTCCTGATGATAAGGAAGGTTTTGTGCGCCTCCCCTATCAGGAGCCGGATTATTCTCAGGATTTTTCCATTGGCTCTGAAAATCTTCCATCCACCCTGGAATCCTTTGCTCCTTTGTTTCTTCCCATCATCCTCATCCTGATCAGCACGGTTTCCAGTGCTTTGGGAAAAACCACCGGCTTTATGATGGTCTTTCAGTTTTTGGGAAGTCCAATCGTAGCTGTAGGGATCGGGCTGGTTCTGGCGATTTTCACCCTGGGTAGAAGCCTTACCAGGGAAGAAGCGATTAAGGAAATGGAAAAGGGCATGGCATCTGCAGGAATCATCATGCTGGTAACCGGAGGAGGCGGTGCCTTAGGACAGATCATTAAGGACAGCGGACTTGGAACCTATATGGCGGAAGCTCTTGCAGGCACCGCGGTTCCCATCGTCATCCTTCCGTTCCTCATTGCCACAGCCATGCGGTTTATCCAGGGTTCCGGCACGGTTGCCATGACAACGGCGGCCAGCATATCAGCCCCTATCATCCTGGCTGCGGGAGTGAATCCTATCCTTGGAGCCTTGGCGTGCTGTGTAGGCTCTCTGTTCTTTAGCTACTTTAATGACAGTTATTTCTGGGTGGTAAACCGGACACTTGGTGTTGGAGAAGTAAAAGACCAGATCCTTACCTATTCCATTACTTCCACCATTGCATGGGCTGTTGGATTTGTTGAAGTTTTAATATTGAGTATTTTCCTGTAATCATTTATGATATACATAGGGGAATTTGTGCGAAAAGCAGATACCCTGCCGCCGGAGCTTCCGGCGGCAGGGATTTTTATGCTGAAACTGGTACAGGCTCCATGACAGGAGGAATTGTTCATGATGATGGCGGAAAGGCAGATTAAAATTCTGAACATGATACAGGAAGATGGAAGCGTCCAGGTTGAGGAATTGGCAAAAGAGCTAGACGTCAGTCCTATGACCATCCGCAGGGATTTGGAAAAACTCCAGAAGGAGGGACTGATCGAACGCTGCCACGGAGGAGCTGTAAGCAAGACTGAGGTGGCTTATGCAGATAAAAGCGTGAAAAATCATGGGCAGAAGGTGCTGATCGCAGAAAAATGTGTGGAATTCATCAGAGAAGGAACTACCGTATATCTGGATGCCGGAACCACCACCTACGAGATTGCGAAACGGATCATGGACATGGAAAATATGACGGTCATTACCAACGACTTAGAGATCGCCCTTCTCATGAAAAACAGCAAGGCAGAGCTGATCCTGTGCGGTGGTTATGTCCAGAAGTCAACAGGAAGCACCTTGGGCTATTACACCACTCAGATGATAGAGGATTTCCGGTTTGATACGGGATTTTTCGGGGCAGCCGCCATAAGCGGAGAATATTATGTTCTGACGCCTACCACAGATAAAGCATTTTTAAAACGACAGCTTGTAAAGCAATGCCGGCAGTCTTTTCTGGCAGTGGATGATTCCAAATTCAACCGGCAGGGGATGAACCGGATCAACTGTCTGGCTGATTATACGGGAATCATAACAGATCATGAATTTAAGGAGCAGGAAAATGCAGCCCTTCAAAAGAAGGGGGTTCGGATCATTTCCGTTAATCAGGAAGATTTCCAAGATTGACATTCAATGATTCATTGCAGATGTTAAAGCAAAAGCAGGAGGAAGAGATTATGGCGAAAATAGGAATCATCGGAATCGGAAATATGGGTTTTGCAATCTTAAAGGGATTATTAAAGACATACGAAAAGGAAGACATCATTTTTACCGATGTGAATAAAGAGAGGTGCACGCAGATCACTTCAGAGATGGGAGTGGCTCATAGGGAAAGCAATGCACAGTGTGCGGGTCAGGCAAAATACGTGGTACTGGCTGTAAAGCCTCAGTACTTTGATCCGGTGCTGTCTGATATCCGTAAGGAAGTGACAGAGAACCATGTGATCATTTCTATAGCACCCGGTATCACAACGGCCCAGCTAAAAGAAAAGCTGGGAGAGAAGACCCGGGTGGTCCGTGCCATGCCCAACACCCCTGCTCTCCTTGGGGAGGGAATGACAGGAGTCTGCTACGATGAGAAGGATTTTTCTCAAGAGGAGAAGGAGACAATCGGTGATATCTTCCGTTCTCTGGGAAGGATGCGGATTGTAGAAGAGCGTCTTATGAATGCGGTGGTCTGTGCCAGCGGGAGCTCTCCTGCTTATGTATATATGTTTATAGAGGCTTTGGCAGACGGCGCGGTGAAGTATGGCCTTCCCAGGGATGCTGCCTACGAGATGGCAGCTCAGACAGTCCTTGGCAGTGCCAGGATGGTCCTGGAAACAGGGGAGCATCCGGGAGCCTTAAAAGATAAGGTATGTTCGCCGGGAGGCACTACCATTGAGGGAGTATCAGCCCTGGAGGAATTCGGATTCCGCAATGCGGTTATAAAGGCGGCGGATGCCTGCTTTAAAAAGTGCGAGAAACTATAGTTACGGACATGGAGGAAAGATAATGGAACAAAAGCCTGTAAAACGACTTAACAGAGAATTAAAGTATGAGGGAAATATTTTAAAAATATATGAGGACACCGTGGATGCCAATGGTCATCTGGCTCACTGGGATTTCATTCATCATAACGGAGCTGCGGCAGTGGTCCCTGTAACAAAAAGCGGGAAGCTGCTTATGGTGCGCCAGTACCGCAATGCCTTAGACCGCTATACCTTAGAGATCCCAGCCGGAGCCCTTGACAGCCCTGATGAACCAAAGCTTGACTGTGCCCACAGGGAACTGGAGGAAGAGACCGGTTATAAGACAGATAAGGAAAAATTGGAATATTTGCTCAGCGTCAATACAACGGTAGCTTTCTGTGATGAAGCCATCGATATTTTTGTTGCAAGGGAATTAGAGCCTTCCAAGCAGAACCTTGATGAAGATGAATACATTGAGGTGGAGGAATGGGAGGTAAGTGACTTAGAGCAGAAGATCTACCGGGGGGAGATTACCGACGGGAAGACCATTGCGGCAATCCTTGCATATGCAAGAAAGTACGGCGTAAAGTAGGAAAAAGACTGTAGAACGGCATATAGAATAAATGTCCCCTTTCAGGCATAAGGTTGAAAAAAGATGTCTTTCAACCTTGAGTTTATGACAAGACCTGTAGGGGGATTTTTGATGGCCAGTTTATTTCGTACGCTTAGATACCGTTTGAGAAGAAGTCCGAGACCAGGGGGAATGTATGTTTCACTGGAACGAAACATAAGGGCAGAGGACCGCTATCTCCTTTGCTTTTTTGTCGGGCTTATCGCCGGTACGGTTATGGCAAATTTCTGGTACCCGTTATTTATGGAGGAAGCAGGATATTATTTAAGTCTTTTGGACAGAAATATAAATCTGAACAAAGGGGAACGGATTCAGCTTTTTTATCAGGTCTTAAGACAGCGGGGGATTGAGGTTTGGATCGCATGGCTTATCGGCCTGACTGCCTATGCAGTTCCAATGTATTGCCTGCTGACAGCTGGAATTGGTTTTTCCATGGGATTTGTCCTTTCCGTCATAACAGTCCAAAAAGGACTTATGGGACTTCCTGTGTTCCTTATGACAGTCATGCCTCAGGGAGTGTGTTACCTTTTCCTTTGGAGCATCCTTCTTTTGTGGGGAATGCAAAATGGACGGCGGTTTCGGATTCCGGCTTTTTTGGTACTTTTGTTTCTGGTTGCCCTTGGGAGCGCCTGCGAGGCCTGGATCAACCCATTTTTCTTAAAAATGGTTCTTTAACGAGAAAGAATTAAAAAAAAAATAATTTGATTCAATTCCCCATATCTTGCGAAAAAATGTCACGCATTACCAATATCTTGTACATGTTATGTAAAGTAACCCTAAAATGTATTGATAGTGGGAAAAATGTGTTTGATTTTATCGAAAATAGTCTATATAATGTTAGGAAGAAGCCTTATTTTAAGGCATTTTTAAAGCCGAAAGGTCAGGGGATATTGAAATGGTAGCAGATATTAATCATTTTATCATTTATTTAAGAGAGATAAAAAAAACTTCAAAAAATACAGAGGTATCTTATCAGAGGGATTTGATGCAGCTGGCCTCTTTTTTAGAGCGGCAGGGAATCACTGAAGTGGACAAGGTGACAAAGACCAGTCTGACTTCCTATGTCCTGTACCTGGAAAAAGAGGGGAAGGCTACCACTACCATTTCACGTTGTCTGGCTTCCATGAAGGCTTTTTTTCATTTTGAATGCCAAGAAGGGCGAATCCGGAAGGATCCGGCAGAGCTGTTAAAAGCGCCTAAGGTGGAAAAAAAGGCGCCTACCATATTAACGGTAGATGAAGTGAACAGCCTGTTAAGCCAGCCAAACGGTGAATCTCCCAAAGAACTTCGGGACCGTGCCATGCTGGAACTGCTTTATGCCACCGGAATCCGGGTATCGGAGCTGATTCATCTAAAAAGGACCGACATGAACCTGTCCATTGGATATATCACTTGCCGGGATGAACATAAGGAACGTATGGTTCCTTTTGGAAAAGTGGCCAAGCTGGCTCTTTCCGCTTATATGGAGCGGGGCCGGGGATATTTATTGAGGGATCAGGAATCTGAGTGGCTGTTTACCAATTGCAACGGGAAATCCATGAGCCGTCAGGGATTTTGGAAGATTATAAAATTCTATGGAGATAAGGCGGGGATCAAGGCTGACATTACGCCTCATACCCTTCGCCACTCGTTTGCGGCGCATTTGCTCCGCAACGGAGCGGATATTCATGCGGTACAAGCCATGCTTGGCCATTCCGATATGGCTACAACACAGATGTATATGAACTACACTCAGGGGGAAGATCTACGCCGTGCCTATACGGGCGCACATCCAAGAGGATAGGGGAACACCCCCGGACCTGGGTTAGAAACTAAAATAATACGAGGTACGACAATGAAAAAATTAGAAGATTATGTCACAAGCATTCCGGATTTTCCAGAGGAAGGAATCATTTTCCGGGATGTTACTACCATTTTGGAGGATCCGGACGGGCTTTCCATTGCGGTAGATGGCATAAGGGAGATGTTAAAAGGGGTAGAATATGATTCCGTAGTGGGACCGGAGTCAAGAGGCTTCATCTTTGGAGTTCCGGTGGCCTATGCAGAGCATAAGAGCTTTATCCCGGTGAGAAAGAAGGGAAAGCTTCCTAGGGAAGTCCTATCTGCTGATTACGAGCTGGAATATGGCACAGCGACCATTGAGATCCATAAAGATTCTATTAAACCGGGACAAAAGGTAGTCATCATTGATGATTTGATCGCTACAGGCGGCACCATTGAAGCCATCATAAAACTGGTCGAGGAGCTTGGCGGTGAAGTGGTGAAAATCTGCTTTATCATGGAGCTTGCAGGATTAAATGGCAGGGACAAGCTTGCAGGCTACGATGTGGAAGCCATGATTACCTACGAGGGAAAATAATCCTAAAAATAGAGAATCCGGGATAGCGGAGTTTGGAGATGTTTTTCCAACCGCATCCGCCGGATTCTTTTTTTTTATGTAAATGACAAAACACCATAATTCGATATATTTTTGACAAAATTTATTTTTTTCTGTACATAAATGCTGCCTATTGATTTTATTAATTTGAGTATGATATGATGTGAAAAACAAAACTGTATACAATATGCAAATGCAGATTTATTCAAAGATAAAATCCAGAAGAGAAGAACGTTCGATGTGCCTTCGGCTCATAGAATTCAGGCGGCGTTATGCCACAGAAAGAGAGAGGAAAATAAATTATGGCTGTTCATGTAATTGATGAAGCAAATAGATGCTTAAATTGTAAAAAACCATTGTGCCGGCAGGGTTGTCCCGTCCATACCCCTATCCCCCAGATGATCGCGGCTTTTAAAGAAGGCGGTTTAAACAAAGCCGGGGAAATGCTGTTTGAAAACAATCCCATGTCCCTGGTTTGTTCCCTTGTGTGCGACCATGAAAAGCAGTGCGAGGGTCATTGCATTCTGGGTAGAAAAGGACAGCCGGTGCATATCAGCAGCATAGAAAATTATATTTCTGATACCATCTTTAACAAGATGAATGTGGAGTGCAAACCGAAAAACGGGAAGAAAGTGGCGGTTATCGGTGCAGGTCCGGCTGGAATCACCATTGCTTTTCTTTTGACCAAGGAAGGCTACAGCGTGACAATTTTCGATGCAAAGGATAAGGTGGGAGGCGTTCTCCAGTACGGGATACCGGAATTCCGACTTCCAAAGACTATTTTAGAACGCTACAAAAAGAAGCTTCTGGAAATCGGTGTGAAGATCCGCCCGAATACGGCAATCGGAACTGCTCTGGAAATTAAAGATCTCATCCGTGACGGCTATCAGAGCATCTTTATCGGAACCGGAGTCTGGAGGCCGAAAACCCTGGGCGTAAAAGGAGAATCCCTGGGAAATGTCCATTATGCCATCGATTATCTGGCAAATCCCGATGCTTATGATCTGGGAGATACGGTTGCCATCATTGGCGTTGGGAATTCTGCCATGGATGTGGCAAGGACCGTTATCCGCCACGGAGCCAGGAAGGTAACTCTTTATGCCAGAGGCTTATCCAGCAATGCAAGTGAACATGAAACAGCCTATGCTAAGCTTGATGGGGCTGACTTCCAGTTTGGGAAGCAGATCGTGGAGATTACGGATGATGGTCCGGTGTTTGAAACTATCCGATATGATGGGGAAGGAAAACAGATCGGCGTTGATGAAGAGCGGGAACAGGTTTTTGCAGATTCCACCATCATTTCCATCAGTCAGGGACCAAAAAGCAAGCTGGTGAATACCACTAAGGGCTTACTGGCCAGTCAGAATGGTCTGTTGATGACGGATGAAAAAGGCCAGACAACCATTCCGGGCATATTCGCTTCCGGAGACGTGGTTCTGGGAGCAAGAACCGTGGTAGAAGCAGTTGCCTACTCAAAGACAGTTGCTTTGGCCATGGATGAATATATGAAATCAAAAGAAGAGAGCTAAAAATGGACTATAGTCGTCTTTTAAATCTCCAGGGGATGCTGTTTCTCCTGGTAGCAGCTGGCGTTGTACTGAGAAAGAAAGGGATTCTGCCGGAAGGGGCAAAGGCCATTCTCACGGACCTTGTGATTTATTTAATCCTTCCCTGCAACATCATCAATTCATTTTTTATAGAGTTTAATCTGGAAATTTTAAAGGGATTTGCTGTGATCCTTACCATCGCTTCCCTGATCCAGATTGGCTGCCTCATGTTCGCAAAGGTTTTCTATAACAGGGAACCGGAAAGCCGTAAAAAAGTGCTTCAGTATGGTACGGTCTGTTCCAATGCGGGCTTTATGGGAAATCCCATTGCAGAAGGGGTTTATGGGGCAGAAGGACTCATGTATGCTTCCATATTTTTGATCCCACAAAGGATTGTTATGTGGTCTGCCGGGGTTTCTTATTTTACAGAAAGTCCGGACCGGAAAACCGTTGTAAAAAAGGTTTTGACTCATCCCTGCATCATAGCGGTCTATATTGGTCTGGTTCTTATGATCACCCGGCTGCCTCTGCCTGCATTTCTTCAAAATACCATCAGAAGTGTTGGGAGCTGTACCACCACCGTGTCCATGGTCTTGATCGGTGCCATTCTGGCGGAGGTGGAACCAGGAAGCATATTAGATTGGGGGATTGTAAAATATGCCGCTATACGACTGTTTTTGCTTCCTCTTCTGGTTTACGTAAGCTGCCGGGCCTTCCATGTAAAACCCCTTTTGGCGGGAGTATCCGTCCTTTTGACCGGAATGCCCGCAGGAAGCACGACCGCCATATTGGCGTCCAAATATGATGGAGATTATATTTTTGCCACAAAATGTGTGGTAGTTACCACCCTGTTATCACTTGTGACCATTCCCCTTTGGTGCATGGTCCTTTAATATACTCTGTTGCCTTTGCAGGTCAGAAATGTCTATATTTACAGACTTTCTGACCTGCTTTTTTTTGACGCTTGATGTGTGCCAATTTGTTGCGGAGTCTTTTTCATGCAGAGTTATAATTTATGCCAATCATTTTATCCATAAGGAGTACTTAAGTAGTTGAAGCCGGAATAGAATAATATTGAATGCTATATTTCCAGGAACTTAACGTAGTTTTCACTTCCAAAGCTGTATTTGCGAATAATTTTGGACATGTTATCGCCTTTACAGGCTTTGCGGTGTGTCGGTAATGCAACTTAAGTATAAAAACAGGACGAAGGGTGCAGGGGGTGTAACCACATTGGTGCCTTTCGCAGAAAGGTGTACTGTAAAAATGAAAAATCAAAAAACATTCTGCATAAAACTTATCGCATCATTCCTTTTTTTCGTAGTATTTATTGCAATTCTTATATGGATCAATCAGCCATTGCCAGGGGATGTGCCGACGGCGGCAAGCCAGATAAAATTTGCCAAGGCTCATGTGACTAAACTCATCAGTGACGAGGCGAAAGCAGAAGACTGGACAGAGGGGCTGCGTATAGGCGTGCAGGAAGTCTATCTGCAGATAGACAGCGGTGAAGACAGAGGTAAGCTATTGCCGGCAGTTAATTATATGAGTGTATACAACAATGTGGACTTAAAAGTAGGTACGAAGGTAATTGCCAGGCTGGATATAGATGCCAATGGACGTACATATATCGCATCCATACCAAACTATAACAGGGGTCCGGCATTGCTTGGACTGACAGTGATATTCGTGCTGTTTTTAGCTGTATTCGGGGGGAAAAAGGGAATAGCCGCTATACTGGGGCTTGCTTTTGCTATTGTGGATATCTGGTTCTTGCTCATACCCATGATAAGGCTTGGCATCAATCCGATCTTGTCTTCCATTGTCATATCAGCTGTTACCACAGCCATTTCATTGGTACTGTTAAATGGCTTTTCAATGAAAACGTTCTGTGCAACCATTGGGTGCGTGGGCGGCGTAGCGATGGCAGGTGCCGCCGCAGCTCTCACGGCAGTTGCTACGCCTATAAACGGTTTTAATATGTCGGAGGCGGAAGAATTGGTTCTTCGTACAGGAGGGACAAGCCTGAATGTCAGCGGATTGCTCATCAGTGCCATACTCATAGCTGCACTTGGCGCAGTTATGGATGTGGCTATGACTATAACGTCTGCAGTTTTTGAGGTACATCAGCTGAATCCAGAGCTAAACAGACAAAAATTGATTCAGTCGGGTATCAATATAGGCAGGGATGCCATGGGAACTATGGCTAACACGCTGATATTAGCATTTGCTGGTTCGGCACTCAATATGTTGATACTGTTCAGAATCTTTGATTATCCGTATCTGCAGATTTTTAACAGTGACATGATGGCGTTGGAGATTATACAGGGGATCTCAGGTTCTATCGGTATTGTTATGACCGTGCCGTTGGTAGCATTCCTAAGTGCATTTCTGTGCAGCAGAAAGAATACGGTGGACAGGACGGTCATGCAGGTGAATGAAAAGCATAGAAAATTGAAGAAGAAGTGACGATATTCACATATTTTGTATTAAAAGCATCTTTAGAATTGGTACTTATTTATAATTCTATATAATAAAGTTTAAATAGGTGGTATCAAAAAAAGGAAGGAGAGGAATAGTTATGAACTTAAGGAAGCTGTTGAGTTTGTTTCTGTCAGTTGCCTTGTGTATGAATCTGCTAGTCGTACCTGGTTTTGCTATGAAGACAGATTCGAACCTGACAAACAAGTATGAGGCAGAAAGTTCCAGTGGGGGAGAGAATAAAGCAAGCCCCAGTGAGGCAGACAAGGACACGGATGTTGACATTCCCGAAAAGGTGGAAGAAGATAAGGGAGATAAGGGCGATACGGACGATAAGGGAGATAAGGGCGATACGGGCGATACGGGCGAAGTGAAAGAGGAAGCAAGTGCGTTGGATCCTGTAGAAGATAAATCCACACTCAGTGACAGCAGTCTGGCAGACCACATCGTGATCAGTCAGGTATACGGTGGGGGTGGCAATAATGGCTGCATATGGAAGAGTGATTTTATTGAATTGTACAATCCTACGGATGAAGCTGTGGATATAGATGGGTGGTCAATCCAGTGGTTGGCTGGCAACGAGTTTGGTTCTTCAAAAATTCAGTTAACAAACCTTTCAGGGACCATCGAAGCTGGCGGCTACTACCTGATAAAGGAAGCAGATGGGAGTAATAAAGATGCGCCAGAACTTCCAGAGCCTGATGCTGAGGGAAGTATCAACATGTCTGGAACAGGCGGGGCAGCAGCATTGTCCAAAAGCAGCGTGAGGTTAACAGGCAAAGACGATGAGAATTTCGTTGATTTAGTAGGAATTAGTACCACGGCGAAGGAATATGAGACCGAAGCTACCAGTGCAATGTCAAATTCTACCGCCGCAATCCGCAAGGACCCGGCAGTGGATACCGACAACAATAAAGCTGACTTTAAGATTGGAAAGCCTGAGCCGCACAACAGTTCCTATGAGGAAGGCGGCGGGACTTTGCCGGGAGAGACGAAATGCAAGACGCCTACAGCAACACCAGCTGCCGGACCGGTACTGAAAGATACGCCGCTCACGTTTTCTACGGAAACATCAGATGCTGTGATCGAGTATAATACGGAGTCTAAGGATGCTGATGAATGGATAACCTATTCAAGCGATAGCGGGCTGATGATTGATGAACCGGTTACATATTATGTACGTGCAGTTAAGGAAGGGCTTGAGGCCAGTGAAATAGCTGAGTTTTCCTATACAATCCGTGAAGCCGGCAAAGTGATGACAATTAAAGATGTGTTGGAATTAGGACAAAACACAAAAGATGTAACTGTTACAGGGGAACTGTCATATCTGACCACAACATATGGAAATCCGGTGCTTCAGTCCGAGATAGATGGCAGCCAGTACAGTATCTATATTTATGGAGCAGCCCCTGATGGAGCCAGGGTAGGTGATATACTGGAAATCTCGGGAGATTACCAGATTCGTTATGGTATGCCTCAGATAACATCCACGAAAGATAAAGCAAAAATCGCTGTTAAACAGGATGAGGCGACGATACCGCCTGTGAAGTATACCATCAGTCAGATAAAAGCTATGGCTGGTACTGCTGATATAGAGAAAAGCGGACTTATTAACAGAGTTGTTCTGATAGAGGATGTCAAGCTTGGTAAGCTGAATACATCAGGCAGTACTCCGGTCACTGATGCAACCGGTAAAATTGACATTTATCAGGCAGCTCCATATCCGGAAGGTGTCGAAGAAGGAGAAACCGTGGATCTGACTGCCATGATAGGCAGATATAATCAGACGATTCAGCTATACACCGGCACAGAAGAGAAAAATGGTTTTCCTGTTTATTATGTGAAAAATGACAACAAACCGCCGGTTATTACTTTAGGGACCTATATTGATGCAAGACCGGAACAGGCGTATCCCATATCCGTCCAGGTCAGGGACAATGTGGGCGTGGCGAGTGTAGAGGTTCTTTTCGGGCCATCTGAGGATGCACAAGAAAAGTCACTGTCCATGACATTTAATCAGGATACCAATAACTATGAGGCTGTTATTCCGGCAGAAAATTTTGTGAAAGGCAGAAGGCCTTATACATTAAATTCAAAGCAAAAGATAAAACCGGTCTGGAAACAGTGAGTGGGATTGTGACGATCGCTATCAATGACAAGCCGCAGGTACTGGCGGTCACTCCTGATAGAAATAAAGCGACTGGGGACGTGAAAGCGCCTGAGATTTCCATCAAGATGGCGAATATTGGAAATAACCCATCGGTAAGCCTCACTCTTAATAAGGCAAATGGCACTGCTATTTATACAGACCAGCCTATGAGTCTTAAAGAGTCAGCCTCTGACGGCACAACTTATGCTTTTTCGCCTAAAGTGTTGGAAGACGGCAATTATAATGCGCAGGTGACGGTTGTTCGGGGAGATAAAGTGTCTCATACCGAAAGCTGGAAATTTACCATTGGTAAATCCTCTTTTACAGCATATTTCGGACAGCTTCATGGTCATACGAACTATTCGGATGGTTCCGGATCTGTGAAAGATGGTCTTAATTATCTTGCCAATATCCCGGAAGAAGACAATGTACAATTTGTATCATTTACAGATCATTCCAACTATTTTGATACAAAAGATGCACCTAATCCGAAAGAGGCACTTAATGACCCGTCTCTAATGACACCTGGGAGCAGGGCAATATGGGAGGAATACAGGGAGCAGACGAGAGCGTTTAACGAAACCAGTTCCAGAAAGGCGTTATCCGGTTTCGAGATGACATGGTCCGGCGGTCCCGGCCACATCAATACATTTGGCTCAGCAGGATTGGTCAGCCGAAACAATACCGCGCTCAATGACAAGAAAAATGATGCAGGTATGAAGGCGTATTATGACATTCTGACCGCTGATCCAGATCCGCTGGCAAATCTTTCACAGTTCAACCACCCTGGAAAGACGTTTGGTACTTTTTCAGATTTTGCATACTATACACCGGCAAGAGACGCTAAAATGGTCTTAGTAGAAGTAGGCAATGGCGAAGGTTCTATCGGTTCAGGCGGATATTTCCCAAGCTACAATGAATATACGAAAGCATTGGATAAGGCTGGCATTTGGCACCCGCCAATAATCAGGATAACCACAAAGGGCGTTGGGGAAATGCGAATACGGCAAGAACAGTTATCCTCACAGATGATTTGTCAGAGACCGGGATTTTAAATGCGATGAAAGATATGCATGTATACGCGACAGAAGATAAGAATTTAAATATCATGTATACTTTAAATGATGAGCTTATGGGAAGTATCCTGGATGTGTCAGAGGACGTTAAAACGCTGAATATTTCTGTAAGCGTAGATGACCCGGATCCGACAGATGTCATAAAGAGTGTAGAGGTAGTGACAAATGGCGGCGCAATAGCAGGGAAAAAAGAAGGCACCGGAAATAGTGGAGAGTTCACCTTTGAGCTTCCTGCAAAGAAAGGATATTATTACATACGCGTTACCCAGGCTGATAAAAATATCGCCGTAACAGCTCCTGTGTGGTATGGTTCAGCTGCAAAAGCAGGCATATCTTCCTTTACTTGTGATACAGACGTACCAGTGACAGGCGAACCGGTGAAGTTTACAGTCACAGCTTTCAACAATGAAGAATCAGATGCCACACTTACCAGGCTGACATTTAAAACTGGTGACAAGGTGCTTGAAAGTAAAGATCTGAACGTGAATTTAAAATCATTAGAAACTTACACGGTTAACAAAGCGTTTATATTTGATAAGGTAGGAGTAAGTGAAATAGAAGTCACTGCCCAAATGGAACTGGAAGGCGATCGCAAGACATTCAGCTTTACGCTGCAAATTGATGTACGTGACAGTTCGAAGATGAAATTTTTTGGGATAGATGCCAGTCATTATAATGAATATGTGAATGGAAATTATAAGGACAGTATGGGTAATTTCACTGCCTTAGCAGGAGATTACAATATCAGGATGGTCACGCTTAACACGGGCGAGGAACTGGTAGCCGCTTTAAAGGATGACAAATATACTGGAATTTTATTAAATGCGCCTTCCAGACGCGATGGTACGAAGCTACGGGAGGATTATAAGAACTACACAGAGGAAGAATTAGATGCTATCAGATCCTTTGCTAAAAAGGGCGGCAAGACGATTATGGTCTGTGCCTGGAGCGATACCTATGAGGCATATGATGGTTTCAAAGGTGATGTGTCCAAGGCAGGGGATCATATGTCAGCTCAGCAGAATAAGATCCTGGAAGCTCTTGGAAGTTCATTCCGGTTTGCAGATGATGAGTTACAGAGCGCTGGCTTTAATGACGGCAGAGTGATTGGAATCCTGAGCACGGATTATAATTTGCTGAACCCATATATGGCTGGAGTGGATGCAGGCCTTAAATTCAACACATATGGCAATGCGGATATTTATGCTATAGATGAAAGTGGAAATCCAGTCCGTGACAGAGCCATGCTTCCATCAGGAGCAGAACCTCTAGTATACGCACCGGCAGATACGAAGAGTGTGGATCATGATGGTGTAGGATTATCAGGAGATGCATTGGCAAAATTAGACGGACGTTTTGTATTGGCAGCTACTCAGGAGCTTTATTTCAGTGATGGCGAATCATCTACCCTATATTTATCAGGATGTTCGACTATGAGTGATTTCCAGCTGACATTTGACAGTGCAGCCACCAATGATTACAGCAACTACCAGATCATGGCAAATCTATTAGAGAAGACGAATCAATTGCAGATTACGCCTATTAAGGAAGTACAGGCGGCAGGCGAGGGCGAGCGGTTTATTATCGAAGGCATAGCTACATCTAACGCCTCTGGTTATGATAAAGATACTGCTTTCTTCGATAGTATCTACGTGCAGGATCATACTGGCGGAATTAATCTTTTCCCTGTATCCGGAGATATAAGAGCGGGTCAGACCATCAGGGTATTTGGAAAAACTTCTTCTTATCAAGGAGAGAGACAACTGGCAGTAGAGAAGGTTATGGTTATTGATTCGAATATCAAGGAACTTCCAGAGCCTGTTAAGGAAACTACGAAAGAAGCTTATGAGGGCAAAAATCTGGGCAGTTTAGTCATGGTAAGCGGTAAGGTTATTTCCATTGATGCGCCGAATAATCTGGTAGAAACGATTATGCTGCAGGATCAGTCAGGTAAGCCCGCAAGAATATTCATTGACGGATATATTACGAAGGATAAGCTGATAAAGGATTTAAAAATCGGTGCATATATGTCGGCAGTAGGACTCTCGTCCAGAACTGTCATAGGTGACTCCGAGGATTCCGTGTCTCGTATACGTATTCGTGACAGAGACGATGTCAAACTAGCAAAAGAACCGGAAAACCCAGAAGGGCCAGAAAATCCGGAAGGACCAGAAAATCCGGGAGGGCCAGAAAATCCAGAAGGCCCGGAGAATCCCGAAAAGCCTGATCGTTCCAGTGACTCAGACAGAGATAAAGATTATGGCATGGCCATATGGAAACAGAATGCCAGAGGCTGGCAGGCTCTTAAGAATGATGGAACATATGCGAAAAATGAATGGTATCAGTGTTCTTATAATGGTCAGATGTCATGGTATCGCTTTGATGCAGAAGGGTATATGGTTTCAGGCTGGTATTTGGACGGAGATGGCAGCTGGTACTACTTAAGCGAAAATCATGATGGCTCATACGGCGCTATGGTCACAGGCTGGAGATGGATTAACGGAAAATGTTTCTTCTTCAATCCGGTTAATCAGGCAACGCAATACAAATATGGCGCAATGCTTAAGAGCACCATCACCCCAGATGGTTATGCTGTTAACGCAAATGGAGAGTGGGTAGTGGATGGAGTAGTACAAATCAGATAATACATAGCTTGACCACAGAATTCATTGCTTTTGCAGGTCAGAAATGTCTTGTATATACAGACTATCTGACCTGCTTCTTTTTACGAAACTATGGAGAGTGATGGAAAAAGAAATTCTGAATGAATGCAATGATAAAAATGCGTAAATAGAATGGGGTATTGTGGAAAAATATAAGAATAAATGTCGAAAATGATGGTGAAATTTGAAATATTATTTCAAGGTGTGAAATAATATTTCGTAATTATCTGAATTCTTTGACAAAAAGAATTCAGAAATATATAATGGAAACAGCCATGAGGAAATGGCAGCACTTGGGGCAGGGATCGCATTCCCATAAAGGCGAGGGAGAAGTTGGCAAAAGCACATAGACATGTGCATTACGCCATAGAGCAGATATAAAAAATAATGGAGGAGAAAACATGAAAAAAAGAAATCTATCCGTACTGTTGGCAGCAGCCATGATTGCCAGTACACTGGCGGGCTGCGGAACTACCGCAAAGGGCACTGCGGTGCAGCAAAGCAATGGAAAAGACATTGTTAAGGCATTGCTTCCGCCTGTTTCTGCATCCTATCAGGAAAAACTGATGGAATATGCAAAGGAATTTAACGAAGCCAATCCCGATTTGGAGCTGCAGATCACAACGGCAAGCTGGGAAGACATTACGGAAAAACTGGATGTTCAGGTAAATGCCGGCTCTCCGCCTGATATTGCTTTCATCGGCTCTACCGGGGTTACGAAATATCTGGATACGGAAATGCTGGTAGACATTTCCAAATATGCGGACAAGGAAATGATAGAAGATTACAACGCAGATATTATCAACTATTTTAAAAATGGTGACGGGCTTTATGGATTCCCCGCCTATGTGGAGATACAGGCAATCGGCGGTAATAAGGCCATGCTGGAGGAAGCAGGGATCGACTGGCAGGGAATACAGAAGAATGGCTGGACCTATGAAGAATTTCGGGAAGCTATCAAAAAAGGAGTTGTAAAGGACGGAGATAACTATTCTCGGTACGGCTTTGTTTTTGCCTGTTCAGGCGTAGCGGCAAAGGATTACTTTTCAATCTTTGTAAAAAATGCAGGTATGTCAGCTGCATTTGACAAGGATTTAAAATATACATATACGAGCAGTCATATGGTTCCATTTTTAAAAGACATCAGAGCCTTAATTGATGATGGCTCCATGCCGAAAGAATTAAGCTCCGTGGATGCGGGAAAACGATGGAACATGTTCCTGACCGAGCAGACCATGATCACCGGCAAGGGACTGTCGGTTTTTGAAAAGTTAGCTACCGATAATAATAAAAAGCTGGCCGCAAATGACGGAAGTGCGGTAGAAGGAAGCCAGGAAGTGGAATACATCGTATTGCCGGTTCCTACGTTCCAGGGAAATAAGCAGCAGGCCCAGGGAGCGGTAGATGGATATGTGTGCTTCCGCGGCAAGGATGAACCAAGCCCGGATCATTTAAAGAACGTAGCAAAGGCTGCCTATTTCCTGGCAAGCGGTAAAAGAGCGGCAGAAACCTGTCAGGAGCTTTATATCAGCCCCATATGCAAATCCGGAGAAGAAGCATTTGCTTCCCTTCCTCCGATGGAAGGGAAAAATGAGAATAATACAAATGCAGTTAAAAATCTTGCCACCCAGGTGGCGGAAGCCAGACCTGACATCCCGGCTGATTTAGGAGCAAAGGCGATAAAAATTGAGGATGAGGTTATTCTGCCAAAATTCCAGGGGTTATTAGCAGGCGAAATTACCCCGGAGGAGATGCACGAAGCCATTAAAAAGGCTGCAGTGGAGGCGTTTGGTGAGGAAGGCTGTGTCATGGATTAATGGAATATGAGATCCATAGGTTTTCATGATTTACGGGCATTGGTAATCGTAACAGGTGCCAATGCCCATTTCTTATTTAGGGAATCATTATGCTTTTTAGAACGAAGGGAGAGGGGAAGGAGTATGCAGACAGCTAAAAAAAGAAAGCGGTTAAACAATGATGCCAAATGGGGGTATGTTTTCGTATTCGTGCCCATTGTGTCATTTATTATCTTTACATTGTATCCGGTAGTACAGGCGGCAATTGTAAGCTTTCAATCCTATAAGCCTTTAAAAACAGAGTTTGTGGGATTTTCCAATTACAGTAACACATTAAAAAACGGACTTTTCTTTAAATCCATCTGGAACACAGCCGTGTATACGGCCGTAACGGTGCCCATCTCCATCCTGGTGGCATTTATCATCTCCATTCTGCTGGTTCCCTTTAAGAAAAGAAGCCAGTCATTTTTTAAAGCAGTATTTTATCTGCCCGGGATTGCATCGGGAGTAGCTCTCTCCTTTGTTTGGAAATGGATATTTGATCCTCTGCCAAGCGGCCTGTTAAATTCGGTGATCCGGGCATTTGGGATCCAGAATCAGAACTGGCTGGGCAGCTCTCAGACGGCTATGCTGTCACTGATTATCATGACAATATTTTCAGGCCTTGGTTCTACGGTCATTATTTATGTGGCTGCATTGCTTGGGATTGATCCCACCTATTATGAGGTTGCCAATATTGACGGAGCCACCTTTTTGCAGAGAATCAAATACGTCGTATGGCCTATGGTCAAGCCGACCACTGTTTTTCTGACGATTACCGGAGTGATCAATGCGTTCCAGGCGTTTCAGACGGCGTATTTAATGACAGGGGGCGGACCGGATCATGCCACGACTATGGTAGGACTGTTGATATTTAACAATGCTTTCAAATATTTTAATTATGGCGAAGCATGTGCACAGGCATTATTACTGGCAGGAATCATTGCGGTCTTTGCAGTCTTCCAGTTTAAGGTAATGGCTGCTGATGTTGAGTACTAGGAAGGAGGGCTGGTATGGGTTTATTCAGGCAATATGGGGACAATCAAAAATATAAATCAGTGTTAAGAAACGGGGCAATGACAGCCATCCTGCTATTTTTGGCCGTCCTGACTCTGTTTCCGATTTATTACATGGTCATCTCATCTTTTGGACCGCCAAATGAGATTGGGGCAGCCAGTTATACTCTGTTCCCCAAATATGTAACATTGGATTCCTATAAATTCTTTTTTGGATTCAGCAAAAGCTCATTCCGATGGATCGTAAATTCCATGATTGTTGCGGGCGTCGTCACATTAAGCAATGTGGTTTTTGCCGGAATGGCCGGATATGCATTTGCAAAAGTAAGGTTTCCGGGAAGTAAGTTCTTATTTTTCCTGCTGTTGTTTGCGATGATGGTGCCCTATCAGGTCACGCAGGTACCATTGTACATATTGGTAGCCAATGTGCTGAAGCTGACAGATACTTATACTGCATTGATCGTGCCGTCTTTGGTCACCTTCTACAATGTTTTTATGGCGAAACAGTTCTTTTCTTCCCTTCCCACTTCGATTCTGGAAGCGGCAAGAACAGAAGGCTGCAACCAGTTTCAGATTCTGATAAAAATAGTTATTCCTATTTCTAAAACAATTTTATCCGTTATGGCGATCATGACCTTTATGGGCAGCTGGAATACCTTTTTCTGGCCGTTTCTGATATGCAACAATGAGCAGATGCAGACCATTCAGGTCGGGCTTAAAAACTTCAGTTTTGCTAATACCACTTATTTTTCGCCCATGATGGCAGGGGCAACGATTTCGGCATTGCCTATGTTTATACTGTTCTTTACCTTGCAGAAATATTTTCTGGAAGGAGTAACGGTGGGGGCGGTAAAGGGATAACAAAAGGAAAAAGGGGGAAATCAATTGAACGGACCGTTTGTAATAGGAATGGATGGGGGCGGGACCGCCACCACGGTAATGGCAGCCGGACTTCATGGTGATCTGGTGAAAAGTTTTCGTTTAGGACCTTTAAATATCAATGGACAGTCCCGGGAAGCGGCAGAACACACATTAACGGATTTAAAGAGGGAACTGGAAGCGTCAGGTATGAATATGAGTGAATGCAGAGGAATCTGCATTGGCGCCGCAGGAATCAGCAACCGGGATACCGCGGATTTGCTCACCCGGTATTTAAAAGAACAGGGGATGCAGGGAGTGATCAGGCTGGTGGGAGACCATGAAACTGCCCTGGCAGGGGCGCTTAAGGAGCCAGCCGGTGTCATACTCATTGCCGGGACCGGTTCGATTTGTTACGGAATCAATGAGTCCGGAGCTAAGTTCCGGGCAGGCGGCTACGGCCATATCATTGATGATGCCGGAAGTGCCTATGCCATCGGAAGGGATATTTTAAAAGCAGTGGTGAGGTCATCGGATGGGAGACAGGGGCAGACTTTATTGAAGGAAATAACATTCCGCTATCTGAAGATGGATTCTTTGGAGGATCTTATCACCTGGCTGTATCAGCCCGGGAGAAGCAAAAAAGAGATCGCCGCCCTGGCTCCCCTTCTGGAAGAAGGAATCAGGGAGAAGGATCCGGCTTCCGCCGGGATCTTGGATCATTGCGGGGAGGAACTTACGGAGCTTGCGGGAGCTGTACTGACTCATTTTCAGTCTCCAGTCCCCTTAGTTGTAAGCGGAAGCGTATTAATGAAAAACGACGAGATATACCGCCTGTTTTGTAAAAAGGCGAAAAATAAGTTTCCCCAGCTGGAGATCATGAAGATGAGGGGGGAAGCAGCCCAGGGAGCCGTCAGGATCATATTACGGGAGACAGCAGAAAGGAACGGATATGAAACAATACCTGGCAATTGATATAGGGGGTACTTATATAAAATACAGCCTTATGGATCCCGAATACCGGGTTCTTTATGAAGGAAGCACTCCTACGGAAAAACAGCCGGCCGAGTTTCTCCGGCAGTTCATGGGGATCGTTAAAACCTATGCAGATCAGATAAGCGGAGTTGCAATCTGCATGGGCGGATTTATCCATCCGGTAACAGGAGAGAATACGGATTTCAGCGTTGGGGCTAATTTCAGGGCGTATTGTTTAAAAGAAGAGATAAACAGGAACTATCCGATTCCCGTTGTGCTTGAAAATGACAGCAATTGTGCCGCACTGGGAGAAATGGTACGGGGAGCGGGAAGGGATTTCCGGGATATCTGCATGGTCACCTTTGGAACCGGGATTGGCGGTGCCATCATTATAAACCGGGAATTACACCGGGGCAGCCACTTTAAATCCGGGGAGGTAGGATTTACCAGAGTGGGACTGCGGGATGTGGACGGCAACCCGGCTGCAGAAGGAGCAGGGGCGACCTCTCTTCTGGTGAGAAAGGTATCGGAGATCCTTGGCAGGAAGGTGGATGGAACGTTTATATTCAACCATCTGGACCAGCCGGACATTGAACCGGTATACCGGGAATGGCTTTATAAGGGTGCAATGGTGATCGGCAACTTTGCTGTCACGGTGGATCCTGAAATACTGCTGATCGGCGGGGGAATCAGTGAAAATAAAATATTTATAAGGGATATGAAAGAAGCGGTATATGCCCTGTATCCCCATCTGGAACCATTTACGGCCATTGAGGCCAGTGAGCAGGGAAATATGGCAGGGAGAATAGGGGCCCTGTATTTATTGCTGCAAAGCGGAGAAGGAGGCGTTTGGTCATGAAAAAAGGTGTGAAAATCGTGGCAATCGGAGGAGGGTCCAGTTACACACCGGAGCTGGTGGATGGATTTTTAAAAAGGTATAAAACCCTGCCTGTGAAGGAGCTATGGCTGGTGGATATCCCTGAAGGTAAAGAAAAATTACAGATTGTATCTGAATTTGCAAAACGTATGGTAAAAAAAGCAGGAGTTCCAATGAAAATCCATACAACCCTGGACCGGAGAGAGGCTCTTTCCGGAGCTGATTTTGTCATAACCCAGCTGCGGGTGGGACAGCTGCAGGCAAGAGTGAAAGACGAAAGGATCCCCTTAAAGCATGGACTTCTGGGCCAGGAAACCAATGGTGCGGGCGGTCTGTTCAAGGGAATGAGAACCATACCGGTTATTTTGGATATCTGTAAAGATATGGAGGAACTGTGCCCCAAAGCATGGCTGATCAACTTTACAAATCCGGTGGGTATGGTCATGGAGGGAGTGAACCGCTACAGCGGTTTTAGGAAGTTCATCGGACTGTGCAACGTCCCTTACGGCATGCACAAAGCGGTGGCAGATCAGCTTGGAAGGCCTATGGAAGAGGTGAACGTCACCATGGGCGGTCTGAATCATATGGTTTACGTAACCAGAGTGGAAACAGATGGAAAAGACATAACGGAAGACGTGGTCAGCCATTGGGGAGAAGGCGGCGTTGTAAAGAATATTAAGGCAGTCAGCTGGGACAAAGATTTTGTAAAAGAGCTTGGAGTGCTGCCATGCTCCTATCACAGATATTATTATATGGCGAAAGAATATCTGGAAGAAGCCCTGGAAAAGTATGAAAAACATGAGACAAGAGCTGAGCTTGTGGAACAGGTGGAAAAAAAGCTGTTTGAGCTATACCAGGACTCCGGATTGGATGAAAAACCGGAGTTGCTTTCCCAACGGGGCGGTGCTTATTACAGTGATTCTGCATGTAATCTGATTAATTCCATTTATAATGACAAGGGTGATATTCAGGTGGTAAACACCGTTAACAGAGGTGCCATAAAAAATTTCAGGAATCATGAGATCGTGGAAGTCAGCTGCAGGATCACAAAGGATGGACCGGTTCCGGTAAACGGTGTGGAACTGCCATGGACGGTAAACGGTCTTTTGCAGCAGATCAAATCATTTGAAATAGCCGGGTGCAGGGCGGCCATAACCGGAAGCCCGCAGAAGGCCCTTCTGGCCCTTATGATCAATCCCCTGGTGGGATCCCAGAAAGAAGCAAAGGCCGTTCTTAACGAGCTGCTGGAAGCACATAAAGAGTATCTGCCTCAGTTTTTCAGTCATAAGGAGTGATTTGGATGATGTTTTTTGATCTGAACAGAGAGAATGCAGGAATCGCCTATGAATTGTTTGAAGATGCGATTCGGGCAAAAGAGGTATTATTCCGGCCCTTTGGAAACCAGAATGACTTTTGCAGGTTTTTTATGGAAAATCAGGCAGATGAGGTACACAAAATCACCATTCTGGAGGAACATGGCTGGGGATTTGCGTCAGGCTGCTTTTTAAGCGGAGAGAGCAGAGCCTACCTTTCCATGATTGTTGTGAAAAAGGAAATGCAGGGACAGGGAATCGGAAAAGCAATGCTTGCCTGTCTGGAAGACAGACTACGGAAGGAAAGCGGAGTTTCAAGGATAGAAATCGTCTTCTTTAATCCCATGACCATTCCCTGGTTGATTCCAGGGAAAAAGACGGCGGATCATCCCAATGCTCCGGGAGTTGACGTGGGAAGCAATGCCTACCTTTTCTTCAAAAACTGCAGGTACCGGGATTATGCCATGCAGAACAGCTATTATTTAGACCTTCATGATTATTCTGAGCCTGATTTTGCGGCAGACATCAAAGAGGGGTTGGAAAAAGAGAATATTACGATAGAAATTTATTATTCTGACAGGCATTACGGCATGGAAGAAATGATACATAAGTTTCAAAATCCTTTGTGGGAAAGAGAAATTCTCGGGGAGACGGCAAAGGGAGAAAACAGCCGCCCCATTCTGATCGCAGCATACAATGGCAAAGTGATCGGTTTTACAGGTCCGCTTGATGTAGAAAAGAGCGGAAGGGGATATTTTTGTGGTATTGGTGTGGATCCCGATTACCGGGGGAAAAGGATATCAACCATCCTGTTTTGCAGGTTATGCATAAGTCTGAAGGAAAAGGGTGCAGATTTTATGAGCCTTTTTACAGGAGAAAATAATCCGGCAAGAAATATTTATGAAGCAGCAGGTTTCCGGATCGTGAGGACCTGGGCGGACATGAGGAAGGAATGGAAAGACGGATGAATGAGGAAAGAAAATGCATCATGGCCATAGGAGGCCATGTGGGAGATGCAGAGCTGACAAGCGGCGGATATCTGGCTACTATGGCACTTAAGGGTTACCGGATCGTTACCGTAGCATTGACCGGTGGAGAAAGAGGGAATCCGCCTGATCGGTCTGTGGAAGAATACAGGATACAAAAAGAAAAGGAAGCCGTTACCTTTGCAGGAATGCTTGGGGGAGAGGCAGTGGTATTCCCTTACACAGATGGAGAATTGCCGGACAATGAGGAGGTAAGGCTTCGGCTCTGTGATACGATCCGGCAATACCGGCCTGCTGCACTGCTGACCCATTGGAAGAACAGCATGCACAAAGATCATGAAACAACCCACAGGATCGTTAAGGATGCTCAGTTTTTCGCAGGACTTTCCGGACTTCAAAGAGAAAACAGCGCTCATTTTGCAAAAGGACCCTACTATGCGGAAAACTGGGAAGATTCCGCTGGTTTTGAAAAATATATTTATCTGGAAGTATCAAAAGAAGGATTTGAACTATGGAAAAAGGCCATTGACACCCATTGGTTTGCCGTGCACAGTCCATCGTTTCCTTATAAAGAATATTATAAGCATCTTATGAGGGTAAACGGCTGTCTGGCAAGAACCGGGTACGCAGAGGCTTTTGATGTGGATCAGGAACAAAAAAAGGTTATCTTATCAGAATTATAAAGAGGGTCAATATGGTGAAAAACGGAATCGATTGTGTGGAGCGCTGGCATAAGGTCTTTGACGGGAAACGTCTTGGTCTGATCACTTCAATTTCAGGCGTTGACAGGCATTTAAATTCTACCATTGACATACTTCATAAAAAATATCGGCTGACAGCTCTGTTTGGACCGGAGCACGGAGTCAGGGGAAATGTGGGCGCAGGCGGTGATGTTGAAGACTACATAGACACGGATACCGGATTGCCGGTATATAGCCTGTACCGGAAAAAGTCAAAGAGGCTTACCGGGGAAATGTTAGATAAAGTGGATGCCGTTGTATATGATATTCAGGATCTTGGAGTCAGATATTACACCTTTATATCAACGATGATCTATGCGCTGGAAGAGTGCGCAAGGTTTGAAAAAGAACTTATTATATTGGACCGCTATAATCCTTTGGGGGATTTAGCGGAGGGCAACTGCTTAAAGCCAGGATTTGAAAGCTTTGTAGGGGCTTATCCTCTGTGTATGCGCTATGGGCTTACGGTGGGAGAACTGGCCTTTATGGTAAATAAGGAGAAAAACCTTGGCTGCAGGCTGACGGTAATTCCCTGTGAGGGCTGGAACAGGCATACCATGCATCCGGAAACCGGTCATGTGTGGGTGATGCCAAGCTCGGGAATTCCAAGGTATGAGACTGCCCTGGTATATGCGGGAACCTGTCTTTTCGAAGGAACAAATATTTCGGAAGGAAGGGGAACTACGGCACCTTTTGAAACAATCGGTGCGCCATTTGTAGATGCAGGTAAGCTTGTAAAGCATATGACAGAAAAACGACTTCCAGGTGTGTTGTTTTCTCCGGCTTATTTTACACCCTATTTTTCCAAGTTTCAGGGAGAAGCCTGCGAAGGAATCCATATTCATGTTACGGACAGCCGGGCCTTCCGGTCCACGATCTGCGGTCTGGAGCTTCTTGATGCAATAAAGACCATTTACGAAGACCGCTTTGCTTTTCTGGATCCTTATGAGGGAAGCACCAGGCGAATGGAAGATCTTTTGTTCGGATCAGATCAGATGACAAAGAAAACATCATCAAAAGAAGAATTGCTGGCCGGATTTGAGAGGGATGCAAAAGCGTTTTCAGAGCGTAAAAAAGCTTATCATCTTTATGAATGAAAGAGGTGACTGGAGTATGGGGGAAATGACTTTAAAACAAAAGATCGGACAAATGATCGTGGCCGGTTTTCCAACCGGGGAATTAAGTGAAGACATGATACGGCTGATAAGAGAGTATAAAGTTGGTAACGTTATCTTGTTTTCCCATAACATAGAAAGCAGGAGCCAGCTGAAGGGACTTTGTGATTCCATTCAAAGGCTGGTAAAAGAAGAAACCGGAGAATATGCTTTTATCACCATTGACCAGGAGGGGGGAGTTGTAAGAAGACTTCCGGAAGGATCGGTCAGCATACCGGGAGCAATGGCTCTTGCACAGACCGGAGATAAGGAACATGCATATGAGGCGGCACTTCTTACGGGGCAGGAATTAAGAGAACTGGGAATCAATTTCAATCTGGCTCCGGTACTCGATATTAATAACAATCCGGATAATCCAGTGATCGGTGTGCGAAGCTTTGGACCGGATAAGGCTGTGGTGACCGAATTTGGCTGTGCAATGGTAAAAGGATATTTAGATGCCGGAATCATGTGTTCGGTGAAGCATTTTCCAGGCCATGGCGATACGGCAGTGGATTCTCATCTTTCTCTGCCCAGCATCCGGAAACCCTATGAGGAGCTGGAACAGGAGGAACTGATTCCGTTTATAGAAGCCTTCCGGCAGGGAGCCACAGCCGTAACTCTTGCCCACATTTTGTTTCCAAGAATCGAAAAAGAGCATTTACCGGTGACCATGTCTGAAACCATGATCCAGGGAATCTTAAGAAACAGGCTGGGATTTAAAGGGCTGGTGATTTCCGATTGCCTGGAGATGAATGCCATTAAAGAATATTTCGGCACTGCTTCCGGAGCTAAAAAGGCCATTAAGGCAGGCGTGGATCTGGTATTCATTTCTCATACTGCAGGCCTTGCAGCGGAAGCGGTCAGGGAAATAGAGAGGGCAGTGGAATCCGGCGAGATTCCCATTTCCAGGATAGACGATGCAGTGGAACGGATCCTCGCATACAAAAGAAGATATGCAGCACCCAATACAGCCACGGGAAAGAAATCCCTTAAGGAACCGGGAGAGTTCATAAAATTACTGTTTCGCGACAGCATAAGGTTTACGAACCGGGAAATGGGATATTGCCATCTGCTGGGTGAAAATCCTGTATTTTTAAGCTGTTTTGCCTATCGTTCCACTTTGGCCTCCAGCCGTGTGATGGAGGATCTGCTGTTTGCTGCATATATGCAGGAAAGGTTTGGAGGAGCTTCGTATTCTTTTTCCATAGATCCGGATTCAAAGGAAATAAACGAAATACTGGAAAAGATAAAGGATAAGGGGTATACCAACCTTGTACTTGGCACTTACAATGGACATTTAAACCGTGGTCAGAGTATTCTTGCAAAAGAACTGGAAAAGTTAAAGATACCGATGGCTATGGCGGCATTTCGAAATCCATATGATCTGGATGAGGTCGGTGATGGGGTAGATAAAATTGTGGCTTATGAATACAGCATACAATCCTTTGAGGCGGTGGTGTCATTGTTTAAGCAGTGCGGCTGAAGACTAGGAAATTCTATAGAACCGCACATGATATTATAATGGCTGACATCGTGCTACTTCTTTTAACGTATGGTTTACGTGCCCTTCTTTTATGGGGCACGTTTTTTATTTTTATGAGAGCTCTTAATTTTGAGCAGTATAATAAAATGAACTGCCCCAAAAGGCTTCCTCTTCAGATTAAACCATCCGACTTATATCAATGCAGCATATACGGCAGGAGTAAATCACGAAATATTTGTTACTTTTCTTATAATATGATAAGATATTTTTATAGAATAAAGGAGGAAACGTTATGAAACTACTGGAAACAGACCTCCATCTGCATTTGGACGGCTCCTTAACCATTGAAACGGTAAGGATGCTTGCAGAGCAGATCGGATATGATTTTGAAGGACAGGGCGGAAGAGAGAGCCTCGTAGCAGGGGAAACCTGTGAGAGCCTTGTGGATTATTTAAAGTGCTTTGACTTACCGGGACAGCTGCTTCAGACGGAAGAAGCACTGGAACTGGCGGCCTTTCATTTAACAGAACGGCTGGCAGCCCAGGGCCTTATCCTCAGTGAGATCCGCTTTGCACCCCAGCTTCATATGAGAAAAGGACTGACCATGGAAAGGGCAGTAGAAGCGGTAATCAGGGGAATAAATAAGGGGACGGCCAAATTCCCTATGAAGGCGGGGGTCCTGCTTTGCGCCATGGTTAACGGGCCCGACCGGGAAAATGAGCAAACCTTTGAAATTGCAAAGGCTTACTTAGGAAAGGGCGTTGTTGGGGTAGATTTAGCAGGGCCGGAAGGAATGATTCCCATGGGACATTTTGATCCCCTATTTAAGGAGGCGGACCGGAACTGCGTACCCTTTACCATACACGCGGGAGAGTGCGGAGATTATGAAAATATTATAAAAGCGGTTCATTACGGAGCAAAAAGGATCGGACACGGATGTGCCGCAATCAAGTCAGAGGCATGTATGGACCTCCTAAAAAAGGAAAAGATTACCTTAGAGATGTGTGTGATCAGCAACCTTCAGACAAAGGCTGTTCCCTCCATAGAAGAGCATCCGTTAAAGGCATTTTATGACAGAGGAATCCGGGTTACCTACAATACGGATAATATGACTGTTTCAGATACCACACTGGAAAAGGAAGCAGAGCTCATTAAGAAACATATGGGATTTACGGAGGCGGATCTAAGGCAGATGAACCGATATGCACTGGAGGGTGCTTTCCTTGAAAAAAGGGAGAAAGAAAAAATAATTGCATTTTTCGACAATAATAATTATAATGAATGATAACTACGTTTAAAAATAGGTGAAAACCAGAAATGCAACAAAAGGGTGACGGCATATGGCAGATAATCCAATAATGGAAAAGAATAATTTGGCGGCTTTGGAAAAGGAACGTCCGGAACAGCGGAAGGTGGATGTGGATCTGGAAGCTCCGGCTGATTTTACCAGCCCGGATGTACTTTATGAAGAACTGGTCCGCAGTATAAGGAGATATCACCCTTCCGATGATATCACCATGATAGAAAAGGCATATCATATTGCGGATGATGCGCATAAGGACCAAAGGCGTAAATCGGGTGAACCGTATATCATTCACCCTCTTTGTGTTGCCATTATTCTGGCTGATCTAGAGATGGATAAAGAAACCATTGCCGCCGGGATCCTTCATGATGTGGTCGAGGACACGATTATGTCCTTAGACGAGCTGAAGGCGGAATTCGGGGAAGAAGTGGCCCTTTTAGTGGACGGCGTCACCAAACTGACCCAGATATCCTGGTCCATGGATAAGATGGAGATCCAGGCTGAGAACTTAAGGAAGATGTTTTTAGCCATGGCAAAGGATATCCGCGTCATTATCATCAAGCTGGCTGACCGCCTCCACAATATGCGGACGCTGCAGTACATGAAACCGGAAAAACAAAAGGAAAAAGCAAAAGAGACCATGGAAATCTATGCTCCCATTGCCCACCGCCTTGGTATTTCCAAAATTAAGATTGAGCTTGACGATCTGTCCTTAAGATATCTGCAGCCGGAAATATATTACGAGCTGGCTGAGAAGATATCTTTAAAAAAAGATGCCAGGGAAACCTTTGTAAAGAGTATTGTAGATGAGGTACAGGAACATTTACGGACCGGCGGGATCGAGGCCAGAGTAGATGGCCGCGTAAAACATTTTTTCAGCATTTATAAAAAGATGGTGAACCAGAACAAGACTCTGGACCAGATTTATGACCTGTTTGCAGTGCGCATTATCGTTGACAGCGTAAAGGACTGTTATGCCGCCCTTGGTGTGATCCACGAGATGTATAAGCCCATTCCTGGCCGCTTCAAGGATTATATTGCAATGCCGAAACCTAACATGTACCAGTCTCTTCATACTACTTTGATCGGAAACAATGGGCAGCCCTTTGAGATCCAGATCCGTACTTATGATATGCACCGTACCGCAGAATACGGTATTGCCGCTCACTGGAAGTATAAAGAGAGCGGAAGCGGACAGGTGGCAGCAGGCAAAGAGGAAGAGAAGTTAAGCTGGCTGCGTCAGATTCTGGAATGGCAGAAGGACATGTCCGATAACAAGGAATTCTTAAACATGGTAAAGGGAGATTTAGATTTATTCTCCGACAGCGTTTACTGCTTTACCCCTTCCGGGGATGTGAAGAATCTTCCCGCAGGCTCTACGCCCATTGATTTTGCATACTCCATACACAGTGCGGTAGGCAATAAGATGGTGGGATCCAGGGTCAATGGAAAACTGGTGAACATTGATTATGTGATTGAGAACGGCGACCAGGTGGAGATCATTACTTCCCAGAACAGCAGGGGGCCCAGCCGGGACTGGCTGAATATAGTGAAAAGCACTCAGGCCAAGAATAAGATCAACCAATGGTTTAAAACAGAGCTGAAAGAAGATAACATCCTTCGCGGCAAGGAAATGGTGGACCGTTACTGTAAGACAAAGGGAATCAATTATTCTGAGATCAGTAAGCCGGAATACCAGGAAAAGGTCATGAAGCGCTATGCGTTCCGTGACTGGGAGTCCGTTCTTGCATCCATCGGACACGGTGGCCTAAAAGAGGGCCAGGTCATCAATAAGATGGTGGATGAGCGGAATAAGAAGCTTAAAAAAGATGTTACGGACAATAGCATCTTAAATGACATTGAGGATATGAGCAATAGGCTGCCGGTTAAGAGACGATCGGGCAGCGGAATCGTAGTAAAGGGAATCCACGACCTTGCAGTCCGTTTTTCCAAGTGCTGCAGCCCGGTGCCGGGAGATGAGATCGTAGGTTTTGTAACCCGTGGACGGGGAATTTCGATCCACAGGACAGACTGCGTTAACGTCTTAAACCTGCCTGAAGACGAGCGGAATCGTCTGATTGATGCGGAATGGCAGGAATCGGAGGGCGATGACACCAAGGAACGGTATTCCTCGGAGATCAAGATATTTGCCAATAACCGGATCGGGATGTTTGTCGACATATCCAAGGTGTTTACAGAGAGGCAGATCGATATCACCTCCATGAACTCCAGAACCAACAAGCAGGGCAAGGCGACTATTACCATGACTTTTGATATTCATGGTGTGGAAGAACTGGGTAAGCTTGTTGATAAGCTGAGACAAATCGAAGGAGTCATAGACATTGAGAGGACTGCGGGATAACGCAGTTTTTCTCTTTTATAGGAAGGAGTAATAATTGATATTTAATGTGAATTATAATCCAAATACAATAAAAGAAACAACAGTTGTAAGTATTGAAGTCCCTAATACAGAGGAAAAGTTTCCGGTATTACAACTTGATACAGATAGTTATATTGTACAAGGAGAAGTTCAGTCAGGAATCAATTTTAATTTTTCTGAAGGCGTTCATTGTTTGCAAATTGGAAAGTATACGTCAATAGCAGATAAGGTTACATTTCTAATTAATCTAAATCATAACTATAAGTCCGTTATACAGGGAAGTCCCAGCTTTTTTACGGAATCCGTTAATATAACTATTCGTAGAAAGGGAACGATCTTAATCCAAAATGATGTTTGGATTGGGCATGGAGTCACTATATTAAGTGGAGTAACTATCAATAATGGAGCTGTTGTCGGAGCAGAAAGCGTGGTTACAAAGGATGTGCCCGCATATGCGATTGTGGCAGGGAATCCTGCTAAAATAGTCGGATATCGATTTAATGAGGATATAATCAAGGATTTAAATTTGATAAGATGGTGGGATTGGAATCAGAGTCTGTTATCAGAGCGCCAGTCTGATTTTAATCTGCCAATCAGCTGTTTTGTTGAGAAGTATCGCAGCAATGCAGAGGAGGAATGGCGTTGGGTAATTCCAGCCTTTGAAAAGGACGATAGAAAAAATATATTGTTTATTATGGATTTTGAAGAACCGTTTTCAGTTTGGGAAAAGGTATTAAAAGAATATTTTACTACATTACCAGAACTAACAAGACTAATACTATATCTATCTCCTTCAGCGATTGAAAAAGGCTATACAGCTGTAATTATGGATTTTTTACAGGATTATGAAGATAAGGAGGCAGAAATTGCTTTACAGGAGGGAGTGCCGGGAGATGATGTTAGGTGTTTGTTTGCAGCAGCAGATTACTTTATTACTACAAGGCAGCAGGAAAATTTGTTATGGGCAGAATGCGCAGATCATTATCATGTAAAATTATTATACGGAACAGATATTCCGGTATTCCTCTTATAAAAACAATAATTACATCATGAAGAAGGAAATGGATTATGAGTGGCTTAATAATTAAAACATATCCGGTAGGGCAGATCGAAACCAACTGTTATGTGATATACCGGAAAACTATAAAAAAGGCTGTTATTGTCGATCCGGGAGACGATGAAGCATATATTCTTGAACAGTGTAGCAATCTTTGCGTGACGCCGGAAGCTATATTGCTGACTCACGGTCATTTCGATCACATTATGGCTGTTAGGGGGATTAAACATATATTTCCAGAGATTCCGATAATTGCAGGAGAGAAGGAAAAGGTGCTGCTTTACGATCCTTCTGAAAATTTATCTCTTAATATGGGCAGAAAATGTTCAGTGGAGGCGGATAGATATGTAAAAAATGGTGAAGTTCTTTCCGTAGCCGGGATAAGCATCGAGGTGATTTCTACTCCAGGACATACTGAGGGGTCACTCTGTTATTATATAAAAGAGGATGAAGTTTTAATCAGCGGAGATACGCTTTTTCGTGAATCTTTGGGACGGACTGACTTTCCGACAGGAAATCAATCTCGGATTATAGAATCTATAAAAGAAAAGCTGTTTTCTCTTCCTGACAATACTGTAGTATATCCAGGGCACGGAGACGTAACTACCATCAGCCATGAGAAATCGTATAATCCGGTGGCACTATACAGAGGATAGGATATAGAAAATGATAGGATTAATATTAGACGACCAGTCCTTTGAGCAGGATATCAGAGAACTTTTAATGGCATTTTATCCGGGAGAGGGATTTGTTCACAAGGAAAGCCAGTCAGAGGAGTACCGTCTTCTTGTCCGGGGCAGGACAGGGGAGGCCGAATTTGAGCTGAATATCCAGGATTTTGAGAAGGGTATTGTAAATTCGACCTCTACGGAAGTGGATTTTGCGGACCGTTTTGAAACCAAGAACCGGATCAAACGGATGCTTTACGGTATGGTTAAAGAGCTTACAGGGATAGAACTTCCATGGGGAACTTTAACGGGAATCCGGCCAACCAAAATAGCCATGACAAAGCTTATGGAAGGTTATACGGATGAGGAAGTCCGAAGATACATGAAAGATACCTATTTAACCAGTGATGGAAAAGTGGATCTAAGCCTGGAGATTGCCAGGCGGGAGATGGGACTCATTTCCGCCATTGATTACAGCCATGGCTATAGCTTGTATATAGGCATTCCTTTCTGCCCAACAACCTGCCTTTACTGCTCCTTTACTTCTTTCCCCATCGGACAATGGGAAAAACGCATGGAACAGTATCTGGAAGCTATATTTAAGGAAATGGATTATACGGCGGAGAAAATGGCAGGAAGGACTCTGGATACGGTTTATATCGGTGGAGGTACCCCTACCTCCCTTTCCGCCCTTCATCTGGATAAACTGATAAGCAGGCTGAAAGCAACCTTTGATTTTACCGGGGTAAAGGAATTTACCGTGGAGGCCGGGCGCCCGGACAGTATCACCATAGAAAAGCTTCAGGTTCTAAAAAATCATGGCGTGACACGAATATCCATTAATCCCCAGACCATGAAGCAGGAAACCCTGGATATCATCGGCCGCCGCCACACCGTAGATATGGTAAAGGACCGGTATTCCATGGCAAGGTCTTTGGGCTTTGATAATATCAACATGGACTTGATCATCGGCCTGCCGGAAGAGGATATGGAAGATGTGACCCATACCATGGAGGAGATAAAGGCTCTTGGGCCGGATGGCATTACTGTTCATTCCCTTGCCATAAAGCGAGCGGCCCGCCTTAACATGTTTAAGGAAAAGTACGGGGATTTAAAAATCACCAATACTCAGGAAATGATAGATTTGACTGCCGACTATGCAAGAAGCATGGGGCAGGAGCCTTACTACCTCTACCGCCAGAAAAATATGGCCGGAAACTTTGAAAACGTCGGCTATTCCCTTCCAGGCAAAGCCTGCATCTATAATATTTTAATTATGGAAGAAAAGCAGACCATTATAGCCTGCGGGGCAGGAACTACCACAAAGGTGGTATTCCCTTCAGAGAACCGTCTGGAACGGGTGGAAAATGTCAAGGATGTAGAACAGTATATTGCAAGAATCGACGAAATGCTGGAAAGAAAAGAAAAAATGCTTGCAAAATTGGAAATGTAATTTACAATAGAGGCATGTTTAAAATTAAGAAAATAACGGAGTGAACGAAATGGCATTGAAAAAGAAACCGGTTACCGGAATGAAGGATATTCTTCCCGCCGAGATGCAGGTACGGGAATATGTGATGAACCAGATACGTGAAACCTATGGCGGCTTCGGCTTTCATTCCATCGAAACTCCCTGTGTGGAGCACATCGAGAACCTTACCAGCAAACAGGGTGGAGACAATGAAAAGCTGATTTTCAAGATCATGAAGCGGGGAGAAAAGCTAAATCTGGAGACAGCACAGGCTGAAAACGATCTGGTTGACAGCGGTCTCCGGTATGACTTAACCGTTCCCTTATCCAGATATTATTCGAATAATGCGGCGTCCCTGACCGCTCCCTTTAAATCTCTTCAGATGGGAAGCGTATGGAGGCAGATCGTCCCCAGAAAGGGCGCTTCAGACAGTTTGTCCAGTGCGACATTGACATACTGGGAGATTCCACTAGGCTTGCAGAGATCGAGCTGATCCTTGCTACCACAACTTTACTTGGAAAGATTGGCTTTAAGGGATATACCGTAAGGATCAATGACCGGAATATCTTAAAGGGAATGGCTGCCTTCTGCGGCTTTCCGGAAGAAGCTTACGACCAGGTGTTCATCATACTGGATAAGATGGACAAGATCGGTATGGATGGTGTGGCAAGGGAACTGACAGAAGCAGGTTATGAAGAGGAAAAAATTAAAAAATATTTATCCCTTTTTGAGTCGGTGTCAAACGATGCTGCCGGAGTGCGCAGCTTGGGCAGCATCTTAAAGGAAGCGATGGATCAGGAGCAGGCGGAGAACCTGGCGGCTATCATTGACAGCGTGAGCCAGATTACCACCAGCCAGTTTCACATCGTGTTTGACCCTACCCTCGTGAGAGGAATGTCTTATTACACCGGAACCATATTTGAGATCCAGGTAGATGGTTTTCCAGGTTCCGTAGGTGGCGGCGGCCGCTATGATAAGATGATCGGAAAATTCACCGGTATGGATACACCAGCCTGTGGTTTTTCTATTGGATTTGAACGGATCATCACGATCCTGATGGATGAGGGCTTCACGGTTCCTGGAAAGGAAGACAAGGTGGCCTTTCTGATCGAAAAGGGTGTAAGTGATGATGTGATGAATGGAGCCATCAAAGAGGCGATGGAAGAGCGTGCTAAGGGTGTGACCGTTTTGGTTTCCCAGATGAATAAAAATAAGAAGTTCCAGAAAGAGGGCCTTGAGAAGGAAGGCTATACACTGTTTAAGGAATTCTATAGGGATGCACTTAAGTAAATTTAACGGGAGGAACGCCCTGGGGGCATACCTATATGCCAAAAAACATGGGCAGGAAAGAGGAAATTATGGCAGAATCAATGTTAGGCTTAAAAAGAACACATAGATGCACAGAGGTTACAAAAGCCAATGTGGGCAGTGAAGTAACAGTAATGGGTTGGGTACAGAAAAGCAGAAATAAGGGAGGAATCATTTTTGTTGATTTAAGAGACCGTTCCGGAATTTTGCAGATCATATTTGAGGAAAGTGATTGCGGAGCTGAAAGCTTTGCAAAGGCTGAAAAATTGAGAAGCGAATTTGTTATCGCAGTGACCGGCGAAGTGGAAGCAAGGTCAGGAGGAGTAAATGAGAACCTGGCAACAGGTGCCATTGAACTTAGGGCAAAGAGTTTAAGAATCCTTTCCGAATCCGAAACACCTCCCTTCCCGATCGAAGAGAACAGCAAGACAAAAGAAGAACTGAGATTAAAATATCGTTTCCTAGATCTTAGAAGACCTGACATCCAGAAGAACATCAGGGTGAGAAGCCAGGTTGCTACCTTAACAAGGGCATTTTTGGCGGAAGAGGGATTTTTAGAGATTGAAACACCAACCCTTATTAAGAGCACTCCGGAAGGTGCCCGGGACTATTTGGTTCCAAGCCGTGTCCATCCAGGCTCTTTCTATGCGCTTCCCCAGTCTCCGCAGCTTTTCAAACAGCTGCTGATGTGTTCTGGTTATGATCGTTATTTCCAGTTGGCCAGATGCTATCGTGACGAAGACCTGCGTGCAGACAGACAGCCGGAATTTACCCAGATCGACATGGAATTGTCCTTTGTGGATGTGGAGGACGTGCTGGAAGTCAATGAAAGGCTGCTAAAGAAATTATTTAAAGAAATCTGTGGGTTTGAAGTTCAGCTTCCAATTACAAGAATGACCTGGAGAGAAGCTATGGACCGTTTTGGTTCTGACAAGCCGGATATGCGTTTCGGAATGGAACTTAAAAATGTTTCCGATGTAGTAAAAGATACGGAATTTGCAGTATTCAAAGGCGCGCTTGAAAACGGCGGTTCTGTCCGCGGAATTAATGCCGAAGGACAGGGAGCTATGCCTCGTAAGAAGATCGACGCCCTGGTGGAATATGCAAAGGGCTTTGGTGCAAAGGGCCTGGCTTATCTTGCTGTGAATGAAGACGGAACCTATAAGTGCTCCTTTGCAAAATTCATGACAGAGGAAGAACTTCATACTCTGGCAGATGCAATGGGAGCAAAGCCTGGAGACCTGCTTTTATTTGCAGCTGACCGGGATAAAGTGGTATTTGACGTATTAGGAAATTTAAGACTGGAGTTAGCAAGACAGCTTGATCTTTTGAAAAAGGATGACTTTAAGTTCTTATGGGTAACGGAATTCCCGCTTCTTGAGTATTCCGAAGAACAGGGCCGTTTTACTGCAATGCATCACCCATTTACCATGCCTATGGATGAAGACTGGGCACTTATCGACAGCAATCCTGGCGCTGTCCGTGCAAAAGCATATGACATTGTTTTAAACGGTACGGAGCTTGGCGGAGGTTCTGTTCGTATCCATCAGAGCGATATCCAGTCCAAGATGTTTGAAGTTCTTGGTTTTACAAAGGAACAAGCTCAGGATCAGTTCGGTTTCCTTTTGGATGCGTTTAAATATGGCGTTCCGCCTCACGCAGGACTTGCTTACGGTCTGGACCGTGTGGTCATGCTGATGGTAGGAGCAGACAGCATCCGCGATGTGATCGCATTCCCTAAGGTAAAAGATGCATCCTGCATGATGACTGAGGCGCCATCAACGGTAGATCCTAAGCAGCTAGTGGAGTTAGGAATAGAAATCAGTGAGGAAATTGAATAATTGATTGATGAGGGATGCCCTTCTGCTAAAAGTGTCAGCTTTTGGCGGATGGGGCATCCATTTTCTATGTTTATAATTCTCATGTATAAAAGAAACCTGAGAAATAGAAGAAATAATTTTAAAATATGGAAAAATAATATACTATTTTTACATTTATCTGATATAATAGAGGAAAACGTACTTTTCAAAAGGAGGGTTTCAACAATGAAAGGAAGTAAGACAAGAAGGTTTCTGTCACTATGGCTGGCTTTACTCATGGTCCTGTCTCTGACGACAGGCATATCCTTTTCTTCTCTGGCGGCAGACCGGGATATCGTGGTTCTCTATACCAATGATGTCCACTGCGGGGTTGATGAAAACATAGGATATGCGGGACTTGCTCTCTATAAGAAAGAGATGCAGGCCCAGACTCCATATGTGACGCTGATTGACGCCGGAGATGCCATTCAGGGCGCGCCCATTGGGACATTGTCAGACGGAGGTTATTTGATCGACATTATGAATAAGGTCGGTTATGACTTTGCAGTGCCGGGCAACCATGAGTTCGATTATGGGATGCCCCGTTTTCTGGAATTGGCAGGAAAGTTAAGCTGCGGTTACTATTCAAGCAATTTTATGGATTTAAGGACTGGCTCCGCGGTATTTGCTCCCTATAAGATCTTTACATATGGGGATACTAAGGTCGCGTTTGTAGGTGCAACTACCCCGGAAAGCTTTACGAAATCCACCCCAGCTTATTTCCAGGATGGAAATGGAAATTATATTTACGGTTTTTGTGAAGATGAAAATGGACAAAAACTTTATGACCAGATCCAGTCATCTGTAAACAGTGCAAAAGCAGAGGGAGCTAATTATGTAATTTTGGTAGGCCATCTGGGCGAAAACGGGACAACAGACCGTTGGACCTCTGATAACGTGATCAAGAATACTACGGGCATTAATGTATTAATCGACGGCCATTCCCATGAGGAATATGGAAAGTACGTAAAGAATAAGGAAGGCCAGGATGTGCTTCTTACCCAGACAGGTACAAAGTTAAAGAATTTCGGAAAGCTGACACTTCATACGGATGGAACCTTTTCAAACGAACTGGTTTCCCAGGTTCCGGCAGGAGCGGGCACCAGCGCCTATACCGTAAAGAATGGGGATTCCTTAAGCCGGATCGCTAAGAGAGAATTAGGCTCCTATAACCGTTGGAATGAAATCTATGAAGCAAACAGAGATAAAATCAAGGATCCTAATGTCCTGACTGTAGGAGTACAGTTGGTGATTCCCGGAAAAAGCGCTGTCACAGCTGACGGAAAGGCCATTGACTATGATACAGACAAGTTCATTAAGGTGATTCAGGCTCAGTATAATGAGACACTGAAGACTGTGATCGGACATACGGATGTTGAACTTACGGTGAATGACCCGGCAACCGGAAAACGTGCGGTCAGAAGCGCAGAGACAAACCTTGGTGATCTGTCTGCGGACGCATACCGCTATGTGCTTGGAGCAGAAATCGGCCTTTCAAATGGCGGCGGCGTCAGAGCCAACATTAAGGCCGGCAATATAACCTACAATGATACCCTTACCGTGTTCCCATTCGGCAATATGGGATGTGTTGTAGAGGTAACTGGCCAGCAGATCAAGGATGCCCTGGAAATGGCTTCCCGGAATTGCCCAAAGGAGAATGGTGGTTTCCTTCATGTATCAGGTCTTACCTATACAATCGATACTTCCAAGGCCTCCAATGTTCAGGTAGATGAAAAAGATAATTTTATAAAAGTAAACGGAGCATACCGGGTATCCGATATTATGGTAGGCGGCGCTGCTCTTGATGTGAACAAGACTTATACCGTAGCCGCTCATAACTACATGTTAAAGTCTTCCGGTGATGGCATGACCATGTTTAAAGGAAGCAAGATAATCAGGGATGATGTCATGACTGATGTAGATTTACTTTCCACTTATATCCGCAGCAATTTAGGCGGCAATGTAGGTGCTGATTATGCAAATCCTGCAGGTCAGGGCAGAATTACCATTAAATAAAATGAAAAGCAGCCTGCCCCGGTAATTGGGGGCAGGCTTTTCCATTGCTTCTTTCCACTGGAAATGATACACTTAAAGACAGAAACAATTACAGATAAAGATTAGGAGATTGATATTATGTTGTTAATAAACCCGCAGACCCGTTTTGAGGAAATATACCAGATTTATGAGGAATCATTTCCTAACATTGAGCGCCGGACAAAAGACGATCAGAAAAGGGTTTTCGGTAATCCCTGTTATAAAGTCCGGATCATAGAAGAGGAAGGAAAGATTGTGGCCTTTCTGGGATACTGGGAACTGACTTCTTGTGTTTTTATGGAACATTTGGCTACAACGGAGATATGCAGGGGAAAAGGATATGGAAAGCAGTTGGTAGTAGAGGCTATGGAAGAAACGAAGAAGCCAGTGTTTCTGGAAATAGAACCAATCACAGAGAAGGACCCCATGACCAGAAGCAGGGCAGTATTTTATGAAAGGATGGGGTTTCATTCCAATTCCTTTTACTATGAGCAGTTGCCCTTGAAACCAGTGGACAAACCTATTCAGCTGTGGATTATGAGTTATGGAAAACCTGTGACGGAAGAGGATTTTCTGCCTTATAAGAAGGAAATCTATGAAATCGTATATGGCGTGGAAGATTTTGCATAATAATTTAAAGTGCAGCCACGGACTGTCAGAGGAGCCGGCATAATGCCGGCTTCGGCTGTTGAGTAATTGCAATGAACGGATACTTTGGCAAACTATCTGCAGGGAATTTTATTTTTAGAGTACCGGAGGCTCAGATGAAGAATATTCCTAACTTAATCACAATGGCAAGAGTGTTAGGAACCGTGGTTTTGTTTACCATGGAACCATTTTCCAGACAATTTCTCATTGTATACTTTTTATGCGGTATCAGTGATGTTTTGGACGGAATGATTGCGCGAAAGATGAATACCGTTAGCAAAAAAGGTCAGATGCTAGATAGTGTCGCAGATGCTTTCATGTTTATAGTTTTGTTATCCATATTTGTTTCCAGTTTTAAATTGCCTTTATGGGGCATCTATTGGATCGTTGCGATTGCCATTGTTCGCCTGATATCGTTAGGTGTTGGTTTTATTCGTTATAAGCAACTTGCCTTTTTACACACTTATGCGAATAAGTTAACTGGGATTGTTTTGTTCTCCTTTCCATTTCTATATATTGGATTAGGATTTTATGCGTCAGTTATTTTTGCCTGTTTGATTGCAAGCATTTCGGCGATAGAAGAATTAATCATCAATGCTGTTTCTATAGAATTATGGAGAGATATTAAATCCATATTTTCATTGAAAGATAGAAAATAACAAGTTTACCAAATGTAAGTCATATGTAACGAGCGGATTTCCTATCATGATTATCGCACATATAATTTTATTGAGAGGTGGTACTGGTATGGAAGAAATTTTATTAGTTAATATAATAACAGAGCAAACAACCCGTGCTTTATGGGAAGTGAAAAATATCATTGATTGTGTACCAGATGAGCTATGGAATAAAGAATATTGTGAGATGCCTTGTTGGAAACATATTTATCATATGCTTCACTCATTGGATTTATGGTTTATTAATCCAAGAGATAAGGAATATACAGAGCCTGATATTCATGAAATGGACTTGAATAGCTTAGATGTAATCCCTAGTAAAAGTCTTATAAGAGAAGAAATAAATGATTATTTTGTTAATATTGATATTAAGATAAAGAATTACCTTGCTCAATTAACAGATAAACAGCTATTAGATACTCCCCCGGATTGTGAATATAATAAATTCACTTTGATTTTAGCACAGTTTAGGCATTTACATAGCCACATGGGAATGATAATGGGCTTTATTATTGACGATACAGGCTTATGGCCAAGAGTACTGGGATTAGAGAATCCATTTCCTATTGGAGAATACAAAAGATATATTTAAATCCAAAGAATGGTTGTGGCCGGCATAAAGCTGGCTTTTTTTATTTGCCTGACACGGATATAGAGTTATGTTCTGCCCCTTATTATATCTTACAAACAAATATTGCTTAGTGATCCGGGACCATATAAAGTATGCAGCTAAGAGAAATCTTTTATTTAAAGAATAAGACTATGAATGATAAATAATCCATCAAAAAAGTTTAAGGCAGTGTTTCGTCAAGTATTCACTAAAACCGTTTCTTCACAGGATGGGCTGCAAGTTGCATATATTGATTTTAGTAGAATAAAAAAGCTATTAAAATGACTGGAGGAGTCAGTGGAAGTGAACCAATATAAAATATGTGTATATGCAATCAGTAAAAATGAAGAAGAATTTGTAGACCGCTGGATGGACGCAGTATCCGAAGCCGATGCTGTTATTGTGACGGATACAGGCTCAACCGATCATACGGTTGAAAAGCTCCGGGAAAGAGGAGCCATCGTTTATGAAGATACCATATTGCCATGGCGGTTTGACACTGCCCGTAATGTGGCATTAAGCCATGTCCCAGAGGACATGGATATCTGTGTGTCGAACGATTTAGATGAGGTCTTTGAACCAGGCTGGCGGCAAAAGCTGGAAGACCTATGGAGGCCGGAATACACCCGCGCACGATACTTATTTACATTTACCTTTAATGCTGACGGTACCCCCCAAAAGCAGTATCCCATGGAAAAAATCCACATCAGGCATGGCTATCACTGGGTACATCCGGTACATGAGGTTCTGGAATACAGCGGTACAGGTTCTGAGAAAATCTCATGGATCAATGGGCTGGTCCTCAATCACTATCCGGATTTATCAAAGCCAAGAAGCCAATACCTTCCACTTCTGGAACTATCCGTTCAGGAAAACCCGCTTGATGACAGGTCCATGTTCTGGCTTGGAAGAGAATATGTGTATTATGGAAATTTTGATAAAGGAATTGAAATACTGAAGAGACATCTTTCCCTTTCGACGGCAAAATGGAGTGAGGAACGAAGTGCCTCCATGCGCTTTATTGCTCAATGTTATGAAGAGAAGGGGAATATGAAAGAGGCCAGATCATGGCTCTTTCGGGCTTTGGCAGAATGTCCGGATGTTAGGGAACCTTATCTTGCTCTAGTAAAATCAGCCTATAAGGAAAAAAACTGGCCGTTGTCCTTTGCTATGGCTGAAAAAGGATTATCTATTACAAGAAATTCAGGAAGTTATCTGGTAGACCCAGAAGGCTGGGGATATGCCTTGTTTGATTATGGTGCCATTGGTGCTTACAATATGGGGATGTATGAGAAGGCCAGGGACTATGCCCGTAAAGCCGTGAGCATGGACTCCACCAATAAAAGGCTGCAAAATAATCTGCTATTGATTGAGGATAGGATCAAAAAACAGGAAAAGGCGGAGGTACCCTCATGAATCTAAAAATCTGTGTCTATGCCATTTGCAAAAACGAGGTCCAATTTGTAGATAAGTGGATGGACTCCATGAGTGAAGCTGACTTAATTGTGGTCACGGACACCGGTTCTGATGATGGGACCGTTGAAAAGCTGAAAGAACGTGGTGCGGTTGTATATGTGGACATAGTTAAGCCGTGGAGGTTCGATGTGGCACGGAATATATCTTTGGATCATGTCCCGGAGGATATAGATATTTGCGTCTGTACGGACCTGGATGAATTGTTTAATCCAGGCTGGCGTAACAAGCTGGAGGAAGCATGGCTTAATCATAGACCGGAAGGTTCCATGCCTAGTGCAATAATGGGAAGATACCCTTATAACTGGAGTCTTAAGGAAGATGGGACTCCTGACATTCAATTTTATTATTTTAAAGTGCATAGCCGGCAGGGGTTCCGTTGGAAATGTCCTATCCATGAATATCTCCAATATATGGGAAATTTACCCATTGAAACCATATATATCGAAGAAATGATTCTCAGCCATTACCCGGACCCTGATAAATCCCGCGGTTCATATCTTCCCCTTTTGGAACTTGCTGTGAAGGAAGCTCCGGAGGATGAGAGGATGCGCTACTACCTTGGAAGAGAATATATGTATAAAAGCCAGTGGCAAAAATGTTTAGAGACACTTAAGGAATATCTTGCTTTGCCGGCTGCAGTATGGAGCGATGAGCGGTGCGCTGCAATGCGCTGGATTGCAAAATCCTACTATAAATTAGGAGACTTAAAAGGAGCATATGCCTGGTATTATAGAGCCATTGCTGAAGTACCGGAAATGCGTGATTCCTATGTGGAGTTCTCTAAAATGTGCTATGAAATAAAAGATTGGGCAATGACGTACTTTTTAACTAAAGAAGCTTTAAAGATAAAGGAAAAATCGAGAACCTTTGTCAATATGGGATATTCCTGGGATTATACACTGGATGATTTTTGCGCCATAGCTGCCTATTGGCTGGGTATGCCGAAGGAATCCCTGGAACACGTAAAGAGTGCTCTTAAATATGCACCCGATAATGAACGGCTAAAAAGCAATTTTAACATCATTGCTGCCGTACAAAAATCAAATAATCCTTAAAAATGGAACGTTTATTGCAGTCATTCTAAAATGTTCCTTTAGGGATTTTAGAAAGGGTGTCATAATATGCAATATGCCAGTGATGGCCATGAAATTAACCCGGCGGCGACAATACAGGAATGTTCAGGAAAAGTTTGCAGATGTAACAGGGGATGCTGTTCTATGGGGCCTACAGGTCCAACGGGTCCAACGGGGCCCAAAGGTCTTCAGGGAGTAAGAGGTAACACAGGGCCGGAAGGACCGCCTGGCAGCCAGGGTCCCAGGGGGTTAAGAGGCTGTCCTGGTCCAACTGGCCCAACGGGTCCGACAGGTCCACGGGGAGTAACCGGTCCAATGGGCCCAAGAGGAGTAGTGGGCCCGATGGGTCCAACAGGTCCAACGGGTTCAACCGGTTCACAGGGGGCCACGGGTCCGGCAGGACAACAAGGGGGAGTTGGTCCTACGGGTCCACAAGGAAGTATGGGATTACCGGGGTCTCAGGGAGCAACCGGTCCACAGGGAAACACTGGTCCAACAGGTTTGCAGGGAGATACAGGCCCGACCGGCCCACAAGGGATAACAGGTCCGACTGGCCTGCAAGGAGTAACAGGCCCAACGGGTCCACAGGGATTAATGGGCCCAGCCGGCATACAAGGGGTTACCGGTCCGACGGGGCCACAAGGAGATGCAGGTCCAACCGGCTCGCAAGGAGACACAGGCCCAACGGGTCCACAAGGAGTAACTGGTGCAACAGGCCCACGGGGAGCCATAGGCCCACAGGGAATCACAGGCCCAACAGGCCCACAGGGATTCACAGGTCCACAAGGAGATACAGGTCCAACCGGCCAGCAAGGAATAACGGGTCCAGCAGGCCCACAAGGAGTCACGGGTCCACAGGGGGGTATAGGTCCAGCCGGCCCACAAGGAGATACTGGTCCAACAGGCTCGCAAGGATTCATAGGACCGATAGGTCCGACTGGCCCGCAAGGGGACACCGGTCCCACAGGCCCACAAGGAGATACAGGCCCAGCCGGCCCACAAGGAGATGCAGGCCCAACAGGCCCACAGGGAATCATAGGCCCAACAGGTCCACAAGGAGATATTGGACCAACAGGCCCGCAAGGAGTCACAGGTCCAACCGGCCCAACTGGCCTGCAAGGAATAACGGGTCCGACAGGTCCACAGGGGGATACCGGCCCAGCTGGTCCACAAGGAATAACGGGTCCAACAGGCCCACAGGGAACCACCGGCCCAACAGGTCCACAAGGAGATATAGGTCCAACAGGCCCGCAAGGAGTTACAGGGCCAACCGGCCCTACTGGCTCACAAGGGGTCACTGGTCCAACGGGTCCACAGGGAGATACCGGTCCAACAGGTTCGCAAGGAGACACAGGTCCAACAGGTCCACAAGGGGACACAGGCCCAACAGGTCCACAAGGAATAATGGGCCCAACAGGCCCACAGGGAATCACAGGCTCAACAGGTCCACAAGGAGATATTGGTCCAATCGGCCCGCAAGGGATAACCGGTCCAACGGGCCCACAAGGAGTTACAGGGCCAACGGGTCCACAGGGAGATACCGGTCCAACAGGCCCGCAGGGGGACACAGGCCCAACCGGTTCGCAAGGAATCACAGGCCCAACCGGTTCACAAGGAGACACAGGATCAACAGGCCCAACCGGCCCACAAGGAGTCACAGGACCAACGGGTTTACAGGGAGATACCGGTCCAACAGGTCTGCAAGGATTCACAGGCCCAACAGGTCCACTGGGGGATATCGGTCCAATCGGCCCGCAAGGGGATACAGGCCCAATTGGTCCGCAAGGAGTCACAGGACCAACAGGTTCACAAGGAGACACAGGATCAACAGGACCAACAGGCCCGCAAGGAGCCATCGGCCCAACAGGCCCACAGGGAGTCACCGGTCCAACGGGTCCACAGGGAGATACCGGTCCAACAGGTCCGCAGGGGGACACAGGCCCAACCGGTTCGCAAGGAATCACAGGACCAACCGGTCCAACGGGTCCACAGGGAGATACCGGTCCAACAGGTCCGCATGGAGACACAGGGCCAACGGGTCCACAAGGAATAACGGGTCCAACCGGCCCACAGGGAGAGGTGGGTCCAACTGGCCCACAAGGAGCCACCGGCCCAACAGGCCCACAAGGAGTCACAGGAGCAACAGGTTCACAGGGGGATACCGGTCCAACAGGTCCACAGGGAGAGGTAGGTCCAACAGGCCCACAAGGAGCCACCGGCCCAACCGGCCCACAAGGAGTCACAGGTCCAACGGGCCCACAGGGAGATACCGGTCCGACAGGTCTGCAAGGAGTCACAGGACCAACAGGTCCACAGGGGGAAACCGGTCCAACCGGCCCGCAAGGGGATACAGGTCCAACGGGTCCACAGGGAATTACGGGCCCACAAGGAGATATTGGCCCAACCGGCCCGCAAGGAGATACCGGTCCAACCGGCCCGCAAGGGATAACCGGTCCAACCGGCCCACAAGGAGTCACAGGACCAACCGGTCCRCARGGGGAATATAGCCCAACGGGTCCAACAGGGAATTACAAGGCCACAACGGAGATATTCGGTCCAACTGGCCGCAAGGAGATACCAGGTCCAACCGGCCGAGCAAGGGATAACCGGTCCAACCGGCCACAAGGAGTCACAG
>NZ_JPME01000026.1 GCF_000732605.1 Lacrimispora celerecrescens | reverse complement strand
GGGGTCAAAATCAACTAACTAGCTAATTTATTTCCCGTTTTACTTGTTGTTTGGTTCGTATACAATTACTTGTATTCGTTCTGAAATTTTCTCATTCAAAGCCATCAAACATGGCTTGTTTTATTAGAATTTTCAGGGTTTTACATACTGTTCAATCTTCTGTTTTCAAAGTGCTTTTTTCTGTGTCGCTGTCTCAGCAGCAACTTTTAAAGGATATCATAACCGGTTGTTTTTGTCAACCATTTTTTTACTTTTCTTCAAAACTTTTTCATCGCTCATCGATGTGTTTTAGAAGAAGTTTTTGCCGCCGTTTTCAGCGGCGAGTTATATCATACCAAAGCATTCGACAAATGTCAACAATTATTTTGAATTGTTTTTATAATTTGTTTTATTGCGAATAATGCCTCTGATAGAATGCGCCAGCTATGCTCTATCCCCTGACCAGGAACCAAGTATATCTACAAACCTTCAAACAATCTTAGATAAAAACAGAATTCAGTTACACAGCTTTGGCTTTTAGTAACTATTCTATGTTACCATATATATTTTTTTGAAATTAAGTAACCAAAAGGGCAACTCTTATGTTATATTAATAGTATAGTTTGCCGATATAAAATATAGTTGATTTGTAATAAGAAGGAGGTGTTCCTATGACGCATCTTGATTCAAGAATCCCAGTACCCCGTAATTCAATGCCGGGTAATCTGCATAACAGATTATTTTCAATAATGGATCAACCGAAAAGAATTAAATCCAACATTCAACAAAATAGATTCTCATGGCTCAGTCCAGGTAATCTGATCTGCAAAAGCTCTAGACTCATTTCATCTGACTGTATATACATAGGAATGAAATGACCAAAAACCAGAGCCAGCATCTTTGATTGTAAAGCTGAATAGCGTTGATGTTTATTAACGCCAGCCAAAGAAGCGAATCGAAATCAGCCAATTACTTGCATTCAGAGTAGCAGGTATTTTTTAATGTTAGGGGAAGAAAATGAAAGATAAAACTAAAAAAGGATTCTTTAGCCTTTTCCAAAATGTAAGACGTTCTGCGGAAACCTCAGAAAATATCAGTGCAACATCTGTCGTTTCACCTGAAGAATCCCAAAATGAAGATCTTAATAAGACAGTATCCGAGCCAGCCGAGCAAAAAAGTTCAGCCGCACCAATCGCTTTTCACGAAATTGAAAATGAAGCTCCTTCCTCTTCTTTAATATGGGAGCCATCCGATGATCCGCTTATTGTACGGATAGATGAAGAAGCATTATACAGTGAATGCGCACAATTTTCCAGTAAAATGCAATCATTATCCAATGTTTTTAAACGGACATCCGAAACTACACAGGAGCAGGCTCCTCAGCCAAGAGCGGCTCAGGCCTATCTTCATGTTTCAAAAGACCGCATGGCTGCATGGATTTATGTGATCCCTCCATTTAATGACGGTCAGGATATAAAGGAAGAAGACTTAAAAACAATCCTCAATCAGGAGCATGTATCCACTGGAATCATGGAGGAGTCTTTGAACTCAATTATTGAAAATCAAATCTATGGTCAAGCCGTGCTGGTTGCAAAGGGAGTTCTGGCACGAAACGGAATCGATGGCTCTATTAAAGACCATTTTAAACGGGATCTTAAGCTTGAATTTATAGAAGATGAAAACGGATCTGTTGATTATAAAAATTTAAATAATATTCAGTCTGTTAAAGAAGGGGAAATAATCTGCAGTATTGCACTTGCTGTGCCGGGGAAAAATGGTATGACCATAAACGGGAACCCTTATCCCTGCCCCATTCAAGGATCTGATGTTTTCGTACCTGCTGGCCGCAATACTGTGCTTACGGAGGACCGGACCCAGCTCATTTCCCAAAAAACAGGCCATGTAACATTTGCTAATGGAAAATTTCAGGTAGATCCTATCCTAAAGATAAATGGTAATATTGATAATAGTACAGGTAACCTGGATTATGACGGCGATATATTGATTACTGGAGATGTGAGAAATGGCTTTTCGGTGAAAGCTACCGGAAGGATTGACATCCGTGGCTCCGTGGAAGGCGCTCAAATTGCCGCCCAGGGATCCATTACGATTGCCAGCGGCATGTCTGGAAATGGCCGTGGTACTCTGACTTCTGACTCAGATGTCAAGTGCCGATACCTGGAACATTGCACGGTCACTGCCAAAGGCAATGTTTATGCAGAAAGCATTATTAACTCAAAAATAGAGAGCGGTCAGGATATTAATGTAACCTCCGGTATGGGAGTTATTATCGGCGGTACCCTTTTGGCCGCAAACAGCATCAATGCACGTATTATTGGTTCTAAAGTACGGCGGCTTGTCACTGAATTAATCATTGCAAATGTTCCTAAAAACGTGGAAGAATCTGCTCGGCTTACCAGAGAGCTGGAACAGCTTCACCATAACATGTCGGAAGTAAGGAAAAATATCGCCTACCTTGAGACTACACAAAGGCAGGATAAACAGCAGCTGTTAGAAAATTTAAAACAGGCTTCCACTTATTTAAACCTCCGGGAACAGGAGATCACAAACCGTTTGGAGGAAATAAACACAATTGACAAAGAACAGTCCGGAATTATTCAATGCCAGCAGCTGCTGCCCGTGGTTCGCATCCGGATTGGTTCTTCCAGTCTGTTGGTTCAGGAGGAATACTCCAGAAGTATTATTTATAAAAATAATGAAGGTGAAGTTACGATCGGAAGTAATTAAATCAGAAGGAGGGAAGCTATTATGAGAAAAACAATTATGATTGTCGATGATTCAATTGTAACACGCAATGAGATAGAACAATTACTTAAAGGAACAGATTTTGATGTAATCTATCAGTGCAGAAGCGGGGAAGAGGCATTGGAAGCCTATGAAAGAGAAAGACCAGATATTGTGACCATGGATATTTTAATGCCTGGAATTGATGGCATCGAAGCTTCCAAACGCCTATTGAAGCATCATCCGGATGCAGGGATTATCATCATCAGCTCTCTTGTCTATGATAAAACACAGCAGATGGTTAAAGAGTTGGGTCCCTCTGTTCCATTCGTTTTCAAGCCTGTTAAGAAATCATATTTTATCGAGGCATTGGTAAAAGTAAGTGATGCACTTTCCGAAAAGTAAACGATGGACAGTTCTTTTATGACTAAAATAATATGTTAATTATTATTACATACAAAAAGCCTAATGGAAAATCTATTTCTTTCGATCTTCCATTAGGCTTTTTATTTATAAATTATAGATCGACCCAGACAATGAATCATCAGAGCCAAATTGATTGGAAATGCTGTAGGAAGCCATCTGCATCCGAATCTTCATCAGTTCGATTAAATAAAGATAATCAGACTTAGCCGGTACAAGGCTTCCGCTATCTCCTTCCAACGATGAACTTGACAGATATTGCAAAGCACTTGAGATATCCGTTGAATATCCTGATGCGTCGGAATATCCTGATGGTTCGGTATCTCCCATATAATTCTTAACCTTCTTTACATATTCCTGGGTTTCCTTAAAAGGAGGGATTCCTCCATATTTGCTCACATTATTGCTGCCGGCATTATAAGCCGCCAGAGTGAGATCTACATTTCCATTATAACGTTCCAGATTTTCTTTTAAATATTTAGCTCCACCCATGATATTGCTTCTTGCATCATAAGGATCGTCCACTCCCAGGGATCTGGCAGTGGCAGGCATCAGCTGCATTACCCCGGCAGCCCCCTTCTTTGAAGTAGCTGATGGGTTAAAGTTCGATTCTGCCTTAGCAACTGCTTTTAACAGTTTTTCGGAGACACCGTATTTTTTAGACGCCTCTTTGAATATGGCCTCAAGGTTTTCCGGAGCCTTTGCTACTGATTTTAAAATCTTTTTAAAATTCCCCTTGGCAGATGAAGCTGCCGTATATCCCGCCTGCCCTGCCTTTGCATTGGTAAGTGCAGAAAGTTTTAATTGGTCTATTGTTGCCAAAATTTAATCCTCCCGTCAATTTCCGTTTTACGGAATCCATCTTCCTGAAGCGTCCACCCAATAATTGCCGACATTCGTGCTGCTTGCCATGCTTCCATCTGGATTCATATAATACCAGATTCCTGGCTGTGGCTCTATCCAGCCCGTCAGCATCTCTCCTCCGACCGTATTTAGATAATACCATTTCCCATTGACAAACTGCCAGCCTACGAGTAATTTTCCGTCCTTAGGATCCATATAATACCATCTTTGACCTGACAGGATCCAGCCGGTCTGATAAACTCCGTTCCCATCGAAATAATACCAGTCGTTTAATATCTGCTTCCAGGAATTTCTGGGGACTCCGCCATCCTCTTGCTTGTATGTATTTCCCTTCCATGCACCTGATGTATCGCCGTCATATTCCATAATGACGTCTTCGGAAGTTACATAATCCCCATCTTTCATATATTTTCGGTCATCGGAAGTAAAACCGATTGCCCGGACTTCATAGTAATAAACTGCATCCTTATCCATGTATTTAGAAAGATCAACTGTATTGGTTCCTACGGAAATACGGGTTTTCAGCTTATCGTCTGCATATAGAGCAACCTGATAACCAGTAGCAAATTCAACCTTCTCCCATACGGCCTTTGTCTTTTTGCTGTCGCTCCAGCCGGCTCTGGGTGTTCTTCCTAAGATTACTACAGGAACATAATCCACCTTTACTTCCAAAGTATGATTATCCACGGCCTTGGCTGAGACGAACTTCGCTCCTGTGAGCTTACACTCTGACCGGTTGTAGCCTTCTGCAAATATCATGGTGTCTGATGTTAAAAACACACTGACCCGTTCATTACCTGCTGCCTTCCATTTGCTGATATCCCGTTTCCAAACCACATCCTTAACTGATACACCTGCAGTGGTTGTGGAAATTCCAGGCATCAGTATTTCTTCATTCCCATACTGGCTGTCAAATTTAAGATTCACGCTTCGAATCACCACAGAATCAGCAGCATAGGTTGTTACAGCCGGCAAACATATAAATGCCGCCACGAACATGGCAAAACACGCAGAAAACAGTTTTCTTCTCTTTTCTTTCATCATTGCACCCATACCCCATCTTCATTCACCGGAAATCCATTGATTACCGTATTAACAGCCATAGTACCATTCTGATTAAAGTAGCGCCATAGACCATCAATCTTCTGCCATCCGGTTACCATAACTCCGTCTTCACCGGTAAAATAGGTATACCCATTGCGAGTAATCCAGCCCTTTAGCATAGCTCCTTCTAAGTTCCCCTGTATGGTATTTAAATAGTACCATCTTCCTGCCTGGTTAATCCAGTCCTTTTGCATGGCGCCTTGGCTGTTAAAATAATAATAATAGCCGTCTATAACCTGCCAGTTCGTTGCAGCAGCTCCCATGGGGGCCTCGTAACCTTTGTCCGGGAAAAAATAATACCATGAATTATCAACTTTATTCCAACCGGTCACCATAGCCCCTTTGGAATTCGTATAATAGATATCAGGATCCTGAATAAACCAGCCTGTTACCATCTTCCCTTCCTGATCAAACCGGTACCATACATCATCAAGCTCCAGCCAGGAATTAGCCTGAACCGTTCCATCTGCATACCGGTAGTACCAAACTCCGGACTGTTGACTCCAGCCTTCCTTTACTCCTGTACCATTTGCATTGCCGGCAATTGTATCTGAGTCTTTCCCTGTTCCATCCGATACATCCCGGTCCCTGATAACCAGTTCGTCAGACTCCACCCAGCCGCTTTTCTTCCCATTCTTAAGCTCATCCTGTTTAAAGGGAACAGAACGGATTTTGTAAGAATAAGTCCCTTCCTCTGTCATATACGGATAGAAATTATAAGATGTAGCCTTTACCTGTTCCTTTTTTAAAATATTTTTTTTTTCCGCAATAAAGCCATAATTCATAGGCACCAGAAGTGTTATCTCCCTTGGACCAAACCGCCTGTCCAAGCCTTGTATCCTTCCAGCCCACATCTTCCGGTTCAGCATACAGACCTTTTACCGGTTTCGTTCTTAAAGTAACTGTTAAATCGCTGCCATTCCTCTTTGCGCTGACATAGGAACCTCCAGTGATTTTCATTTTTGTTGCCTCATAAGAGGATTTGAAATAAGCATCGTATTCATCGGAGGGGGTAAGGGTAACATTCATCCTTGGCTCCTCCCCTACCGTAATATCCTTTGAGGTGGAAGTGATCCACTTGGCATCCCTGACAGTGTACTTTTTATCACCGGAAGTCACATAGCACTCTCCACTTGATTGATTAATCTGTATATCAGGTAAACGGTCTCCTGCCTCAATATTAAGTACCACCTTAATACTGATTGAATTGATTGCCTCTGTTGCCATCGCTTTTTCAGGGAAGAGACACAGGCAAAAAGCAACCAAAACTGCTATTGCCAATCCCCTCTTTTGTTGTTTCATGAAATCGCTCCTTTTTAATAAGTCCTTACTCTACAGCTTGTAAATTTTTATCATTAAGTTACATATCGCAATACTATTGCCTAATGAGCAATTATTGTGTTTTTCTTTTTTTCAATTGTTCCAGAAAAGCAAACTTCCTGACCATAGACTCCTGATAAGATGTCATATCAAAGAAACGGCTGCCATATCGGTAGCGTGGCGGTTCGTTCTCACCTGACAATTTCTTTATCCATAGAATACAGCCTTTGAGCCTGGTACAGTCGTTATCTGTTTCAAAAAGAAAGGAAAAGATCTGCCCTACACTTAATTCAACAGCTGTTTCAAGCCCAACCCCGCCTGCACTTAAATCTTTTATTTTAGCGGCTATATGTGTGACTTTTCCGTCTGAATCCGCCGTCTCCAGAATAACCGGAAGCGAGACTCTGACTTTAAGGTCACGACGCCTTTGTTCTGTACCAATCAGTTCATCGATCACGCATGGAACCTTATAGATCGCATTACCGATCTCTCCAATTTCCTCGCCACTGATCTTTACCCTGCCTGACAATCGACATTTGCATGTAACTAGCCCCTGAACACCGTCATGAAATACGATCACGGATTCTGTGTTCACCTTATCCATATCTTCCTCATTAAAGATAAGTCCCATGCTGTCCATATGGGAATCAACTACCCTTACCTCTGCGATAAAGACACCCGTTAAAGAAAAAACACTTGCTTTTTCACATTCAGTAAACATACTACTCCACCGTTTCCTCTTTTATTATTTCCTCATTAATTAAATCCTCTTCCTCTATTTCCTTTATAGGCTCCGGTTCCGGTTTTTCTACTGAACCAGGTACACAATTCAAGAAATAAAGGTAAATATCCACAATAGCCTGATATAATTCCTGCGGCACCTGGCTCCCAAGTTCAAGCTGGGTCAAAATGGTAGCCAGGGAATTATCCTCATAAACAGGTACGCCGCTTTCATTGGCAGTTTCAATTATTTTTTCCGCCATATATCCCATACCGGAGGCTACGATGACAGGTGCAGAATTCTTTGCATCGTCATACTTTATCGCTACCGCCTTTTTATTTAACGTATTTTTAAATTCTGACATCAACTGAATTCTTCCTTTCATGGATTTTCGGAAATACTTCTACTGGGGAGGAAGGACCGCCCCCTGCCTGGAGATATAAGCTGTCTGCTCGGAAATGATACCGGTCAAGGATATTTTTAATCTCCTTATAAATATTTGCCTCTGACTTTTGCATCTTTTCCGGATAGAAAAGCTGTAAGGAGGCTGCATGATCCCCATAGAGGAGCAGAAGCTTAAACAGCCCCAATTCTTTGATATCGAATTTAACGAAAATTCTGCTCGTATGCTTTGCCCCCGCTTGTGTGCTGCTGCCCTCCTCGTCCGGATCAATCCACATTTCGGAAAATAGTTTCCGACCGTTTATATTCATAGGAAATGCCAGATGCAAAAGGGGCATATAAACACTTTCATTTAAAACCAGGGATTGAAGCATATTCTGAAACATCTGCTTATTCTCAAGGCCGGTACCTCCATTCACACCGGTCCTTAGGAAATCAACAAACTTATCCGCCCATTGGTTTTTCCCTGCCGCCTGCTCCATGTCGACCTGATTAAGCAGCTCACCGAACTGCTCGGCAGTCATGGCTCCAAAAAATTTACGAAAGCCCTGATAACCTGCCAGTTTGGAAAAAGACTGCAAAACTTCTTCCCTGTCCCCATTTTCATACCTGGCTATTAATACCGTCAAGAGTGATATCTTATCCCGTATCGTACCCATGTCGTGATTCATTGCAATATAACGGCCCAAAAAAGGAAGGATTTTCTCCTTTAAGAGTGCGCTGTTCTGAGAAGTCTGTCCTTCGGGAGCAGATAAGTCCAATTCCTTAAGCAAAGCCTCTATCTGCTCTCTTGTCTGCCTAAAAACATATGCCTCCATATCCTTTACTGTATTAAATATATCATGAAGTATATGCTTTCCGGAAGACATATCGTTGAATTTCCTAATAAAATTTAAAATCTCAGCTTTTAAATCCACAGAAGTAGTTTCCGCCATCACATGACGCAGCTGGTCAAAAATGCCTCCGTTAAAGCGGACTGCTGATTCGGCCTGTTCCTTTATAAAAGGCAGAATGTCTTCTCCCTCCATCTGAGCCGCCTCAAAAAAGGAAGCGATCTTCTGCGCCGCTTCTTCTCCCATAACTCCGCCAGTCAACATTTCTTCGCTCTGAAAGAAAATATCGGTCATGATCTTGGTAAGATCCGGTATGTTTTTTACCTGATTTAAAAAAGAACCGAAATTCGAACCATACTGGAATGCCAGCTGCTGATCCCCGTTTCCCCCGGAATCAGTCCGGTTATCCGCCCTCATTACCTTTGAGGGGTCAACTGGGTTCTGTATCTGGACTCCCTGGCCAGCCTGGGGGTTGTTTTTGATCGTGGAATTATCATAACCGGAAAGGGGTGTTGTAACTTTCAAAATATCTGCCATACTAAGCCTCCATTTAACTGGTATTTTATATATTTTTCTAAAGGTTATTTAATTTGCTATTATTTTTTATCCAACCATACCGATAAATAGATATATACTAAACTAAACAAGGCGGTGTAAATACTATGGATAACGGCATGGATAATATGCTTGATATGTACCTCTTTGAAACCAATTCCCTCCTGGAGCAATTAGACGAGCTCCTGATAGAAGCCGAAAAAGCAGGAGATTTTACAGTAGACGACGTAAATGAAATCTTCCGCATCATGCACACAATCAAAGGATCTTCTGCCATGATGGAATTTTCCTCCCTGATGCAGATCGCACATCGTATTGAAGATTTATTCTTTTTTATCCGTGAGAATGGTCTGGAATCCCTTGACAGTTCTCACAAAAGTACTCTGTTTGATTTAATGTTCCGTTCTACTGATATGCTTCGTGCTGAAGTTTCAAAAGTAGAAAACAATGAACCACTTAGTGATAATGTCGACCATCTGACTCAAGAAATTAATAGCTTCCTGAAAAAAATCAGTGATGATAATCCGGCCGATGCTGGGGAAAAAGAACATACGGGCACTTCCAGTCCCAAAGTAGCTTCCCAGCCAGCACCGGTCGCTTCCCCTTCCCTTTCTGCCACCAGCCTGGAAGAAATCCGCCTGGATGTAGCAGAATGTCCGGAGGATCCAGCTGCCTTTTTCCTTCGTATCTTTTTTGATGAAGGCTGCGGAATGGAAAACCTTCGGGCTTTCATGATTATCAGCGCATTAAAAGAATCCGGGTTGGAGTTTAACTATTATCCCTCCGATGTAGAGACCAACAGCCAAAGCAGCGTGTCCATCATAGAAAAAGGCTTTTTCTTAACCTTCCAATCCCGTGAGGAAGCTGACTCGGCTATATCACAAGTCAACAATATGAACAACATCCGTTCCTATGAACTGATTGAAAATCCACGTGCTAAGACTGCTCCCAGTGCAGAGAAGAAGAATGCTTCGGCTGTTTCCGTTCCAACTGCCGGTGACAGCACCCCGGCTGACCGTTCTCCAGCTCAAGGAAATGCCCATCAGATGCCGAGTAAACAGAATCTGATCAGCGTTAATCTGGCAAAGCTGGACAACCTGGTTGCAATCGTCGGTGAGATTGTCATTACGGAATCCATGGTGACTTCCTCGCCTGATATTCAAAATTTAAAGAACCTTGACAGCTTTTTAAAGGCCACAAGACAGCTTCGCAAGCTGACCGATGACTTACAGGACATTGTAATGTCCCTGCGCATGGTTCCTGTTTCCGGCGTATTCCAGAAAATGAACCGCATTGTCCGGGATATGAAACAAAAACTCAAAAAAGATGTACGCTTAACCATTATCGGTGAAAATACGGAAGTTGACAAGTCCATTGTAGACAGCATTGGTGATCCCATCATGCATATTGTTCGTAACTCCATGGACCATGGAATTGAAGAAACTGCGGAGGAACGTATTGCTGCCGGGAAGGATCCTCAGGGAGAATTAACTCTCTCAGCAAGCCATACAACCAACGAAGTCATCATTACCATCAGCGATGACGGAAAGGGTGTAAATCCGGCAGGAGTTTTAGCAAAAGCTAAGAGAAACGGCATTCTTACCAAACCGGAAAGCGAATACTCACAAAAGGAAATTTTAAACCTTCTTCTGGCCCCTGGCTTTTCTACCAATGAAATTGTCACTGAATTTTCCGGCCGTGGAGTGGGTATGGATGTGGTTAAGAAAAACGTAGAGAATATCGGAGGTACAATAAGCATTTCCAGTGAATTAGGCAAAGGAATGTGTACTACCTTAAAAATCCCCCTCACCATGGCAATTGTGGATGGTATGGAGATCTCAGTAGGAAAATCTGTATTTACCATCCCCATTGCGAACATCCGCCAGTCCTTTAAGGTGAAGAATGAAGAAGTGATCTACGATACGGAAGGTAATGAGATCGTTAGGTGCATGAACCAATTCTATCCCATTATCCGCATTCATAGACTTTATAACATTGAAACAGAAATAACAAGCATTGAAGACGGAATTCTGGTTTGGGTGGAATCCGGTGACAAATCTTACTGTCTCTTTGTCGATGAACTCTTAGGAGAACAGCAGGTCGTTGTAAAACCGCTTCCAGTATTCTTAAACAGCTTCAATGTTAAAGATTCAGGTATCAGCGGCTGTACCATTCTTGGTGATGGTAATATCAGCATCATTTTAGACGTCTTAAACCTGTATGCCGCATCACAAAACCAGTATTAAATTAGCAAATTAAAATCGGAGGAATACAAATGCCAGCAGAAAATACAGCTACATCCGAAGTTTTTACTTCCGCACGGACAGAAACCACGGAACGCTATTTAACCTTCCGCACAGAGAATTTAACCTTTGGTGTGAGCACCAATTATATTATTGAAATCATTACCAACCATACAATTACTGCTATGCCCGTGGTACCAAGATATGTAAAAGGAATCATCAACTTAAGAGGACAGATCGTTCCTATCATGGATATCCGGGCAAGACTCGGCAAGCCGGACATTGAATATACAAGCTCAAGCTGTATCATTGTTCTGAATGTAGATTCTGTTTTTATAGGAATCATTGTAGATTCCGTTGAGCAGGTTCTTGATATTGATTATTCCAGAATCTCACCAGTTCCAGCCAATAACCGGGAAGAACTGGTCAGCGGCATGATATCAGTTTCAGATAACCACATTGTCCTTCTTCTGGACTGTGAAACCTTAGTCAATAACTCATAAAGGACGGCTACCCCTATGTTAACAATTTCGCAGCATGATTTCATACGGCTGGTGGATTTCATGAAAAAAAAATTATGGAATCGACCTGTCTAAAAAGATGCAGCTCATAATGGGAAGATTGTCAAACACTATTATTTCCATGGGATACACTTCTTTCACAGATTATGTGGATCACATTCTTTCATCAAAGAATCAGGCTGATCTGGAAATAATGCTCAACAAGCTTACAACCAACTACACTTACTTTATGCGGGAAGAGGCACATTTTAATTTTTTTCGTGATACCGTTCTTCCTTATCTTATAAGTACAAAAAAGAATAAAGTTTTAAGTATATGGAGCGCCGGATGTTCATCCGGCGAAGAACCTTATACCATTTCCATGATTATCAAGGATACTCTGGGGGCTCAGGCCGCCCTCTGGGATACCAGAGTTCTTGCCACGGACATATCCCAGAATGCTCTAAGGGCCGCAAAGGAAGCAGTGTATGATGAGGAATCCTTAAAGAATTTATCTCCTGGCTGGAAATCCAAATACTTTGTCAAATCACCGGAGCAGGGTTTATATTCCGTAGCTCCGGCAATTAAATCAAATGTTATTTTCCAGACCTTTAATCTTATGGACCCCATTCGGTTCCGGTTAAAATTTGATATTATTTTTTGCAGGAATGTCATGATCTATTTTGATCAAAATACCAAAGACGGGCTGATTCAGCGATTCTATGATGCAACTGCCCCAGGTGGTTACTTATTTATCGGGCACTCCGAAACAATTAACAAAGAAAAAACACCTTACCGGTACTTAATGCCGGCTACTTACCGAAAAGAATGATCTGCGTAATATAAAATCTATTTACTTTCTCTCCATTTTAGTAAATAGATTTTATATTACACGGATTTAGATTGCAGTTCGACTGCGGTATGGGCTCTGCCAAAAAAGCGTGGGCAGATAAGAAGAAATAACAGGAGGAATAAATTATGGCCAAAAAAATCCGAGTTTTCATAGTAGATGATTCCCTGCTGTTTCGCAAGGTATTAATTGATACTCTCTCTCAAAATCCCAATATAGAAGTGATCGGATATGCGGTCGATGCATTTGACGCAGAGCGTAAGATTCCTTTACTTAAACCAGACGTGGTGACACTTGATGTAGAAATGCCCATGGTTAATGGCATTGAATTTGTAAAAAAACTTCTTCCTAAACATCCAGTTCCAGTCATCTTAGTCTCTTCTCTTAATTTAAACGTGTTTGAAGCCCTTTCCGCAGGCGCCGTGGACTTTGTAAGAAAACCTGACATGTCCAGCAGTAACACTGCCAGCACATTCTTAAATACCTTGATTAGCAAAATTTTTATTGCTTCCCGTGCTGCCATCAAAGTCCCAGTTTCTCCCCATCCTCTTTTAGAACCGGGGAAGTCTGCCATGGGAAAAACGGCCTTCTCTATGGATGCATGCAGTACCATAATTGCCATTGGCGCTTCTACGGGTGGAACAGAAGCGACACTCCAGGTGCTTAAAGACCTTCCTGCAGACACGCCAGGGATAGTGGTCACCCAACATATGCCGGAGGGCTTTACCAAAATGTATGCTGACCGTTTAAACCGGCTTTGCGCCATGAATGTAAAAGAAGCCCAAAGTGGGGATGTCATTGAAAGAGGTCAAGTACTGATTGCTCCCGGTGATCTACAGATGAAGGTAGTTAAAATGGGAAGCCGCTACACGGTAAACTGCTATCCCGGTGAAAAAGTAAGCGGACATCGTCCCTCCGTGGATGTTTTATTCCAGTCCGTTGCCGACACTGCCGGAGCCTGCTCCATTGGTATCATCATGACCGGTATGGGACGTGACGGGGCCGAAGGACTTCTCAGTATGAAGAAAAAGGGCGCCTTTACCATCGGGCAGGATGAAGAAAGCTGCGTTGTTTATGGTATGCCAATGGTAGCATATAACATAGGAGCTGTCACAAAACAGGTATCCTGCGCAAATATAGCAGGCGTCCTGATGAAGCATTTAAGTTCTCTTTAATTGAGAAATTCCATTCCTTAAGTTAATATTTTCTCAAAACTGACGATATTATAAATGTAAAGAAAAAACAGCCTTTGATGAGCCATCAGGCAAATCGAACTTCCTTATAAAATTCTTAGAAAGGAGTAAATAAATGCGTATTTCACAGAACTATTACGGTACGCTGTATAATACCTCCATGATACGGCAAAACCAGGATCAAAATGATATCATCACTTCTGAATCCGGCAAAAACAATTACGATGAAATCACGATCCGTTCCGCTCCCCAGGAAGCAATGGATACCAAGTTCATCTCAAGCCTAAAAGAGGCTCTTATGAAAGAAGTAAAGCAAAACACATCAGAAGAAAAGCTGAACCTCTTAAGACAAAAGATTGAAGACGGAACCTATCAGGTGGATGCCAACAAGATCGCCGAAAGAATTCTTTTATACAAAGGAGCCGATTTCCATGAATAATTTTATAGCAGTAATTGAGGATATGATTCAGCTTTTTGAAGATCTGGTTCAGGTCGAACAAGTAAAGCTGGAAGCCGCTAAGAAAAACCGGGTCACTTATGTGGAAGATTGCATGAACAAGGAGCAGGCTGCCATTTTAAAACTGAGGGGCCTTGATAAAAAGCGTGAGGATTGCCAGGAACAGCTTGGCATGAAAGGTGATACCTTTCAGCAGATTCTTTCAAAAGTCTCAGAGGAAGAGGAACGTGACAAGCTGAAACAACTGTTTGACAGGCTCTCCTATCAGGTCAGGCTGTTTCAGGAAATAAGTGACGGTGCACGTTCCATGATTGAAATAAATCTTCATATGATAGACAAAGCCATTAGGAATTCCCAAGGGGGAATTGCACCAGACAACGCAAAATGGGAGGGATTATTATGACACGCTCTACTTTCTCCGGCTTTACCATTGCCCAACTGGCCATGACTGCCAGTCAGCGGGCCATTGATGTGACCGGACAGAATATAGCAAATATAAATACAAAAGGCTACACAAGGCAGAGGGTGGATCTTGCAAGCTTTAATACAAGAGGCGCTGATTCTATGAGCACCGGACCTGGTTCAAAAATAGGTTACGGAGTTGAGATTACCGGCATTTCACAGATAAGAGATCCATTTTTAGATGTTCAGTTCCGAAATCAAATTGCTAAGGTGGGAACGGCAGATGCAAGACAGACTACCTTAGATCAATTAGCCGATATTTTTGATGAAACTGATAAGGAAGCATTAAAAAAGGCTCTCAGTGATTTAAGTTCCAGCCTTGATCAGCTGTCCGCCAATGCAAATAACAGTGAGTTTGACAGCATAGTCCGTTCCAGGGCTCAGGTCATTGTAAATTACATACATCAAAAGGCTGCTGATCTTAAGAGCGTTCGGGAAGAAACCATCAATGGCCTGGAAAATACGGATATACCTGCCATCAACGGTCTTCTTTCTGACATCGGAGAATTAAACGATGCTATCTGGAAGAGCCAGGTACAAGGCAACCCAGCTCTTGAGCTTTTGGATAAGAGAAATGATAAACTGGATGAGCTTGCCGGTTACCTTCCCATCAGTGTTACTTACAAGGATGTGGTTGTTTCTAATGGAACTAAATATGATTATCCAGTTGTAAGTTTCAGAGGCAGCGATGGAGTGACCTATCCTCTTACGGCAGGAGAACACGGCGAAAATGTCGCATCAATTTCTATGAAGCGAAACAAAGGATTCAACGGAGAGCCTGACGGTAAGGTTTCCATTTCATTGATTCCTGCCAGCGATTTCCCTAGCGACGCAGATGTAAGCTCCCTGGAAACAAATATAACCGATTATCTGAAAGAGGGAACTTTAAAAGGAACTGTAGATGTATTGAATAAATCGGGAGAAATGGACAACCCCTCTTCCGATTACAGAGGAATTGGATATTACGAAAAATCCTTCGAAGCTTTTGTCCAGACTTTTGCCAATACCCTTAATGAATTGAATGGCAATATGCAACCTTATACCGGTGTAACTCAGCTGCCGACTATAGGCACAGCATCAAAGGATTCAAAAACTAATGAAGCCGTATTCAGCATGGATTATTCAAAGGCGACCGGAAACTTTTTAAGAGGAGAAAAAATCACGGTCAATGGCAAGACCTATACATTTGGCGACGGCACCGGTACAGATGAAATAGCCATTGGAGATACTCTAGAAAAAAGTTTACAAAATCTAGCTGATGAATTGAATAGTTCTCCATCAATGCTGGTAGATGGAAACGAAGTACCCGGCAAATGGTCCTATGCTTCCGGAAAGTTGGAATGGCGCAGTAATGGAGCTGTTACAACTGCTGTGGACAGCATCCAAACCACCGATAAAAAAGATATATCCGTTGTCTATAAAGCAAATCCTCTCAATATTAAAAACTTTGATTTGTTCCAGACCTCTGATGGAAGCAACCGCTTTACCGCCAGCAATATTAAAATATCCGATGACTGGATGAACAACTCCATTCACATTATCTCTTCCCATAAAGAGGATGCCGGTTCCACTGCCAATGACAACATTATAAAAATGTTGAAATCCCTGACCGATGAACGGGTTTTCAAATATGAATATACCTACATGGATACTAATGGAGTCGCACAGACCGGATATATTACCCACTATACCGGAAACTTTTCCCAGTGTTATTCTAATCTGGAAAACACTCAGGGTATTGACAGTTCCGCAAACCAGGCGATCCTTAATAACCACATATCTGTGCTTCAGCAGACCGCAGACAGCAAAGATGCCGTATCAGGTGTCTCTTTAGACGATGAAGGTATCAGTCTGATGCAGTACCAAAGATCCTTTTCAGCTGCCGCCCGTCTTATGACAACCCTTGACGAAGCACTGAATACATTAATTAACAATACCGGTATTGTAGGAAGATAGGAGGTTTCCAATGAGAATTTCAACTAACGCGATCATACGGAATTATAAAAGCAATCTTGCAGCTTCCATAGCCAACTTAAATGTATCCAGAAACCACGTTATGACTCAACGAAGCTTTAACAGTGTCTCGGAGAACCCTGCATCTGCAGCCCGTGCATCCCAGCTTCACCGCAAATACTACAAGAATCTGGATAATTTAAATACCTTATCGGACGTTCAGTCCCGTCAAGATGGGCAGGAAGATGCACTTATGCAGATATCCAATGCTATAAAAACCATTAGTGCTGATTATAATATACAGGCTATGAGCGGTGATAAGCAAACACCAGAAACGCGGCAAACTTTTGCAACTGCCCTCCGTCAGTTCCAAAAAACCATGGTCTTAAGCCTTAATTCAACCTATGAGGACACATTTTTATTTGCCGGAGCAGACGGAAAGAATCCGCCCTTTACACTCTCTGAAGACGGAAAGGCCCTTACTTACCGTGGTATTAATGTAGATGCCGCAGCCGGCAGTGATGAATTAAATGAGCTTACTCGTTTGTCCAAAGAAACCCTTTATGTTGACTTGGGACTGGGGCTTTCTCTCGATGGTGCTGACCGTGTCGTGCCTTCCAGCGCTTTTAACCTTTCTCTTCCAGGTATAAAGGCCATTGGATACGGACAAGATGCGAATGGAAATAGCAATAATGTTATTGTTTTAGCCGGCAAGTTGGCTGATGCCCTGGAGAAAGATGATTTTGATACAGACGCTTATGGAGAGCTTATGAACAAGTTTAAAGACTTAGGATCCAACGTTTTAAATGAAGTCACGAATCTAGGTGTTAAATCTGAATTTTTGAATACCACAAAAGACCGACTTGAAAATAACGATATTTCTCTTCAAGAACAGATGTTAAAGGTGGAAGGAATGGACCCTGCTGAAGCTATTACCGATTATATGTGGAATCAATATGCTTACAATGCCGCTCTTAAGGTAGGAACCAGCATCTTATCACCATCTTTTATTGATTTCATGAAGTAAAATTGATGGAGGTGTGTTATAATGGAAACATTGCTGAAGATTACTACCGTACCAATGGAGTACGAACTGAAAATCCATAATGCAAGACTGGAATATTCTAGTTCAAAATCTCAACTCATAACCGACAGAATCAAAGGCGGCCTGACCATAAAAAATCGCCCCATCAAATTACATCTGGATACATACGATGCGCGTAATTCAGTATGCCCTACTACGATGGAAAGTGTGCGCCAAGCTGCCACCAAGGGTAAGTCCGCCGCTCTGGAGGCTACTGCTACATATGCAAAGGAAGGTGCCATGTTGTTAGACCCAAAAATTACTAATCCCCTCGACGTGATATTCAGCCAACGTGCCCAACAGCCTACAGGAGACTTCGGATTACGATTTCTTCCTACCACAGGCCCTGATATCGAATGGTCTGATCCGGATTTATCCATGCAATACCAAATAGATAAATTAAGCTTTGACATAAAGGTGGCAAATGGAAATATTGAGTTCATACCGGGAAATATTGAGTTATCAATCACTCAAATGCCTGACGTGAATATCGAATATATCGGCAAACCGCTTTATGTTCCGCCCAGCGCAGCTAACTACTTCAATCATACCCCGGTAGATATTTTCGCTTAACCCTATACTCTGGAGGTATTTATGGAAATTAATACACAATATTTTGGTAAAATTTCATGTTCAGACAAAGAATTCATACATTTTTCTGACGGGCTGTTTGGTTTTACAGACTTGAAAAATTATGTTCCTCTGGCATTTCAGGAGAACAGCGATGCTTTGATCTGCCTGCAGTCCATAGATGATTTCAGCGTATCCTTTATTCTTATGAATCCATTCCAGTTTTATGAGAAATACGATCCGGAATTATCCAAAGAGGATCAAAAGCTGTTAGAAGCTGCAGACAGGGAAGATAAGGTTTCTTATTATGTCATCAGCGTAATCCATGACCCCATGGAGAACAGCACGGTAAATTTAAAGGCTCCGATTGCGGTTAATACAGAAACCCGGGAAGCCAGACAGATAATTTTGGATAATCCTCTTTACCGCTTCCGTCACCCGCTTAAGGATTTTATAAAAAAGGGGGATTCGTATGCTGATTCTTCAAAGAAAAAATAACCAATCTCTTACAATCGGTGATAATATCAATATTACAATTCTTGAAATTGGAAATGACTGGGTAAAGTTAGCCATCGATGCACCAAAAGAAATTTCAATTCTTCGTACCGAATTATTGGAAGCTGCTTCAGCTAATCAAGAGGCCGCTTCCTCCCATTTAAACGAAGGATCTATATCCCAAATCAAGAACTTGATAAACCAATCAAAAAACAGCGAAAATACCTGATATTAATTAGGTATTTTCGCTGTTTTTTGTTCTTCCTGCTCCTTTTGTTCTCCTTGTTCTCTTGCCTTCTTCTCTTCCCTTTCTTCCTTTTCTTCGTTCTCTTCCTTTTCTTCGCTCTCTTCAGCCTTTACCCCCTGATACTTTCTCCATATAAACTGAAAAAACGTTTTTTTAGGGATACGGAACTTTTCTTCCATTCTGTTGCCAATCATCCTTCTGAAATATCTTTCAAGACGGATCAACCAAAAAATGGGGAGAAATACACCTGCTTTCTCTAATACCGGATATATGGTTTCCATGTATTCCCGATCCGGAAACAGCCACGCTACCAACCTTATGAATTCTTCTTTCTTCCTATCCCTGGAGTAACAATCGGCAACCGTTTTGATTAATGGCAGGAACTGCTCGCTGATTTCACGACCTTCTGTTCCTTTGCTGAAGATATACGATTCCATATTATCATATATTTCCACATTTTCAATCCCCGTACCAGTGCCAAACCAGCGGAGGATAAGGGATTCCAGACGTTCCGCAAATTCCTCTATTTTAAGTTCCTTCAATCGTTCGTAAATATAAGGCCATAAAAAGAATTCCCCATGGGTTTTATAAAATGCCCAAAAGTCCATAATCTGGCTCAGACTTATATCCCCTCTGGCATAAGAATCCGTCAGCCTGCACATAAGGAATAAATACATCTCACTAGCATTCATCTCCCGAATATGGTTCAATCCCTTTTTATTTGGCAGGGAACGAACCAGATTAATATAAAACTTCTGCATGGACTTACTGAAAAACATGGTTTGATTGAAACACAAAACTTTGTTACCTGGAACCCGATAGTAAAGTTCCCCACGAATTTCCGTATATCGTTCTTCAAAATCCGCGTCCCAAAGAAGCGTTCTGATGACCTGAGCATACTTCTTTTCTGTTCCGATCTCTATAAATTCTCTGCAGCACATCTCTTCAATCGGATAACACTTAACAAAATCAGAATAATTTAAAAAAAAAGCAGTTTATCCCATTTCTTTCCAGAAGGGTTTGCACCTGCCTTTCTGCTTTACGTAAACGTTCAACCCGATGAACGGATTCTAAATATTTCCCAAAAAAACGTTGACGGACAGACTGAGGAATCTCTTCATCTAATCCCATAATACCATAATAAACAACATGAGCCACACGGTGATAATCAGCAATTCGAAACATCTTTTCCCAGTTTAAGTACCTAAGCGGCGCCGGTGATTCCTTCTGGTTTATCACTGATGACAACAATGTCATTAAATATCGTTCTTCGTATCCTTTACTCATTCACGATTCCACCTTTAATCATTATACGTTTCTATGTTGTCAGCATGTCTTTTACCGCTGAAAGCTAACTCCCTATATACTATATATCGGTTTTTTTACAGCAATCTTAACTTTATCAGGCAGTTGTTCGATAAATAACATAGAAATAAATATTATTGTAGAAAAGGTGAATGTTTTGAATACCATCCAATATATCTTGTTCCGAACCCTGTTTCTGAGTGTAATTCCTTTTGTATCCTCTCCATCTTCCTTGGGTCAAGCAAGCCCGGGAGAAACATCAGTAATTACCATTTATTCTCAAGATGAAAGCCCTGAAACACCAACAGCTGATTTTCCTCAAGAGGGGAGATATGACCTCATGCTGGACAGCGTATGCGGCCCTCTTACCTATTACAACCAGTCTGATGCAAGATGGGGCAGCTTTCTATATGGTGGAAAGGATCCCCTTTCTACCTACGGCTGCGGTCCTACAGTTATGGCCATGGTTGTCACAAGCCTTACCGGCAATCAAGTGCTTCCTCCTGATATGGCTGCGTGGGCGGCAGAAAATAAGTCCTGGGCGCCAGGTCAGGGTTCCTATCATCGCCTGATATTAGACAGCGCACTGGCTTATGGCCTGACTGCCGCGCCAGTGAAAGATTACACAGTCCAGGGACTGGCAGATGCATTAAATTCTGGGCATTTGGTCGTAGCCCTTATGAAAAAGGGGCATTTTACCCAGAATGGGCATTTTATTATCCTTACCCGCTTTACAGAAGGAGGAATGATAAAAATTGCTGATGCCAATCAATACGATAATTCTCTAATAGACTGGGATCCCTCTCTTATATTGAAAGAATTAAACTACCATGCTTCAAACGGAGGACCTCTTTGGATGATCGGCCCTCCTAGTTAAGCAATCAAACTGAAAATTATTGATAGTAAGAGTCTTTTCCTGATAGTCGCATGCTTATGTGACGGTCCGCTTCAATGGTCCGTTTCAGAGCGAGCTTAATACTCATTCCCTTCTCCGCCAGTTTCGTAGCCATAGGACTGTCAGGGTTCCTGTCTCCATCGCCATTCAGCCACTCTCTTACCTGACTGCTATCTTCTGGTGATAGGGCGGATAATAAGTATTCTATGTTCCTGATACATACATCCGCTTTGTTCATTTCATCCTGGCGCATTCCCAATAGCATTTGGACCGATTCCCTGTCATTTCGGGATAAGACATCTCCCATCTCCCGGGTAATGCGCTCAATTTCAACGATACACATATATTTCTTCTGCATCTCTTTAAGAATTTCAACCAGCATGGAGTCTTCCATGTTTATCCTCCCTTATTCCATAGCAGAATGTAAAACAGCCGGAGAGAAAGAATTCCCTCCGGCACTGTTTTTAACTGCTTAATCTCTGCGCCTCTTTGAAGGCATCTCTTAATTCTGCAATCAACGGTCTAACTTCTGCAATCACCTTGGAATTTCTACCTGCGCTGATGCGGCCGAATTCATAGATAAAGAAATCATACAACCGGTTCAGTTCAGAGCTTATTTCATAGTTATAATTCAAGGTATTTTTTAAATAATTAACAATTTCAACGGAGCGCTGTATGGATTGGTCAAAAAGGATATAATCTTTTTTCTCCAAAGCAAGCTCTGCTCTAGTCAGACGCTTTAACAGCTCATCATACAGGAGTCCAAGCATCTCTCCCGGAGTCATGGTATTTACCGTCTGCGCTTTGTAATTCTGATAACCATAGGCATTCATTTTATGCACCGCCTTTTTTATTGACCACCAACGGAACTCAGCCAACTGCTTTGGGAATTCATCTGAGAAATCAATGTTTCCAAAGAAGTAAACTGCTTTATATATCGGTCTGTCTCTGTTTGTAACTGATCCTGAAGTCGTTCAATATAATCGTCAAAACTATTTATGGACTTCTGAATGGAATTGGATAAAATGCTGTTGGGCGCATAGATGGAACCTGCCTTCTCAATCAAGCTGCCTTTAACTGCTCCTTTTGTAGAAGCATAGGTATCTGTTATGGCAGTCAGACGAGACATAAAACCGCCGGTTTCTCCGGTCGACTTGTCCTCTTTCTTTGTAAAAAGATCTTTCAGTTCTTCCGGAGATTTCTCTAAAGCTTCTCTGAATTTCGTCTCATCAAGCACAAGGCTTCCCTGTTCCGCATAATCTGAACTGGTGGATATACCAAAAGCTGCCAGCTTTCTTTGGCTCTCGGATCCGGCTGAAAATACGAAACGCAGGCTGTCAGAAAGGCTTCGTAAATCAGAATCATTAAAGAGCAGTCCCTTTTTGGCTTCCTGTTCCCACTTCTCAATCTGAGAATCTTTCATCTGCTCCTTTTGCTCATCCGTTAACGGCTCATATTTACGGTTTGGCTTTGTGGAAACCTGATCCTTTACCAGTTTGATAATATCGTTATATTCCTTGATCATATCAGAAACGACCTTTACGATCTTATCCGTATCTGCCTTGGCATTGAAAGTAACTTCCTGCTCTTTATCGTATTTGCCTTCCACATTGAAGGTTCCGTTTACGGTAACATTTAAGCCATCTAGGTTAAAGGAATTGCCTCCCCTGGTCAGTTCCACCGGTTCGGAGGAATCGCCGTATTTTACAAAGACAATGGCATCCTTTCCGGTAATCTTCTGAGACGGGGTCACTACCCCGTTAGAATCTTCGGTTCCGGCTAAGGATCCAAATAGCTTCACATTATCCGTATTTACTATATTGCCATCTTTATCCTCGGTCGTGGCATTAAATTCAATTGATCCGGATGCCCCGTCTTCCTTTGATACAATGGAAAATCTGTCGGCATCCTTCATATAGGTCACCGTTACACCAGCGTCAGAATTATTAATCTTATCGATGATTTCACTCATGGTACTTCCATAAGTAATTCCTTCAATATTCTTGCCATTTATGGTAATGTACAGTGGATCTGATTCATCTTTCGTAAAATCAGGATCCTTACTCTGTTGAAATTCTAAAAAGGTTCCATTAAGGCGCAGGCGGTTGGATTGTCCGCTTGCCACATTCAAGGCGCCGTCTTTTCCAATAACTCCAATATCGGCACCGGAAATGACCAAATTGGAGGACTTGTCAGGCGTTCCATCTGGCGTTCCATCTGGCTTATAGGTTTCAAACTGAAGTTTTCCATTACTCACATCCACTTTAATTCTATTAGCTCCAAATTCTTTTGCCAGCTTTGTCTCAATATCATCTGCAAGATCTTCTAGGCTATCATTAGAATCGAAAGCAAGCGTTATGGTTTTTGAGACACCATTATAGGTGAAAGTCATCTTCTTTCCATCTACCCTGTCCTTAAAGGAGAGAGCTTCGTAAAGCTTCTGATCGTCCTTTAATATAACCGCCGCTTCCATTCCGTCTTCTTTGATCTCGGTCTGTCCCTGTTCTGCATACTTTGCAAACTCTTCACTGCTCTCAAAGCCCAGAGCCTTCAATGCCCCTTCACTTCCGCCTGCCAGGCGAATTGAATTATGCGCGTCATCTATGGATTTAAAATTTAGGGTAAAGGGTGCTGCCTGGGGATCGCTGCCGGCAGCCCCCGCCTCCACTTTAATCAACTCCGACAGCTTTCTGCCGCCTACGGAAACCCCTTCCATTGCTTTTGTTATGGATTCAACGGTTTTGGCTCCATCGGAATAATCGTAAGTAAACCCATCAACAGTACCGCTCTTTAACTGCACGTCAAAGGTTTTGTCTCCTACCTGGAACGTTAATTTTTGACCTTCCAGCGTGCTGACGATCTTATCATCTACTATATTAATATCACCTGTAGTTAAAATTCCATTGCTGACCGGATTGGAAGAAGTCACAGAGGCCTTCTCAGCAAGCTGCTTCACCCCTACAATGGAAACAGCGCTGGAGTTAGCTGGGCTTCCTGATACCTGGATATATTTGCTGTTTGTTCCCAACGCCGTGACATTGCTTTTTGACCAGAATGCAGCACTGGCAAGGTTGGTATCAGGGTTTGTATAGGAAGTATATTTCTGTGAAAACTCAATTAGTTTGGTACTGATGGAGCGGTAAGCCTCCTGTTTCCAAAGCAGAGTCTGTTTGCCCTTTTGCTGTTTTGCAATCTTCGCCCTTGTACCGGCAGTCATGCCTTGAATCAGACTGTCTCTGTCTAAGCCGCTGGCAAGGCCGCCATAGCCGCGAACAGACGAGGATAAGCTATTATTCGACACATTATTGTATACTGATGCCATATTGAACTCCTTTCTAAACCATTTACATGATCTGGCTCGCGAAAAACCAGCTTTTTTCTTGTTTTTACTATACTTATTTATCGACATATTGTATACTAAACATAATAGTATTATTTCAATTTACGATTGGAGGAATAGAAGTTGTCAACAGTCATTGCAATCACAAATCAAAAAGGCGGCGTAGGCAAAACAACCACTTCCTGTGCTCTTGCCTGCGGTCTTGCCATGAATAATAAAAGAGTTTTGGCGGTGGATTTAGATCCTCAAGGCAACTTAGGCTTTAGCCTTGGACTGCAGATCGAATCCGGCGCAACCATTTACGAAGTTTTAAAGGGAACCGCTTCCCTGCAGGAGGCTATCCAGTCTACAAAGCGCTGTGATGTAATCGCCTCCAACATTCTGTTAAGCGGAGCTGAACTGGAGTTTACGGGAAAGCAGCGGGAATGTATTTTAAAGAATATTCTCTCTACTGTAGCCGGATATTACGATTACATAATTATCGATACTCCCCCTGCATTAAATATTCTCACGGTAAATGCTTATGCGGCTGCTGACTATCTGATCATCCCCATGGTTCCGGAAATCCTAAGCCTTTTGGGTGTCTCCCAGATTAAAGATACCATCAACACTGTCCGTTCCTCCGTCAATCCGGATTTGGTGGTCCTTGGAATATTGCTTAACAAGTATAATCCCAGAACCCTTCTTTCTAAAGAGGTGAAGGAAATGGCTCAGAAAATCGCACTGCAGATCAACTCTACGGTATTCAAAACTCATATCCGATCCAGTGTCAGCGTGGCGGAAGCCCCTGCCCAGGGAGAAAATCTTCTGGATTATGCTCCCAGATCCAATCCGGCCCAGGACTACAAGGAATTGATTACAGAAGTTCTTGAATTGATTAAACAACGTAAAAACTAATTACTCGAAGGGAGTTTCAATTATGGCCAGAAAAAGCAGTAAAACAGCTCATGTTATGAATCTGTTAGCAGGAGAAGATTCTGAATCCTCTAAGGAAGAGGCTGCCAAGGAAAATCTAGCAGCCCGTCAAACCTCCGATTCTACGGAAAAAATCAGGGAGCTTACGGATTCAAATCAACCGCCTTCTCCACCAACTCCTATTTCCATTATAGACATGTCTTCTTCTGCCCCCGACCCGGTTGCAGAATTGATCAGAGAGCAGTTAGAAGAGGCAGAAGGAGCGGAACATACACCTGAGCCGGAGACTCTTCCCCTTGGCCGGGAAGCGGAGCCTGATACTCCGAAAATATTGATTCCATCATTTCAATATTTAAATGTCATGGAACATATCGTAAAGAATGCAGCATCAGAATACATGGATAAATTTGATGTTTGTAACTGTGATCGATGCACCGCCGATGTCACAGCTCTGGCTTTGTCCCATCTGCCTCCCAAATACATTGTTGCGGAGAATTCCACTGCTTCTCCTCTTTTAAACTTTTATTCCACCCGTTACTCACAACAAGTAGTTGTAGAATTGACCAAAGCCTGTTCTACTGTAAAAGGAAACCCACACCATTAGGTGTGGGCTTCTTTTATTATACTCTCTGTTTCCCGATCTACAACACTGCTTACAACACCTTCCCATATCTCATTTACGGTTTCAACACAATCCATATAGGTTTGCGCCAGAAGAGAGGAAGGGATTCCTAATTCATTTGATAGCGATTTTACAGCTTTCCAGTCTGCATTTTCATAACTAAGAATGAGCTTATAGAGTTCTCCGCAAACTCCTTCCTGCTTAAGCAGCGCATCTTTGATTTCCTGAGCCACAGGTACTTCTTCCAGAATTTCTTCCAATGGCGCATCAATCATGTACTGGAGAGTCGAGAACATTCCCATCATATAAACCTCAGATCGAATAATGGGCAGTTCCTTGATATGGTCAGAAAGAACCATAGCATAATTGGCCCGCAGGAAAGACAATTTCATCATGGCTTCACGGGACTCATCGCTTTCAAACTCACTGTTAAAGCTTAATAGGTATACCCATTGTTTTAACTGACTGATTCCCATAGTAACCAGAGCCTGGCGGATGGATGACACTCGTCTGCGCAGAGCAAAATATGCGGAATTTACAATTTTAAGCAGAGCGTAACTTAATGCTGCATCATGGCTTATAACCTTTTCTATCTGTTCAATATCCGGTTCGTCTTTCGATACTTCCACAACTAGCTGGAAGAAATTCCCTTCCAGGAATTCCATCCGTTTTACTTTTTTGGCCATTGCTTCCGCCACATAGCTGCCTTCCGCATAGTCAGCACCAATTTCCATGGCAAGCTCATAGTCTTCTTTTGTATTGACACCGGTTGCGATGCATTTCTTATCAAAGCCCTTCATGGTATTGATAAGATTATTTAGGGAAGTCCGTTCTCTTCCTTCGTGCTTACTGCTGATATCCACTTTTATGTAGGTAACATAATCCAACATGGTAAAATATTTGGGAGAGAACTGGAAATCATTGATTGCAAATATATAGCCTTCTGTGCGGTATCTTTTGATAATTGCCGGCGATAAGGGATGGATCATCACATGATCTTCAATTTGAATGATTAATTTATCCTTATCAAAAATTTTCGGCATATTCCGGAATAACAACGAAGGAGTAAATGTTACAAACGTAAGTTTATCCTGAAATATCCTTTCCGTGTTCTGCATCAGAAAGCCTGCGATGGTATCCGCCGCCGCCACATCGGTACTATTATAGAGTGCGTCATAATCCTTTTGAAACAGCACCTCGTAGCCAATGATCCTGTCCTCCTTAAGTGCCTTAATAGGCTGCCGGGTGACATATCTATCCATTGTATTACCTCCTTTGAAGCAAATGATCAATCACTTCTACCAGATGTCCGATTTCCGGTTTGGACAACTGCTCATCTGCGCCCAGTTGTTTTCCTTTGATCATTAATTCCTGATTGATCATGGAAGAAAAAATAACAACCGGGATGTGCTGTAACACTTTATCTTCCTTCACCAGCTTTGTCAGATGGTGGCCATCCATTTCAGGCATTTCAATATCTGTAATAATCAGGCTTACTTTACTATCAAAGTCTGAATCATTCCGAATCTGATTTAAGTAGTCCCATGCTTCCTGTCCGTTATTCTTAAAAGTCAGGTTATGATAACCAGCCTTCCTAAGTGAGGCTTCTATCATCCTGGTCAACAATATGGAATCTTCTGCAATCAGAATTGGACTTCCGTTCTTTTCCCTGTCTTCAAATCTGTTAATCTCATTCAACTGGATTCCTGTTTCCGGGGCAATTTCTGCTACAATTTTTTCAAAATCCAGGATTGTAACCAAATCCTTCCCGCACTGGGCAATACCTGTTGCCACTCCTTCTTCCCCCCGGCTGATCGTATTGTCCGGCTTCTGTATGTCCTTCCATGAGATGCGGCTGATTCCAACCACACTGTGAACACGGAACGCAATATGCAGCTTGTTAAAGTTAGTAATAATGAATAAATCTTTTGGCTGCTGCTCTGTTTTGCTTCCCGTCAGATAATGAGGAAGGTCAATTACAGTGAGAAGGATATCTCTAGGCTTGAATATTCCCTCTACAGAAGGGTGAGCATGAGGAATGGGTTTTACTTTATCTGACATCATGATTTCACGTACTTTTGCCACATTAATGCCATATAATTCACCGTAAATGGTGAACTCCATTATTTCGATCTCATTGGTTCCTGACTCTAACAAAATCTCTGTTTCTGCCATACTTCTTCTCCTTTATCTCAATATAATCCGGCAAAAACATCTGCCTAATAAAATATCGGCATATTTCCTCCGGTTCATAATGTTTACAAATCAATTTCCGCTCTACCGTAAGTCCTGATCCTGACTCCCCCCGTACTGACATCAAAAGTCATGGTACGTGCGTAGTTTTCTCCCACATCCTCAGCCACGAGGCGGATTCCCTCTGAGCGAAGAATCTGTTTCACGCTGATAATATTACGGGCGCCGATATTACCAAGAGTACTGTTTCCCTGTAGTTCAAACATCTTGGCTCCTCCTGCAATCTTAGCTATCAATCTGGGCTTTCTCGCTCCCATGATCTCTATCTTTCGCAGCGTTTCAGCCAGTCCGGTATCTGCGTACTTAAATATATTCCCATCACCTGAACCGAATACCTCCGGAAGCATAATATGTACCAAAGCTCCCAGCTTAATCATTGGGTCATACAAACTGATCCCAATACAGGAACCAAGGGCATAAGTGATCAAAATTCCCTCCTGCCTGGCAAACTTCATGTCTGCGATTCCAACCGTCAGATTTTTATCCATTGATTATCCCCAACTTTTCCATTAAAAAGTTCAATGACTGAATCTCCGGCATCATTAGAAGATCACTGTGAAGCACCTTGCCCCCTATGATAAACTGACCGCTGATCATCATCATTTTATCCGTCTGATAGCCAAACTCGACCATAGGTACGCTTAATATTCCACCCAACATATTAATCGCTATATCAGGAACAGACAAATTAATTGAGACGTCACTGAGAGAGGAGATTGCATTGACGTAAGAAGATATAATAATATTTCCTACCTCCTCAAGTGCAGAGGTTTCCAAAACATTTAACTGGTAATAGTCTTCTATTTCCTCTTTCATAAGAATGGATAAGACCTGGTTGATAAAATCCAGTTTCAGGACAAATAACATCAGACCATTAATCTCTCCTGACATCTTTACCAATATAGCCGCCACAATTTCTTCCGGATCTCCCAAGAATTTAATGGCTTCATTATAACCGAGAATCTGTACATCCGGAAGAGTCATGCGTACGGTCTTTCCCAGCATGGAGGACAGTGCCGTAGCCGAATTACCTGTACCTATGCTGCCTATCTCCCGAATCAAGTCCAGCCCCAATCCGCTCATTTCATCATAACGTGTTATCTTCATGATATCACCCTCCTTCTTTACCGCCTATTCTCAGCTTTGCCGAAGTGTATTTATGGTTGTCTCAATCTCATCGGAAGTCTGTACCATTTTTAAAGAATAAGAATAAGCTCTCTGAGCCTCCATCATTCTGGTCATCTCCTTAGCAAAATCCGTGCCGGACACCTCCGAGGCGCCTTTGATTACCGTTGCATTCTCAAGCAGAATGGGAGCTCCGTTTTTATCCGTTACAGTGTATTCATTATTTCCGATTTCAGAAATTCCGTCTCTTCTTGCAAAGGTATACACGCCAATGGCTTTCGGATCATGCCCGTCTTCTTCCTGCACGTCTTCTTCCTCATCCTCTATATCTCCCTCTTCTCCGGGATATACGGCCGGCTTAACAGGATAGGAAATTTCCTGCTGGTCCATGTTCATAACTCTTTTTCCAGAAGAATTCACCAAATAAAACCGATCCTCCAGCATGGAAAGCTGAAAGCGTCCGTCTCTGGAATAAGTAATGTCTCCTGTAACCGGATCCTTTAACATGAAAAAGCCTTCACCCTCAATCGCGTGGTCGTTCTCATAACCGGTCTCCTTATAAGGCATATCGGTCATATCTGACTTGATAAGGTCTACCCTGGTCCCGCTTCCCATCTTCGCCGCATTGCCGCCCTGAGTGCTTCTCGCCTGGGCATAAATCAGATCGGAAAACACACTATACTGAGGTTTAAAGCCTGTTGTATTAACATTAGCAATATTATTGGATACCACATTAAGCTTTGTCTGCTGGTTTAAGGCCCCCAAAGCTCCAATATAAAAAGACTGGTTCATCTATTCTTCCCCCTTATACTCTTCCAATCTCGTTGGATACCTTACCCATAAGCTGATCATATATCCGAAGTACCTGGGCAGCACTTTGAGTTGCCCTCTGACTGGTAATCATTTGAGTCATCTCTTCAATGGGATCAATATTGGAACTTTCCAGTGACTTCCACTGGACTCCTCCATCCACTTCATTGCCCTCTGCCGTCGTGGTAAAGACGCCGTTATCTCCTTTTACAAGCTGGGTATAATCATTAAAGTCTACAACTCGGAGTTTTCCTAAAAGAACTGGTTCCTGTTCCTCCGTATTCCCGCCGTCCTCTCCGGTTCCCAGTCCTTTTATAGGCATTTCATAAATATTGCCTAACTGATCTACCGTAATATGGTCTGATGGAAGCTCAATGGGGTTTCCATCTTCCCCGATTACCCTACCCCGGGAAGGGGATGAAAGATATCCTTCTTCATCAATTGTAAACGAACCATTTCTGGTATAAACCTGATTTCCTGCGGAATCCTGAATTGCAAAGAATCCTGGCTTTGTCAAAGCAAAATCCAGGTTCCCTCCGGTTTCCTCAAGCACTCCCTGATTATAGTTGGTCACTGTACTTCTGGAAGCACGTATCATTGATACGGACCCGATCTGAACAGGATTGCTTTTGTCACGATTTCCGCTCCGGTAAAGCATTTCATCCCGAAACGTGGTGCTGACCATGCGGTCAGGCTTAAATCCCGGTGTTGCACTGTTGACCATATTATTTCCAATTACATTTAAGTTCCTGGTCTGATACAGCATTCCTGATGCCAGATTGTAGAATCCTTGAAACATATTTTATCTCCCTTCCTACTTCTCATTTATGAAATTAGTCAGATTCAATCTGAGCTTTTGAAGCGCATTGGAATGAATCTGGGAGATCCTCGGTTCACTGACTTTCATGATCTGTGCAATCTCCCTCATATTTAATTCGTCCATATAGTACAATGAAATAACCTTTTGTTCATTTTCTTTTAAATCATTTATGGCAGAAACCAATATTTCTTTAAATTCTTTCTGGAGATAATGATTTTCAGGCTGGTCATGTTCGTTCATGGAAGGAAGCTGCATTGACTTTTTATCATCACTTCCTGCCTCCAGAACCATATCCAGGGAAATGATGCTGTAAACATTTGTCTTGCCTAGAGTCTCCTGGTATTTCTCCATAGAGACGTCCATATAATCCGCCGTTTCCTTTGGAGTAGGAAAACGCCCCAGACGGTTACACAAGTCTACGACCGCATTGTCCATGATTTTAGCATTTTTTCTTACACTTCTGGGAATCCAGTCCTGCTTTCGTGCCATATCAATAACCATTCCACGAATCCGTTTGGAAATATAAGTTTCAAACTTTACATTTAATTCCGGATCAAACTTTTCGATTCCATTCATAATCGTCAATACGCCTTCATTGACAATATCCTCCACCTGGGCAAAGCTTAAATATACGTCTCGCATTTGGAGTGATATGTTCCTGACCATATTTATATACCGCATCACCAGTTCATGCTTGATCCTGATGTCTTTTGTACGTTTGTATTTAATTAATAAATCCTCATTGGTATATTGGCTTAAATCCTGTTCCATTCCGACTAACACTGCCTTTCTGTAACAAAATCCGGTCAAAGGGTAATATTCCCGATTGCCTGAATCTGAATATTGTTTGCAATCTCATTAAAGGAAAGGACATATGCATTGGGATAAAACTGCTCGATCAGTCGGTAGAAATACAGCCTGACAACCTGGCTTGTAAGAATCACCGGCTTCTGTTCCAGATCAGTGAATTTCTTCATCTGTTCTCCCACTTGTCCAATCACAGACTGCATCACATCCGGCTGAGGGCCAGATAGATGCCCTGTTCTCCTTTTGCCATACTTCCTATAATATTTTTCTCCAGCTCTGCATCCAGGGTGAGTACCTTCATCTGTCCGCCTTCGCAGAACATTCTGGTTATGGTCCTCTTTAGAGCAATTCTGATATTTTCTGTAATCACATCCATATCCCTGGTGGTCGGAAGAGAATCTGCTATCGTCGCCAGAATCGTTTCCATGTCTTTGACAGGAACCCCTTCCTTTAAAAGGTTAATAAGAATTTTCTGAATACCGCCATATGTAAATTGACTCGGGAACAATTCGTCAACCAGCTCCGGAGAGTGTTTCTTCACATTTTCCAGTAACTGCATTACTTCCTGCCGTCCTAACAGCTCATAAGCGTGCTGCCTGATGGTTTCCGATAAATGAGTCAGCATAACAGAAAGTGGATCAATTACGGTATAGCCATAAATTTCCGCCATTTCCTTGTTTTCAGGCCTGATCCATTTACTGGGTATTCCATAAGCCGGTTCCACAGTTTCAATTCCATCAACTTCACCGGAAACAGCAGGTGGTTCCAATGCCAGATAATAATCTACCAGAATTTCTCCTCTGGACACCTCTTCGCCTCTGATCTTTATGACATACTGATTGGTATTTAAACTGGAACTGTCTCTGAGCCTGACAGAGGGGATAACAAGTCCCATATCCTGAGCGTACTGCCTTCTGAAAATAACAATCCGGTTGATCATCTTTCCGCCGCTGCTCTCGTCGATCAGCGGAATCAGACTATAACCAAATTCCATTTCAATCGGTTCTACGTTAATAAGAGCATAAACATTGTTCACATCCCGGTAGTAAGACTCTTCATCAGCAGCCGACTGCGCTGACTGTTCGGGCATAGATGCGGCTGCCGTCATTTCCTGAAGGCTAGAGGCCGACAAACGAACTCTTTGTCCTAACCGATGACCAGCTATAATAAGCACCGCTGCCATGATTGCTAACTGGATTCTAGGCATTCCAGGCACCAGCATTAATACGATCATGACAAAACCAGTGAGCATAATAGCCCTGGGCTGGGCCATAAACTGGCTGGATACGTCGTCATTTAAACTGCCTTCTGATACTGCTCTGGTTACTACCATACCGGTGGCCGTGGCAATCAAAAGAGCAGGAACCTGGGAAACAAGTCCATCACCGACTGTAGCAATGGAATAAATGGACATTACCTGGCCAAAATCCAGATTTGACTGCACCATTCCGATAATGGCACCGCCAATAAAGTTAATGGCAGTGGTGATCATGGACATGATGGCATCTCCCTTAACAAACTTGGTTGCACCATCCATGGCTCCGTAGAAATCTGCTTCTTTCTGAACCTTATACCGTCTCAGTTTTGCTTCCTGCTCATTAATCAAACCAGAACTTAAATCTGCATCAATGGCCATCTGCTTACCAGGCATAGCGTCTAAGGTAAACCTGGCCGCAACTTCAGATACACGTTCCGTTCCCTTTGTAATAACCAGGAAGTTTACCAGAACGATAATAAGGAATATGATAAAACCGACAACAACATTTCCCTGTAATACGAAATCACCGAAGGCTTTGATAACCTGACCCGAAGACCCCTGATTTGACAAAATATTTCTCGTTGAAGAAACGTTCAGCCCAAGACGCAGCAAAGTGGTCACCAAAAGCAGGGCCGGGAAAATAGAAAATTCCAAAGGTTCTTTTATGTTCATGGTTATCAGTAAGATAATCATGGAAAGGGAAATATTTATGATAATCATTACATCCACAAAAAACGGAGGTAATGGAATAATCAATAGAAGTACGATCATAATTACAAATACTACTACAGAATTTTTCAGTAAAGTCTTCATTCTTTTACACCATTTCTTTCAGTTTCTCTGCTGTTTTTCTTTATTCTATGATCTTGTTATTCATGCGGTATACATACACCAGAATTTCAGCAACCATACCGTAGTATTCCGAAGGAATCTCAGCCCCCACCTGGGTAGCGGCATAGATACCTCTTGCCAAAGGCTTATTTTCAATCACATATACCCCATGTTCCTCGCCCATGGCCACAATCCTTAAGGCAAGTTCATCCTGGCCCTTTGCCAATAGAACGGGAGCATTATCCTTCTCTATGTCATAACGAAGTGCCACCGCATAATGGGTGGGGTTACGTATGATTACATCCGCTTCAGGTACCGACTGCATCATTCTTGAACGGGCCCTTTCTCTTTGGAGACTGCGGATACGTCCCTTGATCTCAGGATTTCCTTCTGTCTGCTTAAATTCCTCTTTTAATTCCTGCTTTGACATTCTAATCTGGCGTTCATAATCCCACCACTGATAAAAGAAGTCAAAACCGGCAACAGCCACGAACACAAGAGAAACCCTAAGTACCATATCCATAATGGCATTCAGCACATACACAGAAGAATCTTTTAAGTCCATGTCAATGGTTCTTGCTATAGGCGTTAAATCCCCTTTTATGATCTGATACAGGATGATTCCTAGTATGGTAATCTTAAGTAAATTTTTCAAAAGTTCTATTAAGCTTTTTAAGGATAATATATTTTTAATTCCCTGAATGGGATTAAGTCTGCTAAACTTAGGGGCTAAATTACTCTTTGTAAATAAAAATCTTGTTTGTACCCCAGTGCTCAGTACAGACAGTACGATTCCTGCTAAAAGAATGGGGAGAGCAGCTTTTATAATCGTCCACGCTGTATCTCCAAAAATACTGGTGGTATAATCAGACAGATTCTCTACCCCCGAAGCCAGGCTCAAATATTTTATCATATAATCCCGAATGGTACGGTACATGAAAGGAAATAAGACTTTCAACAGCATGAAGGTCCCAAGAAGGGAAGCTATCATAACCACATCCTTACTCACGGCAACATGACCCTTTTTTCGTTCATCCCGCCGTTTTTTCGGTGTGGCCTTTTCGGTTTTTGAAGGATCCTGCATTGCCGTTCATCACATCCTTTTCATTTATAAAAGTCTGATTATGTCCTGAATCGTTAAAAGCATTTGGTTTATCACACCGCTTACGTAATCCGTCATAGGTGAAAACAAAAAAATCAGCATTATGAGACCAATTACGATCTTAGCCTGTATATTCACAACAAACACATTAATTTGAGGAATTATTTTCATTAAAACCCCAACTGCGATTTCCGTGATAAACTCAATGGCAATTAAAGGAAATGCAAACTTAACCGCCATAGTGATACATTGAGTAAAAATTTCCAACATTGCCCACGCAGCACGGCTTCCCAATGCGACCTGCCCGTAAGGAACTATTTCTGCTGACTTTATAAGAAGCTTAAACAGTGCCAGATGGCCATTCACCGCAAAAAATAACAGAATAAAATACGCCTGATAAAGCGTTCCTGTAAGAGCGATCTGAGCGTTTGTCTGGGGGTCATAGATCATTGCCATAGACAATCCCATCTGAAAATCCATAATCGTCCCTGCAAAAGTAATGACCATAAGAAATAACTCCATAACAAAACCAATGGTAAACCCAACGGCGAATTCTTTTAAAAGAAGCACTGCAAATTCAATGGAATTCACAGGCTCGGGAACCTGGGCCGAGGAAAAAGAATATATAAGCAGCGTAAATACCATGATCATGCCGCCCTTGACCTGTGTCGGAATATTTTTTCTGCCCCAAATAGGGTTCAAAAGAATAAATCCTGACATTCTCATAAGAATAAGGGAAAACAGCATCATCTGTTTTATTTCCGGCATCTAAATCTTCCTTTCATCATTACTGTCCAAGCTTTTTGGACATAAAGGTATACCCGTAGGGTGTTTCCTCTTCTTTGTCCACGTCTCTAGGATATCATGAAACACACAGAAGGTGTGTCATGCCCATTCTCATCTGAGCATGGTATTAAAAATATTAATAGTGAAATCACAGATAGTTGTCATCATATGATCACCCATCATCAAAAGCATCAGACCAATAACAATCAGCTTTGGAACAAAGGTAATGGTTTGTTCATGGATCTGGGTTGCCGCCTGTATAATGGAAATAAGGATACCGATGATCATGCTGACGATCAGCACGGGGCCAGCCATCTTAACCACCAATCCGAATAACTCATACATTAGGCTGTTCACTGCTACATCCGTCATATTATGCCTCCTAATGAATCAAGCAGATATGCTTGCAAATTTAAGGTTAAAAGTTCTGTCAGTAATGGAAGCTGTTAACCAAATTAGAGAACAGCAATTCCCAGCCATTAACTGTTACAAACAGCAATAATTTAAATGGAAGGGAAATCATAGCCGGCGGCAGCATGACCATACCCATGGACATCAAGGTACTGGACACAATGATATCAACCAGTAAGAACGGCAGATAAATCATAAATCCCGCCGTAAAAGCCCGCTCCAGCTCTGAGGTCATAAAGGATGGAATCACTACTGTCATAGGAAGTTCCTCAATGTTCTCCGGCTTTTCGGTATTGGACATATCGATAAACAAATTCAACGTATCCGTCTTTGTCTGCTTGAGCATAAACCGTTTCATGGGAACCGTTGCCCTGTTAAGTGCTTCCTGTTGGTTTATCTCCTCCCTGACGTAAGGTTGGTATGCATTGGTATTTACATCCTTTATCACTGGATCCATAATGAACAGTGTCAGAAATAATGCAATTCCAACCAGCACCATATTGGGAGGACTCTGCTGAACTCCCAAGGCATTTCTGGTAAAAGATAAGACAATGATAATCCTTGTAAAGGAAGTCATCATCACCAGGATCGATGGCAACAGGGAAATGATGGTCAGAATGAGGAAAAGCTCCAGAGTCGGCACCCGGCCGCCATTAATATTAATCAAGGCATCTGTATTCATGGTTCCTCCTTACACATCATCCCTGTGTCTGTCTGTATATTTTTTCAATAATTTCTTAAAGCTTTCATACCCTTCTGCACCGGTAAGTGGGTTCTGGGCAGAAATCCCCTCCGGAATGTCCTCCTCCGAAAGTTCAGAAAGAAGGGTTATCTGAGAAGAAGCAATGCCGATAAGATAATAGTGATTTCCTGCACGTACGATCGCCACTGCTTTATCCTGCCCCAGGGGAAGCCTGTCCAACATCTGCATACAGGTCCCTCCCCGCTTCATCCCGACTCCTTTTCCAAGGCTTCTGGTAAATACATAACTCAAATACAGAATTACAACGGTAAGGAGCAGCGCAGAAAACAGACTAATCACGCTATTCAAATGCAGCCACTTCCTCTCTATTCTACACTTTTTTTAGTAATCTCTGTAATACGGATGCCAAAATTGTCATCAACAACTACCACATCGCCTTTTGCTATGCAGCGGCCATTTACATATAAATCAACCTGCTCTCCCGCCAACTTATCAAGAATAACAAGGGACCCTTTGGTAAATTCAAGAATTTCCTTTACTAACTTTCTGGTTCTGCCAATTTCAACAGACACCTCAAGGGGTACTCCCATAATCAGTTCCCGGTTTTCCTCCTGCTCCTCATATCGATTGTCCCCGTCTTTTAAACTATTTTGAGGAATAGGTTTTACATTTATAGTCTTAGGTTCCGGAGACCCCGTTTTTTTCAAGTTTTGCTGATCGCTCTGGAGCTGTGATATCATCTGCTGCATTTGACTCATCATCTGCTGCTGCGTCTGTATTTGATCCATCATCTGCTGTACTGCCATCTGATTATCTCCTGTCATCTGCGGTATTTCCTGACTTCCCCCTGCTGTCTCCCTGTCGGCAGGCTGTTCAGCACTGATCGGCTCTTCGCCTCCAAAGCTGCCTGACAACAATTTTTCAATCTCTTCCTGAGATAAGATTCCGCCTGAAGCCGGTTCGCGTATTTCCGTTTTTGTCTCTATAACTGGTTCCGGAATTTGCACTGGTTCCGGAATTGGTTCAGGCTCCAGAATTGGCTCAGGTGCCGAAATCGGTTCCAACATTTCCTGGGGCAAAAATCCTCTAACCAGTTCCTTTGCAAGATCGGGAGTCATTACGTTAATAAATTCACTTTCCAACTGGTCTGCAATTTTTAAAGTAAATCCGACCACAACCATGTATTCATCATTGTCATAATATTTTTCTTTGAAATCATCAACATTACCGATCTCAAAAGAACTGGGTGTCGAAATATTAACAACCTTGCCTAAAAACTCGGACAGTGCCGTCGCAGAAGCCCCCATCATCTGATTCATGACTTCACAGATGGCGCTGATATTCAATTCATTTAATTCAAATTCTTCCTCCGGCGTTTCCATGCCCATGAGCATATCAACAATCACTTTTACATCATGTCTCTTTAAAAGCATAATGTTGCTTCCGCTAAGTCCTGCAATATATGTAATCTCCACCCCTACTGCCGGCTCCAAGTTAGAAATTTCAAATTCTTCCTTTGACAATACCCTTACTACCGGTGTGGTAATATCAACTCTGGCATTGAGCATGGTAGATACTGCAGTGGCCGAGGCACCAAGGCTTATATTCAGTATTTCACCTATGGCATCAATTTCAAATGCGCTAAAATTCTTTGAATCCATACAACTTTTCTCCCTTTATACTCATTAGCCCTCTATGCCAAGTCACGCTTTACTTTCCAATTTCCAATGCCTTGGAGGCCATCATCTTTATGGCATTAAATGCTGTTATGTTGGCCTCATAGGACCGGTATGCAGACATACTGTCTACTGTTTCTTTTAGCAAATCCACATTAGGCATCTGCACATAGCCATTTTCATCCGCGTCCGGATGTTCCGGATTGTAGACGGACTTAAAGGGACTGGTGTCTTGCACTATCTGTGAAACTTTGACGCCTCCTGTGCTTTGCTGCCTGCTTATGCCGGCTGCATTCATCATAATTTTTCGGAAGTTATTTTCATTCCTGGATTCAAGCACCACCATTTTTCTTTGGTATGGTCCACCTGCTTCCGTCCTCGTCGTATCTATATTAGCAATGTTCTCCGATGCAATATCCAGTCGAAGCCGCTGGGCGGTCATTGCCGACGCACTAATGTTCATGGAACTTAAAAATGACATTTGACCCCTCCTCTACGGTAAAACTAACCAATAATGCCTGTGACAGTTTTAAGAATTCTGTCCGGTTTAAAGGGTTTTACAATAAAATCCTTGGCACCTGATTTAATCGCTTCGATTACCATGCTCTCCTGTCCCATTGCAGAACACATAACAACCGCTGCATCTGGGGATTTCGCCTTTATCGCTTTTAATGCTTCCAGACCATCCATGTTCGGCATTGTAATGTCCATAATTACAAGATCCGGAGTGATTTCGGAAAACATCTGCACAGCCTGAGCTCCGTCAGAAGCCTCGTATAAATCGGTATAACCGTTTTTAGACAACGTATCCTTAATCATCATTCTCATAAATGCCGCATCATCCACCAATAATATTTTCGCCATTTTTTTGCATCTCCTTTATTATCCTAAATTCTTTATATAATCCCTGACTCAGTTTTCACCAGCCTGGTAATTTCCTTCTTCTACAAGACCTTCAATCCGAACTGCTGTATTCCTCTTGTGAACACCTAACTGTCCCTTAAACCATGGCTGGTCTTCCACATACAGCTTGATGTCGGATTCCTTAGGCGTTCCTAAGTTGATAACATCTCCTATATGAAGATTATAAACATCATCCAGAGTAATGACGGACTCTCCTACTTTAGCGCGAACCATTAAGTCAGTGGCCCTGATGTTGTTTAGGATTTCAAGTTTTGTATCCTGACTATTCTCTTCATCTCCCATAGCACTGGCTCTTCGCTTGTCTATAATACTGAATGTGTTTATCAGAAGATTTCCTGGTATACAAAGACTTAGTCTACCAGAGCAGCCTTCCATTTCCACATCAATGACGACAATTACTATGGTTTCATCCACACCGATTTCCTGGAACATGCTGGGGTTTTCTTCCAACCTCTCCAGTTCAAAATTAAGATTAATATAACTTGACCAGGAATCCTTTAATGGAGCTATCACATATTGGATCACTCTACGGTATAAAGCCATCTCTATTTCTGTATAAGAATAAGACAGGCCAACACTAGTTTCCTTCCCCAAGCCCCCCAGCATGCGGTCGATTAAGCTAAGCATTAATGGCATGCTTGCATTGATTAAAAGCGGTGGATTCTTGGAATGATCCGGCAAAGACACATTGACAAGGGTAAGGACATCATTATCGCTGAGAGCGTTACTGAATTCATAATACCGCTGCTCCTCTACCGTAACGACCGATAGTTCACTGGAAGTCCTAAACAGACTGTTTATCTGGGATCCCGCAATTCTGGAATAATTGTCGAATATACTTCCTAAAACTTTAAGCCTGTCCTTTGTAAATTTTTTAGGACTGTAAAAATCATATTTCCTATATTTTATTTCATCTTCATTTTTATCAATATCCTGGCTCAGCTCATCTGTTCCCTGCAGGGAATTGAGCAGCGCATCAATTTGACTTTGGGATAATACTTCAGCCATTTGTTTCACTCCCGCTTCATTTTTTAATTAACCGGCACGTTCTGATAATCCTGATATATCTGGTTGTAATACTCTTCCAGGGATTTTTCTACCGTATCACTCTTGGTTATCAATATTTCCACGCGGCGGTTCTGCGCTCTCCCATCCTCCGTATCAAAAGGCGCAATAGGACGGAACTGGCCATAGCTGGCGCTCACCAGTTTTTCCGGTGAAACAGCATGTCTGCTTTGGAGAAAGATAACAACCTCTGCGGAGCGCTGAGCGGAAAGCATCCTGTCATTGCGGATATTGTTGGGCCTGTTTGGGTCTCCCTGGGAGGTATGTCCCAAAACCTGCACTTCTTTTATGGAAGAATCCACCTGCGTCATTGCGGCAGCAAACTGCTCAAGGATGTCCTTGCCCTCCTGCCGAAGCACAGAACTGTCCCCGTCAAAAAATACTTTATCGCGGAATGAAATAAAAGTGAAACCGTCTCCGCGGGTAATTTCTACGGAATCCTGCATTCCTCTCTCTTCCACCATCTGTTTCAGAGCCGTATATAATGCGTCAAAATCCGAGACCTCTTCTTTTGTCTGGTCTCCACGGAATTCCCCCTCGCTTTCGTTAACATTGGACTCAATGCTTTCCAAAGCACTTGGATTAAAGCTCTGCACCAGCTTCTTCCATTTGGTCTGATCCATGGAGGACATGGAATACAGAAGAACGAAAAAACACAGCAGCAATGTAACCATGTCTCCATATGTATCCATCCAGCTTCCAGTTTCCTCCGGCTGCTTATTTCTCTTAATCATACAACCACCTGTTTTTCACTTTCCTACCCATGTTCTTTTGGCATCAAGGTATGCCCTCAGGGCGTTCCTCTTTCGCAATCTAATTAGTCAGCATTTACGCTTCCTTCATTACCGGGCTTTTTCTTTGTGATTTTTCCCTGCTGCTTCTGAGACAGGTAAGATAACAGCTTTTCCTCCAGGTACTTGGGATTATCTCCTGCCTGAATGGACAAAACGCCTTCAATAATAATCTGTTTATATAAAACTTCTTCCTCATTGCGGATACGTAGCTTCTTGCCCATAGGATTGAACATTAAATGAGCCAGAATACAACCGTAAAATGTGGTGATCAAGGCTACTGACATGTCAGCTCCAAGGCTGTTTGATCCGTTTCCTGACATATCCATACTCTTTAACATGTTAACCAATCCCACCAGTGTGCCAATCATACCGAAAGCCGGAGCAACTCCTGATCCTCTGTCATAAATGCTGACATCCTGCTCATGGCGGTCTATCATGGCTGCCACTTCACTCTCCAGCATCTCTCTGATCTTCTCCGCATCCATGGCGTCTACAATCAGCATAACACTTTGTTTCAGAAAAGGATCTTTGATGGTAGAAGCCTGCTCTTCCAAAACCAAAAGCCCCTTTTTTCTAGCCGTTTTCGCCATATCTACCAGGGTATGAATAACGTCTTCCGAATTATACCGATTGGAGCTGATCATTATTCCGATATGTTTTGGGATCTGTGCCAGGGTTTTAAACGGAAAGCTGGCTATCAATGCTGCCATTGTACCTCCCACAACAATGATAACGCTGGGCATGTCCAAGAAATTTACAAGCTTCTCCATACCGATTCCATAGATAATCAATGCGAATCCCAGCACCCAGCCAATGATCAATGATACATCCATAAGTAACCTCCTATATTCCAGGCAGTACCTGGATTAAACATTCTTTTTCTGCGCACGCGCATATATTTGAGCATGGAATTCAATCACCCGGTCAAGGATCTCATCTACACTTTCTTTTACCACATAATGCTTCCCATTAACCATTATTACATTGGACTCCGGTATGGTTTCAACCCGCTCAATCTGACTGCAATTGATAACAAATTCCTCATCGTTCAGTCTTGTTAGACGAATCATGGCTCAACTCCTCTCATTAAGGGAAGCGGCTGTCACCGCCTCCCTTAATCTACATAAGATTATTACCGCTTAATATTAACCAGTTCTTCCAACATCTGATCTGTAACTGTAATGATCTTTGAGTTAGCTTGGAATCCTCTCTGGGTAGTGATCATATCTGTCATCTCTGTCGCAAGATCCACCTTTGCCATTTCCAGATAATTTGACATGATTCGGCCCTGAGTGCCTCCGGCTTCATAAATGCTTATGTTACCTGCATTACCGCCTGGTACATAATAATAGCCTGAGGTCTTTTCCAGGCCGTTGACATTCTGAACACCGGCTAAGGCAATCTTACCAACGATAACTGTAGTGCCATTCTCGGTACTACCTGTTAAGGTACCATCCTGCAGAACAGTATAGTTGGTCAGTTTGGCAAGCCCTTCGCTTGTACCGGCATTGCCCACTTCTGTGCTCGTAGAATTCTTCTGTGCTGTTTCAAGTTTATCCTCTGCTTCTTTTACCGTATTTTCGGCTGCTTTTACCAGGGCTTCAGCCTTCTTTACGGCCTGGTAGGTGGAGTCCCGTTTGCCTTCTAAAGAATCTGGTTCGATTTTACTTAAAGCCGTCTGAAGATCGTCTAATGCTTTCCTGGCCTCATCTAATTTATCCTTCAGTGTTTGTGTACCGCCAGTAGGGGCAGGAGCATTATAATCATCAAGAGCCTTTTCATACTCCTCCCAGATCACGTCTGGTTTCTTAGTTGCATTCTCTGCAGCTGACAGCGCATTCGGCGCCCGAAGGCTCGCCTGAGCCTTAACCAGGTCATATTCTGATTTTTCATACTTTTTTCTCGCAGCGTCATAATCACTTTTTAGTTTATCAGCATTTGCCGGATCATTTTTGCCATCCAGCCAAAGCTGATAAGCCTCATTCATCTTATCTTTTGCAGTATTACGCGCCGTCGTTAGTTCTTTAATAGTAGTAGTAGCTGGATCCGGAGGAGCAATAACAATTTTTTCACTTGCATCGTTATATGCCTTATCTGCCGCAATATACTCATCCCTTGTATTTGCTAGATCCAAATTCAGTTTACTCAAGTTTGCTCTTGCTTCCTCGAGAACTTTTTTTGCTTCATTTACCTTTTCCGCTGCAGTCTTATTACCTATCGCTGCCATATCTGATTCCATAGGGATTCTCAGCGGTTTTAATGATGTGGTATCAAAACTATCGCTTCCTGAATAATCGCTGCTGGTATTTGAAAATCCATAAACATAATTTCCTGAATCATCAACCAGATATCCCTGATTATCCACAGTAAATTGCCCTACTCTGGAAAGAGACAGGCCTTTGGAAGAAATGACATCGGAATCCTCCAGGGTAAATCCCTCTCCGTCCCCAACCATAGGACCTACAATATAAAACCCTGTACCGTCAATATAGCAATCAAGGCCTCTGGCAGATGGTGACGGGCTTCCCATAGAAAAATCATAGGAAATAACTCCAGTAGTTACGCCATATCCTATCTGATTGGCATTGGTGCCGCCATAACCGCCGGCAGCTGTACTGCCTTTTGAACCAGATGAAGTATTCTGGTACATGGTGTCTTTAAAGGACATGCTTCCCGCCTTAAATCCCCATGTATTTACGTTAGCTATATTATTACCGATAACATCCATTTTGGCCTGGTGAGTTCTGAGACCTGCCACACCGGCAAACATTGATTTGACCATAGCTTTTATTCTCCTTTGTTTTTTACGCCTTCCTCCTGCTGTCAATCGGACACACAGGAAAAGCCTCCATAAATGGTCCAGCTATAATAGGACGGCACTGTCAATATTTGTAAAGATATTTTCTTTCATTTCACTGCCGGACATCGTTGTTACCACAGTATTATTGGGCACATTGACAATAAATGCACCTCTGTCACTGATAATCACCACGTCCTTTGCACCTTTGGAACGAGCCTTTTCCACTGCGGACTGCAGATCTTGTATAAATGAATCCGACATTTCAATTCCGCGCTGATTGACCCGCTCAGCAGCATGGCGGGAGAACTGGAGTTCTTCCTTTTTATCAATCCTGCTTTGAAGGATCTCATTAAAGCTGCCTGCCGGCTTTGATATTGCGGCAGCATTCCGCAGCTTTAACTGCCTTAATTCCTCATGCTGATTTATTTTGCCTAGCATTAATCATCACCTTCCGCATTCTACTCGGTACTGGCATCGGTTTTGTTATCTGCATCCGGATCCTCGGTTCCATCGACATTATTACCTGTATCAGGATCCTTAGTTCCATCGGTATTATTATCTGTATCCGGATCCTTGACTCCATCGCCCTTATCTGGATCATCCACATTATCCGGAGGCTTATGCCCTTTTTCATAAACAGACATAATGCTGGAAACCGGATAGCCTGTCTTATCATCGTCATCGATGTAAATAGTTGGCACGCCGTTAAAAATATCGACTCTCGTTACAGTTCCCGTGACTTTTTTAATTGATCCATTCTTCTCCTGAACTCCAAGCATAACGTCTTTTCCCATCATGGAGGTTCCATAATTGATTGTATTAACCTGGGCAAAATCTCCCATTGCAGTGGAGAAGTTATTCATAGCCTGCATCATGGCGATCTGAGTCATCTGAGTCATCATCTCTGAGTTATCCATTGGGCTTGACATGTCCTGATTTTGAAGCTGTGCTGCCAAAAGCTTGAAAAACCCCTCTGTTGTTAATTCACTGTTACTGGTGGTTTTCGCCCTTTCCTTAAAAGCTTCCAGATAACTATTCGGATTAACTCCATTTACATTTGCCATCGTTTCTCTCCTTATCTGTAACCAATGCCATTTTCGTCAGCGCTTTCCGACTCAAAGATTCCAAGTCTCAGCTTTTGTATAAAGTCTCCGCTGTTTTCTTCCCTCTGGCTTTCCTGATGCTGCCCACGCTGTTCTTGTCTGCTGCCCTGTTCCTGCTGCTGATTTAAGTAATCTGGCTCCTGCTTGTCTACCAGAACCTGGAAGGGCCGCTCTAAATTGGATTCCAGAATGGAACCTAAATCGCCCGCTGACTGGGATAAGAGTTTTAACGTCCTGCTTTCCGTACACAGAAGAGAAACGCTGATCTGATTATCCTCATAGGAAACCCTGATCCTAATTTTTCCCAGGTTATGAGGTTCCAATTGGATATCCAGTTCCCCATTTCCTTCACGAATCTGTTTTAAAATCTGTTCCGACAGCTTTGCTTCCAATTCTTTCGAATTATCTGCACTTACAGACATATGGACTTCCTCTGGCTTTGCAGTAGAATTATTCCAAAAACGTACCGGCTCATAAGGCTTTTCCGGATGGTTTTCCTGGATTTTCTCCTGATCTTCTTCTACATGAGTTGGTTTCTCCAGGGAGTTACTCCTATGAAGATTTACCGCTGGTTCCTCTTTTGGTGAATCTGAAACGGTCTCTGCTGCCTTCAATAGCTGCTGCAACGGTAACGTATCCTTTTCCCCTTTAGAGCTTATAGTTGTTTCCGGATTCTGTTCGGCAATATCCTGAATCACAGGTTTTTTCTCTCCTGTTTTTTGCATCATTGCTTCCTGGAAAAGGGGCTTCGCTATTTCCTTTGAATTGTCCGCTAAAGTTCCCAAATTTCCATCTTCAAGACTTTCAGTTCCCATGCTCTTTTCAGCCAGCTGGTGAAAGCGGAACCGATCCAAAGTACGGAATAAATCCATTGTCTGGATCTTTCCATCTTCTTCCGGTTCTAGGACTGGTGCTTCAGCCGCTCCGACGGTATCCATAATCTGCATCGTCGGATCTTGTCCGGCCATTTGGAACTTTTCCTCCGGATCCTGAATTCCCGCCATACCTGCCGCAGCAACCAGAGCCGCAGCTTCTGAAGCTGCTTCTGACGCAGACAGCTTATCATCAGAGGAATCCCCTGATTCCGGGCTTTTTCCATCCTTCTTCTGATTACCGCTTTTCAGCATGGCCTTAAACTCGGATAGGCTGTTAACAGTCTTTTCTTCCTTTTTCCTACTGCCAGTCATCTGTCTTGATAACAAATCCACACTGCTGTTTTTTACCTCTGTCATTTTCTCACTCCTTTCTTTTCATGCCGTTAAGCATTTGATTTTATGGTAGCTGCCGAAAGTTTTTACGGCAGGATTACCTGCTTCCATGTACTGAGGTTGTGTTGGAAACGAACTCTTCAATGAATAGTTCCTCACTGCGCAGAACTTCTTTGTTATACTGCAAAAGCTTCTTTTCCTTCAGCTTTTCAATGGAAACCACTTCTTTTCTGGCCTCCACCACTTCCTCCCGTTTTTGTTCCTCTCTTCTTTGCAATTTCTGAAGAACTCCCTGTTCGGTAAGAATTTTCTGCTGCATGAAGGTAATGTAGGTTCCATATTCCTTCATCATATTAACAGTGATCCCCTGGCCTATCTCTGCCTGTAGCCGGGCACAGGCATCTCTTCTTCGGTCCGACAAATCCTCAACTTTTTTTTCCTGCCTGACCACCTTATCTACAATTTGGGCATGTTCGTTTTTTAAATTATCAAGAACCTGATCCTTATAGTTTAATACTGTATTAAGTGGAAAATTAAACTTCTTCATACTCCCTTTCCCCTTTCAACATCTATGATAAGATCATCTTCATTTTCTTTAAGACCTCTTCGTAACTGGCTTGTTCCTGTATTCCCTGACACAGGAATTGATTGATTTTATCAATTTTAGATATTGCCATATCAAGCTTTGGGTTTGTACCGCTCTTATAAGCACCAATCGAGATAAGATCCTCATTTTTCTCATAAAGACTTAACATATCCCTGATTTGGGAAGCTAATTTCCGGTGTTCTTCTGAAACGATGTTGGTCATCAAACGTGAAATACTGGCACTTACGTCAATAGCCGGGAAATGGTTGGAATTGGCCAGCTTTCGGCTTAGTACAATATGGCCATCCACAATACCTCTCACAGTATCGGCAATCGGCTCATTGGTGTCATCACCTTCCACCAAAACCGTATAGATTCCTGTAATGGAACCTTGTCCAAAGTTACCGCTTCGTTCCAACAGCTTTGGAAACTCCGCATAAATAGAGGGAGTATAGCCTCTTGCCACCGGAGGCTCTCCGATTGCAAGCCCTATCTCTCTCTGTGCCATAGCAAAACGGGTCAGGGAGTCCATCATAAGCAAAACATCCTTGCCCTGATTCTTAAAATATTCAGCTATCGTAGTGGCAACCAATGGACACTTCATTCGAAGCATGGCAGGCTGGTCTGATGTTGCTACCACCAGCACGGAACGTTTCATTCCTTCTGGTCCTAAGTCTTTTTCTATAAATTCACGGACCTCTCTTCCACGCTCCCCTACCAGCTACTACGTTAATATCCGCCTTTACATTCCTGGCGATCATGCCAAGCAAGGTGCTTTTTCCCACTCCACTGCCTGCAAAAATACCAATACGCTGGCCTTTTCCAATTGTATTTAAGCCATCAATGGCTTTGACACCAAATTCCAGCTTGTCCGTAATGGGCGGACGGGTCATGGGATTGATATAAGGATTTTCTACGTAATAGTACCGGGGAGATTCAAAAGGTCCTTTTCCATCCATTGGTTCTCCCTTTGCATCGATGATTCGACCCCTTAAAAAATCTCCTACCGGTACCTTCAACCTGCGTTTTGTATTCCGAACAAAGCTGCCCGCTGCAATTCCATTCATATTTTCATAGGCCATAAGCTGTATCTTGTCATCCTTAAAGCCTACCACTTCCACCGGTATCTGTTCCTGCCGGTCTTCATTGTAAATATAGGCTATGTCTCCGATACTGGCCCTTCCTCCGGAGGCTTCCATGGACATCCCCACAATGTTTTCAATCTTCCCGATATGGTCGATTGTCTCAGTCTTCGTAATGAGATCCGTCAATTCCTTAAACATGCAGGCTCCTCCTGTTACAGTCTGGCGTTATTAAGTATTCCCTTAATATTTTCCAGCTGTGTATTCACACTGACATCAATAATCTCCTCCGGAAGCTCTATGATACAGGCTCCGTCCTCCTCATGATCCATAGCAATAATCTTGATATTACCGGAAATGTGGGACAATTCGCTTAACAGTCCCACATCTCCTTGTATCATCATTCCCGCATCCCTTTGGGATACGTAAATTTTCATCCACTGGGTTTTCTTAAGCTTTCCCGCAGCAGCTACGATCATGCGCTTGATAATCTCTCCGCTGGAGCGCAGACTGGTCTGAATCACCTTTTCTGCAATGGTCAGAGTGACTCTTTTTAAATCATCAATATATTTGTCCAGTATCTTTTCTTTTTCTTTCGTTACGCTTTCAATTGCGTTTTTCATGGCTTCCAGAAATTCTTCCTGGCGTGCATCAAGAACCTCTTTATGAGCTTCGTAGGCTTTACGGAATCCCTCCTCATACCCTGCGTCATATCCGGCCTGGCGGCCTTCTTCCATCGCTTGAGTACGGAGTTTTTCCCCGTCCGACCTGGCCTGGTTGAGGACATCTTCCGCCTCTGTCCTGGCCAGCTCCAGAATTTCCTGGGACTTCTTTACAGCGTCTTCGTACATTTCAGTAGTTTGAAGATACCCGTCATATCCTTGGTCCGCAGATTTCTCCTGCTCCCATTCCTTCTCCGGATTATCGTTTTCTCTTACCTTGATATTTTCAAATTCCCGGGTAAATCCGTATTCCAGAACACGATCGGCCATCTGCACAGACTTTATAATATTAGACAATGACATCATCCTTTCCGCCCTTGCTGATGATCAACTCGCCCTCTTCTTCCAGACGCCTGATGATACCGACAATCCTCTGCTGAGCCTCTTCCACATCTTTCAAGCGTACATTAACCGTAACTTCCATATCGGACTGGATGCTTTCCTTCATACGAGTTGACATATTGGAGAAAATAACAGATGTAATCTGCTCGTTTGCATTCTTAAGGGCATAAACCATATCACGCATATCGCACTCTCTGATAAATCGCTGGATGGAACGATTGTCCATGGTAATAATATCCTCGAATACGAACATCTTCTTGCGGATGGTATCTGCAAGCTCTGCATCTTTTCTTCCCAGTTCGTCGAAGATAAGCTTTTCGTTGCCACGGTCTATATGATTCATGACGTTTGCTATGTAATCAATGCCTCCCACGCTGGTGTAATCGGTAGTAAGAATGCCGGAGAACCGCTTCTTGATCTCCTCTTCCACAATTTTAATTCCTTCTGGCGAAGCGCTTTCCATTCTGGCAATGGCCTCCACTACCTGCATGCGCTTTTCAGGAGCAAGCTCTGAAATAATATTAGCCGCCATCTCTTCATTTGTATAAGAGAGAACCAGAGCAATAATCTGGGCTCTTTCATGCTGCAGGACGGAAAGCAAGTTCTTTACATCGCTCTTCCTGATAAATCCAAAAGATCTGGATTTCAGAGACTGTGTAACCTTTTGAAGCAGGCTGTTGGCCGTACTTTCTCCGAAGGCTTTTTCCAGAACGGTTCTTGCATACTCCAATCCACCGTCAGTCACTACCTTTTGAGTCAGGCATGTCTTGTAAAATTCATCTAAAATGGCTTCTGTCTGCTCTGCTTCCACATGTCCAAGCTTTGCCACTTCAAGAGTTAATTTCTCAATTTCGTCTTCACTTAAGTACTTATATACTTTTGAAGCCTTATCCACTCCCAGTGAAACAACCACTGTCGCTGCTTTTTGTTCGGGGGTTAGATTAACCATTGTTACCGCCTCCATTCAACCATGTTTTTAGCAGCTGAGCTGATATCTCAGGGTTTTGCTCAGCAAACTCGCGGACGGACTGGCGCAGCTCTGCTCCCCTGTCTTCTTCAGGTTCCAGAATCACCTCTTCTTTATCATCACCCTCCAGCAATTCCTCCATAACCGGCAGTTCCGGTACATCTTCCTGGCTGAACTCCATGGCTTCCATAAGTTCATTTTTCTTCCGTCTATGTCTTACTGCCAAAATAATAATCAGAACGAGGAGAAGTACTCCAGCCAGTGCTGCAATCAGAATCCACTGATTAATCAAAATACCGCTGGTATTTGCTTCCACAGGAGTTTCAGGTGCTTGGGGTACATCTACAGTATAGAAGGGCGCCGCTACAGCGGTTATCTTTTCTGCACGATCTGCCTGGGGGATTCCAGCCGCATTTCCTGCAAGATCCCGAATGTCGTCAATCGTCATACTTCCGAATCCGGTCCCATTTACTATTACGGAAACAGTCAGGTTTTCCAAAGTTCCCGGATTGATTTGACCCTGTTCTTTTATCTGGTTTAAAAGATATTTTCTGGTCAGACTGCTGGAACCATATGCATTCTCCTCAGCCGTTCCTCCCGCATTATACTGTGGAATGTCCGCATTGGCCTCTGAACCGGCCACACCGGAAGCATTTTGCCCACTCCCGGAATACTCTTTGAATATGGATTCCTCAGAAGTAAGGCCAGTCTTATCTTTTTCATCGATCTTTTCAGGTGTATTGTAAACAATGCTCTCCCGAATCAGCTTTTCCATATTGACTGTGCCTTTTACGGATACCCGAACATTGCCGTTTCCGTATACAGGGCCAAGTACATTTAATACCTTTGCTGAAATCTGATCTTCAATTACTTTGGTAATCTCTTCTCCAGCCTTGCCGTTGTTGATATCATCGTCGTCTGAACCAGTGGAAACTTCTCGTCCGTTTCCATCGAATACAGAGACATTATCAATCACCATTCCAGGAATACTTCTGGATATGAGAAGCTGGATAGACTTTGCCTGTTCTTCCGTAGGAGAACCTCCATCTTTCATAACCACAACAGCCTGGGCGCTGGACTCCTGTGTCGTGTCATCAGACAGTGCATATTTGGAAGGTTCTCCCAGAGCTATGGTTACATATGCCTCCTGCACACCATCAAAGACCTTTATCGTAGAACCAATCCTGGTTTCCAAATCATAAAGTTCAAACCTACGCCGGTCTGAATCAGTAGTCATCAAGTTTACATTATTTCTGAACACATCATATGTAAAACCACTTTTGGGGTACCCTTCCGAAACTAACTTTGCCCTTGTTGTATCTAATTGAGGCGTAGGCACCAGTATGTCACCGTTTTGATACTGATAATCGACTCCGTCTTCCTGTAATTTTCCAATGATCTGTTTGGCTTCTTCGCTGCTTACACTTGGAAACATCACCTCGTAAGGCTTCTCCCGCATGGACAGCGCGATCACTATCGCTCCAACCACAACCGCCACGCCCACAGCGCCGATGATTATGGCTTTTTTTACTTTATCATTTAGCTTTTCTAAAAGTTCCTTTATCTTCTCCATTGTACCTGTCCGCCCTGTTATCTACTTAAACGCCAATTCTTATAATCTCATTGTAGGATTCCAGTGCCTTATTCCTAAGAGATGTTAAGAGTTCTACAGATAACTGGGCTTTTGCCGCCGCTGCAGGCACAGTATGTGCATCGTCTATCTGGCCTGTTGACAGCAAGTATTCTTGTACCGTCAAATCCTCATCCGTGGTTTTTACGTTCTGAATGGCTTCTTTAAATATATCCCGAAACACCGAACTTCCATCCTGTCCGGTTGTCACTTTCTTTTCGCTTCCTATATTCCCAATGGACTCCATGGGGATAATAGGTCTTATAAACATCTGCTCCATCTCATTAACCTCCCGTTTTAGCCTTTAATAACCGTGCGAAGCCTGCTTACTTCACTATTCAACGCATTCAGCTGATACTGATACTGAAGGGTTGTCCTAGCCAGTTCTACATTTTCTACATCCATGTTGACATTGTTTCCGTCCATTCTAGCTGATTCATCTTTTGTTTCATGGATAAAATGTCTGGAATTGCCTATGATTCTTCCTACATCCTTTGATGTGCCCTCTCGGCTGGCCATTAAGCGTTTACGGAATTCGTCCTCAAAAGTAACATAACGGGCCTTATAACCTGGGGTTTCGCCATTGGCAATATTATTAAGCGTTACCGACTGCTTTGACCACAGGTAATCCAAAGTTTTTTCCGCCATGGAAATGTTATTTCCAAATATCCCATTCATCCTATTGCTCCTCACTTTCATTCCCCTAAAGAAATATGGGAATAATATTTCACCACAAGAAAATTACCTCTCTCCAGTTAAATTCAACAGGATTTTCCTTTTTTTTTAATTTTTCTGTAATTTTTCTTACTATATTCTACATTTATTTACAGATTTTGTCAAGAAAGTTGTCAGGAAATTTTCTATTAATCTTAAGATAATGATAAAAAAAAATAAATCCTGATTTGGGCTATCCGAGTACTGTCTCAAAAATGCCGGACAGGACAAGCCAAAATCAGGATATAAAATAAAATTCTTCTAAATTATATACGGTTACTTTCAAATTCAGGCCTATGAACAAACAACTAAGCTGCCATGGCATAAATATGAATTGCACCATTCTAAATTTATGGTTTTAAAATAAAATATACTCTAATAAACTATCCATCAAATCAATCCATTGAATCTTAACTTCTGTATTCCTTACTTTTAACGCTACTCCAAGATATTCCCGAATTTTAACTAGAGAATCTTCAATGTCAATACAGCCCTTTTGGGTGATGATTTGATTAACTTCTTTTATATAATAAAAATTTCCTCCATCGTATCTGGCATAGGCCTGTTTCGAGGAGATTTGAAATGCAGAACTGTAATAACCTTAACATGGTCTTCAAGAGGAGAATATTCTATCCTTTGAGGAAACATGGTCTGAAAACAGCTTTCCTGTAGGTGGGTATCATCGTAATCTGAAGCTAAAAAGGAAAGCCTAGGAGTTTCTTCTATTAAATCTATACGGTCAAGCCAACGATTCACACCGGCATTTCCAAAAGAGTTGCTTACGCCTCACAGCAAAGACTCCGGATTGAATTTTCCCAATACCACTCACAGCTCCCATCTCTAAAGTATTAACCGGAAAGGCAATTTTAACCAAGCAAGAAGCTACTATCTCCAATCCCTTGACATGTGTTTCGAGATAAGTATAGTCATCTCCTCGGGCTCCAGCCAAACTTACATTACAGTTAGCACAGCAATGCGTTTTGACTTTTCCATAGATATCTGCCTCCGTCTAAAAAAGTCCAAGATTATTATCAATACCTGTTTAATTAGTTTTTTTATTAGCTCTTATAATGTATTGATAAGCACTGAATTGACTCTTTGGCTCAGCAGCAGATAACATTGATAAAGTATCAATAAACTCTTGATCATGCAGTGTCTCTGCCAAAGTAGTCGATGAATAATTCATACCTTCATAGCCAGATTCTATAAACAAATTATTGATTTCCGTCAATGTAAAAAATCTTATATGTGTTCTATCTAGAATTCCAGCATCTTCATAATACCATCTTCCATTAATTAAATTTCTAATGACACTATAATGCATTACATTGGGAATGCTTGCTAAAACTTTGCCATCATCTTTTAAATACTTTTTTAAATTAGTCAGAACTTTCCCTGGATCATATAAATGTTCAAGCACATCAGCAAATATGATATAATCGAAATACTTTTCATCATAGTTCAAATTTTCATTTTCAATATTTTCAGCTTTGACATTTGCAAAAGTTCTTGCGATTTTTGCAGAACTTTCATTTAATTCTATTCCAAATAAATCAGCATTTTTATATTGATTTTTTATTTCAAGTAATGTTCCTCCGCAGGCACAGCCTACCTCCAGCACCCTAATCATTTCTTCCTTATTTGGCCTGTCAATCAAATCTATTATTTCATAACGGATAAAAGCAGAATAATGTGGATCAAAACCCCATTTATCTTTAAACTTACTTTTATTAATATCTAATACATTATTATATTTATCCGGCTCTATTTTAAAAGACGCTCCTCCAAAGTGATAAATATAGGAATCTTTACATAATAATAATTTATATCCTTCTGATATTATTCTATAAGAGTAATCATCATCTTCAAAGTTTCCTGGAGTAAACAGTTCATCAAGTAACCCTATCTTTTCTAATACTTCTCTCTTTATTAACATGCAAAACCCAACAAGTCTTAATCTATTTTCCCATTTAGAAGGGTCACTTATGTTGTTTTTTTGAGCAAATTCCAAAAGTCCATTAAAATCTGTATAGTCAGACTGTATCGTCTGATAGTTTGAACAGGAATTCGTAACAGCTCCCACAGCCCCGATATCATTGGAACTATGTAATGCAATTGTTAAATTATCAAGCCAATTAGGAGTAACTAACGTATCATTATTCAATAACAAAATATCATTTGTTTCATCTGCGATTGAAATCCCTTGATTACACCCCTTAGGAAAACCAACGTTTTCTGTATTGAATATGACTTTTAAATCATTCTGTTCTTTTAGCCATTCCTTTGTTCCATCAGTAGAATTATTATCAACCACTACTATTTCATACGTTCCTGCCTTGGTATATTTTCTTATACTCTCTATACATGGCTTATTATAATCCAGATTATTATAAGTCAAAATAATGATGCTGGTTTTATGACTAAATCCTTTCGCATTCATTTCTTTTAAAATGTTAACTATAAGTTCTTTATCCTCTATCTTATCTGCACTATCTAATGCCTTTTCGTAAAAATTGATAGATAAATCCAGATTATTCTCTAATTGATATATATATCCCATATTATAAAGCAAGTCAAAATCTGTTTTATGAACTTCCAAACCTTTATTTAATATATCTTTTGCATCTTTTAACCTATGTTCCATAATTGCCACTATGGCATTCATAGAATAGATTTCTCTATCATTTTTAACGATATCCTCATACTCCTTAATAATACTCTTAGCTTCATCTAGCTTATTTGAATTGATTAATTCAGATATCGATTCTTTAAGTTTGACTTTGCAATATTCAAACTCATTTTCTGGAGATGCTTTCATAAAATTCTTATCCTCTCATTTCTTCAATCCACAAAATGTATTCTATAAATCAATCTATTTTTTAACAGGAGAATACTCTTCGAGGATTATATAATAAACAGCAGAAAACCTGCTTACAAAGCCTGAAAGACAACATTTAAGACCTATCAATATTACTAGAAAATATCCCCTGCTTTTGAAAGATACTCCCTTTCTCTATCACTTAGTAAAGAATAAACTTGCTTTTCCAATGCCGAAAAAGATACCTGTTCCGATACCTTTACTAAAAAAACTTTATTTTTAAAAGAAGTAAGGTCATAAAGCTTTGACAAAAAGCCAAAAGTATTGACAGCAGTCTCTTCCTCTCCCGGCTCTCCCTTTAACAGAAGCAGGATTTCTTTTAAAATAGAAACCTGGTAAGGTTCAACCCTTAGAGCAAGAATTCCATATCTTATCATCTCAGAAGGATTTTTCAGCTTTGAATAAGAGAGAAAAAGCCACTGGTATATATTAAAAAGCCTGCTTGATATATTCAGAGGATCATTGCCTTCATACTTCTCTAGCATACGAAGAGCCTGTTCAAAATACAATCTTGCCTTTTCTTCATCGCCGCGCCGGCAGAACCATTCCCCTGCCCAATAGTCTATATCGGGAGTGACGCAACCACAGTCTTTTGCCTTTTGATAGATCGCCATAAAACCTTCATCGCTGTCGATATATCTATGATATTTTGTCTTTAGTAGATTTGTAAAATTAAGACTTTTCCGATCTACCGTCATAGTAACATCTGGATTCTCAGCCATGTGAAGAAAAGCTTCTTCCGCTTCTTCTAATCTATTTGCACAAAGAAGAGAATCTCCCAAATAAGACCACATAACATAATTTTCTGGATTCTCTTCTAATTCCTTCTTTATCATTGATATATTACGTTCTTCTTTATCTTTTTCCTTGAAAATCTTAGTAGCGTAGCCAGTGTGGAAAATGGCAAGAATTTCAGTCGCATCATAATGTCTAAATTGTTGAGTCCCAGGTAAGTCCAGGTGCTCGTGAATTTTGTTTCGATATCGTAGTTTTGGAATATTTCTAAAAATCCGGTCCTGTACCCCAGTGGTCATACTCCTCCCAGCATCATCCAGATTCACCAGAAGTGACCGTATGGTATGAGGTCGGAGTGCTATGGGAAAATCCTTTTCAATCTGCCGCAACAATGGCAGTATTTTTTTTGCATCTTCATCGGAATAATATTCATCTGCATCCAGAAAAGCAATCCAATTCCCCCCGGCCTGTTCGATGGCAAAGTTTTTAGCAGCTGAAAAATCATTATTCCAAGAAAAGTGAAAGACTTTTGCCCCCAACGCTTCCGCTATTTCCACTGTTCTGTCCGTTGAACCAGTATCTACAACAATCTGCTCACAGACAATGCCCTTTCCCCAGCTAAGTGCTCGCTGGATGTTCTGTTCCTCATCTTTCACAATCATACATTGAGACAGCCGAATGCTAGACTTCATATAAGTTCCTCCCGATTTATAAAATATTCCCCCGAAAAACATCTTTCCGGGGGAATGGAAACCAAAATTTAATAAAATTACTGTAACAGCTGTAATACGCCCTGAGGAAGCTGATTTGCCTGAGCAAGCATAGCCTGAGAAGCCTGAACAAGAATATTATTCTTAGTATAAGACATCATCTCTTTTGCCATGTCAACGTCACGGATCCGGCTTTCTGCAGCTGTCATGTTCTCAGAAGTTGCACCCAGGTTGTTGATGGTATGCTCCAGACGATTCTGAAGTGCACCAAGTTTACCACGAGCAGATGAAACTACGTTAATAGCAGCTTTTACAGATGATACAGCAGCTGTAGCAGTAGCTACATCGCTAACTGCAGCAGATTTAAGAGAAAGACCAGTAGTTGCAGACATATCACTAACTGCTACTGTCAGACGGTTATCAGTTTCAGCAGTTGCACCAATCTGAAGTGTAAGAGTTGTCATGGTACCATCCAGAAGTTTTGTTCCGTTGAAATCCGTAGTGCTTGCAACACGGTCGATTTCTGTCTTTAATGCCTGGAATTCTTCATCCAAATTAGCACGGTCAGTTGTGTCATCATAGATTCCATTAGAGGACTGCATAGCCAGCTCCACCATACGATTTAACATAGAGTGAACTTCTGTCAGAGCACCTTCTGCTGTCTGGATTAAAGAAATACCATCGTTAGCATTCTTCTGAGCGGTATCAAGGCTTGTGATCTGTGCTCTCATCTTCTCAGAAATAGCAAGACCTGCAGCGTCATCACCTGCACGGTTAACTCTGTAACCAGAAGATAATTTCTCAAGGCTCTTGCCTACTGCTGCGTTGTTTCCACCTAACTGTCTGTGAGCATTTAAAGCTGCGATGTTGTGTTGAATTCTCATAAATATTTCCTCCTTGAATGTGTTTTCAGGGAATTCCTTTTCCCCGTGTGATGTATTTTCCTGAATCAGGAAAATAAGTAAATCATATCAGCGGAATCTTGCGGGGTACCAGCCGCAGGAATGATTCCAAACTTTGACACATGTATCTCCTGGAAGTATGTAAACATTCAAATGAACTTGAATATATGTCTTTATAACTTCCTTTCATGTACTTTATCGTACCAATATGAATAAAAGATAAGTCTTTTTTTTAATATTTTAAAATATTTTATTTTATTATTATAACAATACTCGAAAGCCAAAAATATACGTACTATCTTCATCTGTCTTGCATATGAGACTGTCTTTGTTTTTTTATACTCCTGTACAAAAAACCATATAATTATTGTCCGGCAAATTTATTTCATAGATACCTTAGATGTAAATATGATGACAGCTTTATAATTGAAACGGGGATATGCATTCGCATATCCCCGTTTTCCCTCTAAGCCCTAGTATCCACTAACAACCCGATCCCATTTTCTGGAATCTGTCTGGGAATCGCCGTCTCCGCCATCTTAAGTAATCCCTCCGCTGCAACTTCCTGAGAGTCCATAGCTTTCTTGGCAACGCTGATTCCTGCACTCTGTTGTACTCTTGCAAGACTCATCTCCATGCTCATTGCACCAATATCCATTCCTTTCACTCTCCTTTCAAAGAATGACCTTTTAGTAATTCCTGGTCTACTTTCTTCTTATTATATCGGCAATATTCCTCTCTTAGATAACAAACTACGAATTTTCTTTATAACAATCCAAAGTAAACCAAAATTCCACGCCACCCTTCACATTCCGAACTCCACATGACTTATTGTGGGAATCCATAATAGCCTTTACAATGGAAAGGCCAATACCGCTCCCCCCATAACCCCTGGTATGTGCCTTATCCACTTTAAAAAACTTGGTCCAAATATTTGGTAAGTCCTCATCCGGAATATTCTGACCAGTGTTAAATACGGTTACAAGGGCTTCCCCTCCATTCTCCTCTGCCGTAAATACGATCTTACGCTCTCCTTCCAAATGGTTCAGCGCATTATTTAAGTAGTTTGTAATGACTTCTTCTATTTTAAATTCATCAGCAGATACATAAATCGGACCGCAATCCTCTAGTTTTACCTCTGCCCCTTTCTGTTGGATCAGAATCCCTGCCGAGTTAATAACGCCGCGTATCAACTCTGTCAGATCAAAGCGTTCCAACTGAATGCTGTCATTGCCAAATTCAATGGCAGTAAGATTAAGGAGCTGGCGAACCATGGTATTCATTTTACCTGCCTCATCCATGATGACCCCACAGTAATAATCTCTGCTGTCCGGATCCTCCGCCATTCCCTCCGTAAGGCCCTCTGCATATCCTTGGATGAGTGCAATGGGTGTCTTTAATTCGTGGGATACATTGGCAATAAAATCCTTTCGCATATCATCAATTTTTATCTTTTCATCAATATCCTTCTGCAGCTTTTCGTTGGCAGCCCGCAACTGCCCGATGGTATCCTTTAAGGTGTTGGACAGTTGGTTCATACTGTTTCCAAGTACTCCGATTTCATCTTCCTCTTTTCCGGTGTATTTGGCATCAAAGTCCAGCGCCGACATCTTTTCAGACAAGTTGGCAAGCTGTAGGATAGGAGAAGTAATTCTTTTTGTTGTAAAATATATAACTATGCTTCCTATGAGCAGAGCTACCACCCCTACATAAGCTAGAAACCGGTTCGCCAGATCCACACTTTCCGTAATACTGGCAAGAGGGACGGATATGAGGAAAATAGTTTTATTATCAGAAAAATATCCCCAGCTTTCCAAATAATTAGAATCCGAACGCCTGTCATATGTCTTCTGCACAATGTAATTGTCGTGCTTTTTTAAAATACTGGCTTCCGGCACGTTCTTTCCAAATATATACGCCTCGACCCTGTTCTTCAAAAACAGCTGATCCCCGTTTGTGAACATGAGGGCTTCATCTGTGCTGCTGTCGATTAACACCACCATCAGATTATATTTTTCTCCCATGGTACGGAACAGCTTCTGAGCCGGACCTTCATTTTTAAAATCCGGGTCATAGGAATCCTTGTAATAATCAATGATCCCTTTCCCGCTCTCATTCGCCTGTGCTACTAACTTATCGATCTGCGTATAGGCTCTCTCCAGAGTGTGAACTTTATCGCTGGTGTAAAAGCTCTCCAGAAAACAGTTATTTACAAACCATGTAGATATTAGGACCAAGGCCATCAAACATACAAAAATTATAGCAAAACGCGCCCTGATGGATTGCTTCATGTATTCACCTCTAATGGTATCCTTTCCTTATACTTCGAATTTATATCCCATTCCCCATATGGTCTTTATATAATCTCCCTTATCTCCCATCTTGTTTCTCAACTTTTTCACATGGGTATCTATGGTCCGGGCATCTCCGAAGTAATCATAGTTCCAGACATTGTTTAGTATCTTTTCCCTTGACAGAGCAATTCCCTGATTTTCCAGAAAATAAGCCAAAAGCTCAAACTCCTTGTAACTTAGATCAATGTCTTTACCGTCAATGGTGACCTGATGGGCCGCTTTGTCAATGCAGATTCCCCCTATTTCTACTGCATCTGCAGGAACGGCATTGCTGCGTCTTAATATGGCCTCCACACGAGCTACCAGAATCTTAGGGCTGAAGGGTTTTGAAATGTATTCATCTACTCCCAGATCAAAGCCCTGGAGCTCGTCACGTTCTTCACTTCTGGCAGTCAGCATGATGATGGGAACCTGAGAATATTTACGAATTGTTTTGCAGGTCTCCCAGCCATCCATTTTAGGCATCATCACGTCTAGAATAATAAGCACAATATCCTTTTGCTCAAAAAAGACATCCACTGCTTCTTCACCGTTGGAAGCCTCAACCACTGAAAAACCTTTTACACTCAAAAAATCCTTTACCAGTTTTCTCATTCTTGTTTCATCATCCACTACTAATATCTTTAACTGTTCCATATATAACCTCCTGAAATCAGATCCTTTAATTCACAAGTATTTATTAGTGTTATTGTATCAAATGAAAAAGCGAATTTCTACATTTTCACAGAGATTTCACACGATTCGAAAAGAAATAGCTGATCACCAGATTATTCCCCTGACCTTGAAATGATATTCCGATTCAGGAAAGCAAAAGGCAGATGCACTGGAATGAGTGCATCTGCCTTATCATAAATAAAAAACTATCTTAATTCTGTTGTAGGAATGGTATCCATATCATCAAATGCCTGGTTTTCTCCACCCATTGCCCAGATGAAGGTATAGTTGCTGGTACCTGCACCGGAATGGATGCTCCAGGATGGGCTGATTACAGCCTGCTCATTCTGCATAACGATGTGTCTTGTCTCATTGCCTTCGCCCATCATATGGAATACTACATTGTTCTCCGGAATTTCGAAATACATGTAAATCTCCATACGTCTTTCATGGGTATGAGAAGGCATGGTGTTCCAAACGCTGCCCGGATCCAGAACAGTCATACCCATAGACAGCTGGCAGGTCTCCAGTACGTCCGGATGAATAAACTGATTGATCACACGCTTGTTGGATGTTTCCATAGCGCCCAAAGGCTTCTTAGCTGCCTTTTCAATAGGAATAAAGGTGGTCTTGCAAGCCTTATGAGCCGGAGCACTCACCATGTAGAATTTAGCAGGATTGGATCCATCCTCGCTGGAGAAAGTCACTTCCTTTGTTCCCTTGGTAATATATAAGCAGTCCTTATATCCCATCTTAAATTCTTCCCCATCAGCAACGATCTTTCCTGCACCGCCAATGTTGAAGATACCAACCTCACGTCTCTCAAGGAAATAGCTTGTACCGAAATTTTTCCAAATATCAATGCCCTTGTCAATGGAAACTGTCTCTGTTGTTGGCATACAGCCTAAAGTTACCATACGGTCTACGTGAGAATATACTGCAACTACCTCATTGGCAACGTATAAATTTTCAATTAAAAACTCATTTCTGGTTTCTTCTGTTGTGTAACGTTTGAAATCTTTCTGGTTTGCTGAATAGCGGATATCCATTTATAAAAAACCTCCTTATATAATTAATTTAGAAATAACTGACCAGCTTCATCGTATCATAAGGAGATTTTTAATTCAATATCTTCTTGGATAAATCGTCAAAAAGAACATAAAATCCTGTTTATAGCCTAAAAAATGAACGATAGTTAGTAAAATGTTTTTCGGAAATATTTGTAACTATATCAAGTGTGCTACACTCAACTAGATGCATTTCGGCAGCAGCAAATACAGGTTGACGGATTTACGAACCTTATCCACCTGACTGATGATGGTTGGAAGCCTGTAAATAAATTAATTATAATTTCCGTACCGGCCTAATATACTTCCAGAACTGCTCCGGATTATGATAAAAGTAAATCATTCTACCAGGTGAAGTATCAAAGCAATAACCTGTGCCTTCAAAATCAAATGTTGCCATTACCTTTTCAATCTTTTCCTCTACACTACGATTTTCCTGTTCATAATCGAATGGCCCATGTTCAAAAACTATATATTCGGCTTCGGGAACATCAATCATAAGCATTTGTGGTGGTACTTCGCCTTCATAATCAAAAGGTAGGCGTACTCCATAACACTCTGTACGTGGAATTCTCCAATCACAGAGTCTGCCGTCCGGGTCATTAATGTATGCCATGATCTGACCGCTGCCGCTGTTCGATTCGCTCCCACCATCGTCATCCAATTTGCCCTTGATACTATCGAGTAAACCGCAGATTGTTTCGCAATCCTGTCCCGGAATAAGACTTTGCTTCTGCCAAAAATCCCAATACCCATTACTCTCATAGTTTTTAATGTGCAAAAATTTGTGTGCGGGTATGGTTACAAAATAAATTTTAACATCATCTGTAGATTTCATCATGCCAATCTCTCCAAATCCTAAAAAGTAGCGGTCGAAAGGGTTTATTTTTGTACGAAGAACGACAGGTTTAGGCCTTTTTCGGTATTCACTTGGAGTTACGCCATATGTTCCTTTGAAAGCTCTGGTAAAAGCTTCATGTGATGAAAAACCATAATCAAAAGCAATATCCAAAATACTTTTTTCACTATCCCGAACCTCTTTTAGTGCAAAGGCTAATTTTCTATGCCTCAGATAATCCCTAAATTGCATACCCGATATTTCTTTGAATTTTCTCGTCGTATAAAATTCAGAATAACCCAATCTGCGAGAAAGAAAGCGTAGTGTCAAGGCTTCATCATTGTAATTTTTAATACATTTGTCAATTTCATCAACAACTATTTGAATTTGCTTCTGCCACTCGTACATTTGTCTGCTCACCTCGTTTCAACCACCCTATAGTCATTATAGAGTAATGGAACCTGCATTGCTTGATTTTACTTGCTGAAAACTCCGAAAAAAATTATATTCGTACTGTAACCCAAAGTCGAATCTAAAACCACCTATTTTATTATACTATATTTTTATACTTTTTGTTTCTAAAGCTTTAACTGTACTATTCAAGATTACATTTTCTAATATGAAAATTGAAGAATTTACACAAAACAAGTTATCCCGAAGTTTTTGCGTATTCTTTCATTACATAAAGCATTTGGCTAAACTTCGAGATAACTTTATTAAATAATTAAATGGGAGATTGCCATTCTATTTGCTAAGCAATCTGGTAAACAGACCATATGATTCCTCCAGTATTAGCACCTCCCAGATTGAGATTTAAGGTTAAACCGCTTGATACATAAAACAAACCAATAACATCACCACTGTTCAATGCTGCATCGCAAGCCAGAGTAACCGTTCCATTACCCAATATGGCCCTTAACGTCAGGAGAGTCACGTTAACATTTAAAATCGGGAATAGCCCGCTCACGATCGTAGTAGTTGTAGGTGATGTCCTTGAAACTGCAAAGGACGGATTAACCGTGTTACCTATAGAACCCGTTATTGATGCCGTTGTGGAGTAGTTAATAGTTGCCTTTATAGAGTATCTTCCTGTCGTAGATACCGTAAAGTTACCTGTTGTAGCATTAAAATTTGCATTTCCATAATAAGGAGCGGATGTTGTCCAGTTTGCTATTTGTGTATCCGTTGATACTGACAGGGAAGACACGAACGCGGAAAAGCCATTTGTAGCAAAGTTCGGGCCGGTTGGTCCGGTAGCTCCTTGTGGGCCGGTTGGGCCGGTGACTCCTTGTGGGCCGGTTGGGCCGGTTATTCCTTGCGGGCCTGTTGGGCCGGTGGCTCCTTGCGGGCCGGTTGGACCGGTGGCTCCTTGCGGGCCTGTTGGACCTACCTCTCCCTGTGGGCCTGTTGGACCTGTGGCTCCTTGTGGACCTGTTGGGCCTGTGACTCCTTGCGGGCCTGTTGGACCGGTGGCTCCTTGTGGACCTGTTGGGCCTGTGATTCCCTGTGGGCCTGTTGGACCCGTTATTCCTTGTGGACCCGTTGGTCCTGTATCCCCCTGTGGACCCGTCGGACCCGTTATTCCTTGCAGGCCGGTTGGCCCTGTGACTCCTTGCGGGCCTGTTGGACCGGTGGCTCCTTGTGGACCTGTTGGGCCTGTGAATCCTTGCGGACCGGTTGGACCCGTTATACCTTGTGGACCCGTTGGACCTGTATCTCCTTGCGGGCCGGTTGGACCGGCGATTCCTTGCGGACCGGTTGGTCCTGTGATTCCCTGTGGGCCTGTTGGACCCGTTATCCCTTGTAGACCCGTTGGGCCTGTATCTCCTTGCGGGCCGGTAGGACCGGTTTCCCCCTGTGGACCGGTTGGTCCTGTGACTCCTTGTGGGCCGGTTGGACCGGTTATCCCTTGCGGGCCGGTTGGACCGGTATCTCCTTGCGGGCCAGTTGGACCAATATCTCCTTGTGGGCCTGTAATTCCCTGTGGACCCGTTGGGCCTATATCCCCTTGCGGGCCGGTTGGCCCTGTGACTCCTTGTG
>NZ_JPME01000025.1 GCF_000732605.1 Lacrimispora celerecrescens | reverse complement strand
AATTTTGAACTGTATTCGGCATACATCTATCTGGATATTGCCAACTATTATGCGGACAGTAATTTAAACGGTTTTGCAAACTGGTTTAAGATCCAGACACAGGAAGAGCGGGATCATGCTATGCTCTTTATGAACTATTTACTTAATAATGGAGAAAAGGTGGTACTTGAAGATATAAAGGCTCCTGATCTTGTTTACACGGATTTTCGCCAGCCCGCCATGGCCGCTTATGAACATGAGGTGAAGGTAACGGCCTCCATTCATGATATTTACGGAGCAGCTTACGAAATAAAAGATTTCCGTACCATGCAGTTCCTCGACTGGTTCGTAAAAGAACAGAATGAAGAGGAGAAAAATACGGACGAAATTATAAAGAGATATGACTTATTTGGTAATGATCCTAAGGGATTATATTTACTGGATACGGAGTTAACGACAAGAGTTTATACGCCGCCCTCCCTTGTAATTTAAATATCATAACCATAATTCAAAAGAAGAGCAGTCTCTGCCATGATAGGAGAAGAGTATCATGGCAGGGGATGCTTTTTCTATTTTTACCGAAAAAGTCAGGGAATGCTTTGGAAACGATTTGGACAAAGGGGGAAAGATATTGTGGCAAAACAAAGGGAGAAGATGGAATTGCGCTACTATGCGATTCCGGAGACGGAGGCGGTCCTGGCTTTATTGGGGGAGGATTGGATCCGGGAATATGGAAAGGATATCAAATACCTTCATTTTCATGATCTTATGGAAATTGGATATTGCCACTGGGGGAACGGCGAGGTGGTATTGGGACAAGAACGCCTTCCTTTTTCCGGTCATTCCGTGATGATTGTACCGCCAAGGCTTCCTCATACCACGAGCACTGTGGAGGGGACAAAGGGTTATTGGGAGTGGATGTACATTGATCTGGAAAAAACCGTATCTGAAGTATACGGCTATGATCCGGTGCTCCAAAGTACCGTATTAAAGAGGCTCCATCGTACCGGATACCTTTTGCCAGGGGAGGAGAATCCCGCCCTATCCAGACTGGTTTTGGGAATCATGGAAGAAGTACGTCATAAGAAGCCTTATTACAAAGACAGCATACGGGGATATCTTTATGCATTTGTGGTAGAACTTCTGCGTCTTTCCGATGATGAGGAGCGGATCGTGGGGGGCCGGAGCAGTGATGCTGTTTTAGCAGGCGCCCTGGATTATGTTTCCAGGCATTATCATCATGAAATTAAAGTCAGCAGTCTGGCAGAGGCCTGCAACATGAGTGAAAGTCATTTCCGCCGTGTTTTTGAAGAGGGAATGAATATGAAGCCTTTGGATTATATCAATTTAATCAGGGTTCAGAGTGCCTGCGAACTGTTAAAAAAGACGGGGAAATCCATGGAAGAGGTTGGTGAAGAGTCGGGATTTGCTTCAATTTCTGCATTTAACCGGAATTTTAGAAAGATATTAAATGTATCCCCTTATCAATGGAAAAAGTCCAAAGAAAATTATGAGGGAAAGCTGCTCCACTGCAAAATCAGCGCTGAAAAAGGCTGGGAATAAGGGAATAATGATCGAATATGCGCATTTTTTAATTGAATCTAAAGACTTTAAATCAAAAAATGCTGGTATAATGAAATTATCATACAAGCCAATTTTTTATGAAAGAGGAGGAGTTTTGATATGAAGAGAAGAATTGCATCCATATTACTGGCTGGGGCCATGGTGGCTTCCTTAACAGCCTGCGGAAATTCCGGCGGTGCAGGGCAGAATGCAGGAGATGGGGCTAAGGCAAACGAACTGACTGTCTGGTGCTGGGACCCTGCATTTAACATTTATGCCATGGAAGAAGCGGCAAAGGTGTACCAGAAAGATCATCCGGATTTTAAGCTGAATGTAGTGGAAACGCCTTGGGCTGACGTTCAGACCAAGCTTACAACGGCGGCTACTTCTAAAAACCTGGATACTCTTCCTGATATCCTGTTGATGCAGGACAACGCATTTCAGAAGAATGTAATCAGCTATCCCGACGCCTTTAAGGATTTAACCGGAAGCGGAGTTGACTTTTCAAAGTTTCCAAAGGCTAAAACTGCTTACTCTGTTGTAGAAGGGAAAAATTACGGGGTTCCTTTTGATAATGGAGCTGCAATTGCCGCTTATCGTACTGATGTATTAAAAGAAGCTGGATTTACGGATGCAGATTTTACAGATATTACCTGGAGCAAGTATCAGGCCATGGGCAAGGAGATTTTAGCCAAGACAGGAAAACCCCTGTTATCCTGTACGGCAGGAGAGTCCGATCTGATCATGATCATGCTCCAGTCCGCAGGGGGAAGCCTCTTTGATAAGGACGGGAATCCGAGCATGGTTGGAAATGACAAGCTGAAAAAGGTTATCGAGACCTATGTTTCCCTTGTTAAGAGCGGTGTGCTTGTAGAAGTCAATGACTGGGATCAGTATGTTGGAACGATGACAAACAGTACAGTGGCAGGAACGATTAACGGCTGCTGGATCATGGCGAGCATCCAGACGGCAGAAGACCAGTCCGGCAATTGGGCGATTACCAATATACCGAAGCTTGAAGGTGTAGGCGATGCAACCAATTATTCCAATAACGGAGGTTCCAGCTGGGCAGTAACTGCCGGAAGCAAGAATCCAGAGCTGGCTGCAGATTTCCTGTCAAAAACATTTGCAGGAAGCGTACCTTTCTATGAGACCATTCTTCCAAAATCCGGAGCACTGGCAACCTATCTTCCTGCAGCAGACAGTAAGGTTTATGGAGAACCTCAGGAATTCTTTGGAGGAAAGCCTGTATATGCACAGATCACAGAGTTTGCATCAAAGGTTCCTTCCAATAATACAGGTGTTTATTATTATGAAGCCCGTGATGCGGTAGCAACTGCCATTACTCATGTAGTCTCAGGAGCAGACATTGACTCAGAGATTAAGACAGCAGAAGATACAGTTAAGTTTGCTATGGGTAAATAAAAATAAGAGGGAGGAGGCATTTCAGTGGGAAATTCAAAGAAAAAGCTGTCCTTAGGCCAGAAACAGAGCCTTGCGGGCTGGATATTTTTAACGCCTGCGGTCATCCTGATTGCGATTATGAGCTTTCTGCCCATGATCCAGGCACTGTTCCTTTCTTTCCAGACGGGAATCGGTGCGGCAATGAAGTGGACGGGCGGGACCAATTATGTAAGAATGTTCAAGGATCCTGTGTTTGTGCAGGCTCTTAAAAACAATTTTATCTATTTGATCATACAGGTTCCCATCATGCTGATATCAGCTCTGGTCCTGGCTTCTCTGCTGAACAATAAAGACCTTCGGTTCAAAGGGCTTTTCCGTACCGCGATTTTTCTGCCCTGTGCGACCTCCCTGGTTTCCTATGCAGTAATTTTCCGTTCCTTATTTGCTGTGGATGGGCTGGTTAATATCGTCCTGATAAAGCTTGGGATATTATCCACAGGATACAACTTCCTGGGTCATCCAAATTCTGCCAGGATCGTAATTATCCTTGCCCTGATCTGGAGGTGGACAGGCTATAACATGGTGTTCTATCTATCCGGCTTGCAAAACATTGAGTATTCCGTGTATGAAGCGGCAAAAATTGACGGGGCCTCTCCGTTTCAGTCCTTCTTTCGGATTACGATTCCGTTATTAAAGCCCACCATCCTATTGACGGCCATCATGTCCACCAACGGTACCCTGCAGTTGTTTGATGAGTCCGTGAACTTAACCAACGGCGGACCGGCCAATGCCACCATTACCATGTCCCACTATATTTATAATGTATCATTCAAGTATGTGCCAAACTTCGGGTATGCAGCTTCTATGTCTTACTTAATCCTGATTCTGGTGGCAGTTCTTGCATTTATACAGCTGAAGGTAGGTGATAAGCGTGACTAAGGGAAAAAAGTTTTTAGCCTATGCATTTTTAACCGTTGTCTCTGTCATCTCAGTGTTTCCTCTGTACTGGATGATGGTTGCGGCCACCAATAAAAGTGTGGATGTGTCCAGAGGGACCTTAATATTCGGAACGGCACTTTTTGACAATGTGAAGAAGCTGTTCGCTTCCCAGAATGTTGCTACAGCCCTTGGGAATTCCTTTAAGTATTCCATTATCATGACGTTTATCTCCCTGCTTGTCTGTTCCATCGCAGGATATGGGTTTGAAGTCTTTCATGACAAGGCAAAGGACCGGGTTATGAGTGTGATCCTGCTGGCCATGATGGTTCCCTTTGCAGCGACCATGATCCCTCTTTACCGGATGTTTTCAAGTGCAAGGCTGTTAAACAGTACCCTGGGATTTATACTCCCCACCATATCCACCCCGTTTCTGATCATGATGTTCCGCCAGAGCGCAAGATCCTTTCCGTCGGATATCATGGAGGCGGCAAGGCTTGACGGGTTAAGTGAGTTCCAGATATTCTACCGGATGTTTCTGCCTACCATGCGCTCCACCTATGCGGCAGCTATGACCATTACCTTTATGAGTGCCTGGAACAGTTACCTTTGGCCTAAGGTGATCATGTCCGATGCGAATAGTATTACCATGCCAATGCTTGTGGCTAACTTAACAGAAGGATATGTGACCGATTATGGAATCCTTATGCTGGCCGTATTGGTCTGCACCATTCCTACGGTAATCGTATTCTTCTTACTGCAAAGAAGCTTTGCAGAAGGTATTACAGGAGCAGTAAAATAAAAAGAAATCAAATCAGATGCCGCGGCCGGCTTCCGGATATGGAATCGGCTGCGGTATTTTTTGGGAGAAAAGGAGTAATTAAAATGAAAAATATATGGCACGGAGGGGATTACAGTCCGGAACAATGGCTTCAAGAACCTGAGATCCTTGAAAAGGATCTGGAATATATGAAAAAGGCCGGGATCAATACGGTCACCATGGGGATGTTTGCCTGGTCTTTTCTGGAGCCGGAGGAAGGAAAATTTGAGTTTTCCTGGCTGAAGGAACGGCTGGACCGGCTCTATGAAAACGGAATATACACCATCATGGGTACCCCATCTGGTGCCCGGCCCAAATGGATGTCAGACAAATATCCGGAGGTGCTGCGGGTCGATGATACAGGAAGGCGCCAGCGTTTTGGCGGACGTCACAATCATTGTTACACCTCTTCTGTATACAGGGAGAAGGTAAAGCAGATCAATGAAAGGCTGGTAAAGGAGTTTGGCTCCCATCCAGGAGTTCTTCTTTGGCATCTCTCCAATGAATACGGCGGTGAGTGTCACTGTCCATTGTGCCAGGATGCGTTCCGGAAATGGCTGGAACAAAGGTATGGCTCCATAGACCGTTTAAACAGAAGCTGGTGTACGGCATTCTGGAGCCACGGCTATCAGTCCTTTGACCAGGTGGAGAGCCCTTCTGCCATAGGAGAGAGCATGGTACATGGTTTAAATCTGGACTGGAAGCGGTTTGTGACGGATCAGACCACGGATTTTGCCCGGTGGGAGGCCGACTCTTTGCGGGAGGCGGGAGCGGGGCAGCCGGTTACCACTAATTTTATGTATGACTATCAGGGACTTAATTACCGGAAGCTATCTAAAGCAGTGGATGTGGTTTCCTGGGATACCTATCCTTTGTGGCACAAGGAAAAGGAGATTCTTACGGCCAGGGACAACGGCATGCAGCATGATTTCATGAGAAGCTTAAAGAAGAAACCGTTTCTGCTCATGGAATCCTGTCCCAGCAGCACAAACTGGCAGGGAGTCAGTAAACTTAAAAAACCCGGCCTTTTAAAGCTGGCTTCCTGGCAGGCAGTTGCTCATGGGTCGGATAGTGTCCTGTATTTCCAGATCCGCCAAAGTCCGGGAAGCTCGGAAAAATTCCACGGGGCTGTCATTGACCATTATGGAAGCACAGATACCAGGGTATTTGAGGAGGTCAGCCAAATCGGAGAAGAGCTAGCCATTCTGGGGGAATTATCCGGGACAGGAGTGGAGTCCAAAGCAGCCCTGATCTATGATGTGGAAAACCGATGGGCAATGGAAGACGCACAAGGTCCCAGAAATAAAGGACTGTATTATCATGAGACCTGTGTAAAAGTCTACAACGCCATAAAAAAGCTGGGATTTAATGTGGATGTGATAACCATGGATGACAGCCTGGAGGATTACCAGCTCGTGGCCGCTCCCATGCTATATTTATACCGCAGCGGCATTAAAGAGAAAATAGAACAGTTTGTCCGTAATGGCGGACAGTTGGTAATGACCTATTGGTCTGGAATTGTGGATGAATCTGACAGGTGTTTTCTTGGGGGCGTTCCTCATGGGCTCCGGGAGGTAGTAGGGCTTCGCAGTACGGAAATAGACGGTCTTTATGACTGGGAGAGCAATTATATGGTTCCTGCATCCGGGGAAGACGGTGACCGGTATGAGTGCCGTAATCTCTGCGATCTGGTGAGCCTTCATGGGGCAGAAGCTCTTATGGTATATGAGAATGACTTTTATAAGGGATATCCGGCCCTTACAAAAAATCATTATGGGAATGGAACTGCCTATTATGTATGTGCCGATGCTGGACAGGACTTTTATGACGATTTATTCTGGAAGGTGACTTGTGAAGCCGGAATCCAGCCACTTGTGGAAGGGCTGATACCGGAAGAGGTTGAATTGACTTCAAGGGAATCGGATCAGTATGAGTATCTGTTTTTGCAGAATTTCAGCCAAAAACCTGTTACGCTGGAACAGAAGCTTTTAGACTGCCTTTCAGAGGGAACGGTGCTGCTTGGAGAGATTTCAGATAAGGGAGAAATAGAATCATATGGGACGGTGATTATAAGAATAATCAAGGGATAAAGTATAAAAGAGCAAGGTATCTGGCGGTTTTCAGCCATTTTCCTTGCTCTTGATTTTTTTATATTATCTAGATTCTGTAATGGCATTGGCCAAAGCAATTAATTTTTCACCATGAACTGATAACCGATGCCGCGGACATTTCTTAAGTATACCGGATGATTAGGGTCATCTTCGATCTTCATGCGGAGCCGGCGGATATGTACCATGATCGTGTTGTCATCTATAAATGTATCATTCCAGACATGGCTGTATATCTGTTCTTTCGTCAGGATTTTATTCTGGTTGCTGAGGAAATATTTCATCAGCAGACATTCCTTACTGGAGAGAAATAATTCGGCGTTATTTTTAAACAGCCGCATCTCGTCACAGATATAGCGGAAACAGCCGGCATATAGTTCGTTGGAGCTGGCAGCTGCAGATAAGCTTACACGTCTTAAGCAGGCTTTGACTTTGGCGCTGAAAACCACGTTGCTGAAAGGCTTGGTAATATAATCGTCGGCTCCGATCCCCAGCGCAAGAACTTTATCTGCCTCTGCCTGCCTTCCGCTCAGAACAAACAGCGGAGTCAGAATGCTGTGGGCACGCAGGTGCTGGATGACTTGAAAGCCGTTCATATCATCCATTACCAGATCCAGAATGATCAGGGAATAGGTGTTATTCTCCGTTTTCTGAATCGCTTCTAAGCCTCCGGAGGCCTCGTCAGTCAGAATTCCTTCGCTGTTTAAGATGCGACATATAATGCGGCGGATCGACGGATCGTCGTCTACCACAAGTATCTTATTGTAATTCATAATCCTACCTTCCATTTCGGTTGTAGTAAATTCCATAAATTAACAACATTATAACACAACCCGACAGCTTTTTCATATGGTTATTATTACCTTACAGAAATTTAAACAAAAGTATGAGCAGAGTTAAGTTAGCTTAATTATAATCTAAAAAAAAGGTAAGAAATATACAAAATGAACAAAAGGAGAGCAAGTATGAAGAGAAAAGGATTTAAGTTCATAATGTCCATGGCCCTGGTGACCAGCATAGCAGCATCTGCCTTAGCCGGATGCAGCTCAAAGGGGGCAGGAACCAGTGCGAAAGCAGCAGGAGCCGAAGGTGAATGGAAATGGGAAAGAAAAGTGACTTTGGTATGTCCATGGGGCGTAGGAGGAGGCGCAGACAGCACCCTTCGTCCGCTTCAGCCGGAGCTTGAGAAGGTTCTGGGGGTTCCGGTTGAGATCGTCAACGTTGAAGGCGCAGGCGGTGCAAACGGCATTGATTTTGCAAACAAACAGCCGGCAGATGGCTATACATATGTACTTGGAACACAGTCACACATCATGCTGGACTTACAAAAGATCCTTCCGGTTGACTTTAGAAAAGAGTTCCGTCCGGTTTCCAAGCTGGTTCACTCCATCAATATCATTGCATCCTCCAAAAAGGCCATGGAAGGTAAATATTCTAACTTTACCGAATTTGTTGAGTATGCAAAGAGCCATCCCCAGGAGCTGACCTGCGGTATGCTTACGGCAACAGGAGCGGATTCCGTATCCTTAAAACAAACTTTGGCAGGCGGTTTAGGATGTGACATCACCGAAGTTGAGAATTATGTGAAAATTGTAAACTATTCCGGCGGCGCTGAACTGAGTTCTGCAATGGTAGGCGGCCACATCAATATCAACATCACCGGAGCCGATGAAATCAAAGGTCTGATCGAGTCTGGTGATATCGTTCCGTTGATTTCCATGTCCGAGGAACGCATGTCAAGCTTCCCTGACATTGAAAGCACGGGAGAACACAAAATCGACTCTTATGTAGGAACCTGGCGCGGTATCTTCGCCCGTAAGGATACGCCTGACAAAGCAGTTGATGCTATGTCAAAGGCAATCAAAGAGGCTTGGAACAGCGCATCTTATCAGGATTTCATGAAGAATGCAGGCTATTTAGACCGTCCCGGCTATGCTACTGCGGATGAACTGCAGACATTGGTAGACAAAGAGTACACAACATTCGAAGAATACTTAAAGAGTGCAGGTCTGATCAAGTAATGCCCTTGTTTTAACAGGCGGCGGCCCCAGACCGCCGCCTGAGTTCATGATGAGAAAGGAGAACATTATACCTATGGCATTGGAATTGATTATTAATCTGTTATTGCTGGCAACATCCCTGTTCTGCTATTGGTACGTAGGCGCAACCATGCCATCGTCTGCCATAAATGAACTGGGGGCCGAACAGTGGCCTCAGGCTTTGTTGATTGTTCTGATACCGGCACTGTGCTGGAACATATTCAAATATTTTAAAAAGAATAAAAAAGAGGAAATCACAGCAGCATTCAAAGATTTCATCCCATCGATCGGAAGGCTGGTAAAGAGCAAGCTGTTTGCCGGAATGGTATTGGTAGTTATTATGGCTCTCATGTATGAGCCAATTGGTTTTATGCTGACTTGTCTGCTGTTCCTGATAGCCTATGGATATCTTCTGGGACAGAGGAAATGGCCGGCCCTGATCGGGACATCCATTATTATAACGATTGTCCTGTATATAGGATTTGCCGTACTGTTGGGAGTAATGCTGCCAAGGGGCCAGATTTCCTTCCTGAGAAATCTAGCGTTGTTCATTGAGTCCCTGATTCCGAGATTTTAAAGGAGGTGTCGTATGATTGATTTATTAACCAGTGGTCTGGCGGTGGTGTTTGCACCGAAGATGTTTATTCTGATTATTTTTGCAGTATTTTTAGGCACCCTCTTCGGGGCCCTTCCGGGCGTATCCGCTACGATGGCGGTTACCCTCGGCATTCCGTTTACTTACAAGATGGATGCAGTCAATGCAATTGCATTTCTGGTTGCCATCTACTGCGCATCAATTACAGGCGGAGGTATGACTGCTATTCTGTTTAAGATTCCCGGTGTTCCTTCCAGTGCGCCTACCACCTATGACGGATATCCCATGGCACAGCGAGGTGAGGCCGGCAAGGCCTTGGGCATGCAGCTGCTTTGTTCGGCCATCGGCGGTATATTTGCAGCCATATGTATGCTTCTGTTAAGCCCCCAGCTTACACAGGCAGCTTTGAGCTTCGGACCGTCTGAGCTGTTTGCGATTTCTTTTATGGGACTTTCCATTCTGACAAGTCTTGAAACTGATAACATCTGCCGTACCCTCATCTCCGGTCTCATTGGCCTGATGTTAGCTTGTGTCGGCCTGGACCCTCTGCTGGGCGTTCCTCGTCTCACCTTCGGAACCAGGCTCCTAACTTCCGGCATTGAGATGATCCCGGTTATGATCGGATTTTTCGCAGTGACCGAGGTGCTGAAGCAGACCAACAAGCCTTCCAAGCTTCAGGCTGTAGGCGACAGTAAAAATGAGCAGATGACGGCAAAAATGCCCACTCTGAAAGAAGTTCTTTCCGTTAAATGGATTATAGCCAGATGTTCTGTTCTGGGTACTGTTATTGGAATCCTGCCCGGAGCGGGAGCCACCATCGCCTCCTTCCTGTGCTATTCCACGGAGCAGAAACTATCAAAGACACCGGAGAAGTTCGGCACCGGATGTCTGGAAGGTATTGCAGCTCCAGAGACAGGAAACAATGCAGCGACCGGCGGAGCATGGTGCCGCTGCTCTCCCTGGGAATTCCAGGAGGTAATGCAGCCGCAATCATGATGTCGGCTTTGGTGCTAAAGGGTGTTACCATGGGACCGCTGCTGTTAATCAACCAGCCCCAGTTCTTATCCGCAACCTTTGCATCCATGTTTGTATCCAACATCATCATGGTATTCGCAGCGATTGTGATTGCTAAGATCTTCGTGCAGATTTTAAAGATTCCTTACAGCGTGCTGGGGCCTACCATCATTATGATGGCCACCATCGGTGCCTATGCTACCAAGAACACATCTGTTGATGTCATTCTCATGGCGATCTCCGGCCTCATCGGATTTATCTTTGTAACGTGTAAATTCAACAGCTCCGCAATGATTCTCGGCCTGGTATTGGGCATTATCTGTGAATCAAACCTTCGCCGCGCTTATACCATTGCCGACGGAGCCACATTGATGGAAGCTACCGTAAACATTGTGACACGTCCCATGACAGGAATCATCCTTTTGATCTGTCTGGTGGTTCTTTTAAATCCAGTTATTAAGCAATTGCTTGATAAGAAGAAACAGGGAACAGCATAATTGAGAATACTAAAGAGAAACGGGCCTGCAGCGGCAGACCTGTTTTTCCTATTGAAAAAGAATGGTACGGAGGATAATGATGAAGGGAAAATGGATGAGGGTGAATATACCGCTTGCCTGTGTTAAACCGGTTTGTATACTGGCTGTGATTGCGGGAATCTTTTTCTTTGTTGCCGGAAGCTGGATTGCCGGATTGTGCATGCTTCTGGGAGCTTATATTTTAGAGAAGCACAATTACTGCTGTCCCGTATGCGGGCAGAAACTGGACATGAAATATCCCCTTAGTAAGGAGTCCTGGTGCCCGTTCTGCGGCGAAAAATTGTTAAAATGAGTGATTTTAGGGCTTTTATAAATAGGGCAACTGTGGTACAACTCTGATAGGGGAAGAAAGGGAGAAACTACAGATGAAAAGACTTTGGGAAAAGGGGAAAAAACAAATTTTATCGGTTTTTATGTCAGGAACGATCATATTCCTGACTTTTGCCATGTACAATACCTATCAGGCATACCGACGGATGATTGTAGAGCAGCAGCAGCAGAACCTGATGTTAATCACTCGTGCAGTGTCCCAGAATCTGGAACTCAATATTTCAGAACAGCTGAGGCAGATCAGCATATTAATCCAGACGCCAGGCTTTCTCGATGCCATGGAGACCCATTACCGGACAGGAGAGACAGAGAAGATCAAGGAATATATTTTTTCGTATATGCTGTCTGACCAGAGCGGGCCTTCCAGGATGTATCTCCTGTATCCAAACGGAGAACCTATTTTCCATTACAATCAGTATCCGTTTCTGGAAAAATTTGATGAGTCACTGCTGCAGCTGGAAAACAGCGCACTGGAAAGCACAACCGGAATCGGGGTTGTATTTCCCATCAGTGAACATCACTATGGGCTGTCTTTAATTAACAGTGTGTATAGCGGAGGCAGGTATCTTGGAGCTGTGGTCAGCGTAATGGATCTGGAAAATTTGTATCAGAAGTATGTTCTGCCGCTCAATGTGGGCGGGATGGGATATATCACGGTTAAGGATGAGCAGGGAATCATGATCATGCATCCCAATGAGAAAATGCTCGGATTCAATTACAGAAGGGATATAAAAGATTTTGAGGAGCTGAAACAGTATGACAGCTTAAGGGAAATGCTTGGAATACAGTATACAAGAGAAGAAGGGATGGCAATCTATGATTCCTATGCCAATGGCGTTATGCCGGCCGATAAGGAGATCTCTGCGTTTTCCAGGATGAACCTGCAGGGAACCTCATGGTATATTTCTGCAGTCATGCCGTATAACCAGGCGGTATCTGCGGAATTTGAAAATCTGCGGAAATTCGGAATATTATTCGGCGCCGTTTTACTCATTGTATTAGCTGCCAGCGTTATTATTTATTCTCTGATGAAAAACCGGCAAAAGCTTGAGTTGGAGACCGTTTATTTGAGAGAAATCAACGACACCTTAGAGGAGCTTCACCAGAGCAGGGAAGAAGCCCGTCATTACCAGAAGCTGACGACCATCGGCACCCTTGCGGGAGGAATTGCACATGAGTTTAACAATCTTCTCACGCCGATTCTCGGTTATGCGGAATTTTTAAAGGAACAGCTTGGTAAAGAGAACGAATATTACCAGGATATTGATGAGGTACATAAGGCCGGGGTGCGGGCAAAGGAGATCGTGGAACAGATTCTTCCCTTCAGCCGAAAGGAAACGGATACCACGGAGTATCGGCCTCTTAATTTAGATGCAGTAATCCGGGATGCGGTGAAGATGGTCAGCCTTATTTCTCCTTCCAATATTGGATTAAAGGTACTTTTAGATGACTGTGAGGCAAATGTTTACGGCAATGCAACCCAGCTTCATCAGGTACTCTTAAATCTGTACACCAATGCGATTCATTCCATGGAAGGAAAGGGCGGTATGCTGACCATCAGCACCCGCAGGCTGAAAACCGATCAGCTGCCGGAGGAATACCGGCAGATAGCAGGAACGGAATATGTGGAAGTGTCGGTGGCGGATACGGGCTGTGGAATGAAGGAGGAAATACTCCGCCAGATATTCAGTCCGTTCTTTACCACAAAAGAGGCAGGAGAGGGGACCGGACTGGGATTGTCTGTGGTACAGGATATTTTGATCAGCCACAGCGGTTTCGTAAGGGTCGAAAGCACTCCGGAAGAGGGAAGCTGTTTTTACATATATCTGCCGGTGAGTGCGGGAAGGTCAGCCGTTCAGGCAGCAGTGGTGGAGCCGAAACGGGAATTAACAACGGAGATATCCCTGCTTTTGGTAGACGATGAGGAGCGTGTGGTAAGATATATCACCAGACGTCTGGAGAGAAGCGGATATCATGTGGATGCATATGCTGACCCCTTAAAGGCTCTGGAAGCCCTGGAGCAGAATCCGGAGCGGTGGAATGCAGTGGTTGTGGATTACATGATGCCGCAGATGAAGGGAACAATGCTGGCACAGAGAATCAAAATCCGGCGTCCGGACATCGGCATCATTATGGTGACCGGTCTGGTGGAATCGGATGCGCTCCAGCTGAAGCAGGCCGGCGTTGTTGACAGTATATTGGTCAAGCCCATTAATTATAATATGCTGATCCAGGAAATTAAAAAGGCAGCAGGAAAGGAACGGATATAAATATGATTAAGCGGAAGGCATTCCTATGTCTGCTGGCAGCGGTCATAGGGCTTACGGGATGCCAGGAGGCAAAGCAGGCGGAGACGGAGCGGAAATATCCTCTGGAAGCCATAGAAATGGTTGCACCTGCCGGTAATGGGAGCGGTTATGATTTGACCATCCGTTCCATCGTGCAGTGCCTGGAGAATACGGGACTGGTTTCAGTTCCTCTGCCTGTTACCAATAAACCCGGCGGCGGAGGCCGGATCAATATGGAATATTTAAATGAGGCGAGAGGAAGGAATAATGTGCTATCCATATTTTCTCCTCCCATTTGTCTCATTAATTTAAATGGGAGCACGGATTTAAACTATGCGGAGGATACGACACCCATTGCCCAGCTGGTTGTGGATTACGGATGTTTTGCGGTTAGGGCGGATTCCCCCTATCAGAATCTAGGCGAGGTGATGGAGGAACTGAAGGAATCACCCGAATCCATATTGGTAGGGGGAACCTCCTCTCTAGGGTCCATGGACCATATCCAGTTCTTAAAAATAGCCCGTGCAGCCGGAGTGGAGAATTTAAAAAGCATCCGGTATGACGGGTTTGAAAACGGCGGAGGAGTGACCCAGCTCATGGGAGGCAGGGTGGACATTCTTTCTACTGGAATCAGTGATGTGGTAGGGCTGGTGGAAAGCGGAGATATCCGGGTACTTGCGGTTACATCGGATAAAAGGCTGGAAGGGGAGGTCATATCCCAGATCCCAACGTGCAGAGAACAGGGAATAGACGCCGGGTTCATCACCTGGAGAGGTCTGTTCGGGCCTGGAGATATGCCGGAGTATGCGGTGAAATACTGGGAAGATGTCTTAAAAGAGATGACGGAAACCAATGAGTGGAAGGCAACCTGCAGAAAGTATGGTTGGACCATGGAGTATAAGGACCACGAGCAATTTACTGAATTTTTGGGACAGGTAAATGAGGAATACCGCGAGCTTCTTGATGAAGTTGGATTGTCAAGACAGTAATTATTTGGGAAGCAGTTGACAAAGCGTAAACAAAAATACCGGGGAAACATAAGCTTTTAAGCTGTTTCCCCGGTATTTTTATATTAATAATTTACTGAATAGATTCTGCAATGGCATTGGCCAATGCGCCGATTTCAGCCAGCTGATCTTCTTTTACAGAAGATTTGATGGTAATGGTCTGTTCAAGTATGGTCATATTTTTCATCTCTGAAATGATCTCAGTCATCTTTTTGCCTGCCATGATACCCCAGGAACCGTTTTCCATAAGGGCTACGGTGCGGTTTTGCACGTTATGGGCTTTCATATCCTGAAGCAGGTGCTCCATACTGCTGAATATTCCTCCGTTATAGGTGGCCGAAGCGAATACCAGATGGCTGCAGCGGAATGCTTCTGAAATGAGCACAGACGGATGGGTGTTGGATACGTCATACATAACAATGTTGCGAATGCCACGTTCTGCCAGGCGGCATGCCAGAATATTGGCGGCATTCTCCGTGTTTCCGTAAATGGAGCCATAGGCGATCATCACAGCATTTTCTTCCGGTGTATAGCTGCTCCACTTAAAATACTTATCCATATACCAGCAAATGTCGGAACGCCATACAGGCCCGTGAAGGGGACAAAGGAACTGAATGTCCAGCTCAGCGATTTTCTTTAAAAGAGTCTGGGTAGACGGTCCGTATTTTCCGACAATATTAGAATAGTATCTTCTGGATTCATCAAGCCATTCCCGTTCAAAATTTACTTCATCTGCAAATAAGTTTCCGTTCATTGCGCCAAAGGTGCCAAAGGCGTCGGCCGAAAAAAGAACCTTATCTGTGGTATCGTAGGTGACCATTACTTCCGGCCAGTGAACCATGGGAGCCATATAAAATGTAAAGGTATGTTTGCCGGAGCAGAACGTGTCCCCCTCCTTCACGATGACAGCTCTGGAATCAACGCCGAATTCGTAAAACTGGTTGATAATCGGGACCGTCTTGGCATTGCAGATCACCTTTACATCCGGATACCTTCTGACCATTTCACCTAAGGTGGCACAGTGGTCCGGCTCCATGTGATTTACAATGATATAATCCAGTTCCCGTCCTCCAAGGACTGCTTCTACATTTTCCAAAAACTGTCCGGTAATAGCCCGGTCAACCGTATCAAAAAGAATGGTTTTTTCATCTAGCAGGACATAGGAGTTATAGGAAATCCCTCTCGGAATGGGGTAGGCGTTTTCGAACAGGGCGAGACGACGGTCACTTCCTCCAACCCAGAACAAATCATCTTTAATAGTTTTTACACAATACATGGTGCAGCCTTCCTTTCTTTCGTTCGTACTAATCCATCCATAGAAGTATACTATAAATTTAAGAAAATGTCATTGTGTTTTTTAAAGGCCAATTTATGTGCTCAGCGTAAGACAGGCTCAATATATACTTCTACAATGCCTCCGCATACCATGCCTTCGTCCTCTGCGTTGCCAGGAGTCATGTCAACTTTCATTAGTACCGGCTGTTTTTCTCTGGCGACTTCTCTTGCCGCGATGCACACCTCGGACTCCACACAACCGCCTCCGATCGTTCCGACGGTGCTCCCGTCAAGCATGACCACCATCTTTGAGCCAACATCTCTGGGAGCGGAGCCTTTTCTGGAAACAATGGTAACAAGGGACTTTGGCATGTCAGATAATTCCTGGGAAGTGAGACCGTCAAGGATTTCTTTTGGATAGCCAAAGCTATTTTTACTTCCGTTTTTCACCTGAATGATCTCCGCCATAATGGCAACGGCGATTTCCTCCGGGGTTTGGGCATTGATCTTAAGTCCGATGGGGGTGTAAACCTGGTCAAGCAGCTCTTTGCTGATTCCCTCGTCTACTAAAAAATCCTTAACTAGTTTTACCCTGGCTCTGCTGCCGATCATACCGATGTAGGCATTTTTTTTGCCAATGATCTGGGATAAGCAGTCCTGGTCATACCGGTGCCCTCTGGTGACGATGATAAAGTAATGGCCTGTGCTTCCCTCGATCTCTTCTAAGGCTTCCCTAAAAGGCTTGCAGATAACGGTGTCAGCTCCTTCTTTTCTTGCGGTATTAGCAAAAGATAATCTGTCATCAATAACCGTAACATGGAATCCCAGCATCTTTCCGATTCTTATGATGGGGATGGAGATGTGACCGGCTCCACATACCACCATGTATTTTTCTCCTGTGACAAATTCGCAGAACAGGGTACTTTTCTGAGATTTAATTGTCTGTGTTTTATCAATATTCTTTAAATCCTCTGAAAAAGCGTCAAAAGCATGTTCATCTCCCTGTTTGCAGATAAATTTTCCGCCTGACCACAAGGCTTTGGATCCAACTCCCTGTCCTTCTATGATAGTCAGACTGACTATGTTCATGTTTTTATCAGCATTTTTTAGTTCTTCATAAAATCCTGTTATCATATGATCACTCCCTTTTCCGGCTATGTGCTTTTATAAGAAAAAAGGGCGGTATTCATTCCGCCCTTTTTGGGGTATTCTGATATTTTATTTTGCTGGCTTTGGTTTACGGTAGAAGGTATTATCCAAAGGAAGTTTGTAACGGAATTCGCCATCCTTCTTGTAATAAGCATTCTGTAAAGCAGGTGCTCCCATAACACATACGATCTCGCCCACACCCTTTGCTCCAAATGCTACATCAGATGGATTCTTTTCAATGAACCTTACATCGATCGGAGGCATCTGAGGTGCTTTAAAGATACCTAAAGTACCTAACTTAGCCTGAGGAATGCCGTCCTTTAATGGGAAGTCCTCGGTCAGTCCATAGCCAAGACCCATGGCAACACCGCCTTCCACCTGTCCTTCTGCTGCAAGAGGATTGATGGCTTTGCCTATGTCATGAGCTGCAATGACATTGACAACTTTTCCTTCGTTGTCAATAACAAAAAGCTGTGTTGCATATCCATAAGCAATATGGCTTACCGGATTTGGTTTGTCACTGCCGATAGGATCTGTTTTAAAATCAAATTCGCCGTAGTATTCTTTGCCTTCCAAATCTTTTAAGGAAAGTCCTGCATCCAAATCCTCTTTCAGTTTCATTGCGGCAATGTGGATTGCTTCTCCTGTAAATACGGTCTGGCGGGATGCGGTGGTAGTTCCGGAGTCTGGTGTGTATTTTGTATCCGGATGTCCAACCAATACCTGTTCCGGTGCAAGACCTGTGGTCTGACAGACCATTTGCAAGGTTATGGTCTGGAGTCCCTGGCCGATTGCAGCAGCGGAAGAGCCAGTCACAACTTTTCCGTCACGTATTCTTAAGATACAGCGGCCTACGTCTGCAAGACCCACACCGATTCCTGCGTTCTTCATGGCAGAAGCAATGCCTACGAAATAATTGGGATCTGCTTCATATTTTTCAAAATCTTCTTTTACTGCTTCCAGAGTTTCCACCATACCGGTGCCTTCGTCAGCAATCTGTCCGTTAGGAAGGGACTGGCCTGGTCTGATGGCATTGCGGTAACGAATCTCCCAGCCGGAAATTCCCACCTGCTCTGCTAACTGGTTGATCAAAGCTTCCGTTGACATACAGGACTGGGTCACACCGAATCCGCGGAACGCACCTGCAGGAGGATTGTTGGTATAGTAAGCATCTCCTTCAATGTCCACGTTCTGGTAATTATATGGTCCACCTGCATGGGTGCAGGCTCTTTGAAGCACCGGACCGCCCAGAGAAGCATAAGCTCCCGTATCAGAGAGAAGTCTTGCCTTCATACCCTGGATAATACCGTTTTCATCACAGCCGATCTTGGTGTAGATTTCCATGGCGTGACGCTTTGGATGATAATTAATGCTTTCCTGGCGGGAGAAGGATACTTTTACAGGTCTCTTTGATAAATAAGCACAAAGAGCAGCCTGATGCTGAACGCTCATATCTTCCTTTCCGCCGAAGCCGCCGCCGACAAAAGCACTCTGAATTCTTACTTTCTCCAGAGGGAGGCCAAGATATGCACTTAATTCGTGATGTTCATCATAAATTCCCTGTGCTCCGGTAATTACCTTTACACCGTCGCCGTCAGGAATACCAACAGCAGTTTCCGGTTCCATGAACGCATGCTCTGTTGGCGGAACATAGAAGGTGCCTTCTGCAACGTATTTGGAATTAGCAAGAGCTGTCTCTGCATCACCTCGTTTTACTTCTTCATGGTCAAGAAGGTTATTAGCCGGAGTTCTGAATTTGCCAAAATGCATAAAGCCTTCGCCATGAACCTGATGAGCGCCTGGTACCATAGCTTCCCTTGGGGAGCGGATTGGCTCTAATTCTTCACAATCTATTTCTACGGCTTTTACTGCCGCCATTGCTTGTTCCATTGATTCAGCCACGACGATGGCAAGGGTATCGCCGATGCATTTTGTCTCTTCGCCTACATCGATCATACCTGGCCAGTCATGTGCCAGATGGCCGATGTATCTGTCTCCAGGTATGTCCTTTGCTGTATAGACAGCGACAACGCCTGGCATTGCAAGAGCTTTGCTGGTATCAATTCCGTTGATCTTCGCGCGTGCATATTTGGTGAATACGTTCTTTCCGTAAAGCATGCCTTCCAGATAGTAGTCATCTGCATATTTGGCGGTTCCCAATGTTTTTGCTTCTGCATCCACACGGCAGGTTCTTTCCCCGATCGCAGCGGTCTGCTTAAGTTCAGGAACCTCTAAATTTTCATTGAACATTTTGGCTGCAAGCATAATACCGTCTTCTATTTTCTTATAGCCGGTACAACGGCAGATATTTGTGCGGATCGCCTGTTTTACATCATCTCTGGTTGGATTTGGATTCTGGTCAATTAAGCATTTGCCGCTGATTACCATTCCTGGAATACAAAAGCCGCACTGCACGGCTCCAGCTGCCGCAAAGGCATAGACAAAGACATCTCGTTCTCTCTGTGTGAATCCTTCAATGGTTTGTACCTTTTTGCCTTCCAGTTTGGACAATTTCATGATACAGGCACGGACAGTCTTCCCATCAACAATTACCGTACATGTTCCGCAGGCACCTTCCTTGCAACCATTTTTTACGGAGGTGATACCAAGTCTGTTTCTGAGAAAATCCATTAATGTTAAATCTTCTTCTGATTGGTAATCCTTGCCGTTGACATTTACTACATACATGACAATACCTCTCTCTCTCTTTTCATTCTTAGTTGATATTATATAATTCCGCACATTGTTTTTAACAATACTCTCTTGCATAATTTTGTTAAAGATGGCGTCTGTATTTCTTCTTTCTCGTACATTTTAACATATAAACGAAACAAAAACAATTAATATTACATGAAAATATAAAAAATTTTTAGTTCCATACAAAAAAAAGTTAGAACAATCGTTTTTTCGCTTAAACAGGAGGTTTCCTTGCTTTTACTTATAGATAAAATCTATAAATGGAGCTGGAAAATAAAGGTGATTTTAAGGATTTTCAAACAAATTTTTATATACTGATAAAGTATATTAAATTTCAAAAATATTGCAAATTTTACTCCATATGTTATAATTAAAAAAGACGAAGAATTAATGTCCTCTGGGCTTTTGCCTGGAGGATGTTTTTTTACACAAAGGTGTGAAGGTAGAATTGAAAAAGGAGGCGGAAGATGAGCGGAGAAAAAGAAAATATACTGGTGAGTGCCTGCCTGCTGGGAGTCAACTGCCGCTATGACGGCGGTAACGGCAAACAGGAAGGCCTCATTAGACTTATAGATAAATACAATTTCATACCAGTCTGTCCGGAGCAGCTTGGAGGTTTAGGGACGCCCAGAGAGCCTGCGGAGCAGCAGCTTGTTTCTGGTGAAACAGGGGATCTTGACATAGTTCGAGTGGTGGACCGGTCAGGAAAAGACGTGACTGACAGTTTTTTTAAGGGAGCAGAGGAAACTTTGAAGTTAGCCAGGCTATATGGCTGTAAGCGGGCGATTTTAAAGGAACGGAGTCCGTCCTGCGGCCATGGATGCATTTATGACGGGACGTTTTCCGGGACAAAGGTTCCTGGAGACGGTGTGACCGCAAGGCTTTTGGAAGAAAATGGAATCCTTGTATCAGGAGAAAGCAACATTGAGACATAGTTTTATAGATAAGGAGACGAAAACACTATGAAAACAGCAATCACAAGACAACAGGCACTGGAGTTACTAAAGAAGTATAATAAGGAACCGTTTCATATACTTCACAGTCTGACCGTGGAAGGAGTAATGCGGTGGTACGCAGGAGATATGGGATTTGGGTCTGAGGAAGAATTCTGGGGAATTGCAGGACTTCTTCATGATGTGGATTTTGAACAGTTTCCGGAAGAACACTGTAAAAAGGCCCCTGAGCTTCTTTCTGAAATCGAGGCGGAAGAAGAGCTCGTTCATGCCATATGCAGCCATGGTTATGGCATCTGTTCGGATGTAAAGCCGGAGCATGTGATGGAAAAGATCATGTTTGCGGCAGATGAGCTGACAGGGCTCATCGGAGCGGCTGCCAGAATGCGCCCTTCCAAAAGCGTTATGGACTTAGAAGTCTCTAGTCTTAAGAAAAAGTTTAAAGACAAGAAGTTTGCGGCAGGCTGTTCCAGGGATGTGATCACGTCAGGTGCAGAGAATTTGGGCTGGACTCTTGATGAACTGTTTGAAAAGACCATCCTGGCCATGCGTTCCTGCGAGGAGAAGATAAACCGGGAGATGGAGGAGTAAGTTTATGCATAAAAATGGAAATTTATGCATGAATTATTAAAAATACTTGACAGCTGATACCAATTAGGATATTATTTCCGTTAAATATGTAATGATAACCTGTATCAGAGGAGATATGCCTATGAAAAAAGTTGTGAAATTCGGAGGAAGCTCTTTGGCCAGCGCAAAGCAGTTTAAGAAAGTTGGCGAGATCATCCGCGGGGACAAGAGCAGACGGTTTGTGGTGCCATCAGCGCCAGGCAAGCGACATGACAAGGATGAGAAGGTGACTGATCTGTTATACCAGTGTTATGATGGGGCAGCAGATGGAAAAAGCTATAAAAAGATTCTGGAAAAAATCAAGGAGCGTTATGCAGAGATTATTGACGGACTTGACATTAATCTGAATCTGGATCATGAGTTTGCAACCATTGAAGAAAATTTCCTTAAAAAAGCGGGGCGTGATTATGCGGCTTCCAGAGGAGAGTACTTGAATGGACTGGTGATGGCGGAATACTTGGGCTACGAATTCATTGACGCGGCTGAAGTGATTTTCTTTGATGCAGACGGTAATTTTAATGCAGAGCTCACCAATAAAGAGCTTGGAGAGCGCTTAGAACATGTGGAGAGGGCGGTAATCCCGGGCTTTTACGGAGCAAAGGATGACGGGACCATAAAAACCTTTTCCAGAGGCGGTTCTGATATAACAGGCTCCATTGTTGCAAAGGCCATTCATGCGGATATGTATGAAAACTGGACGGATGTTTCCGGTTTCCTGGTGGCAGATCCCAGGATCATTAAGAATCCTGAGGTCATCGAGACCATTACATACCGGGAGTTAAGAGAGCTTGCCTATATGGGGGCCAGTGTCCTTCATGAGGATGCTATTTTCCCGGTAAGAAAAGAAGGAATCCCCATCAATATCCGGAACACCAATAAACCGGAGGACAAAGGAACCTTAATCGTGGAAAGCACCTGCAGAAAGCCCCATTATACCATTACGGGAATTGCAGGAAAGAAGGGCTTTTGCTCCATTAATATTGAAAAGGCCATGATGAATGCGGAAGTCGGTTTTGGGAGAAAGGTACTGGAGGTATTTGAAAAGTACGGTATTTCCTTTGAGCATATGCCGTCAGGAATCGATACCATGACCGTTTTTGTCCATCAGTCAGAATTTGAAGATTATGAACAGTCCGTCATCGCAGGAATCCACAGGGCCGTAGAACCGGATTTCCTTGAGATGGAATCAGACTTGGCACTTGTTGCTGTGGTAGGCCGGGGCATGAAGGCAACCAGAGGGACTGCCGGAAGAATCTTTTCGGCTCTTGCCCATTCCAGGGTAAACGTAAAAATGATTGACCAGGGATCCAGTGAACTCAACATCATCATTGGCGTAAAGAACGCAGATTTTGAGGAAGCGATCAGGGCAATTTATGATATATTTATTACGACAGAGGTCTAAGACAGAAAGACAGGCTGAAAGGAAGTACCTGACAGCCTGTCTTTTTTCTTGTGTGCCTTAAAACCAGTGGAATGAATGATATTGACAGCAGGGGATATCATAAAAAGGAAGGGATTAAGGTGAGCGGACTTATGAAATTTGATGTTTATAAACTGGCGGATAAATACAAGCTGACAGATACGGAAACCCAGATATTAAATTATATTCTGGAAAATAATCAACAGGTACTTCATATGGCAGTACGAGAAGTTGCAAATCAAAATTTTGTATCTGCTGCAACGATCATCAAATTATCAAAAAAGATGGGATATACCGGATATACCGATATGATATACCGGCTTAATTTTATGATTACAAGTCATAGAAAAAATAAAGAAAGACTATCGGATATTACCAGCTTTATCAGCGATATACCAGATGAATTACTAAATGATTTTATGAACCAGTTAAAAAAACACAGAAATAATATTATTTTGGTATCTGCCACCGGATTTTCCTCCCCATTGGCGGAATATATGGAGCGTAAGCTTCTGGTAACCGGTTTCCGGGTAATTAAGACCAATGCCTATGCAGTATATGATAAAAACCGTCTTGGTGCATCACTAGTTATTGTGGTCTCCAAGAGCGGGGAAACAGATACCATTGCAAAGCTTGTTGACTACGCAAATGAAAATCAGGTGGATATCATATCTTTTACAGGAGAACAGAGCAATTATATTGGCCGCACGTCTACCGTCAATATTCCGATTCTGGATGATAAGACCCTGGATGACCGGAATCTGCAGTCCAATTATTTTTATGCAAGGGTGATTGTGGTATTTGAATATTTAATGAGCCAGGTGTTAGAAGAATTAAATGAGTGCCAGTGAAAGACGCCCATGGCTGATAAAAAAAGAAGAGAGCCGGTAATGGCTCTCTTCTTTTTAACCTCATAAAGCAGCGAAGCGGATTGCGAATATCGGATTGACTTATCCGATCAGATACATTCTGGCTTCATACGGCTTAAGCACATCTGCCTGGCCTTCATCCATATAAGAGCTGATTAACTGCTGTTTCTCACGGTCAAGCTCTTTGGGCAGCTGCAATGGAACTGTTTTATCGTGAAAGTTACAAATTACAAGCAAAGTAGTTTCTTCCAGCGTGCGGGTATAGGCAAAAATATCGGGATCTTCCGGCATTAAGAGCCGGTATTTCCCATCTACGAATACGTCGTGGGTTTTTCTTAACCCAATCAGCTTCTGGTAGACGTGAAAAATAGAGTTTTCATCTGCCATTGCGGCCTCTGCATTAATTTCCGGATAGTTTGGATTCACCTTGATCCAGGGAGTTCCATCAGTAAATCCAGCCTCTCTGCCATGATTCCACTGCATCGGTGTTCTCGCATTATCCCGGCCTTTTGTATAGATAGACTCCATGACATCTGCTTCATTATATCCCGCTCTGGTTCTTTCCCTATAGATATTTAACGTTTCAATATCCCGGTAGTCTTCCATATCATATCTTACATTGGTCATTCCAAGTTCTTCTCCCTGGTAGATATAGGGGGTGCCTTGCATTCCATGAAGGAGGATTGCAAACATCTTGGCAGATTCGATCCGGTATTCCTTATCATTTCCCCAGCGGGATACAATTCTCGGCAGATCATGGTTGTTCCAGAACAGGCTGTTCCAGCCTTTTAAGTAAAGGGATTCCTGCCAGGTGGATAAGGCACGCTTTAATTCCAGGAATGGAAGAGGAGCTAAGTCCCATTTTTCTCCGCCCTTTTTCTGGTCAAGGCAGATATGCTCAAACTGGAATACCATGGAAAGCTCACTGCCATCCGGATTGCTGTAACGAACGGCATTGTCCGGATTCGCACTCCATGCTTCGCCTACGGTGACTAAATCTCCTTTCTGAAAGGTTTCCCTGCTTAATTCCTGTATAAATTCATGGAGCCTTGGACCATCGGCTGTGATCATACGGTCAGGCTCCTTGGCAACCAAATCGATGACATCTAACCGGAACCCGCCGACTCCTTTCTCCATCCACCAAAGGATCATATCCCGGATTTCCAGACGAACCTTTGGGTTATCCCAGTTTAAATCTGGCTGTTTCACTGAAAACTGATGGAAGTAGTATTGTCCAAGTTCCGGTACCCATTCCCAGGCTGAGCCTCCAAAAGCGGCTCTTAGTCTATTGGGAGCAGTTCCTTCCACGCCATCCCTCCACACATAATAATCATGATAGGGGTTATCCTTACTTTTTCTCGCCTCTGTAAACCAAGGATGCTCATCGGAAGTATGGTTTAATACAAGGTCCATGATAATCCGGATCCCACGGCTTCCTGCTTTTTTAATCAGTTCTTCCATATCTTCTAAATTTCCGAACATTGGATCAATATCCTGATAATTGGATATATCATAACCATTGTCATCCTGTGGCGAACAATAGACAGGGGAGAGCCAGAGAGCATCTATCCCAAGTTCTTTCAAATAATCTAGTCTGGAGATAATCCCTTGAAGATCTCCGATCCCATCCCCGTTGCTGTCCTGAAAGCTTTTGGGGTAAATCTGATATATAACCGCTTGTTTCCACCATTGTCTGTCCATTTTCTTCTTCCTTCCTTAAGCTTTTACAGAACCGCTGGTCACTCCTGCGATGATCCATTTCTGACAAAAAACATATACAGCTAAAACTGGCAGCAGCACCATTAAATATGAGGCAAAGGCAAGGTTATACTGCGTGGAGAACTGGCCTTTAAACACATACTGGGCCAACTGCAAGGTTTGCTGGCTGGCGTCGCTCAGCAAAACCAGGGGCATTAAGAAGTCATTCCAGGTCCACATAAAGGACAGGATTGCCACCGTAGCGCTCATGGGCTTAAGAAGCGGAAATATAATGCTCCAAAAGGTCTGGAATGTATCCGCCCCATCGATCTTCGCCGCCTCCTCTAATGCCACAGGCAGGGATTTGATGTAGCCTGAATAAAGAAACGTATTCATGGGCAGTCCGAATATAATATAAATTAATGTGATGCCATAGATGTTATCCAAATGAAAGGCTGAGGCCTGCTTTACCAGGGGTAGCATAATCACATTAAACGGGATAAACATGGCGCTGATAAAATAATAATACATGAGATTAAAAAATCTGCTTTTATCCTTATTCCGTATAATGGCATAAGCTGCCATGGAATTGGTCAGGATGGTAAACACCAGATTGATGCTTGTGATAAAAAATGTATTTAGGAACTTCCTCGGATAATCGGTAAGCTTCCATGCCATGGAAAAATTCTCAAAGTGCAGGGAAGTCGGAAGAGCCAGTATATGTTCCATATCCGACGGTGATTTTAAGGCGATTACCACAGTAATATAAAGGGGGCCCAGGATCACGAAAACAGCGATTACTGACAGAAGGATTGTCAGGAGCCAATTGGTCTTTTCTTTCTCTTTCATCAGTTTACTTTCGCCTCCCTTTTTTCTAAGATCTTCAGCTGGAATACGGAAATAGACGCCACAACTAAAAATAATATAACGGCATTGGCTGACTGGTAGGCAAACTGTCCGCCGTCAAATCCTCTCTTATAAATCAACATGGAGATCGTGGTGGTCGCAGTTCCTGGCCCTCCCCCTGTCATTGCCATAATCTGGTCAAATGCCATAAGAAAGCTCTTAACGCTTAATACCATATTGATGGTGAAGAAAGGAGCAATAAGCGGAAAAGTGATCTTGATAAAACGCTGGAGGCCAACGGCACCGTCAACGGATGCCGCGTCATAGATATCCTTATCCACTGTCTGAAGACCAGAGAGATAGATCATGGTGTTAAAGGCCATGGATTGCCAGACAGTAACGAACAAAACCCCCAGCCATGCTTTGCTGGTACCAAGGATATTTACGCTTAGACCAGGGATACCCGCTGTTTTTCCAAATCCCGGAATGATATTGCCAAAGATAAAGTTAAATACAAAACCAATGATTAAAGTCCCCAGCATATATGGCAGGAAATACAGCGCCTTTAGAAGATTCTTTCCCCGGATTTTTCCATTGAGCCCGCATGCCAGCGACAGACTTAAAACGTTTACTAAGACAGTGGCGGAAAGTGCAAACTGGAAGGTAAAGCCATAGGCCTGCTTTATGGAAGGATCCTTAAAAAACTGCAGGAAATTTTTAAATCCGATAAATTCCCAGCTCCCATAGCCCTTCCAGTTGGTAAAGCTGTAAAAGATACCCTTTAGAAAGGGGACCGTATGGAGTAAAAAGAACAGTGCTGCCACGGGAACTACCATAAGATAGAACGCTGGACTGATATGGTTATTTCTATGTTTATTCAATGTGTGATCCTCCTTTTACCAGGCTTAACGGGTATTGAGGATATCATATTGTTCATCGCACTTTTTCAGTGTTGCAGCTATGTTCTCGCTTTCATCCATACCATTTGCTTTGTTTAAGAAAAACTCGGATAAAATAGCGGACAAATTATAACCGTTGGGATAATAATGGTCTACAAAATCAGTAACCTTTCCATCAGCAATATCCTTTGCCAGGCCGGCCACCGAAGCATCCTCCTGTACAACGCCTTCCACCGGTGAAAATGCAAACTGCTCGTTTATATAAAGCTGACTGTTTTCCGGTTCCAACATAAATGCCACAAAGCGCTTGGCAGCTTCCGGGTTCTTGCATTGGTTTGTCACCATAAGCATGACATCGATCCCGGATACAACCTTGTTTTTACTCTTATCATTGGTTGCAGGATAAGCAAACATATCAAGATTGATGGATTCATTGGTTTTTTTGATTTCAGGTACGGCCCATACGCCGTTAATTAACATTGCTGCTTCGCCATTTGCAAAGCTGCGGTTGCCGTCATCATAGGAAGTTCCCATAAAGTCTGTCTGAGCATAATTCACCAGCTTGCTGTATTTTTCCAAAACCTCTTCATGGGTGCCAAGGAAAGTGGCTGTTCCTTCTTTCTTTGCATCTAAAAAGCCTTCGGGCTGGGTTGCCGGTGCCAGAGAGTTCCAGGAGGGTAAGATGGTCCAGCTATCCTTGAAGCTTAATTCAAAGGGCTGGATGCCTGCTGCGGACAGCTTTTCGCATACCTCAATGAACTCATCCCAAGTCTCCGGAATCGTTACACCTGCTTTTTGAAATAAATCTGTATTATAGATAACACCGGAAGCGTTGGCAGCAAAGGGGATGCCATATGCCTTTTCTGCCTTATCCCCATTGATATCATAGACCATCTGCATATAAGAATCATTTATGGTCTTTAATACTTCCTGGTCACTTAAATCCAATAAGATCCCTGCTTCCGTAAGTTCCGTATAGATGTTATCGCCGCCATAGGCGATGATATCCGGCAGATCATCCTTAGTCATCCTGGTCTTTAATACAGTTCCCGCATCTGCCGGGGAATTTAAGGTGACTTCGACATCGGTATTCTGGTTGTTGAATTTATCCACGAGCTTTTGCATGGTGGATACATTTTCCATCTTTGAAGAGAAAAACTCCAGGTGTGCGACTCCCGAATCGGAACTTTTGCCTGAGGTTTTGCCTGAATCACTGCATCCTGCAGCCAGCATCGCTGCCAGGGAGCAGGTCAAACCAACTGCCAACATTTTTTTCATTTTCATATACATCATCCTCGCCCTTTCTGTTTCCTGTTATTTGGTAGTTTCATTATACAAAACAAATCATGACCACCTATATAAGGTATCTGAGATGTTTCGTAAAACATTTTTTACCTTTTTTCTTCCTGGGCGCGATATTGCTCGGGGGTCATCTGATAAAGGCGTTTGAAGGTGTGGATAAAATAGGAGGTGTCATTATAGCTACATAATCGGCGATTTCGTTTATCTTAAAAACTGTATTTTTTAAAAGCTCCTTTGCCCGTTCCATGCGGTAGGTGATTAAGTATTTGGAAAAATTCATCCCTGTTTCTGATTTAAACAGACGGCTTAAATAACTGGAATTCATAAAATACTTATGGGCTGCCAGTTCATTTAGGGAAATCTCGTACCGGAAATTAAGGGATACGTAATTCTTGATTTCCTCGATGATGCTTCCTTTTTCTTCCTGGGAGCCGCAGGTGTTTTCCAGAATTTTAAACATGTACCGCTTAAGCTCTTCCATGGTACGGAACTGATAAAGATCTGATTTGAAGGAAAATAAAAGATACCGGTTTACTTCTTCTGATTCGGAAGAAGCTTCCCTGCTGCAATAGGCTCTGCTGATTACTGAAAAAATCTGCATGATACCGCTGTACAAGGAATATACATTCCTACTACCCTCCATGCATTTTTCAAAAAACTGACGGAGAGCAGTCTCTGCCTGCTGGTAGCTTCCCTTCATCACACTTTCGTAGATTGACAGCTCCTCCTGCTGTGTCAGAATCTGTTCCATAGAAAGCTCCGGTTCATATTCAAACACTCTGGTCTTTTCATCAAGCAGTCTTCCGTTAATGGCATAAACGCAGTCTCGGTAAGCGTCTCCTAACAGTTCTTCCCCTTTGTAAATCCTACTTATGCCGCAGGTGATTTCTATTTCCCTTTGAGGCAGTTCCTGCTTCAGCCGGTGGTAAAGCTTTTGATCCCACAGCGCATCCTGCCCATCAAACTTCATGGCAATCACCTCGTCCGGCTGCTGGAAATAAAAGACCTGGATATTGGCGTGGTCTGATGCGGATTCTAAGAATTCAGCCAGCTTCTTTGCCTCCTCCCGGCTCAAACGCTGTTTCCCTTGCAATAAGATCATCTGGTAGGAGCGTTCCTTTAGCTGTCCGCCGCACAGATCACGGAAGGTATCCATTAGGGCCCGGTTAGCCAGAATGCCGGAGATATTCACATATTGGAGGGATTCCTGCAAAAGCCTCCGGTCCACCTGCTTCTCAAGCAGCCTTCTCTTTTCTTCTCTGGCTTTTGTAATATCCCATATGGCTTTTTCCAGTTCCTCTGGTTTTACCGGCTTGGTAAGGTAATACCGGACCCCATACTTCATAGCTTCCCTGGCGTAGTTAAAATCCGAATAGCCGCTTACGATAACCACATCCGTTGCAGGGCAGTGTTCTTCTACATAGTTTGCAAGGGACAGCCCGTCCATTTCCGGCATGCGGATATCAGTGATCACAAGGTCTGCGTCCTTGTCTGCAAGATAATCTGCGGCCTGCTTCCCGGTTTCGGCTTCCAAACATACGGTGATGTCCATATTAATGTTAGTTAAAAGCTTAACAAGCATTTTTTTTGCGTAATATTCATCTTCCGCTATGATGACCTTCATTCTACCCCTCCTTATTTCTCTTGATCCTCATGTGAATGCAGGTAAAGCTTCCGTACCGGCTTTCCACCACAATTCCGCAATCTTCTCCATAAAAGTTTTTGAGTCTGGCATTTACATTGGCTAACCCGATGCCTGTTCCATCCTCTCCTAACAGGGTGTTGGCTTTTGTATTCCATAATGCATCGTTTAATTCATCCACTTTCTCTTTTGGTATACCGCAACCGTCATCGTACACTGAGATCAAAAGGTAATCTTCCGAATCCTGTGAGACGGATATCTTTAAATAGTCCTGGTCCCGTTTATTCTTAAACGCATGTTGAATGGAGTTTTCCACAATAGGCTGCAGGATGAATTTAATCACCCCATTATTTTCATATTCCTCAGGGATATCATACTTCACTGCAAAGCGCCCGGGAAACCGGATGGACTGAATGCGGATATAGTTCTTTAGCTGGATCACTTCATCCTTTAAGGTTACAAAATCAGTTCCTTTTATGTTATAGCGGAACATATCCGACAGACTTTCTGTGATGGCAGGGATTTCTTCAATTTCTTCCAGCCTTGCAATGGCGGTAACTGTGTTAAGCGCATTATACAGAAAGTGGGGATTGATCTGGAACTGAAGCATTTTAAGCTCTGTCTGCTTTTGATTGATCTGCATAATATACAGTTTGGTAATGCTGTCATTGATCCTTTTTCCCATTTCATTATAGATTTCAATTAGATTGCCGATTTCATCCTCCCTGGGCTCCAATCCTGTTAAAAGCTTTACCTCTCCCTGTCTTGCCTGGTTCATGGTTTCTGCCAGTGCTTTAATGGGACGGCTGACCTGCTTGGATAATATGAGGCTTAAGATTCCGGCTGCAGTCAGGATAAGCATCACCCATGCCATGACATTTAGCATACTTTCCATGCTGGTGTTGATCAGCAGATGCTTTGGGATATACTGCACCAGATACCAGCCGGTGGATTCATTTTTTAAAACAGATGCTATGCAGAGGGTACCATTTAGAAAAAGCTCCCCTGATTCCTTTCCGGAGGCCTCAATTTGTTCCAGATGAGGAAAGGCTTCCTGCTTTTCCTTTTCTGAAAGGTCGGTCTCCAGATTGATGTGAGCGTTTCTGGAATTATAGATGACCTGATCTTTGTATACAATAGCAAAGGAAGATGCCAGACCGTCGGCTGCATCTGTGGAATTAAAATCTTTTGCAATGGATCCAAAATCCAAGTCTGCCAGCAGATATCCATAGGTTTTATACTCGCCGATATCCGAAAGCTGGTGGTATACCGTTAATAGGGAATATCCGGTATTCCCTATTTTCTGAGGATAAGGGATTGTATAATATTTCTGGCTCTTTGTTTTCCAGGCAACGCTATCGATGGTCTTCCATGCGTTTCCTATATAGTCCTCTGATATATTGTTTATGCTGCAATAGGTGTCTCCTGCAGAAGTCAGGATGGTTATTCTTTGTACATGGGGATTGATGACCGTGAGCATTTTAAGAACGGTCTGCATATAATAGTCCCTTTCATAACGGTCTTTGGGGGTCATATTGCTGGATTTTTCATGGAGTATGACATTGATCTTGGGATCGATGAGATGCAGAAGATTTAAGGAGCTGTTATTTCCCATGGCAATATCTAAGTTCATGTTTTTCTGCTGGTTCGACTGTTTCATGTATTCAATGTTGTAGGTAAGGGCAGAAGAGACCCCCTGAATATAGCAGATGGCAAAAATAACCACGGTAAACAGCAGTAAGAGCAAATAAGTAAGCAGTATTTTGGACTGAAAAGATAATCTGCGGAATCGTCTGATCATAATATTCCTCCTGGTATTCTGGAATGGGTTATGTTACTAAGTGTACTATAAACATAACTTCTTGACCAGTTGCTTTTGCTTGAATCCCTTTCCCTCCCTGTGGTATGATACACGTAATATACCGTATATTTCACCGAATCAGGCAGCGGGCGGATTGCGAAAATCCGCTTGATTTAAAGGCATAAATACGGCCGGGAATGAGGATAATCATGAATCCAGAGATAAAATCCAAATTAAAAGAGGGACGTCCCCATGGCACCAGTTCTTTTCCCTGTGGGATCTACCGGACACAATCAACACAAAAGGGCATTTTGGTAAAGCACCACTGGCACGAGGAAATTGAAATGATCCATTTTCTTAAAGGGCATTTTCGTTTATTAGTCAACATGGAGTCCTATGAAATTAAAGAAGAATGTATTTTTTTTATCAATCCAGGGGAGCTTCATGGAATCATCAGTGAATCCAAAAGCTTAAAAGAGGAGCATGCCATCGTGTTCCAGCCGGGGCTTTTAAGCTTTGACGCCTATGATTCCGCTCAGATGTACTTAATCAATCCCCTAAAAAATAATAAACTTTCCTTTCCCAGATGCATTCAGCCAGATCATCCGTCTTATTCTTCTATTCTGGAGTGCTTTATAAACGTCACTGATTCCTTTGGCGTAGAGGAAGGCTTAGAGCAGCAGGAAGATGTTTTTGAAGCTGTGATCTCCCAGCTTCAGATCAAAGCTTCCCTTCTTAAGATGCTTGCCACTTTGTACCAGTTCCACCTGTATTCTGATTCCCACCGCAACACGGATACGCGGGTAGAACTGATCAAAGCCTCTATTACCTTTATCAGGAACCATTACAGGGAAAAGATTTATATCCATGACCTTGCTTCTCTTGCCAATATGAATGAACAGTACTTCTGCCGCTTTTTTAAAAAGGCACTTGGCAGGACTCCAACCGAATACATCAATGATTACCGGATCCGGAAGGCAATCACGTTGCTGGAAACCACCGACCTCCCGATCATGAACATATGTCTGGACTCCGGTTTTTTTAACCTTGGAAATTTTTTGAAAATATTCCGGAAGTATACCGGTACGACTCCCTTACAATATCGGAAAGAAAAGTCAAAATAGTGAATTTTTTAATCATAGAAGTGTAAGACAAATCTTGTTCTGAGAGGTAGAATGAAGCTACTACTGAAAAGAGAGGTTGACATACGATGACTAAGAAATGGTGGCATGACAAAACAGCTTATCAGATTTATCCAAAAAGCTTTCTGGATACCAATGGGGACGGCATTGGAGATTTAAAAGGGATTATCAGTAAATTGGATTATTTGAAGGACTTGGGTGTGGATATCCTGTGGCTTTCCCCGATTTACGTTTCCCCTTTTGCAGATCAGGGATATGACATTGCCGATTATTACAACATAGACCCCAGGTTCGGGACCATGGAGGATATGGAGGAACTCATTGAAAAAGCGAAAGAACGGGAGATGTATATCGTCATGGATCTGGTCGTTAACCATTGCTCCGACGAGCATGAATGGTTTAAAAAGGCATGTGCCGATCCGGATGGCGAATATGGAAACTACTTTTATATCCGTGAGAAAAAAGATGGTAAATCACCGACCAACTGGCGTTCCTACTTTGGGAATTCTGTATGGAGCGATATTCCCGGTACCAATAAGCAGTATCTCCATTCGTTCCATAAGAAACAGCCGGACTTAAACTGGGAAAATGAAGCAGTCCGGGAGGAAGTCTATAAAAATATCAATTGGTGGCTGGATAAAGGATTGGGCGGTTTCCGGATCGATGCAATCATTAATATAAAAAAGGCCCTTCCCTTACAGGATTATGAACCAGACAGGGCAGATGGTTTATGCAGCATCCAGGAAATGCTGTCCCGCGCCAATGGAGTCGGTGAATTTTTAAGCGAAATGCGGGACCGCTGCTTTAAACCTCATGATGCTTTTACCGTTGGAGAGGTCTTTGATGAAAAGCCGGAAGAATTAGATTCCTTTATCGGTGAAAATGGTTACTTTTCCAGTAAATTTGATTTTAATGAAACCATATTCGGCGGAAGTGAAAAGGGCTGGTACGATGCCAAAGCGATCACTCCGGAAGATTATAAGCATTGCTGCTTTGCCGCCCAAAGGCATGTGGGGACTACCGGGTTTTTATCCAACATCATTGAAAACCATGATGAGCCTAGAGGAGTCAGCCATTACCTTCCGGAAGGAGAATGCAGTCTGGAAGCCAAAAAGATGCTTGGCGGCTTAAATTTTATGCTCCGAGGAATTCCTTTTATTTATCAGGGACAGGAAATCGGTATGGAAAATACGGTTTTTTCCAGCATTGATGAAGTGGATGATATTGCCACCCTTGACCAGTACCAGACCACTCTGGAGGCAGGGTACTCACCGGAAGAGGCGCTTAACATTGTAAGCCGTTACAGCAGGGATAATGCAAGAACTCCCATGCAGTGGGATGCCTCTGCCAATACAGGCTTTACAAATGGCACCCCCTGGCTGAAGGTGAACCCGAATTACAGGGATATCAATGTGGCTGACCAGATGAACGATGAACATTCGGTTTTCATGTTCTATAAAAAGCTGATCCAGTTAAGGAAACATCCCAGATGGAAGGAAACCATAATCTATGGAACCCTGGAACCTGTTCTTGAGGATGAAAAGAATATTATGGCTTACTACCGGAAAGGGCCGGAAACACTCCTGATCATTGGGAATTTTCAAAAGGATGAGCAGGAAGTGCCTCTTCCCCGGATGCCAAAGGAGATTTTGATCAATAATTATCAAGAAGTATCTTATGACGAGACCAGGATTCATTTAAAAGGCTGGCAGTTCCTTGTATTGGAAATTTAACAGTGCGGCATAGGGATTTATCGGGAATAATAAGTATAAAAGAGGAAAGCGTTGATACTCATTTCATGATAGGAATTGAGTATTAATGCTTTTTTTATGCCTATTACACGATCTGGCATCAAAATATGTCATGAATATAAGTAAATATGTTCACTATATGGTCAACATGTTGTGAATAACGATTAAAATATTTTGATTTGTATTCAAGTATGATAAAATCCCACCACAAGGTAATTACCAATGTAAACAACTATATATGGAGGAATTTGAGATGAGGGATAAAGTAGTAAAATCCATGCAGAGCTTTTCTAAAGCAATGATTGGGCCCGTGTTATTTTTGCCTGTCGTAGGTATGATGATTGCTTTGACTGCAATCATGACCAATACCGCATTTGTATCAGAAGGTGGGATGCTGTGGACGGTTGGCAAATTTTTTAACAGCATGCTGAATTCTATTATGGGGAATTTAAGTATTTTATTTTGCGTGGGAATTGCTAATGGTATGGCAAAAAAGAAAAAAGCAGATGCATCATTCGTAGCATTGATGTCATACATCATGTTCTTAGGAGCTAACAGCAAGTGGCTGGAGCTGTCAGGAAAGATGATAGAAGGGGCAACTGCCGGAGCTTTATATGGTACAGGTCAAACAATTCAGTTAGGATTTCACGTAACAGATATGGGCGTGTTTCTTGGTATGATCATCGGTGTTCTGGTGGCTCTGGTTCACAACAAGCATTGTGATACCGAGTTTAAGGGCGGCTTTGCTCCTTATGGCAACAGCAAACTTGTTTACATGATCATGATTCCTGTCATTGCAGTATTAAGCATTGGCGTGACCTATGTGTGGCCGGGAGTTGCAAACGGAATATCCGCACTGACCGGCTTTATGAGCACTGCCGGAGCTGCCGGTGTATTTGTATACGGATTCTTAAACCGGTTCCTGATACCCACCGGGCTGCACCACTTAATCTGGTCACCCTTCCTTTATTCAGCAGTTGGCGGACAGGCGGTGATCGGCGGAGAAAACGTAATTGGTGCAAAGCCGATCTTCCTGGCGCTCTTAAGTGATCCAACAGCCGGAATGATGCCGGATACCAGCCGTTTCCTGACCTATGGTCTGATGAAGACATTTGGTATCATCGGTGTGGCACTGGCTTTCTATGTAACCGCAAAGAAAGCGAAAAAGGCGAACTTAAAGGCTCAGATGATCCCGGCTACTTTAACAGCAGTGATCGCAGGAATTACAGAACCCCTGGAATTTACCTTTATTTTTGCAGCTCCATTATTATGGCTGGTATACTCTGTTCTGGATGGCTTTTTTCAGATGGTAGTTTATTTAATCGGCGTCCGTGTCTGCGCCACCAACGGAATTCTGGATTTCCTTGTGTTAAATCTTCCGGCAGGAATCGGCAGAACCTTATGGCCTCTGTATGTACTGGTCGGCCTTATTGAAATCCTTGTGATTTTCGTTGTCTTTAAGTTTATGATTGAAAAGCTGAACTTAAAAACTCCGGGACGTGAGGATGATGATACGGAAATAGCACTTGATTTAAATGCAAATGCAGCAGCAGTAAAAAAAGAATTAAAAGCAAAACAGTCCGGCGGCGGAGAGACTGAGGAAGACCGGTTGAACCAGGGCAGGACCATCATAGAAGCATTAGGCGGAAAAGAGAATATCTTAAGTCTGGAAAACTGCTTTTCCAGATTAAGAGTGGAAGTCAAAGACAGTACAAGGATTGATGAAGAGACTCTAAAAGGCACCGGAGCAGCCGGTATTATGAAAAAGGGAAATGATGTCCAGGTGGTTTACGGTCTTAGTGTTTCAAAAATGAGAACCTTGGTAGACGATGCATTAGAGAAGATGGAATCAAATAAATAAGGAGATTAGCTATGAATAAAACGTTTAAATTAGTCATTGTAGGCGGCGGCAGTACTTATACACCGGGAATTGTAAAGAGCCTTTTGGATCAGAAGGATCAATTTAAACTTTCCGAATTAAGGCTTTATGATAATTTCAAAGAACGCCAGGACAAAGTAGGAGTTTTGGTAAAAAAGGTAATTGAGATGTTTGATCCGGAAGTGAAACTGGTTCTTACAACAGATCCCGAAGAAGCATTTACGGATGCAGATTTTATCTTTGCCCAGATGCGGGTAGGGCTATATCATATGAGGGAACTGGATGAGAAGATCCCTTTAAAATATGATGTAGTAGGGCAGGAAACCTGCGGACCAGGCGGACTTGCCTATGGTTTAAGAACCATTAACCCAATGGTGGAAATCATCGATTATTGTGAAAAATATGCAAGCAAGGACTACTGGATCGTAAACTATTCCAATCCGGCTGCCATTGTTGCAAAAGCCATGCATAAGCTCCGTCCAAATGCCAGAATCTTAAATATTTGTGATATGCCGGTAGCAATCATGAGAAACATGTCTAACATTTTGGATTGTGACAGAAAAGATATTGTACCGGATTATTTTGGACTGAATCATTTTGGCTGGTTTACAAAAATCCGTGTCGGGGAAGAGGACCGGACAGAAGAATTAAAGGATTATGTAAGAGAACATGGCTATATGCCTCCGGATGACAGAAGTGAAGTACGTCATAATGATGCATCCTGGAAACACACATTTGACAATGCAAAGAATTTAATGAGAATGTTCCCGGACTATCTGCCTAATACCTATATGCAATACTATCTGTTAGGGGATGAGATTGTAAAGCATTCCGATAAGAACTATACAAGAGCCAATGAAGTTATGGATGGACGGGAAAAACGGATTTTCCAGGCGGCTGAACAGTATGAAACAACCGGAGAAATTGATATGACTCCATTCTTTACCGGTGTTCATGGGGAATTTATCGTGGAAGTAGCGATGAGCCTTGCATTTAATTTAAAGAAACGTCATCTGGTTATGGTTATGAACAATGGTGCTGTTAAAAATTTACCGGACGATGCCATGGTAGAAATTCCCTGCTATATTACAAAGGAAGGCCCGGAAGCTACCAGAGTAGGAGAAATTCCGACTTTCTTCAAAGGAATGATCGAGCAGCAGGAGGCTTGTGAAAAGCTGATCGTTGAGGCGGCAATAGAAGGAAGCTATGACAAAGCATTGGCAGCATTTACATTAAACAAGACCATACCATCAGCAATGGTCGCAAAACAGATTCTGGATGAAATGATTGAAGCGAATAAGGATTACTGGCCAGAGTTAAAATAAAATAATAATCAGGCCGGATCTGATTCTGATCTCGCATAACAGGGGAGTATTGATTGAGCCGCGGTGTACTGAAATTCAGTATTACCGCGGCATTTTAGTATGATCTTTATTGCCCTGCGGTTTATTCTTCGGGTTGAGAAAAAAGTATTTGGCACGGGATTGAAATATGGTACAATATAGGGAAGAGCGGCGGGCAGAAAAAGCCGTAATACATATTATTCGGAGGAAGATTATGCAATATCGTGATTTTGGAAGAACAGGAATAAAAGTATCGGCCCTGGGGTTTGGAGCCATGAGACTTCCGATCCTTCAGGGAGACCAGGTGGATGAAGACCGGGCGGTATCCATGATCCGCCATGCCATTGATGAAGGGGTAAATTACATTGATACGGCATATCCTTACCACCAGGGAGAAAGTGAAAGAATCGTAGGAAACGCATTAAGGGATGGTTACCGGGAGAAAACCTATCTGGCCACCAAATGTCCGGTATGGAAGCTTGAAAAGCCGGAAGATTTTGATGAAGTTTTAGATGAACAGTTAAAAAAGCTTCAGACAGACCATATTGATTTTTATTTGCTTCATGCCTTAAGCAGAGACCGTTTTGAAGATAAGATCAAAAAATTCGATCTTGTAAAGCGCATGGAAAAAGCAAGGGAAGACGGCAAAATAAAATATCTTGGATTTTCCTTCCATGATTCATATGATGTATTTCAGGATATCCTAGATTATTATGATGGATGGGATTTCTGCCAGATTCAGTATAACTACGTGGACTTAGAGCATCAGGCCGGTTTAAAAGGACTGAAGGCTGCGGCTGACAAGGGACTTGCGGTGGTTGTCATGGAACCGCTTCTTGGAGGAAAGCTGGCTGATCCTGCAGATCATGTAAAAACGGTGTTTCCTGAGGAAAAATCCACGGTGGAATATGCCCTTGATTTTTTATGGGACCAGCAGGAAGTGAGCCTTCTTCTAAGCGGAATGAGCGACGAAAAGCAGCTTCGGGAAAACTTAGAATATGCAGACCGCAGCCATATCGGAATGGTGATAGAGGAAGAAAAGCAGATTTATAAAAAGGCAAAGGAAATCTTTGATTCCATGGCTTTAGTGGGCTGCACCGGATGCCGTTACTGCCTCCCCTGCCCCTTTGGCCTGGAAATCCCGGAAATATTCTCTTATTACAATATGACAGCCGCCCATAAGGAGGACGAGGCAAAGGCCGGATACGAGGCCATGGGAGTAAAGGCAGAAGGCTGTAAGGCATGTCATCACTGCGAAAAGGAATGTCCTCAGATGATTAAGATCAGTGAGGTTATGCCGGAAGTGGCTAAGGTGTTTGCAAAGCTTTAAGTTTAACAAAGGAGGGACGGTTTATGCTGGAGAAACTTGATTTATCGAAGAAGATAGATAAAAAAACCTACAAAGACACAATGAAAGAGCAAAGCGAAAGGCTGGGCCTTTTGCAGCGGGAGTGCAAGGAAGCAGGCATTCCTGTCATGATCGTGTTTGAGGGCATGGGAGCATCAGGAAAGGGCACCCAGATCAACCGCCTGATTCAGGCGCTGGATCCCAGAGGTTTTGATGTATATGCCAATGATAAATCAACGGAAGAGGAACAGATGCGCCCATTTTTATGGCGTTTCTGGACCAAGCTTCCGGCCCAGGGAAGAATCGCCCTCTTTGATAGAAGCTGGTACCGGCAGGTGACCACCCTGCGGTTTGAAGGCAAGATCCCGGAGACAGCTCTGCCAGAGGCCTTTCAAGATATTCAGTCCTTTGAGCGGCAGTTAACAGACGATGGCATGGTCATCATAAAGCTGTTCCTCTATATATCAAAGGATGAGCAAAAGAAGCGGTTTAACCGGCTCGAAGCCTCGAAGGAAAACAGCTGGCGGGTGACAGAAGAGGACTGGCGCAGAAATAAGGAATACGGCCGTTTTTTAGAAATCTCAGAGGAGATGCTTCAGAGGACGGACATGGACTGTGCTCCATGGACTATCATCGAGGGCACTGATAAGGACTTTGCCTCCGCCAAAATCATCACCCAGGTGTCAGACTGCTTAGAGGATGCCCTAAGGCAGAGGAAGCTAAGGGGAGATAGAAAAGAAAAAGAGGTGCCGGTCCGTTCAGAGAAATTCCAGAACGGAGTCTTATCCGGCGTGGATTTATCAAAGACCTTGACAAAGGAAGAATATAAGAAGGAGATGAGCCAGCTGGGAGAAAAGCTGGAATCCCTTCACAGCCAGATATACCGGTTACGAATCCCTGTAGTCCTTGGCTTTGAGGGCTGGGATGCAGCAGGAAAGGGCGGGGCAATCAAGCGCCTGACCAGCAATCTAGACCCCAGAGGCTATAAGGTATATCCAACTTCGGCTCCCAATGATCTGGAGCGGCTCCATCATTACCTGTGGCGTTTCTGGAATCATGTGCCAAAAGCAGGCCATATTGCCATCTTTGACCGGACCTGGTACGGCCGGGTCATGGTAGAACGGATCGAGGGATTTTGCAGCGAGGCTGAGTGGAAGCAGGCTTATCAGGAAATCAACGAGATGGAGAACCACATGGCAAATGCCGGAGCCGTTGTCATTAAATTCTGGCTCCATATTGATAAAGATGAGCAGGAAAAACGCTTTAAAGAGCGTCAGGAAAATCCGTCGAAGCAGTGGAAAATCACGGAGGAGGACTGGAGAAACCGGGAGAAATGGGATCAGTATGAATCTGCGGTCAATGAAATGCTGGTGCGGACCTCCACCACCTATGCTCCCTGGGTGGTAGTGGAAGGAAACTGTAAGTATTATGCCAGGGTTAAGGTGTTAAAGACTGTCGTGGTGGCCTTGGAGTCAGAGATAAAAAAAAGAAAGAAAAATTCATGACCGCTTGTTTTTTTCCTCTTTTTCGTGTAAAGTAAGAAAATAGTGAACGAAAGCAAATCCCTTTCAGGGATAGAAAGAGGAAGCCCCGTCCAGGGATACCTTTATGCCCAGAAAGCATGGGAAGGAAAGAGGAAAGCATGAATACGGTTTTAATCGTGGGCGGTGGCGCTGCAGGGATGCTGGCTGGAATAGCAGCAGCCATGAAGGGCGGTACCGTCCACATTTTTGAGAAAAATGAAAAACTTGGAAAAAAGGTCTATATCACCGGAAAGGGACGCTGCAATGTAACCAATGCCTGTGATACAGAGGAGCTGTTCGGAGACGTAGTGACCAATGCCAAATTCCTATACAGCAGCTTTTACGGCTTTACCAATTTTGATATGATGGACATGTTAGAAGAACTTGGCTGTTCCTTAAAGACAGAACGGGGAAACCGGGTATTTCCGGCTTCTGATAAGTCTTCCGACGTAATAAAGGCTCTTACAAAAAGACTTTTAGACCTTGGAGTCTCCATCCATTACCGCACCCAGGTGGAGAATCTTTTGATAGAAAACAGCAGCCTTAAGGGGCTGGTTATAAAAGACGGTGGAAAAAATACAAAGGTGTACGGAGATGCGGTGATCGTAGCCTGCGGCGGATTGTCCTATCAGGCAACCGGCTCCACAGGAGACGGGTATGAGATGGCAAAAGAAGCCGGACACAAGGTTACCCCTCTTTCTCCTGCCCTGGTTCCCTTTGTGGTAGAGGAGCCGGTAGTAAAGGAACTGCAGGGCTTATCCCTTCGCAATGTGGAGGCCTCCATATTAAACGGGAAAAAGGTGGTTTATAAGGAATTCGGGGAAATGCTGTTTACCCATTACGGGGTCAGCGGTCCGGTTCTTTTAAGCGCCAGCAGCTATGCGGTAAAGGAACTGAAGAAAGGGCCTTTGACCCTTTCCATAGACTTAAAGCCGGCTCTTTCCGAAGAACAGCTTGATGCCAGGATCCTGCGGGATTTTGAAGAGGCTGCGAACAAGCAGTTTAAGAATTCTCTGGAGCATTTGTATCCTTCCAAGCTGGTGCCGGTCATGGTGGATCGAAGCAATATACCGCCGGAGAAGAAGGTCAATGAAATTACAAGAGAAGAACGCCAGCGTCTTGTCCGTGTAACCAAAGGCTTTCTCCTGACCCTTACAGGACTTCGGGGCTACAATGAGGCCATCATCACCCAGGGCGGTGTTTCTGTTAAAGAGGTAAACCCATCCACCTTGGAATCCAAGCTTCTTCCCGGCCTTTATTTTGCCGGGGAAGTGCTGGATCTTGATGCAGTGACCGGAGGCTTTAATTTACAAATCGCCTGGTCCACCGGATGGGCGGCCGGAAGTGCTGCCGGAGAGGAGAAATTCAACGAATGAAAAAAGTTTATAATATAGCCATAGACGGACCGGCCGGGGCAGGAAAAAGCACCATTGCAAGGTCTGTTGCAGAAAAGCTTAACTTCGTATATGTGGATACAGGAGCCATGTACCGTGCGATGGCACTGCATTTTTTAAGAAATGGGATACCGGCAGATGATGAGGTAGCAATATCAAAGTCAGCAGGAGAGGTGAACGTCACCATTACCTATGAGAACGGGATGCAGCAGGTGATCTTAAACGGAGAAAACGTTTCCGGACTGATCCGCACGGGGGAGGTCAGCGCCATGGCTTCTGCGGCTTCCGTTTATATGTCGGTACGCAATAAGTTGGTGGAGCTTCAAAAGAATCTGGCCTTAAAAGAAAATGTCATAATGGATGGACGGGATATCGGAACCTGCGTCCTTCCTGAGGCGGACTTAAAGATTTATTTAACAGCCAGCAGCCTGGTCCGGGCAAAAAGGCGGTATGAGGAGCTTAGGGCAAAGGGAGAAGAATGCAGCCTTAATGACATTGAAAAAGATATCATTGAACGGGATTACCGGGATATGAACCGGGAGAATTCTCCCCTTAAGCAGGCAGAGGATGCAGTCCTTGTGGATTCTTCCTCCATGACCGTTCCACAGGTAGTGGACCGGATCCTTGCACTTTTTCAGGAAAGAAAAACGGAAGGAGGCAGCCTATGGAAGTGATTGTTGCCAAAACCGCCGGGTTTTGTTTTGGAGTAAAGCGGGCGGTGGAACAGGTTTATGAACAGCTGAAAAGAGACGACAAGCCCATCTATACCTACGGCCCCATTATCCACAACGAGGAAGTGGTACGTGATTTAGAGGAAAAGGGAGTAAAGGTCCTTCATTCGGAAGAGGAACTGGAAGCGGTCAGGGATGCAGTTGTTGTCATAAGGTCCCACGGAGTAGGGAAGCGGATTTATGAGATCATGGAGCGAAACGGGATCGAGATTGTAGACGCAACCTGTCCCTATGTGAAGAAGATCCATCGCATTGCCGAGGAGCAAAATCAGGCGGGAAGACGGCTTCTTATTATCGGCAATGAATCCCATCCGGAGGTGGAAGGTATTAAAGGCTGGGGAAATGACAATACTTTAGTGGTGGAAACACCCGAGCAAGTGGAAAGATTACCTCTATCGGAAGGGGAAAAGCTGTGTATTGTATCACAGACGACATTTAATTACAATAAATTTCAAGATTTAGTTGAAAAAATTTCTGAAACGAGGTATGATATACTTGTTTTAAATACGATTTGCAATGCAACACAGGAAAGACAGGTGGAAGCAAAGCGGATAGCTTCAGAAGTGGATGCCATGATTGTTATAGGCGGAAAAAGTAGTTCTAATACCCAGAAGCTGTACGACATATGCCGAAGGGAATGTAAGAACACTTACTATATCCAGACACTAGGTGATTTAGATCCTGATTGTGGAAATTCTGTGCGCAGCGTAGGTATTACAGCCGGGGCTTCAACCCCGAATTATATTATCGAGGAGGTTCATACTAATGTCAGAGTTAAGTTTTGAACAAATGTTAGAAGAATCATTGAAAACTATACGTACAGGAGAGATCGTCACTGGTAAAGTCATCGACGTAAAGGAAGATGAAATCGTCTTGAATATAGGTTACAAGTCCGACGGCATCATTCCGCGTAGTGAGTACACGGATGACCAGAATTTAGATCTTACAACTGTTGTACAGGTTGGTGAAGAGATGGAAGCCAAAGTCATCAAGGTAAACGATGGCGAAGGCCAGGTAGCCCTGTCTTACAAGAGACTGGCTGCAGACAGAGGCAATAAGAGATTAGAAGAAGCATTTGAAAACCACGAGGTACTTACTGCAAAAGTTGCGCAGGTACTTGACGGTGGTTTAAGTGTGGTTGTAGAGGGAGCAAGAGTCTTCATTCCTGCAAGCCTGGTATCCGATACTTATGAGAAGGATTTATCCAAGTATGCAGATAAGGAAATTGAATTTATCATTACCGAATTCAATCCTAAGAGAAGAAGAATCATCGGCGACAGAAAGCAGATCATGGTTGCTAAGAGAGCTGAACTCCAGAAGGAATTATTTGAAAGAATCCATACAGGCGATGTTGTAGAAGGTACCATCAAGAATGTAACCGATTTTGGTGCATTTATTGATCTTGGCGGTGCTGACGGTCTGCTTCATATTTCCGAGATGAGCTGGGGCAGAGTTGAGAGCCCGAAGAAAGCTTTCAAGGCTGGTGAGAAGATCAAAGTCCTGGTTAAAGATATCAACGGTGATAAGATCGCCCTTAGCTTAAAGTTCCCAGAGACCAATCCATGGAAAGATGCTTCTACAAAATATGCAGTAGGCAACGTAGTAAGCGGTAAAGTTGCACGTATGACTGATTTCGGCGCATTTGTTGAGCTGGAACCAGGCGTAGATGCACTGCTTCACGTATCCCAGATCTCCAAAGAGCATGTGGATAAACCTGCTGATGTTCTGGCGATCGGCCAGGAAATCGAGGCTAGAGTGGTTGATTTCAACGAAGGCGATAAGAAGATCAGTTTAAGCATTAAGGCACTTCAGTCACAGGATGAGGCTGCAGATGACGCAGCAGTATATTCTGACGAAGTTTAAGCATAATAGAAGATAGAACCGATAAGGAAGTGGAGAGATCCACTTCCTTTTTAGTGCAAAAAACCTGTAGAAAGATATGAGGTACAATATGAAAAACAGGATCAAGTTCTGTCTGATAGCTATATTAATGATGTCTTTACTCTTGACCGGGTGCCGTAAGAAGATGGAGACGCAGCCGGAGCAGCCGGAGCAGACAGCAGCTCAGCCTGTCAATGTGCAAGGGGAAGCGGGAAGTGCTGCTGCGGATGAATCAGATGGAATTCGGCTGGAGGATGATTATTATGATTATGTAAACCAGGAAATCTTAGACCAGGTGGAAATACCTAATGATTCCAGCGGCTGGAGTTATTTTTATAAGCTGGAAAAGGATTCCTATGAAGTACTTGAGGGAGTATTGGAAGAGGCAGTAAAAAACCGGAAACATGCGAAGCCAGGTTCCCTGGAGCAGAAAATCGCAGACTTATATTTATCAGCCATGGATATGGAAGGGCGGAAAAAAGCCGGTTTTGGACAGCTTCAGCCTTATCTGGATAAGTTAAGAAATGCCTCTGATATCGATGAATATTTGAAAGCGGTGGGCACCATCTATGGGGATCTGGGAGCCAACAGCATTCTTACGATGCAGTGGATGGAAGATATGAAGGATTCCAGCCGGTATGCCCTGTATGTGGATGGGGCGGATTTAGGGCCAGGAAAGGAAACACTGGAGGATAAGACCCAGGCAAAGCTGATGGACCAGTACCAGGGCTATATAAGAAGTACCCTGGAATACACGGGACTGAGCCGTGAGGAGGCAGAGAAAGCTGCTGCTGATATTATGGTACTTCAGAGAGATATGGCTGCAAGCGCCCTTCCCTTAAGCCAGCAAAATGACCCGGATATCATATACAACCCTTATTCCATGAAGGATATCAAGGGTTTGCTTCCGGAAGGCACTGCCGACTCTTATCTTACGTCGGCAGGACTGACCGATGTTAATTCCTTAGTGGTAACTCAGAAGGCGCAGATGGAGAAAATAGGCAAGTATCTGACCAATGAGCATCTCCCTGTATTAAAGAACTATTCGATCTTCTGCCTGGTGAATGATTTTGCACCATACCTTACCGCTGAGATCAGAGATAATTATCAGGACTGGAATAACACCCAGAACGGCATTAAGGAAAGAAAAACCGATCAGAGGCTGGCCAGTGAAAGAACCCAGAACATGCTTGGGTTTGAATTCGGCAGACTATATGTGGAAAAGCGTTTTTCAAAAGAAGATAAGACGGCCATTGAAGAGATGGTTCACCATATCCTTGAGAATTACAAAAAGCAGATTATGGGCTTAGACTGGATGGGAGAAGAAACAAAGTCAGCCGCAATGAAAAAGCTGGACAACATGACCCTTAAGATCGGATATCCTGACAAGTGGCCTAATGATTATGCAAAAGCAACCATCACATCGGTTGAAAAAGGAGGGAACCTAATTAATAACGTCATTTCCCTTACAAAGGCCCAAAATGCTGTGAACAAGGAAAAGTACCGTAAAGCGGTGGATAAAACGGAATGGGGCATGACACCTCAGACGGTGAATGCCTATTATAACCCTACTGGTAATGAAATTGTGTTCCCGGCCGCTATTTTGCAGGCTCCTTTCTATGATCCTGACAAGGATTATGCATCAAATCTGGGAGGGATCGGAACAGTTATTGCCCATGAAGTCAGCCATGCCTTTGATTCCTCCGGCTCCCTTTATGACGAAAAGGGAAATTATCATGTATGGTGGACCAATGAGGACAGGGCCAAATTTAAACAGCTGGCGGACCAGGTGGTGGCCTACTATAGCGAGCAGGATGGCTATAAAGGACGCCACGTAAACGGAGCACAGACGTTAAATGAGAATATTGCGGATCTCGGTTCCATGGCCTGCATCACATCCATCGTGGGAGATGATGCAGAGAGCCTAAAGAAGGTTTTTGAGCAGTATGCGACCATATGGACTGCGAAATACACGCCGGAAAACATGATCAGAAGATTAAACACGGATGTTCATTCTCCAGCCAAGGTGAGAGTTAATGCAGTGCTTAGCGCCACCGATGCTTTTTATAAGGCTTATCCGGAAATAAAGGAGGGAGATGCCATGTACGTTGCGCCCGAGAAACGAGTGAAGATCTGGTAAGAACAATCGAAGAGGGGCAGCAGCAAAATAGTTCTGTTATTTTGCTGCTGCTTTTCTTTCTGTGATTTTCTGTGATGGACAAAAAGATTTCATAAAAATCTTGACAACCGCCCTGCGTTAGTGTATACTAACTATTGCGTAATGGGAATGATTCTCATTAATATTATTAAAAAACATTTCATAGGTATAGCTTTACGTCCCGCAATGCGGAACTGGCCCCTGTCCCAAATGCAAGGGCAATATGAAAAAGAAAGAAGATGATGGATGATGCCTCTGACAATGGTGAGAACAGGCGAACCGAATGTGATCCGCAAGGTAGGCGGCAAGGAGGAAACAAGACGCTTTTTAGAGAATCTGGGCTTTGTGTCCGGAGGAGTTGTGACGGTTGTTTCTGAAATGGGCGGTAATATGATTGTGAATGTTAAGGATTCCAGAGTGGCCATTGGCAAAGATATGGCCAATAAGATTCTGGTGGAATAGAGAGGGAGGAAGACAATGACATTAAAGGAAATTCCATGCGGAAAAACGGTTAAGGTAACAAAGCTTACCGGGGAAGGACCAATCAAGAGACGGATCATGGACATGGGAATCACAAAAGGTGTGGACATTTACGTGAGAAAGGTTGCTCCCCTTGGAGATCCGGTTGAAGTGACGGTAAGAGGATATGAATTATCCCTGCGGAAAGCGGATGCGGAAATGATTCTTGTAGAGTAATTTTTGCAAGTGAGTTAGTTTAGACTAATATCCGAAAAATCAGATGCTGACAGGCAGAAAGAGGTAGAGTATGTCAATTAAGATTGCATTAGCAGGTAATCCAAACTGCGGAAAGACAACACTGTTTAACGCGCTTACGGGATCTAATCAGTTTGTGGGGAACTGGCCGGGCGTAACAGTAGAGAAGAAAGAAGGAAAGCTGAAAGGCCATAAGGATGTGATCATCATGGACCTTCCCGGCATTTATTCACTTTCTCCCTATACCCTGGAAGAGGTGGTAGCGAGAAATTATCTGATCACTGACCGGCCGGATGCGATTTTAAATATCGTAGACGGAACCAATATTGAGCGTAACTTATACTTGTCCACACAGCTTATGGAACTGGGTATTCCGGTGATCATGGCAGTCAACATGATGGATATTGTTGAGAAAAACGGAGACAAGATACATATCCAAAAGTTGAGCCAGAAGCTGGGCTGTGACGTTGTGGAGATTTCCGCATTAAAGGGAACCGGAATCCAGGAAGCGGCAAAAAAGGCCGTAGCCCTGGCTAATCTGAAAAACAATACGGTTCCAGTCCATAAATTCGCACCGGAAGTGGAATCTGTTCTGGATTCCATTGAAGATAAGCTGGGGAATGAGATTCCGGAAGAGCAGAAGCGCTTCTTTGCCATCAAGCTTTTAGAAAAAGATAATAAGATCCAGACCCAGATGAAGCATGTGCCGGATGTATCGGAAGAAATCAACCGGATCGAAAAGGAAATGGATGACGACACGGAGAGCATCATCACCAATGAGCGTTATGTTTATATTTCAACCATCATCCATGAGTGTTTTACTCGCAATAAAGTAGAAAAACTGACAATATCTGATAAAATCGACAGGATCGTAACAAACCGCTTCCTGGCTTTGCCTATCTTTGCACTGGTTATGTTTCTTGTATATTATGTTTCTGTAACAACCGTTGGAACATGGGCAACTGACTGGGCCAATGACGGCTTATTTGGAGAGGGCTTTAGTTTCTTTGGCCTGGAAGTTCCCGGTGTGCCTGTTGTTGTAGAAGGCGTTTTAACTGCTGTAGGCTGTGCGGATTGGCTGCAGGGACTGATTCTTGACGGAATTATAGCCGGTGTCGGCGCTGTTCTTGGTTTCGTGCCTCAGATGCTGGTGCTCTTCATCTTCCTGGCGTTTTTGGAAGCCTGCGGCTACATGGCGAGAGTTGCTTTCATCATGGACCGTATTTTCCGCCGGTTTGGTCTTTCCGGCAAGTCTTTTATCCCGATGTTAATCGGAAGCGGCTGCGGTGTGCCTGGAATTATGGCTTCCCGTACCATTGAAAATGACCGTGACCGTAAGATGACTATCATGACAACTACCTTTATTCCCTGCGGAGCAAAGCTTCCCATCATCGCTTTGATTGCAGGTGCATTGTTTGGCGGAGCAGCTTGGGTGGCTCCAAGTGCTTACTTTGTAGGAATAGCAGCCATCGTTTGCTCAGGAATTATTTTAAAGAAGACAAAAATGTTTGCAGGAGATCCGGCACCTTTCGTTATGGAGCTTCCGGCTTACCATATGCCTACTGTTGGAAATATTTTAAGAAGTATGTGGGAACGTGGCTGGTCCTTTATTAAAAAAGCAGGTACCATCATCCTTTTAGCAACCATTATTGTTTGGTTTACTTCCTTCTTTGGCTGGGTTGACGGCCAGTTCCGGATGTTAGACGCTTTGGAACTTGATCACAGCATTCTTGCGGCAGTTGGAGGCACAGTTAGCTGGATCTTCGCACCTCTTGGCTGGGGTGACTGGAAATCTGCGGTTGCAGCCATTACCGGACTGATTGCAAAAGAAAACGTAGTAGGTACGTTCGGTATCCTCTTTGGATTTGCGGAAGTTGCAGAAGATGGATCTGAAATCTGGGGAACGCTTGCAAGCAGCATGACTCCTTTGGCAGCATATTCCTTCCTGATATTCAATCTTCTCTGTGCCCCATGCTTTGCTGCTATGGGAGCTATCAAAAGGGAGATGAACAATATGAAATGGTTCTGGTTTGCCGTCGGATATCAGACACTTCTTGCTTATGTCGTATCCCTCTGCGTTTTCCAGATTGGATCCCTGGTTCTTACAGGAACTTTTGGAATCTTTACTATCGTTGCCTTTGCCCTGATCGCAGGATTCATCTACCTGCTCATAAGACCGTCAAAGGAAGAAAAAGTAACAAAAATTCATTTAAACAGCGTGGCAGGAGCTAAGTAGGCTTGCCCCATGAGAGCCTGCACCTTATCTGCAGGCTCAAAATATAAGGAGGTACTTTATGGGAACACTTGTTGTTTTTATCGTTGTTGCCGGGTTGGTGTCATTGGCAGTAAGAAGCATGATCAATGACAAAAAGAGCGGAAAATCCATTCAGTGCGGCGGAGATTGTAAACATTGCGGAGGCCATTGCCATTAATTGAGGCGGCAGCTGGAAGAAATAAGCGGAGGCGCGCAAATGGAGAAACGAACGAATATTATTGAGAAAAGAAAAACGCCTGATTCCAGAAGCTATCACAGGACTAAGATGCAGAAAGAACTGATCATTGAAAAGCTGAAGGAAAAGGGCTGCAGAATCACGAAGCAGCGCAGTACGCTGTTAGATATCATATTGGAGCATGAATGCTCCAGCTGCAAGGAGATTTATTATAAGGCATCAGGCGTTGACGAGACCATCGGCGCTGCGACCGTTTACCGGATGGTCAATATCCTGGAGGAGATCGGAGCCATTAGCCGAAAGAACATGTATAAAGTCGTTTATTCGGAAACTTGCCCTATGGAGGAGGCATGTACTGTGGTCTTAGACGATGAGACTACCTATCAGCTTTCTGCAAAGAACTGGAACTCAGTGGTTCAGGCTGGGCTTGCTGCCTGCGGATACCTAGATGGGCAGAAGATATCCTCCATTATCGTAAAACCCTGTGAATGTGAAAACGCTGACTGCATCTGATATGCATAAAACCATTGGAGCCGGTTTACCGGCTCCGTCAGAAGGTCCCTTGACTTTCTGACTGTACCGTTGTATACTTGCAATGAAAATTGAAAAGGGGTGCTGGAAATAGTCCGGCTGAGATAAGGCAGTATTGCTTTAAACCCTGTAACCTGATCTGGATAATGCCAGCGTAGGAAGCTTTCAGGCTAAGCCTGTTCACCCGCCCGGATATCCGGGCGGGTTTTTGTTTTCTATTAATGATAAAAGGAGAGAAAAGATATGAATGCAAGCGTAGCGATCCAAACATTGCCGGAGGCAAAGAATGATGAGGAATTGATCCGTATCGTTGACCAGGTGATTGATTATATTAAGAGTACCGGTCTGAACTATTATGTGGGGCCTTTTGAAACCGCCATTGAAGGGGATTATGATGAACTCATGGACATTGTTAAGGAATGTCAGCACATTGCCATAAGGGCAGGTGCTCCTTCTGTAGCCGCTTATATCAAAGTCACCTACGGCCGGAAGGGGAGGTACTTACCATTGAAAAGAAAGTCACAAAGCATCACAAGTAAGCTTTGGTCCTGCTCTGCGGTTTTTGGACTTTTGATCTTGTGGCAGGGGATCAGTTCTTTCGGTCTTGTGGACCGCTTTCTGCTCCCCTCACCCATCAGTGTGGGAAGGGCATTTGTAACGGAATTCCCAGTACTGGCAGTCAATGCGGGAGTCACTCTCGCCGAGGCGTTTACCGGGCTTTTCCTGGGGGTGGCAACTGGTTTTGTGATCGCTGTGATCATGGATCATTTTGAAGGCCTTTACCGAGCTTTTTATCCCCTTGTGGTTCTGACACAAACCGTTCCCACAGTAGCCATTGCCCCTCTTTTGGTATTGTGGTTTGGCTACGGAATGGCTCCTAAGGTAATCCTCATCGTATTGACTACCTTTTTTCCCATTACCGTGGGCATGCTTACCGGTTTTAAGTCAGTGAATCCGGATGCCGTGAACCTTTTAAAATCCATGGGAGCAGGAAGAGTAAAAATATTTCGCTATATTAAGCTTCCCGGAGCTATGGGGCAGTTTTTTGCAAGCCTTCGAATCTCAGTTTCCTATGCCGTGGTCGGGGCAGTCATCTCCGAATGGCTGGGAGGCTTTGGCGGGCTGGGAGTCTACATGACCCGGGTGAAAAAATCGTTCTCCTTTGATAAGATGTTTGCGGTCATTTTTCTCATATCGGCCATCAGTCTTCTTCTTATGAAAGGCGTGGACATGCTTTCTAAGAAATGCATGCCATGGGATAAACAGTGATAGGATAGAATTGGAGGAAAAAATGAAAAAAACAGGTTTGGCAATTCTTATGGCGGCAGCTGCTGCCGCATTTCTCACTGCCTGCGGGGGAACCGGGAAACAGGCAGCAAATACAAATGCATCGGATTTAAAAAAAGTAACATTTGTTTTAGACTGGACGCCCAATACCAATCATACAGGACTTTATGTGGCAGAGGAAAAGGGTTATTTTAAGGCTGAAGGGCTTGAGGTAGAAATCGTTCAGCCACCAGAGGATGGGGCGGCAGTTCTGGTAGCCTCTGGAAAAGCCCAGTTTGGAATGTCATTTCAGGACTCCATGGCTCCGGCTCTGGCAGGGGAAAATGCCCTTCCGATTACAGCAGTAGCAGCGGTTATTCAGCATAACACCTCCGGTATTATTTCCAGAAAGGGCGAAGGACTTGCTTCTCCAAAAGGAATGGAAGGAAAGAAATATGCCACCTGGGATATTCCGGTGGAAAAGGCTATGGTCAAAGATGTGGTGGAGTCCGATGGAGGGGAATTTTCCAAGGTGCAGCTGATTCCAAGCACTGTTACGGATGAGGTTTCCGCATTAAAGTCAAAATCAGTAGATGCCATCTGGATCTTCTATGCATGGGCAGGTATTAAGATGGAAGTAGAAGGCCTTGATACGGATTACTTTGCATTTGCAGATTTAAATCCTGCGTTTGATTATTACACACCGGTTATTATTGCGGGAAATGAATTCCTAAAGCAGGACCCTGAGACAGCCAAAGCATTTTTAAGGGCTGTGAGCAAAGGGTATGCGGATGCAGAAAAGGACCCGGAAGGGGCAGCCCGTATATTACTTAAGGCAGCGCCGGAGCTTGATGAAAAGCTGGTAATGGAAAGCCAGAAATATCTTGCGGATAAATATCAGGCGGATGTGGAAACGTGGGGATATATCGATCCGCAACGGTGGAATAAGTTTTATGGCTGGCTGAATGAAAATGGCCTTTCGAGTCCTGAGATTCCGGAAAATGCCGGATTTTCAAACGATTATTTGCCTCAGTAAGTGGGAGGATTTGACTTTTGCAGCATTTGCCATGTAGGTAATCCTGCAAACATAGAGGAGGAAACCATGACACATTTAAAGGTGGAAGGTATTACAAAATCCTTTGATGAAAAGGCGGTCTTAAAAGGCGTATCCTTAGAGCTTAAGGAAGGGGAGCTGGTATCTCTTCTTGGCGTCAGCGGTGGAGGTAAGACCACCCTGTTTCATATCATTGCAGGCCTTTCTCTGCCGGATGAGGGACATGTATATCTGAATGGGGAAGAAATTACAGGAAAACCGGGGTCTGTCAGCTATATGCTGCAAAAGGACCTTTTGCTGCCATACCGTACCATCGTGGATAATGTGGCCCTCCCCCTTCTTATTAAGGGCATGAAGAAAACAGAGGCAAGGAAAATGGCGGGAGAGTATTTTAAGCTGTTTGGTTTGGAAGGGACGGAGAAGCAGTACCCTTCCCAGCTATCCGGCGGTATGAGGCAGAGGGCAGCTCTTTTAAGGACGTATCTGTTCTCCAATCGCATCGCTCTTCTAGATGAGCCCTTTTCCGCTCTTGACATGATGACCAAGCGGGGGGTACATGAATGGTATTTAAAGGTGATGGATGACATTCATCTTTCCACTCTTTTTATCACCCATGATATTGACGAGGCCATTCTTTTGTCAGACCGAATCTGTTTGCTGACCGGATCTCCCGGCAGGATTACAAAGGAAATCGTCATAAAGGAACCAAAGCCACGGGATAAGGATTTTAACATCTCAAAGGAATTTATGGAATATAAGAGGGAGATTTTGAAGCATTTGGAAGGGATATGATTGTATGCGGGCTTTTTAAAAGCCCGTTTTTTTTTTACTAAATTTAAAAAGACTATGTGAAGAAAATATCAAAAACATTATTGTAAGTATCAGGTTTATTTTGTATAATAAAGAGAGAAACCACTATGATCAACTGCGGAGATTGTTAAATATGATAAATTTAAAAAATTTCAATGTTAAAAAAATGACGATCGGAGAAATGGCTAAAATCAATCACATAACAGAGCAGACCTTAAGACTATACGATCGGGAAGAACTGTTTTCTCCCGTATACCGGGATGAAAACACCGGATACCGCTACTATGACATTCGCCAAAGTGCCCAGCTTGACATGATCCGGTACATGAAAGCCTTGGGGATGCCTTTAAAGGAGATCCGGATTCACATGAAAAAGTGGGATATGGGGCGGGTAAAACAGCTTCTCAGGGAGAACCGGGATGCAATTGACCAGAAGATTGTGGAACTTAATCTTCAAAAACGTGCCATAGAACGGACTCTTGACAGTTATGACCGCTATGAAGCGGCTCCTCCCGATGGGGCCATTGTTATGGAGTACATACCAAAACGGCGGATGTATGTTAAAGAGACGAAAACGAACTTTTATGACTATGAAATCGATGAATACGAACGTCTCCTGCGCAGCTTAAAGGAGGATATGGGAGCCCGTAAGATATCTCCGTTTTACTTTGCCAATGCAGGGACCATATTGAAGCGGGAGAATTTCATGAAGCGAAACCTGTATTCCACCCAGGTGTTTGTGTTCGTGGACCAGGAATACGTTGAGGAAGAGCTGATTACCGTCATACCGGCCAATTCCTATCTTTGCATATATTGTGACCGCTTTTCCAAAGAAAAAGAGTACATTGACCGTCTGCTGGCGACCATAGAAGAGAATCGCTACACGGTAATCGGAGATTATATTTGTGAAGTCATTGTTGAGATGCCTCTTGACTATAAAGAAAGAGGCATGTTCCTGCGCCTTCAGGTACCGGTACGCATGTCCTGATAATTCGTGATTTTGCTCCATTGACCTGATACCATCTATAACCTTTATAATGAAAGCATCAGGAGCTGTGCTCCAAAACAAGTTCTTATAAAGAAAGGATGACGATGATGATGAATTATGAAAAGGTTCGTGTGGTACAGTATGGATGCGGAAAAATGGCAAAGTATATCCTAAGATATCTCTATGAAAAGGGTGCGGAAATCGTAGGCGCCATTGACGTAAACCCTGATGTGGTTGGCATGGATGTAGGCGAGTTTGCCGGTTTTGGATTTAATATCGGTGTTCCCATCCGAAGCGATGCAGATGCGGTTCTGGATGAATGTGATGCAGATATCGCAGTCGTGACCCTGTTCAGCTTTATGGAAGATGTATATCCTCATTTCGAGAAATGTGTTTCCAGAGGAATCAACGTGGTGACAACCTGTGAGGAAGCCATTTATCCATGGACCACTGCCTCCGCCATTACCAACCGTCTGGACCGTCTGGCAAAAGAAAATGGCTGTACCATCGTTGGAGCCGGAATGCAGGATATTTACTGGATCAACATGATTGGCTGTGTGGCAGGTGGTGTACATCGGATCGACCGCATTGAAGGAGCAGTCAGCTATAACGTGGAAGACTATGGACTGGCTCTTGCCGAAGCTCATGGCGCAGGCCTTACCCCTGAGGAATTCGAAGAAAAGATTGCCCATCCGACCACTTTGGAGCCTTCTTATGTATGGAACTCCAACGAGGCGCTGTGCAATAAGATGGGCTGGACCATCAAATCCCAGACGCAGAAGTGTGTTCCTTATTTTTATGATAAAGACTTATATTCCGAAACTCTTGGAGCTACGATCCCCAAGGGTAACTGCATCGGCATGAGCGCAGTTGTAACTACGGAAACCTTCCAGGGACCGGTCATTGAAACCCAGTGCATCGGCAAGGTTTACGGCCCGGATGACGGAGATATGTGTGACTGGAAAATCATTGGTGAGCCGGACACTACCTTCTTCGTTAAGAAGCCTGCTACGGTAGAGCATACCTGTGCAAACATTGTAAACCGCATTCCAACCATACTAAATGCTCCGGCAGGATTTGTAACGGTTGAAAAGCTTGACGATGTTCAGTACATGTCTTATCCAATGCATTTATATCTGGAAAGCTAAGAATTAAGATTATAAAAATCCGCAGAGAAATCAGACTCTGCGGGTTTTTTGCATGTTAAAAAGTGACTGCTCCGGCAGAACGGTCATGGCAGTCCGACCGGGGAAAGTTAACCCTTTTCTCATTAGTTGGAACATGGTATTATGAGGATAAGACTGCTGTTATTTAAAGCAGCCAGAAGTTCGTTAGATTTCTCTACAATACAAGGAAGGAAAAATAACAGGAGGTAAGAATATGGAGCAATTTGAGTACAAAACATTGTTTACTGATGCAAAGGGAATGCTTGGGGGGAAAGTGGACCAGAACGCATTTCAAAGAGAGTTAAATGAGTTAGGCCAGCAGGGCTGGGAGCTGGTAAATACGGTTCCTGCCGCTCAAAGTTATGGGAGCACACGGTGGATTATTTCAATATTCAAACGGAAAGTCGTATCGTGACGAATGATGAGTGATATATAATGGATAAATGTGGAAATATAAGGTTTTACGCATGAAAAGGGGGAAATAACCCCAATAACCATTAGAATTCAACCGTGAACCTTAATAGACAATCGAAAAAGCATGATAAAAATGATATAGATCAGCAAGCATGGATTTGCTTTCTTTCCTTATTAAGCTTTGACAATACCAGAAGTGATGCTATAATCAGGAGGCATATATTGAGACAGGATAACAAAGGAGAAGAAAAATGAAAGTTCTTGAAAAGCATCCCATGGTCATGATTGTAATCGGTGTCATAGGAATTTCCCTTTCTGCAATTTTTGTTAAATATTCCGGTGCACCCTCCGTGGTGACGGCTGCGTACCGGCTCTTGTGGACGGTGGGGCTAATGACACCGGTTGTATTTGGGAAAGCCCAGGTCCGGGCGGAGTTAAAACAGACGAACGGGAAGACCATTGTATTATGTGCAGTGAGCGGAATATTTCTGGCTCTTCATTTTACGTCATGGTTTGAATCTTTAAAGCAGACTTCTGTGGCAAGCTCGACGGCAATTGTCTGCACGGAGGTCATCTGGGTGGCTTTGGGATTTGTCGTGTTCTTAAAAGGAAAGATTGGAAAAGCAGCCCTTTTAAGCATTGCTATAACTGTATTCGGCAGCCTGCTTATTGCCTTTTCTGATTATTCGGCAGGAGGAGACCATTTGTCCGGTGACGGGCTGGCTCTGGCAGCGGCAATATTTTCCGCTGTTTATACCCTGATCGGCCGGGAAGTAAGAAAAGGAATGTCGACAATATCTTACACCTACATCGTATATTTCTTCTGTGCATTGGTGCTTTGCATATTTACGGCAGCGGCCGGAATTCCTTTCCATGGTTATGGGATGAGTTCCGTGGTGGTGGGACTTCTTCTGGCTGTATTCTCCACCCTTTTAGGACACAGTATCTTCAGCTGGTGCTTAAAATTCCTGTCTCCCTCATTTGTATCGGCTTCCAAGCTCTGTGAGCCGGTGGTTGCGGCTCTATTTGCTGTTTTCCTTTTTGCTGAGCTTCCAGCACTTTTACAGATTGCCGGAGGCCTGATTACCATTGGCGGTGTGCTTCTGTATTCCAGAGTGGAGAAAAATGGGGAATGATTTTTCTTGAGATTCCGTATAAATAGTGTTACTCTAGAAGTTGTGGAATAATATTCCAAATATCAAGTAAAGGATTTATGGTAAATGAGCAGAAAAAGAAGTCATGCAGGTACGATGAGTAAGAGCATCCTTCTGGCAGTCCTATTTATGCTGGCAGGTACGACGATTGCACTGGCAGATGACGCTTCTAAATTTGTCCCGGGAACCAAAATAAACGGTGTTCTTGTAGGAGGAATGACAGTTGAAGAAGCGAAAATACAAATAGAAGGCTTTTATAGCAGGGAATATCAGCTCTCCATTAAGGAGAAGGGAGACGCTGAAGAAGTCATAAACGGTCCTGAGATCGGCTATCAGGTGGTTTTTTCGGAAGGGCTTAAGACGGTTTTAGATGAGCAGAATGCTTCGGGGAGAGTGGCAGGTCCTGCAGTTGATAATAACTATAGCCAAAAGGGAGTAGTCAGTTATGATGAAGGAAAGTTAAAGGAAAGGCTGAATTCACTCTCCTGCATGAGCGGCGAGGGTATTACGGCTACGACGAATGCCCGGATTACTGACTGGCAGCAGGGAATTCCCTTTACGATCCTTCCGGAAGTACAGGGGAACAGCGTAAACCTTGAAAAACTGGAAGCGTTGGTAAAGGCTGCGCTAAATGAGGTGTCACCCCAGATAAATATTGAAGAATCAGGCTGTTATGATACCATTACAGTCACTTCAGAAGATGCCGGATTGATTGCCAAACGGGATTCCTTTAACGGGATAAGGGCAATGGAGATTACTTATGTCCTTGGAGACGGCCAGTCAGAGGTCTTAAAGGGAGAGGAAATCTATTCCTGGGTTTCAGGAATGACGGAAGGCGTTATAAATGTAAAGGGAGATAAGGTTACGGCTTATGTTAAAGGTCTGGCGGACAAGTATGATATACAAGGAAAGGAACGGGCATTTCGCGTTACAAATGGAAAACCCAGCCTTCTTCCTGGTTCCTATGGCCGTAAGATGGATCAGGCGGAAGAAACGGCTGCCCTTAATGCCATCATTCAATCGGGACAAAGTCAGAAAAGGGAACCAAAGTATATTCAGACAGTGGCTGACAAAACCAGTGCCTGGGGCGGGACTTATGTGGAAGCAGATATGGCGGCCCAGCATGTTTACATGTATAAGGCAGGCGCTCTGGTATGGGATTCTCCCTGTGTGACAGGAAATGTTTCAAAAAATTACACAACTCCCGAGGGTATTTTCACCCTGTACAATAAGGAAACAGACCGGATTCTGCGTGGAGCCAAAAAGGCAGACGGCACCTATGAATATGAAAGCCATGTGGATTACTGGATGCCGTTTAACGGAGGGATCGGTTTCCATGACGCCAACTGGCGGTCCCGGTTTGGCGGGGCCATTTACCAGACAACGGGAAGCCATGGCTGTGTGAATCTTCCGCCGGAGAAGGCAAAGGTATTATATGGGCTAGTCTATTCCGGAATTCCGGTAATTTGCCACTATTAAGTTAAATGTCCTGGTCTTGGACAAGAAAAAAAGAGAAAGCCGATTCGGGTTTTATATCCGAACCGGCTTTTATTCATTGTGCCGTTTTTTATTTGAAAAGATGCAGTCATCATTTGTAATAAAAAGAGTGAAAATTATAACTGTTACAGTAATAAATGTTGAAATATGGGATCGTATCCGTATGCATGTGAAACTATTTACACGTTAAATGAAATGAAGTATCATAAGGCCATCAAGGATAAGTAAAAAGAGGTAAAGGAGAAAAACAATGAGAACATTTAACGTATGCATCGTTGGAGGGGGAAGTACTTTTACACTAGGTTTCTTAAAGTCATTTGTCAGACTTAAAGAGGAATTCCCTTTAAAGAAGCTGGTGCTGTTTGACATCGATAACGACCGCCAGGAACCGATAGGAAAGTATGGTGAGATTCTGTTTAAGGAAAGATTTCCGGAGCTGGATTTCTCTTACACAACTGATGTTAAGGAAGCTTATGAGGGAATGGATTTCATATTTATGCAGATGCGCTCCGGTGGACTTCCGATGCGTGCAAAGGATGAGCACATTCCGCTGAGCATGGGAATCATCGGACAGGAAACCTGCGGGGCGGGAGGGATGGCCTATGGTCTCAGGTCCTGCGTGGATATGATCAAGGCCGTACACGATATCCGTACCTATGCACCGGATGCATGGATATTAAACTACTCCAATCCCGCAGCTATTGTTGCGGAAGCACTCCGCAGAGAGTTTCCGGATGACAAGAGAATCTTAAACATCTGTGATCAGCCGGAGAATGTGGTACGCTCCTGCAGCAGACTTTTAGAATGCAGTTGGGAAGATTTAGACCCGGTTTATTTTGGCCTGAACCATTATGGCTGGTTTACCCATATGTATGACGTTCATACGGGAGAAGACTTGCTTCCAAAGATCAGGGAAATGGTTGCTCAGAACGGCTTCCTTCCCCAGGATGCAGAACAGAGAGATAAGTCCTGGCTGGATACCTACGGAATGGTAAAGACAATCATGGAAGACTTCCCGGAGTTTTTGCCAAACACTTATGATCAGTATTACTTATATCCGGAATATAAGGCTAGTCATCTGGATGCTGATTTTACCCGTGCGGATGAGGTTATGGCGGGGAGAGAAAAACGGGTATTCAGCGAGTGTGCCCAGGTGATCAAAGAAGGAAAGCTGGGAGATAAGTTTGATGAGATTTCGGATGCCCATGCCGAAATGATGATTAAGGTTGCGGAATCCATCGCTTTTAATAAAAATGACAGGCATATCCTGATTGTTGAGAACAACGGTGCCATAGCCAATATGCAGGACGATGCCATGGTAGAGGTTGTATGCGAACTTGGAGCAAATGGCCCCCGCCCCATGAGAGTGGGAAATATTCCTCAGTTCTATCTGGGACTTTTGGTTAACCAGGTATCCTGTGAAAAGCTGATTGTAGATGCTTATTTTGAGAATTCTTATCAGAAGGCTCTGGAGGCATTTACTCTTAACAGGCTGATCGGCGATGCAAAGAAAGCAAGAAAGGTGCTGGATGCTTTGATTGAAGCCAATAAAGGAATGTGGCCGGAGTTAAATTAAGGGGAAGCAAAAACTTGGCGGGAGTGAAATGAAATGTACTCCTATGGAGAATCATAAGAAAACAGGATGTAACGTTGCAGGGTAGTCTGTGATGGGAGAGGATATTATCATGAAGAAAAACAGGGCAATGGATTTTTTCTCGGCTCTCGGACGTAGTTTGCTGATGCCGATTGCTGCTTTGGCCGCATGCGGTATCGTTTTGGGGTTAACTTCTGCGCTTATGAAAGCGCAGGTACAGTCGGCTGTTCCATTTTTACAGCAGGGGCTTATTTATTTCATTATTTCTACTTTAAATAAAATATCAGGTGTTGTATTTACATTGATTCCGGTGCTGTTTTCCATTTCCATATCTTTTGGAATGGCGAGAGAGGAAAAGGAAATCGCGGCATTTGCAGGATTTATCGGTTATTATACATTTCTGGTGGCATCGGCATGTATGATCAATTCCGGCTTTATGAATTTTAGTGCTTTGAAGATATCCACGATCCTGGGTGTGGAAACCCTGGATATGGGTGCGGTCGCAGGTATTGTTGCAGGTATCATGACTGCCTCACTCCATAACCGGTATCATAAAGTTACATTTCCAGTGGCAATCTCCTTTTATGGAGGGAAACGTTTTGTTGCCATTGTTGTTATTATGGCCATGGCAGTTGTGGGTCTTGCCGCACCGATCCTATGGTCACCGGTTTCCATGGTTATTGACGGGTTGGGAGGCTTGATATCTGCTACAGGACTGGTCGGAGTATTCGGCTATGGATTCCTGGAGCGGCTGCTGATTCCTACCGGTCTGCACCATGTATTAAACGGTATTTTCCGTACCACCTCCATTGGCGGAACCTATGAAGGAGTAGAAGGATGCTTAAATATCTTCCTTCAATTTGTCGATAAAGTAGACATCTCAGAGTTGAGGCCGTTTACGGTATTTTTAGGACAGGGCAAAATGCCGATGATGATGTTTGGTCTTCCGGCAGCAGCACTGGCTATTTACAGGACCTCTCCTCCGGAGAAAAAGAATAAAGTAAAGGCTCTTATGATTGCAGGCGTCGCAGCCAGCATTGTGTCAGGCATTACGGAACCATTGGAATTCTCATTCATGTTTATTGCACCGCCGCTGTTTTTGTTCCATGCGTTAATGGGCGGTCTGTCCTTCATGCTGATGTCAGCATTTAAGGTTGTCATCGGCAATACCGGCGGCGGTCTGATCGATTTCCTGATCTGGGGCGTATTCCAGCCAGGATCCCGCTGGTACTGGGTGATCATTACCGGGCCGATCTTCTCCGTTATTTATTATTTTGTATTTAAAAGTTACCTGACCAGAAAACAGCTCTCCATCGATGTATCTGACGAAGAGCAGGAAGCGGATGTTTCGGAGAGTACCATGGAAGAAAAACAAAAAGCCCTCGCATCGAAAATTATAGAGGGACTTGGCGGATATGGTAATATCAAAACAGTGAACAACTGTCTGACAAGACTTCGTGTGGATATTAAAGATATGGCAATGGTGAGTGACGAACTTTTAAAGAAAACAGGCTCCATGGGAATAGTCCGCACCAGTGATACCCATATCCAGGTGATTTATGGACCGAAAGTGGAAGGAATTGCATCAAATGTAAGGGAAGTATTAAAATATTAAAGATACAAAGAGAAAGCTGCACGGCCATGGGAAACATGGAACCGGGCAGCTTTTTTATTTTCGTTAAGAAAGGGAACCAAAGGTATCACCGCCGTCCTGGGAATTCTGTTTGATCCTGGCGGCCAGTTCAATCAGAATCTGGACGATCGTAAAGATCCCCAGCCTTGGATTGATATCGACATGACGGTACTCCTCATTCCGGTCATTGGTACAGAGTGCGAAGGTGCTGTAGGGGATTAAAGGGCTGTCCTTCTCACAGGTGAGCAGAATTGTGATGGTGCCCCGGGCCTTAGCTTTTCGGAATACAGACAGATACCGCCTGGCATCTCCATGGGCCGTGATGATGAAAAGTACGGCGTCGCTGTTTATCTCATGAACAAGGCCATTTAACAGGCGCCGCCATTCGACCAGAATACAGGGATAGTCAAGGGTGTTTAAGACCGTCTGGAGATATTTGGCGGCAAGGGAGCTTAAATTGGAGCCATAGATATAGATGGGCCGGTCACTGGTTAAAAGCCCGGCGATCTCCTCCAGCTCCTTTTCATCGATCTGATCTAAATTATCCTTAAACAGGGCGAGAGAATGATGGACCAGATCATCGGTACGGAAGTTCTGGGGGTGAAGCTGCTTTAATTCCTTTCGCACCTGGTATTTGAATTCGTTATAGCCCTTCAGTCCCAGCTTTTGGCAGAAACGGACAATGGTTGCATTGGAAGTATACAGGCTGGCACTTAAGTCATTTAAATTGGTATACACGGACGAGGGAAGATTGGATTCAAAATACTTAAGGATTTCTTCTTCCGTATCCGTAAGGTGCAGCTGATGTGCTTTTTCAAATAATGGAATCATGGTTTTCCCCCTGTTCCGTTTGTTCCCGGCCGGACAGCTTGTACTGAAGATAACAGCGTATAATTGCGTTGATCATATAAAACACAGGTAGCCTGGAAGTGAACTCCGCTCCCCGGTTCTCGCGCTGGTTGGTGAAGAAGCGGAAGTTGACAGTGGCTAAATTGGCAACTTCATTGTTGGTATATGGGGTAATGGATAGAATCGGGACATTGTTCATCCGGGCGATTTTGCCAAGACGTACGGTCGGACCGAAATCCCCGGTGGTGCTGATTAAGATCAGCAGGGATTCTGAGTGGATATTTCTTAAAATGTGTTCTCCCATTTTACTGGATTCGATCTTGTATACATTCTGGCGTCCGATGGAGAAAAGAAGCTTCTCAAAATAGTCGCTCAGAATAGAAGTGATCCCTCCCGGGGCCCATAAGTAGATGGGACAGTTGCTGTCAAAATACCGGAACGTATGGATGAGCTGGTCTTCCGATATCAGATTGGAGGTTCCTTCGACATTGGAACACAGGCTGTCAATCATGATCCGGGTATTAAAATTCTGGGCCTTCGCAGCCGATGTTCCGGGAGTGTCTTTTCTTCCCTCTGCGCGGAGGGCATATTTGAATTCCGCAAAGCCGGAATATCCAAGCTTCTTGCAGAAGCGCAGAATCGTGGCAGAGGAATAAGATGTCTGGGCGGCCAGTGTCTGTATGCTCATATCCAAAACCTCATCCGAGTGTTCATAGACATATTTTAAGACATTCAGTTCATTGTTGCTCAGGCTTTTGATAACAGCGTCATCCAGATGAAGTGTGACCATAGGAAACCTCCTCGTAAATCTCTCCGTCCATTTTATCACGAATACATGATAAGTCAATGCAGCCGGGTAATAGTTTGTGTCAACAGATTGACAGGGTAGCCTCTTTGTGCTACATTCAGGACATAAAAAGGTGAAAGGAGATGATACCTGTGGCTGAGATCATGCCTCATATCAAGCTGTCGAAAGAACAGGCCGTTCCCTATGTGCTGCTGCCGGGTGATCCAAAACGCCTGGACCGGATTGCCACCTGTCTGACGGAGGCGGAGGAACTGGCTTACAACAGGGAATTCCGAAGTATTAAGGGAAAATACAGGGGAGTGCCCGTAATGGCGGTTTCTACAGGGATTGGAGGTGCGTCTGCGGCGATCGCAGTGGAGGAACTGGCAAGAATCGGGGTTAAGGCCATGATCCGGATCGGGAGCTGCGGAGCACTTCAAAAGGGGATCCGCCTTGGCGACTTAATTCTGGTAAACGGAGCGGTCCGGGATGACGGAGCATCGTCCTCTTATGCGCACTCCATCTATCCGGCGATACCGGATACAAAGCTTTTACTGGCCTGCATGGAAAGTGCAAGGGAATTGGGAGCGAGATCTCATGTGGGAATAGCCAGAAGCCATGATAGCTTTTACATTGACGAAGAAAAAGAGGTCTGCGCTTACTGGGCAGGAAAAGGCGTCATGGGTTCGGATATGGAAACTGCTGCATTATTTGTGGTAGGCGGACTGAGGGGAGTAAAAACCGCCTCCATTTTAAATGTAGTAGTGGAATCTGAGGAATCCTTAGAGGACAACATCAACAGTTATACGGTTGGAGAGTCCGCCATGATGAGGGGAGAGCATTTGGAGATTCTTACGGCATTGGAAGCCTTTGTCCGTATGAATCAGGGTTGAAAGAAAACATAATTGGAGGAAAATGAGATGAAAAATTTATTTAAAACCAAATTGAATGCAGCCTGTTTTGTATTGATTCCGGCTTGTATTGGAATCAATTATTTAGGAAAGCTTTTTGCGTCTGTTTTAAAGCTTCCCCTTTGGCTGGATTCGATCGGTACCTGCATCGGCGGTATTCTTGGGGGCCCCATAATCGGGGGAATCTGCGGTGCGGCTAATAACTTGATTTACGGCTTTACCACCGGTGATTCCATCACTCTGGTATATGCCTTAACCAGCTTAGGTATCGGTGTTGCAGTAGGAATCATGGCAAGACTTGGCCGTATGGAAAAGCTTTCCGGAGCGATTCTTACCGCCTGTGTGGCAGGCCTTACGGCTGTTGTAATCTCCACACCTTTAAATCTCATTTTCTGGGGCGGAACCACAGGAAATATCTGGGGAGACGCTGTGTTTGCCTGGTCACAGGCATCAGGGCTTCCCGTTGCTCTTGGCTCCTTCCTTGATGAGGTTCTCGTGGATGTGCCGGATAAATTAATCACCCTTTTGATCGTGTACGCGATCATCAAAGGTCTTCCAAAGAAACTGACTTCCCTTTACGAGCTGGATGATGAAGTGGCAAGTCTGGATTAAAGCAGGAAAGGCAGAATCATATGAAAAGTATCAGTCTTTACGTGGATAAAGATACCTGCTTGACCAGGCTTCATCCATTTGCCAAGATGTTTTATATTCTGGCAGCCGTCAGCGCACCCCTGATCGGGGGTGCGCTGTGGATCTATGGCCTTTTTCTTGCCATCAGCCTGTGTCTTTTGATCAGCGGGAAGATTATCAGAAAGGTTTTCCCTCTGATTGCCTTTTCTTTTACCATTATAATCACCATTTTTTTGATTCATGGTCTTTTTAACCAGGAAAACCAGAAGGTTCTGTTCCATTTAGGGCCTCTTGCCTTTTATGAGGAAGGACTTCTCTATGCCGCCAGGATCGGGCTTAATATCTTAAACATGCTTTTGGCCTTCGCCACGTTTGTATTGACTACCAAGCCTGCGGACTTAGTTGATGATCTGGAACAGGCAGGCTTTTCTCCCAGGTTCGGATACATGATCAGTTCTGTTTTTCAGATTATTCCCCAGATGATGGGGACCATGAACACCATCATGGATGCCCAGAGAAGCCGGGGAATGGAAACAGAAGGCAGTCTGTTTGTAAGAGCTAAGGCATTTATTCCACTGATCTCACCTGTGGTCAGCAGCTCCCTGATCAACACCAGAGAAAGAGCCATTGCCCTGGAAGTCCGGGGATTTGATTCGAAAAACAAAAAGACATTTTTAAGAGAACATAAGCTGGCAGGCAAGGACAAAACATTCATGTTATTGATGGCCCTGCTTATTGCAGGTTCTATTGTATGGAGGGTGCTTACATGGCTTTGATCGAAGTGACAAACTTAAAATACCGGTATCCCCATACGGAAAACTTAGCTCTTGACGGAATCGATTTTAAAGTGGAGAAGGGGCAGTTTATCGGGATCGCCGGTGAAAATAAGGCCGGGAAAAGCACCTTGTGTCAGGCCTTTGCCGGTCTGGTCCCCACCATGTTTCGCGGGGCATATGGTGGGAAGCTTCTCATTGACGGAGCGGAAGCGGCGAAAACTCCCATTGCTGAATTGTGTCAGAAGGTTGGTCTTGTGTTCCAGAATCCTTTTAACCAGCTTTCTGGGGCAAAAGATACGGTCTTTGAGGAAATCGCCTTTGGGCTTCAGAATCTGGGAATTCCCAGGGAAGAGATTTTTAAGAGAGTGGAAGAAAATTTAAAGCTTCTGGATATTGAGGAATACAGAGACAGGAATCCCTTTGATTTATCAGGAGGTCAGACACAGCGTGTAGCCATTGCCAGCATCCTTGCCATGGAGCCTCAAGTGATTGTGCTTGATGAGCCCACCTCCCAATTAGACCCTCAGGGAAGTGAAGAGGTATTCCGGGTGGTTGAAAAGCTGGCTAAAACAGGCATAACCATTATCATGGTGGAGCAGAAGATGGAAAAGCTGGCTTCTTATTGCGATAAGATCCTCCTTCTTCACAAAGGAAAGCAAATCGCTTATGATACTCCGGAACGGATTTTTTCCAGGGATGACTTAGAGGAATTGGGCGTTAAGCCACCGGTCTATACTCAGGTTTGCAGAGCGCTTGAAGTGAGCAGGATTGAGGGAGAGGACAGGCTTTATCCGGTTACTTTGGCACAGATGGAGCGTTTAAGGGACCAGTTTCCTCCAACGCTTACCGGCAGGACTTTTGTAAATGGTGAGCAGGAGATCGATGGTCAGGAAGTATTCCAGATACAGGATTTAAAGTTTCATTATCTTCCTGACATTCCGGTGATCGAACACCTGGATCTTTGTCTGGATGCAAGGCCTACCGCAATCATCGGTCAGAACGGTGCGGGAAAAACCACTCTGGTCAAGCTGTTAAAGGGACTTTTAAAGCCAAATGCAGGGAATATATTCTTTGAAGACGAGGATATATCCCAAAAAACCGTGGCCCAGCTTGCCGGAAAGGTGGGATATGTGTTCCAGAATCCGGATGACCAGATATTCAAAAACCGGGTGATGGAAGAGGTTATGGTGGGACCATTAAACCTAGGAAAGAGCCGGGAAGAGGCGCAAAAGCTGGCGGCTGATGCTCTTGAGATGGTAGGGCTTACGGATGCGGCGGAGGAAAATCCCTATGACCTGGATTTATCGGAGCGGAAAATGGTAGCCATTGCTTCGGTGGTGGCGATGGATACGAAGGTGCTTATTCTGGATGAACCGACCATTGCTCAGGATGCAAATGGCCGGGTTGTGCTGGGAAGGATTGTCCAAACCTTAAGTAAAAAAGGAAAATTTGTACTGGCGATTCTTCATGATATGGATTTTGTGGCGGAGTACTTTGAACGGGTCATAATTATGGCCCACGGAAAGGTGCTCTCAGACGGGCTGGGGGAAAAGGTTTTTTATGAGAAAGAAAGCCTGTTAAAGGCCCGGCTGGAACAGCCCCATACTACCCGTTTGTGTGAACGATTGGGGTATGAGGGTGCATTTCTGACAGCAGAAGATATGAAAGTTTAAGGCAGGTAGTCTCATGCTTTTTCGCTTATATTCAGGCAGAAACGCCTGGCTCAGAGGAATTCCTTTGAAGCCAGGTGTTTTTTTATGCCGGCAGCAGTGACCTTCCTAGGTTTTCTTCTCGGGAGTGCAGAAGACTACAATTGTCTGAGGAGTGGTGATTGCCGGAATACTGCGAGTGGTAAAGGCATAAAAGACAAGAAGAAAATGGCCTCCTGGATTGTAAAAGAAGGTCTGGCCGTTGGAAAGGAGGATATCGGTCTCGCTTTGGTCGGACAGGCTCAGCTTTAAGGTTTGTGATGAATTTAACAGGTCTTCATCAAAATAATCAAAAACAGCCTCAAACCCATCGCTGTTTTCCGCAAGGACGACTGCTGTGTACTGAGGCGGATAAATCAGGGGAACAGGTGCTTTTGTATCATAGAAGGCGACAATAGAATCTCCGGGGTTAAAGGTGTGCTGTTTAAAGACATAGGTTTGCGGAGTGACAATAAAGTTGGTCTGTCCGATGCTCTCGCTCATTATGGAAATGATCATAGAACAGCTTTTGTCTGTGGCAGAGGACCTTAAAGGGTTGACGGCGGTTACTTCTCCGTAGACTGGGGTATAGCGTGCCATGAAGGAATCCTTTTTTCATCATTCTTAATTCATCTTATGAAGACTGCGGGAGTATTATGAAATATTTTGTCACCACAAAGAGACGGATCACTTTTAGGTCCCAAAGAGGAAATCGTAATAAAAAAGTCAAGAAAAATACCGTAAAAATTTAGACAAATTTCGCGGTTTTCATGTATAATGAATACTGAAAGAAAAGGCTGGTAAAGAGGTAGGTAGTAAATGGAAAATGTAAAACCGCGCAGCAGAAAGAAAAAGCCATTTGGATTAAAGGGCTTGGCAGCAATTGGAAGCGGGACTGTAGCTGCAGCGGCGCTGATTGCTGCCCTTGTCTATCTTCAGACGGGCAAGCAGTATGAGAAGGTGTTTTTCCCCAACACCACGATCAACGGAATGGATGCATCAAAGAAATCCGTTGAAGAAGTAAAAAATGCAATAGCTTCCGGCGCGCAGGAATATGTGTTGTCAATCGGGGAAAGAGGAGGAAGCACACAAGAGATAAAGGGACGGGATATCGGCCTTGAGTCAGTTTTTGACGGGAGCCTTGAAAAGCTTTTGGCGGACCAGAAGACTTATGAATGGCTGAAACATGTAAAAACGCCCCAGGAATTTGATATAGGGACCATGATACAGTATGATCAGGACAAATTTGATACGGCTGTTTCCGGATTAGACTGTTTAAAGGATGAACTTGTGGAGAAGCCGGAAAATGCACATGTGTCCGATTATGTATCAGGGCAGGGCTACCACATTATAGCTGCCAAGGAAGGAAACCAGCTTGACCCGGAAAAGGTGAAGTCAGGAATTTCTGAAGCTGTGATGGGCTTAAACCCGGAAATATCCTTAGAAGAGCTTGGGGCTTATGTGAAGCCTCAGATTCCTGCTGACGATCCTCAGTTGATCGCGCAGATACAGACATTGAACAAATATGTCAATGTCACGATTACATACAACTTTGGTAATGAAAAAAAGGTATTAAACGGTGATACAATCTCCAAGTGGATCGGGATCGGAGAGGATGGCAAGGTTTATTTAAGCAGTTCCTCTGTTTCTGCATACGTAAAGGAGCTGGCTTCCCAGTATGATACATCCACCAGAGCCAAAAACTTAAAGACCTCCTATGGGCAGACCGTAAGGATCACGGGAGGAAGCTATGGCTGGAGAATCGATCAAAGCACCGAGGCGGATGAACTAGCGGAGCTGATCCGTTCCGGGCAAAGCGTGGTCAGGGAGCCTGTCTACAAACAGAAGGCAGCCAGCCATGGAGAGAACGATTACGGCAGCACTTATGTGGAAATCAATTTAACAGCCCAGCACCTGTTTTTTTATAAAGACGGAAAGCTTTTGGTAGAATCAGATTTTGTATCCGGCAATGAGTCAAAGGGGTGGTCCACCCCTGCGGGCGTCTTTCCCCTTACCTATAAGCAAAGGGATGCGACGCTAAAGGGAGAAACTTACAGGACTCCCGTGTCCTACTGGATGCCATTTAACGGAAATATCGGCCTCCATGATGCCACATGGCGCAGTACCTTCGGCGGAACCATCTATAAGACCAGCGGCTCCCACGGCTGTGTCAATCTGCCCCCGGCTGTGGCAAAGACCATCTTCGAAAATATAGCAGCAGGAGTTCCGGTTCTTTGTTATCATCTGCCTGGAACGGAATCCCAGACAGCTTCTAACGGAACGTCAAAGCCGGCGGAGACAAAGCCTGCGACTGAGCCGACCACCGCAGCGAAACCTACGGAAGCACCAACAACGGCTCCACCCACAACAGCAGCGCCCACGACTGCGGCTCCTCCAGCAACAAAGGAACCGGAGACAGAGGTTTCAACAAGTGCTCCTTCAAAGGACGGGGAAATCGGACCTGGAGTTTCTAATAGCTCAGGAAAGAAGAAGTCAGGGCCTGGCGTACATAAGTAATGCGAAGCCCTTAGGCTGCGGCACCGGCTGTTTACATAAACCGGGGCTCCAGCCTTTTATTTTTACATGGCAAGATAGGATTTTCTTGACAATGGCATAATACTGGTATAGGGTTTCAATAGATAAAGCCATATGTAAGGAGGAAAATAAAATGCTTAATAAAGATACCTTCGTACCATTGCAGTTCTTTAAAAAAGAGGCTTACACCGGAAGTATGAAAGGAATGCGTTACCGGGTGGCAAAGGAAGAAGAGGAATTTTCAGCCGTGGTATATCCGGAGCCCTATTGTTATGAAGCGACTCCTGAGGAGCAGAAAATAAGGACATCCTTTCCTTTTACAGAAGAGGGACGGGGACAGGCTGTGGACTGGATCAATGAGCAGTATGAGGAAAACCGGACGGCCTGGGAAAAGGCCGCAAGAAAATGAATGTTCTGTCCGCCAAAAGCCCGGCTCTTTGCAGTATTTTCCCCCTTTCCTAAATGGATGAAGTATGGTATGATAGTTTAATATTGGGATTACTGACATGGAGGAAGAGAAATGGAAGAGAACAAAGAAGAAGTAGTTTCTAAAAACTTTATTGAACAGGAGATAGATAAGGATCTTGCGGAGGGTGTTTATGATCATGTGCAGACCAGATTTCCACCGGAGCCAAACGGTTATCTGCATATCGGACATGCAAAATCAATTTTACTTAACTACGGCCTGGCTCAGAAGTATGGTGGAAAGTTCAACCTCCGTTTTGACGATACAAACCCGACAAAAGAGAAAACTGAATTTGTAGAATCTATTATGGAAGATGTAAAGTGGTTGGGGGCTGAGTTTGATGACCGCCTTTTCTTTGCGTCCAATTATTTCCAGGAGATGTATGATTGTGCCATCCTTTTAATAAAGAAGGGAAAGGCATTTGTCTGTGATTTAACTGCGGAGGAGATCAGGGAATACCGGGGAGATTTTAAGACTCCCGGAAAAGAAAGCCCCTACCGGAACCGCAGCGTGGAAGAGAATTTAAAACTGTTTGAAGAGATGAAGGAAGGCAAGTATCAGGATGGAGAAAAGGTTCTCCGTGCCAAGATCGATATGGCATCTCCCAACATCAACATGCGTGATCCGGTCATTTACCGTGTAGCCCGCATGACTCATCATAACACCGGCGATCAGTGGTGCATTTATCCTATGTATGATTTTGCCCACCCAATCGAGGACGCCATTGAGCACATCACCCATTCCATCTGTACTCTGGAATTTGAAGATCACAGACCGCTTTACGACTGGGTAGTTGAAGAATGTGAATTCGTGCATCCGCCTCGTCAGATTGAATTCGCAAAACTGTATCTTACCAATGTGATTACGGGAAAACGCTATATTAAAAAGCTGGTAGAGGACGGTATCGTTGACGGCTGGGATGATCCACGCCTGGTATCCATTGCTGCTTTAAGAAGAAGAGGCTATACGCCGGAATCCCTCCGTATGTTTGTGGATCTGGTAGGTGTATCCAAGGCTAACAGCTCTGTTGACTACGCTATGCTTGAATACTGTATCCGTGAGGATTTAAAGCTGAAAAAGCCAAGAATGATGGCGATCCTGGATCCCATTAAGCTGGTCATCGATAACTATCCGGAAGATACCATAGAGTATCTGGATGTTGCAAATAACCTGGAAAATCCTGAATTAGGAGAGAGAAAGGTTCCCTTTGGGAAAGAGCTTTACATTGAACGGGAAGATTTTATGGAAGAACCCATTAAGAAGTATTTCCGCCTTTTCCCAGGCAATGAAGTCCGCCTGATGAATGCCTATTTTGTGACCTGTACCAGCTGCGAAAAGGATGAAGACGGCAATGTGACTGTGGTTCACTGTACCTACGACCCGGAGACCAAGAGTGGCTCAGGCTTTGAAGGAAGAAAGGTAAAGGGAACGATTCACTGGGTAGCTTCCTCCACCGCAGTACAGGCAGAATGCCGTCTGTATGAAAACATTGTGGACGAAGAAAAAGGTAAGCTTAACGAGGACGGCAGCTTAAACTTAAATCCAAATTCATTGGTCATCTTAAAGAACTGTTATGTGGAACCGGGCCTTGTAGGTTCAAAAGCCTATGATAGCTTCCAGTTCGTGAGAAACGGATTTTTCTGTGTTGACTGCAAGGACAGCAGACCGGAACAGCTGGTATTCAACCGGATCGTTTCATTAAAGAGTTCATTTAAAATAACAAAATAATACGTTGACAGGCCAAGAGGCAGGTCAAACAAGGAGAGTGCTGCATGACCGGAAGAAACAAGGACGTGCGGCATTTCTTCATATCCTGGAAAGAGACAACCTGTGTTCATAATATAGATATGCCGAAAACATGGGCAGGAAAGGAGTTTTTTTATGGAGCTAATGATACCTTTAAAGAATCAGCCTGGGTCGCCCTATTACAGCCAGATTTACAGCTACATCAAAGAGGAAATAAAAAAAGGGAATCTAAAGCCGGCCAACCGCCTTCCTTCCACAAGAAGGCTGGCGGAGAATTTAAAGGTCAGCCGCAGTACCACCCAAATGGCTTATGAACAGCTTTTATCGGAGGGTTACATTGAGGCTGTCCCTTGTAAAGGGTATTTTGTATGCAGGATCGAGGATCTGGTGCATACCGGGCAGGATCAAAGGGATAAGATTCCCTCTCTTCTTAGTCCCTCATCCTTTGATAAGGAAAAAGTCCCGGACTGGAAGGTGGATTTTTCTCCCAGAGGCATTGATCTTTGTGCATTTCCTTTCAATACATGGAGGAAGATATCAAAAAATACTTTGGTTGATGACAACCGGGAGATGTTTATGCCGGGAGATCCCCAGGGAGAACCGGCCTTAAGGGAGGCCATCCGATCCTATCTCCATTCCGCCCGCGGGGTAAACTGTCAGGCAGATCAGATCATTGTAGGCGCCGGAAGTGAATACCTTTTGATGCTGCTGTCCCAGATCTTGGGAACTGACCGGGTGATCGCCATGGAAAACCCCACGTATAAGCAGGCATACCGGGTTTTTGGCAGCTTAAAATACCAGGTGGTTCCTGTTGCCATGGACCGGTCCGGCATGGATGTAGAGCTATTGGAAAAAAGCGGGGCGGATATCGCCTACGTCATGCCTTCCCATCAGTATCCTACCGGTATTGTTATGCCGGTAAAGCGAAGGCAGGAGCTTCTTGTATGGGCTTATGAAAAGGAAGGGCGGTATCTTATTGAGGATGATTATGACAGTGAATTCCGATACAAGGGACAGCCGATTCCTGCTTTGCAGGGAATGGACGGAAGAAACCGGGTAATTTATTACGGTACCTTTTCCAAATCCATTGCTCCCGCCATCCGTGTAAGCTATATGGTGCTGCCTGTCCCACTTTTGGCGGTTTACCGGGAGCGGATGAATTTCTATGCTTCCACAGTATCCCGTATTGACCAGAACATCCTTTATCAGTTTATGGCAGAGGGGCACTATGAGCGCCATTTGAACCGGATGAGGGCGGTCTATAAGGCAAAGCACGATACATTGGCTGCAGGGCTGAAACCCTTTGAAAGCCAGTTCTTAATCAGAGGAGAACATGCGGGACTCCATCTTCTGTTAACAGACCGCAAGGGAAGGGCGGAGAGTCTTCTCATTAATATGGCGGCAAAATCCGGGGTTAAGGTTTACGGTATGTCGGGTTATTTTATCCATGAACAGCCGGGTACCTATTCTTCAACCATTGTTCTTGGGTTTGCAAGTCTTACGGAAGAAGAGATAAGGATAGGTCTTGTGCTTCTTAGCCAGGCGTGGTCTGTATATGACGGGAAGGAGGGATTTTGTGTTTGAGAAATGGACGGATCCAAGAAAAAGAGATAATCTTCGCATCCTCCTTTGGATCGGGCTGATTACGGTGCTTTTGCTGCTTCTTAGCATGGCTGGCTCTTTCAGGAATGGGAAGAGATACGAAGAACCCGTAAGGGATGTAGAAAAAGCGGAACCAAAAGCAATGGCTGTGCCATTAAATGAGACTTTATCAGATGAGATTATCCTTTCTCCCGGGGACAAGGAGTTTTTAACGCAGCTGACCGGGTTCTTTGACCAGGGGGATTTAGAAGGAGCGGCCAGGCTGTTAGACGGATATGACATTCCCTGGAAAGATTTTCCCTGTATGTATGATGGAGCGGCGATGAATGGGAAGATAACTTCTGGAAAAGGCCTGGTGTTTGTAAAGGCCTCCACGGTTTATTACGGGAATTTTGCTTACGGGAAGCCTGAGGGAGAATGTGCGGCCCTTCAGGTCCTGGAACTGGAGGAGGGGAAGCGTTACGATTACTCCTATGGGACATGGGCGAATGGAAAGATGAACGGGAACGGTGAGTGTGGTTACAATTATTACGACGGAGTTATAGATGACATCACCAAGCTCAATGCAAAAAGAGGTGATTTTAAGGATGATCTGATGCAGGGAGAGATTACCTATACCAGTACCAATGCGGAAGGGGGAGCTTCTGTCTGGCAGTTTCAGGTTGCAGATGGTGTGATTATTAAGGATGATCGATGGATCAAAGATACGGATAGCTCCGGGGCCGTTATTTATAAACTAATGGCAAAAGATGATATAGTCCATGCCTATGCTCTGGGGGAAAACGCCATAGGAGAGGACAGGTGGAAAAACCTGATCATATTCCCCTATGTGTAACAAAAAAGGAGGCCTTGACGGATGAACCAGGAGATCTTAGACCGTCTGGGAGTGATTACAGACGAGGAACGGGAAATTATAAACGGACGGACAGAAATCGACCGTAACCGGTATACCGAGGGACAGGAGCTGGTCATTGACAGCAAAAAGATGCTGGAGCATGGGAAAATGATCCGCATCAGGCCCCACACCAGATTCGTCCATTTCCCTAAGCATAAGCATAATTACATTGAAGTGATCTATATGTGCAAGGGAGAAACGGTCCATTTTATTGATGGGGAAAAGGTAGTCTTAAAGACAGGGGAGCTGCTGTTTTTAAACCAGCATGCCACCCAGGAGATCCTTCCGGCAGGAGAGGAGGATATTGGAATAAACTTCATTATCCTGCCGGAGTTTTTTGATACTGCCTTTGAAATGATGGGGGAAGAAGAAAACCTGCTGCGGGACTTCCTGGTAGGCTGTCTCTGTTTTGATCCCCGTTACGCCAGTTACCTTCATTTTCAGGTAGCCGATGTACTGCCGGTACAGAATCTGGTGGAAAACATGGTGTGGACCCTCTTAAGTGATCAGCCAAATAAAAGGAGCATCAACCAGATTACCATGGGGCTTTTGTTTCTTCAGCTTATGCATTATACGGATAAGATCAGCCATACTCTGGAAAGCTTTGAACAGAAGCTTATCTTTCAGGTGCTTACCTACATTGATGAAAATTATAAAGATGGGGAGCTGACTGAGCTTTCGGCTCTCTTAAGTTATAATATTTACTGGCTGAGCCGGGCAATAAAGAGATTGACCGGACGGACCTATAAGGAGCTTTTGCAGGTAAAGCGGCTGAATCAGGCTTCTGTTCTTCTTTTAAATACCAGGCTTTCCGTGACAGATATTTCCATTGCGGTAGGATATGATAATACCAGCTATTTTCATAGAATCTTCCGGAACTATTATGGAATGTCCCCAAAGGAATACAGAGCTTCAGACACTTAGGACATAAGTTCCGTGAAGGAGATCGACTTCCACTGTGGTGCCATCAGAAAAGACGGTACGCTGCCGGAAGGGGTCTCCGTCAATCAATTCATGAGACAGCATTTCACACATGGCGACTCTTTCGTGAAGGGAAGCAACAACACTGCAGCGGGCTGCCATTTCTTCCTCTGAGAGGGTCTGATGGCCGCCAAAGGAGCCGTCAATGTTCTCATAAGCCCCATCCCGGATAAAATATGGCGCACCGCCGTTTAAGAGAGCATAAAGCATAAAATCCTCTTTTTCGTATTTTTCCATCATCCAAGGGATGATCAGGCAGTCATGATAAACCAGGTTAAAGAGAGGAACCGGGATTCCCTGGCGGTCAGCCCCTGGCTCGTGCATCATAAAGGAATAGGGAGCATAGTGACAGAACACAAGACTTTTTACGGACCAGTCCGTCACTTCCTCAGAGCTTGGAAGGATCCCTTTGGAAAGCAGGTATTCAAAGCAAAGACTCCGGTAGTCTAAGCATTCCTTCCGGTTGATCCGGTGCCATGGGTGGTCGCATTCGTCAGGCTCATTACATGTGAACACATCTAAATAAGCACAGTCTAATTCTACACCGTTTTTCTCGATTTCAGTAAAATTCCTTTTTACATAATAAGGGGCCTGGGTGGCGCACAGATAGGTCTGAGGTCCGCCTGCCCAGTTGGCGTGCTCTGTAAGGGTTCCGTCAGGCTTTTGTGCTGCAAAATTCTGGTCAAAGGTCCTGGCTCTGCGGTAATAATCCCGGTACTGGTCATGGATGCCAAAGGAATATCCGTATCCGTGCATGGTATCCGCAAGCTCCTTCATCTTTTCCCAGCCGCCAGCCTCTTCACAGGCGGGAAGATAGTCGGGATGCTGGTTATCATAACCTGGCTCCGCCCAGCCATCCAGATGGAGATACAGCTTTTTAAGGCCCAGATCCTTGTAGAAATGATGGATCTCGCCGGTTCGTTTCTCAAAGCTGTAGACATGGTTATTCTTGTCCGGTTGTTTTGGGTCAAAGAAGCGGGAATCCGGCATGACCTTGGTTTTGATTCCCTTATGGATAAAGGAAGCGCCGACCAGCTTATGTACAGGGGCCTTTGCCGCTTTTTCCTTCAAGGAACAAAAGGTGCCCTGTTCTTTTACGTAGGTCCGGTAATGCTTGCAGATATCATTGTAATCGCAGTCTGTCAGAAAGGAATAACGCATCGTCCTGCGGCTGTTCATCCGGCCCAGGCTAGGCAGCCATTTGATGCCGGTGTGGGTATAAGGTCCCTTTGCCGGATGCTCCGCATAATAAGCGGCATCCCAGGGCTGTTCACAGATGGCTAAGTAGCCGTCTTTCTCCTTAACCTGTCCAAACCATGGCATGTAAGAGCCGGCTGTGCACATCATGCCGTCAAAGGGCAGCTTATCAAGAGCTGTTTCCCAGGTATTTGGGATAAGAAGCCCCTGCTGGATGTTTAAAAGAGTATACCAGCGGTCACTTTCCTTTTCAAATTCCATGTATCCGGGCCAGTATATTTCTGAAACCGGGATGCTGCTTTCTGTGAGAGGGATCCATTCAAAATGAACGTCCTCCGTGGCATACTCGATCCATGTGACTGTTTCGAAGGCCAGTGAAAGATCGGCGCCATCTAACTGGAAGCCCTGGTAATGGCTGATGATCCCTTCCCCGACTCCTGTTTTCCATTGGCTATGGGTAATGGAAGCGGCATCGTGGAAATAAACGGTTTGTTCTCCGGCGATCAGGCGGGGTTTGTATGTTGCATCCCATTTCCAAATTGCATTTCCATGCTGAATGGAAAAAAGGAGGGAGCTTTCCTCAAAGCTCAAGGCTGTTTGATTGAATTTAATATCGTGCATTGTCCATCCTCCACTGTATTGATGGTTCTAATATAGCACTTTTTCAGAAAAAAGCCTTACGGAATCATCACGGAAGCTTGTCAAATCATCCGGTTATCCTCTCTCTTTTTCTTACTAGCATTTGTGATATCATTGGAATATTTTTTTACGGAATTAAAATATTCCAAAGGTGACATTCCGGTTGTTTTCTTAAACTGCTTGGAAAAATACTGTAATGAGCTGTAGGAAAGGAAATAAGCAATTTCCGTAAAATTCATGTTGCCATCCCGCATGATTTCCTTAGAACGTTCGATTTTCATTAAATTGAAATAATCGATAGCCCCGCAGTTTTTTTCCTTGTGAAACAGGGAGTGAAGGGTGGAACGGCTTATGGAGAATTCATTGCAAATATTTTTTATAGTAAGGTGTTCGCAGATGTGAAACTCCATAAACTGAATAATCTGTTCCAGATGGCTGGAATTGGAGGAAAGGACCATCTGCTCGGTTGGAAGGTTAGGAATGGGTGCATCACCTTCTTCAAAATGATTCCGTTTCACATGGATCAGGAAAACCTGTAAGTATAATAGGATGAGCTGGGGGGCTCCGAATGGCGGGGAAGGGACCAGCTCCACCTTTTCCACGGATGGAATGTGAAGGGGTGTGGAAAAGGCCTGTTTCGCTTCTGCAATTATCATGGAAATGAGGAAACGCTCTTCCTGATTTAAGGAACAGGATTTTTCTTCAAAAAAACTCATGCTTTCGCTAGAGCAGCGGAAGGACATGACTACCAGATTAGGGGCCTTGTTTCCGGACGCTTTTAAGGCGTGGAATTCATTTGGCTTGTGAAAAATCACGTCTCCGGCTTTTAGTTGATAGATGGACTGATTTGCCTGTACCGTGATTTCCCCCTTGTCCACGTAAAGAAACTCCCAAAAATCGTGGGATTCTCCCGAAAACACAAAATCCTTCATGTATTCAAAATAGTGGACGGTTATGATCTCATGGATTTCAAATTCGATGGGTAGCGTTGTGCTGCAATATGCCATTTGAAATACCTCCTTTGAACATTATGTTAGCATGAAATAAAGCCGCTGGCAAGAATGGTTAATTTGATAACAAGATAGGACAATCCTGCAATTCAAACCCATTTAATTAGAGTATAATGAATAAAATATTAATTCGCCAATGGAGGCATTCATCGATTTGCATGGATGCCTTTTTTTATATCTCCAGTCATAATCCGTTGAAATAACCTAATGATGGAATATTTTATGGAATGATTTGTGCATAATAACCTAAAAAACAATGAATTTGGCAATGAGTCTGGATAATAGTATAAGCATATCATTTCAATTCATTATATAATTATTATACATTTACAAAAAGAACCAAGATGCAGGAAGGGAAGAAAATATGAAACGAATTACAGTTGCCCTTGCGGGCCTGGGAAGCAGAGGCAAAGATACCTATGCGCCGGTTGCAAAACTGCTTCCTGAAAAAATGGAAATCACAGCCATAGCGGATATTGTTGAGGAAAAGGTAGAAGAGGTAGCCAGGGAATACGGAATTCCAAAGGAACGGTGTTATACCAGTGCAGAGGAAATGCTAAAACAGGAAAGACTGGCTGATGTGATGTTTATTGCCACACAGGACAGGCAGCATGTGGGCCATGCGATTTCGGCCCTTGAAAAAGGATATGACCTTTTGCTGGAAAAGCCTGTTTCGCCAGATTTAGACGAATGCAGGGAACTGTTAAAGGTTGCCAATGAGAGGGGCCGGAAGGTTGTAGTCTGCCATGTTCTGCGCTATACTCCTTTTTACACAAAGGTAAAAGAACTCATCGATTCCGGAGTAATCGGCGATGTGGTCACTGTTATGGGGATTGAAAATGTAGGCTATTGGCATCAGGCTCACAGCTTTGTCAGGGGTAACTGGAGAAACTCAGAGATAACAAGCCCCATGATCCTTCAAAAATGCTGCCATGACATGGACCTTTTATTGTGGCTGACAGGAAAGACTTGCGAATCCGTGAACTCCTTTGGAAGCACCTATTTATTCAAAGAAGAAAAAGCTCCGGAGGGCGCGGCAAAACGCTGTCTGGATGGATGCGCTGTAAAGGCAGAATGTCCCTTTGATGCAGAAAAGATTTACATAACCAATGAAAAAACCGGCATTGCCCATGGCAAGTCTGACTGGCCATGCAACATACTTACCCTTCATCCCACGGAAGAATCGGTTATGGAAGCCATAAAGACCGGCCCTTATGGAAGATGTGTGTATCATTGCGATAACAATGTGGTGGATCATCAGGTAGTAAATTTAAATATGACTGACGGCTCTACCATCAGCTTTACCATGACAGGCTGTACAGAAGAAAATTCCCGGTTTACCAGATTTATGGGAACCAAAGGAGAAATTGAAGCCAGCCTTCACTCCAATCTCATAACCGTAAAACCATTTGGCAAGGAACAGGAAGTCATAGACGTTTCCAAATTGTCCGATGACTTTTCCGGTCATGCCGGAGGCGATAACCGGATGGTGGAGCAGTTACTTGATATGGTCAGGGAAGGAACCGAACCGAATCGATCCATGACCACACTGGATAAATCCCTGGAAAGCCACTATATTGCTCTGGCGGCGGAACAGTCCAGAATCTCCGGAGGAAAGCTGATTCGTTTAGAGGACATTCGTTAAATAGGATATGCAAATTAATAAAATATCAATATAAAAAGGAGAGAGTAGATTATGAAGAGAATGAGAGGAACCAAAGTGCTGGCAATGGGAATGGCATTAGCCATGGCAGCTATGAGTCTTGCCGGATGCAGTGGCGGAGGCGGAGCTTCTAAGGGAGGGACTACGAACTTAAGCTTCGGAATTTGGGATGAAAAACAGCGTCCGGTGATGGAAGCTATGGCTCAAGCCTACGAAAAGACCCATGAAAATGTGAAAATTGAGATCCAGCTGACCCCTTATAAGGGAGGCGAATACTGGACGAAGCTGGAGGCTGCGGCAACAGGTGGAACAGCACCGGATGTGTTCTGGATCAATGTCCTTCATGCAGAAGATTACTATGACGGAGGAATCCTACTTGATTTAAATGATTATTTGAAAAAATCAGATCTGGATTTAGAAAAGAATTTCCCGGAAGCCCTTGTAAAGGCATATAACTTTGAGGATAAGCAGATCGCCGTACCAAAGGATTTTGATACCAATGCTCTTTGGTATAATAAGGATATCTTTGATAAGGCAGGAGTGGCATATCCAACCGATGACTGGACCTTTGATGATCTTACGAAGGCATGTAAAGATTTAAAGGCTGCAGGCCTTGACTCAGGAGCATATCCTTTTGCCTGCCCCATCGATTTCCAGACCTGGTATTATCCCACCGTATATGCGAATGGCGGCTGGATCTTAAATGCTGACAAAACAGAGACCGGTTATAACGATCCCAAGACCCAGGAAGGAATCCAGTGCTGGATCGATCTGATCAAAGAAGGATATTCCCCGACAGCAAATGCATTGTCAGAAACCAGTGCTGATGCCATGTTTGAAGGCGGCCAGCTGGCTATGGTTTTGGCAGGCTCCTACATGACACCGGAGTATACTTCTAATGACGCCATCAACTCCAAGATCAATCTGGTGGAATTTCCGGAATTTAACGGGAAAGAGCCAAATATCATAAACGGACTTGGATATGCCGTATTTTCAGGAAGTAAAAATAAAGATGCGGCAGCAGATTTTGCATTGTTTTTAGGAAGCGAAGAGGCCATGAAGATCCAGGGAGAAAGCGGAGTTGTTATTTCTGCAAGGAACGACGCCCAGAAGTATTTTGCTGATTCCAACAAGGATTTAAACTTAGCAGCCTACACTAATCATTCCGGTGAAGCCAACCCCCTTCCAGTATGCAAATCGGTAGCAGAGCTCTATGATGTGGAAGCAGAGGCCCTTAAGGCAGCTTATTCCGGCGATAAGACGTTAGCGGATGTATGCAGCCAGCTTAAGACAGACGCAGATGCGATTTTGGCAAAAAATAAAAAGTAGGTGTATGTATGCAGGGTACGACAAGAAAGAAAATAGCAAAGCGGCAATGGAAAGAATGGGGAGAGGGGTATTTATTTATAGCACCTCTGTTGCTTGGAATCTTCATATTTTACATTTTTCCCTTCATTCAGAATTTCTGGTTCAGCTTTAATGAAGTGAACAAATTCAACGTAGCCACCTTTTATGGCCTTAACAACTATATAGAAATGTGTAAGGATAAAGAACTGTGGAGTGCTCTTGGCAATACTCTTCTCTACGTCGGGATTACTGTGCCTGTAGGCCTTATGTTATCCTTGTTTGTAGCGGCCCTGCTCAATACGAAAATCAGGGGAACCTCTTTTTACCGGACCATCTATTTTCTGCCCTCTGTAACTATGTCGGCTGCAGTGGCAATGGTTTGGAAATGGATATATAATGAGCAGTATGGCCTTTTAAATGCGGCAATGAAGGCTGGTGGTTTTTCTCCTCACGGTTGGATTACTGATCCCAGAACTGCCCTGTTTATGGTCATGATCGTTGGTATATGGGGAACCGTAGGCTATAACATGATCATTCTTCTGGCAGGTATGCAGGGGATTTCAAGGTCCTATTATGAGGCAGCGTCTGTGGATGGTGCAAGCGGCATCTGCCAGTTTTTCAAGATCACAGTCCCCATGCTGTCTCCGACCATATTTTTCGTTATGATCACTTCCGTCATCGGCGGCTTTCAGGTGTTTGACACCATTTACATGATGATTGGAAAAGCCAATACGGCCTATCGGAGTACCCAGACCCTGGTCATGATATTCTACCGCAATGCGTTTGATTATGGCCATAAGGGCTATGCAGCAGCCATATCCATTTTGATCTTTTCTATTATCATGCTGGTAACAGTGATTCAGATGATAGGACAGAAAAAATGGGTCAATTACGACTAAGGAGGTGAAGCCGGATGAAAACCAGCAAATATAAAAAGCTATTGACCCATCTGATTCTGATTGCAGGAATCGGTATAACCGTGCTTCCTTTCCTTTGGATGCTGTGCACCTCATTTAAAACAAAGGGAGAGTCCATGATGATTCCTCCTACGATACTGCCTGAACGGTTTGTTACAGAGGCTTATTATTCCGTTATGACCGCACTTCCCTTTGGAAGGATCTATATGAATACTGTATTTTCTACGGTTATAACGGTTGCAGGACAGGTAATAATCTGTACTCTGGCTGCTTATTCCTTTGCCAGAATTAAGTTTCCGGGAAGAGATATCCTGTTTTTGTTGGTGCTTTCCGTTCTGATGGTGCCGGGACAGATCTTTCTGGTGCCTCAGTATTTAATCGTACAGAAGTTGGGGCTTTTAGATACCCTGTGTGCACTTTTTCTGCCAAACTTATTCAGTGCCTTCGGAACTTTTATGATGAGACAGTTTTTCTTATCCCTTCCTGATGAATTGGAGGAGGCAGCCATACTGGACGGGTGCAGCAGGTTCCAGATCCTGATCAATATCATGGTCCCTCTGGTAAAATCGGGGATTGTAGCCCTTGTGATTTTCACGGCAAAGTTTGCCTGGAACGACTTTATGTGGCCTTTGATTGTCAATACGACTACAACAAAAATGACTTTGGCTCCGGCACTATCGACACTTCAGGGACAGCATACCAACGATTATCCTGCACAGATGGCAGGCGCTGTTCTGGCTGTTATTCCAATGGTTGTTTTGTTCTTTGTTTTCCAGAAACAGTTTATTGAAGGAGTGGCTCATACGGGAGTAAAAGGTTAAAGAACCGACAGGTAATTGTTTTTAGAATTGATAAGAGGATTGTTTGAAACAGGGAAAGGAAAGCGGATCATATTCGTTTTCCTTTCCTTTCATTTATCCATGTACGTACATTTAAAATCGAAACGCATTGACAAAAGTTCTTTCAGGAAATATTTCAATAATGGGAGTTATAAAGTAATAAACAAATGGAACTTTGCATATACTTGGTAATATATGGTTGATAAAAATATTTCTGTAAAGGAGAGAACCAGTATGCCAAGAGGAGTAAGAAAGACACCACTTGAAAAACTTCAGGAAGAATTAAAAGAGGTCCAGGAATCGATTCAGCAATACAAGAACTGTCTGGTAACTTTAGGCGAAAAAGAGAAAGACATTCAGGATAAAATAAAGCTGGAACAATTTAAGGAAGTATCAACAATATTGGACGAGCATGAAATGTCGATCATGGATTTAAAGGAATTGCTTATTTCATCAAAGGCAGATTGAAACGCTTAGATGACCGGAAAACGGATATGCAAATAAGGACGCAGTTTTAATTAAACAGCGTCCTTATTTTTTTTGCTGAAATCCGCTATGATAGATAAAGAAAGAAGAAAACAATGGGAGAGTGGTTTACATGGAGAAGTATTATCTTGCCGTGGACATCGGCGCATCCAGCGGCCGCCATATTCTTGGGACCGTAAGGGAGGGAAAACTGGTCCTTCAGGAGATTTACCGGTTTGACAATGGTATGAAACAACAGGATGGGCATTTGTGCTGGGATGTAGATTCCTTATTTTACGAAATTAAAGAGGGAATGAAGCAGTGTAGAAAGCTTGGGAAGATCCCGGCCACCATGGGGATCGATACCTGGGCTGTGGATTTTGTCCTTTTAGACGGAGAGAACCGGATGCTGGGAAATGCAGTGGGATACCGGGATGACAGAACACAGGGAATGGATAATAAGTTATATGAGACCATTTCCTTAAACGATTTATATAGAAGAACCGGCATCCAGAAGCAGATCTTTAACACCATCTATCAGCTCATGGCTGTCAGGGAAGAAACCCCGGAATATTTAGAGAAAGGGGAATCCTTCCTTATGATTCCGGACTATTTCCACTATCTGCTGACGGGGGTGAAAAAACAGGAGTATACCAATGCAACAACCACCCAGCTGGTGAGTGGGGAAACCGGAACCTGGGATTATGAGCTGATTCGGAAACTGGGACTGACTGAAAGGCTGTTTGGGGAGCTGTCCATGCCGGGAACATCAGTTGGGCCATTGACAAAAGCCATTGAAGAGGAAGTAGGGTTTACCTGCCAGGTAGTCCTTCCGGCAACCCATGATACCGGCTCTGCCGTCATGGCGGTTCCCCTGGATCCAAACGGTGAAGATTCCGTAGGCGATCTTCTTTACATAAGCTCAGGAACCTGGTCCCTTATGGGAACGGAGCTTCCTAAGGCGGATTGTACCATGGAAAGCATGGAAGCGAATTTTACCAATGAAGGCGGCTATGATCACCGCTTCCGGTATTTAAAAAATATCATGGGGCTTTGGATGATTCAATCTGTGAAAAAGGAGCTGAAGGAAAAGGGAGAGGCCTATTCCTTTGCAGAGCTTTGCCAGATGGCCTCTGAGGAAGTGATCCCTTCTATTGTAGACTGCAATGATCCTGCATTCCTGTCTCCTGAGAGCATGATTATGGAGGTGCAGAACTTTTGTAGGAGGTCTGGGCTGGAGGTTCCTAAGACTCCGGGACAGATTGCGGCAGTCATATACAACAGCCTTGCAGCCTGCTATGGAAATACGGTAAAGGAACTGGAATCCATCACCGGACGGACCTATCCGGCCATCCATGTGGTAGGAGGTGGCTCTAATGCGGAGTATTTGAACCGGCTGACAGCAGACCGCACCGGACGGACCGTTTATGCCGGACCTGGAGAAGCCACTGCCATCGGAAATCTTTTAGCCCAAATGCTGGCTGCCGGAGAATTTGAAAGCCTGGAACAGGCAAGGAAGGCAGTATACCGGTCCTTTGCCGTAAAGGAGTATAAACCAGGGAATTAGTTGTCCCAGAACGGAGGAAATTCATGATTAGAAAATCTTTTAAAATGTACTTAAATGAAGGAATGACCGAAGAATATGAGAAAAGGCACAATTTGCTCTGGCCGGAAATGAAGGACATGATCAGCCGGCACGGAGGACATAATTACTCTATTTTCTTAGATGAGGAAACCAATGTCCTTTACGGATATATTGAGATAGAGGATGAAGCGAAATGGGCAGAATCAGCGGATACGCCGATCAACCGGAAATGGTGGGATTATATGGCCGATATCATGAAGACCAACCCGGATAACAGCCCGGTTTCTGTTGGCTTAAAGCCTGTATTTCATTTAGACTGAACGATATCATAGGAAGCTCCGGCTCTTAGAGGCCGGGCGGAAATTAGGAAAAGGAGAAGAGAGCTATGACAATAAATGAAAGATACGAAGCAGCAAGGGAAGCATACAAGGCCGTTGGTGTAAATACAGATGAGGCATTGGAGGCACTTAAGAGGATTCCTATCTCCATGCACTGTTGGCAGGGAGATGACGTAATTGGATTTGACGGAGCCGGCGGGCTGTCAGGCGGCATTCAGACGACAGGCAATTATCCGGGACGGGCCAGAAATCCTCAGGAGCTGATGAATGATATGGGCAAAGCGCTGAGCCTGATTCCAGGAAAACACAGAATCAACCTTCATGCAAGCTATGCCATATTTGAAGAGGGAGAATGGGCGGACCGTGATCAGCTGGAACCAAAGCATTTTGCAAAATGGGTGGAGTTTGCCAAGGAGAGAGGAATCGGTATTGACTTTAATCCTACCCTGTTTTCACATCCAAAGGCAGAGAATGCCACCTTGTCCAGTGAAGACGAGGAGATCCGCAGCTTCTGGATCAGACACGTACAGGCATGCATCCGCATATCTGAATATTTTGCCGGTGAGCAGGGTACTCCATGTACCATGAACATCTGGATTCCTGACGGATTTAAGGATGTTCCTGCGGATCGTACCTCTCCAAGGGCACGGTTAAAAGATTCTCTTGACCAGATCCTTTCCATGGATTACGATAAAACCAAGGTATATGTAGCCGTAGAATCCAAGGTATTTGGAATCGGAATGGAAAGCTGTACGGTTGGTTCCCATGAATTTTATATGAATTACGCTTCTAAGAACGATATCTTATGCCTGTTAGACAGCGGCCATTATCATCCCACGGAGGTTGTGTCCGATAAGATATCTTCCATGCTCCTGTTCTTTGACAAGGTGGCCCTTCATGTAACAAGGCCGGTGCGTTGGGACAGCGACCATGTGGTGTTATTTGATGACGAAACAAAGGAGATCGCAAAGGAAATCATCCGGGGCGGAGCGGACCGTATCCTTTTAGCCCTTGACTTCTTTGATGCAAGCATCAACCGCTTAAGTGCCTGGATTGTGGGAATGCGCAACATGCAGAAGGCGTTGTTAAATGCCCTTCTTCTTCCGAATGAAACACTTGCAAGATTACAGGAGGAACGAGAGTTTACAGAACAGATGATGCTTCAGGAAGAGCTTAAGCTTTATCCCGTAGGCGATGTGTGGAATTACTTCTGCGAGATAAACGGAGTCCCGGCAAAGGAAGACTGGTTTGAAGAAGTACGCAGCTATGAAAAAGAAGTGCTGCTTAACCGGAAATAAGGAGAAAAAGAATATGAATATGTTAGATACTGAATTTGTAAAAGGCTTTATCCGCTTATGTGACGACGGCTTTTGCCAGAACTGGCATGAGAGAAACGGCGGCAATTTAAGTTACCGCATCAAGGAGTCAGAGGTAGAATCAGTGAGAGAAGGCTTTACGGATAAGAATCCCTGGCAGCCCATCGGAACCAGTGTAAAGGGTCTGGCTGGAGAGTATTTCATGGTGACCGGAAGCGGGAAATATTTCCGTAACGTGATCCTTGATCCGGAAGCCAATACCTGCATCATTGAAGTGGATGAAAGCGGTGAAAATTACAGAATCCGCTGGGGATTGGTAAACGGCGGGCGTCCCACCAGCGAGCTTCCTTCCCATCTTATGAACCATGAAGTAAAGAAAGAGGCCACGTCCGGTAAGCACAGGGTAATCTACCATGCCCATCCTGCCAATGTAATTGCCCTTACGTTTGTTCTTCCTTTAGAGGATAAAGTATTTACCCGGGAATTATGGGAAATGGCTACAGAATGTCCGGTGGTTTTCCCGGACGGCGTAGGTGTAGTCGGCTGGATGGTGCCGGGTGGGCGGGACATCGCAGTGGCAACCAGCGAGCTGATGAAGAAGTACGATGTGGCTGTATGGGCTCATCACGGCTTATTCGTTTCAGGAGAGGATTTCGACTTAACTTTTGGCCTTATGCATACGGTGGAAAAGTCTGCGGAAATCCTTGTTAAAGTACTTTCTATCCGTCCGGATAAGCTACAGACCATTACGTCTCAGAACTTCCGTGATCTGGCGGTTGATTTTAAAGTGAATCTGCCGGAAGAATTTCTATATGAAAAATAATCTGTAAAAAAAGCCATTGGAGAGCACAAATGCTTTCCAATGGCTTTTTCAATTCCTTCTTATAGATTATGATTAATCCATCTCTTCTTCAACAATGGTAGTAGTTTCATCAGCCAGTTCTTTCATTGCTTCTCCGGTGGATTTCGCCGCTTCTTTTGCCGCATCAATCCCATCCTTCGCCGCATCCTTTACTGCTTCGGCAGCAGTTTCCGCTGTTTCTTTTATCGTATCTGCAGTTTCTTTGGCCTTCTCTGCCAGCTGCTCTGCAGCTCCGGCAGCGTAATCCAAACCGCCATCCTCTGTAAAATCTTCGTCATCTAAAAACGTATCTGTCTGTTCTTTTGCAGAGTCAAACATGTCCTTCGCGGTATATGCCACGGCTGAAGCCGCTTCCTTTGCCGTATCAGAGACAATGCTCGCTGCATCCTTTACTAAGTTTCTTGCCGCACTTACCGCATCCTTGGCAGCATCTGCCATATGGTCAGCGGCGACCTTAAATTCATCCTTATTGGCATGTAAAGAAACATAGTTGCGGTTCATCGTGCTGTCAATTTTGGAAATGTCGTCATTTCCCTCATCCTCAAAGTCGTGGAAGTTTTCTTCCAGTTCTTTGTGGAAGGATTTGTATTTCGTGAAATAAGAGATGCCGGCAGCAACAACGCCGGCCACAGTGGCCAAAGCCACGAATTTTCCTAACCCATTTCCCTTTTTTGCCATTTGAAACACTCCTTTCCTTATTACCGTCCATGTATTCTGGGCATAGAGGTATGCCTGCAAGGTGCTTCCTTGTCACGGCTTATGCTTGATGGGCATAATGGTGCGCTTATAAGGCGCTTCATTCTCTTTGTTATTGTAATACGTTCATAAGAAAAAATAAAGGTATATAATAAGAAAATTTCTATAAACTATGTAAGTAAAGGAGAAAATCGTACAAATATGGTAAAAATGTAAAAAAAAATATAAAGTTAGCACTCAACTATTGACAGTGCTAATAATGAGTGATATAACTTAGTATGTGAATAAAATAAATCTTCTTTCGGAAGGCCAAAGAAAGAAATAATAAGCAGAAAGTTATGAGGAGGAATTGCAATGAAATTAGTACCATTATTTGACAAAGTTGTATTAAAACCATTGGTTGCAGAGGAGACAACAAAGTCCGGTATTGTTCTGCCGGGTCAGGCAAAAGAAAAGCCGCAGCAGGCTGAAGTTATCGCAGTAGGACCTGGCGGTCTGGTAGACGGCAAGGAAGTTACCATGCAGGTTAAAGTGGGCGATAAAGTAATCTTCTCCAAGTATTCAGGAACAGAAATAGAGACCGGAGAAGATGACGAGAAATATGTGATTGTAAAACAGAATGACATATTGGCAGTGATCGGATAATTAAGAAGGCGATACCGCAGTCATAAGGTCAGATTTTAGATAGTACGTATCTTTATTTTAACAGAAAACTGGAGGAATGAATCATGGCAAAGCAGATTAAATATGGCGTAGATGCCAGAAAAGCACTTGAATCTGGAGTGAATCAGTTAGCAGATACCGTTCGTGTAACATTAGGGCCTAAGGGCAGAAACGTTGTACTTGATAAATCATTTGGTTCACCGCTCATCACTAATGATGGTGTTACCATTGCAAAGGAAATCGAGCTGGAAGATGCTTTTGAGAATATGGGCGCACAGCTTGTAAAAGAGGTTGCTACTAAGACTAATGACGTAGCAGGTGACGGTACTACGACAGCTACCGTTTTAGCTCAGGCTATGATCAACGAGGGAATGAAGAACCTGGCAGCAGGCGCTAATCCAATCGTTTTAAGAAAAGGTATGAGAAAAGCAACGGAAGCAGCAGTAGAAGCAATTGCAAAGATGAGCGAGCCGATCAAGGGCAAGGCATCCATCGCAAGAGTTGCAGCAATTTCCGCAGCAGATGATGAAGTTGGCGAGATGGTAGCTGACGCTATGGAGAAGGTTTCCAACAACGGCGTTATTACCATTGAAGAATCAAAGACCATGAAGACAGAGTTAGACCTGGTTGAAGGTATGCAGTTTGACAGAGGTTATATTTCTGCTTATATGTGCACCGACATGGAAAAGATGGAAGCTAATTTAGACGATCCATACATTCTCATTACTGATAAGAAGATTACAAACATTCAGGAGATCCTTCCTTTATTAGAGCAGGTCGTACAGTCCGGCGCAAGACTTCTTATCATCGCAGAAGATGTGGAAGGTGAGGCTTTAACAACCTTAATCGTTAATAAATTAAGAGGAACCTTCAATGTAATCGCTGTTAAGGCACCAGGCTATGGCGACAGAAGAAAAGAAATGTTACAGGATATCGCTGTTTTAACAGGCGGTACTGTGATCTCTGATGAATTAGGCTATGAGCTTAAGAATGCAACCCTTGATCTTTTAGGACGTGCAAAATCCGTTAAGGTTCAGAAGGAAAATACCGTAATCGTAGACGGCTGCGGCGATAAGGAAGCTATCACTGCAAGAATCGGCCAGATCAAGGGCCAGATCGAAGATACCACTTCTGATTTTGACAGAGAAAAATTACAGGAAAGACTTGCTAAATTATCCGGCGGTGTAGCAGTGATCCGCGTAGGCGCTGCAACAGAAACCGAGATGAAGGAAGCAAAACTTCGTATGGAAGATGCTTTATCTGCAGCAAGAGCAGCAGTTGAAGAAGGCGTGATTGCAGGCGGCGGTTCTGCTTACGTTCATGCCATCAATCAGATTGAAGAACTTGTTAAGCATTTAGAAGGCGATGAGAGAACCGGCGGAAAGATCATCTTAAAGGCTCTTGAATCTCCGTTATACCACATTGTAGCCAATGCAGGATTAGAAGGAAGCGTTATCATCAATAAGGTGAGAGAGTCCAAGGTAGGAACCGGCTTTGACGCATATAAGGAAGAATACGTAGACATGGTAGAAGCAGGAATCCTGGATCCGACTAAGGTTACCAGAAGTGCACTTCAAAATGCTACAAGTGTTGCATCTACCTTATTGACAACAGAGTCCGTTGTTGCTAATATTAAAGAAAAAGCACCTGCAATGCCAGCTCCAGGCGGAATGGATATGATGTAAGCTTCTAGACTGTTCACGAAAGCAATGAGCAGTGCATGCAGCCAAGCAGGTAACAAGAAAGGACCCAAATCGTTATGAATGAAATGTATGCAGAATGGCTAGTGAAGCGAAAATCACCAGCCTATACCATGTTGATAAAAATTGCGATGGGAATCCTATGCGTAATAGCATTTTTCCTCTCCATGTCTCCGATTTTCGGAATCTTTGGAGTGCTTATTCTGCTTGCAGCCGCAGCTGCCACATACTTTGTATTCCGCAACAGCGAAGTAGAATTTGAATACCTGTATGTAACCAACACGCTTTCCATTGACCGGATCTACGGCAGAAGCAAGAGAAAGAAAGCCTGGGAAGGCTCTATGGAAGGGATCCAGATTGTAGCTCCCACCGATTCCACAGAGGCCAGGGACCATGAAACAAAAAACATGAAATTACTTGATTTTTCATCTCACGTACCGGGAGCAAAGACTTATACTTTAATCAGCCAGTCCGGTGCTGAAACCACAAAGATCATATTTGAACCTAACGATAAGCTGCTTCAGTGTATGCGGATGACAGCGCCCCGTAAGGTTATAAAGCAGGTATAAAAGAAAAAGGAATCAGTCGGTTTTACAAAAAACCGTCCGGTTCCTTTTTCCTTACAGAAAAGACAGACGACCCTATCCATAGCTGTCCATGAGTGACGGAAAGAAACCGGAAAATGTCCGTTGACAACCCCTGCAAAATTTGTTAAACTATGTAACTAACAAGTGAAAAGGCTTATTAGTTTCAATAATAAAAATATAAAGAAGGAGAGGAAAAGTTAATGGGTACAATAATTGGCGAAGGCATTACTTTTGATGATGTGCTGTTAGTTCCGGCCTATTCAGAGGTCATTCCTAATCAGGTTGACTTAACGACCAACCTTACAAAAACCATCAAGCTCAATATACCGCTTATGAGTGCAGGCATGGATACCGTTACCGAACACCGTATGGCAATTGCCATGGCAAGACAGGGAGGTATCGGTATTATTCACAAGAATATGTCCATTGAGGAGCAGGCAGAAGAGGTTGATAAGGTAAAGAGGTCAGAAAACGGCGTCATAACGGACCCATTTTATCTCTCCCCGGAACATACATTAAAAGATGCGGATGAACTTATGGGCAAGTACCGCATTTCCGGAGTGCCGATCACAGAAGGAAAAAAGCTGGTGGGAATCATCACCAACCGTGACTTAAAATTCGAAGAGGATTTCAGCAGGAAGATTAAGGAGTGCATGACTTCTGAAAATCTGGTGACAGCCAGGGAAGGCATTACCCTTATGGAAGCAAAAAAGATCCTTGCAAAGGCAAGGGTGGAAAAGCTTCCGATCATTGACGAAGACTTTAATTTAAAGGGCCTTATCACCATTAAGGATATTGAAAAGCAGATCAAATATCCGTTGTCCGCAAAAGATGGACAAGGAAGACTTCTGTGCGGAGCCGCAGTTGGTATCACTGCCAACGTGCTTGACCGTGTGGACGCTCTGGTAAAAGCAAAAGTGGATGTGGTGGTCTTAGACTCCGCTCACGGACATTCCGAAAACGTACTCCGGTGCGTGAAAATGATTAAAGAAGCTTATCCGGCTCTTTCTGTCATAGCAGGAAATGTAGCAACCGGACAGGCAACAAAGGATCTCATAGAAGCAGGAGCTGATGCAGTGAAGGTAGGAATCGGGCCAGGTTCTATCTGTACGACCCGTGTGGTAGCCGGCATCGGTGTTCCCCAGATCACGGCTGTTATGGACTGCTATGCAGTTGCAAAAGAATACGGCGTGCCAATCATTGCTGACGGCGGAATCAAGTATTCCGGAGATTTAACAAAGGCCATTGCAGCCGGCGGAAGCGTTTGTATGATGGGAAGCATGTTTGCTGGATGCGACGAAAGCCCGGGAACCTTTGAACTGTATCAGGGTAGAAAATACAAGGTATACCGTGGCATGGGTTCCATTGCAGCCATGGAAAACGGCAGCAAGGACCGTTACTTCCAGACAGATGCAAAGAAGCTGGTTCCGGAAGGAGTAGAAGGCCGTGTGGCTTACAAAGGAATGGTAGAGGATACTGTATTCCAGATGCTCGGCGGTTTGCGGTCCGGTATGGGATACTGCGGAGCAGTGAATATCAAGACCATGCAGGAAACGGGAAGATTCATAAAGATCACGGCAGCCTCCCTTAAGGAAAGTCATCCTCATGACATTCATATCACAAAGGAAGCGCCAAACTATAGTATTGATGAATAGATAGAAGTTGGATAAGCCGATGGCAAAGCCAATTTCCTCATAAATAAAGAGGTGGAGATCATAAATGATTCTCCACCTCTTTGATTACCAGGGCAATGGATTCCGTTAAAGTCAGGTTTTCACAGCCCACCACATGATGATTGCATTTATTCACCGGTATAAGGATCTTATAGGCCCGGCTTTTTCCGATGGCCTCAGCCATGGCCGGAGTGATCTCTCCCAGGAGAGAATCAGCAATGACGATCCCAATAGGGCCGATAATAATATCGGCATCCCGGCTGGCCACAAGGACCGGATTCTCACCGGTTGCTCCTGCATCGGCTCCTGCCTTTAGCATGGCGGAAGTAGCAATGGAATTGGTACCGATGGCAATGACCGAAAGACTGGGAAAGGACTTTTTAAACTGAGCGATCACGGACTGCCCCATTTTACCGCCCTGCCCGTCAATGATAACGATTTTCTTGTCTTCCTTCTTCATGGCATCCTCCTTATCCTCTATTGTATTATAGGGCAGGAAAGAAATCAAGTAAAAGGCCGGTTAAGCTTTATTGCTTATGCTTTAGCAACTTCATCTTCCTTAATAAACAGGCTGGTGATAATAAATCCAGCAATGTAAGCGATCACCAGGCCCAGAAAATAATTGAGCATATTAACAGGGCTGCTCATGATGGGAATGGCTAACAGGCCAGACGGGCTCCAGGCAATGCTCCTTACATGCATGAGCATCACATAAGCGCCGCCGAATCCGGCTCCCAATCCTGCAGTTATGAAAGGTTTACCAAGGGGGAGAGTAACTCCATAAATAAGCGGTTCGCCGATGCCTAAGAATCCAGACGGGAGTGCACCGATGATGACGCTCTTTAAGCGTTTGTTTCCGCATCGTTTTGCTTTTAAATAGATGGCAATGGCCGCACCCACCTGCCCTGCGCCAGCCATGGCCAGGACCGGGAATAAGGAGACTCCGCCCATTTGTTCCAGCTGAACCGCATAGATGGGAACCAGCCCATGATGCAGTCCCAAAAGGACCAGGGGAAGGAATACGGCTGACATGATGTAACCGGACAAAACGCTGACGACCGGATTTGCGGAATTTACAAGGAGTGATAATACCCAGACCAGACCGTCAGATAAAAAGCCGGCAGCCGGCATCAGTACCAGTACAAACAAGGTTCCGGTGATCAGTATGCTTAGAAATCCGGTCAGCATGATGTCAAGGACATCGGGAACATGCTTGCGCACCCAGCGTTCTACTTTAGAGAGAACCCAGACACCGATGATAACGCCGATGATCCCGCCCTTTCCGCTAATCAAGGTTGAGCTGTTCGGGATCTGTTCATTGTAAAGACCAAAGAACTTCGATATGTCCGTGATCTGCGACATAATGCTCATGGAGCCGATCATACCGCCAAGGGCTGGCGTTGCTCCAAAGCTTTTTGCTGCATTGACACCGGTAAAAATAGAAAAATAACCGAGAAATGCACCGCCAAACAGCTTCAGTATAGTGATGAGAAGGGTCCAGAAGCTGCCTCCCAATATCTGTGCGTCCACACCCTGACTGATGATATTGGCTACACCGTTGCATAAACCGGCTGCAACGATAGCAGGAATCATAGGAATAAAGATATCGGAGATAACCCGTATGCTGCTTTTTAAACCGCCACCTTTCTGGCCGGCTTTTACTGCTTCCTTGTTTTCCTGCCAGGAAGCGTTGGTGGAAAGTCCTTTGCCGCCAAGCTCGCTTGGGATCCCCATGCCGAGGCAGATATCCATGAGCTTTCTGGCCTTTCCAGGTCCGACGACCACCTGTACATCGATTCCGTTTGCAACCAGACCAAGAACTCCTGAAGTCTCTTTCAGTTCCTTCTCCTGTACCAGATCAGGATCCTTTACCTTTAAGCGAAGGCGTGTCATGCAGCTGGCTGCAGCTGCCACATTTTCTTTCCCTCCCGATAATTCCAGGATCTTTTGAAGCAATACTTCATTTGTCATAATAGACACCTCCATATTTGAAATGAATGAATTGATATTTATATGGAATCCCTTATCATACATGCGCGGATATGTCCGCGGGATTCCATTAAGTTCTTTTTTGCTTCTTCCGGCCCTGCGCCCGTTCGTTTCATGGTTATGGCAAGCTTTACGCTTCCGCCAGCTTCGTCTAACAGCCTTCTGGCTTCATCTCGTGTTATTTCCGTAGCAGCCATCAGGATGTTTTCAGCCCGGGAGCGCAGTTTCTCATTGCTCTGCACCACATCTACCATCAGGTTCTGATATGCTTTTCCGATGCCCACCATAGCGCCGGTGCTGATCATGTTAAGGATCATCTTCTGAGCGGTCCCGGCTTTTAATCGGGTGCTGCCGGTCAGCACCTCAGGTCCCACCACCGGTTCGATGGCCAGATCTGCATGGGTCCCAATGAGGCTTCCCTCATTGCAGGCAATGGATACGGTGCGGCAGCCTATGCCTTTAGCATAGCTTAAGGCAGCCGATACATAGGGCGTCCTTCCGCTTGCCGCAATGCCTACCACGACATCTTTTGGGGATAAGGATAAGGCCTTTAAATCTTCGATGCCAAGAGTCTCAGAGTCCTCGGCTCCTTCTACCGCCTGCCTTATGGCATCATCCCCGCCGGCAATCAGGCCGATAACCATGCCCGGATCAACCCCAAAGGTGGGAGGGCATTCGGAGCTGTCTAAGATGCCCAGCCTTCCGCTGGTTCCGGCTCCCATATAGATGAGCCGGCCTCCGGCCTCAAAAGCTTCACAGACCCATTCCACTGCTTTGGCAGTCTGGGGCAGGACTTTTTCCACCGCCTCAGCCACCTTCCGGTCTTCCTGGTTCATGGCCGTCACCAGTTCGAAAGGTGTCATGGTGTCTAGATCCATGGTGTCAGGATTGCGGCTTTCTGTTGTCATCTTGCTTAAATCTACCATGATTGATTTCCTCCTCATTATACGCTTCGTCGAAAGGTTCAAAATACGACGGATTTTTCTTGGAGATGTGTGTTTTACGCCACTGTGTCAGAGAATATTGGCTGTTGTGGTTGGCGTATGCAGTATACAGAATATCAATAATGTTTAACTGGCTGATTCTGCTTCCCATGGCTCCGCTCCGAAAGATGGATTCATTGGCAGCCACATAAAGGTTGTAATCCGCCATTTCCGAAAGCGGTGATACGGCAAAACGGGTGATCAGGATGAATTTTGCCCCTACCTGCTGCATGGTCCTGGCGCACTCGATCATTTCCATGGTTCTGCCGGAATAGGAGATCATCAGTCCTAAATCATCCCAGCTCATGTTACGGGCCTGTAAAAGCTGGGAATGCCAGTCATCATTTAAGATGCAGGGCTTATTGATCCGGAGGAATTTTAAATAGGCATCCCGGGCAACCAGAAGGGAAGAACCGATTCCGAACAAACAGATGGTACGGCATTGGCACAAGAGGTCGATGCAGTTTTTCAGGGCGGATATATCGGTTAAATTTCTGGTATCTTCTAAGGAGGCGATGTTTTTATATGTAATTTTGTTGATAATCTGATCCAGAGTATCGTTCTCTGTGATTTCCTCCATTTTTTCTCTGGTATTTTCTTGCCGGATGGCCAGTTCACAGATCAGGGCGGCCTTCATTTCTTTGTACCCGGAGAAACCAAGTTCGTGACATAACCGGATAACGGTGGAAGAGGAAGAAAACCCTTTTTCCGCCAAAGCATGGACCGAAAGCTTCACTGCCTGTTCCGGTGTGTCTAACAGATACCGTACGACGCCGGTCTCCGCAACACTCATTTCTTTTTGATATTCTCGCAAACGAACCAGTACACTTTTCATTTTTATTTCCCCTTGTTGTGGTATTAGTATATGCAGCATGGATTAATAGTTCAAGACATTAAGCTTCTTATGAAACTTTATACCATATATTGGAGGAAATGTACGGTTTTTATCTTGTCCTATGCCAGAAATTGGGCAATTTGTTGACCTTTCTATAGCATAAGCCTATAATGGGACTATTAGAACCCTTAAGTTTAAGGAGGTCATTGATGAAAGCGGACTTTCATATGCATTCTAGTTTTTCTGACGGAAGTGAAACCATTATGCAGATTTACTCCCTGGCAAAGGAGCAGGGCCTTAAAGCGGCAGCCATAACGGATCACGATACAATATTAGGCCTTAAAGAAGAAGAAAAGGCATCAAAAAAGTACTGCATTCCTTTTATACCGGCGGCAGAGTTTACGGCGGCAGTGAAGGGGATGAAATTTCATGTACTGGGATATGGGATTGATCCGAATAATCCGGAATTGCTTCGATACTCCAACTGCTTTTTAGAACAGATGAATGAACGGTCAGGGCGCCAGATTTTAAAGATGCAGCAGGCTGGAATTGAGATTGAAGAAAAAGAGTTTTTTGAAAAGGCTGGAGGCGGACCGCTTTACCGGGCTAAGCTTTTGGGAGTTCTGGCTGACCATGGGCTCCTTAGAAGAGAAGATATTATGAAAAGTCTGTCCCTTTATTTTGGTAAAGGAGCTCCTTATGAGGAAGAAGATCATTTCTCTTATAAAAGCTTCTATAAAATATGCGGGATGATAAAGGAAGCCGGGGGATATGTGGTTTTGGCTCACCCCGGTAAGATAAAGAGAAAGAACCGCCAGCTTTATGATGCCCTTTTAAGAGAAGATTGTCTGGATGGCGTGGAGGTTTACCATCATGATAACCCGGAAGATGTCCGGGCAGAATTATTGGCAGTGGCTGAAAGCAGGCGTTTCATGGTCACCGGCGGCAGTGATTACCACGGTATTTACATGAAGCAGCCAGCTCTTCCGGGGTCTGAAAAACTGCCGGAAGAACTGGCTGTAGGATTAAAGCATTTATTAACCGGTTATTTCTCCTTGTGAGGAAGCCTTCCCCGGAAGAACCGTTTTTTCAGTTCTGAAATGTGGAATGGAACCAGGGGATAGATATAACTTTTTCCGGCTATGGTTTTGTTAAATACGATTGCGCCTATGGAAAGCGCCACACCAGCCACAAATCCCCAGAAGTTCAGCAGGGCGGTGGTGATCAGCATGATCAGACGCATGAATTTAAAGGCATAGCCAAGCTCAAAGCTTGACTGGGAATAGTTAGCAATGGTCACAAAGGCCATATAAAGCATGGTTTCACTGTTAAACCAGCCGGATTTTACGGAGTATTCACCCAGTACAATACCGGCGATCACACTGAGAGGTGTGGTCAGCATGCTGGGAGTATTGACTGCGGCAAGCCTTAAACCGTCAATGGCAAATTCCAGAATCAGGAGCTGGAAAAGTAAGGGTACCTGAGGCTGTTCCGATAAGCGGATAAATTGCAGCCAGGAAGGGATCATTTCCGGATTTTGCATAAAAAGCAGCCACAAAGGTGTTAAATACAAGGTCAGAATGGAAATAACCAGGCGGGACAGCCTTAAGTAAGTCCCGGTCACAGGCGGAAAATAATAGTCATCGGCTTCTTCGATAATATCAAAAACAGAGGAAGGCAAAATCATGGCGGAGGGAGAGTTGTCCACCAGGACGACAATGTTCCCCTCCAGTATGGAAGCGGCGGCAGTATCCGGGCGTTCGGAATATTTGAATTTTGGGAAAGGGTTGTACCATTTATGTGGATAGATACACTCCGCAAGGCTTTCCTGGTTCATGGTAAGGGCATCGACCTTCAGCTTGTTGATCCGATCCTTGATCAGGGTGAGAAGATTTTCATCATGCCGTCCCTTGAAATAGCAGATGGCGATATCCGTGTGGGAGCTTTCCCCGGCATTCATGACTTCTATGGTAAGCTTTGGATCACGGATCCTGCGGCGGATAAGAGCGGTATTAAAAACCAGGGTTTCCACAAATCCATCTCTTGATCCCCTTAGCACTTTATCTTTTTCCGGCTCTGAAACGCTTCTGGCAGGATAGCTGCGGCAGTCCACGGTTAAGCATTTGTCGTATCCGTTAACGAATAGGCAGGACACTCCGGTCAAAAGCTGATTGATCATGGTTACATCGTCTTTTACAAGCCCTACCTGACCATAAGGGAGAAATCTTTTGGAAAATTCATGGGCATCCGGCGGCATATCCTCCGCTTTGATGGATAATAAGCTGTTAAGGATCTTCTGCCACGCATCACTCTGAGTGAATCCTTCGATGAAGTAAAGGCAGGCTTCCTGTTCCCCGATATAAAAGGTCCGGTAAACGATGTCAAAGTTTCCGGCTACATCAATCTTTGTGTTTAAATAGTTCATATTATTGGAAAGGCTGTTGGAAAATTCCATGGTGATTATCTCCTTGCAGTTAGTCCATCGTTTAAGACGTTAATAAGATAAGTATGCGCATTTTCCATGAAATTATGTTTTATAAAATCTGTACGTAAATGAAAGACTTTCGTCCCGGTATTGTATGAAAAGATATGAGAATGGCCCTTTTTTATAAAAAGACTTTTAGTAAAATGTACTAAAAACATTGACTTTTTAGGCAATAGATGGTATTATCGTCCATGTGAGAAGCACAAAGGGGTTCCTTGTGTGCATGATCTTGGCATGGGGATGCCAGTTGGCAAAAACTGAATAGTGTGACGGTTTTAGATCGTGACGGGGGATTGCCTTCTGTGGGGGAAGGGCAATCCTCTATTAATTTTAAAAATGTTGATACAAGAGCAAGATTTACATATAATATCAAGAAATACCATCCAGGGATACTTTATGCCCTGAGAAGCTGGACGAAAATTAGGAGATGATGAGGAGGAATTTTATGTGGAAGAAATTGAGGCATGATAAACGTGCCCGCAATGTGATGACAACCATAGCGGTTGTAGTCTCCGCACTTTTACAGACCTATGTTATCCAGGCATTTATCAAACCGGCAGGTCTTCTGTCAGGAGGATTTACAGGTATTGCGATTTTAGTTGATCGGGTGACGTCCCTGTATGGGTTTAATATATCCACTTCCCTGGGCATGATCGCTTTAAACATTCCTGTTGCATGGGCCTGCAGCAAAAATATCAGCAAACGGTTTACTTTTTTTTCCTTAATGCAGGTATTTTTAACCAGTGCGTTTCTAAGGATATTTAATTTTTCACCCATATTTGATGACAGGATTTTAAATGTTATTTACGGCGGAGTTCTCTATGGCTTTGGCATTGTACTTGCTCTTCGGGGCAATGCTTCCAGCGGGGGAACGGATTTCATCGCCTTGTATGTTTCCAATAAGACGGGCAATTCCATCTGGTCCCAGGTTTTCGTAGGAAATGTGCTGCTGCTTTGTATTTTCGGAAAGATTTTTGGGTGGGATTACGCAGGGTATTCCATTTTGTTCCAGTTTGTAGGGACAAAGGTTATTTCCACCTTTCACCACAGATATGAACGAGTAACTCTTCAGATCACTACGGCCCAGGGCCCAATGCTTGCTAATAAATATGTAGAGGCCTTCCATCATGGAATTTCCTGCGTGGATGCAGTAGGAGGCTACAGCAAGAAGAAGATGTACCTTCTTCATACTGTGGTGTCTTCCTATGAGGTAGCCGACATTGTAGAGCTGCTACATGAGGTGGATGAGCATGTGATTGTAAACATGTTTAAAACCCAGCAGTTTTACGGGAATTTTTACAGAGCTCCCATGGAATAATTCCGGTGGTCTATTAAATCGAAAGCGAGACATTTCCTGCTTAGAAAATGCAGGAAAAGTCTCGCAAGAGGTTTTATGACAGTTTTTTCTTAAAAAGAGCGGGAAACCGTTTCCGCCGTAGTTTGCCGAACCAGTTAAAATATATAATGAATAGGATAGAAGTGACAGCCCAGGTCAATGGGTAACTGAAAATAACGGTTTCAATGGTTGGGCGCAGGGGAACTGCCACGCAGATCCACATAACACGAAGCGCACAGACACCAAGGCTGGTGATTATCATAGGAATCCAGCAGTCACCGGCTCCCCGGAGGGCACCGGAATAAATCTCAATGCAGACATAAGTGAAAAATGTTGGAGCGAGGTAACGGAGTATTTCCGTTCCTTTTTCAATTACAGCCGCATCGGTGGTAAACAGTAAGTATACGTAATTTCCAAAGGTAAAAAGAAGCGCGCTGAGCACAATGGCTGAAGCAAAGCTCATGACCATGCAGACCCGGATCCCTTTGTAGACCCGGTCTTTTTTTCCGGCTCCGTAGTTCTGCCCCACAAAAGTCGTGATGGAAATACCGAAGGCGCTGATAATCATCCAGAACACACTGTCTATCTTTCCATAGGCTGTCCATGCAGCAATGGTATCGGTTCCCAGACTATTGACGCTGGACTGGATAATGATGTTGGAAGAAGAGTACATAACGGATTGCAGACCCGCAGGAAAACCGATTCTTATAATCCGCTGCAGCATGTCCTGATCAATTCCAATGGCTTTTGGCACCAGCCGATAAGCCTCCTTTGACCTTATTAAAACCAGGATCACAAGAACGGCACTGACTAACTGGGAAATGATGGTAGCAATCGCCGCTCCCGCCACGCCCATGTGCCAGTAAACCACAAATATGATATCCAGGATGATATTGGTGAAGCAGCTTGCAATCAAAAAATAAAGAGGGCGTTTGGAATCCCCGATGGCCCGTAAGATTCCCGCTCCCATATTATAAACAAGATTTGGGATCACTCCCACAAAATAGATCCGTATGTAAAGGACTGCGTAGTATAAGATCTCATCAGGCGTTCCCATGGCCTTTAAGGCATAAGGTGCTGTCACGATGCCGACCACCATCACGATCACGCCGCATAGGATGGAGAAGGCAATCGCGGTATGGACCGCCTTGTTCACTCGTTCCTCCTGCCTGGCTCCGTAAAACTGGGAAATAATGACCCCGGCACCGGAAGAAAGCCCTATGAAGAACCCGATCAAAAGATTGATAAGGGGTCCTGTAGGGCCTCCCACGGCTGCCAGTGCTTCCTTTCCTACAAACCGCCCAACAATAACTGCATCGGCGGTATTATAAAGCTGTTGAAAAAAAGTCCCGAATAAAATGGGAAAGAAAAACAGAAGAAGTTGTTTCCAAATCACTCCCTCTGTAATCTGATTCTGCTTAAGTGCATCTGTTTTGACCGCATTCTGGTTCATCTCCATTTTCCTCTTTCCTGCCCTTACTTTCTGGACATGGAGGTATACCCGCCGGGTGTTTCCTCATGTAAGTAATTATGTAATCTTTTTTTCCATTATACTGTCAAAAATGGAAAAATACAATCCCCGGACTTATTCTGTAATCTGGGCTTTTGTAATGGCCTGATCCACGGCTTTTAGAAGCACGCCCGAAGTATAACGGGATTCGGTTGGATAGGAGACGTTCTTAGTGGACTGGTTTTTAACAATCTGCTGGGAAAGGTTATCCATGGCCGGCTGCATCAGGGGATACATGGTGGTGATGGCTTCGCTTAAAGGTACCAGGGTAACGGATGTGATTTTTTTGGAGTCAACCGTGACCTCCACATTAATATCCTGGCTGTTCAACGTGATGACAGAGGAATACACTCCCGGAACATAGCACACAGGATCGCCGGAAGTCGGAACAGCATCCTTCTTCGGACGGAACATGACTAAAAACAAAGTGATGAGTAGGATTCCAAGGCCGACGAAGATTGCGGTATAGATAATTTCTTTCATTCGTAAAACAACAATTTTTGTTTTTGAGCTCATAAAATAAGCCCTCCGTACAGTTTTGTTATAATGTATGAATGGGTTCGGGGGTTTCATACCTAAGATTTCATTGTTGGAGGAGGAAATCTGTGTTAAGATGGTAAACGAACACGAGTTTTGGTTTCTGCCCAGGATGCATGGGTAAAAAGTAGGAAAGGAGACGAAAAAGGCTATGTCCCTTCAACTAATATTAGGCGGATCCGGTTCCGGTAAGACCTTCCGCCTTTATACGGATTTGATCCGTCAATCCATAGAAGAACCGGATACCCGGTACTTCGCCATTGTACCGGAACAGTTTACTATGCAGACCCAGAAGGAGATCGTTTCCCTTCATCCAAACCACGGGGTCATGAATATTGATATCGTAAGCTTTAAACGTCTTGCTTACCGGGTATTTGAGGAGCTTGCTATTTCAAGTCCTCAGGTTCTTGATGATATGGGAAAATCCATGGTGCTGCGGAAGGTAGCTGCCAATAAGAAAAAGGACTTAGTCCTTTATAAAGAACATTTATCAAAGTCCGGATTTATCTCCCAGCTAAAATCCATGCTGTCAGAGCTATATCAGTACGGCGTAACACCGGAGATGCTGAACGAGGAGATACCGGATACCATAAGTCCTATGCTTCGACAAAAGCTTTCCGATATTTCTGTCATTTATCAGGGTTTTAAGGACTACATAAAGGATAAATATATCACCACAGAGGAAATCTTAGATGTGCTGTGCCGGGTTCTGCCACGGTCGGAACTGATTAAGAACAGCGTGATCACCCTTGACGGCTATACCGGTTTTACTCCGGTCCAGTACCGGATCCTGGAGCTTTTTCTCCGTTACAGCAAACGGGTCATCGTTACAGTGACCATAGACCCTGCCGAAAACATGAGCAGAAGATCCGGAGTTCAGGAGCTGTTTTACATGAGCCGTCAGATGATCTGGAAATTAAATGAGCTGGCAAAAGAAACAGAGGCCGGAAAAGAAAAGGATATCCTTCTTAAGAACCATCCGGCTGTCCGTTTCCTTGGTGAGGCCAATGGAGAGAACCGGGAAGAAAAAGGCTGCGGAGAAAATTCCCTGGATTTTCTGGAACAAAACTTATACCGCTATAAGGGGAGATCCTGCCAGGAAGGTTCCGATTCCATACGTCTGATTAAGGCTTTAAATCCAAATGAGGAAATCGCCTTTGTGATCCGCTCCATGGAAGAAGAAATCCGGGATCAGGGGCTCCGCTACCGGGATATGGCAGTCATTACCGGAGATATCGGGGGCTATTCCAATGAAATCATTCATCAGTTTCAGTTAAATGGAATTCCTTTTTTCCTGGACAATAAAAAGAGCATTTTAAAAAATCCCATGGTGGAGCTGATTCGTGCTGCCATGGAGATCATTCAAAAAGACTTTTCCTATGAATCTGTTTTCCGCTATTTGAGAACCGGTCTCATTGCGGCGAAAGAGGATGAGGAGAAAATAGACCGCCTGGAGAATTATGTCATAGCCATGGGAATCCGGGGATTTAAAAGATGGGATGCCCAGTGGGAAGGCTGGTACCGGGGAGGCAAGGAGCTTAATCTGGAAGAACTAAACGGATTCCGGGAAGAGCTTATGGCCCCCTTAAGCCGTTTAAGAGAGGCCTTTAAAGATCCGGATTCCACGGTAGCATCCATGACCGGGGCAGTGGCAGCTCTTCTCATGGAGACTGGAATCGAAGAAAAGATGCTGGCCTACGAGGAACAATTCCGGGATATGGGCGAATTCACCCTTGCCATGGAATACAGCCAGGTTTACGGACTGGTTATAGACTTATTTGACCGACTTGCCGGGCTTTTAGGAGAAGAACATGTAAGCCGCAGAGAGTATGGAGAGATTCTGGATGCCGGATTTTCGGAGATCCAGGTTGGGTTGATTCCGGCCACTTTAGACCGGGTGGTGGTGGGAGATATCACCAGAACCAGGCTGGATCACATTAAGGTATTGTTCTTTGTCGGAGTCAATGACGGGATCGTGCCTGTAAAAAAGGAAAAAAGCAGCTTATTTACGGACCGGGAAAGAGAATTTCTGGGAAGTCATGATATGGAGCTGGCTCCGACTGCCAGGGAAGAGGGACTCCGGCAAAGATTTTATCTTTACCTGGCTTTAACAAAACCGGAGAAACGATTGGTTTTATCCTATGCAGCCATGGATGGCAGCGGAAAAAGTCTGCGCCCATCCACTCTGGTAGGCGAACTGAAACGATTGTTTCCTGGTCTTTTAGAAGTTTCCCCTTTAAGGACGGCAGTTCCTCTTTCCATGAGGGAGGCAAAGGACAGACTGGCGACGGGACTTAGGGAGTTTGGAAATACTGTGGAAGACAGGAAGCTTTTGGAGCTTTTTAAGGCATTTCTTTTATCTGAGGACCATAGGGAGGAAGGAAAGAGGCTGGCAGAAGCTGCTTTCTATGCCTATGATCAGAGAGGAATCGGAAAAGCGGCGGCAAAGGCTCTCTACGGTTCCGTCATAAGCGGAAGCGTTACGAGAATGGAGCAGTACGCCTCCTGTGCCTATGCCCATTTCTTAAATTACGGGCTGGAGTTAATGGAGAGGCAGGAATATGAACTGGCTGCCATGGATATTGGAAACCTGTTTCATGATTCCATTGACCTATGGTTTCAGCGCATGAAAGAAGAAGGAAGGGATTTTAAGACCCTGACCGAGGAAGAAAGGAAAATCCTGGTTCATGAATGCGTGACAAAGGTAACCGAAGAATACGGCAATACCATTTTAAAAAGCTCTGCCAGGAATGCCTATCTGGCCGGCAAGGTGGAACGGATTACGGACCGGACGGTGTGGGCTCTTTCCGAGCAGCTGAAAAAAGGAGATTTTGTCCCGGTGGGATTTGAAGTTTCCTTTTCCGCTGCCGACCAGTTAAATGCCATGAGGATTCCTCTCTCAAAGGAAGAAGCCATTCATTTAAGGGGTAGGATTGACCGCATGGACTTATGCGAGGATGAAGATAAAGTCTATGTAAAGATCATTGATTACAAATCAGGAAGTACGGCATTTGACTTAACGGCCCTGTATTACGGCCTTCAGCTTCAGTTGGTGGTCTACATGGATGCAGCTTTGGAGATGGAGGAGCGGAAAAAGCCGGACAAGTCTGTGGTTCCTGCCGGGATCTTTTATTATAACATCAACGACCCGGTCATCGACAGGGAAGGTGACATGACTGATGAGGAGATAAACGGGAAGATATTGAAACAGCTTCGCATGAATGGCCTGGTCAACAGTGATTTAGATGCCATCACGCACCTGGATCATGAGATTGAAACGGAATCTGATGTAATTCCTGTTGCCATGAAAAATGGGATCATTCAGGAAGCAAGGTCATCGGTTGCAGGCGGCAATCGTTTTTCCGCATTAAGACAGTTTGTTCGGGAAAAGTTAACGTCAGAAGGAAGAGAGATCCTTGACGGCGTGATCGATGTAAATCCCTATAAGCAGGGAAACCGCAGCGCCTGCGATTACTGTCCATACCATGCGGTCTGCGGATTTGATTTAAAGACAACCGGATATGGCTTCCGGAAATTTAAAGCCTTGAAATCCGAAGAAATATGGCCGGTCATTGAGGGAGAAGAGGAGGAAGGTGAATCAAATGGCGATTAGCTGGACAGAGGAACAAAAGGCCGTCATTGAAAGCAGAAACAGAAATCTCTTGGTATCGGCAGCAGCAGGAAGCGGTAAGACGGCCGTATTAGTAGAAAGAATTATCCGCATGATCACGGAAGGAGATGCTCCCTTTAGGATCGATCAGCTCCTGGTCATGACCTTTACAAAGGCGGCTGCCGATGAAATGCGGGAGCGGGTGTTAAAGGCAGTAGATGAAAAGCTTATGGAGAATCCGGACAGCTCTCATTTACAGATGCAGGCAGCCATGATTCCCTATGCTCAGATCACCACCATTGACAGTTTCTGCCTGGGGCTTATCAAGGATCACTATAATAAGCTGGATATTGACCCTGCCTTCCGGGTGGGGGATGAGGGAGAGCTCATCCTTTTACGGGCCGATGTGATGAAGGATATGCTGGAAGAATATTACGAGAAGGCAGATCCATTGTTTGAAAAGTTTGTAGAAACTTATGCCACGGGAAAGTCCGATAAGGGAATTGAAGATTATATCATGCAGGTGTTTACCTTTTCCCAGAGCAATCCCTGGCCGATGGAGTGGCTTGACCAGTGCAGAAAAGAGCTTGAGACTTCTGACATGGATCAGATCATGGATACCGGCTGGATGAAATTTTTAATGAGGGATGCCGGGCTTCAGCTTTCGGAATTAAAATTCCAGGTGAAGAAGGCCATGGAGGTCTGTGAGGAAGAAAACGGGCCGGAGGCTTATCTGCCCATGCTGGCTAACGACTTGCAGTTGTTAGACCGTTTAAGTCTTGCCGAGGATTATGAGGCGTTTAATGAGCAGTTAAAAAAGGCTTCTTTCGACCGCCTGGCTTCCATTCGGAGCAAGGATATTGATGCAGATAAGAAGGCATTTGTAACGGGCATTCGGGACCGGGTGAAAAAGGCGGTTGGAAAGCTCCTTGATTTATACTGCTTTGAATCGCCGGATGAGGTTCTATCCGATATCAGTGGAACAAAGGACGCGGTGACGACCCTGCTTCATCTGGCAGGAGAATATGCCCGAAGGTATCAGGAAAAGAAACGGGAAAAGAACCTGGTGGATTTTAATGACTTAGAGCATTATGCTCTGGAAATCCTGTTGACGAAGGAAGATGGCAGGACGGTGACCACCGAGGTGGCAGATGAGCTCAGCAGGCAGTTTGAGGAGATCCTTGTGGACGAATACCAGGACAGCAATGATGTCCAGGAAGCCCTGATCGGCAGTATTTCCAGAGAGCGGTTTGGAACTCCTAATGTATTTATGGTTGGTGATGTGAAGCAGAGTATTTACCAGTTCCGTCTGGCCAGGCCTCAGTTGTTTTTAGAAAAATACGATTCCTACTCGAAAGAGGAAGGAAAATACCAGAAAATTGAGCTGCACCAGAATTTCCGAAGCAGGGATGAAGTTCTTCAGAGTATTAACGAGGTATTCTACCAGATCATGACAAAAAACTTGGGGAATATACAGTATACAAAGGATGCAGCACTCCATCCGGGGGCGGATTTTCCTAAGGCTGAGGGTCGTGTGGGGGAGAAAACAGAATTTCTCATGATCCATGGGTCAGGGAACTTATTAAAGCAGCTTGATGAAGATGCTATCGATTACACCAGCCGGGAGATGGAGGCAAAGGTAATTGCAGGGAAGATAGGAGAACTGACGGATCCGGTAAACGGCCTTCAGATCTGGGATAAACGGCTGGGAGGAAAGGGAGGCTACCGCACCGCAGGATATGGAGATGTGGTAATCCTGCTAAGATCTTTAAGCGGCTGGGCGGAAGACTTTGTGAACGTCCTGATGAATGAAGGAATCCCGGCCTATGCGGAACGGAAAACAGGATATTTCACCGCTCCTGAAGTGGAAACAATACTTTCCATGCTGAATATCATTGATAACCCCATGCAGGACATTCCTCTGGCTGCAGTATTAAAGTCCCCCATTGGCAGGATAACGGATGAGGAAATGGCTCATTTGATGGCTGTCTGGAAAAAGACGGCTAAAAAAGGCCAGGACAGGGGATTATATGGAGCATGGCAGCATTACAGGAAGGAATATGAAGAGGCGGCTGATCCGGAATACCCGGAACTGTCTCAGAAGCTTAAGACTTTCTTTGAACTGCTTTCCCTTTACAGAGAAAAATCCTCCTATCTTTCCATCCATGAACTGCTTTATGATCTATATGAAGGAACCGGGTATTATGATTATATTTCCGCCATGCCGGCAGGAGAAGTCCGGAGAGCCAACCTTGCCATGCTGGTGGAAAAGGCGTCTGCCTATGAGAGGACCAGCTACACCGGGTTGTTCCATTTTATCCGCTATATCGAAAACCTAAAAAAATACGATACGGATTTTGGGGAAGCTTCCCTGGCAGGGGAGGAGAACACGGTCCGTGTCATGAGCATCCATAAGAGCAAGGGACTGGAATTTCCGGTGGTATTTCTGGCAGGCATGGGGAAAAAGTTTAATAAACAGGACTCCTCTGGAAAGATCCTTATTGACCCGGACTTAGGCATAGGGACCGACCATCTGGACCTTGATCGGCGGATCAAAGCACCTACCTTAAAGAAACATGTCCTTCGGAGAAAAACGGACCTTGGAGCCATGGGGGAGGAGCTTCGTGTGCTCTACGTGGCTATGACAAGGGCAAAAGAAAAGCTTGTGATGACCGGACTCGACCGGTATCTGGACAAAAAGCTGGAACGCTTTGCCGACGTTATAAGAGTGGAGGGCCAGATCCCTTTCACCATTCTCGGTTCTGCGGATTCCTACTTAGACTGGATGCTCATGAGTTTGTCTGGAAAATATTCCCCTTCCCAGATCCTTGGGGAGGAAGGAGCAGACACCGGGAATCTGATTTTAAAGGAATTGTCGGTCTCCGGTCTGGTAGGGGGAGAGATAGAACGCCAGGCTGAAAAAAAGCTGACAAAGGATGCGCTCCTTTCCCTAGATACGGGAAAGGTTTACGATGAGGTGTTTGCAGCAGACTTAAAGGCTGCTTTTGAATACCGTTATCCCTATGAGGCTGATATTAAGCTTCATACCAAGCTGACCGTATCCGAGTTAAAAAAGCAGGGTCAGTTTACAGATGAAGAGGAAAGCGAGTTTCTGCCTACGATTCCTTTATTCCTGAGAGAAGAAGGGAAAGAGGAAGGCCCGAAAGGTGCTTTCCGGGGAACTGCCTATCACAGGGCTCTGGAGCTTTTGAATTTTGGAAAGGTAAGAACCAGAGAAGACCTACAAAATGCCCTGGATGGATTTCGAAGGGATCAGCGGATGGATGAAGAAAGTCTTTCCCTTTTATCAGAGGATATGCTTATGGGCTTTTTAAACTCTTCCCTGGGAAAACGGCTGGCTGCGGCTCAGTTGTCAGGTCGTTTAAAAAAGGAACAGCAGTTTGTCGTGGGAATTCCTGCCCGGGATATGGATGCAGGGGATTCTGATGAACGGATCCTCATTCAGGGAATTATGGATGCCTATATGGAAGAAGAGGGAGGCCTGGTTCTGGTGGATTATAAGACGGATCATATCAGGCCCGGAGAAGAAAAGATACTCATTGAGCGGTATCAGATGCAGATGAATTATTATCAGCGGGCGCTGGAACAGATGACGGGGAAAAAGGTAAAAGAAAAAATTATTTATTCTATGGCTCTGGAAAAGGAAATACCCCTGGCCTGAATAACGACTATATGTTAAAATAGTGATAGAAAATATCTATAAGTACGAGGAGCCCCCTTTCAGGGATACCTCTATATCCAGAAAGCATGGGCGAGAATAAGGAGAAGAACAGGTATGATACCAGATCAAGAAGTGAGACTTACACAAATGACGAAAACTGCCGGCTGCGCCGCTAAAATCGGTCCTGGAACTCTTGCCGGGATTTTAGAAAACCTGCCAAAATTTGAGGATCCTAATCTGCTGGTGGGGATTGAAACCTCTGATGACGGTGCCATTTACAAGGTGAACGAGGAGACCGCATTGATCCAGACCCTTGATTTTTTTACCCCGGTGGTGGATGATCCTTATACCTTTGGCCAGGTTGCGGCTGCCAATGCACTGAGCGATATTTACGCCATGGGCGGAGAACCAAAAGTGGCTCTTAATATTGTGGCATGGCCGAACTGCGTCAATCCGGCTCTTTTGGGGAAAATTTTAGAGGGTGGGGCTTCTAAGGTTGTTGAGGCAGGGGCCGTACTTGCCGGCGGACATTCCATTCAGGATGACGAACCGAAATATGGCTTAAGTGTTACCGGCTTTGTCCATCCGGACAAGGTATTTAAAAACTGCGAGGCAAGACCGGGAGATGTACTCATTCTGACAAAGCCTTTGGGGACCGGGATCGTTAACACGGCAGTTAAGGCGGATATGGCATCAGAAGAGGCAAAGCAGGAAGTGATCCGCGTCATGACCTCTTTGAACAAAAAGGCAAAGCAGGTCATTGAGCATTATGATGTTCATAGCTGCACTGATGTCACAGGCTTTGGCCTGGCAGGCCATGCGGTTGAAATGGCGGAGGGCAGCGGGGTTACAATTGAAATCTCTGTTAAGGATTTGCCCATTCAGAAAGAAGCAATAAGCCTTGCCCAAATGGGACTTATTCCGGAAGGGGCTTACCGGAACCGTTCCTACACAGAGGAAAAACTGGATTTTGGAGAGACAGAGGAATATCTCCGTGATATTTTCTGTGATCCCCAGACTTCGGGCGGACTTTTGATCAGTGTTTCCCCTGAGGATGCAAAAAACATTATGAAGGATTTAAAAGAGGCGCAAATGGAGACAGCCTATGGCATCATCGGGCGGGTTGTGGAGCAAGAAGGAAAATCAGTAAAGTTGAGGTAAGGCCATGATCTATCTGGATAATGCGGCAACCTCCTGCCGGAAGCCGGAGGAAGTGATACAGGCGGTGACTGACGCCATGCGTTCCTTTGGAAATTCCGGCCGGGGAGCTCATGGGGCGTCTCTCGATGCCTCCCGCTTGATTTTCGATACCCGAAGGCTCATTGCAGAGCTTTTTCATGCAGGAGATCCTTCCCGGGTGGCCTTTACAGCCAATTCCACAGCCAGCTTAAACATGGCCATCCAGGGCCTTTTTAAACCGGGTGATCATGTGATCACCACCATGATGGAGCACAATTCCGTGCTTCGTCCTTTGTACCGCATGGAAGAGCAGGGGGCAGAGCTTACCATCCTTCCCGCAGATCTAAAGGGGAGGATCCGGTGTGAGGACATCGAGAAGTCAGTAAAACAAAATACAAAGGCAGTGGTCTGTACCCATGCTTCCAACTTAACTGGAAATATAAACGACTTAGAGCTCATTGGGAACATCTGTAAAAGAAATGGACTTCTCCTGGTGGTGGATGCTTCCCAGACAGCCGGAGTGTTTGACATCGATATGGAGAAAACGGGAATCCACGTGCTGTGCTTTACCGGGCATAAAGGACTTTTGGGACCTCAGGGGACAGGAGGAATCTGTGTCCGTGAGGGTGTTTCCATACGTCCTTATATGGTAGGAGGCAGCGGAGTGAAAAGCTATTTAAAGACCCAGCCGGAGGAGATGCCGGAGGTCTTGGAAGCGGGAACCTTAAACGGACACGGGATTGCAGGTCTTCATGCAGCCCTTTTGTATCTTAAAGAAACCGGAATTGAAACCATTCGGGAGAGGGAGCTTCTTCTTATGAGACGGTTCTATGAAGGGGTAACGGATATCCCTGGCGTTAAAGTATATGGGGACTTTTCAGAAAAAGCCCTTCTTTTCCGTGCCCCGGTGGTGGCTCTTAACATTGGGGATTACGATTCCGGAGAAGTGGCTGACGAGCTTGCCTGTTCCTATGGAATCTATACCAGGGCGGGAGCCACTGTGCTCCTCTTATGCATCAGGCTCTTGGGACAGTGGAGCAGGGGGCCGTGCGTTTTTCCATGTCCCATTATAATAAGGAAGAAGAGATTGACGAAGCCATTCGTGCTGTGAGGGAACTGAGCCTATGAATTTAAAACAATTGGAAGCGTTTGTATGTGTAGCGGAAGGAAAAAGCTTTTCTGCGGCTGCCAAGAAACTGTATTTGACTCAGCCTACGGTAAGCGCCCATATCAGCTCATTGGAAAAGGAATTGGGAGTCCGGCTGTTTGTCCGCACGACTAAGGATGTGGAGCTGTCCCGTGAGGGAGAGCTGCTTTATGACAATGCAAGGCGGATGCTGCAGCTGGAAAAAAATATTCTCAGGGATTTCACTCAGAAGGATTCTAAAACAGCCAATAAAATCATCGTGGGTGCTTCCACAGTGCCCGGTCAGTATATTCTGCCTCAGATTCTTTCCCTGTTTTCCAGAACCTATCCCGGAAATCAATTGGAGTTAAGGGAAGCGGACAGCATGGAAGTGGTTCGGATGGTTCAGGATGGGCTGGTAGAAATTGGTTTTACAGGAACCACAGGCTCCGATCCTACCTGCGTATTTGAACCTTTTTATCATGACCGTCTGGTGATTATTACCCCCAATAATGACCAATACCGCCAATATGATAAAACTGGGTTTCCCATAGAGCAGCTTTATGAGGAGAGGTGGATCGTCAGGGAAGAAGGCTCCGGCACGAGAAAAGAAGCGGAACGCTATTTGCAGGATATGGGAGTCGATTTAAACCGTCTGGAAATTGTGGCAACCATCAGCAATCAGGAAACCATTAAAAAGTCTGTGGAAGCGGCAATGGGTATTTCCATCATATCAGGAGCAGCTGTGAATGATTATGTAGAGCAGGGCTCCCTCCTTCGTTTTTCACTGGGAGACCAGGAAGTTTACCGAAAATTGTATATGGTATGGAGTAAAAATCACAAGCCCGGTAAGGCAGCCAGATTATTCATACGTTTTGTCCGGGAACTGTATGCGTATTTATAGAATCTTCCTATAGGATCGGAATAACCTATGAAATTGGTATTATTAATACAACGCAGGTAAAAGATTATGAGAAAAAAAGAACAAAAAATTGTGATTACCTTCCGTACAACGGCGGAGGCCATTGCCATGGAGACCCAATGTCAGAAAGAGGGGATACCGGGACGACTCATTCCGGTTCCCAGACAGATTTCTTCCGGCTGCGGTCTTTCCTGGGCTATGCCAACGGACTGGGATGGAAATATCGGTCAATGGATGGAGGCGAGGGGACTCCATTGGGATAAGTTTGGAGAATATTTGATCTAAACATTTCCATGGAATATGTGAAAAGTTTAACGGATTCAAGAAAAAAGGGTCAGAGGGGAAGGGCTGCGGTTGCTTCTTTATGACTCTCTTTTTTTAAATATGCGGCATGAAACTTTATTTATAGAAAAAATCTATGAATTATTTACCGACAATTATTGGTTTGGTTGGAAAGAATACTACTAAATTATAAATAATGTACAAAAATAAAATGAGTATTGACAAATAGTTGTACAATATGATATAGTCTACCTGTCACAAATTACAGGATTTTTTAGTATCAGTATTCAAAGGAACTTATATATGCTCATAATTGGTTGAGCGTCTCTACCAACTACCGTAATAGTTGCCTATAAGTTTCCACGCCACAATAAGCCCGGCTTTTTTGTTGTGTTTTTATTATGCGCGTGTGAACAAATGGAAATAGCGGTAGTTTTTTATTGCGTAAAAATTTCAGAATGTATGGAACGCCGCAATTTTGGCTGCCTCATTTTTGATTTTTCTGGTACGGAATAGGAGGTTCTATGACTGGTGGTAAAAATTTTGTTTTGAAGGGAAACATTTGTTACAGTGAAGATGTCCGCTCGTTAAAGACGGTGGAGCAGGGGTACTTGGTCTGTCAGGATGGGAAGTCGGCAGGAGTTTATAAAGAACTTCCTGTGCAGTTTACAGATTATCCTTTGGAGGACTGGGGAGATATGCTCATTGTACCCGGACTTGTGGATCTTCATATTCATGCGCCCCAGTTTGCTTTTCGGGGTCTTGGAATGGATTTAGAGCTTTTGGACTGGCTGAACACCAATACATTTCCGGAGGAGGCCAAGTATGCCGATCTGGAATATGCAAAAAAAGCTTATGGAATTTTTGCAGAATCCATGAAAAAAAGCGCGACTACAAGGGCCTGTATCTTTGGAACGATCCACAGGCCGGCCACAGAGCTTTTAATGGACCTGATGGAGGAAACCGGTTTAAAGACCATGATTGGTAAAGTCAATATGGATCGGAATTCACCGGATTACTTACGGGAACAGGGAGCAGAAGAGTCGGAGCAGGAAACTCTCCGCTGGCTTGAAGAAATAGGATCCAAATATGAAAACGTAAAGCCTATCCTTACACCACGGTTTATTCCGTCTTGTACCGATGATCTGATGGAACGGTTGGGAAGGCTGCAGAAGGAGCACGGACTCCCGGTTCAGTCCCATTTGTCGGAGAACCAGGGGGAGGTCGCATGGGTAAAAGAACTTTGCCCGACTTCTGAATTTTACGGAGATGCTTATGATCAATTCGGCTTATTCGGAGGAAACGGGAAGACCGTTATGGCTCATTGTGTTTCTTCTTCCGAAGAGGAAATTGAATTAATAAAAGAGCGAGGGGTTTATATCGCTCATTGTCCACAGTCTAATACCAACTTATCTTCCGGGATCGCTCCGGTCAGAACTTATCTGGACCATGAGTTGAATGTAGGGCTTGGAACTGACGTGGCAGGAGGAAGCGGAGAATCCATTTTCCGCGCTATGGCAGATGCCATTCAGGTGTCAAAGCTTAGATGGAGGCTAAAAGATGAAAGCTTAAAGCCATTAACTGTAGAAGAGGCATTTTATTTAGGTACCTTAGGCGGAGGCTCTTTCTTTGGAAAGGTGGGAAGCTTCCTGGAAGGCTATGAATTTGACGCATTGATTCTGGATGACAGTGGTTTGCCTCATCCTCAGGTCCTTAACTTAAGGGAGAGACTGGAACGATTCATCTATCTGTCCGATGACAGGCATTTAAAGGGGAAATATACGGGGGGAAGTAGAATTTTTTAGCTTTATTTATTAAAAAAGAACTGCATGGGGCAGATCTTAATACAGCAAAGAAAATATTCTAACTAACAAGGAGGTAAAGTATGGAAACACAAAAAAGCGGAGGACTCTTAGAACGGGTATTTCACTTATCTGAGAATCACACAGATGCAAGGACCGAGATCGTAGCCGGTATCACCACATTTATGACCATGGCTTATATTCTGGCAGTTAACCCAAGCATCTTAAGTGCCGCGGGAATGGACAGCGGAGCTGTATTTACGGCTACTGCACTTGCATCTCTGTTTGCCACCCTTTTAATGGCAGGGCTTGCAAACTATCCCTTCGTACTGGCGCCAGGTATGGGACTTAATGCGTATTTCGCATATACCGTAGTCCTTAACATGGGCTATACATGGGAGATTGCTTTGACTGCCGTATTCGTTGAAGGTATTATTTTCATCATTCTTTCACTGACGAATGTACGAGAGGCGATTTTTAACGCGATTCCAATGAATTTAAAACACGCTGTATCCGTTGGTATTGGTTTGTTTATCGCATTCATCGGACTGCAGAATGCAAAGATCGTTGTGGATGGAGCAACTCTCGTAACAATGTATTCCTTCAAAGGGTCTCTGTCGGATGGTTCTTTCCATACCGTTGGTATTACAGTGTTACTAGCGATTATCGGTATTCTGATTACGGCCGTGCTGGTAGTAAAAAATGTAAAGGGCAACATTTTGTGGGGAATTATTATTACATGGGTTCTGGGTATGATCTGCCAGGCCGTCGGTTTATATACACCGAATCCTGAGCTGGGAATGTTCAGTGTGTTCCCTAACTTTTCAGCAGGTTTTGGGATTCCGGATATGTCCCCGACATTTTTCAAGCTGGATTTCTCCAAAATCCTATCCCTTGATTTCCTGGTAGTAATGTTTGCATTCCTGTTTGTTGACGTATTTGATACACTGGGAACCTTAATCGGTGTAGCTTCCAAGGCGGATATGCTGGATAAGGAAGGAAAACTTCCCCGAATTAAAGGCGCATTAATGGCAGATGCCGTTGGTACGACTGCAGGTGCGATATTCGGTACCTCCACCACCACCACCTTTGTAGAAAGTGCTGCCGGTGTTGCAGAAGGCGGCAGAACCGGATTAACAGCAGTGGTTGCAGCCATCTTGTTTGGCTTATCCCTGTTCTTATCCCCGATTTTCTTAGCCATTCCGTCCTTTGCTACGGCTCCGGCTTTGGTAGTGGTAGGGTTCTTAATGCTGACTTCCGTTACCAAGGTTGATTTTGCAGATTTCACAGAGGCAATTCCATGCTATATCGCAATTATTGCTATGCCTTTTATGTACAGCATTTCCGAGGGAATCTCCATGGGAGTTATCTCTTATGTCGTTATTAATGTATTAACAGGCAGAGCAAAAGAAAAGAAAATCAGTACCCTTATGTATGTTTTAGCAGTATTATTTGTCCTAAAATATATATTAATATAAATAAAAAAACAACTGATAAAACAGTTTAATAAAATCTTAATAACCGGTCAAAATATACAGGGACTGGCGGCGACATCACTTTGATAAGCGTTTTGCGCTTTGAAAAAGTCTCGTCCCCGTCAGTCTTTATCATAAGGGAAGACCGAAAAACTGTTTACTCATCAGAATCAAAAATAGGAGGCTTAAATATGATAATCGGAAAAAGTGTTACCCGTGTCGACGCACTTGATAAGGTCACGGGAAGATCTAAGTACACCGATGATCTTTGTGAGAAAAATGCTTTGGTAGCTAAAATTTATCACTCAACCAAAGCCAATGGGGTTGTAACCTCCATTGATACCTCAGAAGCAGAGAAAATTCCGGGAGTGGTCAAGATAGTGACCTGCTTCGATGTACCTAAGATCTATTTCCCAACAGCAGGACATCCATGGTCAACAGATCCTAGTCATCAGGATGTGGCGGACCGGCTTCTTTTAACGGACCGGGTTCGTTTTTGCGGAGATGACGTGGCAGCGGTAATCGCAGAAAATGAAATAGCTGCAAAGCAGGCAATCGCGGCTTTAAAGGTGGAATACGAGGAATATCCCTTTGTTCTTGACGTCCAAGAGGCCATGGCAGATGGAGCTCCCTGTCTTCATGAGAAATACCCGGGTAACGTATTGGGACATTCCAGCATCAGAAAAGGGAATCTGGAAGAAGCCATTAAAGAACCAGGGCTGATCAAAGTTGACCAGTGGTATGACACTCCCGTTGTTCAGCACTGCCATATTGAAAACCATATTTGTTTTGCCAGCATGGAAAATGGAAAAATATCTGTAGTATCTTCTACCCAGATTCCTCATATCGTCCGGAGAGTCGTTGGGCAGGCCCTTGGAATTCCGTGGGGAAGCGTCCGCATCATCAAACCTTATATAGGAGGCGGCTTTGGAAACAAGCAGGATGCTTTGTATGAGCCTCTTTGTGCTTATCTTTCAAAGGTCGTGGGAGGACGTCTGGTCAAGCTTGATGTGACCCGGGAGGAAACATTTGTAAGCAATCGTACAAGACACGCAATCCGCAGCCATATCATCAGCTGGGTGCGCCCTGACGGTACATTTGCCGCACGTAAACTGGAGTGCTTTTCCAATCAGGGAGCCTATGCTTCTCACGGACATGGAATTGCAGCTAAGGGCATGAATGCCTTCCCGCAGTTATATCCATGCGAAAATATAGAATGCGATGCTTATACAGTATTCACCAATATGCCTGTGGCAGGTGCCATGCGTGGCTACGGAATCCCTCAGGCTATGTTCCCAGTGGAAAGCCAGACCGATGACATTGCATTGGCTATCGGCATGGATCCGGTGGAATTCCGTCGTAAAAATCTGATGCCCGTAGGCTATGTGGATGGCTTTTCTAAAAACGAAAACTATTATGACACCTTTAACCAATGTTTGGAAAAGGGAAAGGCTTATATAGATTTTGACCGGAAAAGGAAGGAATACGAAAACCAGACCGGCCCTGTACGCAAGGGCGTTGGCTGCTCGGTATTCTGGTATAACACAGCGGTATGGCCCATCAGTCTGGAATCCGCGTCCTGCCGGATGGTTCTCAATCAGGATGGTTCGGTACAGGTGCAGCTGGCGGAGACAGAGATCGGTCAGGGTGCTGATACGGCATTTGCCCAGATGACAGCAGCTACTCTGGGAATTCCTTTTGAAATGGTTCACGTAATTTCCTGCCAGGATACGGACATCACTCCTTTTGGTACTGGTTCCTATGCCTCAAGACAGACCTATGTAGGAGGCTTTGCCATAAAGCAGACGGCACTCTTATTAAAAGAGAGGATCTTAAAATATGCTTATGAGCTGACCCGGATGCCGTCCTTTAACCTGGATATCAAAGATGGAAAGATTGTGCGGACCACAGATGGAAGAGAGCTTATGACCTTAGGTGAACTATCCACGGAGGCTCTTTACAGCCTGTCTCACAGTGAGCATTTGACCTCTGAGAGTACTTATCAGATAAAATCCAATGCCTATTCCTTTGGATGCTGCTTTGCCGAGGTAGAAGTGGATATTCCGATGTGTAAAGTGAAATTGGTTAATATCATCAATGTCCATGACTGCGGACAGTTGATCAACCCGGCTCTTGCCGAGGCTCAGGTACATGGAGGAATGAGTATGGGAATCGGCTATGCTCTTTCAGAACAGCTTCTCATTGACGCAAAAACTGGAAAAACTTTAAACGACAATCTGCTGGATTATAAATTGTCTACTACCATGGACCATCCTCATCTGGAGGCCCAATTCGTGGAAAATTATGAACCAACCAGTGCATTTGGAACTAAGTCTTTGGGTGAACCTCCGGCCTGTCCGGTGGCTCCGGCAATCCGTAATGCCATCTTAAATGCAACAGGCGTGAGCATGTACCAGATACCAATGACATCCCAGGCTTTATTTAAACGGTTCAAGGAAGAGGAACTATTCTGAACTGTAACAACTGAATAGTAAGGAGGAATGCTCTATGTATGATATGAAAGCATTATATGAAGCAAATACCGTAGAAGAGGCGGTAAAGCTGCGTATGGAACATCCGGAAGCACAGATCATAGCTGGCGGCAGCGATGTTTTAATACAGATGCGAGAAGGAAAACGTGCCGGTAAGGAATTGATCAGTATTTATATGATTGATGAAATGAGAGGCGTGAAACTTGACGAGGAAGAGGCCATACGCATAGGTTCTCTCACCAGTTTTTCCCATATTACAAAGGATCCGATCATCCAGGAATACATTAATGTTCTTGGAGAAGCAGTAGATATGGTTGGCGGTCCTCAGATAAGAAACATTGCAACGATCGGTGGAAACACCTGCAACGGTGTTACATCAGCGGATTCGGCATCTACGCTTTTTGCATGGGATGCAGTAATCGAACTGACCGGTCCGGAAGGCATCCGTCGGATCCCTATCAGCGATTTCTATATAAAAGCAGGAACCGTGGATATTAAAGAGGGAGAACTCCAGACAGCGGTAATCATTCCAAAGAATAGTTATGAAGGATATAAGGGCCATTATATCAAATACGCCAACAGAAACGCTATGGATATCGCAACCACAGGCTGTTCCGTAAATGTCAAGCTGTCAGAGGATAAAAAGACAATCGAAGACATCAGGATCGCTTTTGGAGTAGCAGGCCCGATTCCCATGCGCACGAAAAGCGCAGAACTACTGGCAAAGGGACAGCCGGTATCGAAAGAGCTGGCAGAAGCCTTCGGTAAAGAAATCCTTGAAGATATCAATCCTCGTGATAGCTGGCGGGCCTCAAAGGATTTCCGTAAGCACATCGCTGTGGAAATGGCAACCCGTTGTTTCATAGAGTCAGTGAAACTTTCAGGAGGTGAGATCTAATGCCAGCACAATATAAGTTAGTAAAATGTACCATCAATGGAAAATACACAGAAACAATGGTTGATGTCCGGGCTTCTCTTACCGATTTGCTGCGGGATGATTACCGCCTGACTTCCGTAAAAAAAGGCTGTGAGGTAGGGGAATGCGGAGCCTGTAACGTGATCATAGATCATGAATGCTTCAATTCCTGCATCTATCTGGCTGTTTGGGCAGATGGAAAGAGTATCACAACCTTAGAAAGCCTTATGGGTCCAAATGGAGAGCTTTCCGACATCCAGCAGGCATTTATCGATGAGGCAGCGGTCCAGTGCGGATTCTGTACGCCGGGATTTATCATGTCAGCGGTAGAAATTTTAGAAAGCGGAAAAGAGTATACCAGAGATGAGCTTAGAAAGCTGATGTCCGGCCATTTATGCCGGTGCACGGGCTATGAGAATATCTTAAATGCGGTAGAGAAAACCATGCTCCGCAGATTAGGAAAGCTGCCATCCTAAATGCAGCTAAAAAGGAACAGGTAAAAAGGAGCAAGGCCAAAGCAACAGAAACGTTGCCGTAGCCTTGCTCCTTTTTTATTCAATTAAGAAATATGATACCCAGGTTTAAGTACCCGGTAAATGTGATCCAAAGTAAATAAGGAACTTGTAAAACTGCTGCATCCGGATTGACAGTCCAGAAGGCAGATATCATTTTTACAACAGAGTACCAAAGGAAAACAAGAATCAAAAATGCCAGCAGATAGTTTTTTAAGTTAAAAAACACCAGGCTCCGGAGGAAGTTAAGCAGCAGCTGAGTTCCATATAGCCGGAGAGCCTCTCCTTTTCTGTGAGACGGCGAGGAGACGGCAAGATAGGAACCGAACCCCATGAGGATATATAATGCGGTCCAGATGATCGGAAGGAGCCATATAGGGGGAGAAAGAGCAGGGTGATTTAAGGTTTTATATATGGACAAGCCGTTTCTCGTCAAAAATGCTGTCAAAGCCCCAACTCCTAAGGGAATAGCGGTAAAAGCAGATAATTTTATCTGGTTTTTATCCATATGGCTTCACCTGTCTATGATTTGATACTATCTTATTCAGCTGGAGGGTGGAATATCCATATGCCGTCTGAATTCCCTGGGGGTTATTCCGAATTTTTCCTTAAAGATCCGGTTAAAATAGGACAGATTGTTAAACCCCGTATCCCCTGCTATAGTTAGTACCGAATCCTCAGAGGATAGGAGCAGCCTGGAGGCCATGGTTAAGCGGTAATCATTCAAGTAAGCGGTAAAAGGCATACCTATGGTGTTCTTAAAAAATCTCATAAAATGAGACTGGCTCATGCCGCAGGCGTCGGATACATCTTCTATGGAAAGCGGCCTGTTGTAATGCTGTTCCACATATTTAAGGATCTGCCTGGTCCGCTCCAACTCTTTTTTGGGGCGGGGAGGAGGAGAGGAAGATGATGCCTCATTGCTCCAGAAAAGAAAAAACAGTTCCATTAATTTTCCTTTGATTAAAAGCTCATAGCCCTCAGGAAATGTCTCACGGACCTGATCAATCTGGTCTAAGCAGGAAGCGATTCCACTGTAAAAGGGAATATCTTTTGTCATATGCACCGGAAGATTTTTCTGTCCACGGCTGATGGGGGAGAAATAGGATTCCCAACAGATATCTGGATGCCTGGAGCGCAGCAGATTTAAGTCAAAGATGATATTCTCATACTCCATGGATTCCTGCTTCCACTTTTCGATGGTATGAAGCTTACCAGGGCTGACGACAATAATGTCACCCCCATGGACCTCATAGGGAACAAAATCCACCGATACCAGTCCTGTCCCTTTCTTTATATAGATGAATTCCATCTCATCGTGCCAGTGTAGTGGAACTTTGCTAAAATCCAGGGGAATGGTGCAGGGGTAAGTTAAGTAAGGAAAACCGGAAGGGTCCTGTTCCCGCTTTTCTTGATAGTTTTCGTACTGTATGATATTCATAAAACACCTGTTTTTCGAAATGATTAAGTGGTTGATGATAGTATTGTATCATAATATGCCAGAATGCTGCAAGATAAACACCGCATGGGATACTATAATACAAGAGTAGCGGTATAGAATGCAAAAAAGGAGTGGATTTTATGAATCTTGAGCAACGGATTATTGAAATAAACGATAAAGTGGTAAATCAGTGTTCTAATAAGGAAATATATTCTGCATTGCTGAAAATTGTCCAGGAGGAAGCAGAAAAAAGACAGCAAGAGGATGGAAAGAAAAAGGTATATTATATATCTGCGGAATTCTTAATCGGTAAACTTCTTTCCAATAATCTGATCAACCTTGGAATGTATGAGGAGGTCCGTAAACTCCTTATGGAAAACGGAAAAAATATTTGCGAGATCGAGGAAATGGAGCCGGAGCCTTCTCTTGGAAACGGCGGACTGGGACGTCTTGCTGCCTGTTTTCTGGATTCTATGGCAACCCTTGGCCTAAATGGAGACGGCATTGGTCTTAATTATCATTTTGGTTTATTTAAGCAAAGCTTTGAGGACCATCTTCAGATGGAGGATCCCAATCCCTGGATCGAACAGAATAGCTGGCTTACCCGGACAGAAGTCAGTTATCCAGTGACCTTTGGAGGGCTGACCGTTCGTTCCAGAATGTATCATATAGGGGTGACTGGCTATCAAGGACGGACTAATCAGCTTCATCTGTTTGACTTAGAATCCATTGATGAGGAGATCATACAAGATGGAATTTCTTTTGATAAAGAGAACATTAAAAAGAATCTGACCCTATTCCTCTACCCGGATGACAGTGACGAGGCCGGAAGGAAGCTTCGTATTTACCAGCAGTATTTTATGGTCAGCAGCGCTGCCCAGTATATTCTTGAAGAGTGCGTTAAAAAGGGCTGCAAACTTTATGATTTACCAGATTATGCGGTGATCCAGATCAATGATACCCACCCTTCCATGGTGATCCCGGAACTGGTACGTCTTTTAACCCTGCGAGGGATTTCCTTTGAAGAGGCAGCGGAGATCGTCAGCAAGACCTGTGCTTACACCAATCATACCATTCTTGCGGAAGCCCTTGAAAAATGGCCTATGGAATATTTAGAGGAGGCTGTGCCCCAACTGGTGCCTGTCATAAAGAAGCTGGATAAGCTTGCCCGCAACGTTCATCAGGATCCTTCTGTAGCGATCATTGATGAAAAGGATCTGGTACACATGGCCCATATGGATATCCATTATGGCTTCAGCGTCAATGGAGTGGCGTACCTTCATACAGAAATCTTGAAAAAAAGTGAATTGAAGAAATTTTATGATATTTATCCAGAGAAATTTTCCAATAAAACAAACGGGATTACCTTCCGCAGGTGGCTTCTCCAATGCAATCCTTTGCTTACACAGCTGATTACCTCCAGAATCGGAGAAGGGTATAAGAAAGACGCCATGGAGCTGGAAAAGCTGGCTGCGTTTGATGATGAAGCAACCTTAAAAGCAATCCTGGATATTAAGAGGCAGAATAAGACAGCATTAAAGGAATATCTTATGTCAACCCAGGGGGTGGATATCAATGAAAACTCCATTTATGATATTCAGGTTAAGCGCCTTCATGAATATAAGAGACAGCAGATGAATGCCCTTTATGTGATTCACAAGTATCTGGAGATAAAAAAAGGAAACTTACCGTCCACCCCGGTTACCGTGATTTTCGGTGCCAAGGCAGCCCCTGCCTATGTGATTGCAAAGGATATCATTCACCTGATCCTGTGTCTACAGGAGCTGGTGGGCAATGATCCACAGGTTAGCCCTTACTTGAAGGTGGTGATGGTGGAAAACTATAACGTATCCAAAGCAGAAAAGCTGATTCCTGCCTGTGATATCTCCCAGCAGATTTCCCTGGCATCCAAGGAGGCCAGCGGGACCGGAAACATGAAGTTCATGTTAAACGGTGCAGTGACTCTTGGAACGATGGATGGTGCCAATGTGGAGATCGCAGAGCTGGTGGGAGAGGACAATATTTATATATTCGGAGAATCCAGTGAAACGGTGATTCAGCATTATGAAAAAGCGGATTATGTGTCTAAGGAATATTACGAAACGGATGAGGAGATCCGGGAAGCTCTGGACTTTATGGTGGGAGCGGAGATGACTGCTATCGGCCATAAGGAGAACTTAAAAAGGCTCTATGATGAGATATTAAAGAAAGACTGGTTCATGACCCTGTTAGATTACAAAGCTTATTCGGCCGCCAGGGAAAGAATTTATAAGGATTATGAGGATTCTTTTGTATGGGCGAAAAAGATGTTAATTAATATTAGTAAGGCAGGGTATTTCTCTTCGGACAGGACCATTCTTGAATATAACCGGGATATTTGGAAGCTGTAAAATAATAAATGCCCTTCCGCTGAAAGCTTTGGCTTAAAGCGGAAGGGCATTTTGTTATAATTATGTTTAATTACGCATCCTGCATAGCAGCTTTTGCCATCTCTTTATCTTCTTTACTCATAGGGAAGCAAAGGCTTGCGCAGATTGATACGATACAGCATACAGCAGCCGGTGCACTTGTTAATGGCGCAATGGCTTCTAATAAAGGCTGAATGAACGCTGGGAAGGTTTCCACGGCCAGACTCATGGAGGTAAGTCCAATACCAAATGACAGTGTAATACCGATAATGGTTACGTTTCTCTCGGAGAAACCTGCTTTGGCAATCATCTTAATACCATTTAATGTAATCATGGCAAATACAGAAATAATAGCGCCGCCCAAAACTGCATCCGGGATGGTTTGGAAAAGAGCTGCTAATTTCGGAACGAGTCCGCACAAAGCCAAGAAGATAGCTCCTACGGCAACGCACCATTTGTTCACGATTCTTGTCATGGAGATAATGCCCGCATTCTGTCCAAACGCGGTGTTTGGCAGTGCGTTAAATACAGCTGCTAACATTGATCCGCCTGCATCTGCAAGGATGGCACCGGCTGTTTCTTCGGAGGTAGGTTCTCTGTCAAATGCTGCAATGGTGATACCGCCGGTGTTACCGATGGTTTCCAGTCCGGAAATGACATAAAACAGGGCGAAGTTTAAGATACCAGCTATGGAGAATTTGAGGCCGAAATAAAATGGCAATGGTACGGAGACAACTTTAGCAGCTGTAATCGGTGCAAAATTTACCATACCTAAGGCAATAGACACCACATATCCGATAGCCAGTCCAAAAAGTAAAGCGGAATTCTTTACAATGCCTTTGCCATACTTTTGGAGCAATAATACAAGGACAAATACAAATAACGCCATGCCTACGTTTTTCATTGAACCAAATACGCCTGAAAATTGATATTTAGCCGGATCCTCGTTGTATGCCGCCAGATTAGCCGCTGCAGCTGAACCGCCGTTAAAATAACGTGCGCCTGCGCTTAATAAGTTTAATCCAATGGCAATGAGCGTTGTTCCCACTACGATTGGTGAAAACAGATTGGCAAGTTTCTTATAGAAGAATCCCATAAATACTTCAACAAGACCACCTACAAGTGAACAGCCAAGAACCAGCGCATAGATATCACGCGGATCGGTCAGTCCCATGGAAGGTGCAACTTGAGTGGCAACAATGGCAGCCACGGAAACAAATGCAAAGGACGTACCCATGACTATGGGTAGATTCGCTCCAATGCGGTAGCTCTTCCCGAGCTTGAGCGGATACAACTGAAACAAGGTGGTTACACCGGATACAACCATTGCGGAAGATAACATAACGGTCTTATCAGCTGGCTCTAACCCACAGATACCGGCAATGATAAGTATTGGTGCTAAATTGCCCGTAAACATGGCCAGTATGTGCTGTAAACCTAGTGGGAATGCAGTTTTAAAACTTGGTCTGCCTTCCAGTTGATAGATCAGTTCTTTGTCGTTTTGCTTATTCAAAGATAGTCCCTCTCTTTTCTAAGATTTTCAAAGTCTTGTAGGGACTGTTCAGAAATAATTTGACAGTCCCCAGTCCCCCAATGGATTACAATACCCCTATTGTAATGACGTATCATAAATTCTATGATGGTCAACGACTTTGAATCTTGGTATTTTGCCTAATAGTAACGGTAATATTATACTATATTTTGCATAAAAATAAAAGAAAAATTCATAATTTTACTTATGAATGTGAGTTCCGGTCTTCTCTAAGATTCCATCTTTGGCTTTCTCAAGCAAGGTGATGAGCGCTTTACGCCCTTCCTTGGAATCTGCAAATTTCACGGCAGCCTGAACCTTTGGCAGCATGGAGCCAGGAGCGAAGTGTCCTTCTCCAATATACTTGCGGGCATCGTCTGTTGTGATATCGTCCAACCATTTCTCTTCCGGTTTACCGAAGTTTATTGCTACTTTCTCAACTGCTGTGAGGATGATTAAGAAGTCTGCATCCAGTTCCTCTGCCAGCAATTCACTTGCAAAATCTTTGTCAATAACTGCGCTTGCGCCTTTTAAATGATTTCCCTGAAGGGTAACGGGTATACCGCCGCCGCCGCAGGCAATAACCAGCTGTCCTGCTTCCACAAGGGAGCGGATTGCGCCGATTTCAATGATTTCTGCAGGGCTTGGAGAAGCTACCACACGGCGGTATCCCCGTCCTGCATCTTCCTTTGTGATGTATCCGTACTTTTCTTCAGCCAGTTTTGCTTCCTCTGCTGTCATAAAATGACCGATTGGCTTGCTGGGGGAGTTAAAAGCAGGATCGTTTTCATCCACACGAACCTGTGTGATCATGGTGGTTACAGGAATGTTGTTCATGTTCCTGTTAACCAGCTCTTCTCTTAAAGCATTCTGTAAGTCATAGCCGATATAAGCCTGGCTCATGGCTACACAGACGGAAAGAGGAGTGTTTGGCTGTTTGGGATCTTCCCGTGTTAAAGCGCTCATTGCGTTGTTAATCATACCCACCTGTGGGCCGTTGCCGTGAACTACTACTACTTCACAGCCTTCTTCGATCAAATCAACGATTGCTTTTGACGTGATCTTTACTGCAGCCATCTGCTCTGATAAAGTGTTACCTAAAGCATTGCCGCCTAACGCAATAACAATTCTTTTCTTCTTTTCCATTTTGCTATCCTCTTAGTGATTAAGAATTATTTAAAAGGCGCACCTGTATCCATTGGTAGGCTGCAGGTGCGCCTGATATTCTTAAATATGGAGCAGTTGCCCCGATGTGAATTTATTCAAAAATTCTTGGTGTTTTGCCAGATTCCAGCTTCTTTAAAATTTCCTGTGGATTCTCAAATTTGCTTAAGAAGATCATAGCAGCGATTACATATGGCTTGTAGCTAGCTTCTTTGTATAATGGATCGCGGTAACGATCAAAAACGGAAGCAACAACTTCGCCGTCTTTGCAGCTTACATCATTGATGTCAGCTGGTAAGCAGTGCATGTAAAGAGCCTTGCCATCTTTTGTGGTCTTCATAAGCTCTTCTGTACAGCACCAGTCTTTGTGGCTTGCGTTCTGAGACAGTAATTCTTTCTCAAGAGCCTTGATGCCTTCTGAATCGCCTTCACCGTAAAGGTTGGTTCTCTTTTCCATAGCTGCAAATGGAGCCCAGCTCTTTGGATATACAACGTCAGCATCCTTGAATGCGTCAGCCATATCGTTGGATACACGGAAGGAACCGCCGGATTTCTCAGCGTTCTTCTTAGCAACTTCAACAACTTCAGGCATAACTTCGTAGCCTTCTGGATGAGCTAAAACAACTTCCATACCCATACGAGTCATTAAGCCGATGATTCCCTGAGGAACGGATAATGGCTTTCCGTAGGAAGGAGAGTAAGCCCATGTCATAGCCAGCTTTTTGCCCTTTAAGTTCTCGATGCCGCCCATCTCATGGATAATGTGAAGCATATCAGCCATACTCTGAGTTGGATGGTCAATGTCGCACTGTAAGTTTACTAAGGTTGGTCTCTGCTCTAAGATGCCGTCTTTATTTCCCTGGGTAACAGCGTCCATAAATTCATGCATGTAGGTATTTCCTTTGCCAATATACATATCATCGCGGATACCGATAACATCTGCCATGAAGGAAACCATGTTAGCTGTTTCACGAACGGTCTCGCCGTGAGCTACCTGAGATTTGCCCTCGTCTAAATCCTGAACTTCCAGACCAAGTAAGTTACATGCGGAAGCGAAGGAGAAACGGGTACGTGTAGAGTTGTCACGGAATAAGGAAATTCCAAGACCGCTCTCGAATACTTTTGTGGAAATGTTGTTTTCTCTCATGAAACGAAGAGCATCAGCAACGGTCCATACAGCTTCTAACTCGTCGTCGGACTTCTCCCATGTTAAGAAGAAATCATTCTCATACATTTCCTTAAAGTTTAAGGAATTCAGTTTGTCAATGTAATCCTGTAAGGTTTTCATATTGTAGTTAGCCTCCTGAATATTATCTTGTTTTATTGTTATCTATCCTTCATGCAGTTTGCCAGGCATTGATTGGGGAAGGAATGTTCGGCAGACTGCAAAAATGATTGTTAGGAGTGGCGGCAGGCTTAAAAAGCCTGCTGCCAGAATTATGGTAATAAAATGGTTGTCAAAAGCTTGTCTGAATTATTTGCAGTAAGCGCCTGGAAGTGCTGCATATACTGCTGCACATGTTACCAGATCCTGCTTCCAGGTCTTCTCGTTAGGAGCATGAGCCTGAGCTTCTGCGCCAGGTCCGAAGCCGATGCATGGGATTCCGTTACGGCCCATGATGGAAACGCCGTTTGTGGAGAAGGTCCACTTGTCGGTAAGAGGACGAGCGGTTCTCATAGCAACAGTTTCTTCAGCACCGATTCTTACATCACCGTAAAGAGCCTTGTAAGATTCTTCCAGAGCCTTGGTAACATCGTGATCCTCCGGAATAACCCATGTTGGGAAGTAGCACTCGATCGGATAAACAAGTCCTGTGTAGGAAGGACGGGAATATTCATACATGGAAACAGTAACGTCTTCGCCGTATTTCTTTACATTAGGAAGGTTACGGATTTCTTCTAAGCAGCTTTCCCATGTCTCGCCTGCGGTCATACGACGGTCTAAGGATACGGAACAGGAGTCAGCAACTGCACAGCGGCTTGGAGAAGTAAAGAAGATCTCGGAAGCAGTAACAGTACCGCGTCCTAAGAAGTTAGCTTCTTTCCACTCTTTGTTGTATTTCTCATCAAGCATTTTTACAAGGCCTTTGATTTCCTTGTCATCAGCAGCATCATTCTCGTTCAGAGAGCGAACGTTCTGAAGGATGTCAGCCATCTTGTAGATTGCGTTGTCACCGCGCTCTGGTGCGGAACCGTGGCAGGAAACACCTTTCACGTCAACACGGATTTCCATACGTCCTCTCTGTCCGCGGTAGATGCCGCCGTCAGTAGGCTCTGTGGAAACAACGAATTCAGGACGAACCTTATCTTCGTTGATGATGTACTGCCAGCAAAGACCATCACAGTCCTCTTCCTGAACAGTACCAACAACTAAAGCGGTAAACTTGTCGTTTAAAAGACCTAAATCTTTCATGATCTTTGCGCCGTAAACTGCAGATACGATACCGCCGCACTGATCGGATACGCCGCGGCCGCCGATTTCTGTTTCGTTCTCATAGCCTTCGTATGGATCAAAGTTCCAGTTGTTCTTGTTGCCGATACCAACAGTATCGATGTGAGCGTCAAAGCCGATTAAAGTTTTGCCGGTTCCCATATAACCTAATACGTTACCCATGCCGTCGATTTCAACTTTGTCGAAACCTAACTTACGCATTTCTTCTGCGATACGGTCGATATGAGCCTTTTCATCACAGCTTTCGCCAGGGAATTTAACGATTTCCCGTAAGAATTTTGTCATGTCGGCTTGATAATTCTGTGCTGCTTCTTTGATTTTGTTGTAATCCATTTTGTTGTCCTCCATATTTTTTATATAAGTTATTATCGTTCTTTTCCGTCCCAGACAATTGCTTTGTAACGTTCTGGATCGGTGTCACCCTCAGTAGAGAAGAGGAGAACTTTTGAATCCTTATTAAGTCCTAAATGCTCTTTTAACTCCTTGTATTCATCAAGAAGCATGATGCAGGCAAGAACTCCGAAAGGAGCAGCGCCTGATTCACCGGAAGTTACCGGTACATCGCCTTTGATAGGAGCGGCAAGCATTCTCATGCCCTGGGCAGCTACCCAGTCAGGAGCAGATACAAAGGTATCTACGTGATTCTTTAAGATATCCCAGGAAATTGTGTTTGGCTCTCCGCAGGCAAGGCCGGCCATAATGGTCTGCATATCGCCGTCTACAATGCGGATCTCTCCGTCGCCGGCTTTTGCACCCTTATAGAGACAGTCAGCCACATCAGCTTCCACAACAACAACCTTAGGAGGATTCTCAGGATAGCGGTTTGCAAAATATCCCTGAACAGCACCTGCAAGAGAACCTACACCAGCCTGAACAAATACATGGGTCGGTCTGTCGCAGCCGTATTCCTCAAGCTGCTCATTCGCTTCCAGTGCCATGGTTCCGTAGCCCTGCATGATCCAGGCAGGAATCTCTTCGTAACCATCCCAGGCAGTATCCTGTACCACAACGCCGTTCTTTGTTTTGGAAGCGGCATCTGCAGCCATACGGACGCATTCGTCATAGTTGACTTCTTCAATGGTAACAGTAGCGCCTTCTGCTTTAATATTGTTGAAACGGGTAATTGTAGAGCCCTTTGGCATATAGACTACAGATTTCTGGCCTAATCGATTTGCTGCCCATGCAACACCACGTCCGTGATTTCCGTCGGTAGCGGTGAAGAAGGTTGCCTGGCCAAACTCTTCTCTTAATGCGTCAGATGTGAGTACGCTGTAAGGAAGATCAGAAACATCTTTTCCAGTCTGCTTTGCAATGTACTTTGCAATAGCAAAGGATCCGCCTAATACTTTGAATGCATTTAAGCCGAACCGGTAAGATTCGTCTTTCATGTAAACCTGGCCAAGGCCTAAATAATCAGCCATGTGATCCAGCTTTGCAAGAGGAGTCTTGCTGTACTGAGGAAAGCTTTCGTGGAATACTCTTGCCTTCTTGATTTCATCAGTGGCCATAACCGGTAAATTTTTATCATCGGTCTTTGGCATGGTGTTTACAACCCATTGGATTGGTTTCATGATTTTTCATTCTCCTTTTTCTTCATTAATATATTACTTTTCTTTATTAGTATCCATATAACTGTATAAAGTGAATTTGGATATGCCAAAATAATTGGAAACCTTGTCGCCTGACCTAGTAATAAGGAAAGCTCCGGCATCATTTAAATACTGGATCGCTGCAACTTTGTCATCCTTGCTCATAAGAGCGACTGGTTTGCCAACCAAAGCAACAGACTGTTCGATCAGTGCGTCAAGAAGATCATTTACATTATGAGTAATTCTTTTTGGCTGCTTCTCATCGTCTTCTGTTTCCGAGGTGGAGAGAAGAGATTTTAGGGAATTGTCTATGGTAAGCAGGCCTGTGATATCATAATTTAAAGCCAGAATATAATCAATGGTGTTGTTCTTCCCTCTTATATACATGGTGCTGGATTTTAAGATCCTGCCATCATCGGTTCTAGTTAAATAGGATAAGCGGTCTTTTAAAAGATCCGGGTTCTTTTTTAACGTTTCCAGAACGATTTCAGAGGGACCATCCCCCAGCTTTCTGTTGCTTACCTGGCCGTTTTCAATATAGACAATAGAACTCTCTATATCTTCTTTCCTTATATCGTGGATAACTACCTCACAGTTGTTACCAAAATGAGTAGCAATTCCACGTGCGATCTGCGTTAACAGTTCAAGCTTTGAATCCATCGTTTGCCCTCCCCTCATCGGAACATCTTATACACTCATCATAGCATAAAAAATTAAAATTACAAGTGGTTTTCTAAAAATTTTTTAGGTTCGCTAAAATTTTTTTTGTATTTTTCACTTGCATTTCTTTATATGAAATGATACACTGTACCTAGTGAGGGATTTATGGTGTAATCTGTATAGAAAATGGCGAATTATAGGAGTGAGTATAAGCAGATTGCAGAATTTGAGTACAGGCATAGAGCAGGTCCCTATGTGAGGTTTGTACAGTTGAATATTTTATGGTTTAATCTAAATTATGTTAGAAAATGGAAAAAAAGGAGATGGAAACATGCTAATTATCGGTAATGGAAGAATGATTACAAGAGACCCCCAAAATCCGTTTTTTGAGAACGGTGCAGTTGCTATGGAAGGGAACGTGATCCGCAAAGTTGGAACCACGGATGACATGAAGAAAGAATACCCGGATGCGGAGTATATTGATGCAAAGGGCGGAGTTATCATGCCAGCCTTTATTAATGCCCACGAACATATTTACAGCTCTTTTGCCAGAGGCTTAAGTATCAATGGATATGATCCTCACGGATTCTTAGAGATCCTGGACGGAATGTGGTGGACTATTGACCGCAACCTCACATTAGAAGAAACACGGTTAAGCGCTATGGCGACTTACATCGATTCCATTAAGAACGGTGTAACGACAACCTTCGACCATCATGCAAGCTTCGGTCATATTACAGATTCTCTGTTTAAGATTGAAGAGGCAGCAAGAGAGACCGGTGTCCGTTCCTGTCTGTGCTATGAGGTTTCTGACCGAGATGGCAAAGATAAAGCAAAAGAAGCAGTTCTGGAAAATGAAGCATTTATTAAGCATGCGTTAGCAGATGACAGCGATATGATCGCAGGAATGATGGGTATGCATGCCCAGTTCACCATTTCTGATGAGACCATGGAGCTTGCAGCTTCTCACAAGCCTGAAGGTGTTGGTTATCACATTCATGTGGCAGAGGGAATCGAAGATCTTCATGACTGCTTAAAGAAATATGGTAAACGAATCGTAGACCGTCTTATGGACTGCAATATCCTGGGAGAAAAGACTCTTCTTGGACACTGCATCTATATCAATCCTCATGAGATGCAGCTGATTAAGGATACGGATACCATGGTAGTTCACAATCCAGAATCCAATATGGGCAATGCTTGCGGCTGCCCGCCAACCATGGAACTGGTTCACAGAGGAATCTTAACAGGTCTTGGAACTGATGGTTATACTCACGACATGACAGAATCCTATAAAGTGGCCAATGTACTGCACAAACATCACTTATGCGATCCGAATGCGGCATGGGGCGAAGTTCCAAAGATGCTGTTTGAAGGAAATGCAAAGATCGCAGGCCGTTACTTTAAGAAACCTTTGGGCGTTTTAAAAGAAGGTGCAGCAGCAGACGTGATCGTTACTGACTATATTCCGTTAACACCAATGAATGGGGATAACTGCAACAGCCATATCCTTTTCGGAATGACAGGACGCAGCGTGGTAACCACAGTAGGTAACGGAAAAGTGTTGATGAAGGATCGTATCCTGACAGCCATTGATGAAGAGAAGGTAATGGCAGACTGCAGACAAGCAGCAGCAGAACTGGCAAACCGGATTAATTCCAGGTAATACTACTTTCAAAAAAACAATAAAAAGAGTAATATATACAATATAGAATATACAAATATAGAATATACACGGCGGGTTGTCTGCTGAATGATAGTGGACAACCCCGTTATAGGAGGTAAAACATGGGAGATAGAATGACCCCAATGCCCTTTGGGCAGTTAGTGGACTGGATCGTAAAAGAACAAGGAAAGAATGATACTGTTTTTGGCGTCTACAGACCTTACAAGGCAGACGAGAAAAACAACCGCAAAATATTCGGCCGTACTTTGGAATCACCTATGGGACCGGCAGCCGGCCCTCATACCCAGCTCACACAGAACATTGTAGCTTCCTACTATGCCGGAAGCCGTTTCTTTGAGTTAAAGACTGTTCAGTTATTAGACGGAGAAGATCTGCCTGTAAGCAAACCATGTATTAAGGCAGATGACGAGTGCTATAACTGTGAGTGGTCTACAGAACTTTATGTTCCACAGGCACAGGACGAATACATCAAGGCATGGATCCTGCTTCACGTTATTGCTAAAGAATACGGCCTTGGAGCAATGGATGGCTTCCAGTTCAACATGAGCGTTGGATATGATCTGGAAGGAATTAAATCTCCGAAGGTAAACTCCTTTATCGATAACATGAAGGATGCAAAAGATACAGAGATGTTTAAGGACTGCATAACATATCTTTACGATCATTTAGATCAGTTTAAGAACGTGACCAAAGAAGATATCGAGAGCATTCCTTCCGAAATCTGCAATTCCGTAACCCTTTCCACACTTCACGGATGTCCTCCACAGGAGATTCAGAGAATTGCTACCTATCTGATCGAGGAAAAGGGACTGAATACTTTCATTAAATGCAACCCAACTCTTCTTGGATATGAATTCGCAAGAAAGACCATGGATGATATGGGATATGATTACGTATCATTCGGCGATTTCCACTTCCTTGATGACTTACAGTACGAGGATGCAATTCCTATGTTAAAGACCCTTATGGCTTTGGCAGAGAAAAAGAATCTGGAATTCGGTGTAAAGATTACCAACACCTTCCCGGTTGATGTAAAAAATAATGAACTTCCCAGCGAAGAGATGTATATGTCCGGAAAGTCCTTATATCCTCTTTCCATTACTCTGGCTGCAAGACTTGCAAAGGAATTTGGCGGAAAGTTAAGAATTTCCTTCTCAGGCGGTGCAGATTACCACAACATCAAGGATATTGTAGATGCAGGAATCTGGCCTGTAACCGTGGCAACCACTCTTTTAAAGCCAGGCGGTTATCAGAGACTGTTCCAGATCGCAGAGAAGCTGGAAGGCGGCAATGTAGAGTTTACTGGAGTTGATCCGGAAAAGACTGCAAAACTGGCAGCAGATGCAGTTCATGATCCTCATCATAAAAAGGCAGTAAAACCACTTCCTATCAGGAAGATGCCTAAAAGCGTTCCCCTTATTGACTGCTATGTGGCTCCATGTAAGGAAGGATGTCCCATTCATCAGGATATCACCACCTATTTACAGCTTTCCGGCGCAGGCAAATACGAGGATGCGATGAAGGTAATCGCAGAGAAGAATCCACTTCCATTCATAACCGGAACCATCTGTGCCCATAACTGTATGAGCAAGTGTAACCGGAACTATTATGAAGATCCGGTAAATATCCGCGGAGTCAAACTGGTATGTGCAGAAGGCGGATACGATGCGTTTATGAAGGAGATTAAAGCAGGCGAACTGAAGGGCAAAAAGACAGCAGTAGTAGGCGGCGGCCCGGCTGGTCTTGCAGCAGCTTATTTCCTGACAAAGAACGGAATGCCAGCAACTATTTTTGAAAAGAGCGGCAGCCTGGGAGGCGTGGTAAAACATGTGATTCCTGGATTCCGTATTCCAGATGATGCAATTGACAAAGATGCAGCTCTGTCTCTGGCATATGGTGCTGAGTTAAGATTAAATGCTGAAGTGACAGATTTAGAAGCCTTAAAGAATGAAGGATTTGATTATATCATCCTTGCTACAGGCGCGTCCAAACCAGGCGTGTTAAAGCTTGAGGCAGGAGAAACCATAAATGCTTTAGATTTCCTGGCTCAGTTTAAGGAGACCGACGGAAAATTAAACGTTGGTAAAAATGTAGTAGTCATCGGCGGCGGCAACACTGCTATGGATACAGCCAGAGCAGTAAAGAGAACAGAAGGCGTGGAGCACTCCTACCTGGTTTACCGCAGAACCAAACGTTATATGCCTGCAGATGAGGAAGAATTAGAGATGGCATTGGAAGACGGCGTGGAATTCAAGGAACTGCTGTCCCCAGTAGAGCTTAAAAACGGAAAGCTCCTTTGCAAAGTAATGAAGCTTGGTGATACCGATGCTACCGGCAGAAGAGGCATTGTAGAAACAGAAGAAACCGTGGAGATTCCTGCAGATACAGTAATCGCTGCAGTAGGCGAGCAGGTTCCTACAGAATTCTATGAAGCAAACGGCATTAACGTAAGCAACCGCGGCAAAGTCCTTGTAAATGAGGAAACTTTAGAAACAAGCGCTGCAGGAGTTTATGTGGTAGGTGACGGACTCTATGGACCGGCTACTGTAGTAGAGGCTATGAGAGATGCCCGCGTAGCTGCCGAAGCAATTTTAGGCAAGAAAGCTGCTGTGGACTTTGATGATACCGTAGATAACTTAGACAAGATCTATGACAAGCGTGGTATTCTTGAAGGAACCAGGGACTATAAGGTGGAAGATGCCAGATGTCTTGGCTGCTCCAATGTCTGCGAGAACTGTGCTGAGGTCTGTCCAAACCGTGCAAACCTGGCACTGAATATTCCTGGCCTGTCCATGCACCAGATCGTCCATGTGGATTATATGTGCAATGAGTGCGGAAACTGTAAGAGCTTCTGCCCATATGACAGCGCTCCTTACCTGGATAAGTTTACCTTATTCGCCAACGAGGCTGATATGGAAAACAGCAAAAATGAAGGCTTTGTTGTATTAGATAAGGAAACAGCAGCTTGCAAGGTGCGTTACCTTGGAAATATTCTCAATTGGAAAGCCGGCGAAAAGGACAGCGTAATTCCGGAAGGACTTAGAAAAGTTATGGAAACTGTCTGCAGTGACTACGACTATATCTTAGGATAATAAAAACCCGGAAATAAAAGAATAAGTAATTGTATTGGCAATGAATCGGCGCAGTTGGAGAATGAGTTTCTCCCTGCGCCTTTCAAGCTTTGAACATGTTGGCAGCTGAAAGAAAGGAAGTAGATATTTTATGAAAACACTATTAAAAGGTGGAACAGTAGTATCTGGAAGCGGCCTGGTCCAGGCGGATGTGCTCATGGATGAGGGAAAGATCCAGGCAGTGGAAGCAGGGATCCGGGATGAAGAAGCAGAGGTGATTGATGTAACGGGAAAGCTATTGTTCCCAGGTTTCATTGATGCGCATACGCATTTTGATCTTCATGTGGCAGGTACGGTGACGGCAGATAATTTTGAAACAGGAACAAAGGCCGCTTTATCAGGCGGTACTACCATGATCATTGATTTTGCTACTCAGTATCAGGGAGAGACCCTGGAGAAAGCCCTGGAAAACTGGCATAAAAAAGCAGATGGAAACGCATCCTGTGACTATGGTTTCCACCTGGCGATCTCCGACTGGAACCCTTCTATCAGCAAGGAATTGGAAGAAATTGTTGCTGGCGGCGTAACCTCTTTCAAACTATACATGACTTATGATGAGATGTACTTAAATGATAAGAAAATCTATCAGGTGCTGAAGCGGTTAAAGGAAGTCGGCGGAATTGCCGGTATCCATTGTGAAAATATGGGACTCATCGAAGCACTGGTGGAAGAAGAGAAGGCAAAAGGTAATTTGTCCGTCAGCACCCATAAAAAGACCAGACCGGCAGCCGTAGAGGCGGAAGCCATTGGCAGGCTGTTAAAAATCGCAGGCCTTGCAGATGCTCCGGTGATCATCGTCCATTTAAGCTCAGGCGAGGGTTATCAGGAAGTGAAATATGCCAGGGAGCGCGGGCAGGAGATTTATCTGGAAACTTGTCCCCAGTATCTGCTTCTTAATGAGAGCGTATATGACCTCCCCGGCTTTGAGGGCAGCAAGTATGTGATTTCTCCCACTATTAAGAAAGAAAAGGACAGCACCAGGCTGTGGAATGCTCTTCTTAAGAATCATATCCAGACTATCGCAACGGATCACTGCAGCTTTACTACCAACCAGAAGGCGGCGGGAAAAGAAGATTTTACAAAGATCCCAAATGGAATGCCGGGCGTGGAATCCCGTCCTGTTCTCATATACAGCTTCGGTGTTCTGGAGCATAACTTAAAGCTGGAGCAGATGTGCCGTGTGCTGTCAGAGAATCCGGCAAAGCTTTACGGCGTTTATCCACAGAAAGGGGCCATTGCTCCAGGAAGCGATGGGGATATCGTTGTGTGGGATCCGGAGGTTCAGTGGACGATGTCTGTAGAAAACCAGGTGGCAAATGTGGATTATTGTCCTTTTGAAGGAACCTCTGTCAAGGGAAAAGCAGAACTTGTATTCTTAAAGGGCTGTCTGGCTGCTAAAGACGGTAAGGTCGTATTGGAGAAAACCGGTTCTTATGTTCCTAGAAAGAGCCGTATGGAGCTGTAATCATGGGATTGAAGAATGTCTATACCTTTCATGGCTATGGAGAAAAACCGGCTGTGACAAGGCGGGATTCTCTGTGGGAAGCCTTGGGATTTCCTCTTAAGGATCATATGGTCATTTGCTTAACCGGCGGCGGCGGTAAGACCACCACCATGTTTTCCCTGGCCGATGAACTGGCGGCCATGGGAAAACGTGTGATTGTTACCACCAGCACCCACACATTCTACCCTGAAGACCGAAAGGTAGTGCTGGCAGACCGGGCCGATACTGTAAAAGATTTCTTAAAAGACAGGGAAGAATGGCATTCTGGCCATGCAGGCCAGGTTCTGGTGACAGGGCAGCCTGCAGCTGAGGGTAAGTTAAAGGGGATGGCTCTCCAGGAATTGGAGCAGCTTTCAAGTCTTACCGATGTGCTTCTTGTAGAGGCGGACGGAGCAAAACGTCTGCCTTTAAAGATCCCGAAGGAAGGGGAGCCTGTACTTTTAAAAGGTACCTATGGAGTGATCGGTTGTGCCGGCCTTGATGCCATCGGAAGTCCCTGGGAAGAAAAGTGCTTCCGGTGGGAGCTGGCAGAATCCGCATTTGGCTGGCAGACAGGAAAAAGTCTTATTACACCGGACCAGGCAGCCAGGATTCTTGTAAGCAGCAATGGAACCAGAAAGGGAGCGGAATCCATGGAATACCGGATTTTATTAAATAAGGCCGATCATGAAAACAGGCTGTCCGATGGAATCCGTGTTATGGAATGCCTGGGAGAAGATTGGGCCAGGCGCTGCGTGATGACCAGTTTCTTTACATCATAGAAAAGGATCAGAATGGAAGAAATAAAAAAAGAGGAACGAACGCTTAAGTATCATTTAAAACTCCGCGTTTACTATGATGAGCGCAACTTCGGTCCTGGAATGGCATCTTTAATGAAGCTTGTCAGGGAGAGGGGGTCCCTTTCGGCTGCCTGCCAGGAACTGAATATGGCATATTCGAAAGCGTGGAAGATTATTAACAGAGCAGAAGAGGATCTTGGATTTTCCCTGATGGAAGGAAGAAGAGGTGGGGAAAATGGGGGAACCACCGTTTTAACTGAGGAAGGTGAAAAATTCTTGAACCAATATCTGGCTTTTGCAGAGGAAGCAGAAGCAGCAGTGGAAGAATTATTTTACAAATATTTTCCCAAATGATATAATGAAAGGATATGAAGATTTTTCTGCAAAGGTGGATATTCTTACTTGAGAATAACATAATTATGCCAAGAACGAAAGGAGAGGGAACATGAAAGAAATCAAGACAGTCGATGCGGTAGGACAGGTTCTCTGCCATGATATGACTCAGATTATACCGGGAGTCATGAAGGATGCAAGATTCAGAAAAGGACATGTGGTGACAGAGGAGGATATTCCGGTGCTGCTGTCCATGGGAAAAGAACACATATATGTTTGGGAAAAGGATGATTCCCTTTACCATGAAAATGAAGCTGCTGAAATCCTTTGCAGCCTTTGTATTGGTGATCATATGGATCGCAGCGAGGTAAAGGAAGGTAAAATTGAATTGAAATCAACTGTTCGGGGCTTGTTAAAAATAGATACCGGACTTTTAGATAAAATAAACAGCTTAGGGAACATGATGATCGCTTCCAGACACCCTAATACTCCTGTTGAGCCTGGGGACAAGCTTTGCGGGACAAGGATCATTCCTCTTGTCATTGAAAAGGAAAAGATGGAAGAAGCAAGAGAGGTTTGCGCCGGTAAGAAGATCTTTGCCGTGCTGCCTTATCTGGATAAAAAGGTGGGAATCGTAACCACAGGAAGCGAAGTATTCCATGGCAGAATAAAGGATTCTTTTGGACCTGTATTAAAGGCCAAGGTGGAAGATCTGGGCGGCCAGATACTTGGGCAGACAGTCACCGATGATAATCCGGAGCATACTACGGAGGCGATCCTTGACCTTATCCGTAATGGAGCTGACATGGTGCTTGTCAGCGGAGGCATGAGCGTTGACCCGGATGACAAGACTCCTCTGGCAATTCGGAATACAGGTGCGGAGGTGATCTCCTACGGAGCTCCAGTGCTGCCAGGAGCCATGTTCTTACTTTCCTATTACAGAGAGGATGGGAAAAACATTCCCATAGCTGGACTTCCTGGTTGCGTGATGTATTCCAAGAGAACCGTATTTGATCTGGTGCTTCCAAGACTTATGGCGGATGATCCGGTAACAAAGGAAGATCTTGATAAGCTGGGCAAGGGAGGGCTTTGCCTCTCCTGCGACGTATGCACTTATCCAAACTGCGGCTTCGGAAAGGGCTGGTAAGGCACTACAGGAGAAAGGTTGAACAACAATATGAATGGACTGACACATTTTGATGAACAGGGAAATGCCCGCATGGTAGATGTAGGAGAAAAGGCGGAGACAGACAGGATCGCCGTTGCACATGGGTTTATTACGGTTAATCAGGAGGTTTTTGAAGCTATTTCCCTTGGTACCGCAAAAAAAGGCGATGTTCTGGGAGTGGCCAGGGTGGCCGGTATCATGGGAGCCAAAAGGACTTCTGAGCTGATCCCATTGTGCCATGGTCTAATGCTTACAAAATGCGCAGTGGATTTTGTGCTTCATGAGGAAAGGCTTTCGGTAGAGGCAGTTTGTACGGTCAAAACCCAGGGTAAGACTGGCGTGGAGATGGAAGCCTTAACAGGAGTGAATATAGCACTGCTGACTATTTATGACATGTGTAAGGCCATGGACCGAGGGATGATCCTCAGTGATATCTGCCTTTTGAAAAAGGATGGCGGGAAAAGCGGACTTTATGAAAAGGACTTAGGCAGCAGGGGGACGGACTATGAAAGATAGCTGTAACAGAACCATTGATTATATCCGGATATCCGTAACAGACCGGTGTAATTTAAGGTGTCTTTATTGTATGCCTGAGGAGGGGATTGCCCCTCTTCGCCACGAGGATATTCTCACCTATCAGGAAATCGTTAGAATCTGTGAGGCAAGTGCACGCCTGGGAATCCGCAAGGTAAAAGTAACCGGCGGGGAGCCTTTGGTGAGAAAAGACATAGAAGTCCTGATTAAAGAATTGGCGCAGATCCCTGGAATTGAAGATGTAACCATGACCACCAATGGCTGTCTGTTAAAGGAAAAAGCAGCGGAGCTAAAGGCTGCAGGTTTATCGAGCGTCAATGTAAGCCTGGATACTTTAGATCCTCAGCGTTTTGCCAGGATCACAAGAAGAGACTCCTTTGACTCCGTCATGGAAGGAATCAAGAGTGCGCAGGCAGCAGGGCTTAAGGTAAAAATAAACTGTGCTGTCATGGAAGACTTAACAAAGGAAGAGGTACTGGCTTTTGCCCGTTTTTCCATGGAACGAAAGATCCCGGTCCGTTTTATCGAAATGATGCCCATTGGCCAGGGGAAAAATTACAAAGCAATGGAAAATGATGATCTGGCAGGGATCCTGTCGGAGGCATTTGGAGCGCTTAAAGAAAGCCGCAAGGTGAAAGGCAACGGGCCTGCCGTTTATTATACATGGGGCGATGAAACGGGCTTTATCGGCTTTATCAGCGCTGTCAGCCATAAATTCTGCCGTACCTGCAACCGGGTGAGGCTGACATCTGACGGATTTTTGAAGCTTTGCCTGGACAGTCCAGCAGGAGTAGATATAAAAGGGCCTTTGCGTGAAGGCATTTCTGATGACGGTCTTTTTGATCTGATGAATCAGACCATCCGGAACAAGCCGGAGAGCCATCATTTTGAAGAAGACCAGGGAGAAACAGGCCCCAACATGAACCAGATAGGAGGATAAGCAGATGGGAAAGGTAATGGCTGTCTGTATCAGCGAAAAAAAAGGAACCCAGAAAACCAGAGTGGAAGAAGGGCATTTTATAGAAGAATTCGGGATAGAAGGGGATGCCCATGCAGGCAAATGGCATCGGCAGGTAAGCCTTTTATCCTTTGATACCATAGAGGACTTTAAGGCCAGAGGAGCGGAGATTGGTAACGGAGCCTTTGGTGAAAACGTTATTGTTCAGGGAATCGACTTAATTCATCTTCCCATCGGCACCAGATTATTATGCGGAGATATCCTTTTGGAAGTGACCCAGATCGGGAAGGAATGTCACAGCCACTGTGAGATATACAAGAAAATGGGAGAATGCATTATGCCCACCAATGGAATCTTTACAAGAGTTCTCCATGGAGGACTCATGAAGGAAGGGGATGAAATTACGGTATGTACCGAGCTGGAATCGTAACCCTAAGTGACAAAGGAGCTGCCGGAGAACGGGAAGATGTAAGCGGCGCAGTCATAAGAGAGATATTGGAGAAGGCAGGCTATGAAGTGGTCAGCTACCGGCTCCTTGCCGATGAAGGAGAAGACTTAAAAGAAGAACTCATGCGCTTAAGCGATGAAGTGGAATGCGATCTGGTTCTGACGACCGGCGGGACCGGCTTTTCGCCCAGAGATGTAACCCCGGAGGCAACTCTGGCTGTTGCGGACCGCAATGCGCCGGGGATTGCCGAGGCCATAAGGGCTTACAGCATGACTGTGACCAAGCGGGCCATGTTAAGCAGGGGAGCCAGTGTCATCCGGGGATCAACCCTTATCATCAATCTTCCGGGTAGTCCCAAAGCGGTGAGAGAAAGTCTGGAATACATTCTGGATACTCTTTCCCATGGCCTGGAAATCCTGTCAGGCAGGGGCGGAGATTGCGCCAGAAAATAAACTAAAAGATCAGGAGATTATAATGAAGGTATTGATAAAAGGAGCCGGTGATCTGGCAACAGGCATTGGATGCCGGCTGAAGCGCTGCGGTTTTGACCTGGTGATGACGGATATCGCCGTTCCCACCACGGTGCGGCGGACGGTAGCTTTTTCCAGGGCAGTCTATGAGGGGCAGGCAAAGGTGGAAGATATCACCGGAGTTTTATGCCATAACCTGGAGGAAATCAATGAAGCCATAGCAAGAGATCAGGTTGCTGTGGTGGTAGACGAGGAATGCAAAATCCGGGAAGTCTGGAAGCCGGATGTGGTGGTGGATGCCATTATTGCAAAGACGAATCTGGGAACCAGAATAACCGACGCCGATGTGGTAGTAGGTGTTGGTCCCGGCTTTACGGCAGGGCTTGACTGTCATGTGGTGGTAGAAACAAAAAGAGGCCATAACTTAGGCCGCTGCATCTGGGAGGGAAGTGCATTTCCCAACACAGGAGTTCCAGGCATGATTGGCGGTTATGATAAAGAACGGATTATCCGTGCAACAGCTGACGGAACATTTAAAGGCCAGGTCATGATCGGCGATCTGGTAGAAAAAGGGGATCTGGTTGGCTATTCAGGCGATGCTCCTATATATGCCCTGGTGGGAGGCGTTGTAAGAGGCCTGCTGCAGGACGGTGTAACAGTGACAAAGGGAATGAAGTCAGGAGATATAGATCCCAGAGGAAACGCCCAAAACTGCTACACGATCTCGGACAAGGCAACTTCCATAGGAGGAGGCGTGCTGGAAGGGATTTTAAGCATGAAGAAGAAAAAAGGGGCGGCGGAAAAAAGAGAAAAGTAATGAAAAGAGGAGGTTTGATGGCATGAAACTGGCACTTATCCTTCTGGCAGCGGGTGACAGCCGAAGATTTAACGGCAATAAGCTGCTTCATGAATTCAATGGGAAACCCATGTACCAATACATTTTAGAGGAAGTGGAAAAGCTTCCGGACGACATCTTTGACAGGAAGGTGGTTGTTACCCAGTACCAGGAGATCATGAGTTGCATGAGCGATTATGGGTATGAGGTAGTGGTAAACGAGGAAAGCAGCCTTGGCATCTCTCATTCCATACATCTGGCTCTGGAAGTGCTTGAAAATGAAGAAACGGATTATTGTTTTGCGGTCTGTGACCAGCCATATTTAAAGGCAGCTACCATAAGAGATCTGGTAAGGGGCTGGCGAAACAGCGGAAAGGGAATCGGCTGTTTATGCAACATGGGCGCTTTGGGAAACCCGGCCATCTTCTCTAAGAACTACCTTAAGGAGCTTCTGAAATTAGAAGGAGATGTGGGAGGTAAGCGTGTCATCCGGAGACATATTGAAGATTTGTACCTTCACGAGGTGGTGGATGGCCTGGAGCTGGTGGATATTGATGTGCGGAAAGATTCCGAATCCTGATCTTCGATTAATTTGTTATATAATATGGGAATATATAATAAAAGACATTAAAAGTATGGAGGTATTAACATGTTAAGACCAGTTGATTTAAAAGAAGTGACCATGGATCCATTTAAAATGATAGGAAAAGAGTGGATGCTGGTTTCTGCCGGCAGTGAGATAAAGTATAATATGATGACAGCCAGCTGGGGCGGGCTTGGAATCATGTGGAATAAGAGCGTATCTACCATTGTGCTTCGTCCCCAGAGATATACCTTGGAATTCATTGACAAGAGCGAATATTACGCCCTTAGCTTTTTCGGTGATAATTGCAGATCCGCTTTAAACTTCTGCGGCGCCCATTCCGGACGTGACGTGGATAAAGAGAAAGAGAGCGGACTTACCCCTGTTTTTGACGCAGAGGCTCCTTACTTTTCTGAAGCAAGGCTGGTGCTTATCTGCCGCAAGCTTTATAAGCAGAGGCTGGAACCCGTTTGCTTTTTTGATCCGGCTATTGATAAGCAAAACTATCCGAACAAAGATTACCATGATACTATCATAGGAGAAATCGTTAAAGTATTAAAGGACGACGAATGATCACGCCGCTTAGGTAAATAAAATACTAGTAAAGTTAAAAAAGAAGGGTACCGCCAGCCCTTCTTTTTTTGTTATGTCCGGTCATAATTGAAATGAAAAAATTGGTAAAATGTTTCTTATAAAATGAAAATAGTGTATAATACCATTTAAAGGGGGAGTAGCATGATTAAATGGTTAAAGGGTAAAATGGGTGATTTTAAGGGTAAAAGAGATCCTTTAAAAAAGGAAGGAATTAAAATCTGCTTCATGTATTTGATTTTTGGTTTTGTCTGGATTGATTTTTCCGACAGAATTGTGAACCGGCTCGTTTCCAATCCTTCTGCAAGGCTGGTGATTCATACTTATAAGGGAATGGTCTATGTTTTGTTTACTGCCTTGCTTCTCTATTATTTAATTTCCAATCTTTTAAGGAAGGTGAGGCTGGCTGACCACAAATTAAGCGTAAGTGAGGAGAAATATAAGGCTATTATAAACCAGATGCAGCTAGGCATGGCATTGTATGAGGGTGCCTCCGGAGAAGATATTTTCAAATATAGGCTTATAGATTCTAATCACAGCCATGAAATCCTGACCGGATTAAAAAAAGAAGAGATATCAGGAAAATATTTTTCCGAAATACATAAAAATATAGAACCGCAAAACTTGGACAGGCTGATCTGGACCATTAAAACAGGAGAATCAACCTGCTACGAGAAGTTTCAGAAGAATACAAATTATTACTATGAAGTACTGGCGTCCCGTCCAAAGGAAAACCAGCTGGTCGTTATTTTAAATGACATTACCGGAAGCAAGCAGGCGGAGGAGCGGCTGCATTATTTAAGCTATCATGACCAGCTAACCGGATTATACAATAGAAGGCTGTTTGAGGAACAGCTGCAGAGGCTGAATTCCAAGAACTATTTTCCGTTAATTATTACCATGGCTGACATCAATGGGTTAAAGCTTGTAAACGATTCCTTCGGACACACAGTGGGAGATAAATATATTCAAAAAGTGACCGAAGTATTGAGAGAGGGCTTCAGGGAAAAGGACATCATATGCCGTCTGGGAGGCGATGAATTCATTATACTTTCTCCTAATACCGATGAAAAGGAAATTAAAGAATTGATCGGCAGGATCAATGAAAGGACAAAGCTTGAAGCCGTAAATAAGATTACTCTTTCCGTTTCTTTTGGATACAGCATAAAGGACAGGGAGGAAGAATCCATATTAGAAGTGCTTAAAAAAGCTGAGGACTATATGTATAAGAAAAAACTGCTGGAGAGTGCGGGGATAAGGGGAAAGACCATATATACGGTTATGGCGGCCCTTCATGAAAAAAATCCAAGAGAAGAACAGCATTCCCTCCGCGTTTCAGAGCTGTGTGAAAAAATGGGGACAGCCCTTGGACTGCAGGAAGATGAAGTAAAAGAGCTAAAGACCGTTGGATTGCTCCATGATATCGGCAAGGTTGCAATTGAAGAAGGGATATTGAATAAAAACGGAAAACTGGTAGAAGAGGAATGGGTTGAAATTAAAAAGCACCCGGAAATCGGATATCGCATCTTAAGCTCGGTCAATGAGCTGTCAGAGATGGCGGATTACGTTCTGGCCCATCATGAACGGTGGGATGGAAATGGCTACCCGAAGGGACTTAAAGGAAATGAAATACCGGTCCAGTCCAGGATCATTGCCATTGCAGATGCATACGATGCGATGATCAGTGAAAGAAGCTATCGCCAGGCGCTGCCCAGGGAATATGCGATCAGTGAGCTGGTTAAGGGAGCCGGTACGCAGTTTTGCGGGGAGTACGTCAATGTATTTATTGACAAGGTTGTTTATGATGTAAAAGTCAGCGTTTAAATTAAGAAAGATTAAAAAAGGCTCGTCCCAGAAAGGGACGGGCCTTTTTCGGATCATTTCCATAAAATATTAAACATGCTTTTTCTGACTATGTTCCCTGATATTTGGTAACCCTATGGTTAGAAAATGATGAAAAAGAAGGGACGAGTAGTATGGCCAAGTTTGGAAATGCGTTTTTTGAGGGCTGGTATTTTAAACATCAGAATGCAGATACGGTCTTAGCCTTTATTCCCGGTCATAGCGTGGATGAAAAGGGAGTAAAGCACCCGTTTTTGCAGATTATATGGAATGAAAATTCTTATTCCCTGGACTTTGAAGAGGAGAATTATCTGGTTGACAGAAAGAGAAAAAGGATTGTTCTTGGAAGTAATATTTTTTCCCTGACCGGCGTTATGGTGGATATTCAGTCAGAGGATATTACGATTCAGGGAATGATCCGCTACGGCTCCTTAAATCCCATTAATTATACCATCATGGGCCCCTTTCAATGGGTTCCCTTTATGGAATGCAGGCATGAGATTATCAGCATGTCCCACGCTCTTAGGGGAAGCCTTACGGTTAATGGAAAGGTCCTGGATTTTCAAGGGGAAAAGGGATATATAGAGGGAGACAGGGGCAGATCCTTTCCCAGGGATTATTTATGGCTTCAATGCAACCGCTTTCCGCAAGAGGCATCGGTCATGGTTTCCATTGCCCACATTCCTTTTATCGGACACAGTTTTCAGGGCTGCATCTGTGTCATTCAGTATAAAGGCCGGGAATACCGCTTTGCCACCTATCTGGGAGTCAAGGTGGTATGCAAAAGAGAAACTGCAGTTATATTAAAGCAGGGTAACTATACATTTAAAATATTTTTAACAAATCGGAACAGGATAAAAAAAACAGGGTTTTCCCATCCGCTTCTGGCTCCGGATCTGGGAAGGATGGTGCGCTCTATAAAAGAGGAGCATTTATTGTTAGCAAGATTTTTACTGTATAAAGAGGAGGAACTGATATTTGACTTGACAAGTGACCATGTAAGCTTCGAGTATGTTGATAGATAATATCTATAAGTAGGGCTTATTTATAGTATTTATGAATTGGACGTAAGCCTTAAATCTTAATAGAATATAGGTATCAATAAACATGCAGGAGGATACTAGAGATGAATGTGAAACAGGCGGTTAGTGTAAAGAAGATCGGAGATGATGCGGAAGCTCTGTTTCGGGGAGGATTTTTTTGCTCGGAGGCAGTTGTTAGTTCCATGCGGTCAAACTTTGAATTGGATTTACCGGAAGAAATCATAGCCATGGCATCCGGCTTCCCCGTTGGGATCGGACGGTCCAAGTGCCTGTGCGGGGCGGTTTCCGGCGGAGTGATGGCTCTTGGTATATTCTTTGGACGGACAAGACAGGGAGACCCAAAGGTAGAAAAGAACTTAGAAGTGTCAAAGGAGCTTCACGACTGGTTTAAGGAAAGCAACGGGAAGAATGCCCTATGCTGCCGGATCCTGACCAAAGAGTTTGATATGGGAAGGGGAGAGCACAAGGAACAGTGCATCCGCTTTACAGGAATGGTAGCTAGAAAGGTGGCTGAGATCGTAGTGCGGGAATACGGTCTTACGAATACCGATGAGCATGAGTCTGCGGAGGAATGTCATGATTAAAAAAGTTCCCATTCCCATGGCAGGGCTTTCCCTTGGTTTTGCGGCCTTGGGAAATCTCCTTCAAAGCTACTCAGAGTCCATCCGCCTGGTTTGCGGTATCATATCCGCTGTACTGGCGATTTTATTTTTGTGTAAGTGTATCTTTCATTTTGATATGGTAAAAGAGGATATGAAAAATCCGGTGATGGCAAGTATATCTGGGACTTTCTCCATGGCGGTCATTCTGTTATCTGCTTATGCCAAGCCCTTTATTGGAGGCAGTGCAGTTTATATCTGGTATATTGGCATTGCCCTGCACGTTCTTCTTATGTTGTATTTTACCGCACGTTTTCTTTACAAGCTGAATATGAAAACCGTATTTGCCAGCTATTACATCGTGTATGTGGGAATTGTGACGGCCAGTGTGACGGCTCCTGCATTTGGACTCACAGGGGTTGGAACCGGCATTTTCTGGTTCGGTCTGGTCTGTTGCCTGATTCTACTGGTTCTTGTAACGATGCGGTATGTGAAATACAGGGAAATTGCAGAACCGGCAAGGCCGCTGTTTTGCATCTATACGGCTCCGGTGAGCCTTTGCCTGGCCGGATACTTACAGTCCGTGGAAACAAAATCTGTGACAATGGTTCTCTTTCTCATGGTATTAGCGGGAATCTTATATATTACTGTACTGGTTTATCTGCCAAGGTTCCTTGCCTTGCCATTTTACCCAAGCTATGCAGCCTTTACATTCCCGGTTGTGATCAGTGCCATTGCAATGAAGATGTCAACAGCGTTCCTGGCAAAGATGGGATATGCCGTAGGATTTTTACCTGTCATCGTGCTTGCTGAAACTGTTATTGCAGTATGCCTGGTGGTTTATGTATTCATCCGCTATATGAAGTTTTTGGTTAACAGATAAGCAAACAATGTTATTGACATGTGATTCTTGTCTCCAGGATATATTACATACAAATAGAAATTATAATTGTATTGAAAGGAGAGGATAATATGTCAGAGTTATGTAATGAAAAGCTGGTTTATGGTAACTTAGTCAATGGCAGGTGGATGGAATCCGCATCGGGGAATGTCATTACCGTAACATCCCCTGTAGACGGTTCTTTTATCGGTGAGATACAGGCAGTCAGTAAAGAAGAGGTTGATGAGGTCATCCGGTATTCCAAAGAAGGTCTTTCTTCCTGGGCCGGTGTTCCAATATTTGAAAAGGCACGGATCCTTTATAAGGCTGCAGAGATATTGGAGGAAAGGGCAGAAGAGATCGCGGATATTTTGATGATGGAGATTGCAAAAGATAGGAAATCTTCTGTATCAGAAGTGAAGCGAACCGCAGATTTTCTCCGGTTTACTGCAGACGCAGGAAAAAGCCTGGAAGGAATTGCAGTAAGCGGGGAGAATTTCCCGGGTGGTTCCCGCAATAAAATTTCATATGTAAGAAGGGTTCCGCTAGGTACCGTACTGGCCATATCACCGTTTAATTACCCCATTAATTTATCAGCCTCCAAGATAGGACCGGCGCTTATGGGGGGCAATACGGTAATATTAAAACCGGCGACCCAGGGGGCCATCAGTGCCCTACATCTTGTAAAAGCATTACAGGATGCCGGACTGCCGGAGGGAGTATTGCAGACAGTTACCGGTAAGGGGAGTGAGATCGGTGACTATATCGTAACTCATGAAAATATTAATTTCATTAATTTTACAGGCAGTACGGAGGTAGGCAGGCATTTATCCAAGATATCCTGTATGACCCCTCTGTTACTGGAACTTGGGGGGAAAGATGCAGCCCTTGTACTGGAAGATGCCGATTTAAAATATGCGGCAAGTAATATTGTAGAAGGTGCATTCTCTTATTCCGGACAGCGTTGTACGGCAGTTAAGCGTATTATTACCACTGACAAGATAGCGGATCAGCTGGTAGATATGCTGAAAACGGGAATTGAAAAATTAGCTGTGGGAGATCCAAGAGATAACGTGGTAGTCACCCCTCTGATCGATCAGAAAGCGGCTGATTTTGCAGAATTCTTAATTCAGGATGCCATTGCAAAAGGTGCAGAGCTCATTGTTGGAAATAAAAGAGAAGGAAATTTAGTCTATCCAACTTTGCTGGATAAGGTAACTGTGGATATGGAGATTGCATGGAAAGAACCGTTCTCCCCCATTCTTCCTATTATCCGGGTAAAAGATATGGATGAAGCGGTAGAGATAGCCAACCGCTCAGAATATGGCTTACAGACTTCTGTATTTACCAAAGATATCAATAAAGCCTTCCGTATAGCTGAAAAGTTAGAAGTGGGAACCGTACAGATTAACAATAAAACAGAAAGAGGCCCGGATCACTTCCCATTTTTAGGAGTAAAGGCCTCCGGTATGGGAACCCAGGGAGTGAAGTATTCCATAGAAGCAATGACAAGGCCAAAAGCAATCACCATTAATTTAACAGAATAACTGGTTCCGGGCTGTCCGTCAGGCAGCTGAAACAGTGTGAAACCCGCCCTTTTGCATAGGGTGGGTTTTTATTACAGACCTTTGCTTATAAGCGGGAAGAAAGAGGGGATGATAAGGATAGGACGGTTTTTGGGAGTAATGCGATGAATCTTATCTTTCTTTTAATGGCCTGGCTGCCAATATTGATTGGTGCTTTGGGTATTGCGTTTATTTTTTATTATTTCTATCAATGGATGAGAGGCTTTCGGTTAATAAAATACCGATTGGCAGGTGAAGTCTGCCTTTTGGTGGTTCTCGTATACTTTTTGATTTTCTTTCTTTTTTGGTTTATTTGGCTGGGAGGCCCCTTTCTTTTATAATTTATGAAAATTATAAAATGCCTTCAATTCCTCTTTCCTCTCCTGAGGAAGGAGGCCTTTTTTTATTCCCCGAATTGCTCCTTCCAGAGCATAAAGACGGTGGATGCAGGCGGAGGAGTCCATGGCCTGGATCTTTAGCCAGGCTTCTTTGGCACCTGCTGTCTTTAAATCTTCGTAAGTAAAGATTCCGGTTTCATTCAGCTGACGTTCTACTTCCTTTCCAATATTAGGAAGGTTAGATAATTCTCCCATTGTGTTCCTCCTTTTGATATTCCATGGCGATGTTTATAAGTTCTTTCCACTGTTCCGATGCCTTCTGGGGGTTATATGAAATTCTCTTTTAAACAAACGGTCAAAATAGCTGGTGCTCTCAAATCCGGTATGCTCCGCAATGTCTGTTATGGAGCGGTCCGTTTGAAGGAGTAGCTTCCATGCCTGCTGGAGCCGGTATTTATTTAAATATTCTATGGGCGATAACGGAACGGAGCATTGAAAACAGCGCAGAGCCTCCCGCTTGCTTACGCCCACGGATGAGGCGATATCCTTCAACGTGATCTTTTTCCAGTAGTTTTCTTCAATAAAACAGGTCATGCCTTTAAACCGGGCCTGAGAAATCCTGCTTACCCCCGTATTTTCCATGGTTGCAAATTCCAACCGGTGTTCAAACAAACTGGTCCAAACCTGACAAACGATGATATGGGCTTCCAGCTCCCAGGACGGACCGGGATTTTCGCATACGCCATACAGCCTTGAAAGAGAGGAAAGAACGTCCTTCTGCCAGTAAGTACTGCTTCTTAGGACAAAATGGGAAATACCCGAAGTGAGAAAGGGAAGCATGTATTTGTCATAAATAGAACTATTTTCAGGGGCAATGAAATCGGATGCAAACAATACGTTAGGGATAACTGCGGTACCGGCTGAGAGAAAACGGTGAATGACTCCGGAATTGATGAAAATCCCATCCCCTGCTTCCAGTATGTAATTGATGTTGCCGATGGAACACTGCAGGATTCCTTCTGTTACAGACACCAGTTCAAATTCCCTGTGCCAGTGCCAGTCAATGCACTTGTTATCGAACTTTCCTACATCTTCGTAATAATATTGAAATGGAAAGGTGGAGGAACCGTGAGAGACAAGCTCCATCATGGATTCGTCAGTGAGTATTTTCGTGCTTTGCATAGAGCGTTCTCCTTT
>NZ_JPME01000024.1 GCF_000732605.1 Lacrimispora celerecrescens | reverse complement strand
TCATGCCTACATCATTGCCGACCTTCCGGTACATGCGGAGTTTTCTCTCATCCGTTGTGGACAGCATGGCACCGCCGTGAAAAGATGCTTCAAAAAGCGCCGCCGTTTTTCCTTTGATGATGCTTAGATAGCGGTAAACGGATAGGTCCAGGTTCCCATTGTTAATTTCCTGACGTAATTCTCCCATACAAATCCTGCACAGATAATTCGTCATATCCAGGGCTTCGTATTCGTCTCTTTTAGGAATGGAAACTGCCAGTTTAAGTGCCAGGGATAAGAGGTAATCTCCGCAAATGACCGCTGCTTTTTTGCCAAATCTCTTTTGAAGTGTGTCGATCCCCCGCCTTGTATCAGCGTCATCGATTACATCATCATGGACCAGAGTGGCCAAATGCAGCAGTTCTACTGCAGATGCCAGAGTTATGGCTTCCGCCGGGACTTTATCCTCTTCATCCATGGAACAGGCCATCAGCCATATGCACGGATGAATTTACCTGTGGACTTTGCCAGATGGGCCGTATAAGTCCTGATGACAGGAGGCGCTGAAGATAAATGCTTTTCCACAGCCGATGCCATTAACTGGAAAGCCTCTTCAAAACCATAACGCAGGTTGTCTGCATCCTCCAACAATTCTCTATTAGTCATTGTATAAATACCACTTCCTTATAAAGGGAAGTTTTCTCCATTTTTTCTTAAGCCAAGGCATGAAATAATAATCAAGGCCAAGGGTTCTGCCACCGCCGACTAACACTGCGATACCGGCGAAAATCATCCAGAACGTGTTCAAGTAAAGACCGGTTGTGCATACGAACATGAACTGAAGCACCAGGGATGCTGCAGAGGAAAGGAAGTTGAATAATCCTGCCATCAAGGCCAGACCGATCAGGATCTCCGCGATCACGATACCGCGCTGCATAAACAGCTGAAGTCCGCCGTTAGGTAAAATTACTGTGTTCACAAACCAATTCATAGGAGCAAAATCCAGTTTAAAGGCATAATCAGACAGAGTCGAATGAGATATAGCTTTGGAACTAACAAGGGTAGCATCGATTAATCCTAAAATATGATAGGAGAAAACTGCTACACCACTAGCCACTGCATCTGCGGCACCACCTGCAGCGCCTGTAGCACTGGCTACTGCATCTGCAGCTGCAGTCGTTGCGCTGGATACTGCATCCGCCGAAGGAGCTGCCCCACCGATACCTGAAATTCCGTAAGGAGCCAGTATGTTATTGAAGAATTGATTGGCGCCTCCAAAGAATCCGCTTAACATGGGCTGATCCATCCAGCCTTCAACAATCTTCATAACGCCTTCAAATACCCATACGGCACCCAGCCATACGCGCAGAGGCATCAGCAGGAAACTCGGGGTCCTGTTGGAGAAATGGCCTCCCAGGAAGCTTCTGCGGTTGCGCACGGTAAAGAATTCGTGGCATACATAGCTCCAGACCTTATTCCAGCCTAATACCTGTATAAAATAAATGACATTGATAAAATGCTTGGAAAGCATAGCAAAGAAGGAACACAGGTTAAACATGAGATTAGGAAGTCCTACCCGTGCAACTCCGTAGCGGCCGCCTACAGAAACCATAACGCCATGGAAGGACGGTTTATACTCCTCCATTGCTCCTGTACCAGCAACGGCACATACCAGATTATGGGCGGCGGTATGAGCGCTCTGCTCACAGTTTTCTACCATCTGGGGAACAGGTACATTTTCTCCCTGAGGTACATACATCATGTTGTCGCCGACAACGTAAACTTCTTCATGGTCTTTGGCTCTTAAGAAAGAATCTACCTGGATTCTTCCACGCCCTACGGATTCCAGCGTCTTAGCTGCTTCTCCGGTAATATCAGCGCTTTCAATACCGGCTGTCCAGATTGTTGTACCGGACGGATAACGGTTTTTCTTGCCATCCTGATTCAGTTCGATGAAATCCTCGCCAATGGCGGTTACACCGGTTTCCATCATTACTTTTACGCCCATCTTTGTCAGGCGTCTTTCTACCTTGCCGGACAGCTTCTCAGGAAGAATGGGCACTGCCCTCTTTAAAACATCTACGTTATACATGGAAACCATAGACGGTTCTATTTCATACTCTTCACATAAGAAGGGTACATATTCCGCCAGTTCCCCGGCCATTTCCACACCGGTAAAACCGGCTCCTACGACATAGAAAGTTAAAAGACGGCGCTTTTCCTCCTCGTTTGGCTCACTGGCAGCATTGCGGAACACATGGTGAATCCGTTCTTTTAATAACACGGCATCTTCATAAGACCAAAGCTTATAAGAATTCTTCTCTGCACCTTCCACACCAAAGTAGGTGGGCTTAGAGCCTGCGGCCAGGATCAGATAATCATAATCGTATTCGCCCTGGTTTCCGGTCAGTTTCTTCTCTTCAATGGAAATCTGACTAATCGTGTCTGTAATGATTTCCACATTCCTTCCGGCAAATACCTTTTTCAGGCTGATGCGGATACTGTCTTCCTCCACTCTTCCAGCGGCTACCTCATGAAGCTCTGTGAGCATGGTATGGTATGGATGCCTGTCAATAATGGAGATACTTACTTCGTCCTCCATTTTCATCTTGCGGAATTTTTTTTCCAACTTTTTGGCAGTTAAAATACCGGCATAACCGGCACCTAATACTACTATTTTTTTCAAGTCTTCCCCTCCTTGTATGATAGCGGCTCACAAAACGCCACTTTGACATTATTATAACATACCGAAATGATTTTTACCATATTTTTATCATAAAACGATCACTATTTTCACTTTTTGTAACTTATTACATATATAGGGAATCACTTGTCAAAATGAGCCAATAATTCTTATCCAGATCTTCATTTTGGACCGGGTTTACAGAGTGTTCTATAATGATTTTAGACCATTTTTTATTCTATAAACAGGACAGTTATGCTATAATGAGATCTTAGGACAATTACATTTAAGAGAAATATGAGGTAACAGATGAAAGATTTAAAAAAATTAACAGTAATACAAAAAAGAGAACTAATCCTGGTTGCCGCCATTCTGGTGATATCGGGACTGCTCTCCGGGATATTTTATGTCAGAAACAGAAAGCCGGCGGAACAGGTGGTGGTCACGGTTGACGGCAATGTTGTAGCAACCCTGGATCTTCATAAAGATGTAGATATAGTTATTGATGGGTATGGCGGTACGGATCACTTAATCATCAAAGATGGCTATGCCAGCATCACGGAAGCCTCCTGCCCTGATAAAGTATGTGTCCGCACGGGCAAGATTCACAGAAGCGGGGAACTGATTGTATGCCTGCCTAACCGGGTGGTCGTTACAATCGAAGGGGAAGAATAAAGAATCGCCGAATATATCTCCTGTTTATGGAGAATCATATCAAATATCGGAATAAAATGTACCGTTATGTAAAAATATTTACAGGTTTTAGGGACTAATTGATCCTTTGGATCAGGAAGGAATTGATATGGGCGTGGTTCAGTCGACGGTTCGCATAAGTGAAATTGAATTAAAAGGTTTTAAAAATACCCAGTACGGTCGAATTATAATGCCGTCTGCAGGCAATAAGGATTATTTTTCTAACACAGCGGACATTCTCGGCATTTATGGCCAGAATGGTTCGGGGAAGACCGCGGTAATTGAAGCGATGGAGTTCGTTCAGATATTGCTTACGGGGCGGCCCCTGTCCAGGGAAGCGGTTCATTATATTTCCAAAGACATGGAAACCGGTACAATCACCGTCAAGTTTATCATCCAGGCAGACGGTAAAAAAACCATGGCGGAATATTCTGTCCAGTTAGGCAGAATTTCCAAAAGCGAGTTTGAGATAACGCACGAAACCCTCTGTTTAGCTGCCTGGACAGGAGAAAAGTTTGAAAATAAAAAAACAGTGATTGATTATGGACTGCATTCAGAAGGTCCGACGTTTACGCCGAAATATCGGTTGGAAGATTTAATACGGGAGAATGATGAAAATAAAGTAAATTTAAGCGTTGCAAAAAGAATTGCCCGGAAAGATCTGGTCTCCTTTATCTTTGGCCCGGAAGGCAGGGGGGTCTTTTTATCTGCCTGCGAAGGAGCGTCCGAGGATTACGCCTATGTTATCGAAGCACTTTATCAATATGCAGGTATGAACCTGTTTGTAATTTCCAATGCCCGGTCAGGAGCAATCAGTATGAATTTCATGATCCCGGTTGCTTTCCGCCTGGATCTTGGTGAGAGGATCGCAAAGGGCGATTTGCTTATAAGGCTTGATGAACCATCCGTGATCAGTAACGATCATTTTGAAATGGCCAGGAAGATCCTTCAAGAGATGAATGTCATTCTAGACGCCATGATCCCCGGCCTTTCCATTGGAATTTATGACTTTGGCGAGCAGCTTCTCGAACGGGGGGAAACAGGACACCGGGTCGAATTAATTTCAAAACGGGGAGAAATTACAATTCCCTTGAAATATGAATCGGAAGGAATCATTAAGATCATTTCCGTTTTAAATGCCCTCATGTGCGTTTATAACAATGCCTCCATGTGCCTGGTTATTGATGAGCTGGATGCAGGCGTATATGAATATCTGTTAGGGGAACTGCTTTCTGTCTTTGAAAAAGGCGCAAAGGGGCAGCTGATCTTCACATCACATAATTTACGGGTATTGGAAATGATTCATAAAAGCTGCATTGTATTTTCCACCACAAATCCTTCCAACCGGTATATTCGTTTGCAGAACATAAAAAGCAATCACAATTTGCGGGATATGTATTTGCGGAGTATTGTACTGGGCGGGCAAAAAGAAGCTATTTATGAAGAAACAGACAGTGTGGAAATTGGCCGTGCATTCAGGCGTGCCGGAAAGGCGGTAAGGGATGGCGGCCAAGACTAAAAAAGTAATCCTGTTTATCGTAGAAGGCCCCACTGACGAGGAGACATTAAGTCCGGTTCTTAAAAAAGTATTTCAGAGGGAAGATGTCCATTTCCACGTGGTTCATGGTGATATGACAAGCAACTGGTCGGTATCAGGCAACAATGCCGTTAAAACGGTTAATGAGCATATAGAAGTGGAAAGAAAGCGGTATGGTTTTGATAAAAAAGACATCCTTAAGGTGATTCATCTTGTTGACCTTGACGGGGCATTTATTCCGGCGGACAATGTCATAAAAAGCAAGAAGGGGACAATCCAATACTTTGATGACCGGATTGAGTCGGCGGATCCAGAAGGGGTCATTGACCGGAATTCAAGAAAGTCTCAGGTACTGTACCGGCTTTGTTCGGCTGGCACAGTTGGTAAAATTCCGTATTCCATCTTTTATTTTTCCCGGAATCTTGAGCATGTGCTTCATAACGATAATGGAGATTTAACTGACGATGAAAAGATAAATTATGCAGATGATTTTGCAGATAAGTATGGTTCCGATCAGAAAGGTTTTCAGGCATTTATTTCATCCGATGATTTTGCAGTACCGGGGGATTTTCGTGAGACATGGGATTTTATCATGGAGGGCCTCAATTCATTACACAGGCACTGTAATCTCCATTTGCTTCTTCAAGAATGAATGTTTAATCTTACATCAGGCATTTAATTAAAAAAATGGAATGATGGTTAAGGAAAAGGAATAACATAGAATAAACATATTGTGCAGAGCGAGATCATGGGATACTTTATAACCGTTGAAAAGAATGTAAACATTTACGTGGAGGATCTTAATCCGGATTGCGAAAATACCATTTTATTTCTTCATGGCTGGCCGGGAAGCCATAAGCTTTTTGAATACCAGTTTGATGTGCTTCCTGCCATGGGATTTCGTTGCATCGGCATTGATACAAGAGGATTTGGGAATTCCGACAAGCCGTTTTGCGGGTATGATTATGACCGGCTGGCCGATGATGTCAGAGCGGTCATTGATGTACTGAACCTTAGGAATATTACCCTGGCAGGGCATTCCACCGGAGGAGCGATTGCTATCAGATACATGGCAAGACACAGGGGGTTTGGGGTAGCAAGACTTGCTTTATTCGCTGCCGCAGCACCTAGCCTTATTAAACGTCCGAACTTCCCTTATGGACTTGATAAAGACGTAGTGACTCAAATTATTAACGGAACCTACGCCGACCGTCCCAACATGTTAAATAATTTTGGAGATATATTTTTCTTCCAGCATATTACTTATCCGTTCTCTCAATGGTTTTTCCAACTGGGTCTGCAGGCAGCAGGCTGGGCAACAGCAGCGATTGCAAATACCTGGCTTGAAGAGGTATTATTTTCAGATCTGGAGGCAATTGATGTTCCAACCTTAATCATTCATGGGATTCATGATCAGGTTGTCCCTTATGAGCTGGGTGTAATCCAGCATCAAAGCATTAAAAACTCCAGGCTGGAATCCTTTGAATTCAGCGGTCATGCGGCCTTCTATGACCAAAAGGATGAATTCAATAAGGTTCTGGCCGAATTCGCCAAAGGAGATTGTTAGAAAGAAGGTAAACGATTCTAGTTGTTAAAGATAGAAAAAAAGGGCGTTGATTTTTATGGATCAACGCCCTTTTTTCTATGGCATTCTTTATTTCTGCTTTAATTAATACTTTTCAAAGGACGATTCCGTCCTGGCTTCGTATTCGTACTCTTTTGTATCTTTTATCTCTGACTTTTGTTCTGTAACCAATTGGAATTTGACTACTTCTTCCCGCAGTGTATTGGCCTGGGCACTCATTTCCTCACTGGAGGCCGAATTTTCCTCAGCGGTTGCTGCATTTGCCTGTATGACTGCCGATACCTGCTCCAGTCCTATGCGGATCTCATCAATGGAAGAAGCCTGTTCAGAAGCCGATTGGTTGATCTTATTAACGATATCATTGATAAAGCCAGTGGTTTTATCGATATCATCCAGAATCTGAGCTGTTTTCTCAGTGATTTCTGTGCCTTCCTGTACAGCGTTTACGGAGTTCTGTATCAGCTCTGCTGTCTGCTTTGCGGCCTCCGCAGATTTGGCGGCAAGATTACGTACTTCGTCGGCTACTACGGAGAAGCCCTTTCCTGCAGTTCCTGCCCTTGCGGCTTCAATGGCCGCATTGAGGGAGAGGATATTGGTTTGGAACGCAATGTCCTCAATAACCTTAGTTATGTTGGTTATCTGATCGGAAAAGATGGCGATATTGTCCATTGCTTTTGTGAGCTGCTTCATATGAGCACCGCCGTTTTTCACGTTGTGGCTGGTCTGAACCACATATTCAGTTGCTTTTATAACATTTTTTGAATTTTCTGCAGCCTGTTCCGTGATGCTTGCAATGGAGGAGGAGAGTTCCTCTACGGAGGCAGCCTGTTCTGTGGAACCGGCTGCAAGCTGCTGTGCTCCTGCCGATACCTGTTCTGTTCCTGTATTTACCTGTTGTGCGGCAACATCAATCATAATGAGGGTACGATTTAAAGAGGAAACGGTTTTTATAATTGCCTTTTTAATGGCTTCAAAGTCTCCCACATAGTCAAGGTCCATGGTAAAACGCATATCGCCCTGTGACAGAAGGTTCAGTTTTTCCGTAATGTCACGGATATAGGAGGTTATGGCAGCATTAGTATTTCTAATGTTTTCAGCCATGCTTCCCAGCTCATCTTTGCTTACATATGTAATCTGGGCCTGTAAATTTCCCTTTGATATTTCCTTGTAAACCAGTTCAATTTCTTTCACAGGATCCAAAATTGACTTTCGGATGATCACGGTGATGAAAAAGGTACACAATAGGGAAATCAAAAGAGACAAGGAAAGGGAGATCCAGGCTGATTTCATGAAGTTCTGCGCTTCCTCCTTCTGGGAAACAGCAAACCGCAGCTGAATCGTTGAAAAACTTGACAGAATTTCTCCGGCCTGATCAATGGAAGGTGAATAATTGTTTTTATAAGACTCATAGGCCTTGCTGCTGTTTCCTTTGGAGGAAGCTTGAAGCAGCCCTGAAATCTCTTCTCTGGCGGACTTGCTCTTTGATAATAAATCTCTCAACTGTGCAATATCGTTATCTCTATCACCGGAAGACTGGTTGCCTGCAAATTCCTCCAATGCGACGGAAACGCTTTCTTCCTGTTTCTGGGCCTTGGCAAGGTTATCCTGTACGGACTGGATATCATCGTCAAGAATTGCCTGAAGAAGGTATTTTTGTGCCGAGGCCAGGCCGGATCTCATGGTCCATGTGTTGTTGGTGTTTGGTACGGTATAGTGGTAATAGCGTTCTACCTGGAATCCGAGATTTTTCGTATTCCATGCGGATATTATAGTGGATACTATAATGATCAGCAGTATTATGCTAAAACCTAGAATCAGTTTTTTGCCCACAGATAAGTTTTTAATCAGAGAGCCAGCTTCTTTGCCGGTATCATCGGCAGTTGTATTCTGTTTTTTCATCTTATCGTTCCTTTCTCAATTTTTTAACCGGTATGTATATAGATTGGAAATTGCGTCATGTGTCATATTATATATCGGAACGACAAGCCTAATCATAAGAATTCACTTGTTATTTTTTTAACTGCACCGTATGCTTTTATAAAAAGCCTCCGGCTTTTGTGCCGAAGGCTTTTTTAGACATTATTTTGTAGATGAATTATAGTTAACAATGGCCGCATTTACCTTTTCAGCCAGGAAACTTACCGCCTGCTCCGGAGTGTAGGTTCCGTCATAGGTCTTTTCCATGGCTTCGTTAAAGATTGTTCTGGATTCGGTTGCTACTCCTGATAATACACCTGCTGTGTATCCATTGACAGGGGTGTCCTTTAACTGGTTGATGGCTGTGGTAAAGTTGGGGTTCTGAGCAATGAAATCCTTCATGGCAGGAGTTTCATAAGCCTTCGGGTTAACTGCGAAGTATCCGGTGGACATACTCCAGGTGGCCTGGGAATCCGGTGTGGTGGTAAATTCGATGAACTTCCAGGCAGCGTTCTTTTTCGCCTCATCCTTATTGTCCATCATCCACAGGGAAGCGCCTCCAATGATGACACCGCCATCGGTAGCAGATGCATCGATCTTTGGAAGATATCCGGTACCGATTTCAAAGTCACTGCTTTCCGTAGCAGTTTTAAGAATTGCTGTGGATTCAATGATCATGGCAGCCTGACCTGAGAAGAATGCGGTCTGGGTATCTGCGGTGGTACTGCCGTAGTTATCCGCATAACCGGAATCCATGAGCTTTTTCCAGGTCTCAAAAATCTTAAGTCCAGCGCCGTTATTTAAGAAATCCACTTCGGTTGCCGGTGCTTTCCGCCCGTTTTCATTGTTTGCATAATATTTTCCCTGGCCGGCAATCTGCTGTTCAAAGAACCAGCCGTAAATGGCCTGGGCATAACCTACAGGAGCTGCTTTGCTTTCCACAATTTTTTTGGAGAATTCCAAAACCTCGTCAAATGTTTTGGGCGGGGTATTGGGGTCTAAACCGGCAGCCTTAAATACATCCTTGTTGTAATACAGCATTGGAGTGGAAACATTAAAAGGCATGGACATCTGCTTTCCGTTTACCGTATAGTAGCTGGTGATGATATTCATAACAGTAGAAGGATCAAAGTTTGTGGTGGCAAACATATCCTGTACCGGAATGGCATGACCGCTGTCGGTCATAAACTTTGTACCGATGTCGTACATCTGGCATACATCCGGCATGCTGCCGCTCTGCATGGCGGCTTTCAGCTTGGTGATCAGGTCATCATATTTTCCCTGATATTCACTTTTTACCTCAATCTCATTCTGGGACTCATTAAAGGCTTTAACAAGAGCTTCGGTTGCCTCTCCGTTTACACCACCCATAGCATGCCAGAGGGTGATGACTGTTTTTCCCCCCTCAGCCGGAGCCTGAGTGTCAGCAGCCGCTTTCGTTGTTGCGGCGTCTGAGGATCCTGCCGCTGTGGTTCCCCCGGAAGTAGCACTTCCACCGCATGCAGCAAGAGTCATGGACATGACAGCAGCCATAATCGCCGCAAGCCATTTTTTTCTTCTTTTCATAGATATCCTCCTTTAAATTATATAGTTTTTATCTCTATACAGGCCCTTTGGGCATGCATGAAATACTTACCCTTTTACAGAACCTGAGGTGAGGCCGGAAATCAGCTGCTTTTGTCCCAGTATGAACGCCAGGATCGAGGGGACTAAGATGATCATGGAACCGGCCATGACCGGACGGAAGTCTGTGGATTCCGCGCCTTGAAGCATTCCGAGGCCGATCTGAACCGTTCGCATATTCACCGAGTCTGTAACAAGAAGAGGCCATAAATAGTGGTTCCAGCTTTGAAGGAACGTGTAGATCCCCAGAGCGCCCATAGAAGGCTTTACAAGGGGAAGGGCAATGAAACAGAAGAAGCGGAAGTTGCCGCATCCATCAATATCAGCCGCCTCTTTTATCTCCATGGGAAGCTGCAGGAATGCCTGCCTCATGTTAAATACTGCAAAAGCTGATGCTACGTTTGGAAGGATCAGTGCCGTGTAAGTGTTCTTAAGCCCCAGATCGCAGATGATTAAATAGTTTGCAATGATGATTGCCTGGCTGGGAATCATCATGGTTGCAAGCATCAGCAAAAACAGGGCGTTCCGTCCCCGGAATTTCATCATGGAGAATGCGTAGGCTGCCAATGCCCCGGTGACGATCTGACCAAAGGTAACCGTGCAGGATACGATCAGGGAGTTTTTTATAAAGGTAAAGAACGGGGCCAGCTGCAGGGCTTTTATGTAATTGTCCGGGATCAGCTGCTTCGGCCAGAAGCCTCCGGAAAACACTTCCTTCATGGTCATCATACTGACGTTAAAACAGTAAAGGACAGGTGAGATGATGATGACTGCAAAAAAGATATTTAAGATATAAAGTAAATATTTAGCCATTTTGTTCTTCATCAGTAGGTCACCTTCTTTTCCAATCTGAATTGAATCAATGTCAAGACCATCAGGATGATAAACAGGACAATGGATTCCGCGCAGGCCATGCCGAACCGGCTATTCATAAATGCCTCCTGATAAATCTGGTACACGATGACATTGGTACTGCCGGAAGGTCCGCCCTGAGTCATCAGCTTGACCTGAGCATAAGCCTGAAGGGCATTGATGACGTTAATGATCAAAAGGAAAAACAGGGTAGGGGATATGCATGGGATGGTGATGTGCTTATGCTTGGCAAAAAATCCAGCACCTTCAATGGCTGCGCATTCATATAAATCCAGAGGAACGCTTTGCAAGGCAGCAGTCAGGAATATAAAGTTTAATCCGATGTTCATCCACACAGTCACAATGGTTACTGCATTTAATGCGTATTTAGGATCCGTCAGCCATCCGATGTGGGTTCCCAGGACCTTGTTGATGATGCCAAGGCTGCTGTGAAAGATGAACATGAAAACAACGGAAGCCGCTGCTGCGGAAATAGCCATGGGAAGGGCATAAAAGGTGCGGAATAAGTTTTTCCCCTTAATATCCTCATTGCTTATAATGGCCAGTATAAACCCCATGACAATTGAGCAGGTCACGGTCATGACCGCATATTTAAAGGATACAAAAAGGCTGTTTTGAAAGGCCTGTGAGGTAAAGATTGAAAGATAGTTTCCAAGGCCGACAAAGGAGGAAACTGCTCCAAGGGGAGTCGTCATGGCAAAACTGAGCCAAATGGTTTTGAGGAACGGCCAGAACAGGAAGGCCGAGAAGAAAAACATGGCGGGCAACAAATACAGATATGGCTCGATCACCCGGAAAAACTGCTTCTTTTTCATTAAAAAATATCCTCCTTTTCCCAAAAAGAAAAAGAGAATCAGCATTACACTTCGCCTCAGAGTAATGGTAGAAATGTAACATCTGCTTTCTCTTGTTCTCTTGTAAATGTTTCATTGACGTTAGCTTATCATATTAACTGTTATTATGCAATATATATCTACCTTTAATTGTCATAAAATTAGTAAAAATTTGACATGTATTTAACAATCACTTAAAAATATAAAACAATATTAATAAAATATGTGGTATAAATAAGAAAAAAGTATACTTAGTACACAATAAAGCCTTTGGGCTGGCTTGCCTTTTCATAAAATGGATGAAATATCCAACCTCCGATCCGGTCTCTTGATCTTAAGAATAGCCCCAAAACCTTACGAAACCAGAATGGCTATTCACAAATGCCTGAGATTGGGGTATAATAAACCTATTGGATCGCAATCTGAAATGACATAGAAAGATGGGGATTGTATATGAAAGGTAAGAAAATTTTGTCTTTGGTGCTTGCTGTAACAATGGCAACAGGGCTTAACTGCATGACTTCCATGGCAGCATCCAGAAAGAAAATCACAACAGTAAACTTAACCGTGGCAGCGGATATCGTGCCGGGAGGTTCTGTTTCCGGACAGCAGGCTGAGATAACGACAAAAAACAGCAAGATCGATGTTGGAGAATGCGAGTTCACCAACGACGGCTTTCAGTGGTATGAGCAGGATGTACCGAGGCTGGAAGTGAAATTGTATGCGCAGGAAGGATATTATTTTTCCGTAGCCGAATCCGGTTTCACGATTGTTGGGGGAACCTACGTAAAGCAGGCAAGGGAAGATTTCAGCCAGACGCTTACGGTGACCATAGATTTACCAAAGGTCGGTGAGTTTACCCAGTCCATAGAAAGCGCAGCATGGGGCTCTAAAACTATGGCTGTGTGGAGTCCTGCCGCCGGGGCGGGAAGTTATGAAGTAAAGATATACCGTGACGGAAAGGCCACGGGAGGGGTAAAGACCACCGCTGGGACGAGTCTGGATCTGGGAGTGTCCATGGGAAAGGTTGGAACCTACACATTTAAGGTACGTCCGGTCAATAAGCAGAATACCGAGAATAAAGGTGACTGGGTGGAGTCTCCTGTCAACTACGTTGACGCGGCTGCGGCGGAGCAAATCCGTACATACTCCCAAAACGAAGGCGGCTGGAAACAGGATGGAACCGGATGGTGGTATGCAAATCCGGATGGAAGCTATCCGACCGGAACCTGGCAGAATATCGATGGACAGTGGTATTTCTTCAATGAAACCGGCTATATGGCTACCGGCTGGGTTGAATGGAACGGGAAACAGTATTTCTGCGACCTAACAGGAGGTCAGATGCTGGCAAACACCACAACGCCTGATGGGGCTGCGGTTGGAGCCGATGGATCGAAACTTCCTTAAGTTAAAAAATTGGCGGGCTGCTTTTGGCGGTCCGCTTTTTTGACCGCTTGGAGCAGGACCCTTTTAAAAATACTTGTAGGATTAAAGATTCTATCATATAATAGCACGAAGGAGCAGACTGGGATGACAGTGAAAAAGACAGGAAAATTTTATAGACGGGTATTGGCGGCAGCGGCAATCCTTCTGGCCCTTTGTATGGCAGGATGCGGCCCAATTGCCAGCTCTTCCCCGTTAACCCAGAGAGAAATGGGAAATGAGGCGGGCACGGATTTAAGGGTGCATTTTATTGATGTGGGCCAGGGAGACAGCACCTTAGTAGAAAAAGACGGACATTTTATGCTAATAGACGCAGGAGAACGGGATCAGGGCGAGGTAGTCGCTTCTTATCTGGAGAAGCAGGGAGTAAAGAAGCTGGATTACGTGATCGGAACTCATCCCCATTCAGACCATATCGGAGGGTTGGAAACGGTTATCCGGAAATTTGAAGTTCAAAAGGTCCTTTTGCCGGAGAAGGAACATACTACAAAAGTTTATGAACGCCTGCTTGATGCCATAGCAGATAAAAATTTAAAAATTACCCTTCCAAAGCCAGGGGACAGCTACTCCTTAGGAGATGCATCTTTCCAGATTATCGCTCCCAATAAGGATTATGGTGACAATCTGAATAACTGGTCCATAGGTCTTCGCCTGATTTACGGAAAGAACAGTTTTGTCTTATGCGGAGACGCAGAAAAAGATGCGGAAAAAGATATGATGGCAAACGGCCTTCCATTAAAGGCAGATGTGCTGAAGCTTTCCCATCATGGAAGCTCCACCTCATCATCGGAAGGTTTTATGGATCTGGTTGATCCTGAATACGGAGTGATTTCCTGCGGGAAAAATAATGACTATGGCCATCCCCATAAGGAAATTCTGGAAATGTTAAAAAAACGAAACATCAAGGCTCTGCGGACAGACCAGCTTGGAACCATAGTGGCAGTAAGCGATGGATCAAAGGTTACTTTCCCTGAAATCACGGAAGGAACTGATGGAGACAGGTCACAAGGCACGGCAGCAGACAAGGATTATGTGATAAATACCAATACCAAAAAATTTCACCGGCCGGACTGCAAGTCTGCAGCTTCCATGAAGGAAGAGAACCGGAAAACCTATAAAGGCTCCAGAGAGGAACTGATACAGATGGGATATGAGCCGTGCCAAAGCTGCAACCCTTAGCCAGGCACAGAAAGGGATGGGAAAAGGTTATGAAGTATACCATTGACAGAATCAGCGAAATAATAGTGATCTGTGAGGATGAGAACGGAGATATGGTAAAGGTTCAGGCCTCTGCATTGCCGGAAGGTGTAAGGGAGGGAGATATCCTTACAGAAGCTGATGGGACGTGGACACTTGAGCTAGAAGAGACGGAAAGGCGCAGGCAGAGGATTCGTGAAAAGCTGCGAGGTCTGACAGAATAAAGGATTAAAGAGAGCAAACTATGAAGAATTATATTGTACTGGATCTGGAATGGAACCAGAGCGTCGGAGGGAAGGAGGAGACGGTAGAACACCTTCCCTTTGAAATCATAGAGATCGGGGCGGTAAAGCTTAATGAGGCCCTGGAAGAAGTGGGGGAATTTAAGAGGCTTATAAGGCCTCGGATTTATCCCGAGCTTCATGAAAAAATATTAGAAGTGACCCACATGGATCAAAAGACTCTGATGGAAGAGGGCCGGGACTTTGAAGAAGCTGCAAAGGAGTTTCTTACGTGGTGCGGGGATGAAGCCGTGTTCTGCACATGGGGATCCATGGACTTAACAGAACTGCAGCGGAACTTTGCCTTTTTTGGAATTCCCAATACCTTTCCCAAACCCTTTCTCTACTATGATGTGCAGAAACTTTACAGCCTGCTTTATGGGGACGGTAAGGAAAGGCAGTCTCTTGACATTGCAGTTTTAGAGCTGGGGATCATGGAAGAGCGGCCTTTTCACCGGGCCCTTGATGATGCCCATTATACCGGGCGGGTTATGAGATATATGGGTTTTGAAAAGGTTCGGGAATACTGGTCTACCGATTATTACCGTTTGCCGGAAAACAAAGCGGAAGAGGTATATCTGGTGTTTCCCGGGTATTCCAAATACATTTCGAGGCCCTTTGAGACAAAGCAGGATGCCATTGAGGATAAGACCGTTACCGATTTGATCTGCTGCAAGTGCAACCGGATGCTTCGGAAAAAGATCAGATGGTTCTCCGTGAACCAGAAGTTTTACACGGCTCTTGGTTTATGTCCTGAGCATGGAAATGTAAAAGGCAAGATCCGCATGAGACGGAACGATGACGGACGTGTCTACGTAGTTAAGACCATGAGACTGGTGGGAGAAGAAGACGTCCGGGAGATTTATATAAAAAAGGAAGAAACCAAAAAGAAACGGGTGGAAAAGACGAAGAACCGTAAGCAGAATAAAAAGAAGGGGGATTCCCCCCTTTCCTAATTATCGCATTCCTTCATTCGGTATCCAACCCCGATTTCAGTAAAAATATATTTTGGTTCTGCCGGATTATTTTCTATTTTTCTGCGGATATGTGCCATATTGACGCGAAGGATCTGATTATTGCTGTCTGCGTAAGGCCCCCAGATGTGGCTTATAATGTAGTCATAGGTCAGGACCTTACCAGAATTTTCCGCAAGCAGGGAAACCAGCTTATACTCGATCTGGGTCAAATGGATCTTATGTTCGTCCAGTGTGACCAGTCTTTTGGCAAAATCAATGACCAGGCCGTCGCAGCTGTATGGGGTGGGAATGACAGATCCATCCACGGTGCTGACGGTAGGTCTTCCATGGCGTAGGGCAGTGCGGATTCTGGCTAAAAGCTCGCTGGTTCCAAAGGGCTTTGTTATATAATCATCGGCACCAAAATCAAGAGCGGCCACTTTTTCATGCTCCTGGGTCCTGGCGGAAATGACAATAATGGGAATCGAAGTCCAGCTTCTTACGCTTTTAATGATGTCTATTCCGTCCAGATCCGGAAGCCCTAAGTCCAAAAGGATCACATCAGGGCAAAGGGAATTGATCAAAGCCAGCCCATCCCGCCCGTTATAGGCTGTATTTACTTTATAATCATGTCTTTCCAATGCACTTTCAATAAAGTTGCAGATATTCTTTTCGTCTTCAATCATGACGATTGTAAACTTACTCATAAGCATTCTCCCCTAATGGTAATGTAAATGTAAAAACTGCGCCATGTTCTTCATTGGCAGCTGTAATTTTCCCCTCATGGGCAGTAACAATAGCTTTGCAGATAGAAAGCCCGATTCCCATTCCTTTATGGGAATCATAACTGCTGTTGGGTGATGAAGTGTAACCGTCAAATAAAGTGTTCAGCCGTTCCGGGGATATTCCATCACCCTGATCACGAATCTGAAACCAGGCATATCCATCCTGTACGAAGATTGAAAGGCTGATGGGATCCGTTGTATTGGAATGATAAACGGCATTTTCCAGTAGATTTATGATAACCTGTTCAATCAAAGTGGCATCCATAGGAACCATGATAAATTCATCCGGCACAGTCACATGGACAATGGCTTTGGGCACTCTTTTGTGAAAGCGTTCAATGGATTCGGATGCTACCTCTTCCAGTGGCTCCGGACGTTTTAAAACATGAGCCCCGGAATCCCGGATCCTGGTGACGCTTAGCAGATTTTCCACCATATTCAAGAGCCAGTTGGCATCTTCCTTGATATTGGAGACCAGACTGGTTTTTTCTGATTCCGTTATCGTAGTGGAACTTTCCAGGTATGTGCTGCTGGCACCGATGATTCCTGTGAGAGGAGTCCGAATGTCATGGGAAATGGCACGTAAAAGATTTGCTCTCAAGGCTTCCTTTTCTGCTTCCATTAATAACTTTTCCCGTTCGTTTAAGATACGGCTTTGTTCCTTTAAATTAGTCGTAGTGGCGCTTGTAATGGTTGAAATGATCAGCAGAGCAAGGAAGGTGACGGGATATCCTTCCATTATAAAATTAAACGCCATAAATGGGTAAGTAAACACATAGTTTACACAAATCACACTAATAAAGGAGGCAATGACTCCCGGTATATAGCCGCTGGAAAAGCGAGAGATGATAACCACTGCCATCATGTAGATGATTCCTACATTGTTAGTATATCCTCCCAGTATGTGCATCATGTAGGAGAGGATGGTTGCAAACAAGAGGGAAATAAAGGTGATTACAAAATTTCGAAGATGATCCTTTTTGGATAATTTTTTATGCTTATTCATGGAAAACCCCTTGTGATCTAAGGTCATTTGAAACGGCCTCCCCGTCTTCCTCTCCGCTTTGTTGAATAGGAACTGCGCCTTTGTTCCAGAATGCTGTTGAACTCATCGGCTGAAATGCCGGAGTCCCGAAGGCGTTTCATGCGCTGCTCCCGCCTGATAAGGAAATTCTGTGCTTCCTGATGTTTCCAATATATGAAAAAGGCAGTTGAGCCTCCGATTACAATGATAGCCCCCACGCTTCCTAATATAAGCCAGGCGGTTAAAGGAATCTCAAAGGGCCTTAGAGCTTTTTCCCGGTAATCTTCCGTTTCTTTATCCGGACGTTTTCCGGAAGGGTTTATGGAAGTCTGGGCCGCAGACGGGTCAAGTTCATCGTCAGATCCGGAATTTGCCCCAGCCTGGGCAGCAGTGGCGATTCTGGTTTCCGCTTCCTTATTCTGGAATAGGGCGTCATTCACCTCCAGGAAGGTACAGCCTACGACTCGGTCATTATAACGGTAATTAATTTTCGCGATGGAATTTGGAGGGTCACCCGAAGAAATATCATAACTGAGTTCCGCCTTTGCATCGGAAAAATTAGCCGTTTTAGGCAGAATGATCCTACTGTCGGGATCTAAAATCAGGGCTTCCGGCCTGGTGATGGACAAACCGCTGAAATTTAAATCACTGGTAATGGAACTGTAGGTTTTTTCGTATTCTGCAGCTTTTAAGGAGACAAAATTTGAAAAACCAAAGTCCAGAAGATTCTTAGTGTCTGCCCAATACTGGGGAGTAGATCCCTTTAAAATTATGGTAATAAGCCTCATACCATTTTTTTCCGCACAGGTTATCAGGGTATTCCCGGCCAGTGTGGTGTAGCCTGTTTTGCCGCCGATAATGCCCGGATAGTAGAAAGGAGTGCTTTTTCGCATCATCTTATGACCAGGATAAATGGTAAGCCCTTCTTTATTGATGGAGTTAGGCGGAAGCTTATAAAAGGTTGTAGAGTCGATATCTTCAAAAACAGGATTGTTAAAGGCTGCTCTTGCGATGAGTGCCATGTCGTAGGGGGAAGTATAATGCTCCGGGTTATTTAAACCGCTGGGATTGGCAAAATGGGTATTGGTACATCCAAGCTCTTTCGCACGTACATTCATCATATCGGCAAAAGCTTCAGTGCTTCCTGCCACATGCTCTGCAAGGGCGTTAGCTGATTCATTGGCAGATTTAAGCAGCAGGGCATAGAGGCAGTCCCTGACAGACAGCTTGTCCCCCTCATTGATCCCGGCATTACTGCTTCCGGATTCCACATTAAATACGGCATTATGGGAAAACGTTACGGTTTCATCAAGACTGCATTTTTCAATGACTAGAAGGGCAGTCATGACCTTGGTAATACTGGCCGGAAAATATTGGTTGTGTATGTTCTGGCCCCATAGAACTGTTCCGGTGTCTGCATCCATCAGAATGGCTCCCTGTGCCTGAACAGACGGACCGGAAGGCCAGTCTGCGGCCCCCAGAGAAGTCCCGGTAAAAGATGAGACAAAAAAAGGCAGGCACAGAAAAAAAATAAAAAACTTTTTTATAAATTGAGTCATATTGAGTAATCTCTCCATAAGCGATCGTTCGGTTTCAGACAATACTTCATTCTACAGTATAGGTTATTTGTTGTAACAAGTAAAGGTTATTTGCTATTTTTTCCCCATTTGTATACGAAAAATCAGCTGAATATGCTTGCATATCCAGCTGATTTACTAACCTAAGCTGCAAGATGTTTTCTTTTAAACTTGCCCATAAGAAAAAGACAGACAGCAAAGATAAGCAGGATAGAGAAAAGATAGATGAAGCCAATGAGAAAGACGGTGTCTCGAAAGAAGCCTTCCGGAACGATGTTAATGAGCATATCGGTGGAAGGATCCAGCATCCATAGGTCATTTTTAAAGAACATATGGTGGAACATGATAAAATATCTGGTAAAATCTGTGGAAATAATGATAGCGATGACAGCGGACAAGGAAAAAAAGATTCCGGTTCCCGCACACACGGCCCTGGGAAAGGTTTGCATAAAACTGGTCCTTAATAAAAGTAGTACGATGAGGCATAACACCATCACCATAAGGCAGCCTCTCCGTATGGAAAGAGCGCCTAAAAACAGTCCGCGGACATCCTCCATATGGGCGATTTCACGGGCATTAAAAAATTCCCGTTCTACCCCTCCCATGGTGGTATCTACATGAAGGTTATCCCTCTTTCCACGCAGATAGGACATCATTTCATCGGTAACATCAAGGAGATCATCCATAGACATGGAGACGGCTTGAGTCACATGATATTTGTTATATTCTTTTTCGAAGTATCCTGGAATCCAGTAAACGGCTGCCTCCACGGAAGTGAATAATAGCACGATCATAAGGCAGAGAGAAAATATGATTCCAGCAGTATATTGAAGCAAACGTTTCATAGGATTCCTCCTTGAGGGAATTATTTTTTTGTTGCAGTAGGTAAGTTCCAACAAAAGTGGGTTGCCATAAGACGAATTAAAACGACGGAGCAGGCACCGATCAGCATGGCAATATTGCCATCAATGTAATTCAAAAGCCAGGCATAAAGGATGGCGCCAACAATGGAAGCACAGGCATAAATATGTTTTCTAAGGACATAAGGAGTTTGTCCGGCCATGATATCCCGAAGAATGCCGCCGCCGACTCCGGTGATAACACCTAAAAAGATGATGAGAAAATGATAGTCCCCATAGCCGGAAAGCACTGCCGTATCGATTCCTACCACGGTAAAGGCTCCAAGTCCGATGGCATCAAATATGTTCATAACCTTTTCATAGGTTTCCATGGAACGTCCGTCCAGGATTTTCTGATTCAGTCTTACGATTACAAATAAAAGCATAACCGTTATAAAGGCCAGCAATACGTAGATTGGATCTTTAAAAAGGGCAGGAGGTACATTTCCTATGATAATATCCCTTAACATTCCGCCTCCCACGGCGGTGGTAACACCTAAAACAATAACTCCAAGCAGATCCAGCTGTTTTTTAATGGCAACCATGGCCCCAGATGAAGCAAAAGCTATGGTTCCAATGACTTCTATGAAGAAAAACAGGGAAAATTCTATTTTCATGAACAACCTCCGGTACATCCCTCTTTAAGAAATTAAGGCAAGTATAAGATTTGAAAGGTCATTTGTCAATATATCATGGTTCTATAAACACTGGGCTGATTCGCAATGCTTAAATATATCTTGCTTTTTTGTATAAAATTATATATTATATTGAAAAGTTCAAAAATGAGCATTTGAATGATTCTGCAGGAGAGGAAAGGGGATGACGCCGGCTTAGAAAGCCCAATGGGAAAAATGCAGTGGAACTAGACGACCTGATTTCAGAAAGAGGTGTGCATGATGAACCAGAAAGAATTTATGAAAAATGTGGAAGAGTGGTCTGATATCTGTTTGAATGACGAAAGAATTGACTTGGAAGCCTATGACAGATTTGAAGTAAAGCGGGGGCTTAGGGATAAAAGCGGCGACGGTGTTGTGGCAGGATTAACCAAGGTATCAAAGATTTTATCAAACAAGACCGTAGACGGGGAAAAGGTCCCATGTGAAGGCCAGCTGTTTTACCGGGGATATAATATTCATGATCTGGTAGACGGTGTTGTCAGGGAAGGACGTTTTGGTTTTGAGGAAATTGCCTACCTCCTTCTTTTTGGAGATCTGCCTGATAAAAGCCAACTGGAACGATTTACCAAGACCTTAGGCTACAGCCGGACCCTACCTACCAATTTTGTCAGAGATGTAGTCATGAAGGCCCCAAGCAGGATATGATGTCCTGCCTTGCCAGAAGCATTTTAACCCTGGCCTCTTACGATGAAAAGGCCAGTGACATATCTGTTCCCAATGTGCTCCGCCAGAGCCTGATGTTAATCAGCGTCATGCCGATGCTGGCTGTTTACGGATATCATACATTTAACCATTATGAGAGAGGGGGAAGTATGTATATTCACAGGCCGGATGAAAAGCTTTCCACGGCAGAAAATATCTTAAGGCTGTTAAGGCCGGATATGAAGTATTCCAAGGTGGAAGCCCATGTTCTTGACCTGGCCCTGATCCTTCATATGGAGCATGGAGGAGGAAATAACTCCACTTTTACAACCCATGTGGTCACTTCCTCCGGTACGGACACATACAGCGTGGTAGCGGCTGCGCTTGCTTCTTTAAAGGGACCGAAGCATGGCGGCGCCAACATTAAGGTTGTGGAAATGATGGAGGATTTGCGTAGGGAAGTCCATGACTTAAAGGATGAAGAGGAAGTGGAGAAGTATTTGAGAAAGCTTCTTCATAAGGAAGCATTTGACCGGAAGGGACTAATTTATGGTATGGGGCATGCGGTTTATTCCAAATCTGATCCCCGTGCAGAAATATTCAAAGGCTTTGTTAAACAATTGTCAGAGGAAAAAGGACGCCTGGATGATTTTAACCTCTATTCCATGATCGAGCGTCTGGCTCCAGAAGTCATTGCAGATGAAAGAAAGATCTATAAGGGCGTAAGTGCGAACGTTGACTTTTACAGCGGCTTTGTATACAGCATGCTGGATATTCCAAATGAATTGTTCACCCCGATTTTTGCCATTGCAAGGATTGTAGGATGGAGCGCCCACCGGATCGAAGAGCTTATTAATATGGATAAGATCATTCGTCCGGCCTACATCAGTGTGATGCAGGAAGAGGAGTATAAACCTTTGAGCGACAGATAGGAAGCTGTGTGAAAATAATCGCACGATTTGACGATGATCTTAATATTAACTTTGGAGGAAAATTCTATGGATTTGGATATTCCCTTATTGATAAAACGCCTTCAGCGAAATAACATGGCAGGTTTTCAGGTTCAGGATAAAACGGAACTTCTGGAACTACTAAGAAGGCTCATTGCCGATGGGACGACTGTAGGCTGTGGGGATTCGGTGACTCTGGAACAGATGGGAGTGTTTGAGGATTTAAAGAAAAGGGATGTAGAATTTTTTGATAAGTTTGATCCTTCTCTAACCAAAGAAGAAAAACGGAAGATATACTTAAAGAATTTTTCGGCAGACACGTTTATCACCGGTGCCAACGCAATCACAATGGACGGAAAGATTTTTAATATTGACGGCAACGGAAGCCGGGTGGCCCCTATGCTGTACGGCCCGGAACAGGTCATCGTTGTTGCCGGAACGAATAAAATAACGGAAGATGTAGAGTCAGCCGTGAAAAGAGCCAGGCAGATCGCGGCTCCCCTGGATGCGAAACGGCTGAACAAATCGACTCCCTGTGTAACTCTTGGCCGCTGCATTGACTGCGGTCACAGGGAAAGGATCTGCAATGATTTTGTTCTGATTGCAGGTCAATTTATAAAAGACAGGATTAAAGTGATTCTTGTTAATGAGGAACTGGGTTATTAAAGAGCCCAGTTCCTTTGTCTTCTTTGTAGTTATTACGAATTGCATAAATCCTTTCTTTCAAAAAATCTGATTGCCATGAAACAGCCGGCTAAAATAATGATCAAGGAAAGCAGGATATAAAAAGGGCTTAATCCATTTTCAGAAACCGATACTACGTTAAAGTAGCTTACCGGTGTCAAAACCTTCAGAAAATCCATGGTACCGATATAATCAAGAGCAAAGCTGATCACATAAAATGCCGTTACCGTAAGCATTGTAAAAAGACTTGCAGTCTTATAGCTTTTTGCAAGACCCGAGATGAAAATCCCGACGGAAAACAGCACGACTTGAGTAAGAAATATTCCCAGGGTTGTGATGATATGGACGCCTGTAATACTTAAATCACCCAGGGGAAGGATGATGCATAAATAGGACATGATGCCTACGGTAAGAGAAAACACGAAAAGATTTGTTACGGCGGCACCGATTTTTGCCCAAATGATTGCAGAACGCTTATAAGGTTTCGAGAATAAGAATTCGCTGGTACCGAACCGTTCTTCTCTGGATACGGCAAATATACCGGAGAAACCCGCATAAAAGAAGGCAAGCAGGTTGGTCCAGAACACCATACACTGATAAGCACCTAACGGGGTATCGACCCTCACTCCGTTTAATCCGAACAAAATCAATATAATCTTCGGGAAGCTCTCCGCCATAGCCGCAATTTCCCCCATGGCGTCTTTTAATACAATGAACTCGATTGCTGCAAATCCTGTAAGCATCACGATTAACACCAGCCAAATTACCAGGGTCTTTTGGGTCAGTTTCAGTTCTTTTAAATAGATCGTCTTCATGTTCAGCCTCCGAATATAACATCTTTTTTAAGAAATGTTCTGCAGCTGATAAACAGCAGTCCCGCTCCAAGAAACACATACCACGCCAAATAATTCCACTGGTAAGATCCGGTTTCGGCGATAGTCACGGTATTAAAAAATGCAAACGGAGTGAAATAGCCAAATACCGGCTGATTGATCTTCTTTGACATGGAGTTTAAACAAAAAAGGCCAAACATAACACAGGAGGATATGAGCACAGGTGTCCGTACATTTGGGAAGAATGTTCCGGCAGCTGTTCCGAAAACCACAAACATAAGTTCAACCAGTACAAGGGATATCCCTATAAGCAAGAACGCCGGCCAATCAATACGAATGCCTTTGACGGTCAGAAATGCAAGTGCAGCTCCAGCTATATAGGCAGTTCCCACAATCAGGCTGTCTGCCGTGCAGGCAAGTACCTTGCTCCAAAAAATCTTGCTCCTTGAATGGGGTTTTGTTAACAAAAACTCTGCTGATCTGTTCGCATATTCCTTTGTGTGGGATGAAAAGGCAATGCTCATTCCGTGGATCGCAGCCGCTGCCATGGCAAAGCTGTTTAAAAAGCCGAACATGCCAAGAGGTGTCATGACGAAAGCGGCACTGACGCCTAATGCATCAAACAGGGGGTTATTATTTATCGCCTCCGCCATGAAAGCATCAGCTCCTTTAATAAAGCCAAGATAGGTCGGAAGCATCAGGAAGATCAGCCCGCCCATGGACAGCGCCCATATGATGATATTTCTTTTTAACTGCTTTAGCTCATACTTAAATACAGTCATCCCATTCACCTCACCTGTAATAGTGCATAAAGATCTCTTCAAGCGTCGGTTCCTCGATGAACAGATCACGGACGTTTAAAGCAGACAGCTTTTCAAGAATCTCTCCCATATTCCCCATAAACATAAATGTGGCGGTATTGGCGTCCTGATGGTAGCTGGTAATGCCTCCAAGGTCAAAATGCCCTGCCGGTATTTCCTCTGCCGTAACACTGATTTTTTTATGGCTGTTAGCCCGAAGCTCACTGATTTTTTGTACACCAATCATTTTTCCATCTTTTAAAATACCCACACGGTCACAGATTTTCTGCACCTCAGACAGGACATGGGACGAAAAGAAGATGGTTGCCCCCCGTTTGTTCTCTTCTTTCAGTATCGTGAAGAACTCCTGCTGGATCAGCGGGTCCAGACCGCTGGTAGGTTCGTCTAATATAATGAGTTTTGGAGAGTGCAGCAGGGCGCACAGGATTCCGGCTTTCTTTTTGTTTCCAAGGGATAGGTCGGTGATTTTACGGGATAAGTCAAGGTCTAAGCGCCTGGAAAGCTCTTTTATTTTGCCGTCTCCCTTAACGCCGTATAAATCCGCCGCATACTGTACCAGCTCCCGTACCGTCATGTTATCATAATAAGCAGATTCTCCGGGCAGATAGCCCACATCCTTTGCAATTTCAGCAGCCTGTTTCATGCAGTCCTTGCCAAAGATCTCCGCGCTGCCAGAAGTGGGGCGGATCAGCGCCAAAAGAGTACGGATGGTAGTGGATTTTCCCGCTCCGTTAGGTCCGATAAAGCCAAAAATCTCTCTCTCCTCCACGGAGAAGCTGATATTTTCAATCCCCCTGTGCTCCCCATAGCTTTTGGACAGGTTATTAATCTGAATTGCGTTCACCGGTAGTCCTCCTTTCTTATTTCAAAAACTCAACATTTCCCAAGTTTCCGTCTACGCGGATTAAGTCTCCGTCCTTGATGTGTTTTGTGGCATCGGTTACGCCGACAACAGCAGGCAGGCCGTATTCCCGGGTGATCACAGCTCCGTGAGTTGCCATTCCGCCTACTTCTGTAACAAGTCCGCCCACAGAGATGAAGGCCGGTGTCCAGCTTGGGTCGGTAAATTTAGTCACCAGAATATCTCCCTTTTCTATTTTTCCTGCTTCCCTGATATCCAGAATGACCCGTGCACGGCCTTCTGCCACGCCGCCTGATACGGCAAGCCCTGGTAGCGCCCCATTGGGAACCTCGCGCTTGTATTCACCTTCCACCACTTCTCCATCAGAGAAGATGAGGCGCGGAGGGGTCAGCGCAGCATACTTTTCATAATCTGCCCGCATTGCATCGATTTTCTCATAATCAGGTTCATATTCTCCGGCAAACAAGCTTGCAAGTTCCGGAAGACGAAGATAGAAAGTATCTTCCACGCTTCTTAGCTTGCCTTGACTAACAAGTGTTTCAGATTCCTTAAGGATGGCCTGTTTGTATTCCCAATAACGTTTCATCCAGTAATATTTGGGAGACTCCCGCAGCCCTAAGAAGTTTCGATAAAAGGATAACTGTTTTGCCAGCTTCTTGGCTTTTGCGGCTCCCCATTTCTTTTTGGCGGCGGAAACCATGGATTTTACTGCGTCATCGCTTTCCTGCTTTCCCTGTAGGAGCCTTTGTTCAGCATGATTCTTGGGAAGCCTTATATCTGCCAGTACGGTGGGGAGAATCTTTCCCGGATCCTCGGCAAACCGGGGTTTTGCAATATCGATCTCGCCAGGGCAGCGCATTCCGTACTGCAGGAAAAATTCTTCAAAGGCTTTTGCGGCTTCTTCGCTGCCTTGTTGCTTCCTTAATTCGTCAATGCAGAAGGAATCCCCTGCTGACTCAAGGTATTTTACAACCTCTGGGAAATCCCGGGCAGAATCTGCGATACGGCTCACGTAAAATCCCATTTCCGAGGAAATGTTGCCTTTAATGGACTTTGACACATCAACACTTACATTGTCCTGTCCAAGAAGGAGCTTTCCTGCTTTATCAATAGGTTTTGTGAGAAAGAAGGTAACAAGGAGCGGTCCTAAGCCCTCCGGATCAAACAGACCTTTCATCAGATCATCCGTATCTCTCACAATAAAATCGATTATCGCCTTACCGGACAGTTTTGAGAGTCCCTTTCTTGTCTTTTGGATTGCCGCTTCCATACGGCGGTTGTAGCCATCAATGATTGACGGATCATTTTTCTGGTAGATCCTTAATCCGGCGGTAATGCATTTTCCCACATCCTTTGGTATGGCGAAGTCGCTTTTTTGTCCTTTTGGAATGGATTTAATATATTCCTTTCTTGCCAGGACCTTATTAAATGCGCTGTCCATCAGTTCGTCGGAATTGGACAGCTTTTGACGCACCAGAGCCCTGCCCACGGGACTGTTTAAGTTATGGGTAATCTCCATATAGGGCCGCCCGCCGATTTCCGTAACCTTCACGGTTTTGGACATCAATTCCCAAAGGGACATTCCCAGGGGCAGCATGGTATCTGTCATCATCTGGAGATGGCCGACGGAAATAAAACAGCGCTTAAATCCGTCCATGGTCGACGGACAGGGGTAAAGGGTTGTGATCCCCCGGGACTGGACAATATAAAATTTTATACCGTCAAAACACCATTCAATATCCTGGGGGCTTCCAAATTCCTTCTCGATCTTTTTTCCGATGGCGGCAAGGGCGGTTACCTGTTTCTTGGTGAGACAGGGCTTTTCGCCGCTTCTTTGTTTTATGTCATCCTTGACCGTCCAGGTAACAGGGGTTTTACGCCCGGATACCAGTTCCTCTCCTAAGCCTTCCACCGCTTCAATCGCTATTGTAAAGCGGTCGGAGGTAATGGGATCGGCGGTAAACATGACTCCGGCCGCTTTTGCATCCACCATCTTCTGTACGACAACGGCCATTTGAACTTCATTTTCATCGAATTTGTTTTTGATCCGGTAAGAAATCGCCCGCTGGTTATATAAGGACGCGAAGCAGTTGAGCACTGCTTTTATTACCGCTTCAGATCCGGAAATGTTTAAATAGGTATCCTGCTGGCCTGCAAAGGAAGCGTCAGGCAGATCTTCTGCCGTAGCGGAGGAACGGACGGCAACGGAAACCTGGCTTCCCATGTCCTCATAAGCGGTTTGAATCAGTTCCGCCGCTTCGGCGGGTAAAGTCAGTCCGGCGACAGCGGACTTCCTATCGTTTCCTGATTCCTTTACGGTAGGAAGGATATACTTTTTAAAGAATTCTGTTGTGATGATAAAACCGCCCGGTACACTGTCAGGGAACCGCTGGGACAGTCTGGCAAGGCTTGCGCCCTTGCCTCCTGATATTTGTATGGAAGCGGCGTCTTTATTGTTGATTTTCAATAGATACATCACAGGTATTCCTCCTTATATAGATTACTTTTCAACATGTGGATGGTTTTTTCCAGTTCTTCGGTTATTTTACCAAGATCGCACCGTTCATCGGTCATTTCATGAGCATAGCCTTCTGCCATGAGGAATATCATGCGCATAACCACATCAATATCCACACTTTCTTTAAATTTAACCACATCTTCTTTTCTTAACACCAAGTCATAAGAAAAGCGCTGGGCCTCGGGCATGATCTTTTTTGTAATATCAGTGACCGCATCGTCAGTTTCCTCGAACATACTGATAATAAATTTCAATATATAAGGGTACTTTTCCAGTATGCCCATTTTCATTCTGGAGGCCACAAGAATGCGTTCAAATAAATCGTCATATGCATTGATTTCATTGCGCTTATAAGCCACAATCATGACACTTCTCACATATTCCGAAAGGTATAAGTACAGATCCCTTTTTGTGCCGAAATAATGGAACAGCATTGGTTTGGATACTCCGCTGTTTTGGGCGATGTCACCCATAGAGGCCTTTTTATATCCATGTTTTCCAAAACATTTTAATGCCGCTTCAATGATAGGCAGCTGCTTTTCTTCTGAAAGTTCTTTAAATTTTTCCATGTCTTCACCTTCTGATAATGTAATTGACCGAATCGGTTTATGGCATGATTATAACACCATAAACCGATTCGGTCAAAGTAGTTTTTCTTATATTTAATTGAGTCATTTGTTCCGGCATTTATAACTGAGTTATATTATTATAACGGTCATTGACTTTTAGAAAGAGGCAGGTTTTCCTTCGTTTAATAAATGACTTTTCATATATTCGGAAGGTGATATTCCCGTACTTTTTAAGAAAACCTTGGTAAAATACCTGGTGCTGAAATATCCCACCCGCTCAGCAGTGTCCCGGACCGAGGCAGTATGTCCACCTGACATGAGTTCCATTGCCTTTTTCATGCGGACACCGGTTAAGTGGTCAACAAATTTTTCTCCGGTTTTCATCTTATAAATTTTGCTTAAGTAATTTGGTGAGATATCAATCATATCTGCAATGGTATTGATTCCGATCTGGTCCATATAATGTTCCTCAATATAAGCGTTGATTTTATCAATTAAATCAATGCTTTGATTTTGTGAAGTCATCTGCTTTAAAAATTCTACAAGCTGGCGGATAGAAAGAATGCTGGCGGGTGTTCCTGATTCCATTGAGAGAATGCGGTTTAAGGAATCATCACAAAGTTCAAAGATCTCTTTTTCATGGGTAAATTGGGATATTGCATGAAGTAGATTTTGAAAGCCCATAACATCATCTGCCTGATTGGCCATCAAAAGCTTTTCTAGTAAATCCGAAAAAGGAAGAAGCTGGGAGAACGTCAGCCGCTCCTTTTCCGATATAACTGACCCAAGGTGAACGCAAAGGCGCAGGCTCTCCTCCCTTTGAACAGACTCAAACTGTGTAAACAGTTCTGAAAGGTTACCGGCAGAAACATGGAATCCGGTTGCCACACATCCGCTGGTCTGATGAAACTGGACCAGTACCCCCTGGAACTCTCCGGGAGGAATCACGGTACTGGTAAGATAGCAGATTTCACCTGTAGGCAAGAAGGTGAAAGTATACCGGGCACCGTAGCGGGAGGAGATGGAAGAGAGCATGGCATTTAATACATCTAAATCGTTTTTAAAGGTTTCTTTATGATAATGATCAACATAAAAAAGAACAGCTGTGTAAGGGGGAAGAACGTATTTGGGACTCTGTAAAAAACGGATGGAGGTATGGAGGTCAAGAATTTTTTCAAACTCCAGCTCATAATCCTTTTTCAGCAAAAGCTCCCGCTCTTGAAACAGGGAAGCTGCTTTTTCCATGGTAGCTTTAACTTCCTCCAGGCTGGCCGGTTTTAAAAGATAGTCCAGGGCGCCTAGTTTTAAGGCTTCCTGAGCATAGGAAAATTCCGCGTATCCGGTCAGCATGACCACAGGAATCTTTTGCATATGAAACTGAGAAAATGCCTGCAGACCGGTGAGCATCGGCATGTGGATATCCAGAAAAATGAGGTCCGGAATCTCCTTTTCCAGTTGTTTTAACAGTTTTTCTCCGTTTTCCACTTCAATGAACTGGTGCATATTGGGGCAAAGCTCCTCAATCATGCTTTTTAATCCAAGCCGGATCAGGCGTTCATCATCAGCTAAAAGAATTTTCATGCAGAAGTTCCTCCTTCCAGGGGTATCTTAATTGTCATGGAGGTAATATCTCCGGTCAGTTTTATTTCAAAGGAAGCACGGGGGTGAAAGATTTTTATACGGTTTTCCACATTTCTTATGCCAACTTTTCCATCAGAGTAAACTTCTTGAATATCAATGGGTATTCCATTGTTTTTTACCTTCAGAATCAGGACTTCGTCCTCAATTGATGCGGAAATGGAGATGGTAATGGAAATGCCGTCACCGTCCATACCATGCTTAAGGGCATTCTCCACAAGGGGCTGTATGAGAAGTCTTGGAATGGAAATAATCTTAGCCTCTTCCTCCATAGAGCTTAGAAAGGTCAGGCGCTCATCATAGCGTATTTTAAGAAGATTGCAGTATTGGATGCAGAATTCAAACTCATCCTGTACGGTAGTCAGCTTTGCATTGCTGCAGGTATAGCGGAATATTCTGGTCAGCTGGATAATGCTGTTCTCCAGCTCTTTTTTCATTCCAATCCGGTTCATGGACAGGAAGCAGTTTAAGGTATTATAGAGAAAGTGAGGGTTAACCTGGCTTTGAAGGGCACGGTATTCTGCTTCTTGCCGGTCTATCTCATATTTATAGGACTGGTTAATGTATAGCTGCAGCTTTTGGATCATCTCGTTTAGATTCTCCGCAATCAGGGACAATTCTTCCGTGTTAAAGGAATCGTTCTGCAAAAGGTCTGTGTCAGGAACAGACGCCTCCAAGTCTCCCTTTGCCACCTTTTTCATGGTATTTAAGATGGAATTTAAAGCAAGGGCGGTCTTCTTTGAATTGGAACGAAAGATTGAAAATGCAGCCAGAATAGAGGAAAAGCTTAAGATAGCAGCCAGGCTCCAGACAATGGATACCTCCTTAAATATATCCTTTTGGGAGGATACAAAAATAAGCTGCCATGGCATTCCTGAAATATCACTTTTATACAGGCGGTAAGTATCTGAGTCCGTACGGATGATGCTTCCCGCATAAGAAAGTTTTTTAAGAACGTCTTCCTCCACCTTTCCTACCTGGTAAACAGGGGTTCCGTCTTGACCCACGATGACAAAACCTGAATTTTCACTTAAGTTTACGCTGCTGAAGATATCCTTGATGATTTTGTCGGAGGCATCGATCCGGATGACGCCCAGCTTCCGTTTGGTGTATACGTTACGGACCGTATGAAGGGCTGAGATGACCGTTGTCTCAGAACGGATATAAGGGGGAGCCTCTGAAACCATAAAGTGATATGGCTCGGTTGTATTTAAAACCTCCTGATACCAGGTTTCCCGTTGGTAAGGGTAGTCCGTGGTGTTTATGAGATCGCTGGTTTTTGTTGCAGTAACGATGATGTGGTTGTCCGGGTTTACAGGCATGAAAGAAACGGCTAGGATATCCTCTCTGGCGGTGTTTAATATACGCTGTATGGAAGTAGTATAGTTTTGCCGGTGCAGCTCGATCCGGTAGTCAAAAGAACCATTTTCTGAGTATTTCCCATTCTCGACGGCTGCAAAAAAGTTTAGAATATCATCGTAAATATAAGGAGTCAGAGCCAGCCTTTTTAAGTCAGATACATAGGTGCTTAAATTGGTTGAAATGGAGTAAAGGGATGTTGAAAAGTATTTTTCATTGTCCCTGTAAATTCTTTTTTGAAAGTAAAAGGCAAGTATAGTGGCCATGATGATAATGGGCATAACAATACTTACGAGAAACAAGGCCAAAAACCGGTTCTGAAAGCTTTGGCGTTTTTTCATATGGGGTCACCTCCTGGGCCTATATTGTATACATATTATATACATTTTTCAATCCCCAGGAAGGAAAATGATAGAAAAGAGCCTGAAAGTGTAGATTTGGGTATCTTACGGAACCCAGAGGACTGTGATAGACTAAAGATACAAAATAGCCGGCTAAAAACTAATATAAATGTAAGGGAGAATTATTATGAAGAAGTTAGCACTTGCCTCACTGGCAGGTCTCATTGCGATCAGCGTAATAGGCTGCTCCAAGGCACCCCAGGAACCTGTGGAGACTACCACAGCGACAGAAACGGTAAAAGAGACAGAAACTAAGAAAGATGCAGTAGCCTCTACAGGTGTTACCATTGAATTTTTATATAACTTAAACGGCGAGTCAGTCAGCGATGCCATTCAGGATGTCTGCAAACAGTTTACAGAAGAAACCGGAATCGGTGTGGAAGCAGTCATGCCAGGCAGCAATTTTTCCGATATTATGAAAACCAGAATGGCTTCCAATCAGCTTCCGGATGCGTGGACAACCCATGGCTGGGCAGTTGCAAGATATGCGGAATATTTATCTCCATTAAATGATTTTGAGTTTGCTTCTCATATATCCCCAAGCATTAAGGAACAGATCACTGACGGGGAAGGAAACTTATACACCCTTCCAATTGATATGGATTTAACAGGAATGATCTACAACGAAAATGTGCTGGAAGAAGCCGGTGTGAATGTAGATGATATTAAAACCTGGGCTGATTTTGAAGCAGCCTGCGAGAAGATTAAGGCAGCAGGGCTGACCCCCATTCAGCTTGGCGGGAAAGACAGCTACACCATGGGAAATATGATGGATTTCGTGGCTCCTACCCTGATTACAAACGAGGATGAGGCCAATCAGGCAGCTCTTTTAGACGGCAGCTTTGACTGGAGCAAATGGAATACGGTTGTAAATCAGATTGATTCCTGGAGACAGAAGGGATATTTCAATACTGATGCAGTTACAGCAGATTTCATGACCGGTATTAAGGCTCTTGCGGCCGATAAGGCAGCGTTCATGTTTACCGCAGCCAGCGGAATCACTGAAACCTACGTTCAGAATCAGGATACAAAAATGGGCTTTATGCCTCTTCCTGCTAGAGAAGAAGGTTTAAAACAATCTCTGATGACAGGAGAGCACTTTGCAGTTGGCATGTCAAAGACAACAAAGCATCCAGAGGAAGTAAAACAGTTTATGGAATTCCTTGCCCGTGAAGACATCAGCTCTTATCTTGCAACCAAATGCGGAATGCCTTCCGGTCTTGACAATGTAATAAGTGATACGGGAAGACTGGCACCATACTATGATAAATATGCAAATGACAGTTCCATTTTAAATATTCCGTATTTTGACAGAAAATATCTGCCAAGCGGTATGTGGAACGACCTCTGCGTAACAGGAGCAGCCATTGTCTCAGGACAGGCAGATTCCCTTACCGTTGCAGTGGATCAGATGAAGACAAGCTATGAGGAAAAGAAAGCACAGGAGTAAACATGAAGATTCAAAAAAAATCAGTAATCAATCTGTTTTATATTCCGGCAGTGATATTGTTTCTTGTTTTTGTGATTTATCCGTTTATCCAGGGAATCCGGCTGTCCTTTACCAACTGGAATGGGTATTCCCAGACAATGAAATTCGTTGGAATTAAGAATTACACCAGATTGTTTCAGGATGCAAATGTAAAGACAGCACTGGTCAATACCCTTATTTACGGTGTTATGAGTACCGTGATCCAGAACATCTTAGGTCTTGGCTACGCGTTATTTTTAAATACAAAGTTTAAGGGACGTTCCATTGTCAGAACGATTATCTACATGCCGGTTATGATTGCTCCGCTGATTATGGGTTACATCATGTATTTCTTCTTTCAGTATGACGGAGGTGCGGTCAATGATATTTTGATCGCCCTCCATATGGAGCCGGTGGATTTACTGGTCCATTCAGGGACCGCCATCCGGATCATTGTATTGGTAAACTCCCTGCAGTTTGTGGGTGTTGCCATGGTCATCTATCTGGCGGGGCTCCAGAATGTGCCCACCATGTATTATGAAGCAGCCATGATTGACGGAGCCACCTTCTGGGAGCGGTTTAAGCATATTACCATTCCGCTGCTGATGCCGGCCATTTCTTCCTCCACCATCTTAAACCTGATCGGAGGATTAAAGCTTTTTGACCTGGTTATGGCGCTTACAAGCGGCGGACCGGGATTCAGTACCCATTCCCTGTCCACTCTGGTTACAAACCAGTATTTTTCGGCCCAGTCCGCAGGATATGCTTCTGCAATCGGAATTTTCACATTCCTGCTGATCATGATCATCAGCAATGTGGTCATGGGTTACTTTGACAAAAAGGAGGTGGATGTGTGATGAAAGGATCAAGGGTTTCCAATGCCTGGAAGTATGTCCTGGCTCTCATTATCATTGCAGTCCACTTTGTACCCATATATATGGTGGTTGCCATTGCGTTCAAATCCCCATATGATCATTCATCCAGATGGGCCTTTCCGGGATACCTTTACTTAAAAAATATTTACACCGCGCTGGAGCGGGGTGGAATGCTTCTGGCCCTTAAAAATACCGTGATCATAAGCGGTATGTCAATTCTTTTTATTGTGGTCATCGGAGCTATGGCGGCTTATCCTCTTGCGAGAAATAAGAGCAGGCTTAACAACCTGGTAAAAGGGTTCATTATGGGTGTCATGATGATTCCCCCCTTAAGCATTCTGGTTCCCTTATATTCCTTTATGGCTAAAATTCAGGGAATCAATTCCTACTGGGGCATGATCGTGACTTTGATCACCTTCCAGCTTCCCACCAGCATCTTTTTGTTTTCAAGCTTTATAACCAGCATACCGGTGGCTCTTGAGGAAGCAGCAGCAATTGACGGGTGTGGGCCGTTCCAGACATTTTTTAGGATCATTATGCCTCAGCTAAAGCCGGTAACAGCTTCTGTTATCATCATCACCGGTGTGAACTGCTGGAATAATTACCAGTTTGCCTTGTACTTACTCCAGTCCCCCAGGATTAAGACTATCACACTGGCTATTGCAGGCTTCTTTTCCGCAGACTCGGCCAATGTCAATGGAGCAGCGGCAGCGGCCTTTATAGGAATCCTTCCCATGGTTGCGGTATTCCTGTTTTTACAGAAATATTTTATCCAGGGCATGGTGGACAGTGCAATCAAGTAATTGGATATTAACTAAATAGGGTTCAGATAAGAAAAGCGGGAATCGGATGAGACTTCCGCTTTCTTTCTAAAATTTTTTGAAAGATTGAGGTTTATAATGAGTGTAAAATATATTGAGGACAAAAAGGTATTCTTATTAAATACGAAGAATTCAAGCTACCAGTTCCGGGTGGCGGAATATGGATTTTTAGAGCACTTGTACTATGGTAAAAAGATATCTGATGCAGCGGATTATCTTCCTGTGAGAATCCGCCATGGATTTGAAGCCAATCCCTATGAGTCGGAAAAGGACAGGACCATCTGCCTGGATGTGCTGGAACAGGAGTATCCGGGGTTTGGAGTTTCAGATTTCCGGGTTTCTGCGGTCAGTGTGATTAACGGGGATGGCTCCAACTGCGTTGATTTAAGGTATGTATCACATACCGTTGCTGATGGAAAATATCGCTTACATGAAATGCCGTCCTTGCGGGAGAATGGCGGCACCTGGCAGACTCTGGAGGTCCTGATGAGGGATCCTTATAGTCAGATAGAGGTGACTCTTGTATATGGCGTTCTGGAAGAGTATGACATCATTACAAGATGTGCCAGGATACGGAATGCGGGAGATAAGACCGCGTTTGTCAATGCAGCTCATTCTACCTGTATTTCTTTCCCCACGGACCAGATGGATATGATCAGTTTCTATGGAAGCTGGGGCCATGAGCGGTGTGCAGAGAGAACTTCCGTGAGACACGGGAAGATCACAGTGGACAGCGCCAGAGGCATCTCCAGCCATTATCAGAACCCATCGGCCATTCTCTGCAGCCCTGAGGCAACAGAAGATGGGGGAGATTGTTACGGAGTTGCTTTGGTTTACAGCGGTAACTTTGCAATCACCACAGAGGTCAATGATTTTAAACAGACCAGACTGGTGGCAGGCATTAACCCGGAAACTTTTTACTGGGAGCTTTCAAAAGGCAGTGTATTTGAAACACCGGAAGCGGTCATGACCTATAGTTCCCAGGGCCTATCGAAAATGAGCCACAATTTCCACCGGGCAGTGAAGCATCATCTGATTCCCAGCCAGTTTATCAATGAGAGGTGTCCGGTTCTCATCAACAACTGGGAGGCAACCATGATTGATTTTGACGAAGAAATGCTGGTTAACATTGCTGGAAAGGCAAAGGAACTGGGCGTTGAGATGTTTGTCATGGATGACGGCTGGTTTGGAAGAAGAACCAATGAATACAGGGGCCTTGGAGACTGGCAGTGTAACTTAAGTAAGCTGCCAAGCGGAATACCTGGATTTTCTGCAAGAATTCACAATATGGGGTTAAAGTTCGGTATATGGATCGAACCGGAAATGGTCAATGAGGATTCCAGGCTTTATGAGGAACATCCGGACTGGTGTATCCAGATTCCGGGAAGAAAACCAACCCGCCAGAGATATCAGCTGATCCTGGATTTCAGCAGGGATGAAGTGGTGGAGGCTATCTTTCATCAGCTTTATGAGGAATTTAAGGATGCGCAGATTGATTACATCAAGTGGGATATGAACCGGAGCATGACGGACCGTTTCTCTGGTGCTCTTCCGGCCCACAGGCAGGGAGAGGTTTGCCATAAGTATGTGTTGGGCCTTTATAAGCTGATGGATAAGATGACAAAGGCGTTTCCAAATGTGCGGTTTGAAGGCTGCAGCGGAGGCGGAGGAAGGTTTGATATGGGAGTTCTTTACTACATGCCCCAGATCTGGTGCTCCGATGATACGGATGCGGTAGAGCGGATTCACATTCAGTATGGAACTTCCATGATCTATCCGCCTTTTGCCATGGGTTCTCATGTCTCGGAGTGTCCCAACCAGCAGACGGGAAGAACGGTTTCCATTGATACAAGAGCGGCTCTTGCCTATTTCGGGACCTTTGGATATGAGCTGGATTTAAATGAAATATCAGAGGAAGAGCAGGACGCGGTCCGCAGGCAGGTGAAATACTATCAGGATCACGGACTTGTGTCCGCCCATGGAGACTATTACCGGC
>NZ_JPME01000023.1 GCF_000732605.1 Lacrimispora celerecrescens | reverse complement strand
AAAAGATAAACCGGTATATCATGTTCATCAGCTCCAGAATTATTTTGGGAACATGAAGCTTCCGGAACACGCAGATGATCTCACTTGCAGGAGTGGAAAGCACCAGCATGTACATGGCACTTAAGGCAGCAAGCGCCTTTAAGATCAGTCCTAAAGCCAGCGCTGGTCCACCTTCCGTCAGATACAGGTAAACTCCATGAACAGAAATAAGCACCCGTCCATGAGGCACTGACGATAAGTCGATGACAATAGCTGCTGTCCCTAAAAGGAGAAATGCAAGAGGAATCTTTAAGAGGGCCATATATTTTTTCCAGGGAACACCCCCTGTAAATATGGTGATTGCAGCCATGGTCAAAAGCACCAGAACCGACACCTTCCTATCATTCGCTCCAATACAAAAGAGCAGGGAGGCCACCGCCGTCACCGCCTTAAACTGAGGGTTCCAGCCCCTCATACGAGAAGCATACGCATAATAATCGATGGTATCAATCGTTCTCACCTCCTTTCCATGTTTCTGCCCATGTTTTTCGGGCACAGCGTACCGCTTTATCGGGTGTAAAGGGATATCCGAAGGGTGTTTCTTGTCTGATTATACGTCATAAGAAAAAAATGCGCAATAATTCCCTTAAAACGGTAAGCCCTGGCTGTTTCATGCCAATAAAAAACAGACGCCTAAGTTCCGGACTGATACTCCTTTTGCCGGAACTGCGGCGTCTGCCTATATATTTATTATTCGTTTTCCTCGACCTGTTCTTCTGATAAGGTGAATACCTGTCTCTTACGAGCCATTTCATCACTTGCCAGATACTCGTCGTAGGTAGTGATCTTATCGATCAGCTGTCCGTTTACGATCTCCATAATACGGTTAGCCGTTGTCTCAACGATCTGGTGGTCACGGGAGGAGAAAAGCAGAACTCCCTGGAATTTTACCAGACCATTATTGAGCGCTGTAATAGACTCCATATCCAAATGGTCCGTAGGCTCGTCGAGCGTCAGAACATTGGCGCCGGAAATCATCAACTTGGAAAGCATGCAGCGCACCTTTTCTCCACCTGACAATACCCGTACCTTCTTTACTCCATCCTCTCCGGCAAACAACATACGGCCAAGGAATCCACGCACATAGGTGGCTTCTTTTTCCGGAGAATACTGGGTCAGCCAGTCAACGATGGTATCATCGTTATTAAACTCTTCTGTGTTGTCCTTCGGGAAATAACACTGGCTGGTGGTAAGACCCCATTTGTAATCGCCCTCATCCGGCTCCATTTCACCTGCAAGAATCTTGAACAGAACGGTCTTTGCCATCTCATTCGGTCCCACAAAGGCCACTTTATCTTCACGGGTTAAGGTAAAGGAGATATTGTCTAAAATCTTTACTCCGTCAATGGTCTTTGATAAATTATTAACACTTAAAACCTCATTGCCGATTTCACGGGCAGGGCGGAAATCAATGTATGGATATTTACGGCTGGATGGTTTGATGTCATCCAGTTCGATTTTCTCCAACGCACGCTTTCTGGAAGTCGCCTGCTTGGATTTGGAAGCATTGGCGGAGAAACGCTGGATAAATTCCTGCAGCTCCTTGATCTTTTCTTCCTTTTTCCGGTTGGCTTCCTTCATCTGCTTTACCATCAGCTGGCTGGACTCATACCAGAAATCATAGTTACCTGCATAAAGCTGGATCTTACTGTAGTCAATGTCTGCGATATGGGTGCAGACCTTATTTAAGAAGTAACGGTCATGGGAAACCACGATAACCGTATTTTCAAAGTTAATGAGGAATTCCTCAAGCCATGCAATGGCATCTAAATCCAAGTGGTTGGTAGGCTCGTCAAGAAGCAGGATGTCCGGGTTTCCGAACAGTGCCTGAGCAAGAAGCACCTTAACCTTTTCCGCACCGTTTAATTCACTCATATATTTGTAGTGAAGATCTGTCTCGATTCCAAGGCCGTTTAAGAGGTTTGCCGCATCGGATTCTGCCTCCCAGCCGTTCATGGTAGCGAATTCACCTTCTAAGTCCGCTGCCTTGATGCCGTCTTCATCGGTGAAATCTTCTTTCATGTAAATGGCATCTTTTTCTTTCATGATCTCATAAAGCCTGGTATTTCCCATAATAACGGTGTCAAGCACCTGGAAGCCATCATATTTAAAGTGGTCCTGTTTTAAAAAGGAAAGTCTTTGTCCCGGCGTTATGACAATATCGCCGTTTGTAGGCTCTAGCTCACCGGAAAGTATTTTAAGGAAAGTGGACTTTCCCGCGCCGTTAGCGCCAATCATCCCGTAGCAGTTGCCTTCGGTAAACTTAATGTTCACCTCTTCAAACAATGCTTTTTTCCCGAGTCTTAATGTTACGTTATGTGCACTGATCATCTTAAATTCCCTTTCTGCAATCTGGTTATCATTCTCTAGCCAAAATCATCAAAATAGGGGTCCATTGGCCCCTTCTTCTGTCATCTCTATTATTGTACATGAAAATCCCGAATTTGCAAGCTTTTTATCTTGGAAAAAGAAGTACATTACTCCATTGGCTTATGAAATGCTTGCCTTCATGGGGTAAATTATGCCTGCATATTCGGGATTTTGATTATTTTACTTTGCGGCTTCCACCCTTAAGGGGAAGTTGGTTTTGCTTCCTGCATCATAATCAACGGTCACGTAGGTCACCTTTATCATGGCCCCGCTTCCATTGCTGTCATCGGTGGCGGTCCCAAGCACATCAGTGTCCAGTCCCTCGCAGTTGTCCTTTATAAACCCAATCTCTTCGCCGGACTCCGTCTTAATGGTAAAGGTACTCATAGCCTGGTCCATAACGCTTCCGGTTACTTCCTGCACCTTCATGTTCTCCTGCCCGTCCAATACCAGGACAGGCTTGGCATTCGTGGCATCTGAACCGGAAATTTCTCCCTTATAGATAACAGAAACCTGTACCTCTGGCTCCAGCGCATAGGAGGTCTCCACCACCGTACCGCTTAAGTCAAAGGTCATTTCCTTGCCGCCGCTTTCCACGGTCATGTCTTCTAAGTTGTCCCCAACCTTTTTGACCGTACCGGCCAGTATCTTAAATTCTGCTCCATTGCCAGGTGCTTCCTGGCTTGCCTCTCCCGTACTCTCAGAGCTGGGGGCCGTACTTTCCGTTACCGTATTTGCAACACTTTCCGTATTCTTTGCAGATTTTCCACAGGCTGTAAATAAAACTGCAGCACAGACAGCTACTGCTATAATCCATGTTTTTTTCATAAACATCCTCTTCTTTCTTTCCTAAATCACCTATGATTCCACACTTAGTATAGCATCCGATTGTGAAAAATCTTTATCTTTTTCCTTAATTAATTTTACGAATTGCCTAAAATTGGTAGTTTTCCGCTTAAAATCGAGATTCTACAGGCTTTTGCACTTACCAACTGCTACCACCTAAAAACAGTCAAAACCAGGGGGCCTGCAGTCAAAATGCAGTCAGAAAATGATATAATTCTATGAATGGGCGGGCCCGGAATACCGGATACCCGCCTATACATTACTCCATTATCTTAAATTTTTATGAGTCCCGACCCATGCCATGAGGTACGTCATTTTCCATACATTCCTATTAATCTCTAATTATAAAGCATTTTTGTACTTAAATCATTTCCTACTATTTACAGGAATTGCAGTTATTGTCTACAATAATTGCGGAAAGCGATGCATGATTAATAGAAGTAACGCCAACCGTAGCAACGCCGGCAACCCTAGCAACTACGCTGTAAGTGCAGCAGTCATCATTGCACAGATCACAGTCGCAAACGAAGAAGGTGAAAGTGTTAGCTTCAGTAATAGCTACAAGCCGTGAAAAAGTCCAAATTGGTCCTACGGGAATAGGAGTCAGCATATCTTTACACTGTTTGAATACCTGGAAATTCAGAGTAATTACAGCAGCGGTAGTAACGATATTACTTGCAAATTCAAGTTTAATGCATGGGTTTTTTATAGCTTTTGTATCAACACTTACAGTGGTCAGAGTAAATGCAGCACCGGCAACTGTTGCCAATGGTATGGTTACGCCTCCCTGGCTGCCGCATTTTAATATTGTTCTGTTTGGCTTTAAGTGCTTTCTGGGACGTTCGCATACGATATTGCAGTTGAACTCCTCACATTCATCACAATCGCATTCACGATCTTCAATATAACAATCACTCATAATGCTACCTCCATATATTTACATAGACAGATAAAATAATATTTGTTCCAACAGTCATATTCCATTATATTATAAAAAAAAGAGTATGCTACACTTTTGAAGGTACAATCTTTTAATGGACCCCAAATACTCGAACCTGCCTATACTTTACTCTGCCAATCCCGGATGCCGTGATCAGAGTACCTTTGAGCATGACGCCATACGCCAGTGATCTATACAAGGCGGGGGTTGACATCAAGCAGGCTCAATACCTCCTGGGACATGATGATATCAAGACTACTCTTGACACATACACCCATTTTGGCTATGTAGATGTAAAAGTGGATAAGTTGGAGGCGTACTATGATGCAGTCAAGATGCAGTCAAACGATAAAATAATACCTCTCAAACATGCATAAACACGAGGTTTGAGAGGTTTGTGAAAAATCTTTATCTTTTTCCTTAATTAATTTTACGAATTGCCTAAAATTGGTAAATTCAACCTTCGCCATACCTACCAAGAAAACTCTGGGTCCGCTCGTTACTAGAAGAAAATACCTCTTCCGGAGTCCCCTCCTCTACGATCACGCCGTCAGCCATAAAGATGATCCTGTCTGAGATATCCTTTGCAAAGGCCATCTCATGGGTCACAATAACCATAGTGATGTGCATGTCTGCAAGGGACTTAATGACCTTTAATACCTCTCCCGTAAGCTCCGGATCCAGGGCGGAAGTCGGTTCATCAAAAAACAGGATCCTTGGATTTAGGGCCAGTGCCCTTGCAATGGCTACCCGCTGGCATTGCCCACCGGAAAGCTGGCAGGGATATGCTTCTGCCTTATCCTCCAGCCCCATCTTCTTAAGAAGCTCCATGGCTTCGGAATAAACTTCTTCCTTATCCCGTTTCTGCACATGAATCGGCGCATCGGTAATGTTTTTTAAAACCGTCATATGAGGAAATAAGTGAAAGTTCTGGAATACCAGACCGTAATTCTTCTGTATTTCCTTTCGTTTTTCCCCTTTGGCATAGATGGCCTTTCCATCGGGCCCGTTCCATGCGGCCTTTTCTCCCAGGTAATTAAGTTCTCCCCCATCCATCTCTTCCAACATAGTTGCGCAACGAAGCAGGGTGGATTTTCCCGAACCGGATGGACCGATGATGGAAACGATCTCGCCTTCCTTTACCGACAGGGAAATATCCCGAAGCACGCCCTGGCCATCAAACGCTTTTTTTACATGGTTCATTTCCAGTAAGTACATCTTATCTTCCTCCTATTGATAATAGTTCATCCGCTTTTCTATATATTCCATTCCTACTGCCACGATAAGGTTAAAGACATAATAAAACAGGCCTGCTGCCACAAAAGGTATCAGGCTTGTCTGAGATGAGGCCAGAGCCTTGGCAACTGCAAACATCTCTAAAACACTGATGGAAAAAGCTAAAGAGGTGTCCTTTACCAGGGTAATGACCTCATTGGTCACTGACGGCAAGATCCGTTTCACCACCTGGGGAAATATGATACGAAAAAAGGTCTGAGGTTTTGTATAACCTAAAAGCTTTGCCGCCTCATACTGCCCCACCGGCATGGACTGGATGCCGCTCCGGTATATTTCGGCAAAATACGCTGCATAGTTGATGACAAAGCCGATGAATGCGGCCCAGAGACGATACCCGTTCCCGACCTTTATGCCCAATAAATAGTAAGGTCCGAAATACACTACCATCAACTGCAGCATTAGTGGAGTTCCCCTCATGACTGAAATATAAAATTTAACAATGGCCCGTATAACAGGGTTTTTTGACATCCTTCCAAAGGATACCAAAAGTCCCAGGGGCAGAGAAAAGACCAGCGTCACGATAAATATCTGGATGCTGACCCACATTCCCCCTGCCAATTGTAATAATATCTTTGTTAAAGCCATGATTTCTCCTCCATGTTCTAAAAAATAGGGTCCGGCCCATGGCTGGGGGACCGAAACCCATAATAAAGTCTTTATTTCTGCAAGCAATGAGCCAGGTGCAGGAATGTGCTTGCATTCTACATCTGGCAAATGCTATAAGGGTCAATTATTATTTAACTGTGGTTACATCCTTGCCAAACCATTTTTCCGAGATATTTTTAAGGGTCCCGTCAGCCGCCATGGCATCTAACTGTTCCTGAACCTGATCTCTTAAGGTATCATTCCCTTTCTTAAAGCCAACGCCGTATTCTTCTGCGGCAAGAGCCTCATCAAGGATTAGAAAATCCGCTTTTCTTTGTTCGATCTGGTATCCTGCAACAATCACATCCATTGCAATGGCATCCACTGCTCCCATCTCTAAGTCCATAAATGCGGTGTTGTAATCCGGCGTTGTCTGAAGGGTTCCAAAAGTTCCTGCCAGCTTTCCATCCGCCTGCAATGCCTTTTCCGCAGAGGAATCCGCCTGAACCTCAACGATCTTTCCTGATAAATCGGCTAGGGTTTTGATGTTTGAGTCCTTACCCACTACAAACACCTGACTGTTTTCCATATAGGGCTTTGTCCAGGTATAACCGTCCTCACGGCCTGTAATGGTAAAGCCATTCCAGATGCAGTCAATATTTCCTGCCTCCAGCTCCATGTCCTTGGCATCCCAGGCAATTGGCTGGGGAACAAACTTCCTGCCAAGACGGTTAGCCACCTCCTGTGCCAGTTCTAAGTCAAAACCGGTATATTCTCCGTTGTCACCGACAAAACCCATGGGCGGGAAATCCTGGTCAAATCCAACGGTAAATGTATTAGCTCCTGATCCTGTTTCTTTTGCAGTCGTTGCAGCGGTATCGGAAGACGCAGAAGCCGTAACTCCGCTCTTTTGCCCGGAACAGCCCCCAAGCAGGACTGCCGCTCCCAACACTGCTGCTATAAAAATTCCTTTTTTCATAATTGCATCCTCCTCTATCTTTTCATGTGCTACCATGGTAGCATACTAAAGCGTTTCTGTAAAGAAGAAATTTTCAATTATAAAATCAGTTTCAAAAAAAGAACATAATTAAAACCAGAATGAGAATTGCGATCGCAGCTCCCGCCAGGAAGACAGGACTTATGCTGCCTCCCTTTCCTCTGGGAGACAGCTCCGGCTCCGCAAGCATCCCCCAGGGACTTAACTCAAGGATTCCCAAGGGAATACCGCCTAAATCCTCTCTGCCCATAAAGGTCAGAAATTCCTTCCAGTCCCTTTCTACGATCCTCTTCCCCTCTTTCCAGTCCTCCCTTGGATCTTTTTTGTCCTTCGTAAAAAAGGACCCGGAATCATCCTTAGTTTCCAGGCATTCCTTATCCTTTAAAAACTGCTGATAGGCATGTCTTATCCCTTTGTTTGCAGTCTCCCGCAGATCCTTGGTGGTCTGATAGAGGTTCATCATATAATAATAGACTTTGTAAGCAGCCCTGGGCTGAAAGAGAGTATTCCTGCCCCCCAGCTTTTTCATAGCGCCCTCAGACTGCTTAAATGCTTCCTGTATATAGTAATCGATCATTCGGTCAACCGCTTCCCTTATATCAGCGGCCAGTCCCTTATTAATTCCGGAATAGGCACCAAAGGTTTGGGATTTAATCGCCATCAAAGCAGCTGCAAACCCATAAAGTTCCTCGCTTCCTCCGGAAAGCCCGGAGCCCCTTAATAAATTACCCCTGTGGTTTATATATCCTGCAAAACCCTCCGCCGATTCAAGATCAGAAGGAGAATAAACCGTATTTTTTCCCATAGAAGAAATGGAGGCCTTAGCACCAAATGTCTTACTCCCTGGAAAACTGCTCCCATCCAGGGCGGACAGGGGAACCTCCCTTCGCATCCGCCAGGCATACCGGGGATCATTCTTTATCCGTCCCTCCCCGGCAGGCTGATAGATCATCCCTTGTTCTGCTTCATTTCCGGATTCATTTACCGGGATTCTAATGCTGCCCGGATTTAAATTAGCCGTATCACCGGCATGTTCTTGTTCTTCAAAAACCCTATCCAGCTCCACGCTGCTTAGAGTATTTCCTGTAACACTGCGGTAAAGCGCACCTTTTAAAGCCGCCATGGAGCTATGGGACCCGAAACTCCCAAAGAGTATTTTCAGTTCCCCCATGCGCGCCTCCAGCACCTTCATAAGGATATCCGATAAAACGTTTTCCAATGCAGCAAGCTGATCCTCCTGTACTTTTGCCGTGGTATTTTCAAGGATTGCCTGCAGCAGTTCCTTATAAATCACTGCAAGATACTCCAGTTCCTCAGGGAAGGGCTTTAAGTCAGAGGGACTCCACGACAGGATACCCTCCCATGCCAAATCAGCCTCTTCCTTTCCCCACATTTTATCGAGATCAGAAAGCTCATCAGTGCTTAGCTTATAATAGGCGCTTTCATCTGACAGGGCTGCTGTATCTCTGGCAGATCTTGTTTCCCTTCTGTCTTCCCCGCCTTCCTCGCTCTTTTTCTCACGGTTTTCCTCTACGTTCCGGCTCAGTTCTTCCATAAACCGCTCACTGGCCTCAATCCGCCCTTTTAAATCCTCTTCCTCCACGGCCCGCTGAATGTCCACGGCCGCAGGTTCACCTTTTGGAGCCGTAGCAGACGGTTGATCCTGTGCCTTTATCTCCATGTATTCACTCCCTTTTGGTTCCTTTCACATCAATCAGTCTTTTTCATCCTGATAGACGATCCGGCCGCCGCAGATGGTATATTTCACCTTTCCAAACAATCGTTCTCCTGTAAACGGAGAATTAGAAGACTTGGAGGCATATTCTCCTACTGTCCATTCCTCATTAGGATCGAAAATTACCAAATCTGCAGCACATTCTTCCTCTATGCACCCAAAATCCAGCCGGTACAGTTTCGAAGGATTGAAACTCATCTTTTTCATCAGCTCCATCATAGTCAGATGTCCGGGGCGGACTAAGTTTGTCACACCAAGTCCCAGCGCAGTTTCAAGCCCGATGATTCCGCTTGGGGCCTGGGTCAGTTCCTTTGCCTTTTCCTCGGCACTGTGGGGTGCGTGATCCGTGGCTATGATATCGATACTTCCGTCCTTAAGTCCCTGGATTATGGCCTTGCGATCCTTTTCCGTCCGAAGGGGAGGATTCATTTTCGCCAGGGTCCCATGTTTTAATACCGCGTCCTCTGTGAGAGTGAAATGATGGGGTGTCACCTCCGCATACACATGAGCTCCCAGCTCCTTTGCAAGCCTCACCATCTTAACGGAGGCGGCGGAACTGATATGCTGGATATCTACCGTTGCACCGGTATGAAGGGCGATCATACAGTCCCGGGCAACCAGGCTGTCCTCCGCCAAAGCCGGGGAACCAAAGATTCCAAGCTGTTCGGATACTTTACCGTGGTTAATACCATTATTTATGATAAAAGCGGGATCTTCCTCGTGAAAGCTCAATGGAACGTTAAGCTTCACAGCCCGTTCCATGGCTTCCTTTACCAGTTTCTCATCAAGGAGGGGAATTCCGTCATCAGTAAATCCCACTGCCCCATAAGTCTTTAATTCTTCCATATCCGTCAGTTCTACGCCAAGAAGTCCCTTTGATACGGCTGCTGCCTGCAGCACATGGATGCCTGTTTTCTTCCCTTCCTTCATCACATACTGAAGGGTTTCTACATTATCCACGGGAGGCCTTGTATTCGCCATACAAACAACCGCCGTAAACCCACCTTTTGCAGCTGCTCTGGCTCCGGTCTGGATATCCTCCTTATAAGTAAGACCAGGATCCCGGAAATGAACATGGACATCAACAAACCCAGGGGCAACAATAAAACCGGAAGCATCGATTACTACATCTTCCTTTGAAGCGGGAAGGGCATCTACTTTAAGCTGTTCTCCCATACCGACAATCTTCCCATCTGCAATACAGATATCCATAGTTCCTTCCACCTGATTCCCAGGGTCTACAACATGAGCATTTTTAATCCATATCATCTTCTACTCCTACCTTTCTCTCTTATCTATCGTCCACTTCCTCCTGTTTCTTTGCAGCAAATGTAAAAAATTTCTGAGGCAGCTCAAAAACAAATACAATACCAAGTACTATAGCGACCGCCACCTTACATGCAAGAAAGCCGGTCCGAACCGCCAGTGCCAGATCATCCGTCACAATATAATAAGCCGTCCAGTATATTCCCGCTCCTGGCACCAGGGGAAAAATACCGGATATTAAAAATATAGTGACAGGACATCGTTCCCTTACGGCAAAAGTCCTGGAAAGAAAAATCACCACAATGGTGGCCGCCAATGCGGCCGATGGAGCCGTCATCCCATTCATGAGTCCCCCGTATACCAGCCAGCCTGCTCCGCCTATTAACCCACAGTATGGATAAAACCTGGCAGGAACCCCAAACAAAAGGGAAAAGGCAACCGTTCCAACAACCGCAGCGGCGGCTTCCATAAACACACTCATAAAAGTACACCTCCTGTCAGCCGGTGGAACAGACTGAAAACCATTCCAACACCCATGGCTATGCAGAAGAATACCAGCAGCGCATCAAGCATCCGGACAGAGCCAGAGATATAATCACCGTCTGCAATATCCCGGATGGCATTGGTAAATGCAACCCCCGGAATCAACGGCATGATAGAACCGATGATCATAAAATTTAAATTCTCTCCAAAGTGAAGCAGATAAAGTACCGTGCACAAAAATGTGACCAGAGCTCCTCCACCGATGTTTCCTACGATCTTTGAGAGATGGGGGCTGCTTAGAAATATCACATATACATATAGGAGAATCCCGGAGCCAAAGGCCGATAAACTGTCTCTTAGGGTTCCTCCAAACAGATAACAAAAGCAAGCGCTTCCGACGCCGGAGGCGAGGATCTGCATGGTTCTTGGTTTACCCGGCATGATCCGAATCTGATCCAGCCGGTGCTTCACATCACCAGGGCTTAAAAAGTCTTTCTCAATTTCCCTGGATAGCTGGTTTACCGCTGCTACCCGGTCCAAATGGGTTCCGCTCACCGGAATATGCTGGACTTTCGCAAATATTTCTTCTCTCTCATTGCCTGAAGTCGTAAAAATCCCATTGCTGAGAACAAAGGAATTCCCGGACCGTATGCCATAGTGGCAGCAGATCCGGTCCATGGTCTCCTCCACCCGGAAGATCTCCGCCCCGTTTTCCAGTAAAATATGCCCTGCCTGCATGGCGGCCTCTAAAACCTCTCTCTGTTCCTCAGGGGTCAGCTCCCCTGGCTGTTCCTTCTCGTTTTCCATAAAAGCCTGTCTCCTACCCGATTTCAAAGCATTCCCCGTCTTCATGGATCTCGACAATCCGGTCCCGGTAAGATGCAGAAATATCCATATCCTTTAACCTTCCGATCACAGAAAAATCTCCCCAGAAGTGCATGGGAAATGCATGGCTTACCCGGGTCTTTCTCATGAATTCATCAAAGCCGAGAGAAAAAGCCTTCTCCTGTCTGGGATCCAGCGGGAGAAAGGCTGCATCTATGTGCATGCCTGATAGCCTATCCACTTCCGCAGAATACTGCTTTGCCATCTGATCATTCCAGCTGTCCGGTTCCCCTTCCCATCTCCAGTTGTTTAAATCTCCGGCATGGTAGATGACCTTTCCTTCTGCTTTTACAAGAAACGCAACGCCTTCGTCGGTGGAGCGGAAGGTCAGGACCTGAACATCTGCCATTTCTACCGAAGGGACAGGGCCTGTTATGTTCCCTTCTGAAATAGAAAAGCAGATCTTTTCCCCGGGCTTCATAAATACCACCTCATTGAGAAGTACTTTGGGCAGCCGCCCCTTAGGGATATCATCCGAAAGGATGTACCTGGTTATCTCATGCTCCTTTATAAGCTCCAGAATTTTGTCAGAATAATGATCCCCGTGGCGGTGGCTTGCAAAAACAAGCAGGGGTTTTTTGTTATTGATTTTAGGCAGAGAACCCTCTGTATAATCAAACAGCAGGGTTACTGTCTCAAGCTCCGCCAGAAATGCGCTGTGATGGATATAGGTGATTTTCATTGGAAAAGGCCTCCTTCTTATGGCTGTTTGGAAAAATTATATCACAACTGCCATCATTCTGCATAGCAGGGGAACGTAAAAAGAGCGGGGACAATAGTCCCCGCTCCGGAAATTTAGCATTCCTGACCGAATCAGTAATTCTGCCGATTAGTTTGCTGCTTTTGTGGATTCAACTTCTGCTTCTGCAGACTCTGTTTCTACTTCTTCTGCTGCTGCATCTTCGCTGCTCTCTTCATCAGAAGCCTCGTCTAAGGTAACATCTTCAGTTTCAGATTCTTCTACAACTTCTGTAGACTCATTCTCAGTAGTAACTTCTTCTGTTGTAGCCTCTACAGTAGCCTCAGTAGCTGCTGTTGTTTCAGCAGTCTTTGTGCTTCCACATGCAGAGATAGATGCCATTGTTAATACGGCTACGCCTGTAAGTACCAGTTTTTTTGCTGTTAATTTCATAATTATTCTCCTCCTTGCGATACATAGGTGTTATTGTTTTATGTATCTGTTGCGGTTCCATGTTGTCCTATGTCCCTGAAACCGATTCCCAGTTTAGCACCTTGAGAAAACAAAGTCAATGATTCCAACACGCTTTTTTCCCCGGTCAAAAACAGGCAAAATCTAAAAAATAATTACAACTTGGACCGGATGGTCTCATGATAAATTATGAAATTGTACTCTTGAACTTTTTTTATTTAACAGGTTTCAATTTTGTCCACTCTAAAAATATTACAATAATACTCCATATATCAATAAATTTTTTGTTATATTTGACTACCATTTTCCTGGCGAAACTGAAAAATCAGGTAGTCAGATCAAAACTTTCTCCTATCATCCGTCTGATATCTTCCTCCGGTACAGACCCGTCAAGAAGAATTGTATTCCAATATTTTTTATTTAAATGATATCCCGGAAGTACACCGGAGAATGCATTTCGCCAAAACTCCACCCACTCCGGGTCACATTTTAGATTGATACAGACTATCCCATCCCGTTCATAGATCCAGGCAAACACCTTTTTGTTTTTCCTGTGCCGGATAACGGCCCATTGGTGGTCACGAAAGGGATAATCTTCGTAAGCTTCAGGATAGGTTAGGCAATAAGTAATTAATTCCGCTCTGGTTTTCATCGCAGTCTCTCTCCTCTCTCCCCATGACCATTGCAGGCCGGTTCAATACCTGCTATACTTATCATATATGTAACGGATAAAATATGGACAAAACGGAGGAATTTTCTATGTTAAAAGAACTGGTTTTAAAATGCCGTACCTGCCGCCGGTTTTATGAGAATGAAGCGGTTTCCACGAGTGACTTAAGGGATCTGGTGGATTTAGCCAGGCATACCGCTTCAACAGCTAATTCCCAGGCGCTGAAATTTCGGCTGTGCAACACTCCGGAAGAAAATGCCAAGGTATTCGATACCCTGGGCTGGGCCGGTGCTTTGCCTGATTGGGATGGCCCACAAAAGGGAGAACGCCCATCTGCCTACATCATCATTCTATGCGATCTGTCCCTTGGAAAAAACAAACTGTATGATGATGGAATTGCTGCCCAGACCATCATGCTTGGGGCTGTGGAAAAGGGATACGGCGGCTGTATATTGGGGAACGTACAAAGAAGTCATCTGGCTGAAGCTCTTTCCATTGATCCTTCCCTGTACTCCATCGATTTAGTCCTGGCCCTTGGAAAGCCCAAAGAAGAAGTGGTCATTGTCCCAATGAAAGAAGACGGGGATACCCGTTATTACCGGGATGAGAATCAGGTACATTATGTTCCTAAAAGAGCCCTTGATGATATGTTCATTTAGGAACCCTTAGCCGGCTTACGCTTCCGTCGCCTGCCGGACAGGCGGTGATACGGCATCTAATCCATAGTTTAAAATCTCTGTCCGCATTTGGGGCAATATTCAAAGTCCTCTGTGGTTTCATATCCGCAGTGGGAACATTGCTTCCGGTTCCAGTCTGAAGTCCTGCGGCCGGACTGCACCAGGGTTAAATCCTGCTCGCTAATGTCTACAGACTCCCTATGATTCAGTCTTTTTCCTTTTTCGGAGTTCAGTTCGTAAAGGGTATTACAGCAGGACATTTGAACGTAATAATGTCTGTCCCATTTTATGATGGGGATGAAAAAGATACTGAAATAACTGTAAGTCATAAATACCTGGTATCTGCCATAGCCTCCACACAGGCCGCAGATCACTGTTTTTGTATAATCGAGTATTTTCTTTCCCTGGCTCATGCCACATATAAAAAACATAAGTTCCTCCTGATAATGAATATTGGTTTTGACCTTGAATGTATCATGAATATTTATTTGAATTTTATCATAATTCCAAGTCGCTTACAACACATATAAGGCCATATGAAAGGCAAGCGAATACGAAATTCACGTTAGTTGTTTCGCTCAAAAAGAAAGCAAAAGAGAAAGGTGCCGCAAAATGATTGGTTAATTACCATTTTGCAGCACCTTTCCTATGTTTTTTATATAGCATTCCCAAAGAATGTTCCACGAAATGAGTGAGGGCACTCCAGCATAGTAAGTGATCCGCTCATGCTGCAATGCCCTTAAAATCATCTGTTATCTTCTGTTCCAGCCTCTGAACGGCCAAAAAAAGTAATCAGGTACAACCCGCAAATTCCTACTAGAGCATACACGATTCTTGTAATCCATGTCATGCTGCCGAAAATAAATGACACCAGGTTGAAATTAAAGAAACCTACCAGCCCCCAATTGACTGCGCCTATAATTGCTATAGTCAGAGCTGTGTAACTCAATGCTTTATTTCCCATTGCACTACCTCCTTTTCTTTCTTTATTATGGAGTAGTTTTTTGGTTTTTATACATTATTTTCCTAAACTATCGATCCTGGCTTTTATATCACTCTCTCTGTCCTTGAATAAAAGACGCTCATTATATTGATAATACCGCTCACAATCATATTCTTTTAAAAACTTGACACTGTGATACCCGGTATTTAATTCCGTTATAAATACCACCATTTCCTGCCCGTCTCCAAAAGCGGCTTCCATAAAATCAAAGGCGTTCTCCAGGGATTTTCCACCCTCTTCTAAAAGCGCCTCATATCTGGCATTTTGTTCCTCAAACATCTCCCGTATCCGGTTCCAAGAAGCCTCATTCCCGGTTCCTTCCATTCGGAGTGTATCTTCAAATTGAAGGAGAAGGGCCTCCACATCCCGGCGCAGGTAATCTTCTCTCCTGCTTAAGAGACCGGCTTTTCTTCTCCTGTCCCAATCACCATTCCACTGGTCCCTTAATCCGGCAAGGCGGGCAACCATAGAAGTATCCTGAACTTCTTCGGATTCCGGACTTATTTTTTTAAGTTCTTCCATCAAAAGGCCGGTTCTGTCCCCCTGATCAGACACAGAGCGGAAGTTCTGACCCAATCTGGATAGCAGCAGGCCGATGACGCTCAGCTTTTCATCAAAAGATGCCCGCTTCAGCCTGTTGCACAGGCTTTCCCTGATGATACCTGATAAGATCTCATCAATTTGGTAATCATCCCGGTACTTATAGTAAAGATCCAGGTAGTTGGTAAAATCCTTGGAAATTTTAGGAAACTGTATATACTCTCCCACTACATCCCGGTCTACCTTTTTACCAAGGCGTTCATAAATTTCAATAAATTTTGATAAGTCATCCCAGCCTCTTGGGGTAGCAAAGAATTTTCCGTCAACAGTCGTTTCAATCCGGCAGAAGTTTTCGGTCCTGGCATTCAGATAGGAAATAACCGCCGGATGCAGGGCCTGCTCATAGGCATAAGCCTTCCATACCTCGAAATCCGCTTCCACATGAATAAGCTTGATACGGTCTAAGGTCACCACATCAAAGTCCCGGACCGACTTGTTATATTCCGGCGGGTTTCCAGCCGTTACGATAACCCAGCCTTCCGGAATCCTGTGGTTTCCGAACGTTTTATACTGGAGAAACTGGAGCATGGTCGGTGCAAGGGTTTCGGACACACAATTGATCTCATCGATAAAAAGAATCCCTTCCTTAAGGCCGCTGCTCTCGATCTTATTGTAAATAGATGCCACGATCTCACTCATGGTATATTCTGTTACCCGGTATGTGCTCCCTCCATATTCCTTTTCATTTATGAAGGGAAGTCCTACCGCACTTTGGCGGGTATGATGGGTGATGGTATAAGCCACCAGACCGATCCCGCACTCTCTTGCTACCTGCTCCATGATCTGGGTCTTTCCCACACCCGGAGGTCCCATGAGAAACACCGGTCTTTGATGAACCGCCGGTATCTCATAAGCGCCGTATTCATCCTTTAGCAGATAGGCTTCTATAGTATTCTTTATTTCTTCTTTCGCTCGTTTAATATTCATAATAAAATCTCCTGTCAAGTAACTTCCAGATCCTCTTCCGTCAGGATCACCTTCATGGCCCAGCCTGGTACGGAAATGTCCTCATACTGGTCCTCCATAAAAACAAAGGCCGTGTCATAGGGCGGCATTTTTACCGGATATATCCCTTTCCCATCGGTGAAATACAAAAGACCCCGGAGCTTTTTAAAAGCCCCTTTGTTTAGAAGACCGTTCACATACTCGAAAGCCGGTCGGAAATCCGTCCCGCCAAATCCGGATAATGTGAAATGCTCCATATATTCTTCCATCTCCTCTTTGCTTGTAATGGTCACATCAGAGCGGATTTCCTCATCACACTGGATGATATGGATATTGATCTTCCGGAAATAGCTTTCTGATTCCCCGAGGACTCCATAGGTTTCCTGAAGAAAATGCCGAACCAGATCTCCGGATACGGACATGGATGTATCAATCACAATCACAAATTCCTCAATTTTAAAAACTTCCTTTGTTTCCTGAGGCTCAATAAGAGGCATATTCCGGTAAAGAGACATGCCGTAAGTATAAAACACGGGATCAAAGGAATCCGGATCGATTTCTGCCTCCTCCCTTAACACCGCAAACTTTCTTAAAAACTGCTTGTAATTATATTTTTCCCGGTTTTCAATCTTCACCTGTTCCAAAAGGTTTCGTGATGAATCCTCATTTTTTTCTCCGAAGGACTCCATCTCCGTCTGCATCGTTTCCCGGATGTTCTGCCATTTATTCTGCCGCTCCATCTGAACTCCCGGGGGGGCCTCCTCTTCCCACCGGTCATGGTTGTCCACATAGAATTCTGCTGCCATCCGTCCATATTGTTCTGCGGACAGATTCATATCCTGAAGCTCTTTATAAATTCCCTCAGCGGTAAATACCTTTCGCTTTTCTGCCAGCCTGCCGTATACCTCTCTGCGGTAAGAAGTCTGGTGCCGGTAAACAGGTTTTACATAAAGTCCATCTAAAATATATTCTATGGTAATATCGCAAGCCAGATCCCAGTATTCCTTTTCCCGTTCCCCTTTGCCATTCAAATGGCAGAACAGGCAGTGGAACAGCATATGCAAATAAGCCCTGTTCACAAGGGTCCGGCTTCTCTTGTATATAGAAAACAAATGCTCCGGCTGATAATAGATCGCAAACCCATCTGTCCCTACGCCTTGGCCTGTCCAGTCAGCCGCAAAACCAAGACTGTTTAAGGCTACATCCAGATACCGGAAGCTTAAATAAAGTTCATTGCGGGCATTGGTCAGAATCTCATGGCCCAGTTCCACCTCTGCCAGTTCATCAAGCTGCCTCTGTTTCACCGGATCGATCATGGTTCCACCCTCTTTCTGTTTTATTCTATATAGAAGGAAGTTCATTTGCCTTCATTAAACTATATCAGAGAAAACTTTCGTTTCCCTGCTTTAAAACGCTGGCGGCGGAGATTCATAAGAACGCTTAGAATCTCAGGCTTGTCTGCACTTCCCGCCATGTCAACCATTCCGTCAAAATCCTCCTGAATATGGCCATACTGCCCGGCAAGCCAAAGGAAAAGGGCCGGATCCTTTTCCTCAAGCGCCAGTCTCGCTGCTCCCTTAAAATGCTCCATTAAGTAAGCCTCGTATACCTCCCTATCCTTTTCAAGAAGTTCCACAGGAGTGTAAAGCCTTCCTAAAACCAGAGCTGCGGTCACCCGCTCCGGCTCCTGCACCAGAATGTGAGGAAACAAAGCGTCGTATTTATGAAACTGAAATTCCGTCTGATCAAAGCTATAACGGTACATATGGCCGCAGCCATGCATTTCCCGAAGGATAATTTTGGCTGGCGTATGCTCCACAGACTCCTCAAACATTTCGGGAAACACCAGTCTCGCATTCCCTTTGCCGCTAAAATAGTTTACATAAAGCTCCTGCCGCAATTCCGCAAGCAGTTCCTTCATGCAAGAACGTTCTCCATCGATTATATGAATATCTAAAAACCGGATCCCAGTGCAGCCGGTAAAAAGTCCGGAGCCTACATCAAAGATGGAGCTCGAACACTCCACACGGCTTAGCTCATAACAGTTATAGAATGCATAATTTCCTATCTTCCTAATCGTTTCTGGCAGATATATATCTTTTAACCCTTCACAGCTTATCTCCGGCGGAATATCTTTTTCTTCTATTTCAATTGGGCTGCCCTCTTCATCGCACAGGCGTATCTCTTTTCCTGCCAATGAAAGCATTTCGTTTTTCCCCCAACCATCGGAGAATGCATAGGCAGCCAGCTCTGTCACCGGCTGGCCTCCGATTTTCTCCGGGATCCGTATGAAACCGTCATATCCCCGGCAGCCCAGAACCCGAACATGGTCATTTGCAATCTGATATAAAAACATCTTAAAATCCTCTCCACTAACCGTTTAACACATCAATATAACAGAAAAACGGAAGAAATGCAATGGACTTTTTATGGTAACGGGTAAAATCATTGTCCATACTTTTTAATAACAAACATCTGCTCCAGCAATAACCAGTTAGCACGGAAAAACTGCATAAGCTGCCAATACCCGGCCCCAGTCAGTCCGAATTCCTTGATCAAGTCAAACTTAGCTTTATAACTCCTCACATCCTCAAACCATACCTCATGTTGGACTCCATATTGCCAATAGCGGAAATATGGGGACATGGCGACTTCGTCGAACTGGATCTCCACACCATGATCAATGGCAATCTGAATCGCCTCCAAGTTATTTATGGTCCTTGCCCTCGTCACCCCTCTCTCATAGGGCAGCGGCCAGTCATATCCGTAATTAGGGATTCCAAGGCTGATTTTCTCCGTTGGGATGGCTGTCACAGCGTATTCTACTACTTTTCTGACCATGTTGATGGGGGCAACTGCCATGGGAGGACCGAAAGTATATCCCCACTCATAAGTCATAAGAAACACCCGGTTAGCCGCCTCACCCAAAAGTGCGTAATCTACTCCCTCATACAAAAGCCCGGCCTGTGTGGCCGACGTTTTGGGGGCAAGGGCAACCGTAACCTGATAACCGAACCGGTTCATAATCTGGGTAGTCAGTCTTACAAAGTCCGCATAGGCCACGCGGTCCTCCGCCATAATGTACTCAAAGTCGAAATCCAGGCCTCCAAATCCTTTTTCCAGCATCTTAAGACCCAGATTCCAGATCAGCCGCTGCTGAACCTCCATATTATGTACAGCCTCAGATACCAGATTGTTATTAAAATGCCCGTCAGGGCCAAGAGGAGTAAGGGTCAAAATCGGGCGCACTCCAAGCTGCCACGCCCGCTCAATCATCCAGTCATCCGGGCTCATGGGCGGAACCAGCTCTCCCTCCATGGTAAATCCATAAGAGAAAACATAAAGATCCGTCAAAAATGGAAGGGTATTTTCCAGATTATCCGGAGTGATGATCGGGTATGCATAACCAAACACATAAAGAGGCATCCTTTCTTCCGAAGGGTTTTCTCTAATATAAAGTGCCTGGCCTACAGCCAGGCGGTATGGATAACCGATCTGGTTATCAAATATAAGGCTTTGTACCGGAATGCCCTGGGATTCGGCAATGGTGTCCACACTGTCTCCCCGCTTTACCACATATATACTCATAACAGCATCCTTTTACCAGAATTGGTAAAGCATATGATGATAAAATCCGTAACATGACAGAAACAGACATCTTTACAGGTTTCTTTAGAAAAATGTAATGTGCTTTTTTGCGGCCTTCGTTGTATAATATTGAAAAAGGAGGTTTTCGTATGCAGAATATTTTAGTATGTGATGATGACAAACAAATCGTGGAAGCTATTGATATATATTTAACAGGAGAAGGGTTTCATGTAATTAAAGCCTATGATGGTTATGATGCATTAAAGCTTCTGGAAGAAAACGAAGTGGATTTAATGATTCTGGATGTAATGATGCCGGGGCTTGACGGAATCCGGACCACTTTAAAGGTTCGTGAGACAAGCAGCATCCCAATCATCATTCTCTCTGCCAAATCTGAGGATACAGATAAGATCCTGGGACTAAACATTGGAGCAGATGATTACATTACCAAGCCCTTTAATCCGCTGGAGCTGGTGGCAAGAGTAAAATCCCAGATGCGCCGTTATACCCAGCTTGGCAATATGAACCAGCAGCCAGCCGGACAGGTGTATAAATGCGGAGGCCTGGCCATCAATGATGATAACAAGGAAGTTGCAGTAGAGGGAGAACTAATCAAGCTGACTCCCATTGAGTATAACATCCTGCTGCTTCTGGTAAAGAATGCAGGAAAAGTATTCTCCATTGACGAAATCTATGAGCAGATCTGGAACGAAGAAGCGATTGGCGCAGATAATACGGTAGCCGTACACATCCGGCACATCCGGGAAAAGATCGAAATCAACCCAAGAGAACCTCGCTATTTAAAAGTGGTATGGGGTGTAGGCTATAAGATTGAGAAACAATAGGAGCGTTTATGAAAAAAAGAAAAGATTTTGCAGCCCTTATGCATATGATCTTCTCCCTTCTTGTCGTCGTCGGGGTTACCATCATGTACAGCAATTCCCATTATGGGGAGGGAATACACTGGATCAACCATGAAACGTATGAGGACACGCCTGAGTTTACCCGTCAGCTTAAATCTGATATTGACGATATTTTTAATTATGTGAAATATAAAGAAGTGTTTGAGACTAACGGAAAGCTTGACTATTCAAAGCCCATTGTCCGGGTCATGGAAGGACCTGGAACCACAGTGGAATATACGGTGGATGAGATGATACGGAGGGCCAAATCTCTGGGCTATTATCTGAATGAACAGTTTAAGGTGAGCGGAGGACAGCCGGCTGCAGATGACTCAGACTCGTATGTACGGGTAGATTACCGGGCCTATGAACCGGACTTTAAGATCACGGAGCCTGGAGAAGCATTTATTACCATGGACCAGCTGGCCTATGAAGTGCTGACCCACCTGGGCAACTACTATTCTTTTTATTACCGTTATATCCAAAACCCCAGCAACTTAAAATTCGAGGTCCTCTATCAGAACACGGCCGAAGATTATAAGCTATACAGCAACGTTTCCGGCAAAACCGTCAATGATTTTAAGGCAATGGGAAGATATCTTTATGTAACAGGAGAAGCGCTTTATGTGGACTCCAACTTAACCACGGTTCCAAAGAATGTTTCTTCCCAGCTGGAAAAGATGAATCCCTATAACAACGGCAATTATCATATGACCATAGCCGTGAATACTTCCTATCCCTATGGCGATGCTTACGCAAGGGCCGCTGCTTCATATGACCGAATGCGCTTGTTATTCATCACCGGAATGATCAGCCTGTGCCTTGGAATCCTGGGTTGTATAGCGACCCTTTACTCTCTGGTAAGCCTGACCGGGCAGCCGGACAGAGAGCAGAACCACGGTACCTTGAGCCGGATTGACCGGCTCCCTGCGGAAAGCTGTATCCTTCTGTATTTCATGGCTGCCGTTCTCACCCTGTTTCTTGCTAACCGGCTGGCATTTAAGATCATACATCTCTTCTTTGCCGTTGACCAATGGGAGTATGGGGAACTGGCCCTTCGGGTTCTCATTTATTATGCAGCGGGACTTTCCGCCGCCTTAAGCCTGTTAAAACGTTATAAAGCAGGAAATCTCTGGACCGGAAGCCTTATGCACCGGGGACTTAAAAATTTATCCCTGTATTTTAAAAACCGTCGTTTTACCACGCGGATTATGTTTTCTTATTCCTTGTTCTTAATCTTTAACGTTGCCATGACAATGGCTTTTGCCTTCCTTTTATTTACCTATAACAGCTTAGAGTCCCGGATTCTTATGGGGGTGGTTGCTCTGTTGTTTTTCTGTCTGGATTTCTGGATCTTCCACCAGATGTACAAAAATGCGTGGGAAACTGATCAGATCAATGAGGCGCTTTTAACTATTTCCAGAGGTGATACCACATATAAGATCGATACTCTGAAATTTAACGGAAAAGAGCGGGAACTAGCGGAACACATCAATCACATCAGCACCGGACTTGAAACAGCACTCCAGGAAAAGGTACGGAGCGAGCGCTTAAAGGCGGACTTAATCACCAATGTATCTCATGATATTAAGACTCCCCTGACATCCATTATAAATTATGTGGACCTTATAAAAAGGGAAAAGATTCAGGACCCGAAAATTCAGGGATACTTAGAAGTCCTGGAACAGAAGTCCCAGCGATTAAAGACTTTGACCGAAGATTTAGTGGAGGCTTCAAAGGCAAGTTCCGGAAATTTGAAGCTGGATATCACCAGCATTGATTTCGTGGAGCTCATCCACCAGACTAACGGAGAATTTGAAGAAAAGTTTGCCCTCAGGCACCTGGAACTGGTTTCCACCCTGCCGGCCGAATCCATCCTGATTGAGGCGGACGGCAGGTATTTGTGGAGAGTGCTTGAGAATCTTTATAACAATGCATGCAAGTATGCCATGGAACAAAGCCGGGTATACGTAGACATTACAGAAGAAGGGGATATGGCAGTTTTCACTATGAAGAATATATCCCAAAACCCACTAAACATCCACGCGGACGAACTGACGGAACGCTTTGTCCGGGGAGATGTTGCCCGAACCACGGAAGGAAGCGGACTGGGAATCTCCATCGCTAAAAGCCTGGCCGAGCTTCAGGGCGGAGAATTAAGGCTTTACATTGACGGAGATCTATTTAAAGCAGGCGTCGCCTTCCCCATCAAGAAATAAGCTGTATCCTCTCCCACTTTCCCGTCAGATAACGGATGAATGATATAATATAATTGGCCGTCCAGCCCATTGGAACCGCAAACCATACGGCCTGGACGCCAATAATAGGAGCGAACACTGCTGCTACCGATACCCGGATCGCCAGATTAACCAGATTGGCGACAGTAAATACCACCACATCTCCTGCACCGCGCAAAAGCCCGTCTGTGGTCGCCTTACAGCCTATGCAGATATAGAAAAAGGAAATGAACCGGACATAACTCATGCCTGTCTGAAACGCTGTATCCGCACTGCCTTCATTTAGAAAGCTTCGTATAAACAAATCTCCCCAGGTCTCCATAATCACACAGATAATAACCGCAAAAACCCCTGCCATGAGATAGCAGTAACGGTATCCCACTTTTACCCGGTCTTTCTTTCCAGCGCCAATGTTCTGTGCCGTGTAGGTGGACATGGCATTTCCCAGTGCAAGCATGGGAACAATACAGATGGATTCGATTCTGGTTCCTGCCGCAAAGCCCGCCATGACTGCAGATCCAAACCCATTGACAACGGACTGTACAAGAAGCATACCGATATGGACGATGGATTGCTGAAGAGTGGAAGGAATGGCGACGCGCATCATATGAAGCATCATATTCCAGTCATAAAGCCGAAACGGCTCTGTTGTCTCATACTCCTTTAACCGTTTTATCAAAATAAGAAAGGACAGGACTGCGGAAAGCCCCTGGGCTATCAAAGTGGCAATGGCCACTCCGGCCACCCCCATGAAAAACTGAGTCACGAACAACAGATCCAGCACTACATTTAAAAGAGAAGAAAAGACAAGCAGATATAAGGGAGTCTTGGAATCTCCCAGGGCTTGAAAAACAGAAGCCTGTACATTATACATAAATAAGAAGGGCAGCCCTATAAAATAAATTCCCAGATACACCGAGGCTTCATGAAATACATTCTCTGGGGTGTTCATGAAGCTTAAAATCCGATGATTGAAAAGAAGTCCGAGACCGCCTAGTATCACTCCTATGGATAAAAAATTAATAAGAGTGGTGGATATGGCGGTTTTCATGTTTCCAGTCTGTTTTGCCCCTAAAAACTGGGACACCACCACCGAGCTTCCGATCCCGCCTCCTACCGCAATGGCGATAAAAACGTTTGTAATGGAATAAGAGGCACCTACTGATGCCAGGGCCTCTTCTCCCACAAACCGTCCAACTACAACAGAGTCTATGATGTTATAAAACTGTTGAAATAAATTCCCAAGAATCATGGGAAGGGCAAAGAGCAAAAGGGCCCTTCCCGGTGAATCTGTTACCATATTAATTGCTTTTTTCTGCGTTTTCATACTCATTATTCTGAACCATTCCTATCCAAATATACGCCAGCCGCAGATAAAGTTGCTCTTCCACCAGGAGCTTAAGGAACGTTCCACTACCTTTCCGTTACTGGAAGAAGCATCGATAACTTTTCCGCCTCCGGCTACGATTCCCACGTGTCCGCTTACGACGATGATATCACCTGCCTGCAGGCTTCCAAAGCTGGTGATCTTTGTATATTTACCTACGTTTCTCCAACCGGAAGAGGTTAGATAACTCTGTCTGACGCCAGCCTGGTTGAGAGACCAGTAAACAAATCCCGAACAGTCAAAGGACTCTGATCCCTTGGCCCCCCATACATAGGGACGCCCTAGCTTTGATCTGGCAATGGAAAGCAATCCGCTTACACCGGAGCCTCCCTTAACGGTACCACCCTTGGATGAACCGCCTGAGGAACCGGAAGAGCCTGCAGATTTTATACCGCTTCCTGTAAGCTTACTCATGGTAAGCTGTCCCACAGAACCATCCACTTTCAAACCATTGTTGCTCTGGAAATCCTTAACCGCCTTTTCCGTCACTTCACCGTAATATCCTGTCACATTAGCGGAAGCTAAGTACCCGTATTTATTTAACAGCTGCTGAATCCTGGTAACCGATTCTCCCTGTTCACCCAAGGTCAAGCCGTTAGGCTGCGCCCCAGCGCTCATTAAGGTTATCCGGGTGGATGGCCCTAAATACCCATCCACAACCAGGTCATTCCTGGACTGGAACTGTTTCACCGCTGTCACCGTATCATCTCCGTAAGCTCCGTCCGGAGTGGTTGTTAAATACCCCAACTCTTTAAGACGCTGCTGACTGGATAAAACCAAATCGCTTTTTTCTCCATAAGCCAGGAAGTTCGGCTTGATCTCTTCACTGTAAAGTAAGTTTATGGTCTGACGCCCAACTTTTCCATCTATGTTTAAGCCGTTGACTTCCTGAAGCTTCATAACCGCTGCCTCTGTTTCATCCCCAAAGCTGCCGGATACCTGACCCGCACTGGCTAGATACCCCAGTTCATAAAGACGGTTCTGAATCCGTGATATGTCATCACCCTCCACACCCTTTGATACAGCATAATATTTGGCAGATGGTGACATAATGGAATTTAACGTCTCAGGCCCTACAATTCCATCTTGAACCAGGCAATTCTGGCGCTGGAAGGTCTTGACAGCAGCCTCCGTAACGTTACCAAAGTACTGTGTGGGCTCATCGTTATCCATAAAGCCTAAATTCATCAAACGCTCCTGAAGACTGGCCACCACCGGATGCTCCACCCCGTTCCGTAAAAACTCCGGGATAGGATTTTCCTTTTGTTCCGGCACCATAAGAAGCCTTGGCATTAAATCTCCTCCTGGAGTAAGTGCATCAATAGGCTGCAGTTCGTTTTTTCGCTCCGTTGCTATGGCAATGGATGGCGTTGCATCCTTTCCAGGTCCTTTGACTGCTTCTGTTTTATTGCAGCCTGCTAATAAAGAAGCCGTTGCTGCTGCCAGAAATACAGTATAGGCAGAACGCCTTTTCCATCTTATTTTTATATTCATAAATCAAATTCCTTTCCTATGTATAGGGTGTTTCCTATTTGTTGCCCACGCTCTTGGGGCATGAAGGTGTACTTACTATGTAAAATTAGGTCTATTTTAGCATAAAACTGTCGGAAATGGAAAGGGAATTTATCTCATTGCGCCTAAACAGAGGTTATGGTATAGTTAAAGCAATGAAAACACAGTCAAAACCTTTGACTTTAAATAGAAAAGGAGGGATTATTATGACGCCTGTTTTGTGGGCTGCCGGTGGTACCGGCTTTACATTTCTAATGACAACCCTGGGGGCCTCGGTTGTATTCTTCTTCCGTAAAGAGGTAAACCAGTCTATCCAGAGAATCTTCCTAGGATTTGCTGCCGGTGTTATGATCGCAGCCTCGGTATGGTCGCTTCTCATTCCGGCTATCGAAGAGGCCGAGGCAAGTGGGACTCCGGGTTGGATACCCGCTGCCGGAGGATTTATTTTAGGAATACTTTTTCTCATAGTATTGGATACACTTCTTCCTCACCTTCATCCCGACTTAAATAGTAGTAGAGAAAATGAAGCGGAAGGAATCTCATCCACCTGGAAACGTACTACCTTGCTTGTCATGGCTGTGACACTTCATAACATTCCGGAGGGTATGGCCGTAGGACTGGCCTTTGCCCTGGCCGCACAGCATGGAGGTGATCCAACTCTTTATACTGCTGCTATGGCACTTGCAATTGGAATCGGCATCCAGAACTTCCCGGAAGGCGCTGCTATTTCCCTGCCCTTAAGGCAGGAAGGTCTTTCCACGGGAAAAGCATTTTTCCGGGGCAGCATGTCCGGCATCGTAGAGCCTATATTCGGAATCCTCACTGTGCTTGTGGCAGGCAGTATCCAGCCGCTCATGCCCTGGCTTTTGTCCTTTGCAGCCGGCGCCATGATGTACGTAGTGGTGGAAGAGCTGATTCCCGAGGCTCATTTAGGAGAACATTCCAATGTTGGAACCCTTGGCGTTATGGTGGGATTTCTAATCATGATGATTTTAGACGTAGCTTTAGGATAAGAAAAAAGGATATCCGGGAGGCAGATTTCTCCCTCCCGGATATCCTTCTTTTTTTATCATCATTTCCTGTCAAAGCTCAAATTTGTGTTTTGTACGCAGTCTGGCCAGCGACCTGGCCATAGAAGCCTCAAAATGAGAATGCTCCTGAAGGCTTTTACTCTGCCTTAGCTGCTCAGCCGCTCTTTCCATAGCTTCCTCTGCACGGCGTTCGTCAATTTCTTCCGGATGCTCGGCAGTATCAACAAGAAGTGTCACACGGTTGTTGATGATCTGGATAAAACCATTTCCTACAACAGCATGAATCCATTGATCATTTTCATCCAACAAACGCATTTCCCCTATGGATACTGCAATGACCATATCCTCATGATGGGGAAGAATCGCCTTTTCTCCATCTGCAAGAGGAATCACCAGTTCCTGGCAAGAGCCTTTGTAAAACACCTTATCACTGGCAAGAACCTGAAGGAAAAATGTATTTTTACTCACAGGCAGCACCTCCAAGCTAAGCCTCTAATGCCTTGGCCTTTTCAATCACCTCATCAATGGTTCCCACATTAAAGAATGCAGCCTCCGGATACTGATCCATATCTCCATCCACAATTGCCTTAAAGCCCCGGACTGTTTCCTTAAGAGGAACATATTTACCTGAAACTCCGGTAAAGTTCTCAGCCACAGAGAAAGGCTGGGATAAGAATTTCTGGATCTTTCTTGCCCGGTAAACCGTGATCTTATCGTCATCTCCCAATTCTTCCATACCTAAGATCGCGATAATATCCTGAAGTTCCTTATATTTCTGAAGCAATTCCTGTACCTTACGGGCTACCTCGTAATGCTCTTCCCCAACCACATCCGGTTCAAGGATACGGGAGTTTGAGGCAAGGGGATCTACCGCCGGATAAATACCTTGTTCTACGATCTTTCTGGATAGTACGGTGGTAGCATCCAAATGAGCAAACGTAGTTGCAGGTGCCGGATCCGTCAAGTCATCAGCAGGCACATATACTGCCTGTACAGAGGTAACAGAACCATTTTTCGTGGAAGTAATTCTCTCCTGAAGCTCGCCCATTTCCGTAGCCAGGGTAGGCTGGTAACCAACCGCCGAAGGCATACGTCCTAGAAGGGCAGAAACCTCAGAACCTGCCTGGGTGAAACGAAAAATATTATCAATAAACAAAAGCACATTTTTATGCTCTTCGTCACGGAAGTATTCCGCCATGGTAAGGCCTGTTTCAGCCACACGCATACGTGCACCCGGCGGTTCATTCATCTGGCCGAATACCAGGGCAGTTTTTGATATAACACCGGACTCTCCCATTTCAGTCCAAAGGTCATTACCCTCACGGGAACGCTCTCCGACACCGGTAAAAATAGAATATCCGCCATGCTCCGTGGCAATGTTATGGATCAGCTCCTGGATTAAAACCGTCTTACCAACACCGGCGCCGCCGAACAAACCGATCTTTCCGCCTTTTGCATAAGGGGCCAGAAGATCGATGACTTTGATTCCCGTTTCCAGGATCTCTGCCACAGGGCTTTGCTCCTCAAAGGCCGGAGGATCTCTGTGAATGACCCACTCCGGACCGCCATTTAAGGAACTGCCGTTATCAATGGTCTCTCCAAGTACATTAAAAAGGCGTCCCAGAGTCTGCTCTCCTACCGGAACCTTAATGCCTTCCCCGGTAGCGGTTACCTCCATGCCTTTATACAGCCCTTCACTGGAAGCCAGCATGATGCAGCGGACTGTGCTGTTTCCCATATGCTGTGCAACTTCCATTACGCAGCGTTTCCCTTCATTATTCACCTCAAGGGCGTCCTTAATGCGGGGAAGTTCGCTGCCCTCAAAAAACTCAACATCTACTACAGGTCCAAGGACCTGAACGATCTTTCCTATATTCATATTCTGTTACTCACAGTCGTGAGGACTCCTCCTCTCTAAAGTCAACCGGAACATCCGATGATACTATGCTTTCTTCCTTTTTTTCTTTTGGGCCTTTGCACCGCTGATTACCTCGGTGATCTCCTGGGTAATGGCCGCCTGGCGGACTCTGTTATAGGTGATCGCCAGTTCATCAAGCATCTCCTGAGCACTCTTTGTTGCAGCCTGCATGGCCATCATTCTGGAATTCTGCTCGCTGGAATAAGACTCCACCAAACCTCCATAGATAAAGCCTGCAATGTAATTGGGCACGATGGCATCAATCACTGCCTGTGGAGATGGCTTCATGGTGATCTCTTCCAAATGTACATTAATTGGTACGCCCTGGCTTAACCGGTGCTTAGGAATGGGAAGAAGCTGTTCGATCTCAGCCTCCATTTTCATGGCATTCACCATTCTGGTGTAGATCATATATACCTCATCAAGCTTTCCTGTCAGGAAGTAATCCACGATCTTTTCCTCAATGATTCTGGCCCGGCTCATATTTGGCTTTTGAACGGTATACCGGAAATCCTGTTCCACCGGTATTCCCTTTTTCGTAAAATACTGCTGTCCCAGATCACCAACTACAAACAGCATGGGATTTCCGCCCTTGTCAATCTGCTCCTGAGCCAGTTTAAAAATGTTATGATTATAAGAACCGGCCAGCCCCTTGTCAGCCGTTACCACAATGTATCCGATCTTACGGTCTTCTTTCTTAATATGCGGCCTGGTATCCAGATACGGGTCGTCAATTTCGGGCGTGTGCCTTATGATTCTGGCAATGGTCCTTTGCAGTGCGTAAAAGTAAGGCTCTGTATCAGTCAGGGCTTTCCTTGCTCTTTTCAGCTTTGACGAGGAAATGGTATACATCGCATTGGTTATCTTCATGGTACTTTTGATGCTGTTCATCCTGCTTTGTATCTCTCTCGCATTTGCCATATCCTACACCCGTTTCTGTTTAAATTCGGCTGTCACATCTACAATCTTCTGCTTCAGCTCGTCAGACAGCGCTCTGCTTTCTTCAATTTCTTTTCCGACTTCCGGATAGCGCTCATCAAAGAATGCCAGCAATTCTCTCTGAAACTCTTTTATCTTTGTAACTTCCACATCTAAGAGCAGACGGTTATTGGCTACAATCAAGCTGATCACCTGGGCATGAAGGCTCAATGGATGGCATAAAGGCTGTTTTAACAGCTCTGTAAGTCCCTTACCATATTGGATCTGCTCCTTAGTAGCCGGATCAAGATCTGAGCTGAACTGGGTGAACACTTCCATCTCCCGGCACTGTGCCAGGTCGATACGGATGCTTCCAGCAGCCTTTTTCATCGCCTTGGTTTGAGCCGCTCCACCAACTCTGGATACGGAAAGACCTACGTTTACTGCCGGTCTCATACCGGAGAAGAAGAGGTCGCTTTCTAAGAATATCTGACCGTCTGTAATGGAAATAACATTAGTCGGAATATAAGCCGATACATCACCGGCCTGTGTTTCAATAATAGGCAGTGCAGTAATGGAACCGCCTCCTGCTTCCTCGCTCAACCGGCTGGAACGCTCCAAAAGCCTGGAGTGAAGATAAAATACGTCGCCTGGATATGCCTCACGTCCAGGAGAACGCTCTAATAACAGGGATAAGGATCGGTATGCTACCGCATGCTTAGACAGATCATCATAAACAATCAGCACATCTTTCCCCTGGTACATGAAATACTCTGCAAGAGCAGTACCGGAATAAGGTGAGATATACTGTAAGGGTGCCGGTTCGCTGGCTGAAGAAGATACCACAATGGTATAATCCATAGCGCCGTAATGTGACAGGGTATTCACCAGCTTTGCAACGGTAGAAGCCTTCTGCCCCACAGCTACATAAACGCAGATCACGCCTTTTCCCTTCTGGTTTAAGATAGCATCAATGGCGATGGAAGTCTTACCGGTCTGACGGTCGCCAATGATCAGCTCTCTTTGTCCCCGTCCAATAGGGAACATGGAGTCAATGGCAAGAATACCTGTTTCCATTGGAACAGACACGCTCTTACGGTCAACAATGCCAGGTGCTTCATGTTCAATGGGACGGTAATCGTCAGAGATGATCTCTCCCTTCCCGTCAATGGGAGCACCAAGTGCATTGACCACTCTTCCCACAAATTTCTCGCCTACCGGGATTCCGGCACGCTTTTTGGTTCTTGTTACCTTGGAACCTTCCCTAACGTCCCGGTCAGAACCGAACAGGATACATCCGATATCTTCTTTTCTGATGTCCTGTACCATTCCCTTGATTCCACTATCAAAAATAACGATCTCGCCGTACATCGCACGGTCAATTCCATAAACCGTTGCAATGCCGTCGCCAACGCTAATAACAGTCCCAACTTCCTGGTCCCTGGCATGAGCGTCATAATCTTCAATTTCACTTCTCAATATAGAAATTATTTCATCTGAATTGATGGAAGCCACGTTTTTCACCTCCGCATTATTTTTTGTTCCAATTCTCTAAGGCGTCCCCTTAAGCTCCAGTCAGTTTCCACATCTCCTACGCGGATGATGAAGCCACCGATCAAACCGGGGTCCTGAATCAGGCGAAGCCTTACATCACGTTTATCATATTTTTTACACAGCATTGCTTTGATCTCGCGAAGCTGTTCTTCCTCCGGTTCTGTCACGTAGAAAAGGGAAGCCTCCAGGATTCCTTCCTGTCTGCAAACACAGGCACGCCATGCATGAAAAATATCATCTGCAAGATCTACATCCCGGCGATCCACCAAAACCTTTAAAAAGGTTCTGATCTCAGCAGGAAATACGCGGTCAATAATCCGGTGCTTGCTGCTCCTTGCAACCACAGGGCTGTTAAGGGCACGCTTAAGCTCCGGCACAGTCTTTAATGCCAGAGCCGTTTCCTCAATGGCTGTTTCAGGAACAGAGAGCTCATAAAGCACCTGCCCGTAATTAATTGCTGCCTGCATCATGAAAATCACCTGCTTCTGCTATAAATGAATCGTAAAGCGCCTGATTTGCCCTGGCGCTCACCTCCTGATTAACCACCTTGGCCGCTGCTGCGATCACTATGCCCGCAATCTGCGCCTTGGCCTCACGCAATGCCTTTTCCTGATCAGCCTCAGCCTGTTTCCTGGCCTCGGCCATCAAACGGCCTGCATCTTCCTCCGCATCCTTTAAGATCCGGTCGTACTGGGCCTTTGCCTGGATTTTCGCTTCTTCAATAAGCTTTGAGCCCTCATCTGAGGAGGCAGCCAGCTTTACTTCATATTGCTTTTTAAGATCCGCTGCTAAAACTTCCTTATTCCTGGCATCTGAAATGCTCTGCTCAATCATTCCCCGCCGTTTATTCATCACATCCAAAACCGGCCCTATAAGGAAATGCCTAAGCAAAAGATACAGGACGATGAGATTCACGATAGTCCACACAAAGTTCATATCCAGTCTAAGCATCTGTACCGCCTGCCTTTCTTTTCAATTTTTCCATCTTAATCCTGACCTGGTTAATTATTTAAGGAATAAAATGATGAGAAGGGCTATAACGAAACCATAGATGGCAGTTGCCTCTGCAAGCGCACAACCTAACAGAAGGGCCTTGCTGATCTTGCTTTCTGCCTCAGGCTGTCTTGCAATGGAATCCACTGCTTTTGAGGTTGCTATACCAATTCCGATTCCTGCTCCAATACCTGTGAATACTGCGATTCCTGCTCCAATTGCTATTAACATAATAATCTCTCCTTTTAATTTACTATTGTTTATTCTACCGATTCCTTAATGAAAAGGGCAGTCAAAAATACAAATACATACGCCTGAATCAATCCGTCAAAAATATCAAAATAAAAACTGAACGGAATTGGTACTAGGAGTGCTGCAAACTGCTTAAGCAATTCCATTACTACAAATGATGCCAGGATATTACCAAAAAGCCGCATACACAAAGAAAGCGGTTTAATAAATAATTCCAGGATGTTAATAGGGGCTATAATCGGTGACGGCTCTGCAAAGCCTTTTATAAAACCTTTTACCCCTTTTTTGTGAAGGCCTGAATACTCTATCAGAAGTATGCTCATGACAGCAAGCGCTGCAGTGGTATTTAAATCCTTGGTAGGCGGCTTGAAACCTGCCAGACCAATCAAATTAGCCACTCCGAGATAAATTCCCACTGAAATGAGATAAGGAATATATCTCTTACCTTCCTCCCCCACTAAATCTTCAAAGAAATTGTAAATTCCACCGATTGCCATTTCAAGCACCAGCTGCTTCTTTCCAGGATTCTCAACCTTAAGATTTCTCACCAGAATGATGGAAAGGAGTGTTAGTGCTGCCATGATAATCCATGTCACCACTACTGATTCAGCAATGGGAATGCCTCCGAATATCGGAATGGTAAAAACCGTTTCGCAGTTCAGTTCCTCTAATAACTTCTCTGCCAAATCCTCCGTAATGCTCACTTCCTTTCTTAAACTATCTTCCCCTTTATATATTACCAGATTTACGGATTGTACTCCTAAATGTACAATATATCAGAGGTCTACCGTGTATCATACTTTCATCTGCGGAAATTGTCAACTTTTTGCAAGTTTCATAACATCTTATTAATGCAGTTAATTGTTTGAACATTTGAGACAATTTTTCGCATGAATTTCTAAAATTATTATTAATTTTTTAACCGGAATTATGTCCAAAACATAAAGTTTTTTATTTTTAGCGAATTTTTCTGGGTTTTATGTAGAATTTTTTTCTAATAATTTGTGTAATTTGACCATGTTTTTTTTGCTTTTTTTCTTTTCACCGTCATTAGTACCTAACGCAGTTATAATTAGATTAGAATAGATATGGAAAAAATATATGCTCCCGGTCATTCCTTCTTTTGTCGCTATCAAATCCTACAAAAGACTAGTAAAAAATTTTTCCTGCCTTTCATGGCTTTCTTCCTATTAAAATAGATATAGATCTGGTATAATAAGGAAATACAAAAACCAATGCAACAAAGGGAGGTATTTCTATGGGAGAAATGATTTCTTCATTCGACGGGACCAAGCTGTTTTTAAACAAGGAAGTTCCAGAGGCAGCCCGGGGAGCAGCCGTCATTGTACATGGATTATGTGAGCATCAGGGAAGGTATGATTATGTTGCAGAGCTGTTTCACAAAGCCGGGATCGCAACCTACCGTTTCGATCACAGGGGTCACGGTCGTTCCGAGGGGGAACGGACTCACTATGAAGACTTCAATGAACTGCTTGATGACACCAATGTAGTGGTGGACATGGCAATCATGGAGCATCCGGATATCCCGGTATTTTTAATCGGTCACAGTATGGGGGGCTTCACCGTTTCTTTATACGGCGCAAAATACCCGGACAAGAAGCTTCGTGGCATCATCACCAGCGGAGCATTGACAAAAGATAATAGGGGACTTATCAGCGGTGTTCCGGGAGGCATGGATCCCCACACGAAGCTTCCCAATGAACTGGGAGCCGGCGTATGTTCCGTAGCCGAAGTTGTTGAATGGTACGGCAAAGATCCCCTTAACTCCATAACCTTTACCACCGGCTTATGCTACGCCCTCTGCCAGGGAATTGCCTGGTTTGAAGAGGCAGTGGAAAGGTTTGAATACCCAATCCTCATGCTTCATGGGGAAAAGGATGGATTGGTAAGCGTTCAGGATACTTATCAATTCTTTGCAGATGCCCCATCAAAAGATAAGCAGATGAAAATCTACGGTGGATTATTCCACGAGATCTTTAATGAATACTGCAGGGATGAAGTCATCGGCGACGTCCTTCACTGGATTGAGGCGCGGATTTCTCATTAAGATAAGTATACCATCTTTTTAAACTTCAGGCCATTGCAAAAAGCAGCGTTTTTCCTTTTTGGATAAACGCTGCTTTCTTTATATACTCATTTCGATTTTCTACCAGTGAAGGACTGTACCTCCCACCTTCTGCTTTTCCGTATCAAACACAATTACCGTTCCAAGTCCCTTCACGCCTCCAGCTGTAAGCAGGTCACAGGAATCCCCGATATCACGGTGGGCTAAAATAACCACATAGTTCTTTCCCTTCCAGTTAATAGATACCGCTTCCGCATCAGAAGGATCTAATGGAACCGATGGATCCGCTCCGAATACAGGAAGAAGAGAAAGTTCCGGGGATTTGTATTTACTCTTTTCCCCGCCTGATACAACAGTAATAATGGAAGAAAAGCCATCTGCTTCTTTACCGGTTAAAAGCTGCCTTCCTGTTTCCATTTGGTTATAGTTTCTGGAGATCCAGCCATCGGACAGCTTCATCTCACAACCTTCCGTAAGAACTGTCAATTCCCCGTCTGTCCTGCTGCCGGAATAACGCACGGTATGTCCGGAACGGGAAACCTTTCCCTGATTATTAAAATGGAAAAGCTGCTGGTATGTGTGCTTTTCCCCGGAGAAAAACTCATCAGCAATTAAATAAAGATCCGTATCAATTGCTATCACTTTTCTGGTGATCCAAACGTTTCCCTCATTTCCATTTAAATACCCGCCGTGACTTCCCTGGATATAGCGATACCCAGCCTTTTTCTTATAACCGCCAAAATACGCAGCAGACATTTGATCCACTCCCCAGGCATCCCGGCATTTTAAATAGTCTTGATTGTCTATTAATGGAACATTATGTCCCAGGGCACTTTTAAGCCAGGTTCTTGTTTCACCAGGCACATAATGGTAACGCCCTGTGTCCATGAGTATATCTTCTCCATTGATCACAAGATCTACATGCAGCTTGTCGGAATGGCCGTGGCCTCCTCCCAGGAATCCGCAGCGGAAGTGGAAATAATCTGCGTTTTCTTCCCAGCTGGACCGGACAAAAAGATTACCGGTGCTTTCCATAACCCTGTCTAAAAAATCTGGTTCTTGTGCATTAAGTTTTCCGTAGCCCTCGATGCCTTCTTTTAAGAAGTCCCAGGCTCCGTCAAAATCCATTTTGTCATAAGCGCAGAATTTCAATACCGGGTCTGCAAACAGCCAGGCGCTTTGAGTCAGTAAGTCCCTGATATCGGTCTCATCACTGTCTCCCTGCATGGGCTGGCAATGGTTTGGCTTTTTCCATGCAATATTTGCATAGGCCATCTGTCGTACTTTCTCCATTCTTTTCTTCGAAAGTTTAATTCCGTAACGCCTGGCAAGCCGCATCACTTCCAGATAACAGTGAAATACCTCATTATGATACATAGGGGATTGCTCCCAGTGTACTCCATCGTCTGCAATCTGCACCTCGATCTCCTCACCAAGGCGCAAAAGCGCTGCATCCAGATATTCCCTTGTCCGATCACTGATAGGAAGGGCCAGTGCAATCTCCATAAGGCCCCGGTTCTCAATGACTCCCCAGTTGCTCTTAATCTGGAAATGCTTATAGGTTGTCATAAGGTATTCCGCATGAACGGTGAGACAATCCATATATGCCTTCACAAGCCCGTCATCTACGGAGGGGCTGTCCTTAAAATAACCCATGGCCTTTACCCAGGTTTCAGCCCGGATACCAGCCTCAATGCTCCTCCATGTGGTTTGCTTGGTTTCCTCTGTCAGAGGGCTGTTTTTTATCCAGGAATCCAGAAGCTCTGCAAAAGTCTTTGCATACTTTTCATCACCAGTCATGGCATATGCCTGTCCCAGGCATATAAAGAACTGGTGGCGGTTGAACTGAAAGATAAACTCCGGGTCATCTCCCGGCATGTAGTACCAATCCACTTCCTGATCAAAGTGAACCGGCTCATAGGTTCTCTCCATATCCCACCGCAAATCAAACAAAAACGTATGCTCCACTGCATCATCTGCAATGCGAAGGATATGATTCACTTCCTCCGGCCAGTTCCTTTGGCAATAATCTGTGACCCACGCCTTGTCCTCAAAGGCTATATAGTTGTTCTTGTTTTCAAAATACTGTTCCTTTGACATCTGGTTCCACCTCTTCCGTAATAGATTTTTTTAGTTACTATAATTATAATGGAATAAATGAATAAATGAAATAAACGATTTCCAGATTTATATTCTTTTTTCAGATTTACAAAACTATAGAATTGGGTGAAATCTTATACGTTCAGCCACCACTCCTTAGGAATTGTTTCTAATTCTATGATACAATTAATCTGGTGGGACAACACATCTTTTGTCACCTCATATACTGCATTCGCATCGCACAGAATGCAGGCGGCATCGCCAAAACTGCTCTTAACTGCTGCATTCCTGTCGTAGAAGGCCTGTTCCAGTTTTGTGTAATTATCAGAAATATGATCCGTAACAGGATTTTCATGACAGTGCATAAAGGAGGGCTTAATCTGATTGCCTGGCATGACTATCTTAAAATAAGTGGGTTCCTTGGTCAGGCGCTCCGGTACATCTAAATGTTCTTCCACGCAATGTATAAAAGTATTCCGCTCGTGACCAACCCCAAGAAGCAGGATTTTACCATTTCTATTTTTTAAACGATCATAACAGCCACCTGGCGGGCAGGGCGTTGTTCGGTTTTCTTCTCCCTCAATAAATGCCTTACTATCCTTTCCGTACACGGCTACACTATGGGTTGGATGTAAGGATCGAAGTACTCCTTTCCGTCTCATAAAAAGATTGGGTAAAATTCCTACGCAAGCCGGCTCTATTCGTGGATCATATACATTGTGGTATTCTGACATGGCAGCCCATGTATGAGTGGGCAGTATAAGCAGACCGTCAGACATATATTCCATAAAAGCATCAAGTACGGTATCCGCCCCGCCTTCAACCTCTCCGATTGCTTTCATGGATGAGTGCAGGAGCAAAGTGTCATGGGGCATAATTCCCATTTCTTTCAAATTCTGCTTTAGATCTTGTTTTGTATACATAATAACGCCTTTCTGTTTCCAAATAGATTAATATCATCCTGTCTACTACCATAAGTATTATGACATAATTTTTCAATATAGTCTAATTTAAATGAAAATAATGGTTGGAATACAATAATGACAGCCTGCCGATTTATCATTTTGGCAGCCTGTCACATTATGTGTAAAATTTTATAACTGAATTTTTACCTTATTCCCTTCTTATACATCCCCTATAAAGTCCTCCCGCTGGGGTGTAAAAATATCCAGGATTATAGAATCTTCCAATGCAGTTGCGCCATGCAGTGATTCTGGTTCTACATAATAGCTGTCGCCTGCCTTTAGAATATATTTAACACCATCTGCTTCATACTGGAAGGACCCGGATACTATATAGCTGACCTGCTCATGAGGATGCTTATGTACACTTCCCACTGCTCCCTTTATAAAAGAGGCCTCAACCCCCATCAGGCTCCCGCCTCTTGCAAGAATACGCCTGGTGATTCCCGGCTCTGGATTCCCGGGAATTATATCTTCATATTTTAAAACCATATCGCCGCTCCCTTTCTATATCATCAGATAAACACCTGACCGCCATTGATCTGTATAATCTCTCCTGTAATAAAGGATGCTTTTTCAGATACCAGGAATCCGATCACTGCTGCTACCTCCGATGGTTCTCCAAGCCGTTTCATAAGAATCCCATCCTTCCAGGACTCCAGGATCTCACGTTTTGTTGCAGAATGAAATGCCGTATCTATGGTACCAGGGGAAACGGCATTTACACGGATTCCATAATCCACAAGGTCTTTTGCCAGTGCCCGTGTCAGTCCTTCAATTGCTGCCTTGCTTGCTGCATAGATTCCCGCGCCCGGGCCTCCGCCGGAGGTAACTGCAATGGTACTATAGTTAATGATGGATGGGTGATTGCCCTTTTTCAGTAAAGGAATGGCTGCTCGGCTTGCAAAAAATGCGCTGTCAAAGTTAAGTGCCATAACCTTTCTCATAAAAGAAGTCTCCATCTCTTCAAAACGCTGCCTTCCGCCAAGACCTCCCACATTGTTCACTAACACATCCAAGGAATCATAAGTCTGGGTTATTTTTTCAAAGCAGCGATTGACGTCTTCCTCATTCATCGAATCTGCATAAATAAATTCGCTGTTAATCCCATGGCTTTTCAGAGTTTCCTGTGCCGATTTCCCATCCTCCTGACTAATTCCGGTGATAATAATATCATAACCAGCCTTCCCCAGCTCTATGGCGGCACTTAAGCCAATTCCGCTTGTTCCTCCTGTGATTACTGCTCTCATTTTTGATCTCCTTTTCTTAGCTTTCTTTATTGTTTTGCCTCCGCCATTATTTTTAAATGATAATGGGGAGATGTTCCTGTATTCCTAAGTAAAATTGTATTTCTCCTTTGATTTACCGGATTATCCAATGTTTTTAAGAGGTATAACTGGTGTCCCCCAGTCAGATCGATCCAGATACTCCACATTACGTCTTCTGCCCAGGCTCGCAACACAACATGGTTTTCATTTGTTTTTACCCGTTTGGTTTCAAGGATATGCTGATAGCCATTTTTTTCAAATCCCAGGTTCCCATCTTCCAGATCCAGATCATATTCCAGGCTAAGAGCCGATTCCAAATGGAACACATAATCAAAAATTCCATTCATTCCGCTTTCCACCCAAAAATCATCAGTAAAGGTATTCTCTGAGATCTGTATCGTCCTGGTATAGTTAATACCTTCATAGACATTTCTTGCAGCTGCAGTCACCTTATTTTTATCATAATACAGGCATTCTCCAGGACTTACTGAGGTAATATCCATTCCATTCCAGCAGACAGTATTATGAGACAGGGTTTTCCGGTGCCATTCATTGCACAGGCGGGACCGGTACCCTGCATTTGACAAGTCCCTGGATATTCTGTGATTCCCATACATCAGTTCCACATTCATGATGTCCGGATGGGCGTGTGATTTTCCATTTAATCCATATTTCATAAACCCATTCCATTTGGCATTTCTCAAAATTACATAATTGGATTCAGGAAAGTTATTTGACTGCTGCTTAATCGAGGTAAATTTTTCATAATCAAAGTCAATGTTAAACAGCAGCTGTTCCAGACAAACGCTGTTTTTGCAATAATATGGCTCTGACAAGGGCAGAGGCGTACGAACGGAATCGGACGCTTCAATGTTCTTCACAAGATTGCCGATCGGGCTGTCCTCTCCCATAGCCCTGGCAGCCGTATGGTAAATATAACTAAATGTGCGTAGATTCAGATTGGGCCAGCCATCGTTGGGATTGGGCAGAAATTGATTGTCAAATGCATAATTGTATGCCTGTACAAACATATTCTGCAAAATTTCAGTCCCGGTTTCTCCAAAATCATAACCGTAAACCTTACTGAACAAAAACAGATACGTAATGCCTTCCAGCAAAAAGAAATTATAATGAATGGATCCTTCATACCAGAAAAAGTCTTTCGTCACTCCTGTTTCAAGCTGTTTTCTTACATTGAACTCACTGTTGAATGCAAAATCAATCATCTCCTGATCCTGGAATGCCAGCCCCATAACACCGATAGCAGACAGATTCCAACAGCTGATATTATGAATTCTGGTGGCCTGAGGTGCCAGCAGGAAATACATTTCCCGGAACATATTGTGATACACCAGATCAAGAAATTCCGGACTTAATTCATCTCTTAATATCTCAATAGTCTGGACAAAACGTATGGCAACTATGGATTCATTCAGCCCCTGGGGCATCATTCTTCCGCATCCCCAGGGCATTGCGTCATAGGAATCTGCGGTCAGATTTTCTTTGTTATGCAGCAGAAACTCCTTATAATGACGGGCGTAATATTCCATTACTGACACGGAATAATCAAAATACTTCTTTTCCTTTGTGGCTTTATAAACAAATGCAGATACCAGCGCCATGATCACCGCTTTATTCCGGTAAAAATAAACCCAAACGCCATCTAAAATCTCACTTTCATACACCTTTTCGCACACTTCACACCGATGCCTGTCAGGGGAGTTTATATCAAAAATCAGCCGTCCTCCGTCATCGTCACAAAAATAGTAGTGCCCCCAACGGCTTAACCGGTCAGGAGAGTCTGAAAAATAAGGAAGAAACTCATCTACCTCTTTTTTCATTTCCTGTATCAGCTCCCGGTTCCTGTCCTCTCCATTCATCCGTTCATAAAATCTGTCATTTACATACTTCATTCCCATACCTCACTTTTTCCCTGCTTTACGGAATCCGATAACTTTTTCTTTCTCCGCTGTTGCTGCAGACCTCTATGATATTTACAGTCATTCCATCTCCAAAAATCAACTGATAGTCTTTGTCTCCGTGTCTGACATGAAGGTTCTCACCTTTAAAGGTAATCTCCGTATTCATTCCATCAAAGGTAAAGCATTCAATCAACGTTTGTTTTTTTGTGGGAGCTGCTGATTGAAATGACAAAGTATTGATGAAAGATCTGCAAAGCTTATCCGGCTCCTGGGATGTCATCACACTGACAATTTCCTGGGTGTACTGATCCGAACAGATTTCCTGATCTGAAAAAACAGTATATGTAATACCTCCGGTCTTCATTGGATAATAGTAGGTATGATCGTTCTGCTTTTGTGCCGGCATATCCGTATTTGAAATAATACGGTAAATATGATCCCTGTCAGACACACACACGTCAACGAACAGGAAAAAGAATAACTGATCGGTAAATAACAGCCGGCTTACTTCTTTCATGCCAAGGGCTTCCGGATATATACCGGAGGTTTCGCCTTTGTAAATAACCATGGAATCATCAAGCTCTAAGTAAACCACATCTCCCCGGTATCTTTCTTCAATGGGATAAAAGGGATCCTTTTCCAGCCTTTTCCCTGCACTGCTCATATAAATATCATTTACATTTTCCGCATCCGTGTATTGATTGTCTACCAGAATTACATTGTGGTTATCCGGCATAAGGTTCCGGTTATATCCGTCTTCACAGGTCAGATATTCACTTCCCCTTGCAAAAATATAAGAAAGATTATCTGAATGATGGTGGGATAGGGAAAGACAATCCAAGCCTTCCCTGCGGTATAAGTCCCAGCCATTCATCCACTGTTTTCTGCCCCCAGGACAGCCGCATTTTATTGTCAGAACCTTGCTTCTTCTGCTCCAGTCTTCTCTCATTGACAGCAAACCCAAATCTTCAAAGTACCTGACTTTTGGAAGAAGAGAAAGGGGCTTCTCTGACACTTGAGGATCATACCACAGAAATTCAAATGCGGCCTCCGGTAAAATGCCCGGCTTGATTTTACTCTTTTCCGCTTCCGCCATGAGGAATTCATCAAGAACAAGATTGGCAAAGGTCTGAGCAAAGCCATCCCCATACTCGGCAGCCGCCTTATAATAGACACAGGGGGCATGTCCGCTGTGGCGGTCATGACTGTCTCCAAAATTCATCTGTTGCTCAAAATCGCCGCAGGATTGATATAAGCGGTAATAAAAAGTATTCTTCAGATAATTGCTTGTCTGAAAATAATCTATACCTTCCTGTACTTTAAGCAGATGGGCATAAACAAACAGCCACATTCCTCCGTATCTCCAGTAGGGGACACCTTCATAATTTGAACCGTCATCTGCAAGGAGAGAAAACACTCTGCCAAAATTCTTTTTTGCTTCCTCTGTATATTGGCCGGCTTTGTCATAAGTCTCTGAAAGCGCATATCCTGCCGCTGCCAGACCTGTCATGTTGATCCAGTTATGGTTCTGATAATAGCTGGTTGACCAGCCATGGCCGTATGTGTCCAATTTATACTGGTACATAATATCTGCGTGATGTCTGATCTTAGCCAGAATTTTCTCTTTTTCTTCTTCCCTTAAAAACGGCTTCAACCAGTCGTATCCCAAGGATAACCCAAATAAGATCCACGAAGCTGATAAATCCACATTCACTAAATGGGCATTCCCCCATTGCTCATAGGACAAAACCACCCCAATGAACCGCTTTGCCTGGGAAAGATACTTATCCTCCCCGCTCAGGCAATAGGCAAGAGAAAGATTCATAATTGCTACCCCCATATATGTGGTACTCTCTTTTGGATGGTGTGCAGGCAATTGATACGCCTCATACCGATCGGCCTGCTGAAGCAGCCTTTGATACTGCTTTTTTCTCACGCCACTAATCTGTCCTTTGTAAGGCCCTATATCACCAATAAATACAAGATTGCTCATGCCTCTATTTCTCCTCCTTCTTCCTCATTTCGGCCACTGTATCCATCAATCCGGTCAGCAGGTAATAATAGATGGTGTAAATCACAGCAAAGCCAATGGGTTCACCCGGGATGGTGACCGTTCCTTCCGGAAGGTGAAGCAGTCTTTCCAGCAGCAGATTTACGCTTTGGTACGTCATATAAATCAAAAACACAAGAACCATATTTTTTAGGATTTCAGCCAGCTTTAAAACTGCATTTTGCCACCCGCTCCGTTCAAAATAGTTTTGATTGTAAATTTTCCCTTTTCTTACTATATCAAACATCCGGTAAGCAACCGGATTATAAAGAAACAAGGTTGCAAGCCCCAATCCCAGCCCAAGGAAAAAAATCATATCCAGGGGATCGGCAAAAATTCCGGACTGGGTGCCAAATCCAATAAAAAAGTAACACATTCCTGCGATCCACCACCTGAAAACTCCCGCTTTCACATTATCTGAAATCTTCTTTTTTCCATACTTTCTTTCTCTGCCTGTCATGATACCATCACCTGTTCTTAATTAAATCAGCAATCAGCAGGAGGCCGGAAATAACATAAGCCAAAATGATTGCCATACTGAAAACTACCGCACGATATACCACACCCACATCAAGAGATCGCTGCACTGAAATCGCATCCCGGTAAATCATGACCAGATATGATCCTAATCCTGCTGTTACAAAACAAATCAATGCGGTGAAAATCCGTTCTGCCGTTTCTCTTTTCTTTATGCGGGTCGCCTCAAATAAAGCTACCAGTCCAATCAGAACAAACAGGAACATCACAAAACCGCACATCTCATGTTCCAGGAGCAGAAGAGCTTTTACATGTATATTAGTAAAAATCAGATGCACCACAGAAGAAATTATAATCATCGCTTTCGCTATACCGGTTAACTGTTTACTCATCATTCTCTCCCACCTTTGCATGCATCAGCAATTCTGTTGTCTCCTTATCAAAAAAATAGATATGTTCCATACCAAAGTGGATATTGACCTGCTCGTCAAAGCTGTCCTCCATGCTTTCGATCTGACATGCCAGGACCGATTCTCCGATCCTTACATATAAAATATAACAATTACCTAAAAACTCTTTGTTTTCCAGTTCTCCTTCAATCACATTGATGTCTTCCCCATTGGAAATGGAAAATTGCTCCGGCCTGATTCCCAATATGAGTTCCCTGTCAGAATATTGTTTTAAGGGGTCCGCGATTTTCTTCGGAAGGTAAAGTGCATGAGAGCCAAACACAAACCGACTGCCCACCACCCTTCCTTCTATAAAATTCATCTGAGGCGCTCCAATAAAACCGGCTACAAATAAATTGCAGGGTTCATAATAAATTTCATTTGGGGTTCCTGCCTGCTGGATTATTCCATCCTTTAATACTACCATACGGTCTGCCATTGTCATGGCCTCTGTCTGATCATGAGTAACATAAACAGTCGTAACCTTTAATTCCCTCTGGAGCTTTACTATTTCAGCCCTTGTACTGGTCCTCAGCTTTGCATCCAGGTTTGAAAGCGGCTCATCCATAAGAAATACCTTTGGCTTTCTTACTACGGATCTGGCCAGAGCCACTCTCTGTTTCTGTCCTCCGGATAATTGTCCCGGCAAACGCTTTAACAGGCTTCCGATTCCTAAAATACCGGAAGCTTCCTTCACCTTATCATAAATAACCGTGTCTTTTTCATGTCTGACACGCATGCTCATCCCAACGTTATCATAAACCGACATATTGCCATACAGCGCATAATCCTGGAATACTACAGCAATATCCCGTTCTACCGGCGGACATTTATTGATTACCTTTTCATCCAGAATCAGATCTCCGTCAGATATCTTTTCCAGCCCGGCAATCATGCGCAGGATGGTTGACTTTCCACAGCCTGACGGCCCCACTAGAACAATAAATTCTCCATCCTGAATCTCTAAATTGAAGTTATTAACCGCACAAAATCCATTTGCATATGATTTACTTATATTTTTAAACAGGAGTTTTCCCATATTTTTCACCTCATCCTAGCTGGCATCTGTCTGCTTTAACTGTTCCTGAAGCCTTTGTCTTCTGTCGGTATGCTTCAAACTGATGAAGCCGGCCGTAAGAAGCAAGAGCCCTCCCAAAAAATTTGCAGCCATGATCTCCGTATGCCTGGCATAGGGCTTTAATACAAGGGGAACCAGCACAGACATCCTTACCAGCATGTAAATACCAAGAAAAACAGCAATGGCCGCCCAAGTTTTATGATAGATATTGACTTTTACGGCACAGGTGAAAAGTACAAACAATATCACAATATTAATCATTACCGTAACTCCCATCAGGTAACTTACAGGCATCACATCCAAAATCAAGATATCATAGATGAGTTCAGCCAATATGGCACATAGTATCAGTGAATATGGCAGCACATCCTTTTTATATAATGACACGTATGCCTTTTTTTCTTTTTTAAGCAACCGATTATCCATTCCTTGTGCTCCTCTTTTTCTGATTCTTCTGGAATTTAAAATGGCTTCTGCCAATTGCAACGATATAAAAAGCACAGCAGAGAATATGGGAAATGTAGATTCCCAATCCAATTCGGAACGTGGCAAAATGAGGCTTATAATCACTTGCACTTTCTAACCGCAAATACTGGAAATCCAGTCCGGCATAATAGCTTTCTATGGCCTGAAGATTAAACAAGGCATAGGCGGAACATGCGCAGCAAAGAAGAAGTGACAGCTCCATTATGATTAAAGCAAATTTATCCGGTATTTTACCGAAGATCTCCAGCAGAAAGGAAAGCAAAATCACCAGAATTCCAAATACCGCAAAGGTAAAAATCTGTTTATTAAATATCTGAAGAATGTAATCATGGAAAAAAGAAATCTGATCATTCTGTGTTAATTTCAACCCGAACAAATCTTTATACTCCGTCATGAAGCAAAGAGTATAGAAGAATACAATGATAACGATCCCGGTATATATTCCTGCTGCTAACTTTTGAGTTTTAAAATACTTCTGCATCATCAGCTCCCACCTTTTTATAAGGGAGGAGAAAGCCTCCTCCCCCGGTTTAACTACTGTTTATCCATTTTCATAACATCATAAGCGGCCTGATAAGTTTCTTCATAAATATCAAGTCCCCGTTTCTTAAATTCTGCCGCATACTCTTCATAGCTTTTTGCTACTACCGCCCCCTGAGGCGCATTGCCTTTTGCCTGATAGCGGATGATATTAAACATGAATTCTACAATATCTTCTGTATCAAGGGATGTGGTATCTGAAATCGTTTCTTTCTGTCTGGAAGTCAGGGAAAAGACCGGCGGAACCATTTTATAATAATTTGGATTATCCCCGCTTACTCCTTTTCCTGCATAAGTTGCAAAGTTAGTCGTGGAGTTTTGAAGCAACGCCCAGCCTTCAAATCCCCGTTCAGAAGTATACTGATACTCAAAACCAATTTCTTTCTGGTATCCAATGGGGATCAGACAGCCCAACCAGTCTCTTAAGAACGTAGACAGATCTCCTTTTGCCACTTTGCCTGAGGTCTCATATACCCAGCTGGTGAATAACGGATATTTTAACCCATCCGGTCCTGCATAATCTTTTCCTTCCTCCAGATTCATAGGTAAGCCATAATTCTGCAATCTGCTTCCTTCCTCTGTAAAAAGGTAATCCATAACTGCACATGCTCTGTGAATCTGATCATCCGTAGAACCTGCTACAGAAATAGCCCAGCCATCCGGCTTAATGGCCCTTCCGTTATCCAGATAATACTGCCATGCACCATTCACCTTGGCAACCGGAGGCAGGATCACAACCGTGTCAGGATTTAAGGATTCAGAAGTAGACGAAGCAATCCAATCATAAGTCATAAAACCAAAGGAAGGGGCGTCTCCGTCATCAGTTCCCCATAAGGTGGATCGGTAATTGGTCTTTTCAGTCAGATCATAAGCGTCGGAATAGATCAGTCCTTCCGCCTCCATCATGGATAAATACTGTAAGACATTGTACACGCCTTCTTCTGAATAGGAATACTGGATTTGCCCGTTCTCATCAATATACCACCTTGCGGTATAGGAGTCTGCTCCATGTACCTTCACGCCGTCAAAATATGTAGATAACCGAAGCAAATCCTCGCGGTAGTTGGACTGTCTCACAAAAAGAGGCCATACAACATCAGCTTTCCCCTTGGTCAGCAAGGCCGGATTGGCTTTAATGCAGCGCATCAGTGCAATCATTTCATCAATGTCATAGGCTGCCTTTTCCCCAAGGAATAATTCCGATGGGCTGCTGTAATCGTAGTTGTCTTTAATATACTGAATTAACGCCCTGGTTAAGGTTTCCCCATTTTTCACTTCCAGTGCATTCTGAATTTCAATAATATCCTGGTCGGTTTTCTTTACAATATCGATTCCTTCTTTGGGAGTAACCGTGCCCCCGTTTTCCCCTGTTCTGCGGTTATTTTCCACATAAAATCCTTTATAATGCACATCAAAGGGATTCTTATCATAGGCTGCGCCTTCTGAATCCAGCAGTCCGGTGACCCAGGATTCCCGGATAACAAAGGTCCTTGCGATCTGATTCAGTTCCGCAATATAAGGCACATGATAAATATTTCCGTCGTAAGCGGTAATCGCAGTCTTAACGTCAGGATTCTTTGATAAATATTCCATGAAATTAGGCATATAGCCGGTTTTCATCATGTCGGTCAGATTCACAAATTTTCCTTCCGTTCCATAAAACATAAGCCGTTCTGCAATTGATTCGCCTCCAAAAATATTGGCTCCGGAAAAGTTTGATGTAGATTCTGTCTGAATCATATCGCTGGCCTTCACATCCTGTAACGTCACGTCGGAAAACTTGCTGTTTAATTCCTTTTCCATATAAGACCACATTGGTTTAAGCATACCGGCTGTTACAACAGTACCATCCGGAAGGGTCAATGGAGATTCCTGATTATAGGTCATGGTTCTTGACTTATTTCCATTGGCAATATTAAACTTTAGCTCTACCATCTCTGTTAGATCAGTCTTATCACCTGCTGCCTCACTGGTTTCCTGTTGCGTTTCTTCTGCTGCCCTGGTTGATGCCTGATCCACAACGGAAGTACCGCATCCGGTCAATGCCGATGCAAGTATCGCAGCACACAGGATACCCCCTGCTACTTTGTTCCTCATAAAATCCTCCTTCTGCCTTTATGGCGAATAAAACATTTATCCTTTGACTCCCCCCATATTCACACCTTTTGCAAAGTACTTCTGAATATACGGGTAAATAACTAACACCGGGATAATCGAACATATAATAATTGCATAAGCCAGGCTATCTGCGGAATATGCAAGATTAACCGGTGACTCATCATATAGTTTCTGATAATTTTCAATCAACTGCCGCAGATATACCTGTAACGGCTGCTCATAGGGGTTTGACAGCAGCATCCTTGACCAATAATAACCATTCCATCTTGAAATGGCATAGAATAAGGTTACTGTTGCAATGCTGGCAGTGGACATTGGTATGTAAACTTTTCCAAGCATCTGAAACTCATTGGCTCCATCCATGATTGCAGCTTCTTCTATTTCTTTTGGTATGCTGCTGAAATAGTTTCTGAGAAGAATGATGTTATATGCCTGCACGCCGAAGGCTATAATCATTCCCCATCGGTTATCCACGTGCATGGTCTTATAATTCAGGTACAAAGGAATCATTCCGGCACTGAACCACATGGTAAATACCAGCAGAAAGTTCCATTGCCGTCTGAACATCAGCTTTGTTTTTTGCAATGCATAAGCACCTGTAATGGAAATTGCCATACTCCAGGCAGTACCAAGTACGGTATAGAACAGGGTATTGGTATACGCAATCCAAAAGCCTTTGTTGTGCAGCACCATATCATAGGCCTGAAATGTCACTTCCTTTGGCAGGAGTACAATCTGACCGCTTTCATATGCTACCTTTCCGCTGATTGAAACGCTGAATGCGTACAAAACCGGATACAGGGCAAGCAATGCAAAGATGATAATCATCGTATAGGAAAACACCTTAAATATCTTTTCACTTCTGTTTAAGCGCTCCATCGTTTCCGCCTTTCTAATCTACCACAGGGATGTTTCTGATATATTTCTGCTGATTGTATTGGCACCGATCACCAGTGCAAACGCAATCAAGGAATTGAACAGGCTGACAGCAGCTCCGATTCCATAGTTGCCTGACAGAATACCTATTCTTTGTTCAAAGGTGGAGAGCACATCTGCTGTCACATAAATATTGGCATTGTATAAAAGCAAAACTCTTTCATAGCCAATGGTCAGCATACTTCCTATCCTCATGATGATCATGATGATCAGAGTCGGTGCCATACCCGGAAATGTGATAAAGCGGATTTCCTGAAATTTATTGCCCCCATCCACTTTTAAAGCCTCATACAGTGTAGGGGAAATCCCCATAATAGCTGCAAAATAAACAATAGAATTATATCCGCTTTCTTTCCAGATCCCTACCATAATATAGAGGGGCCTGAAATAATTGGATTTCTGCATGATCGAAACACCCGGTTCAATCAATCCAATTTGCTGGAGCAGAGAAGCGATAATTCCAGTTGAGCGGACACCACTGTATACCAGCATGAGGGCAATTCCTGTAATTGTAACCTCTGAAAGGAAATGAGGCAGATAGGTTGCGGTCTGCGTAAGCTTCCTCACCGTATCATTTCCTATTTCAGCAAATAATAAGGCCAGTATAATCGGTACAGGGAATCCAAATATCAGGCTGTAAGCACTGATAATAAATGTATTTCTGAACGCCTGCCAAAACTCAACCTTATTGACTCCGGAAACAAGGTTGATAAAATTGTCAATTCCTTTAAATTCACTTCCCCAGACCCCAAATTGAGGATCAAACCGTTTAAACGCAATGAGCAGCCCTCCCATTGGCTTATAAGCCACATAGCAAACCAGATTACCAGGGGAAGCAGGAGTACATATAAACGCCAATCCTTCCTCACAGCTTTCCATATCTTTTTTGTCTGGGGCTCACGCATTTTAATTTCTTCCGTTTCCATACCCTTCTCCTTCCATATCAGTAAAATAATATCTCATATCACATATCAACCCTTTCCGCATTTGCAGCACACTGCACACAATGATATTGATCATCAAGGTAAAAAATGTTGCCCAAAAATAATCCTTAGCTCCTGTTGTTTCTCCGGTTAGTAAAAATATGGCAATTCCCTTTCCTGCTGACAGACTGCAATGAGAAAGAAAAATATAAAGGAGCAGAAAAACATGTCCCTCAGCAATGGCATCTCTGTTCCTGCTTCTGTAAACCATCATAGGAATCCCAATAAATGCATTGGAAAGGCTGTAAAATAAAAATCCGGACCAAAGGGACATAGGGGAAAACAGTATACCCGGAATTCCTCCGATCATGGCCACTACAACTCCGGCTGCTCCCCAGCGAATCATGGATATGAGGCAGAGAACCACGGAAAAGCTGTAATAGAAGCTGCTATTCCAAAATTCCAGCATCTTATAACTCATAATTTCTGAAACAGCAGCAAGTATGGAGAAAAATAATAAATCCAAATATGGAAATATAAAAACCTCATTTGTCTTGTTCATAATTAAGAACCTCGTTCATAAGATTTTTTATAAAATGAGATCTCTTAATAGAGATCTTTAATCGCAAAAGTTCATATATAAGAACTAAGTTTTCAATATGAGCATATTATACATTTCATTTTAGTTCTTGTCAACATAAATGTACACTTTATATTGCTGATTTGATTATCATAAATATGAATTTCAAAAAGCATACAATAAAAAATGCGAGAATGCCCTTTGTACCGTATTACATCTTCGGAAACAAAGGGGTTGATTCTCGCATAATATTTATTCATCAATAATAAGGTTAAGTCATCATGGATTGGGATGATATCCTAAATTTTTAGATATATGAAGTGCTACTTCTCTAAGTTCTTTAGCAACCTGCTCATCATCAAGCGTTTCATCATAGATATCCGATAAAGAAACAGCGGCTACCACTTTCCCTGTATAATCAAAAACTGGTGCTCCACAGCAGCTGGTTATGTCCTCTAATTCCCGTTGATCCAAAGAATACCCCCGTTCTTTTGTTCTTCTTAGTTCTTCCAGCAGCTGTTCTTTGGAAGTAATAGTATAGTCTGTTAATGGCTTAAAATCTATCTTATCCAAAATTGCGCTCTGTTCTTCTTTAGGTAAAAATGCAAGAATTGCCTTTCCCAGAGAAGTTGCATAGGCATCCTTTCTGGTTCCAATGGCGCATGAAGCTAATCTTGCATTCTGAGCCACATATTTATGCACATATACGATCTTGGTTCCATTTAATACTGCAACAAAAGCAGTTTTATTATACTTTTCAGCTATGGGCTGCAGATTTACGGTACATTCTTTTATCAGGCTCATATCATCTACATATTTCATACCCAAGGAAAAAGTCTCTATCCCTAAACAGTATTTCTTATCATTATCACGGAGTGTTGTAATATAGTTCAGCTCCAATAATGACTGTACAATGACAAAAACACTACTCTTAGCCATCCCCATTTCATTGGTAATCTCCTGTAAGGTTATCCCCCTTTTCCTGTCAGCGATCAACTGCAAAATCATAAATGTACGTTCTACGGTTCGATTCATTTCATACCTCCGAAAGTTTATATATACGAATTAAATTCATAATTGGATTGATTGTATTCTATTTTTGTCTTAGTGTCAATATGTAACACAATGTTCTGTTACCATCAGTGGCAAACATACTCAAGTATGTGGGCGCTGCCTACATCGCATATCTGGCAATCTATGTGGCACGTAGTAAACCGGATGGCGGTGAAAGCAATCAAATGTCGTTTATGAAAGTCTTTCTGCTTGAGTTTGTCAATGTGAAGATTATCCTGTATGCCATCACGGTCTACACAGGATATGTGTTGCCGTATGAAAGCAGCCTTGGTTCTTTGCTCATCCACGCTTTTTGCCTGACAGGCATAGGCGATGCAGGAACTGTCACATGGGCTGCAGCTGGGGGAGTATTCCAGAAGCTCTTAAAGAAGTACTATCGTCCGTTTAATATCGCCATGGCTCTGGTATTGCTCTGGTGTGCAGTATCGCTGGCATTCGATATATAAGATGATCAATTTTCTATTGACTTTCGCATACTCTTGACAATCATTATAGGAAAGATACGAAAGTGACAGATATCGTTGATTAGGCGTAAGTCTGCACCTAAAAAGCGAACCCCTAGAGATGATCTTCTCCTGGGGTTCACTTTGGAGTTTTCCTTGTAAAATAAAGAGTTTCACGGCAACTGAATGCAACGCTTGGTTACGGAAAGGACCAGAAAGCAAATTCAGACAAGGACAACAAGATATTTCATTAAAGGAAAAGCTGAAATAGCTTGAATTTGCAAAGACACACTTTTTCTAAAATAAAAAAGCGTACACCACTTGGCATCCGCTCTCTCACCAATTTAAATTTAACACAGCAAACACCAGGAACCCCGCATAAATCCAGACAAAGTAAAAGCCCCAACCCCGCAGCTCTCTGTCTGCAAAACCGGAACTTTTTAGTGCGCCTTCGGGGGCTCGAACCCCGGACAAATAGATTAAGAGTCTACTGCTCTACCAACTGAGCTAAAGGCGCATGTCTTTTGTTTTTCTTTCACTGTGCTCTCGTCTCAAGCACGAGTGTAATTATATAACCGTATACAACAAAAGTCAACACCTTTTTTACAAATTTTTTACAACTTTTTCGAATTTATTTATTATTCTTATTTTTTTGTGCATTTCCGCCTAGTGTTTTGTTCACTTCTACAAAAGATTTGTTCCAAGTCAGCATTTTCTTATTTAATTCCGTTTTATCACTGGTTGCCTGAAGAAGCTTGCTTGTAACCTTGTCTTTCATTCCCATAACTGCTGCACCCGTATCTGCTTTTGCTCTATTATATGCAAAACCGGCATCACGGTTATTAAAACCGAATGCCGATTTTAAAAATTATTGTTTTCTTCCTGCAATCAATTTATAAATAGGGTTCCCCTTAGAGGAGAATTTCTCTTCATACTCTGTCATCACATTTCCTTCGCCCATCTGACTGTGGTGAAGGTCATAGGTGAATTCCTTAACCTGCCACCCAGCTCTAGGTATTGCTTCCAGAGAATAATCAAACAGGCCCTTGTTGTCGGTTTTAAATTCCACAACGCCGTCAGGCTTTAAAATCTGGTCATAAACCGCCATAAAATCCTCTGATGTGAGCCTGCGCTTAGCGTGGCGGTCCTTTGGCCAGGGATCGGAAAAGTTTAAATAGACCTTCTGAACCTCCCCCGGAGCAAATATATCGGCCAGGTTTATTGCATCCACGCACATAAAGTATATATTATCAAATTCCATCTGAGCCCTTTTCTGCAAGCCTCTCAAAAGGACACTGGGGTACCTCTCAATACCAACATAATTGATTTCCGGATGAATCGCAGCCAGTTCCATGATAAAACGGCCCTTTCCCATTCCTACTTCAATCTCTATGGGATTTTCATTGCCAAACACATCCTTCCAGCAGCCCTTTTTCTCAACGGGATTCTGGACAACGTAGGGACTGCCCGCGATTTCCTCCTCCGAGCCTGGTATATGACGTAACCTCATATTAAAATTCCTCCAAATAAATTCATCTTAATGATAACATGCATCAACTGATCGATTGTATCATATATGGTGCGGGGAACGCAAGTTTGCTGTTTGTAAGTTTTCAATTTTTTTCTTATACTGCCAGTCCCGGGTATTGCAGTGCCCCGTTTTCATTTAGGGTCAGTTTCACTGGTTCCGCCTCCATCCTGCCATTCTGATCCAGATAATACCAGCTGCCGTCAATATTCTGCAGACCTTTGTTCATGGCTCCATCCGATCCCAGATAGTACCAGTCATCTTTGTGCTGGTACCAGGTATTTGTAACCATAACACCGACTGCGTTGAACCAGTACCATTTCCCGTCAGAATCCTGATACCAGGAATTTTTTACTGCTTCCCCAGAATTTCCAAGATAAAAATGCCAGCCGTCAGCTTCCCGCTTCCAGCCTGATAGTTTGATGGATTCTAACACTGTATCCGCATCATCCTGAATGTATCTGCGGACGCATACCAGACCTTCCCGCCAGCCTCCTGGAGCCCATGAATCGTACCGGCTGGTACAATAGCCTTTGAGATCCTTATAGGACGGAGTACCGCTGCCATGGCCGCAAAGAATATTATTCCCATAGTACATTTCTACGTGACCTATTTTAAGCGGTCTTTCGGTATTCGTGTCGGCAAATTCCAGCATATCACCCTTTCGTAGTTTGGAACTATCCGGAATACCATTTATAATATTCACAGCTACCACAGTAAGGTCACTGGACTGGAATATCCCAGCTGTAGTCAAAATGCCATAGCCATAGCCGGTTTCTTTATAGGAATAGCAAATGGAACTGCTGCAGTCGCTGTAATAGTTATTATCAATATATTTTTTAAAACAGTAATCCCGCAAATTCTGACTATAGATATTACGGCCTATGATGGTTGCATATTTATCACATACAGCCTGTCTTTTTTCCTGTGATGTCATATTCTCACCTTTCTTTTTTGTAAGGCATGAAAAAATATCAGCCTTCAACACTGAGAGTGTGAATCAATTGGATGTTCATGTCTATCCACATGATTCTTTAGTATAAAAATATGAAAGGTAACCCGGGATTGTCCCTGGCGAAAAGCGAAGCCTCTTTCACAAATTGTTCACATCTCCCACAACTTTTCTACACAACCGACCGATATATTAATACTTGTTACAGGTAATATCCTTATAGATAAACTTTTTTCATACAGCCGGCAGGATTCCTCCAATCCTGCCGGCTCCTCTCCTTTATTGGGATCTTGTTCACGGAGCTCCTTTGATGATTTTCTCAATTTATCCAAACTTTAGGGCAATAAAAACACTGACAGTCAACCTTAGGATGATCGTCAGTGTTTTTAGTTTTCTTGCTTTTAATTAAGTTCTTATCTATCCTGTTTTTATGAACACCTATAAAGCTACCGCGATTCTAACGAATAAGCATAGAAACTGTATAACTACACACAAAACTGATACGCCCAGGCAGGAAGGCATCGGACTCTTCTGTATCGGAGAAATCGATCTTTTAATAATAAACACGCCTCCCATGGTACCAACTAATAATCCGAATAGGCCGCTTAGGATCCAGCCAATTATAATTATGGCAGCTGTGAATCCATAAGCCCAGCGGGGTATTTCATTAAGCGGTACATATGGTTTCTTTGAATTTAAGTAAACGTCATCCACTGCTAAATCTACTTTGGAACCGATTGCCGTAAGATGAAGTGTTTTTCCCTCCAGCTCGATTGGCTCATCAAATACCCGGATAAACATGCTTGTACTCTTAACAGGTGTAGAAACACCATCCACGATCTTCTTTCCTCGAAAGGCGCCGGGTTTAAAAATAATCTCATGCTCTCTCTCACCAATCATTACATTCCATTTCTTTTTCATACTTACATCCTCCAAAACTAATTTAATATTCATATAGAACAGAACCCCAGATTCTGTTATTGGATACCCGCAGCAACCAGCTGTAGCTTTAAAGCCGTCTGCCTATCCAGATCGGCGGTGTATCCAAGTTCGCCGGGAGACTGATCGTATAACACCTGATACAAAACACATGCAGCCAAATAAGTCCCGGCCGGTGACGGGTGATTCCCGTCTTCATCCCAGAGTTCAATTTCTGGATAATTGGCAGAACACCGCATAAATGCGATACCGGCAGGTGCCAGCAGTGCATCCAATTCAGTGGCAATGTCCCTATAATTTTGAGCCATTTGAGTCTGCATTTCTTCTCTTGTATTTTTAAATTCCAACCCTAATAATGGTAATGAAAAACCTTCTCTATAAGCCCACGTCATAAGAAACACGGATTCACCATTTGCTTCCCGTATCATACTGTCAAGCGTCCTTGCGGCAGGATACATGTGCTCTTCTGCTCCTATTGTGGAAATACCGCTTTGTTCCTGCAAAATCACATAATCCCAATCGTAACTTTCCAGTGCATCATATACCTGTGCCCCAACTTCATCTGTTTCATCGGCAAAATATTCAAGGCGGTACGAACCTTCCGTCAATTCATATACCTCAGCTGCGAATCCTCCGCTCCGGCTTAAATTCATAAAAACCGTCGGTAGATCATTAAAATAGGTCATGCTGTTTCCTAAAAACAGAATGGTGGGTTCCGTTTTTACCTGTGCCGGTTTTCTTAAATTTAACTCCTGGTCAAAATCCATCACCTGGACTTTAAAACCCTTTAATGCGCTGGAGATAAAAAAATATCCGGTTAAGAAAATAATAACCAAAAATGCCAAAATTCCTATCCCTAATTTTACTAATACTGAACGTTTCATACTCCTACCTCCCCCTATGTTATCCATGAACTATATCGGCCAAAATCGGTAATAAAATAGGCTTATTTCACGTTTTTATCAAATTTTAGTAACTATATACAACATATAACCTTATTTCTATCATTTATGGTATAATCTTGTCACTTACAATTCCATTTTGCCAAGTATGAAGAAATTCTTCCGGGTGCGGCAACGAGAATTTTCGAAATGGTAGAGGAACAGGCCGCTCACCGGAGGGACATGGAAAAGAAAAGTCTAAGTCTATCGGGGCGAGATGCTCCGCTTGGAATCGTACTTACTATCAATATTAAGTTTTCAACGTGCCACTTACTTTCACAGACTCTTCACAAATTCATCAAATTTCCGTCACAATTCCCCGGTATATTAATAATCACAAAGAGGCCAATAACCCTTTTAAATAAACTTTTTTTCATACTTCAGCCGGCAGGATTCCCCCGATCTTACCGGCTCCTTCCTTTTTTAGGGGCTTTATTCACCGTCTTCGACTTCACTATCATATTCACTTGATATTAAATCATCCGCTACAATACGCTCCCCGATATCATTAAAAGCACAAGGTCTCATATCCATTGCATCATCGGTATTTATTGCAACATGTGGTGCAACCGGATTGTAGAGGAGGGGGAGAAGCCAGCACTTCTTCCGGTATCAAACCAATACGTATTCACTCTCTCCCTATCTTATAGCAGAGCGTATAGGGGACTCTGTCGATATGGTAAACAATATTTATGGGCACTTATCCCCTAATAAGCATAGTAAGGTCGCAAGCAAATTACATGATTTAGTAACAAATTAGTATCACGGAAAATTTAAAGTTCAAATTTTCCTTTATTTATAATGATTATCAATATGTTTTTTACTTTTCTCTTACAAATCAAAAAACGACAAAATAACAGGTGCACAATTTGCATTAATCTAGTATAATATCTGTATATTGGAATACAACCGTTTTTGCAAAGGAGGATATATATGGGAACTACAAACAACAGTTTCTTACTAAGAATCCAGCAGGGTCAAAGGGAAACGGAAAAGCTCATGAGCCAGAAGCAGTATAACATGGCCATGATCAAAGCCCGGCAAACCCTGGAATATATGGTGAATTATCTTGGAGAAAGGGCTCTGATTGTGGAAGGCGATCTGGCAGACAGCATAGACCAGCTTTTTGAAGGACGCTTTATTTCTCAGGCTGCCAAAGACCACTATCACAGGATCCGCGTGCTGGGAAACAAGGCAGTTCACGAAGGGGATGACAGTCCCTATGATGCCAACGAAGCATTCCAGCTTCTGTCTCAGGAAGTCAATACCTTTGCAAACTCTCATAATAGAGGAAGCCAGGGGGTAACCCCAATCAATAAACGTCCTACAGACGTTAGGACCATGTCCTCTACTCCCCGAAATAATCCTACGCGAAGCGGCGCTCCTAAAAATGAATTCCAAACAACAGGAAATCAAAGAAGCACCGGCGCAAGGAATGCGCCTTTAAGGACTCAGGAGCATACTGGCGGTACCGGGCGCAATGGAGCAAGACCAGACGGTGCAAGGCCCGGGCAAAGGCCAGCCCAGAGGAATGTTCCCAGAAGCGGTCAAAGGTCCACTTCAAGCAGAAGCAGACGGCGCACTAAAAAGAAAGGCTTCGATGTATACGAACTGCTGAAACCTGCCCTCATCTTTTTGGTTCTTCTTGTACTTGCCCTGATCATCGTAAAGCTGATCCCCGGAAAGAACTCAAAAAAAGAGCCAACAACAGCCGATACGGTTGCTGAGGTCACTACCGAAGCCGTGACAAGTGCCGAAACTTCTGCAGAGCCTACGCAGCCAGAAACAGAAGCACCTAAAATATATACCACCAAGAGCAAGCTTAACGTCCGCTCCGAACCTTCCACCGACGGCGCCAAGCTTGGAAGCCTGGCTTCCGGTACGGTGGTGGAATACGTCAAGACCTATGATGATAAATGGACAGCCATTATGTTTGAAGGAACAGAGGCTTATGTTGCCACCGAGTTTCTGACCGTAACGGAAGACGGGGCAGGAACGGAAGCAGGGGAATCCACTTCTGCCGAAGAAAGTACAACAACTGCCACCCAATAAAGAAAACGTTAAAAAAGCGAAGATTTCAGGGAAAATCCCCTCTGAACTTCGCTTTTTTTGTTGCACATGCATAACCATAGCTAAGGCGGCGTAACTTATATTTATGATAAAATTTCATTAAGATTAAGGTTTTTTTCTAACATCCTATGGCAATTTTTTAAAATTGTAGTATCATTATAAATTAGCATTATATTTTTAATGAACTATTACGAAAAGGAGGGCACGGTATGGATACTGTGATCGAGAAAATATCCGAGATTGAATCGGCTGCGGCTTCCATTATGAATGATGCCAATGAGCGCAAAAAGGCGTTTGCCAAAGAAATGGAAGAACGGACCGTTGCATTTGATGCGCAGCTGGAAGCAGAAACCAATAAGAAGATTGAAGAGCTGCAGGCCAGCATGGAAATCAACATGAACAACCGCCTGGAAAAACAGCGGAATGATTCCCAAAAGGTCCTTGAAGCCATGGAACAGCGTTTTGAAGATCATCATACACAATATGTGGGGGAATTATTCAATACTATGATAAAGGAGTGATCCTATGGGAGACTTACTATCCTACAGCGGCATTACAACCAAGGTAAGAGCCATGGAGAGCCATCTGATCACCGACAGCCAGTTCCGCGAAATGGCGGCCCTTGAAACTGTTTCTGATGCAGTGGAATATTTAAGGCGCCTCCCTGCCTATGAAGGGTTGTTTGCAAATCTGGAGGGTGTGGCCCTTCACCGGGGTGCCATTGAACAGAGGCTGATCCTTTCCCTGTACCAGGATTTTGCCAAGCTCTACCGATTCGCCAATTTAACCCAGCGTAAATTCCTGGACCTGTATTTTATGCACTTTGAAATCGATATCCTGAAAAAGTGTTTCCGCAATGCCATGGGGCGGAACCGGTTGGATATCGATCTCTCTGTTTTCCAGGACTTTTTTGAGAAACATTCCAAGCTGGATTTGATGAAACTGTCATCCTCAGCGGACTTACGAGAGTTCATAGCTAATTTGGAAGGCTCGGCCTATTATGACCTGTTGTCCCACCTAGACGACAGGGACCAGCCTACCTTGTTCGATTATGAGGTTCATTTAGACCTTCTATACTTCAAGACCATTTGGAGGGTTATGGGTAAATATCTTACCAGGAAGGAACAGGAGCTTCTTGCACGCTGCTTCGGCAGCAAGCTGGATTTACTTAATGTCCAGTGGATTTACCGTTCCAAAAAATATTATCATCAGCAGCCTGCTGATATTTATTCCCTGCTCATCCCTATTAATTACCATTTGAATAAGGAGCAGATTACGAAAATGGTAGAGACAGCCACACTGGAAGAGTTCTTTTCCGTACTAAGAACTACCTTTTATGGAAGGAAATCAGATTGGGAAACCGCAGAAATACCGAACTTGGAACAACTGACTCAAGAAATACTGGACAAAATATACCTTTCCTCCAGCCGGCAGAATCCTTATTCCATTGCCACGCTGAATACCTATCTTTATTTTAAGGAGGAAGAAATTCAAAAGATTATCACCCTCATAGAGAGCATCCGTTACCGCGTAAGCCCGGATGAAATCATCTCCTATGTAGTAAAAATGTAAAGGGGGTTGTTTTTTCGTGATAGAAAAGATGAAATTCTTAAGTATCACCGGACCTAAGGACGATATTGACCGGGTCATCGATACGTATTTATCCAAATATGAAATTCATTTGGAAAATGCCCTGTCAGAGTTAAAAACGGTGAAAGACTTAAGGCCTTATATTGAAACAAATCCATACAAAGACGCCTACCAGCGTGCCATAGAACTGGCGGAATTACTCCCGCAGAGTAGTCAGGCTGGCAGCAGGAAAAAGATCCCTATCCAGCAAGCAGCCAGAATTGTCACTGAGATCGGGGAACAGGTAAAGGAGCTTTCAGCAAAGGAAGAGGCCATTGTATCGGAACAAAATTCCTTCCAACAGTCTCTGGAACGAATCCTTCCATTTACCGGACTAAACTATGATTTAAGCTCCATCCTTCAGTTTAAGTACATTAAATTCCGTTTTGGGCGTATTTCACATGAGTATTACAACAAATTTGTTAACTATGTATATGATACCATTGATACCGTTCTCTATAAATGCCGGGAGGATGACGAATATGTCTGGCTGGTTTATTTTGTACCGGAAACCATCTCAAATCAGATTGATGCCATTTATGCCTCCATGCGCTTTGAACGCTTCTTTTTACCAGATGAATACAAAGGCACGCCTTTGGATGCCATTCATTCTCTGGAAGATAAGATAAGCGCTCTTCAGTTCGATATCAACAGCATCCGAAAGCAGATGTCCGAATTGCTGGCATCAAGACAAGATGAGTTATTGGCGGCATTGAACGAGCTGGAGGTATTTTCTACCAACTTTAATGTGAGAAAACTAGCTGCATGCACTAAGCAGAAAGTAAACACCTTTTACATCCTCTGCGGTTGGATGAGCAATCGGGATGCTGCCGCATTTCAGAAAGAAATCTCTGATGACGAAAAAACTTTCTGTATCATGGAGGATGATCATAACAAAATTATGAGTAAGCCCCCCACCAAGCTTCAAAATCCCGGGCTATTTAAACCCTTTGAGATGTTCATACAGATGTATGGCCTGCCGGCTTACAACGAGATCGACCCAACTATATTGATCGGCATCACCTATTCCTTCCTGTTTGGCTTTATGTTCGGGGATGTGGGACAGGGAATGTGCCTTCTGTTTGGAGGGTTTCTCCTCTACCAACTGAAAAAAGTAAATCTGGCAGCAATTATCTCCTGCTGTGGTTTCTTTTCAACCATATTCGGATTCCTGTTTGGAAGCGTTTTTGGATTCGAAAATATTATTCAGGCCGTCTGGCTTCGACCCATGGAGCATATGACCAACCTGCCTTTATAGGGAAACTAAATACCGTATTTATTGTTGCGGTTTCCATTGGAATGGGAATTATCCTGTTGACCATGGTCCTTAATATCATAAACAGCATCCGCTTTCATGATCCGGAAAAGACCCTGTTTGACACAAACGGTGCGGCAGGACTTGTCTTCTACGCAAGCCTTGTGCTGACCATCGTTCTTTACATGACAAATAACCCCATTCCGGCTGCCATACTCCTTGTTATCATGTTTGGTATCCCGCTGCTTGTTATGTTCTTTAAGGAGCCACTCACCAATCTGGTAGAAAAGAAAGCGCAGATCATGCCAAAGGAAAAGGGCATGTTTGTGGTCCAGGGCTTCTTTGAACTGTTTGAAGTGTTATTAAGCTATTTTTCCAATACCCTTTCCTTTGTCCGTGTAGGCGCCTTTGCTGTCAGCCATGCGGCCATGATGGAGGTAGTTCTCATGCTGTCCGGTGCGGAAGCAGGAACACCAAACTGGCTGATTGTAGTTCTTGGCAACTTATTTGTCTGCGGCATGGAAGGCCTGATCGTTGGAATCCAGGTGCTGCGTCTGGAATATTATGAATTATTCAGCCGTTTCTATCGGGGAACCGGCCGTGCATTTAAACCATACGGGAAGAAAATATAAAAACCAAAACGGAGGTAATATTATGTCAATCTTAGTGAAAATCACATTAGCAATTGCATTAACTTTAAGTATTGCCCTGCCCTTCGGAGCATTTGCCATGGGCGCAAAAACAAAGGGCCGCTATAAAACTGCCCTTGGGATCAACACCCTTTTATTCTTTGGAACCCTGATTGTTTCCAGCGTTTTGATGTTTAATGGCCAGGCTTCCGCTGCGGAAAGTGCCGCAGCCAGCACTGGAAACATTGCCGGAATGGGTTACTTAGCTGCAGCTCTTTCCACAGGTCTTGCCTGCATCGGCGGCGGTATTGCCGTTTCAGCTGCTGCCAGCGCCGCTCTCGGTGCCATCAGTGAGGATGGTTCCATACTTGGTAAATCATTGATCTTCGTGGGGCTTGCCGAAGGCGTGTGTCTGTATGGCTTGATCATTTCTTTCATGATCTTAGGTAAGCTCTAATCCATGAAAATGTATTTGATCAGCGACAACGTAGACACCTGGACCGGCATGAGATTAGCCGGAGTTGAGGGCGCTGTCGTTCATGAAAAGGCTGAACTGAAACATGAACTGGATAAAGTCCTGGCCGATAAGGAGATCGGGATTATTCTCCTGACGGAAAAATTCGGAAAAGAATTTCCAGACATCATCAATGATGTAAAGCTGAACCGCAAGCTTCCATTGATCATAGAAATCCCTGACCGCCATGGTACCGGCCGCAAGCCGAATTTTATCACGGATTATGTAAATGAAGCCATCGGATTAAAACTATAAGAAAGAGGTGGTCATCTTGACGACTGAGGAAAAATTACAGCATTTCCTGGAATTTTGTATGGAAGATGCCAGAACCCGCAGTGCAAAGATGCTTGATGAATATACAGCTGCTTTGGAGCAGTCCTTTTCGGAGCATCAGGAGGATGCAAAACGAAGGGCCGCACAGCAGGTAGCTTTAGAGAGTGATCGGATCGAACGGGAAATCAACAAAAAACTTTCCCTGGAACAGATTGGCATGAAGCGGGTCTTTGGAAAAAAACAGGATGAGCTGAAAGATAAGCTGTTTTCGGAGCTTCGGGATAAACTGGCCACATTTATGGAATCCCCGGAATATACAAAGCTTTTGGAAAAGCAGATACAGGATGCAAAAGCCCTGGCAGGAAAAGAATTCATCACCATTTACATCGATCCTGCAGATGAGGAAAGAATCAATGAACTGGCGATCTCAGGCCGCCCTGATGTCCGGGTAAGCGAATATTCCTTTCTGGGAGGAACCCGGTCTGTCATCCCTTCCAGGCACATTTTAATCGACAATTCATTTCAGACCAAGCTGGCGGAGGCAAAACGCGACTTCCGCTTTGATGTAAAGGATCTCATGGGAGGTACGACTAATGACTAATACAGGCACCATTTCCGGCATTAACGGCCCTGTCATCTATTTAAAGGGCGATTCCGGATTTCGAATGAATGAAATGGTCTACGTGGGAAAGGACCACTTAGTCGGTGAGGTCATCGGTCTTACGGACCGCCGCACCATTGTTCAGGTGTATGAGGAAACCAGCGGCTTAAAGCCGGGAGAAACGGTCTCCTCCTCCGGCTTTCCCGTATCCGTCACACTTGCCCCCGGTATTTTAAATAACATCTTTGACGGAATCGAACGCCCTTTAAGTGAGATTGCAAAGACTGGTGGGGCATACATTGACCGAGGTATTCACGTGGACTCCCTTGACGGTGAAAAGCTTTGGAAGACTCACATAACAGTAAAAAAGGGTGACCATCTGTTTCCTGGAGCCATCATTGCCGAGGTTCCCGAAACTCCTGCCATTGTCCATAAGGTTATGCTTCCTCCTGATATGGAGGGCTATGTCATCGATGTAGTAGAGGATGGTTCTTATACCATATCCGATCCTCTTCTGACTCTCCAGCTACCGGACGGCTCTGAAAAGAAGATTACCATGACCCAGAAATGGCCGATCCGCGTACCAAGACCCATTTTAAAGAGATATCCGGCAGGAAAACCTCTTATTACCGGGCAGAGAATCATTGATACCCTGTTCCCTCTTGCAAAGGGAGGCACCGCCTGTATCCCCGGCGGCTTTGGTACAGGAAAAACTATGACCCAGCACCAGATCGCCAAATGGTCTGATGCGGATATCATCATCTATATCGGCTGCGGGGAACGAGGCAACGAGATGACTCAGGTACTGGAGGAGTTCTCTGAACTCGTTGATCCCCGTTCCGGAAATCCTCTGATGGACCGGACCACACTGATCGCCAATACCTCCAACATGCCTGTAGCCGCCCGTGAAGCCAGTCTCTACTCCGGCCTTACCCTGGCGGAATACTATCGGGATATGGGATATCATGTGGCAATCATGGCAGACTCCACCTCCCGCTGGGCCGAGGCCTTAAGGGAATTATCAGGACGTCTGGAGGAAATGCCCGCAGAGGAAGGCTTTCCGGCTTATTTGGCTTCCCGCTTATCGGCCTTCTATGAAAGAGCCGGGATGATGCAGAACATGAACGGAACCGAAGGCTCGGTTACCATCATCGGGGCCGTATCCCCTCAGGGAGGCGACTTCTCCGAACCGGTCACCCAGAACACCAAGCGTTTTGTTCGCTGCTTCTGGGGTCTGGACAGAAATCTGGCAAACGAACGCCATTTCCCGGCCATCCACTGGCTCAGCAGCTATTCTGAATATCTGACTGATTTAGCTCCCTGGTACGTGGAACATGTTGATAAGAAATTCGTGGACTACAGAAACCGACTGGTCTTTCTTCTGACCCAGGAGAGCAGCCTGATGGAGATTGTAAAGCTGATCGGCGGTGACATGCTTCCCGATGACCAGAAGCTCATTCTGGAGATCTCCAAGGTAATCAGAATCGGATTTTTACAGCAGAACGCCTTCCATAAGGAAGATACCTGCGTGCCAATGGAGAAACAGTTTAAAATGATGGACTTAATCCTTTATTTATACAAGAAATCCCGTTCCCTGGTTTCCATGGGAATGCCGATGTCTGTTTTAAAGGAGGATCCGATCTTTGATAAGATTATTTCCATTAAATATGATGTACCTAACGACAGACTCGATATGTTTGATGACTATAAAAAGCAGGTAGATACCTTCTATGATTCCGTCATCGAACGCAACGCATAGGGAGGAGGCAGGCTATGGCAATCGAATATTTAGGACTAAGTGCGATCAATGGTCCATTAGTTGTTTTAGAAGGCGTCCAGAATGCTGCTTTCGACGAAATCGTGGAAATGACCGTAGAAAAAAAGACAAAGAAGCTGGGACGTATCATTGAGGTTTACGAGGATAAGGCAATCATCCAGGTGTTTGAAGGTACCGATGGTCTGGCCTTAAGAAATGTTCACACCCGCCTCACCGGGCATCCGATGGAGCTGGCTGTGTCCGAAGATATGCTGGGACGCACCTTTAATGGAATTGGAGAGCCTATTGACGGTCTTGGAGACATCAGCTCCGACATTCGTCTGGACATCAACGGAAAACCCTTAAATCCTGTTACCAGGGAATACCCAAGAGATTATATCCGAACGGGAATCTCAGCCATCGACGGGTTGATGACTCTGATCCGGGGCCAAAAACTTCCCATCTTCTCCGGAAACGGTCTTCCCCATGACGAACTGGCAGCCCAGATCGTGCAGCAGGCCTCCTTGGGAGACGACGCCCTTTCCAGCGAGAAATTTGCCGTGGTATTTGCCGCCATGGGCGTAAAGTACGATGTGGCCGACTTCTTCCGGCGTACCTTTGAAGAAAGCGGCGTTTCCGACCACGTGGCTATGTTCATCAACCTGGCAAACGACCCTGTTGTTGAGCGTCTGATCACGCCAAAGGTTGCGTTAACACTGGCGGAATATCTGGCTTTTGAAAAGGGAATGCACATACTGGTTATTTTAACCGATATGACAGCCTATGCGGAGGCTCTACGTGAAGTTTCCTCCTCAAAGGGGGAGATCCCTTCCAGAAAGGGCTACCCCGGCTATTTATACAGCGAGCTGGCATCCCTTTATGAACGGGCCGGCATCGTAAAGGACCGGCATGGATCCGTAACCCAGATCCCCATCTTAACCATGCCAAACGACGACATCACTCACCCCATTCCGGACCTTACGGGATATATCACGGAAGGGCAGATCGTTCTGGACCGCAACTTATTCGGCCAGTCCGTATATCCTCCTATTAACGTTCTTCCTTCCTTAAGCCGTCTGATGAAGGACGGCATTGGAGAAGGCTTTACAAGAGCCGACCATCAGGGCCTAGCAAACCAGCTATTCTCCTGTTATGCTAAGGTAGGAGACGCCAGAGCGCTTGCATCGGTCATTGGTGAAGATGAACTATCCCCTATTGATAAAAAATATCTGGTGTTCGGAAAGGAATTTGAAAACCGGTTTGTCGGACAGGGAAATCATGCCAACCGGAACATCATCGAAACTCTGACTATTGGCTGGGAGCTTTTAGGCCTGCTCCCAAGAGCCGAGTTAGACCGCATCGACACTAAGGTCTTAGACCAGTATTACAAGCCAACCACCCTTGAAGGCTCGGAAGAATAGGAGGGATATTCATGAATCCCAATACATTTCCCACCAAGGGGAATTTAATCCTTGCGAAAAGCTCTCTGACTTTAGCCAGACAGGGCTATGAGCTGATGGATAAGAAACGGAACATCCTCATCAAGGAGCTGATGAGCCTGATCGATGAAGCAAAAGGCATTCAGTCAGAAATTGACGTCACCTTCACTTCCGCCTATAAGGCCCTGCAAAAGGCTAACATTGAACTGGGGATCAACTATGTGCAGGATATTGCCATGGCAGTCCCTGCGGATACTTCCGTGCGCATAAAAACCAGAAGCATCATGGGAACGGAGATTCCTCTGGTAGAGCATGATGAAATGCCATTAAATCTGACCTATGCCTATTACAGCACCAGGGAATCCCTGGATGAAGCCCGTTACCAGTTTGAAAAGGTAAAGAAGCTGACGGTAAAGCTTTCCATGGTGGAGAATTCCGCCTACCGTCTGGCAAACAGCATCAAGAGGACCCAGAAACGGGCCAATGCCTTAAAGAATATTACAATTCCCAGGTATGAGACGCTGACTAAGAACATTACTAATTCACTGGAAGAAAAGGACAGGGAGGAGTTTACCAGGCTTAAGGTGATTAAGAGGAATAAAAATGGAATTTAGCGGTCAGTTCTAGGGACTGCGGAACTCACCTGAAATCAAAAGTCTTATTAGCCATAAGGATCGGAGACGGGAACAACAGCTGTTAGTTACCCGTCTCCGATCCTTTTTTATACTTTTTAAAATATAAGCTGTAAAAAATGAACCAAATGATAATTCCATGACTCTTATTATCAGATGCATCTAAAAAGGAAAGGAAAAAGGTTAAGATGGAAGAAAAAAAGGCTTTGGTGGAAAGCATGATAAACGGCAGCGAAGCAGCATTTGACGAACTATACCATTCCTATTCCGGAAAGCTATACCGTATGGCGTATTTTATTACAGGTAACCGAAGTGACAGTGAGGACATTTTACAGGAGACATTTGTTAAATGCTATCTTTACAAGTCAAAACTGAAACAAACGGAACGCTTTGAACCGTGGCTGTATCAGATTTTGGTCCGGACAGCCTGGCGGCTTGAACGAAAGAAAAAAGGGAGGGCTGAAATCTCCTATGAAGGTATTTTAGAAAATGAAGAGGACAAAAAGAGTGCGGAGCACATCCGGGAAGACAAGAAAACAGATGGACCATTGGAATCTGTTTTAGTGGCAGAGACAGCAAATGAAATCCAGGCAGCACTCAGCAATCTGGATATAAAATACCGTACCGTGATTCTTCTGTATTATTATAATGAATTGAGCACCAGAGAGATCGCCCATATTACAGGAGCCATGGAAGGGACGGTAAAATCCCGTCTGCATAAAGCAAGAAAACTGCTGAAGGATTTATTGAAGGCTGACAGTAGTGAAAAAACAGAAATGGAAAGGGGTTTTTGCCATGGATAACCTTGGGGATGACAGATTAAAACAAATCATTAAGTCCGAGCTGGATCAGATAAAGCCGGATGCGCATGCAGAGAATCGTTGTCTTAGAGAAATTCATAAAAAAATAGAAATGAGGAGTAGAATTATGAAATTTAATAAAAAGAGAATGGTGGCCGCATTGGCCGCAGTGTGTACAATAACGGTAATGGGAACTGTCACGGCGATTGCAGGCGGTAAAATTACAGGCTTGTTCAGCTCTACTTCCCGGGACGAAATGGTCCATTCAAAAGCTGAGCTGATTCAATTAGCTGAACGCCAGATGGGGACCACTCCAAAGATAGTAGATACATTTTCAAATGGTATTTCCTTTAATGAAGGCTCTATTACTAAGGTGGAAGGAAGGGATGAGAATCAGAATCCATTGATTACTTACCCGGAACTCTATGCCGGCTATGGGGAAAACAATCGCGTGGGACTTGACATTCATGAAAATCAGGATATGATTCCTCAGGGATCCTCTACGGTGATAAAGCATGAAGTTTATCAGGATATCACATTAGAAGCTCATGAAGATGACTATCTGTTTTTACCGCCAGATGCAAAACCATCAGAGGAAGATTCAAAGCTGGAGGAAGAGGGAAAGCTGATGATCAGCTATGGAAGCAGCGAAGAAGAGCGCAAGGTATACCGTTATGTAAACTGGAGTGAAAACGGTATGAAGTATACTCTCAGCTCCTCTGATGATTTGAGCTGTGATGATTTAATTGGTATGGCGAAGGAAGTTATAGACGTAAAGTAAAATAGACAGCAGCTAATCTGCAAAAAATGAAGTACTAAGAGGCTATGCTTCTTCGTACTTCATTTTATTCTTTAGCCATACTGATCTGTCTCTGAAAACTTATATGTTTGCTTATATTTCTCCCTTTCGGATACGTATATATTCATAATCGCAGTAACCTTCCGACTCCGCATTCTCCCGGGCGCAAGCCCATAGACAGAGCTTGGCGCCCGTCCAGGTAGCTCGGCAAAGCTTAAATGAAGGGTCTGTCTCCAGAAATTCTTCTCCATCCCAGGAATAGGAAAAGCGATACGTCTTATCCTCCAATACACGAAGCTTCAACCATATTCTATTTCCATTTCCTATGCTTTTAAAAACGCATTCCTCGTTAGCTTTTCCTTTGAACATCTTGTCCGTGACGATTCCTTCGTAGCATCTTAGTTCTGTTCCATCCTCCGTCTGATATAACCCCATGTAGGAATAGGAGTGCCCTATCATGCCGATTCCCCCGAAATCCCCTGTCTTTTCTCCGTTTAATACAAGCTTGGCCGTCATAGTAAAAGACTTGCTCTGTGGAATCTGAGTTAGCACATTCGGCGCATACCACAAAAGATTATCTCTTTTAGGATGTTTCCGGCAATACAGCCGCAGACAGCCCGGATTGGCAGTAAGAGAATAATTATTGGGATTGGGGTTTGCCTGCCACTGCCATTGGAGTCCAAGTACCTCAGACATAAACTCATCCGATTGAAGGATTTCATATTCAGGCATGTTCTCCACAGGCATTCGCCACTCTTCTACCGGTTCTCCAATTCCATCACCATCTTTGTCCTGGCCAATAAATGGCCAGCCTTTAAGAAAACACATAGGCTCCAGATGAATAATTCTACCCAGCTCATTTACATCCTGGAAATGAATGAACCAATCCTGCCCGTCAGGAGTTGTGATCCAGCCACCTTGATGAGGGCCATTAACTTTAGAATACCCCTGCCGCATGACAACCTTGTATTCATAGGGGCCCCAAATATCCCTGGATTTAAGGCATGACTGCCAGCCGTTTTCCACACCTCCTGAGGGCATTAGTATGTAATAATATGCATTCTTTTTATACAGCTTCGGTCCCTCGGTTATAGGCGCTATCTGTTCCCCGTTAAAAATCATTTGAGGTTCTCCCACCAAATACCTACAGTCCGTATTAATCTCTACCAGCATCAGACGATGTTTGATTCCTGCCCTGCTGCCTGCATACGCAAACACCATATAGGCTTTCCCAGTCTCATCCCAAAACGGACAGGGGTCTATCCATCCTTTTCTTTCGCACAGCATATTTAATTGAAATTCACCATAAGGATTATCGCTTCTGGCAACCAGGATACCCTCATCCACCAATGGGATAAATACGAAAAATGTTCCTTGATGAAAGCGGATGGAGGGAGCCCACGTTCCTGAACCATGGGACGGTTCCTTATATTTTTCAAAAGGAAGCGCTTTTACACAATAATTAATGATTTCCCAGTGTACCAAATCTTTAGAGTGAAGAAGCGGAACTCCCGGAACATAGGTAAATGATGATGCTACCATATAATAATCGCCGCCGACTCGGATCACATCCGGGTCGGAATAATCCGCATATAATACTGGATTTTTATAAGTCTTCATGATTCCTCCATTGTTATGCTCTGCTAATTCTCCAACACTACCCTTTCATACCAGTTGTAGCTATCCCTTCCACGAAATATTTCTGCGCTGCAAAAAATAAAATGATCAGTGGTACTACAGAAACCAAAGCCATAGACATCACCTGATTCCATTTGATATTGGAAGTTACATCTATACTGACTCTCAGCGCCAGCGATAACGGGAATTTAGCCACAGTATTAATGTAGATATTTGTATTAAAGAAATCATTCCAGGTCCACAAAAACTGGAACAGTCCGGCAGAAAAGAGTGCAGGTTTTAAAAGAGGCAGCAAAATTCTGATAAAACACTGAAACGGTCCGCAGCCATCAATATAAGCGGATTCATCTAAGTCTCTGGGAAGCCCCCTCAAGAACTGTACCATCATAAAGACAAAGAAGGGATAGCAGCCTACGGCCGCTGGTGCAAAAAATGTCATGTAGGAATCCAGCCAGCCAAGCTTATTAAACAGTGCATATCTCGGTATAATGATTACTGCATTGGGAAGCATCAACGTTGTTATCAGTATCATAAAAAGGAACTGGTTTCCCGGGAAATCAAATCTTGCAAAGCCATAGGCCACCAGTGAACATGACACCAGAGTCAGCAGGGTGGTAGGGATAACCAAGGCGAAGGTGTTGATAAAATACTTTGCATAGGTATAGGTACCCGTTGTTGCCCAGCCCTTAATAAAAGCTTCCGGGCTCCAGCTCTCTGGAAGCAGAGCCAGGCTGCCGAATATTTCATTATTGGACTTAAAGCACGCGAAAAACATCCAGATTACCGGAAACAGCATGACAATACCAAATATCCCCAAAAGTACATATGTAATTACAATGTTAATTTTTTTGTTTTTCATTCAGCCTCTCCTTTCTAGTTATCGTAATAGACCCATTTTTTTGATGTTACAAACAGGATCAGGGTCATAATCATAATGATGATAAACAAAATCCAAGATGTGGCACAGGCATAGCCCATTTTAAAATATTTAAATGCATCCGTATATAGTTTCATGCCCAGCACGTAGGTAGCCTTGTTAGGCCCGCCATTTGTCACTACAAAGGCCGATGTGAAATTCTGTAGAGCTGTGATCAGCTGCATGATAATATTAAAAAATGCGATGGATGTAATCATCGGTAACGTTATCTTAAAAAAGATCCTTATCTTTGTGGCTCCATCAATCCTGGCCGCTTCATACAGTTCCCTAGGCACCTGCTTTAAAGCTGATAAAAACAGCACCATGGAAGAACCAAACTGCCAGATCTCCAGCATACAGATGGTGATCACCGCCATACTGGGATTGCCCATCCATTTTACAGGCGGTATATGTACAACACCCAACAGACTGTTGATAAAACCGTCGTTCATGAAAAGCACCTTCCACAAGATCGCCACCGCTACGGAACCGCTTAAAAGGGAAGGAATATAATACACAGTTCTCATAAAGTTGATTCCTTTCAATTCCCTGTTTAAGATCATGGCGATAATCAAAGCCAGAACTACCTTTCCAGGAACTGTAATAAAGGTATATTTTAAGGTGACTGTCAGAGAATTCCAAAACTCCTTATCCTTTGTAAATAGCTTGATATAGTTATCTAAGCCTATGAAGGACGGCTTATCGAAGATATCATAATCTGTAAAGGAATAGATCAGAGAACTAATAAAGGGGTACATCTGAAATAACAGGAATCCAAAAATCCAGATGCATACATACATAAAACCAATCTTGTTTCTCTTGGTCCATCCGCCACAATTGGGCTTTATTTTGACCTTACTATTAGCCATATATTTATTCCTCCCGCCTTTTAAAAGAGCTGCCGTAAAATGAAAGTTCATTTCCCGGCAGCCCATTACGTACTTTTATTTTAAACCGCTTAAGTAATCATTGATCAAATCAATCGCGTTATCGGCAGCATCTTCCGGTGTACTCTGTCCATAAGCAACGCTTTCAATCATATCTTCCTGAATGGCATAAACTTCCGCGCTGGTAGTATACCCCTTGTCACTCTTACCATTTAACCCAGCTGCCAGATCTACTGCGCTTACAACAACCGGATTTAACAGTTTTTTCTCTGCACAGAGGTTTCTGGCTGTAGAGGTCGGCGGCACGCTTCTGACGTCTTTTAATGTCTCCTGAGCTTCTGAATTGTTATAGAAATAATCCAGGAATTTCACTGCTTCTTCCACATGCTTGGAGTTCTTGTTTACTGTCATGTACTGGGGCGTATCTGCAAAGAACCCGTCATTAACCCTTTCAGTCGACAAGGGCATCTGCACTACCGTACATGTGTTATCTGGAACGGCATCAATCAACAGATTAATACTGGAAGAAGGACCATAGGCAAATACAAATTTCCCGTCCATCCACATGGGATTGGTTTGAATCTGTCCCTTAAAGGTTGCACTGTCTTCCGCAGGCTCAAAAACACCGCCGCTATAACAGTCTTTGATATATTGAAGCACTTCCACCAGCTGCTCTCTTGTAAAGCTCATCTTCTTTTCGCTGTCAATGATAAAAGACTGACCTGTCAACTGACGAAGATATGGTCTTAACACATATTCACACAAAATTCTGGTATCCGTATTCATATAGAAGTACTCAGGATTCTGTTCATGAAGCTTTTTCCCGTCTTCCAGCATTGATTCCCAGGTAATCTGTCTGCTTAAATCGATACCGCAAGTTTTAGCTGCATCTTCATTGGCTACGGTGGCTAAGCAGGACATCCCTGTGGGAATGGCCAGAAGCTTGTCGTCAAAGGTTCCGAACTGACTGATGAAAGTCTTTTCAAAACCTGAGGTATCAAATAAATCAGGGTAATCATTAAAGTTTACGAAGAAATCGCCTCTTGATATAAAATCAGGGAGGGAGTCCACGTTCTGCTGCATGATATCCGGTGCTGTTCCGTTGGCCAGCATGGTGGATATCTTATCAATATAACCCTGGTCGGAATTCATCTCTGCCTCAATCTTTACTTCCGGATGAAGCTTCTGATATTGCTCAATCACTGCCAAGGTCGCCTCATTTCTGGCATCACCTCCCCACCACATGAAGCGGAGCGTTATCTGTTCTGCAGTTGATTTTCCTGCCGTTGTCTGATCCGCTGCCTTTTCTGTCTCTGCTCCGGAAGACGTGGCTGCGGGTTTATTCGTGCAGCCTGTCAGGGCGGTTGCTGCCATCATTCCTGTTAGAAGCAGACATGTCAGTTTCGTCACTTTTCTCATAATTTTTACCTCCGTTTGCTTTTAAGTGAATCATTAACTATGATTATTGTAACTGAAGTTTTATGAAATAGTAAGAAACTTACATGATAGAATCGTATCATTTTTTATAGACTTTCCAGACAAAGTATCATTATGAACTAAATTTCTTCATTTTCAACGATCTCGCCGATTCCTTAAAAATAAAAGATGCTTTTTTAATTTTTTTCTTTATAATAAAATCAGATCTTTATGAAGGGAGTGTTCATTATGTATCAAGTGATCATCGTTGATGATGAAGCCAAGATCCGCAGCGGCCTCGTAAACCTGTTTCCCTGGAGCCAACTGGGTTTTGAAGTAGCTGGCTGCTTTGCCAATGGCAAGGAAGCCTATGAATTCATACTGGGAAATCATGTCGATCTGATTCTTTCCGACATCCGGATGCCTATTATGGATGGATTGGAACTGTCAGAAAAGCTTTCTTCAAAGAGGAAGGTCCGGATTATTTTTTTCAGCGGATACCAGGATTTCGACTATGTCAGACGGGCTCTGCGCAGCGGTGCCATTGACTATCTCTTAAAGCCTGTCAAGTATGAAGATCTGGTAGATTGCCTTACAAAAATCAGAGAAAACCTCAATATAGAAAATCATCGGTCTCCTGCACCGGAAGAAGAGAATTTGAGCTACTATGAAAAGCTTATCGGCATGGTTAAGAATTATCTGGATACGAATTACCAGAATGCCACGCTGGAACAAGCAGCCAGACTTGTGGAATTAAGCCCTAATTACTTATCGAAGGTCATGAAGGAACACTCCGATTTAAGCTTTTCCAATTATCTGCTTAAGACACGCATGGATAATGCAGCTAGGATGCTGAAGGATATCGGTTATAAACAATATGAAATTGCCTACCGGGTGGGATATGATAATCCAAAAAATTTCTCAAGGGCTTTTCATCAGTATTTCCATATGACGCCATCGCAGTACCGGCAGAACCACTGCCCCACTCACGGAGAATGACATGAGAAAACGGAATTTTATCAAACGATTTTTATATTATACAGGAATCATAACGCTTCCCATCATCACAGTTTTTATGATTTTTCTCGCTGCCATTGTGTATGGAAAGCAAAAAGATATAGAAGCCGAAGCCATCAAATCAGCCCAAGCCGTCAGAGACAGCTATTCCCTTGTTCTTGACAGTGCTGCTACCCAATATGATATGTTGGTCCGAAATCCCAGGATGTCCATTTCGCTGCGCAATTTTATATTTCATAAACAGCTTGGTTACATGGATGTGATCCTCACTAACAGTATTTTCTCCAATTTTGCCTCTCTGACCAGTAATGCTTCTTATATCTCCTCGGTATATTATTATCTGGATGGATATGATTCCATCCTTACCTCTTATACCGGAGGTATTGCCCAGTTGTCGCAATTTTCTGACTTAAACTGGATGGTATCCTATAAAACCTCTGACAAAAGTGAGTGGATTGAAAAACGGAATATGACCTTATATTCCTACAGCCGGCCTACTCCGGTTCTGACTTATTATAGAAAGCTCAGTATGTTCCAGGGCGTCATTCTGGTTAATATCTATGAGGAGCAATTAAAACAGCTTCTCAATTCTGGCTCTAATCTGGATCAGTTTTTTATCATTGACTCGCAGGGCAATTTTCTTTTACAGGGAAACGGAAACATGCAGGAACTAGGCGACCATGACAGGGAAGCCATTGTATCTATGGTAATGGCTTCTTCTGACCAGCCCTACCAGGATTGGATATCTTTTAACCACCAAAACTATTATGTCAGAATCATACCGGCCGCTTGCGGTACCTATATAGCCGCTTGCATCAGTAAGTCTAATTACTATCTGGCGCTGTACACACTTCTTTTCCAGTTTCTTATGGTTCTGGCAGTGGTAATGTGCACAATGGTCTGGATTGCATATACCATTACCAAGAAGAACTTTCAGCAGATTGATTACTTTGTTACTGTATTCTCCAATGCAGAACGGGGTACCTACAATCAGGAGAAGCCAAGCTTCATCAAGGATGAATACGATATTATTCTGAATAATATCGTCCGGCTATTTGTTAATCAGACCTTCCTGAAAAATCAGCTGACATTAAAGAAGCAGGAACAAAAGCTGGCGGAAATGGCTGCTCTACAGCTGCAAATCAATCCACATTTTCTCTTTAACACTCTGCAGACACTGGATTTTAAGGCCATTGAATTTACCGGAGAACCTACGTCTCTAAACAATATCATTGAAGCACTCTCCGATATTCTCAAATATTCGCTTCAAAATACCACCTCCATGGTAACCATCAGGGATGAGGTTGAATATCTGAAAAAATATGACAGTATCCAGAGATACCGATATGAGGATAAATATATCCTGTACTACGATTATGACAAGGCAGTGGAATCTTACCCCATCATGAGGCTCATCCTGCAGCCACTTATTGAAAACAGCCTGTATCATGGCATCAAGCCCCTTCCAGGCTCAGGCTTTATCAAACTCAAAATAGCGGAGAAAAATCAATGGCTTACCATTACCGTAATAGATACAGGTGTTGGCATGAGCAAAGAAGAAGTGGCCGCCCTCAATGAGAAAATCAATCATCCCAGTCAGGAAAACATCGGCCTGGCCAATGTTAACAGCCGCCTGGTAATGCAATATGGAAACACTTCTCAATTAAAAATACTTAGTAAAAAATATATGGGAACGTGCATATCATTCAAAATCCCGCAAAATCGAATTGTTAATTGCAAAAAATAATATAAACAGGATCGGAGACGGGGAACAACATCTGATGTGTTCCCCGTCTCCGATCCTCTCTTTCCATAACTCCCTATAAGTATTTAAAACCAGTTAGAATTTCCTCACTGCGCCATCAAAGTGAACACCCTGGCTTCATTGTCCGCCTTGATCACCGGCATAGGCAGTCCTGCGTACATCAGCGCTGCCCCGGAAAGCTTTATTCCTAGCTCCGGAATATCATACACCGTCTGCTCTTCAAGACCCCGCAGCTTTAAATAAATAATTCCCTTATTTGCTCCGGAAACCCTCTGCACATATCCTACGACCGCCTCTTTCCTATCCTGGGAGACCGACATAAACGCCCCATACTCCCGCTCTCTTTCCGGATTGGTCAGCCGGTAATAGTCTCCATGGGCGGACACAAGTCCGTGATCCTGATAGTATTTCACCTGCCTGCGGACCGCGTCCTGCTCTTCCTCTGATATTTCATTTAAATCCAGCTCATATCCAAAGGTCCCGAAATAGGCAAGAGCCGCTCTTGTATCAATGGAAACCGTTCTTCCCGTCTGCTGGTTGGGACACTCCGAGACATGAGAACCCATG